>SIAO01000017.1 GCA_009691765.1 Planctomycetota bacterium | reverse complement strand
CCCAACTTCCCAGTACTCACTGGCCTCACCATGCACGCTTGTGCTCTCACCTTGGACTCCTCCACGGCTTCTGGTTTCGGCAGAGTGACGCTCCCTGTGGCCGTGACGTTTCAATGAGTGAACGACCGCTGGCTTCGCAAGAGTGAGCGAGGGCGCAGCACGGACCGAGGGGGCGGAGCAATCCGTTGGAGTGCATCCGACCCGGATTGCGTAGTCCCCTCGGCTGTGCGGAGCCCGCGCGAACCACCGCCCTCGCGAACTCAGCGCAATGCGCGATGACGTTGCAGAGCGCGGCGCCAAGCAGCGAGGGTAATTTCGGCAGCGGCTGTCACGCTGTCGTCACGGCCGCAGACGGAGCGAGCGCGCGCGGCCATCGCTTCACGCGCAGGAGCATCGCAGAGCAAAGCCGTTGCACGGGCCGCGAAGTTTGGAAGATCTTCGACCGCGGCCACATTCAGCGGCAACGCTTCCATGCCGCGCCAACCGAGTGGCGTCGTGAGCAATGCGGCTCCTGCTTGCAGCGCTTCTACATTCTTCACGCGCACGCCGCCACCGCTGGAAACGGGAGCAAGCACCAGCGCAGCGGTTGCAAACTCGGGCGAGAGATCTGGCACAGCGCCAGCAAACTCGACCCCCTCAACGGGGCCGACGCCAAACTCTGCTGCGGTGGCTCCAACAACACGCAGATGCGCGCTCGGTAGAACGGCGCGCGCTGCAGGCAGCACGGAGTGCAGCAAGAAACGCAACGCTTCATGATTTGGCAAGTGCCGCGCACTCCCCACGAACAGCATGCGCCCCGGATGCGGCACGCGCGGCAGCGCCGCGCGCAAAGGCACGGCCACCGGACGCACGTCCACATTGCGCTGCAAGATGCCCGCGACTAATTGCGCATCGTGCCGGCACAGCGCGAGCACTTCGGTGCAGCGCTTGTAATACCGCGCCATGAAACGCTTCCACGCGTCACTGTCCTGCACTTCATGATCCACCAACACCGACGGGAACTGTGGCAACACCGCGGCATACGGCGCCATGCTGCCGATTTCGAGATGCAGCAAGTCCGGTGCATGTTCGCGTGCCGCAACGCGCGCGGCACGCACGAACGCGTGACGCCACTGTTTCGCAGCCGACAGCGGCATGCCATGCCGCGCCACCTTCCAAGCCGTCGCGACCGATTCCGTGGCGCGAGCGATAGACCCCATCTGCTTCACGGGAGGCCGCTCCAGCGCCACCAAAGTGTGCACATGCTGGCGCACAGACGGCAGCAACTCGCGCTCTGCTGGGGTGTGCCCGCAAATCAGCACAATCTCTGCGTAGCGGCCAAGAGCCGGCAACAGCGCCGCCAACACGGCTGCACTGCCGTGACCCGCACCAGCCGCGGGCAGCCAAGGATAGAGCATGAGTATGCGCAAGGATGGTGCGCGCGCCTGCGTGGTAGTGTCCGCCGCGCTCGCGGGTGGAGTCTAACGCTCGCAGCGCACTGCGATGCGCATCCTCGCCCTCACACCAATGTTGCCGTGGCCTTTGACCCATGGCGGTCGCATCCGCACTCATGCTCTGCTCGCGGGACTTGCCGCGGATCATGAAATTGTGGTGCTGGCGGGATCCAGCCAAGAAGACTCCGAAGCTGCTGCGGCAGCCCTCGCCCGCAGCGGTGTAACGCTGCGGAGCGCCACCCTCACACCGCGCCATGGTGCTTTGAGCACCAGAGAACGCGTCACCAAACTTTGGATGCTGCTGCGCGGACGCTCCTCTCTCTTGCCACGCTTCTACAGTCGCGAGATGGCCGAGCTCGTGCGGCGCGAAGCAAGCCGCAAGGTGGACGCCATCATGCTCGATCATGTGTGGATGGCGCCTTATCTGCCGCTGCTGCCACGCGCGCCACTTTTGTTCTCGACGCACAATGTGGAATCTGCGCTTATCCGCGACAAGGCGCGGGATCTTCCGTGGAGTAGCCGCATGTTGGCTTTGCGCGAAGCTGCATTGCTCGGCGAAGTAGAAGCGATGTTGGCGCGCACAGCCCAGTTGACGCTCACGGTGAGTGCTGAAGACAAACATGCGCTGGACGCTGTTGGCGCGCGCGCGGCCGAAGTCGTGAGCAACGGAGTGCACTTGACCGAGCGCCCGCTGCTATCTCCCGCAGCAGGGCACGCAAAGTTGCTGTTCGTCGGTGGCGCGGACTACGCACCAAACGCCGCCGCCGCACTCTGCCTCGCGCGAGAAGTGTTGCCACTTGTGCGTCGAGAGATTCCAGACGCTGAAGCGTTGTTGGTGGGAGCAGATCCAACAGGGTTGTTGGAACCCGTGCGTGGATTGCCTGGAGTGCGCCTGCTCGGTGCGCTGCCGGACATGCTCCCCGCATGGCAAGAGTGCCATTTGCTGCTCGCACCGTTGCGCCACGGCGGTGGCAGCCGATTGAAACTCTTGGAAGCCTTCGCAGTGGGTCGGCCCGTGGTGTCGACGCGCGTCGGTGCCGCCGGCTTGCCCGTGCAGCAAGGCCGCAACCTGCTGCTCGCTGAATCGCCTGCGGAACTTGCTGCAAGCGCCGTTCAGATTCTGCGGGATGTTGCCTTGCGCGAGTCCCTCGTGCGCGCGGCGCGGCAGGTGGCAGAGGCTCATGACTGGGCAAAAATCCAACGCCAACTGAGAACGGTGGTTTCTGCCGCCTTCGGGCGCGACGCAAACTCGGATTCTGCGGCATAATCGGAACACCCATGCCCCGCCAACTTCTGCTCTATAGCGATGCGCCCGTGTTCGGAGGTGCCGAACGCGCGTTGATCGAGCTTGCTCGCGAACTTCCAAGAGCGCATTGGGAAGTCACCGTGGTGTTGAGCGAAGAGGGCGCGGTGGATCCTCTCGCGCAACTCATGGCAGCGCTGCATGTGCGTGTTGTGCGCCTGCCCGCGATCCCCACGCTCAAAGCCCGTGGCGCTTTTCTCAAAGTGTGGCGCTTCTTCGTGCAGAACCGCTTCGATGTGGTGCACTTCAATCTCACGGACCCGCGTGCCTGCACCGGTGCCATGACCGCTGCCGGCATGGCGCTGCGCAGTGATTTCGTAGTGACCGAGCACCTGCCGCGATCGGTGTTTGACAACATGCCTCTGCCGCGCCGTGTGCGCAGCGCTGCCGCGCGCACCGCGCACACCATCACGAACACAGAAGCCGACCGCAGCGCCATTCTCGCGCGGCCATGGAACAGTTCGCAAGTGCATGTGGTAGCGAACGGTGTCACCGACGACGGCGTACTCGATCCTGAACGCCGCACCCGCGCGCGCGCTGAACTCGGCTTCCCCAGCGAACACTTCTTGCTGGTCGGTTTGGTGGGGCGCTTGATCCCGCAGAAGAATCCGGACCTGTTCTTGGAAGGTGTGCGCCGCGTAGTGCCGCATTTCCCGCAAGCGCGCTTTGTGGTGCTTGGCGACGGACCGCTCTTGGCGCCCATGCGTGCGAAGGCTGAAGAGTTAGGCATAGCGCAGGCAATGTGCTGGTACGGCTTCCGCAACGACGCGCGCGAGCTGCTGCGCGGTTTGGATCTGTTGGTGAACACGAGCGTGGTGGAAGGCATGCCCTTCTCGGTCATCGAAGCCATGTTTGCTGGGCTGCCCGTAATCGGCACACGCATCCCGGGGTTGTTGGAGACCGTCGCGGACCACGCGAGCGGAGTATTGGTGCCACCCGGCGATGGCGAGATTCTCGGCGGCGCCATGTGCGCGGCCCTCAGTGATCGCGCGCGCCTGCACCGCTTTGGGCTTGTTGGTCGCGAGCGCGCACAGCTTTTATTTCACGCACGCGGCATGGCGGCGCGCATCGCCAGCATCTACGAACTGCCTGCGGCGGTTGAGAGCGCACACGCATAACAACGCGAGAGAGGCGTGCGAGACCGGGTCTCAGCAGCCCTCGAACTCGGGCTTCGTCTTGTTCAGGAACGCGTCGAGGCCACGGCGCGCATCTCCAGAAGCGAAAAGTCGCGCTTGCAGTTCGCGCTCAAGAGCGAGCCCGCTTTCGAGCGGCACTTCGGCGCCGCTTTGGACTGCGCGCTTGATGAGTCCAACCGCCATGGCCGCTTTCCCAGGGGTGCAGAAGCTGCGCGCATATTCCAGCACCGCCGTTTGAAAATCTGAAGCCTCGAAGATGGCCGTGAGCAAGCCCAACAGCAGTCCTTCATTCGGCGCCATGGTGCGCCCTTGCACCATCAGCTCCAACGCGCGCGCTTTACCCACAAGGCGCGCAAGGCGCTGCGTCCCGCCCGTGCCCGGCAACACGCCGAGCGCCACTTCAGGTAAACCCAACTTGCCACCGCCCGTGCGCATCACGCGAAAGTCGCAAGCCAAGGCAATTTCGAGCCCACCACCAACGCAATGTCCGTTCAACGCGGCGATGACCAGCTTCGGCGTCTGCTCCAAACGCAACAGAGTTTCATTCGCGTGCAGGCAGAAGTTGTATTTGAAGCTCTGCGTCATGGCCGCAAGGCCGTCGATGTTGGCACCAGCGCAAAAGAACTTCTCGCCCGCACCGGTGATGACGATCACTTGCACCGCATCGTCAAAGCGCGCGCGCAACACGCACGCATCGAGCTGCAACATCATCTCGTGGCTGTAGCCGTTGGCAGGAGCATCGTCGAGCGTGAATCTGGCCACCGCTCCAAGGACTTCGTAATGCACCAATTCGCGTGTCATGCCTATGCTCAATAACTGAAGCCGTTGCGGCGCACATGCACCCAAGGTTCGCCACCCTCGCCATGCACGCGCCCAGCAAGCACCTCCGCCAGCAGCAACACATGGTCACCTGCATCCGAGCGTGCCTGCACACGAGCGTCGATCGAAGCCAGTGCATCCTTGAGCACTTCTGCGCCGCTGAAAGGTCCTTCAGTTTCCACGCCAACATAAGGGTCCGCGCCCGGTGGCACGCCCTTCGCAAAGGGCTTCATCAACGCGCCTGCACCCGTGCGCAAGATGTTCACCGTGAGCACTTCGCCCTCGCGCAGCATGTCTTCTGCGGGGCGTCCGCGCTTCACACAAATGCTGAGCATGGGCGGGTCGAAGGCGCATTGCTGCACCCACGAAGCGAGAAACGCGGTGCGCTCAGTACCACTGCGCACGGTGACAATGAAGAGACCGCTGGGAATGCGACCAAGCGCGGCGGCGAGTTCAGGATTGCTGCTGCTGTCCATGCGCCGCGACTGTAGCAGTCACGCGGTGACGGTGATGCTGCGATAGAGCGCTTCGTGACGCTGCGCACAGAGCTCGCGGGGCCAAGTCCGTGAAGCGTGCTCTGCGGCTGCGGCGCCGAGGCGCGCTGCGAGGCCTGGCTGCTGCAAAGCGGAGAGCAGGGTTTGTGCCAATGCATTCGGGCTCGCTGGAGGCACCAGTAGGCCGCTCACGCCATCGATGATCATTTCGGGAATGCCGCCTACGCGTGTTGCCACAACACAACAGCGTGAAGCCATGGCTTCCATCACTGCGAGTGGCAAGTTGTCGCCACGGCTGGGCACGCACACCACAGTCGCCGAGGCCAACCGCTGTTGCACAGCGCTGCGCGAAAGTTCTCCGCACGCTTCCACGCCTGTCGGCAAGAGGCCTGCTGCCACACGCCCCGCAACGGCAAGATGCGCCGTCGGCATAACAGCCCGCACCTGAATCCACGCAGCCAACAAGTCTGGCAACCCTTTCCTGTGATCTTCCGCGCTATACATGTTTCCCGCAAAAAACACTTGGGTTTCGATGCGTGGCACGTGCGCGGATTGCGCGAAACCAGCAATATCAATGCCATAGGGAATGTACGTGCTTGGCAATGCGGCCAATTCACTGCGCGCGATGCGAAGGCGCATCCACTCTGACGGCAGAATCAGGTGTGCCTGCAATTTGCGGTGCACACGACGGCGTGCCATGCGCGCCACCACGCGGTAATTCGGCCTCCAGCGGCGCAGCGGGCCGAGCGCTGGGCAACCGAGGCAATACGCATTGCGAAAACATTCCCAGCATTCGGGCCCGAACTGATTCACGGGCAGCGTGTCGTGCAAAGTAAAGACCAAGGGCCAACGCTGCGCTACTTCAAGGATGCTCGCATAGTCCATGGCGTTGTAGAAACAGTGTGCATGCACAATGTCGGGAGTGAACGCCTCGATGCGCCCAAGCAACGCGACCAAAGGTGCATCGCGCGCTGGAGTGAGATCTTGCACTTCATGACCAAGAGCGCGCAGCCCCGCCATCAATTCGTGCACTGCCACCGTGGCGCCGCCGCCCGCGTGTTGATGCAACATTGCAATACGCAATGCCATCAAACGCCCTTCCCCATCAAACGGTCCCAGAACTTCCAAAATCCCTTGCGCCCTTGCACATTCGACAGCGGCCCGAGGTATTGGCCCAAGTTCTGCGTGAAGGCGAAGGGCAGCACCTTCGCCAACCACACCATGCGCTCAATCGGATCCAACGTTTCATCCATCCAGACCACGCGGAACAGGCGACGCGATTCTGCCGCCGTGTATTCAAAAACATTGCGTAGGCGCGGCGCGAGGCGCGAACCCACGAGGTCATTCACATTCTGATGATCCAAGTAGGCGCGCTTAAATTCGTACCAAATGGACAGTGGATGGCTGTGGATGACCGCCACTCGCGGTTCATAGACAATCTTGAAACCCGCGAGAATTGCCCCCTTGGCCCAAGTCACGTCTTCACCAAAGCGGCGCTTCGGGAATGGGTGCTGCAACGCCGTGCTGCGCCGCACCGCGCTGGCCACATTGTCGAACTTGATGATGTTCCAACGCTCGTTGGGATGCACTTCATTCCAGAAACGCGCCACATCCTTCACCTGCGACACCAACGGAGTGCCGCCACCTTGCACCCAACGTGAAAGCCGTTCGCGCAAGAATGGCGAGCAGTCCGGGCGCGGCACTTGATCGCAATAGACGCCACCCACTTCGCTATCTTCGAAATGCGACACCATGGTGCGCAGCCAATCCGGACCTGCAGGCGTTGCGTCTTGCACCGTCAGCGCCACAACGTCGCCCCGCGCTTCTTGGACTGCGCGATTGCGAGTAGCGCCATGATCGAACTCCGAATTCGGAATGGTGATCAGCCGTACTTGGTGCCGTTGCAGGATCTGCAAAGTGTCGTCCTTCGACCCGGAGTCGATGACCAACACTTCGAAGGGCCAAGGCGTCTGCTGCTGCTCCAAAGCGCAGAGCAACTCTTCGAGATGCCTCGCACCATTGAAGGTGGGAATGAACACCGTCACATGCGGCGACATGCCGCGAACGGCCAGCGCGGTCACGCTTGTGCTCCGCGTAGCCTCACGAATCAGAGCCGTGGCGTGGCGGTCTGCGCTGCATGCGAATGCGGCGCACCGGCTGTCTGCTGCGCTTCAACACTTCGCGACGCACACCTGGTTTCGCGGGCGGCGGAGTTGCGCTGGGCGACGGAGTTGCGCTGGGCGACGCTGGTGTTGGCCGAACCTGCGGCCTGGGAGCTGGTGCTGCTGATACTGGTGGTGCGGTTCGCGCAGCAGCGGGAGTCGCTGCCAGTTTCGTCGCTGGGGGCTCGGCGGCTGGCGCCGGCAGTGGTTGCGGCGTTTCTATCTCGACGCCTCGACTGGCGCACGCAGCAATCGCAGCAAGATCCACGCGCAATTTCACCGTGCCAACATGACGGTCACCCTCGCGCAAGTCCAACTGGAGCAGCACTTCAGGTTTGGCTTCGCTGGGCGAACCCGATTGCAGATTCACGGAGACCGTGCCCTGTTGCTCCATAGAGACGCCGACCTTTTCCCAAGGCAGGTACATCGACTGACCATGCTGCGTGGCGTGCGATGGGAACGACGGCGGCGCAACCACGAGAGCCTTGCTGCGTCTGCGGGAAACGCGAAGGGCCTGCGCATAAAGCGCCTCCAGCTCTTCGCCATACGCCTCTAGCGACTTCACTGTGCCGCCGCGATTGTAGAAACGCTCTCGGAACAAATCGTCCGTCAGCAACCGCTCCATCTTCTCGCGCAAGTCGTCAGCGTCGCCCACACGGAACAGCAAACCATCGCGTTCGCCGTCGAGCGCCTCGCGCATGGCTCCGATGTCGGATGCAATCACTGGAATGCCAGCGAGCAGTCCTTCGCGAATGGTCAGACAAAACGTCTCCCACCACAGCGACGGCACCACCAACACATCAATCTTGTCGAGAATGCGCCCGGTTTGCTCCGCTTCGTAAGCCCCATGAAAACGAATGTTGGAGGCACCCGCACATAAGACTTTCAAGCGCGCAGAGTAGGTGGTGTCATCGTGGTGCGCGCGCTCTTCTCCCCAAATCTCGAGAGAACAATCGGCGCGTCCCATCTGCTGAAACGCCTCGATGAGCACGTGCACGCCCTTTATTGGAATCACCGAGCCGATATAGCCGAAACGCTTGGGCGGTGAATTTGCGCGCATGCGTCCGTCGAAGGGCGCATGGTCGAGCCCGTGTGGCAGCGCCACCAAGCGGTCGGCATCAAGCCGGAAGTCCAACATGCGCTCGCGATGGAACTCACTGGGCGCGATCATCACATCGCACAGATTCAGCGCATAACTGATGTATCGCTCCCAATTCGCAAGCATCTCAGGGGCGAGGTGCCCGCGCTGGTCGAGCACCGTGCGTTCGCGCGCGCGATTGTCGAACATGTGCGGCCACAGCCCGCCCAAGCAGCGGTAGCACTTCTCGCGGTCCACCGTTTCACAAAGTTCCAAGTCCTTGGTCATGCGCTGCCCACGCGGGCACACAGTCCAGAAATCATGGAACGTGAACACCAGCGGCAATGCGCGCAGCTTCACCTCTTCGAGCAAGGTCACAGACAGGCCGGTGAGGTGATGCACATGCACCAAGTTCGGTTTGAACGAATCCAGTTCGTGCTGAAAGGCTTCGTGTATGCGGCGATTGCGGTAGATCCACTCGAAATTCGGGGCCTCACGCCAACAATTGTTGATGCGCGTGATGCTGATGGGCCCTTCCCATCCGGTGGTCACTTCGTAGTCGGGCCGGTCGGGGCGCCCTGTGCGCGCAAACACACCAACTTGGTGCCCTTTGCGCGAAAGGGTTCGCGCAAGCGCCCGCGCATGCTGCTCGGTACCCCCTTTGCCCTCGGGGTTCCATGTATGGAGCACAAAGAGGATTCTCATAAAAGCGCCAAAGTTGGTGCACCCTTTTCGGGCGGGCCCACGCTGTGGCTGGAAAACAAAGTACCCTCGGGGCCAGCTCTCCGCCATGCTCCGGAAGGATCTTGACCTTTGGGAGCAACCGGGGTTAGGTTTACACAAGAGCCTTGCCGATGCGGAATCCACCCCAACGGCGAGATTCGGCAGCCCCGCCGCTGTCAATTCAATGAGAATCCTCCAAGTCAGCCACGAACTCCCTCCCCACGAGATCGCCGGAACAGCGATTTACACGCTGAACATTGCGCGAGCTCAAGCACAGCGGCATGAAGTTTTTGTGTTTTCGAGGCTGCAGGACGCGAAACTCAAGCCTTGGCACACTTACACCGAAAATCGCGACGGCCTCACGATCCGCTACATGAACCGCGCGGACCTCGACTGGGTGCCATTTGACCGCTCTTACCGCGACCCCAAGGGCGCCGCCATTTTCCGCAATTGGGTGGCCGAAGTGCGGCCAGACATCATTCACTTCCAACATGTGGTGGGGCTCGGAATCGAAGTGCTCGATGTGCCCCGCGAACTCGGCATTCCCGCTGTCTACACGCTGCACGACTTCTGGCCCATGTGCCCCATGGGACAACGCATGTGCTACACGGACGGCGTCATCTGCGACCCCATCGACTTCAGCAAATGTGGGCGCTGCGTCTACGGCGACGGCTGGCAGGATCTTTCGGTGCGCGACGACATGAAGTCGCAACCCGGCAAGGCGCCGAGCGAGACTCCAAGCCTGCGGGAGCGCTGGGCCAACCACTTTGTGGCGCGCATGAATGAAACGCCTGGTCGCTTCGCACGCCGCCCGCGCGCAGCCTTGAATGCAATGCGCCGCACACTGGCCGGGATGAGCTCCTCGCCATCGCTGCCCATATCCGCGGCGAATCCCTTCGAAATTCGCAGCGATGTGCTGCGCGAGAAACTCTTAGAGATGGATCTGCTGATCACTCCCTCAGCCTTCCTGCGGGATCAGTTCATGCAGCATTGGCGCATACCCTCGACGCAAATCATCCACTCGGCAAATGGCATGGATTTTTCGTATGTGAAAGCGTTGCCGAAAACGCCATCACCCAACCTGCGCTTCGGATTCATGGGCAGCATCATCCGCACCAAAGGTGTGGAAGTCCTAGTGGATGCGTTTCTCGATGCTGCCGCGGATCACCAAGACATTGAACTGCTGGTGTTTGGCGCACCGAATCGCTGGAGCGTTGATTACCTCGAAGGGCTGAAGAGTAAGGCCGCGGCGCATGGCGCAGCAGGGCGCGTGCACTTCAAGGGCCGCTTCAACAATCGCGATGTGAGCGAAGTGCTGGCGCAGATGGATGTGCTCGTGGTGCCGAGCATCTGGTTCGAAAACGCCCCGCTCACTTTGAACGAGGCCGCCATGACCAGCACGCCAATCTTGGTTTCGGATCGCGGTGGCATGTTGGAGTTCGCTGTAGCCAATAACTATGGTCGGACTTTTGAGCTTGGCAACTCGAAGAGTCTCGCGGCATTGATGCGCGAGCTGGCAACGGACCGGTCGAAACTTGCAGCGCTCGTGGGCACGCAACCGCCCATTAAAGCGGTGCGTGATAATGCCGAAGAGCTCGTGGGCATTTACAAAGCCATCCTTCACAAGCGTTATGCAGCGCCTTCATTGGAACTGCAACATAGTTCACGAGGAGGCTGTTTGCCCGCCTGAGCATTCAAAAGCAGTGACGGGCAACCCTTCACGGCTGGGATAGTCTGAGCGTGGTTTCGCGATGTGGTGTGGTTTGATGAGGGGCATGCCCCTCGATCAGTTGTTTACGGAGGCAACTCCGGAACCTGAAAGGTCGAACATGAGGATTCTGAAAGTCGTGCACGGCTTTCTGCCGGAATGCAACGGCGGGACTGAGCGCCATGTGCTGCGCCTCTCGAAAGAGCTGGTAGCGCAAGGGCACGAGGTGCACATCCTCTGCGGCTCGCAGCAGGGTGCTGGGCCAGTAGCTGCGGATGCCAATCTCGTTCACGGCAGCTTTGAGGGCCTGCCGGTCCATCGCTTGCACCGCCCAGGTTTGTTCCTCGACAATTGGGAAAAATCTCTCGCTCCGGAAGTGGAGCCGCTCTTTGATTGGCTGTTACGCGACATCCGCCCCGACTTGATTCATGTGCACCACTGGATTCGCTTGACGCGCAATCTGGTGGAGCTCGCTCATGATCGCGGAGTCCCAGCAGTCGCCACATTGCACGATTTGTGGACCACTTGCCCCAAAGCCTTTCGCATACGCGAAGGGAGTTTCTGTAATCTCGAGATGGGCCCGGCGAACTGCCTCGGCTGCGCTCCCGCTGGCGAGAACATGAGCAATGAAGAGCAGCGCCGCGAGCTCGCGCTGTTCCGCGACGATGTGCGCAACGAATTGGATCTTGCGCGGCGCATCATTGTGCCTTCGGTGGCGCATCGCGAAGTGTTGCTGCAACACATGCCACAGTTGGCAGGACGCTCTCGCGTGCTGCCTCACGGCAACATCTCTGAAGTTCGCAGGCGAAAACCCACGCGCTCATCCTTCCCATCAGGGCCGCTGCGCATCGGGCACTGGGGACATTTGTCTCACTTGAAGGGTTTCGACATATTGCTCTCAGCCGTACGCGATTCACGCCATCGCTCCGACATCGAACTGCATGTGTTTGGCGAGATCGTCTATCCGCAGGAACGTGCACGCTTCGAAGAACTCGCTGACGGGTTAGCGATCACGTGGCACGGCCCGTACACCCCAGCGGATCTGGCCAAAGTGCCGCTCGACCTCGCTGTCATCACTTCGCGCTGCAGCGAATCGTGGTCTTTCGTCTTGGACGAGGCCTTCCAGCTTGGGTTACCCGCTGTGGTGCCTGATCGCGGCGCGCTCAAAGAACGCATCGGCGGCGCGGGAACCACCTTCCTCGCCGAAAGTGGGCCAGACCTCTGCGCTGCGCTCGGCGAGATCTTCAAACAACCAAAACTGTTGGAACTCTGGCGTTCGCGAATCCCTGAACTCCCAGGCCTTCATGACCATGCGCGCCGCATGTTGTCTCTGTATCGCGAAGTCTTGAGCAGTGAGGCTCCACTGCCCGTGACACGTCAAGCGCTGCGCTCACGCCGCCTGTTGCAACGCGCGTGGCAATTGGAAACGCGAAACCGACGCCTCGAAGTGGAGCAAGGCGATGGGCGCAATCTGAAGGACGACCTTTCACGCGCCGGCAAAACCATGGATGAAATGCAGTTCTTCCATGTCGAGAAAGACAAGGAACTTCAGCGCCTCAGCCGTGAAGTGAACGAACTGCGCGAAACCGGAATGCGCGAACGGAACGAGACTGTGCGCGAGGCCGCTGACGAATTAGGCCGTCGCGTGCACGAACTGGAAAAGAAGGAACGCAAGAAACAACGGCGCGTAGAACGCCTGCGTGAAGTCGCAGACGGCAGCGCTGCTGAAGCTGCGCGCCTTGCAGCAGATCTCGCGGTCGCAGAGGACAACGCGGAAGAACTCACCCTCAGTTTGGCCGCGGCGGAAGAACGTGCCGAGCGCACCGAAACCGATGCTGATGTCTTGCGCACGGCGCTCAATGCTCAAGAGGCGGCTGTCCTGAGTTTGCATGTGGAAGCCAGCCGCACGCTCGCGATGCTGCAGAATGCTGAACACGAGCGCAGCAAGGCACTCGAAGCTCTGTCCTTGACCACGACGGAGTCCATCGAGCGTGAAGACCTTGCCTTGGCGGAATCTGACGCGAGCCTTCCACTGCCACCTCTGCTGGCGCGTCTCAAAGAACTGATCGGTTCCCTTGGCAAACATGAACGCGCAGAGAGTGCAGAGCTCCGCGAAAATAACACCGTCCTGTTAGCGCGTGCTGAAGACCTAGAGCGCCGCTGTCGCGATGCGGCTGCGAAACTCGAAGCCGAAGCGGAGCTCAGCGCCGCGCTGAAATCCGATGTCGTCCAGGCGCAAGCAGCTCTCAAACATGCTCAAAGCGCTGAATCAGAATTGCGCGCCTCGAGACAGGCACACTCTGACCTTTCCCGTCAGCGTGAAGCAGATCTTCTGCGGCTTGAAGCTCTGCGCAACGAACTGGCGGCACGCGAAGGCCGTTTCACAGAGCAGAGCGCTGCACTTGTGTGTGTACGCGCAGCCCGCGACGCCGACGCAGACGAGAAGCAGCGCCTCGAAGACCGTTTCACAGAGCAGAGCGCTGCACTTGTGTGTGTACGCGCAGCCCGCGACGCCGACGCAGACGAGAAGCAGCGCCTCGAAGACCTCTGCGCCACTGCCAGCGCCGACAATGCAAAGCTGCGCGAGCACATTGAGTTCATAAGTGCAGCGCAGTGCGAGGTATTGACCCACACGGAGCGCGAATTGGGGCAGACTCGCGGTGAGCTGAAGCAGACCGGTGAACAGGCTGCGGAATTGAAACACATCCTCGAGCAAGAGCGGGGGCGATTGCGTGTCTTGGAAAGCGACGCGCTTGTACTAAGTGATCGCGTGCGCGGTCTTGGCTTGCGCTTGATTGAGCATTTGCCTGACGCTGCCGTGCCTGTCGATCAAACGCCGGAGCAGGCCCTCGAAGCCTTGATGAAACACCTATTGCAGCGTCAGGCCAATGCGCAGGCACTGCTCGGCGAACGAGACATACTTGTTTCTCGCTTCGCGACGGCGTTGGACAGTTTGATGACCATGATGGATGCGGACATGCGCCGCCGTCGTTCCGCGATAACAACGCTGCCGCGCGCACGTGCCAAGCGTCTCAAGATCTTGATGGTCGTGCACCAGTTTCTACCGCGCCACGTGGCGGGCACCGAGCTCTACACTGCTGCGCTGGCGCGCGAGTTGTCGCACCGTCATGAGGTGGTATTGCTCAGCGCTGAATCCGATCACTCACGCCCGCGCTTCGAAAGAAGCGTCACCGAAGTGCAGGGCTTGAAGGTGCATCAGTTCATCCACAACTACACATGGAAAGGTTTCCGCGACACCTACGATTGCGCGGAAGCCGATGACATCTTTCGTGATGTGTTGCGCACAGAGCGGCCGGACATTGTCCACGTGCAACATTTGCACTATCACTCCGCCAACTATGTGACCATTGCGCGCACGCAGGGCCTGCCTGTGGTCTACACCTTGCACGACTACATGCTGATGTGTCCGCGCGACGGGCAACTGCGCCGCGCCGATGGCGAAATCTGTCGTCAGCCCGTGCCTTCGAAGTGCCGCGACTGCATCGCGCACCACTCCCTAGAAGAACGCTCCACACCTCTGATCCCCCGCGCTTTGCACCCCGGCTCCGATGCGTTGGTGCCTACGGACCTCGCCCTGATCGTGCGCCGAACGCGCATGAACTTGCATTCCGATGACCACTATGAACTGGCCGCTGCGGAACGTTTGGACTATCTCAAGCGAGTGCTCTCCGATGTGAGCCTCGCGTTGTCGCCCAGCCGCTTCTTGCGAGACAGCATCGTGGAATCTGGGTTGATTCCAGCCGATCGCATTGTGGTCAGCGACAACGGTTTCAATCTCGCCGCTTGGAAGAACGTGCAGCGCATTCCCGGGGATGGGCTGCGCATTTCGTACATCGGCACCATCGCCGAACACAAAGGCGTGCACACGCTCATCGAAGCCATGAATGCTGTTCCCGACGCGGGCATATCGTGCCGCATTTTTGGAGACCTCAGCGCGTTTGTCGAATACTCCGAGCGCCTCGGCTCGATGAACACCAACCCACGCACGCTGCTGATGGGACCACTGCCGCCAGAGCGTGTCCGCGATGTGCTCGCGCAAACCGACTTGCTGGTGATTCCATCTCTCTGGCCCGAGAACAGCCCGCTCACAGTGCACGAAGCAGCTCTTGCCGCTGTGCCTGTGCTGGCGTCGAACCTCGGCGGGCTCGCGGAATATGTGCTGGATGGCATCACGGGCCTGCTCTTCACCGCAGGCGATGCCAACGCCCTTCGCGCGCAGATCCACGAATTCGCCGCGCATGGCCTGCCCGGGTTCAACCCGCAAGCCCTCGAAGTGAAATCCATCAGCGTGGATGCCGCAGAGATGGAACAGCGTTACCGCGAACTCTTGGCTCGTGAAGCGGCCAACCGCATTCACGATTGATCACAGCGTCCAGTGCAGAACGCCAGGGTGCGGCGTCTTATGCGCGTGTGCATCGAGCCAGGCCACGAGGGCTGCATGGGTTCGGGCTGATTTTTTCAGCATGAACACGTGCACTTGACCGTGGCGCACACGCTGCCGCACATCTTCGAGCTTGGCCACGCTGTCGATGTTCTCGTAGATGCGAGTGCGCGCATAGAACAGCGCCGGCCCGAAGGGCTCGGGCGTCAGCGCTACATCTCCCGGTTGCGCAAAGCGATCCACCAAAGCGCCAACATCCTCGTACCACGCAACAGGAAGTTCGAGATGACGTTCATCAGCGCGTGACGCGAGTGCGAGAGAGCCAAGCAAGAACACGCAGGCCAAGACTCCCGGCAAGGCGCGCAGGTGCAAAATCTTCAGCAGCAACCAGCCACCGGCCAACGCAAAAAAACCTGCCGCCGGCATCCACCAAAAGGGATGATCCAACGCGGGCCCACGGAAACAGAGCACGCTCAGCAGCGCAGGCAGTAGCAACGCAACGGCAGCGCGACTGCGCTCGGCGCGCGCGCGACCTGTGAGCACCGCGAGCAAGAACAAGGCGCCGGCAGCAAGCAGCCCAGCTCCCATGGTGGTGAGCAGCGCCTTGCCTTGCGCCGCCGCGAATTGAGTGAGACTCGCAGAGCGGCCACCAAGAGTGTGCTGCACCGTTTTGACCAGCTCCGCGCCAAGGAACTCCAGCGAACCAACTCCCCATGCGAAATGCACGAGCGTCACGAGCAACGCCAAAGCGCAGCACAGTGACAAGAGCAACGCCTCGCGCCATCGGCGCTCAATGGCTGGACGCAAGGCCTCTCCAAGCAGCAACGTAGGCACAAGAAAGAACACTTGCCAGTCCACCAACATCCCGCAAAACGCCAACACGAAAAATGCCGCCTTGCGCCTACGAGTCGGATTCTCGCGAATGCGTTCATGCAACAGCCAGCCGCCAAGCAAGAAGCAAAGCACCAGCGATTCTGGGTTCGGCATGTCGCCGTAACGGAACACACCGGGACTCAATACAAATGCGCAACCAGCGAGAAACGCACCGACAGAACCCAACACGCGCAATCCCACCGCCGTCGTGAGCAGCGCCGCAGTAATGAGGGCCGCGAAGGGCAACAGACGAAAAACCCATTCGTTCCAACCGAAGGCGCAACGCAGTCCGTAGGCCATCCAATACGACAGCACCGGATGATGCAAATAGGGTTCGCGCTCGGCCACGCCGCCTTCTGCTGCACCAACACAAGGCACACCGCGCAACGCGGCGAATCCTGCTTCATCCCAGTTGCGCGCAAACAAAACCTGATAGGTCGCCGCAGCTGAAGCGATGTCTGGAGCGAAGGGGCGATCTATCCGCGGAGCATGCAGCAACAGCGCAGCCGCGAACACGGCCACCAACACTAACCACCTCGTGCGGGGCAAAGGCGATGCGATGCAACCTGTTCCAGCCACGCGGTTCACTCGGCCTTGATTAAGCGTGCGGCGTAACCGCCATCACGCTCCGTGCGCTGTGGATAGCGCAGGGACTCCGCGTCGAGGCGGAACTCTGAGTGCGTGGCGAGGAATGCGCGCACCACGCTTTCGTTTTCCTGCGGCAGAATGGAGCAAGTGGAATACACCAATCTGCCACCGGGACGCACGCGCTCGGCGGCCTTGTGCAACAGATCCAACTGCAATGCAGCCAACTGATCAATGAGTGGCGCCTCCAACCGAAAGCGCGCTTCTACGCGCTTGGCAAGCACGCCGCTGTTGCTGCACGGCGCATCCACAAGTGCGGCGTCAAAGGGCCCGTCAGGCAAACGCGCTGCGTTCATGCCCAAATCATGCGGCGTGATGCACGTCCAACCGCCGCGCTGAATGTTGTCGAGGAGGCGCGCAGCGGCTGGTCCGGCACGATGACACGCCACGATGCTGCCTTGGCCGGCCATGAGCTCTGCGAGATGAATACTTTTGCCACCGGGCGCCGCGCACAAATCCAACACCCGTTCACCAGGCACTGGCGCGAGAAACGGCGCGACCTCTGCTGCCGTAGCGTCCTGCACGACGCACAGACCATCTCGAAATGCACCAAGCTCCTCGATCGATCCTTGAGGCGCGACTTCGACGACAGAACCCAACAGACGCGCGGTTGCACATCCATCGGCAATGAGTCGCTCGAGAAGTTGCGCCGCTGTGCAGCGTCCGTGTACTGGCCGCAGTGCCAACGCCTGACGCGAACACGTTGCTCGCGCAAAAGCGACCGCCTCCAGTGGCAGGAGTTTCAGCAATTCCCTCGCGAACCACTCGGTGAGCGTGAAGCGTCGCGAGAGATGTTGCACGGGATGCTGCGTGAAATCTGGCAAGAACGGTTCCGGGAGCCTCACAGCGCGGCGCGGCGCAATTTCCACACTCACGCGATCCAACGGGATCTCGCCAAGCGCAAGTTCCACGGGCACCATGGCTCCAGCGATGCGACGCAGCACCGCATTCACGAATCCGCGCATGCGGCGCTGCGGTCCACACAGATCCACACATTCGTTCACGACGATGGCATGAGGCAAGCGTTCGCGGAAAAGCAGGTCGTACACGCCCATGCGCAAGATCTCGCGCAACTGCGGCTGAACTGAAGAGAGCTTGTCCGGCACGAAGCGCGCAAGGATGGCGTCCAAGAGGAACTGATGGCGCATCACGCCGAACACTATTTCTTGCAGCAGAGCGCGGCTGGCGCCATCGGCACCACGAAACTCGGCACGATCAAGATCGACGCGCCCGTGACGGCGCTCAGAGAGGGCGCGCAATGCGAGGCGGCGTGGGGCGAAAGCGTCGTTCATAGGGTGGAAGGGCCGGGCGGGAATCAGTGCTGCGCTTGCGACAACAGCACACTTCCCGGCTCGAGAGCATAGCCGCGCAACCACGCTTCAACGGACATCGCCTTCTTGCCCGCAGGCCGCACCTGTTGCAGGAGCAGCGCACTATGGCCGCACGCGACCACGATGCCTTCGCTGTCCGCGCACAAGATTGTGCCCGGCGGCGCGCAACCTTCCACGGGCCGCGCTTGCACTACGCCAAGGCGCAGCACACCTGATTTTCCAGGAACAAAGGTCCATGCCCCAGGCCAAGGCGTGAACGCACGAATGCGACGATCAAGAACCGCCGCTTCTTGGGTCCAATTCAAAAGGCCCTCGGTTTTGTGGATCAAACCGCAATGCGTAGCGAAGGCCGCATCTTGTGGCGTTGCGTGCAGCGCTCCACTGAGCAACCCTTGCAATGTCGGCAGTAACAGTTCCGCACCAAGCTGCGCGAGGCGGTCGTGCAGATCACCCGCAGTTTCATGCTCGCCGATGGGTGTGGTGCGCATTGCCAATACAGCGCCGGTGTCTAAACCCTCATCCATCAGCATGATGCTGGTGCCGCTCACGGCATCACCCGCGAGAATCGCACTTTGAACCGGGCTGGCGCCACGATGACGCGGCAACAATGAGCCGTGCAAGTTCACGCAACCCACGCGCGGAAGTTGCAGCAACGGCAGCTTCAAGATCTGTCCATAGGCGGCCACCAACATGATCTCGCACTGCTCTGCTGCAATGCGCTCGAGCGCTTCGGGACGGTTCACTCGCTCCGGTTGAAACAGTGGCAAACCAAGTTCGTGCGCAACGAGCGCGAAAGGAGGCGGCGCCGGAGTTCCATGGCGCCCTTGTGGCCGATCCGGTTGCGACACGATCAGCGTGGGAGCATGGCCCGCAGCCACCAAGGCTCGCAATGCCGGAATGCCGAAGGCGCCGGTGCCACAGAAAACCAATTTCATCCGCCCGTGGATAGCAACTTCTTCGCGCGTTGCCCCGCTTGAGTCGCGGGCCATTGCCGCTCGATATCACTCAACGCGGCACGCCCCTCCGCTGCCTTACCAGCGCCAAGCAGTGCCCGCGCAGCTTGAAACGCAAGTTCTGCACTGTGCTCCACGAGCGCAGCAGTGCAGAGCGCGGCGATGTCTTTGTCCGCTGCAAAGGCATTGAGCTTGGCGCTCGCTTGCTGTGCGAGTGGCGTGCGAGCCGCGTCTCGCACCACACGCAAGTACTCATTGGCCGCTTTCGCGTATTCGCGTTTCGCTTCGAACGCGGCACCCTTCTCCATGGCGGGTTTCAAGCGCTCTTCCGCTTCCAGAGCTTTCTTGGCAGCCCGGCCATCAGCGGTTTTGAGCAACTCCGTTTCCAACGCACGAAACGCTGCGGACTGCGGCAAGTCGGCCGCCGCCTTGCGACCGCTTTCAATGGCGCGCAAGGCCGCCTGCCATTGCTTGCTACGCACCAATTCACGACAGCGTTCAATTTCTTGATCCAGCGCCGTTGCGATGCCTGAGTTCAGCGTCTCCCCTTGGAGTGCCATGGGTGTTCCGGCGGTTTCCTTCTCGAACGCACGTAAAGACGCAAGCGCCGTCACAACATCCGCCGCAGCCAATGCCTGAGCGCCAGACTTCAATGCCTGCTTCGCAGCAAGCAACTGTTCGCGCGTCAGCCCAGCCCCTAGTTTCTTGCGCACCACATTCAGAGCGCCTTCCACATCACCTGCACCCACCATGTCGAGCAGGCGCGCGCCTTCTGTGCCATCAGGATGCAGCACCACATGACTGGGCGTGCTTACGGGCTGATCGCCCCAGCACTTCTCGCGGGCCTTGGTTTCCAAGATGCGATGCTGCGCGCATGTGATCGCTGGGAATCGGCTGCAACGATTCACACCACCGACCTTCACGGGCGGATGTTCATGAATGCTGGCGATGACAGGCACGCAGCGCGCCATCATCTTGATGAAGGTGGCATCGGCGTAGAGCACCTCGACGATCGCTTCGTTGCTCTGCTCTTCATCTTGATTGAAGGCCACCAACACCGGCACGTTGCGCTCGCGCGCTTCTTTCAGCGCTTCATCGAAGTTGCCTTCGAACCAAGGCAAACTCTTCGATTGCGCGGCCAAGGGCAACGCCACGAGAAACACCAAGGCGATCCAGCGCATGGAGAACCCTCCGTGACATCAAACCACAGGCATGATAGGGCATGTCTCGATCGCAATGTGGCCGATAGCCCCCATGGCGAGTAGTCCTCTGAGATTCCCCCTTGCACTTCAGCTCCGGACGACCCCATGCTGGCCATATATCGAAGGTGCAGATCCGGATCCGCTGCCCCGGTGCGCGGAAATCCATAGGCACAAGGAGAACCATCGCCATGCACACACAGGTCGCAAGCAAACTTGTCGTTACCAGCAGTGCAAAGCAGTACACGCAAGCCGTTTCCATGGATGGTGGCAACGCCATTTATGTTGATGTGACGGCTTTCACTGCGACTGGAGGAACTGTTTGAATCACGGTCCAAGAGGGCAACGACCTCGATAACTGGAAGGATGTGGTTTCTACGCCCAGCATCACGGAAGTCGGCTACACCAGTGAACAATCCGTATCGGGCATTTCTGCTCAATATGTGCGGCTCAAGCTGTTGGTGGGCGGGGTCGACGGCAAAATGGCCGTCGTCGCGGCAGGCATTGATGTGGCTGATTTATGAGCGAGGCCCAAGCAAACAGCGGTGGCAAGTGCGACGCCTGTGCAAGCGGCATGCGCCTGCGGAATGGCGTGCTGAAGGGGCGCGAGAAAGTCGCTGGGTCCGCCAGCGAGCAAGTGGTTGCCAATGGCGATCCTCTGATTAGCTACTTCCTATGTGCGTTTCGGCCATTGTCACGACGCCCGCCCAAACGAAGAATGTTCGAGGGCTATGGCAAGGTCAAACCTCACCCGATGCCGCCGGGTACCAGCAATGGATGTCTCTGTGAATCAAAACTGGCTTGGCTGCACACACTTGGGGTGAGGACATCCGAAAAGACCGAGGGTGGCTTGCGAGAGGCGGTGGCCGTTGCGCTGGGGGCCGAGGACCCCTTCATAGAGCAGATGCTTGCGTTAGCGAACTGGCAGGACAAATTGCCAAAGCTAATCCCAACCCCAATCGCAACGGACTTTCGCCTGTTGCCGATTCCCGGCCTGCCGATTCCTATTCTCGTGCCCGTGCTGCTGCCGGGCGACAAAAATGGCGGCGACTCAAGTTTTATGGTTGGGCTGCTCTGCAAAAGCGTAACTGGGCTAGGAGGGCCGGCGAGATCATCTCGTCGTTCGGGAGTGCCGAGGATCTCATCAAAAAGTGTTGCGAGATGTCGGCCCTTGGCATCATCGCGGTGCTACCCCAGGAGCAAGGTGTTCTGGGGCATACCTATGTCATTTGCGGCGTTGAGTTTGATAATGCCGCATTCGGCATTTTGCATTTCCACCGTACTTGGGGGCCTATGCAAACTCAGATGCAATATGCCGAAGAGGTTCGCTTGCGATTCTCGGGGGTGCGGCCATCCTGGACTGTTCACTGAAAGTGACCCGACCTCGGAGAGCGCCCACGCGCGAACTCACCACTCACCGCCGATGGCAACGGATGCGTGGAGCCAGTCAATCGCACAGCAACTCTGAGGGCTGTGCAGTTCGTATGATCGGCGCACTTATGCCGCTTGCGATTTTGGACAGCACCAACACTTTGTTGCGCGAACGCCGTGAACGCGCCCGCGCTTTGGGCAACGACCTCGTTTCGCAGGGCGTCTTCAGCCTGCATTGCTCTTGCGGCAATTGCGGCGAAGACCCGCTGACCGCGGCCTTCCCCGACCTTGCGACGCAAGATGCGGCGGCGCTGGTGGCCTTCGCAACTGCGCAATGTGCCAGCGATGCGCGCCGACGCTGCCAGGCCTGCGGCAAGGCTGCGCCGCTGGATGGCCTGCGCCTGCATCTGTGGTCGCAACAGCGCAACGGCGACGGGGTGTTCGAATTGGCCAACGGTATTTCGCGCTGGCTGTTCTGCGCGGATGCCGCGGCGCCGCAAGTGCTGGCCGCTGGCGACGCGCTGATCACGACAGTGCTGTGCGATCAGTTGCTGCGTGCTGGTTCTTTCCTGAATGGACTGGAAGGACGTGAGGAGGACGCTTTGGCGCTGTGGCGCCGTGCCGCTGCACTGATGCCGCAAGCCCCCATGCCTTCCATCGCGCTGGGCCGCGCCGCGTTGTTAGCCGGCGACGAGGCCGCTGCGCTGGAACATTTGCGCAACGCTGCCGCGTGCAGCGACGGTCATGCCCCAGCCTGCCGCCAACTCGGTGCGCTTTTAGGCGAGCTGGCCTTGCGTCACCGCGATGGCGAACTGCTCAACCGCGCGCTGGACTGGTTGGACCAAGCCTTGGACTTGGAGCCCGGGCATCCTGCAACATCGTTTGCCCTCGGGCGCATCTTTGTGAGCAGCGGCAACATGCAAGATGCGTTGGACCACTTGGCGGTCGCCGCCACGCACGCACCACTCGCGGATGAGGCTGAGCACATGCGCGGCGTGGCACTGCTGCAACTCGGGCGCGCCGATGAAGCGCATCAAGTTTTCGAGCGGCTCGCGCTACGCCATCCGCAAGATGCTGATGCGCTGCGCATGAGAGCGTGGACACGCGCCAAGAGTGGCGACAAAGCAGGTGCGGTGCAGGAGCTGGACGCCATGCTGGCCACGAATCCGGAAGACGAAGAGACTCGCAACTTTCGCGACCTCTTGAGTGACGACGAAGGCTGAAACGCGGCGGCGCTGGCGACTGCTGCGCCCTCGCTTGGTGTCAGGCGCGCAGCACTTCCGGGCCGATGCGGTTCACATCGCCTGCGCCAAGGCAAAGCACGAGATCGCCCGAATGAGCGCGAGCACGCAACAGGCCCGCAGCTTCTTGCAGCGATCCACAACACTCGACGGAACGATGTTCAGCGATGCGCTGCGCGAGAGTTTCCGACGTGACGCCCGCCAGCGGCGTGTCGCCCGCAGCGTAGATCGGCAGCAACAGCAAAGTGTCGGTGACTGCGAAGGCGGTTGCGAAATCTTCCAGCAAGTCTCGCGTGCGCGTGTAGCGGTGCGGCTGAAACACCGTGTGAATGCGCCCTTGCGTGCATTGACGCGCAGCCGCCAGAGTGGCGCGAATCTCCACCGGATGATGCCCGTAGTCATCCACCACCGTGATGCCGTTGCGTTCGCCTAACACAGTGAAGCGGCGCTCAACGCCTGCGAAGCTGGCCAACGCGTGCAACGCCGCAGCAGGGTCGGCACCCAAGACGCTCGCTGCCGCAACCGCAGCGGTTGCGTTCTGCACATAATGCAGGCCGGGCATGGGCACACGCCCAGACCCGATGATGCGCCCCATGTGCGCCAGAGTGAACGCCATGCCGCGGCCATCTGCACGCACTTCTGTGGCGCGCCATTGCGCCGTCGCGGCGCATCCATAGCTGTGCGCGTGCTTGCAGTGAGCCGCCAAATCCATGGCCCCAGCATCGTCGGCGCAAAGCACTGCGCCTTCGCGAGCGCTGGCCACAAAGTGCGCGAAGGCCTGCTGCAACGCTTCCCAGGAGCCGTAGTGTTCCAGATGCTCGCGGTCGACATTGGTCACTAAGACCAACGCCGGGTCTATCTCCAAGAACGATCCATCAGATTCATCCGATTCCGCCAGCAAAATGTTGCTGTGGCCGATGCGCGCGCCGCTGCCGCTGGCGGGCAGCGTGCCGCCTACAACCACCGTTGGGTCCAGCCCGCAGCGTTCCAGAACATGGCCGAGCAATGCGGTGGTCGATGTCTTGCCGTGAGCCCCCGCCACCGCCACCCCGCGCGCGTCGCGCATCAAGCGCGCCAACAAGGTGCCGCGGCGCATGTCGCTGATGCCGCGCTCTGCCGCCGCACGGCGTTCCACATGATCGGCGTGAATGGCGCTGGACCAAACCACCAACTGCGCATCTTGCAGCGCCGCCGCGTCGTGCCCCACGCGCACCGTGGCACCAGCGCGCGCCAAGCGTTGCAGCAACGCCGAATCTTCTGCATCCGTGCCGCTCACTTGGTGCCCGCGTGCCAACAGCACTTCCGCCAGAGCGCTCATACCAGCACCGCCGATGCCCACCATGTGCACGCGCTGCGGGATCATCGCGCCGCCACCCAAGTGCGCACGCAATCTTGGAACTCCTCGCCACGATGCGCGTAGTTGCGGAACATGTCGAAGCTGGCGCACGCTGGCGACAGCACCACTGCATCGCCGCGCTGTGCCATGGCCAACGCCGCGTCCACTGCTTGCTGCATGCTGTCCGCTTGCACGATGGGCAACACTCCAGCGCACGCTGCCGCGATGCGCGCCGCGTCTTCGCCGATAAGCACCAACCCGCGGCCCGAAGCAGCCAACACTTGCGCGAGCGGCGCATAATCGCCACCTTTGCCGCGCCCGCCGGCGACAAGCACCACTTTGCGTGGGAAGCCATCCAAGCCGCGCACCACGGAATCGACATTGGTGGCTTTGCTGTCGTCGTAAAAAGCGATGCCGCGAGCTTCTGCCACCAGTTCCATGCGGTGCGCCAGCGGGCGGAAAGTGCGCAGCGCGCGGCGCGCCGCAGCGGCCGGAACTCCTACGCAACGCGCCAACAGCAACGCCGCCAACGCATTGGCCACATTGTGCGTGCCCACCAAATGCATTTCAGCGATGGCGTAACGCTCTTCAGCGCCGAAACCGCGCAGCACCATGTCGCCGCCATCGCGGCTCGCACCGCGTTCCAGCGCACGCTTCAACGAGAACGGCCACGACTGCGCGGGCAATCCTTGCACCAATTCGCTCACCAGCGCGTCGTCGGCATTCCAAATAGCGTGGTCTGCTGCGCTCTGATTCAAAAAGATGCGCTGCTTGGCTGCCGCGTAACCCTGCAAACCGCCGTGGCGTTCCAGATGATCTTCGGTGATGTTCAGCAGCGCTGCCGCGTGAGCATGAAAGCGCTGCACTTCTTCGAGTTGAAAGCTGCTCACTTCAGCCACGCAGAAACCATCCTGCGCCGCAGCGCTGCCCGCGGCTTCACACAACGGCGTTCCGAGATTGCCACCGGTGAAAGTGGCGCGTCCGCTGGCTGCGCACAGTGCACCGGTCAACGCAGTGGTGGTGGACTTGCCGTTGGTGCCAGTAATGCCGATCAAAGTAGAACGCACCTGACGCGCACCGAGTTCCAGTTCGCCCACAATCTCTGCGCCGCACGAACGTGCTTGCTCGACACCAGCCAACGCTGGCACACCTGGGCTGAGCACCACGAGATCCCGCCCTTCGAAAGCCGCTGCCGGATGGGCTCCGAGATGCAGCTCTGGCGTGCCGCCGAGAGTTGCGAGCAAGGGCGCCAATTCACTCTGCGGGCGCAAATCCGTAATCGCCACTTGCGCACCTTGTTGCAACGCCAAGCGCGCAGCCGCTTGACCACTGCGGCCGAAGCCCACGATCAACACGCGCTTCCCTGAGAGTGCAGGCGCTGTCATGCAGCACCTCCAGCAGCAGCGAGTTCCTCGCGGTCGTCGAAGTGCAACTTCTCTGCACCGACGATCTGGTAATCCTCGTGGCCTTTGCCTGCGAGGAGTAAGGCGTCGCCCGACTTGGCTTGTGCAAGCGCGCAACGAATGGCTGCGCGCCGATCGGGTTCGATGCTCACACGCCCACGCAGTTCCGGCGGCACACCTGCGGCAATTTCGTTCAAGATTGTTTGCGCATCTTCGTGGCGCGGGTTGTCGTTGGTCAGCACCACCGCATCGGCGCAGCGTGCGGCAATGGCGCCCATCATGGGGCGCTTGCCCGTGTCGCGATTACCGCCGCACCCAAACACCAGCAGCAACTTGCCCTTGCACTCAGCGCGCAGCACTTCCAAGACGCGCTGCAATGCATCGGGCGTATGGGCGTAGTCGACAAAGGCCGCAACGCCGCGCCCAACGGGCACGCCTTCGAGCCTCCCCGGTACGCCGCGCACTCCGCCGAGACCGCGCGCGATGACATCGAGCGGCACATCACACGCGAGGCCAAGCCCTGCCGCGAGCAGCAGATTCTCGACATTGTGGCGACCCACCAACGGACTGTGCAGCAGCACTTCGTGCTTCCCTGCGTGCAAGTTCAGGTGCAGGCCATCGATGCCGGAGTGTTGCGTCGTGCTGTACAGATCCGCTGCTGCGTCGCGCGCACTCACGCCCAGCACGCGCTGCTCCGCAACTGCGGCCCGCATCAACGGCGCCCCGGCGCCATCCACGTTGATGACGGCGATGCCCTTGGCCCCTATATGCTCACGAAACAATCGCGCCTTCGCGGCGGCGTAAGCCTCCATCGTTCCGTGAAAGTCCAAATGATCCTGCGTGAGGTTGGTGAAACCGGCAGCGTGAAATTGCAGCCCATGCACACGACGCTGTTCGAGCGCATGCGAGCTCACTTCCATGACCACATCGGTGCAACCCGCAGCCAAAGCGCGCGCAAAGAAGGCGTGAAGTTCGAGCGCCGCCGGAGTCGTGAGTTGCGCGGGTTCGTTGCAACCGTTGATGCGGTTGGTCACTGTGCCGAGCAGCGCCACGCGCCGACCCGCCGCTTGCAGCAACGCTTCCGTGAGCCACGCTGTGGTGGTCTTGCCATTCGTGCCCGTGATGCCGATGAGCCGCAACTTCTTGGCCGGTTGCCCCGCAGCGTTGCCAGCCATGACGGCCAGCGCCTCGCGCGCATCGGCCACCAAGGCGACAGGGCACGGAGCTTCTTGCGGTTTTTCCAGCACCAACGCGGCGGCGCCTGCAGCCAGCGCGGCGGTCACATGCTGATGTCCATCAACACGGCGACCTGAAATCGCAACAAACACATCACCGGGGCACACGAGGCGCGAATCATCGCGCACGGCGCCAACGGGCACCGACATATCGCCGTGCCTCTGCAGTGTTGCGACACCTTGGAGCAGCTCAAAGAAACGCACCGATTCTCCCAGCGCTGACATCTTGCCGCGCGCGGCCGAATCCTAACGCGCGCGCGACACCACGGAGCCTGTCCGCTTCACACTCCGGGAATAGACTCTCGCTCCAAGGAAAGTCCACCGCACCACGTGTTCAAACGCGTCAGTAGCAACTGGATCCGCATGGCCGTGAGCATCGGCGTGGTGTTCATGCTCACACCGTTCCTCTTTGGGCGATTCCGGTTACGGCCAGTGGAGCCTGATCAACTCCTTCGTCGGCAATCTCTCGTTGCTCATCCTCGGCGTGCCCATGGCTTGGGTGCACTTCATGAGTACCGCTGTCGGCAAGCGCGACACCAATGCACTCAACCGCGCCATTGCAACGTGTCTCGGTGTCTATCTGGGCCTCGGTTTGCTCGCACTCGCAGTGGGTGGTGCGCTCTTCGCTTGGTACGTGTTTGGCTATCCCGTGCCAGAGACCATGCAGAGCGGCACGCGCATTGCTTTCATGGTGATGGTGCTCGGTTCCGGCATCGGCTTCGCACTCCAGCTGCCCTACGGCATCATCGTCGCTCACCACGATTTCGGTCTCTACAACAAGATCCTCATCATCGGCTTGTTGCTGCGCTTCGGGCTCACCTTAGCGCTGATGTCACTGACAGATTCGCTGCCGCTCCTTGCCGCCATTCCAGTATTCACCACGATTTTTGAAGCGTGGGTCGCGGTGGTGGTCATTCGCAAGCGCTATCCAGAAGTGCGGCTGAACATGCACGCCTTCGACCGCAGCACGGTCAAGACCATCTTCGGTTTCAGCGCCTTCGTGCTGTTGCTGAACCTCGGTTCACGCTTGGCTTTCCAAATTGACGGCATGATCATCGGCGCGTTTCGCCCTGCTGAAGAGGTGGGCACCTACAACTTCGGCAATCAGTTCATGGTGTATCTGATGGAGATCATCCTCGGCATCGCCAATGTCGTGGCCCATGGCCTCGCGCTTGAAGGCGCAAGACAAGGAAGTCGAATTGCGCGCCATGTACCTACGCTGGAGCAAGGCGGCACTCTCCATCGTGTTGTTTGTCGGCCTCTACTTGCTAGTGCTCGGCCCAGAGTTCATAGGTTGGTGGGTCGGCGATCACGTCAGTGCGCCCGCTGGCGAAGTGCTGCAGATTCTGACGCTGTCGTTCATCGTCTATTTGCCCTTGCGCGGCGTCGCGCTACCGGCGCTGTCGGGCCTCGGTCAGATCAAAGTGTGTTCGCTCCTCATCCTCGGGATGGGTGTGCTGAACTTGCTGATCAGCCTTGTGTTAGTGCAACCCTATGGCCTGCGTGGTGTGGCTCTTGGCACGGCCATACCCAATGTGATCTTCGCCGTCGTGATGCTCGTGCTGGCTTGCCGCCGTTTCAAGGTCGGCATTGGCGAGTGGCTCGCCTATGTCGCATGGAAACCGATGCTCGCGGCAGTACCCATGCTCGCATTCCTGCTCTGGATGAAACTCGACCTCGGCATTCATGGCATCGTGCCACTCGTCCTCGCGGACCTCGCTCACTGTGTGCTCTTCTGCGTGCTGGAAGTGTTCGTGGTCTACAAGAAGGATCCGTGGTTCGATCCTTGGGCCCGCATTTATGGGAAGTTCGGGCCGTGACAGCGCTGGAGCTGTGCGGGCTTGGCCTTGTACTGCTCTCGCGGCAGAAACCACCGCGAACCGCCGCCAGCAGGCGTTGGTTTCATCCGATTCATGTCATATCCAACGCGGGAGCGCGGCTTGAAAGGGTGCGCCAACAGCGTGCCGAGGCGCTGCGCAATTCTGCTGCAACAAGCCCGAGTGAGCCGCAAAGAACTTGCAGCGTTCTGGGGCTATGGCGTTGGTGATCCAGATTCCAAGCACGTCACGGACTTCTATGACATGCACCGCGCGTAGGTTGACGCCGTGCGTACTGCGAGGCCCGGGCGCGTCACGACCGCATGCGAGGGCCACCTCGTTACAGCGCTTCGACAAGAGCGGGATGCAGCTTGTGGCGCGGCTCCGCTCCGAGCGCACGCAACTTGAGGATGTCACACAAACAGCGCGCACGCGCTAACTTGCGTCGGCGCGTGCGCGAGTGGGCCAGACACTTCGTCCGGAGTGCAGGGCAACATCACTGCAACAGAATGGAGTCCACCCGGGCGATGTTGTTGAGCCCGCCGCCATTGATGTCGAACGACAGGACTTCGAGATAGAAGCCGACCGGTAGCGGGAACGGTCCGAAGTTGTAGGACGAGGAGACAGGAATGATGTGGAACGGATCCGAGCCAGCAGGCATCATGAACTGGCTCAGCAGGAAGTTGAAATCACTGCTGCATAGGCCGAGGTAGGGGCCGGTGCCGACACCGCCCGGGCAGGCCTCAATGCTGAAGATGTTCCAAGTGTCCATTCCCGCGACGATGCCACGGTTGTGCACGGTCAACATGCCGCTCGCCGGATTCTCGAGGAACACGCTGTAGGGCGAGACGCCAGCGAAGAGCATGACGTCGTCCAGCACCAGCGGCCGCACGAGCGCGTTGTTCACGATGAACTCGCGAAATCCAACATAGACCCCGCCCACGCCCGCCGTGGTGGTGAGCGCGAGGGTGCGATTGCCGCTCGCCGGATTGCCGTAGCTGCCCTGGAAACTGGCATCGATGACGTCCTCCGTCACCGCGAGTCTCAAGCGCTGCCAGCCGTCATTCACGCCTGCGGTAATGACATAGCTCGCTAGCACCTTCTCGTCCGCGCCGCCGTTGCCCTCGTCCACCAGCTTGAGGAGCCCCGTCCCGGTGGTGGCGAAGTGGATGTACTCCCAAGCGATGCCGGTGTTGCCGTTGTTGTTTTGCGCGGGTGGCACGGGCAGCGTGCCGGGGTTGCCCGCCGGGTGGTTGTGAAACGAATCGGTCGTCCCGCGCACGCCAATGCTCCAGCTCTCGTACTCGACTGGCTGGGTGGTGACCGGGATGAGGCTCGCTGCTAGGAACACATAGAATTCGAGCGTAAAGTCGCTGGCTGGCGCCGTGAGCAAGTAGCTGCAATCTCCGCCGCCCATGGGGTCCATGATTGTGAAGCACTGCCCGCCCTGCGGCGAGGCTGCGATGGCGTTCGGGTTGTGCGCCGAGACAATGGTCGGATCCACCACGAAGGGGTTGATGAAGGAGCCGATGTAATTCACATCCGGCTGCTCGGCCACAGAGGCATCGAAATTCTGGGAGTAGGGAATGAGGTTGGTGACGATCGCGTTGGCGGTGCCCGGCGTGATGGGCAGATTGCCGAAGTCCCGGCCGTTGTCATTGGTGTCGAGGCCGTTAGTCCAGCGCGCCCAACTCATTGGGCTTGTGTCCGTAGACACATGGTTGCCCCAGAGGCCCTGTCCTTCAATCTGCGCGAAGGGGAAGCCCGCGGTCTGCACGTTGCACTCGTAGGTCACTGTGTCCTGGATGCCTCCGCCCGCGTCCTTGAGGCGGATGATCTCCATGTCGTTCTCGAGGGCGTTGATGGGGATGGTCATGGCGAGGTTCGGGACACCCACATTGCCGAATACAAAGAAGCCGCCAGAGGCCAGCACGGTTCCGAGCGGCACCACCACCGTGCCCATGAGTGAGATGCCGCCGTTGTCGGCGTTCTCGAGCCTCCACCCCGAGATGTCCACAGGGAAGGCGCTCGCGTTGTAGAGTTCCACGAACTCACGGTTGTCGGTGCCGGTGTCGTCGTAGACAACTTCATTGATGACGACTTGGCCACTCGCAAGGGTCGTCGCGAGGATGAGCGCCAAGCCCAAATGGATCATTTTCATGTTGAAAAAACTCCTGTGATCAAACGGGGGCAAAGAGACTGGCGGCGCCGGTGAGCCCTATGCTGGTCCTTCACGTCCGATGCGCTGAGGCCGAAGCTTGGCCTCCTCGCACGGGATTTGCAAGCGTTTCCCGCGGGCTTGCGGGTATCTTGCCGAACGCATGTTCCACTCCTGCACTGCCATGCTGCGCTTCATTAAGTTCTGTTGCTCACTCGCGTTGCTCGCGTCCTTGGCGCTGGCGCAACCCGTCGTGACCTGGTCGGGCGAGAGCATGCGGCTGCAAAGCGCAGGCGTTACGGCACTTCCAACTGGCTGGCGGCTCACCCTCACCATGGGGAACGACAACGGCAACAGCGCGCTCGGTAGCAGCTTCCGGCGCTGGTGGCACTGTGAGGTTGGCGGCCTCGACCCAGCCTTGACCCAGAGCATCGAGGTGCGCATCGCCAACGCGGGATACACGGACATCATCCTGCCGGTGTGGGCCACCAGCACGAACGGCGTGACCTTCGGCGGCTACGCGCGATTGCCAGTGAGCGCGGTTCCGGTTTACCAGTCGAGTCAGCATGTCTTCACCTTCACCAAGCCCGTGGGTGTGAGTGCCATTCGCCTCGCCAAGTATTTCCCTTGGACCGTGAGCGCGAAGAATGCATGGCTGGCGGGGCTCGCGGGACATCCAAGCGGGCACGTGCGCGCCATCAACATCTTGGGCACATCCCTACAGGGGCGCAGCATCGAACTCGTCGAGCTGACGAACACGTCGATCCCCGACATCGGCAAAACCCGTGTCTGGATCCACTCGGGCATCCATCCCGCGGAGAGCACGAGCTACTTCGCCGTGGAAGGGCTGGTCTCGTTCCTGCTCTCCGGCGACCCACGCGCAGAGGCTCTGCTCGCGCAGACCATCCTCGACATCGTGCCCATGGCGAATCCGGATGGAGTCCACCTCGGCAACTACCGCACCAACGCTGCGAGTTCGAACCTCGAGAACGAATGGGCCGCGCCCTACAACTCCGTGCAGCCGGAAATCATCGCTCTCAGGAGCCGCATCGAGAGCTTCATGGGCACGAGCGCCGCCCCGGGCGCGAACCCCGTGCGCGCGCTCCTCAATCTGCACAGTTCGCACAATGTGGCCTATCCGTTTCATTTTCAGCACAGCTCCAATCCATCCTTCAACCTCAGCACCAACAACTCGGGCGTGGTGCCAGCGGTAAACGCAATGGAGGGCCAGTGGATCGGCGCGCTGCGCGCACGCAGCAGCTTCGTGAACCTCGGCACTACGCAAACCAGCAACGCCGGGGCGCCGACGCGGCCCTTCGTGGAATCCATGATGCATGATCGCTGGAGCATCAATCCCCTTTGGACCGGGGCGCCAAACTTCCTGGAGCAGGTCATGGCCATCACCCTCGAAGGCACCTACGGGTACGGGCCCGTGAGCGGCGTGTGGAATGTGCCCGATGACTACCGCACCATGGGCGCTGGAATCGCGCTCGCTCTCGGGGATTTTCTGGGCGTGCTGCCCGCACTTAGCGTGACCACCCTTGGAATCCCCTGCGCCGGTGGCACGCAACTCACTGGCGCGTTCACCGCTCTCGCGAATGGCGCGCAACTGGATCTCGTCGCTTCGGGTGCGCCTCCGGGCTGGCCTGCGTGGCTGGTGGTGAGTCCATACACCACCAACCTGCCTCTGCCGCCCACCAATTGTCCCCTGCTCGTCTCGCCGGATCTGCTGATCCCTGCTGCACTCAACGCCGCTGGGGGCTGGTCACTCTCTGTTTTCATTCCTTCCGGGCTCAACATGGATCTCTACGCGCAGTTCGTGGCCGCGGCGCCGGTGGCGCAAGGCTGGAACTTCGAGCCCAGCGAGGCTCTGCGCGTAGTGAGCCTTTGGTGAGATCATGGCGGATCTCCGTTAGCGCTTGCGACTTGCTGGATCTGGAATGCGTAGGCCACAATGCCGATCCAAGCTTCGAGCGGAGATAGCCCCGGCGCTGCGAACGCGGCATCAGCGACTTGTCCCACGATGTCTGCGGTCAACAGCTTCTTCACCAAGCCTGTCTGAAGCGCCACAATGCCCTGATAGAACTTGTCAGGAGCGTGAAGGCGATTGCGAAGCTGATCTTCAACTGTGATGTAGCGAATGATGGGACCGGCAACGAGCTCTGGGAACATGGTGACGAAGCAAAGGTAATCAATAAACCGATCGGCTTTGCGGACATGGCCCCAATAGATGTCGATCGCATAGCCATCGTCTTGAACGTGTAGAACGAGATCCCCACGGGGAGAATGATCTCGGTCCACTCCATGGGCTTCCCGCCCAAACTGCCAACGATGAAATTGAAAGCCTCAATACCAAAATTAGCGTACTTGAAATAGGCCAAGAGCCCGAGATTGGAGATCACTGACAGCAGTAGCCAAGGCAAGCCTCGTTGCCCTCGCTCTCGCGCGGTCGAGCTCTTGGCGCCCGCTTTGTAGTCCACGACGGCCGTAAACAACATGAGCAAAACGAAGTCTGGGCGCCACTAGCCGTAAAACACGAAACCTGCGGCCGTGAGCGTCGCCGATTTCCATTGCCGCGGTGTGGCGTAATAGAGCGCTAGCACCGCCGGCAAGAAGATGAAGAGAAATATGTGGCTTGAAAAGACCAAGTTCAGCCGCCGGGTGGCTGAGGTGGCTCGCGACGGCCTTTCGGCCCGGGTTTGTCGGGACTGGCGTGAGGCGGCAGTCCTTGTGCGAAGCGGAAGGAGAACGGCCCCGGATTCCCGGTAATCTCCATGATGTAGCGACCGGCACCTACACCGCGGTACTCATAGAACGCGTGCCCGGGTGAACCCTCGATATTTTTCGCCATGCGGCTCATGACAACTTCTTTGCCTTCCGGATCTGTGATGCGGCAACCAATACTGCCCTTGATGAGAGTGAGCAAGCGATGTGGTGCAGCAGGCTCATCAATCACATATCGCAGTGGCTGCACCTTGCCCGCAGCGTCAGTAACAAGCTTGCCCCGGACAGGTTGTCCTACGGAGAGCCGAATAGGAGAAGTCGGCACCGGCCACGCCTCGTCGGTAGCGGCAAGCACTGCCATAAACGAACGAGTTATCCCCCGTTCAAGGCTTGTGTCAAAAACCGCGTCTAACCGACCGGCTTCACCGATGCGAAGCTGAACATCGCCCGGAGACGCAACAACCAAGAGCGGTTTGCCTTGAGCCGTCTCACCCACAAACACGCCGTTCAAGAAGACCATGGCTGGAGCGGGATCACTTTGCACTGAAACACCGGCGAGGGCCGCATTGCCAGATTCAAGTTCACTCTGCATCGCGTTTCCACGAGGCGCATCCAAGAGGAACAGCCAAGCCAGCGCGCCTAAGACGACACCCGCCAAACTCGACGCAGCACACTTGCCTGTCAACATGGAAGTCGTCATGCGTCCTTCCACATCATGGCATTGATGTGATCTCCATGGTCGCCCTTGGGATTCAGCAATACAAGGCGAAACGCCTTGCCGGGAATGGCAAGGGTCATGGAGTATCCATTCGCTAGGCGCTCCTGCGATTGCCAAGCGTGACGGCTTCCAGAGTCGGAAAGTTGGTCGGTCAACGAAAACAACCCTCTATTCGTGGTGAGCCATAAGGCTCCCTGCTCCATCAAAATATCGAGCAGGTCGATGAAAAGCGCATGGTCGATGAGCCCTTCATGAGCCACGCCATGATGAATATAGCGCTCGGGCCGCACCGAACATGGCACGAGGAAATTGATGTTCATCCCTACTTGATGCGTGAGATGATCCGAAATGCCGTCCTTGTCGTAATCCGGAAAACCCGCCCAACGCGAACTGATTTCGTCGAGTCCGAGGCGGACCGTGGGATGAGCATGGTGCCAGTGCGCGACGACTCTTCCAGCCAAACACATTGATTCCACATCACCCCAGTTGTTGGTGCCGAGCATTCCAACGCTGCGCGCGTAATCCACGCGATCCGCATTCAGCGCCCCGTAGTAGAAACCCGGACCTTCGTCGGCAAGTTGCAAAAATCCCGCTTCTGACAAAACTGGACGGCCATCTGCGTACAGCGTGTGAATCCGAGGCAGCGGATGCGTGACTCCAAGTTTGGCAACAGCACTCAGTGGTGCTCGTGCAAGCTCCGTCACGCCGACACGACGAATCGCCTCCTGTGCGCCGCTTCGCTGAGTCGCCAGCGCCACGAAAACCAAGATTGCAAAGCCAGCTCTCACTTGCTCCCCTTTGGCGCGGCACCCGTCGGTGGCACCAAAATACTCACCGCAGTCGCGCGCCGATAGATCTCCGTCCCCAGTGGAAAAGCAGATTCCATCTGTGTGAATGTGATCACTGGCGTGGCTTGGAGTACAGGAGCCGGGGGCGCAAACGCCATCATGTGAATAGAGACCGTCTCACCCGGCAGCACTCCGGTCGCCGGAAGCAGCCCATAGGATTTCTCCTTGGTGTCAAGCCGCTTGCCATCCGCGCCAACCCACTCCAAGCGCAAGACATTGGGAAACTGCCAGTAGCCGCCCTGCCACGCCGTGGTGCCGCTGTTCTTGAGCATGAAGGTACACATGAATGGCAGCCCCTGCTGAATCGTGTTCAGAGCTTGCACCGCCGACACTTCCGCAGCGAAGGCCGCGTGTTCTTTGAACCTCGCTGGTGAATCCAACATTTGAAGACCACGAGAAGCTATGGCTCGGTCCAATTCATTCGGAGACTTTTCACCGATTGAAACCAACATCTCGCGGGCTTCGGCCAATTTCCCATGTGCGTGAAGGTGACGCGCAAAACGCAGCCGCAAACCAGCATTCAGCGTCGGCGACTTGTCTACAGCCTCGCGGTAGCGGGCGAAGGCGTGTTCATACATGCGATTGGTAATGGCGAGGTCACCATCCAATTCCAGCGTCACTGCATCGCGCGCAGCAGCAATTTCATCATCTGAGACATTCGCATCCTTCAGCGCCCTCCTGCCAGCCTCACGAATGATCGGTTCTCCATCATGAGCCGCGCGCAACATAAGCCAGCGAGCGTCTGGATCACTTGCAAGCGGCGCAAGGCGGCCAACCAGTTTTGCTTGAATAGCAACATCCAGAGAACCTTGCGTCACGTAATCCCGAATAAATAACCCGAGGTGGGGAATTCCAATCCGTGGCAAGGCTTCGATCAACATGCACACGTACTGCACTTCGGAATTGGTAAGAATGCCGTAGGCCCATGGCCATGCCAACGGATCACCGAGATGAGCGAGACCTATTGCGCTCTCTCTTCGATCGAACGCCAATTCCGCAGCCAACTGCGCGCGCAAGCCTTCGCGGCCCACATCATCTTGTAACCGCGCCAAAGCCAAAGCTGCACGGAATGCAATTCCACCCCCCACGCGAAACTGTTCTCTCAGAAACTCCCGCGTCGAAGGGCGCGCGAGGTCAAATATCAACCATAACAATCGCTGCTTGGCAGCAGGATCGGCTGATGCGCGCCAGCGTTCAACAAGCTCGTCGGCATAGCGATCGAGACCTTGTGCCCCAAGGTATTGAGCCGCCGGGGACGTCAATTCCATGGTGTAGTCGAAAATCGATTTCTTGATCTGAACGAACGCGGCAATGCCTATCGTGGCATTCGCGGTAGCGAACGCCTCTGTGTTGGTGCGTAATTCTTCAATAAAGGTCGGTGTGCGCACGACGGGCGCTCCGCTTCCAGTACTATCAATTCTCGTATCCCAAGCTGCAAGCATGCCTCGCATCTTCGTTTCCATGGACGAGTTCTTGCCAATGAGATTGTTGCGCTCGAGAGCATCAGCGCCCAAGTCATAAAGTTCGAAGAGGTCCTGCTGCACATGCCGGATAAGCTTGTGCCGGCCTGAAATCACCGTCCGCAAATCGCGATCGCGACGCCCAGCCTTAATGCCAAAGAACTCGGAGTAAGCGATGCCTTCCGAAGGCGCGCTCGGGTCGAGCAATAAAGGAACAAGATCGCGTCCATGACGAGCTTGTTGGTCGGCGATCCCAAGAAGGCTGAGCGTCGTTGGAACGAGGTCCGTAAGGCTGACGGGAACATCAACACTCCGGCCTTTCAATCCCGGAATGTAAAGCAGCAATGGAATGTGAATCTGCTGTTCGTACACCGAAGTGTTGTGATAGAGGCCATTGTGCTCTTCAAACTCTTCGCCGTGATCGGAGAAGACGACGACCATGGTCCGTTCCGCCTCGCCGATCTCTTTCAAGTGATCGAGGAGTTTGCCCACTTCGCGGTCACAGAAAGCGATCTCGGAGTCGTAGGCATCGCTGATGGATGACCCGAAGTTGAACTCTGGCCAAACTTGGTACGGCGCGTGCGGATCCATGTAATGCGCCCACACGAAAAATGGCTGCGGTGAACGGCGATTTATGACGCCTAGCGTAGAAGTCGTGATCTGCTTGCCAGTGGCTGTTGCTTCCGTCTGATCAGGGTTGTAGATCTGGAATCCGTCAGCGAGCATCCCGAACCATTCCCGGTTCCCTGCTGTCACTTTGTCGAACGCTGTAACCCCGGCCGTGAGCCATCCATTGCGTGTCAAGATGGACGGCAAGTGGACATCCTCGGCAAAGGTCCTTTCCGTCTTGTTCAGTTGTGAATAGAGCGGCGTGCTCCTTGGCGACAGCCCCGTCAGGACGGATGCGTACGAATAGTTGCTCGTTGGATAGGAGGAATATGCTCGCTTGAACACGAAGGCGTTGGCTGCCAACTGGTCGAGTCGTGGCGTGGTTTTCCGCTTGTAGCCGTTGAAACTCACGCGATCAGCACGAACTGTGTCGAGTGCAATCCACAAGATGTTCATGCGCCGCCGACTAGGCAGGAGCGCATCAAGCCCCACTTGGATCTCCGCCGGGCTCTTGGCCGCGAGCAGCGCGGTCAAATCTGTATCCCAAAGTCCATCAATGCGCGCCGGTTGAGCCTTCAACGCCGAGAATACCGGGTCGGTCCAAATGGCAATTTCCGCCGTAGCGGGACCGCGTGTGATGGCTGCTGTTGCAGTGCGTGGCCAAACTTCGCTGTAACGGCACGCTACTCCGGCCAAGACGAGAATCCCAGCCAACACAAAGGAGATGCGCACCAATCTGCTGCGATCACCAAGAAAGGCGCTGGCCGCAATCGTCCATCCGGCCAGCGCCAGCGCCACGAGTTGCGTGTGCAGCATCGGATACAAGCCAACCAACATTCTGGAATTCGCGATTTGGCAGGCGATTGCAACGGCCATGGCGGCAACGATCAATACGCGACGTGGTGCTCGGGATTGCGCCGCACGCCGCAAAGAGCGGTGGATAAGAAACAAGCCGGCAACGATCCCGATCCCTCCGAGGATGCGGAAGGACCACACAATGACGTCATGCCATCTGTGCTCACGAATTTGTGCGCCTTCAAAGGTCTCGAGATTGACCACGACAAAGCCAGCGATCAGCGCAATGGCGAAGATCCACAAGCTCGCTGGAGCGCTGCGAGTCGTCGCACGCGGCAACGCAGCATCCATGCGCAGCAGCAACCAAGCGCAAAGCGCCAGCACCAGCCCCGCCAACGCGACATGCGCAAGGACGGAGATCCCAAGAACCGCATGCTCTTCAAGACCAGTAAGGCTCGGACCTGAACGGAAAACGCCAACGATGAGATCTGCGCCCCCTAAGAGCAGGCAGGCCACGACCGGCGCAGCGACCAAATCCGCCACGCGAGAGACAGCTTCGGAGCGGTTTTCATGACTAAGAGTTGACGGGAGTTCGCTGGTCATATCACCCTTTGATTCAAAACAATTTCATGGCGCCTTCAACAAATGGCGCCCAAAGATCTTGTGAAGGTGTCAGATTATCAGGCCGCCGAATCATCGGAAATGGCGGCCGTGAAGGCGCAGAAAATCACCTGAGCAGATCGGTGCTGCCGTGAGTGACACGCAATTGCCAGAGACGCTCGCGCAAGGCGTTCAATATCGCGGCACTCGCGCCGTCGCGCGAAAGATCGCGCAGCTCGTCAGGGTCCGCTTCGAGGTCGTAGAGCTCCCAGGCGTCTGCGCCTGCGAGAGTATGAAAGTTGATGAGTTTCCAGCGCGCCGTGCGCACACCGTCGTGCGCGGGCACCTGATGCGGCTCACCGGCTTCAAAGTAGCGGTAGTAAAGCGCGTCGCGCCAAGCGGCGGATTCACTCGCAAACAAGGGCGCGAGGTTGCGTCCCTCCATGCGCTCTGGCACAGGCACACCCGCCGCGGCCAACAAAGTGGGTGCGAGATCCGTGTTTTGGCACAGCGCTGCGCTGCTGGATCCGGCAGGAACTTTCCCTGGCCAACGCAGTAGGAACGGTGTGCGCAAGCTCTCCTCGTACATCCAGCGCTTGTCGTACCAGCCGTGCTCGCCAAGGAACCAGCCTTGATCTGAGCTGTAGATAACGATGGTGTTTTTCGCGAGGCCAAGGCGATCGAGCTCGCCAAGCAAGCGCTGCACCGATTCATCCACTGCGGCGACACAGCGCAGATAGTCTTTGGCGTAGGTCTGAAATGCAAAGCGGCGCCAAGCGTCTGGCCCCGCAGCACGCGCGGCATCAGCCTCTGCGGCTCGCCCTTCATGCGCGACGGTCCATGCGTCGAGCTGCGCCGTCGTGAGCCCCTGTGGCGGCACGAGTTTCAAATCGTTTGGCGTGAGGTGCGTTGCAACGCTCATGGTTTGCAACGTGGAAGCGCGACCTCGCCCAGCAAAGGTGTCAAACAGTGTGGCCGGCTCGGGCAGAGTCTCGTTCGCAAACATCCAGTAGTGACGCGGCGGCGGCATCCAGTTGCGGTGCGGCGCTTTGTGGTGCACCACCAGAGCAAAGGGCTTCTCGCTGCCCGCCTGTGCCGCAAGAAACTCCACAGCACGCTCCGTAATGATGTCGGTGCAATAGCCTTCGCGCCGCACTGTGCCCTGCGCCGTGACGAAACGTGGATTCCAATACTCGCCTTGGTCAATGAGCGCTTCAAAGTCATCGAAGCCCTCAGGGCGGCTCTTCAAATGCCACTTGCCCTTGAGAGCTGTGGTGTAGCCCGCGCTGCGCAGGAGTGACGGCCACGTTGGCTGCGTCGCATCGAAACTCTTGCTGTTGTCCACCACGCCGTGGCGCATCGACATGCACCCTGTGAGGAACGCAGCGCGGCTCGGCGCGCAAATGGCGTTCTCTACACAGAAGCGATCAAAGCGCATACCTTCGGTCGCGAGGCGATCGATTCCGGGAGTGCGCAACGAAGAACGGCGCTGCGGCGTGTCGTACGCGCTCAGGGCTTGAGCACCGTGGTCATCCGCAAGAATGAACACGATGTTCGGGCGCGGAAGCGGCTGCGCTTCGTGGGCGCAGCCGCAACAAGCCACCAAAATCAGCAGCGAAACCAGATTGAATGCGAACGCAGGAATCACAGCTTCTGCAAGATCTCTTTGGCTTTGGCTTCGAGGCCCGTGCCGCGCAAGCGGTCCAGCATGGAAAGCAGGTCTTTCTTAGCCTTGGCGTTGTCTGAAGAATTTTCGATGGCGGCGAGTGCCGATTCCGCTGCACTGACTACAGCCGCTCGCGCTTCCGTGAGCTTCGTGGTCAGCACTTCAGCGACGCCCTTCATCTGGGCTTCCACTTTGGTCAACGCTTCGATGGCCTTGGCGAAGTCACCGGCCGTTGCAGCCGTTTGAGATTTCGCGATGGCCTCATCCACCTTGGCGAGGTCTTTACGCGCTACGCCCTTGCCATGCTCCTTGCGCATGCCAACGAGCGCTGCTGCCACATCTTCTTGGATGCCCTTGGCGCTGCCGCCGTTGTAGCCTTTGATCTCCGTCTCGGTCCAAGGATCGACGATGGAGGTGTAAGGGATCTTGCCTGTCTTGTTGAAGCTGCCTGCCTTGCTGCGACTGAGATCTTCGATCTCTTCGAGGGTCAGATTAGGCCTGTTCAACATCAGCAATCGCTCTTCACCGTTCGCGCCTTTGGCTTTGTAGGCCACTGCGCGTGGGTCCTTCTTCTGCACACCTTCAGCGAGGCGTTGCAGTGCGAGAACTTCGACGGTGTTTTGCTTGGCGAACTCGAGGTACTTTTTGTTCTGCATCACGGCAGAATGCATACCCCAGCAAGGGCCTCAATAGAACCCGTGGCTATGCACCACCAGCGGCACGTTGAGAAGCTTCGCCTCAATCACGGCGGCTTCCCAAGTCTTGGCGAATTCCACAGTCGCCTTGGGTTTGTCATCGGTCACTTCAGGCTTGGCGTCTTGAGCCGCGCTGTGCCCCATGAAGAGCACACACACAAACCCGAACACCGCCATCAATTTCAAAGCAGCAGACATGGTGGTTGGCTCCATTGGTCGGGGGCGTCGCAGAGTTCCCTGCTGCGAGCCATCGGGCAGTCACTATACACGCCGGACTTGACGGCCTTCGGCATCCACTCACGCGCTGCTTGATGCATTCCGAGCGGCTTCAGGTGTTGCGAAATACGGCCTAGGGTAGGGAAGAGTTTTCCAAAAGCACGATCTCTGCCGCATGAAGCGTGACAGAGACTCTCGCTGCATCGAGAGGCCTCAAGTGATTCGCCTTTGACGCCCGATTCTTACAGGAAGCCACTCCGTCGGTGAAGGCGGATTGTTGCCCTACGGGCCAACAGTTCCGTGACCTGAACCGCGCAGTGGCTGGTGCCGGGACGCCCAAAGGCGCACCCCGGCAATGCAGGACAAATGACGCGCATCCGCAACAGTGGATCGCACGGAGAGGAATCTGGGAATGACCGCCACCAACACCACAGTGTGCACACGCTGGACCACTTTCGTGGTCGGCTTCGCGCTTCTACTCACCTTCGCAGCGTGCGGAGGTGCTGGTACTGGCCCCGTTGACGCACCGCCTTCGGCTCCGCTCAACGCGGACCTTCCCGCTTCGGCCGTGGCTCCGGCCAACACCGTCAACACTGCGAATGCCCTCGCACTGATGGTAGCGGTTGAATTCGGCGCATCGTCTTCTGTTGAGAACACCGTCACTGTGGAGCTCAGCGACGGCACGACCGTCGTCAGCGGCAGCGCTCCTGCGAGTGCTGGTGCAGGCACTGTGCTCGTAGGGCCTGTGGACGCAAGCGTCCTCGCCGACGGCGCCATCGCCGTGCGAGCGCGCGTGAGCAACGCTCAGGGCAACAGCCCATGGGCTGCGCTGGTCTCGTTCATCAAGGACACCGAAGCACCTTTGGCTCCCGTGGCGGTGAGCGTGGAGTCGGCGATTCCTGTCGTGAGCGGTCCTGCGATCATCAATTCCTCGACGGCTCCAAGCTGCGTCGTTAGCGTCGAGTTTGGTGCAAAGGCGCACAGCAGCGACTCGGCAATGTTGTATTTGACGGATGGCAACATCGCCATCTCAAGCCCCACGTTCTTCGCCCCCGAAAACGGCGGGCGCATGCAGGCCGATGGCCTTGATGTCAGCGCGTTCACAGACAGCGACATCGCCCTGAGCATCCGCTTGACGGATGCGGCCGGAAACAGCGCCACCTATCAAGGTGTCGGCGCCTACAAAGACACCTTTGTCGCAGCGCCCAAGTACGCCTTCGTTGCGCAGGGCGCGAATAACAGCGTGAACAGAATCTCAGCGGCCTCGGCCGCGGACACGATGGTGAACATCCATTTTCGGGAAGAACGCCCCGAACTCAACAGTTTTCAGGCGCGTTTGATGACGGGAACGCAAAGTGTGTTGAGCGCGCCAATCACTTCCGTACGCGGCGCGGTTTCCATAACCACTCCCGGCATGGATTGCAGCAGCCTCAGCGACGGCAATGTCAGCGTGGAAATCGTGGTGAGTGATCCCAACGGAAACACCATCGTCTGGAGCGCAACCTCGGCAATGAAGGACACCGGTGTGGGTGCAGCATTGGCAGCCACCGTAGCGCAAGGCGCGAGCAATCCTGCCGACACGATCAACATCGCATCACAGAACAGTGTGATGGTGGATATCAATTTCAACGCAACCATTCAGCTTGGCGATGCGGTGATCATCACGCTCGACGGCGGAGCAGCCAGCACGAGTTTCAGTGGCACGGCCACTGGGTTGTCACAGCAGAGCTTCGGACCCATCGATGCTTCCGCACTTCCGGACGGCGTTGTAAGCATCCGTGTCGATGTGAACGACGCTTTCGGGAACAGCAGCACCGATCTCGTCGGCACTTGCGGCAAAGACACCGTGGCCCCAGGCGTGCCTACAGCGGCGCTTATCGCAGCTGGTCCGGCCAACCCAGCTGGCTACGTGAATCAATCCAGTGTGAACGGCGCAACGCTTGAAGCCATTGCGAGTGCTTCCGCAGAACCAGGACGCACCATGACGGTGCGCGCAACATCCGGAGCGCAGCAATTCGAGAACGCTGTTCCGGCTCCGTCGGCCTCCGCACTCATCGCTTTCACCGGCGTAAACTTCAGCGCCTTCGCTGAAGGCAACATCGCGCTGGAATGCTGGACCACCGACGCTGCGGGCAACAACTCCGCCGTGCTCAGCAACAGCGCCATCAAAGACACCGTGGTGGCGCTACCGAGCGCTGTTGTCATCGCCGCCGGCCCCGGCAACACCGCGGGCAGCATCGCGATGGCGAATGTGGCCAACGTCGCCATGTCACTGCAATTTGGCAGCGGTGCGCAAACGACCGATCAAGTCAGCGTCACGCTGACCAACGGCAGCACGCTGACCATTCCTGGCTTCAACGCTCCTGCGGGCGGCGGCAACTACAGCTTCAACGCCGACTGCAACACCTTGCCCGACGGCACTGTGGCCCTAGCGGGCGCCGTCACCGATAGCGCCGGCAACATTGGCAGCTTCGGTGCTTGGTACTTCTTGAAAGACACCGTGGCCCCCGTGGGTCCTGTATCCGTGAACATCCCGGCTTCGTTACAGAATCCGCTGAATGTCATTAACACCAACATCGCTTCGCGCGCGCCGGTGCAAATCGCTTTCGCAGTCGCCGCTCAGAACGACGAGACATGGAAACTCACCGTCAGCTCCGGCACCTTCGGAACAACTGCGAGCGGCAACGTTGTACCTTCGGCCTCAAGCGTAGTGAATGTCAACACGAGCTCTTTCCCCAACGGCATTGTGAACCTCTGGCTCGCGCTGCAAGACAGCGCCGGCAACAGCAGCGGTTTCGCAGGCACTTCCGCCACCTTGGACACAGTGGCACCGAACATGCCTGTTGCCGCAAGTGTCGCGGCTGGCGCCAACAACAGCGCCAGTGTGATCAACAACCTGAGCGTCAGCACGGTGACTGTGAGTGTCACCATGGGTGCGAACTCTCTCGCGACCGACACGGTCAGCATCGGGCTCGCCAACGGCGCCTCCACCAACTCCGGCACTGTCAGCGCCACAGCAGGCGCCGGCAACATCAGCTTCAATACCCTCAACGCCAGCGCACTTGCGGAAGGCAACGTGATCCTCACGGTCACGATCAGCGACGCGAACATGAACAGCGCTGTGTTTGGTGGCACGAATGCGATCAAAGACACCGTGGCGCCCGTGGCACCGGTGAGTCTGTGGGTTGGCGGCAGCGCCGCGAACCCGCCGCACTTCGTGAACAGCACGAGTGCAGGTGCGGTCAGCATCGAGGCCACCTACGACGCTTCCATGACGGGCACAGAAACGGCCAGCATCGCGCTCAGCGCGGGAGGCAGCACGGTCACCGGCCCGCTGCAATCTCCTCCAGCGGGAGGCGGACTGCAAGTGTGGAGCGGCGCCAATGTGGCCGCATTCAGCGACGGCCCCGTACAAGTCAGCGTCACTGTCAGTGACAGCTACGGCAACAGCGCTGTCTACTCTGGCACCGCAGCCACCAAGGACACTCAGGCTCCAGCGAGCCCGCTCTTAGTGGAAGTGCTTGCAAGCGCGCAGAATCCCATCGGTGTGATTAACAACCAGACGCAGTCTGCCTGCGTCGCTGAAGTTCGTTTCGACAACGGCACCGATCCGGCAGACACCTTTGCGCTTTCCATGAGCGATGGCAGCAACACGATCAGCACTCACACTACAGCGTGCGTCACAGGTGCGGTGCAAGTCAGTTTCGATGCGCAGTCCAACGCGGATGGCGCGCAAAGTTTCAGCGTCACAGTGACGGACATCGCCGGCAACAACGCGGTCTATGCCATCGGCAACGCGCTCAAGGACACAGTGGGCCCAGGCATGCCCGTCAATGCACTCGTGCAACCTTCTGCCTCGAATCCGTCGAATGTCATCAACTTGAACAATGTGGGCAACGCTTTCGTCAGTGTGGCCTTCGGAGCCGGTTCTATCGCAACAGACAGCGTGAGCCTTGCGCTCACCACTCTTAGCGGACAGATTGCCGCAACGGCACAAGCCGCAACAGCAGGTGCTGGCACAATCATCTTTGGCGGACTTGACGCCACCACGCTCAGTGAAGGCGCAGTGAACCTCGTGGTGTCGGCGACAGACGCCAACATGAACTCCACAACTTTCATCGGGACCCTCGCGAACAAAGACACGACGAACGCGGATCCCATCAGCGCGGCACACGTTGCGGCTAGCAGCACAAACCCCATTGACATCATCAACAGCTTCAGCGCCCCAGCGGTGACTGTGGCTGTCGCATTCCCTGGTACTTATGCGGGAACCGAAACGGGCACAGTGACTCTGGACGACGGCATCAACGCGCCTCTCGTTTCAGCGCCACAGAGCATCGCTGTCGGTGGCGGGGTGATCAACTTTAACGGCTTCAACGGCATGTTGCTCGGTGAAGGCAACATCACCGTGATGGTGGACCTCAACGACGGCAACGGCAACACCAGTAGCCATTTTGGTTCCAACGCCACGAAGGACACCATTGCCCCGAACACGCCCACGAGCGCGCTCGTCAGCGCGACGGCGCAGTCGCCGCTGAGCACGATCAACATCGCCACGGTGCCAACGGTGTCGGTAACTGTCAGTTGGGACAACACCGCCGATCCAGCGGATCGCTATGTAGTCACGCTCTCTGACGGCATCACCAGCATCGACAGTGCCATCGGTGTGCCGATGCCTTCCGCCAGCGCCTCGATCGCGATGGCTGCTGGCGCCCTGCTCGACGGGCCCATCACGGTCAATGTGCGCATGTTGGATCCTGTCAGCAACTACACCAACTTCAGCGGCACAGGAGCGACGAAAGACACTGTGGCACCCGCAGCGCCGACAGCGGCGAGTGTGGGGGTGACGGCACCGTCCTTGAATCCCGCGAACTTCGTCAACAACGCATCGCAAAGCAATGTGAGTGTGAGCTTGGATTTGAGCGCGAGCTCTGTCACCGGCGAACTGGCTTCGGTGACGATCACGCAAGGCGCATTCACTGCGAACAGCGTGCAGACAGCGGCTGCGGGTGGTGTGGAAGCGATG
>SIAO01000016.1 GCA_009691765.1 Planctomycetota bacterium | reverse complement strand
ATCGAATGGGTTCAGGCTTCATGGCTGCCGAGAGGTTGATGCCATGATGCGAATCGGATGCATGTTTCTGTTGTGCATGATGCCGCTTGCGGCACAAGCGCGTGATGTTGCAGGTGAGGCCAAGTACCTTCGCGAGCGTGGCGCGCGTCATTCTGAGCAAGCGCGTTTTGCCAAGCATGCCGAGTGGGATTTGTTGGTGTCGGAGATGCGTCCAGAACAGCGCGTGGAGTTCTTGAGACTTCCTCTTGCGCAGAAGAAAACGGTCATCGCACAGCGAGTGCAAGCACGGCAGACTCGCGCTGCGGCAGAGTTCATCGACAGTCTGGACGAGGCGCAGCGCGCTCGCAGCATTTTTAGCTCGGCTGGAGCGCGAACCTTGCAGGATGCTGGCCGCGCTCTTCAGGCGCGCGTGCTCGCCGCTGTGGTGCATGGCACGGTTGCTCGGGAGGACGGCGTGTTGTTTCGGAGTGGTGCGCAGGAGGAGCTCCGGCGCATGACGCAGGCGGAGCGCGTTCACCTGGTGCATGTGCTGGAACGCACTCTGTTCTCGTCAAACTCTGCACACTCGGGTGGCCCATTGCCCTTACCGTCAGCGCTCATGAAGCGGCTTCCTGCAGAGGCTGAAGAGGCACTGCAGCGCATGAACCCTCACGAGCAGGAGCAGTTCTTGAAGCGGCGGCATCCAGGCATTGCGTAGGAATGGAAAGAACACCGTGACGGCGGTCTGCCCAATGTTGGCCTACCTGATTTCTCCCTACCAGGCGCAATGACGCTTCGCGATGTCTTGCGTGGTGTTGAGCAGTTTTCGACACCAGATCGGGAGCGCTTGTTAGAGCTGCCGTTTCCGTTGGCGCTCCGCGAACTGCGTGCCGTGCTTGGAAAAGACAGCGCGCCTGAGGATTTGCCACCAGGCGAAGGGCGCCCGCCTTCGCACCGCGGCCCACCGCCCGGGCGTGATGGCGGGCCACTGCGCTGAGCGACAGCGGCTCCGGCCTTGTTGTCGTGCCGATTGAGGGCGGGTCTGATGCGCCGTGTCGTATATTCGCGGGCCTGCTGGAGGGTCTCGAAGATGCGAACGATCGCAATGTTGCTGGGATGTGCTGCGTTGGTGATGGCGCAAGCCGCTGACGCCAGTATCCAAAACGAGTTTCACAAGCTCATGTCCGCAGCGGCCCTCACTGGCGAGGGCGGGGCGCGTCCGGAAGAAGCGGAAGCAGAGCGGCGGATGAAAGCGCTCGCCGCGGGCATCGACACTTTTCTCGCGCGCTGGACGCTGCGGGCAGGGGAGCTGAAGGCTGGGCGACTGACTCTGGCGAAGGCGCTCGCGCTCGCAGGGCGTCCTGCTGAAGCCGTGCCGCATTTCCGTGCTTACCTAAGCACCAATCCATCGGATCCAGAAGCGGAAGATGCAGAGCTGGCTTTGGGCACAGCGCTTTTGGATGCCAAAGACGCGAAGGCGTCCATCGCGACACTCGCTGCTTTCATTGCGCAGCGCACGCAGAGCAAGCAGCTCGGCGTCGCGCATCACTACCTCGGCGTGGCGCATTGGCAGAACGGTGAACACGAGGCTGCACTCGCAGCGTTGGCGGAGGCTGTACGCACCGCCGGCGATTCACCGATCAGTGTGGACGCAGCGTTGAAGCGTCTCGAGATCTTGCGCGACATGGGCCGCGTGGCGGATGCGAAGCTCGCTTTCGCAGCGCTGAAGGCTGCACATCCTGAAGCACCCTACTTGCTGGCTCTCGGCGAACAGTTGGAGTGGCTCGGGCGCGCCGCGCCGGAGCTGGAAGACATCCAATCCTTCGTGCAAGGCGAGGCCACGACGCTGGCGGCGCTACGTGGTCGTGTCGTGGTGCTGAACTTCTTCGCAGAACGCTACGAAGCCTGCCAAGCGGAATTGAAAGCTCTTGCGGTGTTGGATGCGAAGCTTGCAGGCGCTGCGGTTTTCGTCGCGCTCACCAAGCACTACCAGCCCTACGATCGCGCCAGCGCAGAACAACAGAACCAAACGCTACGGCAAGTGTTGCGCGACAAAGGTGTGCCCTTCCGCGTCGCCGTGGCCACGACTTTTGACAATCTGAAGAACTACACCGTGCGCGGCATCCCTTACACCGTAGTGATCGGCAAAGACGGGCTCATCGCGCACTTGCTTGTGGGCGGCACACGTCACAACGAGCGCGCCCGGGCAGACTTTGTCGCCGCTGTAGCGCGCGCGTTGCAGGCGCCGTAGTCAAAGGACGTTCTGCAAACTCGTGTGCGCGACGGGTTGTCGCGAAGCTTTGCTCGCAGGACCACGCACGATGATCCACAGATTCAGGCCATTGACCGTGACGTGGGCTGCGATGGGGGCGAGAAGGGTGCCGGTCCAGTCGTACAGCGCGCCGAAGACGAAGCCGCCGACGAGCGCGAAAACGGTCCAGGGCAGAAACACGGGATGCGGCATGAAGTGGAGCACGCCGAAGAGCACCGAAGTGAACACATAACCCATCCAAGGTTGCAGTGTTCCGCGGAAGAGAATCTCCTCTGTGATGCCTGAGAGCAGGGCGAGCCTAAGCATCTGCCAACCGCTGAGAGGTCCGAGTGTGGTGCGAAATTCGGATTCGAGAGCGCGCAGTGTCCGCATCCAGCGCGCCATGACCCAAGTGACCAGCACGAGGCCGACGCCAGTGGCAACGCCGACGGCGAGACCATGCCAGAGCGTGCCTGAATCCAACGGGCCGGGCAGCGTCTCTTGCCCAAAGAGCGCCAACAAGCAGCCCACCACCAAGAGCGGTGTGTAGACCACGGTGGCGGCGAAAGGTACAGCGATTGGATCACCGATCTCGTCGCGGAGTTCGGGATCAACCTGGCTGTCAATATCGCACGCTCGATCGGGTCCGTGGGTTTTCATGGCGGGGTGAGGAAAGTGTGCTTGACTCCGTAGCGAGTATTAGTGCAAAACGCGTGCGAACCAAGGCAGAATAGTGCACAGCGCTGTGGAAGGCGTTGCTGAGAACAAATGCGGTTCCTGTGCCCTATCATGCTGCTCATGACGAGTGCAGAGCGAGTGCGCAAGTTACTGGATCGTGGCGTTGTGATTCCCGCGCCCGAGCAAGTGTGGCTGGCTACGGATGTTGCGATCGAGTCGCTGATGCCCGGCTGTGTGCTTCACCCTGGTACGCGAATCGAAGGGCGTGGCACTTTCCTTTCGCCGGGTTCCGAGATCGGCACCGCTGGGCCTGCAACAGTTCGCGATTGCGTCCTCGGCCATAACGCGAAACTCGGTAGCGGCCTGTTCGAAGGAACTGTCCTGCTGGATGACGCCAGCTTCGGCCCCTGCGGGCACGCCCGTGCTGGGACTCTGTTCGAGGAAGGCGCCAGTGCAGCTCACGCGGTCGGAACAAAACAGACTGTGTTGCTCGCTTTCGCCACATTCGGCAGCAACATCAATTGCTGTGATGTCTTGCTCTCAGGCGGCACCGGTCCGCAAGACCACAGCGAAATCGGCAGCGGCTTCATTCACCTGAATTACACGCCTCAAGGACCCACCGGAGATAAGGCCACTCCGTCGCTTTTCGGCGATGTGCCGCGCGGTGTGTGGTTGCGCGAGCGGCGCATTTTTCTCGGCGGTGTGGGTGGTGTGGTGGGTCCTGCGCAAGTGGGTTTTGGCACCGTGCTGGCTGCTGGTTCCGTCTGGAGAAGAGACCGTGGCGAGGGCACGCTTGCGCTCGCGGAGCGCTTGCCCGAACGCGAGGTCGCGTTCAATCCGGAGCAGCAGAGCCGCCCGCTTCAAAAGCTCGTCGCCAACGCGCGCTACATCGGCAACCTCTGTGCGCTACGCGCTTTCTATAGCGAGGTGCGAGCGAGTCTTGCTGCTGGCGATGCCGTGCGCACGCGTGTGGTGCACGCGGCGATGGCGCTGCTTGCGGATTCAGTGCAAGAGCGTGTGAAGCAGCTTGATCGCTGGGTGCAGGGTTTGGCAACAGAAGGGGAGGCGGCAGCTGTCCGCGCGGCATGGCCCGCGTTGCGCGTGGAGTTGAGCAGCGTTGAAGTGGCACAAGCGCCAGCGCACCTGCGAGCTGAATGCGAGGGCCAGCATGGTTCGGTTCTCGCTTGGTTGCGTGTATTGCCAGACACAGCGCTGGCGGCAGGCCGTGAGTGGCTCGCCGCCAGTGTTGATGCGCGCGTCGAAGCGGCGCAGCGCGCAGGATAGAGCCCGCGCCTCACACGTTCATTTTCCGGCGGCTTTGCGCTCGATGGTGATGCCGTTGAGAAACACTTCCTCGGCTGGCGCTTCGTATTGATTGCGTGTCTTGCGCGAAACTGCGTCCAAGATTTCAAGCCCCGAAAGCACTTCGGCGAATGGTGTTTGCACGAAGTCGAGATGCGGTTGGTCCGCGAGCAGCACCATGAACTGCGAGCCGTGGCTCTTCGGGCGACCAGGGCCGCGCCACATGCTCAGCACGCCTTTCTTGTGAGTAGCGCGCGAGAACTCGTTGTCGAGCACGTGCTCGGGCCCGCCCTTACCCCACTGATCCATGCTGCGATCGCGCGACCATGGATCGCCCAGCTTCACCCACTGGCCAGGCGCCACATGATGAATGTGCGTGCGGTCGTAAGCGCTGCTCTTCGCCAGCGTGAGGAAGTTCTTCACATGCTGAGGTGCGACGTTCGTATAGAAGCCGATCTTCACATCGCCGACACTGAAATGTAGCGTGGCTGTGACTTCCGGATCCAGTTGCGCCTTGCTGAGCGTGAGGACCTTGTGCTGTGAGCGAAACGCGAGTTCTTCGACGCAGTCGTCGAGGGCGCGTGCGGCGCGAGACTTGCCGCCCTTCTCCAAGCTCAGTGTGACGAGTGGGTGTGTAGGGAAGCGGTCAGAGAGATCGCGCAGTGTGCTCATGGCTTCTTCGACTTGGCCGCAGTTGTAGAGCGCGGTGCCGAGCTGATAGAGCACGAGCGGTTCGACCGAAGTGCTAGCGGCGCGCGTGGCGAGTTCGCCGAGACGCGTGACAGCTTTCTCCCAATCGACGGAGAGATTAGGCATGCCTTGCCCTTGATTTTGCTTGTCGGTCAGGCGTGGAAGTGCACCGTCTAAGTCCAGCATGAGCTTGGCGACAGCCTTGGCGTCTTGAGCCGATGCGAGCGACGTGAGCAACAACAATAGAAGTGTGAGCTTGGTTTTCATGATTAGAACTCCGTCCAGCCGTGACGCTGCATTAGTTGTTGGGCGCTCCAGCGGTAGAGCGCGCTGTAGACCTCTTGGCGCTCAAGTCCGCTGCTGCGCTGCGCGAAATCTGCGGTGGGCATGTTCTCAAAGGGTGGTTCTTCGCGGCTGATCAACTTCACAACGAAGTGGCTGCCAAGAACAATGTCCGACAAGATCGGGCTCACTTGCCCAGGCTCCATGCCGCGAATTTGATAGGACGATTTCAGGAATGAAGCGCGCAATTCTCGTGGATCGCTGATCGCGCTGCGGTCCATGTACATCATCTCGAACGCGAATGGCGGCAGCTCACCAGCGCTGACGGAGCGTTCTTTCGCAACGCGCTCGAAGTGCTCGGCCATGCGTGTGGAGCGCAGCGACTTCTTCTTGTTCTCCGAGAAGATGGTGTGTTTCTGGCGGATCATTTCAGCCTGATCGCGATTCTCCGCAGACAGTTGCTCCACTTCCTTCTTCGCGGCTGCACGTGCCTCTTCGTCGAGGCGCGCTTCTTCGCCAGCCAATTCGGCCCCCACGGTTTGCTCCAACGCGGCGAGGAAGTCGAGGCAGCCCTTTTGAGCAGCGATGACAGCGCCTTCGTGCGCCCAGTCCTGAATGAGTTTCGCGCGGACTTCTTCGAAGGATGGCAGCGCGCTGACAGACTTGTCGACTGCACGCCAGAAGTACTGCGTGACTCCGCTCCAAGAGAGGGAGTTGGACAATTGCCCCGGCGGTGCGTTGAACAGTTCAGAGAACAACTGATGTCCTGCGGCTGGCATCAGTTGCGAGAGCGCTTGGTTGTCTTGCTTCTCGACGCGCACATATTGCAGGCCGTATTCTTTGGCGAGTGCGACAGCATCCTCACGCCCGCGTATGGCGGCACCCTGTTGACGCGCTTTCTCGAAGGCGGCACCCATAGGGTCGCCTAGCACGAGCTCTCGCTGGATCACCGGCAAGAGCAAATCGAAAGGTGTCACGATTTCCGGGAGCTTTGGAAGCTGACCGGGCTGCGGGTAGAGCTTGGGCCGCTGATCCGAGGGGATCTGTTGCAGCAAGCGGTCCTTGTGTTTCTTGAAGTGAACGAAGGCTTGCTCGCGATTGACGTTGCCTTGCGTGCGCAGGGCGTCCTGCTGCGCTGCGGTGAGCTTCTCGGGATCGAACAGAAAGAGATCGGCGCTGACCGTCGTTGGCATCCGGTGTTTGTTCTGAGCATTCACATTCTCGGACCAGAACTTGCGCAATTCAGCTTCGGTCGCGCCCTTGCTGAGCAGCGCAGCTTCGAGCTGAGTGGCAGGGAACTCCACATAAGCCACGCGGAACAAGTGGTTCTCAGTCTTCCATTGATCGAACGCTGAAGACGAGCGCACGCGAACGTCGTTGGTCGCCCAGTCTTTCAAGCGTTGCACGGCTCGCCCTTGGCTCATGTATTCAAGGTAGGCAGCCTGGGTGATGCCCATGCTCTTGATGCGCTCGAGCAAGCTGTCTGCGAACATCGCGCCGGGACGGAGCGGCGAAGTGAGCTCGACTTCTTCAGCAGTGGGAGCAAGGCCGAGCGCCTGAGCTTCCGCATACATCAAAATGTGTTCGATGATGCGCATCGGTTGCAAGGGTTGCTCCTTGCGCTCTTCATGCGGCTTCAACAGCAAGTACGTGTCGTAGAACTGCTGCTCCGTCAGCTTCACTTCTTTGCCACCCATAGTGAAGGTGGCGCGGATGCGTGTCGGATCGGCTGGGGCCGTAATGGGCTTCAGGCCATCCGGAACCTGAGGGCGCGCGCTGACCGCCGGTTGCACTGGCAAGGAATCCTCGATGCCCTGCGCCCACCCAGCCTCGCTGGCGCCCAAGACGCACACGAGGCAGCTCAGCAACCAAGATCTATATTGGACACTCATGTTCATCTCCTCTGCAGGCAGAAGGCCATGCAGTTCAACGTGGTCAAGTCTGCGGAGCTTACTTGCGGCACTTTGTCAGGAAAAGCACGGCCCGCGATGCTTGAAGCGACGCGGGCCGCATGACAAGCCTCCCATAGAGGCTTGGTGTATGTGGAGAGCAGTCAAGGAACAGATTTCAGGCGTAGAGAGGAAGGAGGGATTTTTACGTGCGGAGTTCACACAACCCCGACCGCTTTCCGTTTTCGTTCAGGCCTCATTCGAAGCCATTTGTTCGTGCTTTTGGAACCCATGGCAAGAGTCCCGCGATTCCGTTGTGAAGAGTATACGGCAGACGCCATGCACGGACTCAATGGAGGAATTGCAGAAAGTCATGAACCGTGCCGGATGCTGACGCTGAACGGGGGGGTGCGAATCCGTCGCTTCGCGTTCACAATGGGCCCATGAAGCGCTGGATCTGGAGACTGACTTCGGTGTGCCTAGGCCTGTTCGTTTTGGGCTGCGGGCCAAAGTCCCATGAGTTGGATGCAGAAGCGCTCTCGGCGGCTCTCGACGTGGCCAAATCTGAGGCCCCGCACACCGAGCGGCTCACCGCCTGCGACAAAGTGCTTTCCCTCTCGGGCGAGTCGGTGGATGCGCCCGAGGCGGCGCGAATCCCGATGTTGGTGGCTCTGGGCATTAAGGGTTGGTTGTTGCAGCAGGGTGGCGATCAAAGTGGCGCCGCAGCGTGCAAAGCTCAGCACCGCAAGTTGGCCCATGCCATCGTCGCGCAGCATCCGGCAGCCAGCGACTGTCGCAGTCACGCGGCGCAACTCCTTGCGCAGGATGGCGATTATGAGGCGGCTTGGGCATTGCTCTTGGCGGTGGATGCCCCAGCGCAGTCCGTCGCTCAAGAAGCGCTGTTGCGCGGAGCCAGCCTCGTGCACGCACTTCATTACGATCGTGCTGAGACAGCGTTGGAGTTGAAATCGCTGCCGTCATACGCGCAGCTTGTGCAGCGGATGCGCGAAGCTCGTGAAGTGAAAGAGCCGAACTGCAGCCGTGTGCTGGAGCTGTTCGCCCAAGAATGCGCCTTGCGAGTGCGCGCTGGACAGCGCGACGCGGCGTTGGCTTTGCTGGCCAAGGCCGAAGCGCGCGCCCCAGCGAGTATCGCGGTGGTGCGGATGCGCGATTCCCTAGGATTGCCGCAGCAATCAGGCGGCTGAGATAGACTTACGCTCATGGAGCAGCCAGCCGCGAATCCATCCACAGCAGCCCTTGAGGCAGTGATGCAGGATTCACGCGCAGCATTGTTCAGCGCTGTTGGTGGCACACGCGCCGGCGCCGAACTTGTTGCACTCATTCAGTTGCACTTGCGAGATGTGAGTGTGGATCAAAGCACTTGTGGGTTGCTCGCAACGAAGCTGCAACTCAGCGTCGCGCAAGTGTTGGCAACATCTGAGTGGCTCAACGCTGCTTTGCGCCGCGCGCATGACGGCGAGATGTTTGCAGAATGTCACGGAACGAACTGCACGCTTGGTGGTGCAGGCGATCTTTCGAGCGCGGTCGCAATGCTCTTGCAGCATCGCGGGATCAGTGCGCAGCCTCAAAAGGTCTACTGTCTGAGCCAGTGCGATCATGGCCCGACGCTGCGTTCGGGCGATGTCTTTTACTTGGCGGGCGTGCATGAATGCCGAGCCGAAACTCGCGTTTGGCGCTGTGCGGAAGACGAGCGCCCTGTAAGTGAGGCATAGGCTCACGGATACCTAGTTTTTGGGGCCACGGCCGTGCCGTTTGAGCCTCAAATTGCCGATAAACTTACTGCACTCATGCCACGGTACGGCCATCGTGGTGAGCTGCGTCGAGGTGCCGGACATGTTCGAGCGCGAGTCCCATGCTCCAAGGCGCGTCCTGACGGTGACGCTACTGATGCTGCTGATCGCAGGCGGTATTTTGATCGTGCCCGGTGTGCCCGGCGGGAACCCGCTACCGCCGCCGACTCCACCACCCCAAGGCCCTCCTCAACCTCCCGGAGTGTTGCCTCCGCTGCCAACAGGGCCTCTCGCTCCACTGAGCATCAGCACTCAGCTCACCGGCAATGCGCATGTGGGTGAACCCATGCTTTTCAAACTTGTCGCTCGCCCGGGCGTCGGCATATGGACGGCTGTGTCCAGCAACAGTGGCCCATCAACGATTGGTCCGTGGCAAGTGGCGGTTTCGCCAGATTGGTCTTTGCTCTTTGCAGGGCTCACCACGAACGCCGCAGATTCCGTCAGCGTGTTGATCCCCATCCCGCCCATCCCTGCGCTGCACAATGCCGAGTTCATGATGCAGTCTTTGGTGTTCGATCCGGCTTCGTATGAGTTTGCTTGGACGAACGCCGCAATGCACCGCATCACCGTCGGTTCGACGAGCGGGCGCAATGTGCTGCTGCTACGCCAAACGGTTGGCAATGCCGAGGCTCAGTTCTCAGTCTCGCAAGCTGATCTCTTCGCCCAATACCTCAGCTTGTTCGGGCACAATGTCACAGTGCTGGACGATGTGTTGCCGCTCGACCTCGTGGCCTACGACTGCATTCTCGATTGCCGCTTCACCAGCGTGCCGCAGACATCCGAAAAAGTCGCCTTCAGAGTCTTTCTGCAGAGCTATGGCGGCGTTTTCTTGATCTCGGGGCCATATGCCAATTCAACTGCAGGCCAGTACCGCCGCGCTTGGATTCGCGATTTCCTCGCGATGCATCTCGGCATATCGGTGTACATCGGGAGTGGCAACAATCACTCCAATATCACGGCAGAACAAGTCAGCCCCATGGCGCCGGGCCGTTTTCTCACGATGCCTTCCTTCACGGTGAACATGCCCTATACAGTGACCAACGAAGGCGGCACCTTTGGAAGTCTCGCGGCTTTCAATGACGGCGACCCTTGGATCGTGTCCACGAGTGGCAACCTGCAAGTCTACGGAGCCGTGTTTGGCCCGCAGCACATGCTCGGCGTGCACGCGGCAGGTTCTGTCGCGGTCCTGCTCAACGGCCATTCCGAAGCACTGGCCACGAGTGTGAGTAATCCCAACGCAGGCACGGTGCTCGGCAACTTGCCGTGGGCGTTGGATCACTGATTGAAGCCGGCGCCGCGCTGCCAGCGTTGAAATTGGCAGTGTGACGCGCGGTCGACTCACTTCTTCGCTGGCAGTAGCTTGCCGTCGAGAATGCGGCCTTCTTTCTTGGCCTTGCCGAGTTCATCGATCATCGTGAGGAACTCCTTCTCGAGCGCGTCGAGGCCGTATTTACCGAAGGTGCTTTCGAAGCAAGCGCGACCGCTTTTGCCTTCGAACTCGTCTTTCACATAGCGGATGAAATCGGCGCGGTACTTGCCTTCTTGCCAGTTGGCGAGCAGGTAACACAAGCCCCAGCCTTGGGCGTAGGCATTCAGAACCACATCAGACTTCTGTGGGTTCTCTTTGTCTTTCACATAGTGGAAACGCCTGTACTCGAGCAGCTCAGCAAGAGTGAAGAGACTCCCACGCTCCTTCGCTTTCACGAGGCTGTCGATGCGCTCTGGGTTGATCGTGCCCGGAATGTAGCGCCAGCGTTTCTCGATGCCATCCCATTCTCGCGCGTGGCCGCCGAAGTAATCTGCGATGCCTTCCGAGAACCAAAACGCTTGGCGCATGCCCTTGTCGCTGCCAGCGGTCTTCATCGCGGCTTCCACGAGTTGGTGGGTGCCTTCATGGAAAAGTGTTTCGCGTTCGGCTTCCGTGCGCGACTTGTAGACCACGAGGCGGTTGCTCCATGGTTCGTAGTGTCCGCCGGATGTGACAGGCGTGTGAGCGTCGGAGCGGCGCATGTATTTCGTGTATTCGCCGTTGTCGCGCAAGATCAGCACAGGAATGGGGCCGCGCGGCGGAGTTGCTCCCGTGTCGCGTGACAGCATCGGATAGAAAGTCGCTTGCAGTGAGTGCAAGACATCGCCCCACTCTTCTGCGATCTTGTTCTCCATGCCAGCTGAATCGCGTTGCACAATCAAGACATAGGGCTTGGTCGCAAAGGTCTGAAATGCCTCACCTCGGACGCCTCGGCGCAGGAAGCTCACTGAAGAGCCTTCGAGATCGTCAATGATGCGCTTTCCGGCTGACATCGCCTCGTCATGAAACGGATCTGAAGCGCGCTCATGTGCGCTACGGCGTGCGGATTCAGCCTTGACCATGAGGCGCTTCCATTCAGCCGCTTCTTTGCTGCGCGCCGACATCCACGCGCGGCGCGCTGTTCCTTCGAGCAAACTCGCAACAACTTCGTCGTGCGCGATCTCGAGGTCGCCCTTCAAGTCGTCAGAGATGTCCTTGTCGGCTTTCGCAGCTTCGAGCCATGCTGGATCGAAAAGCACATGACCGAGGCTTGCGTGAGCCTGCGCATTGTCTTTGTCGAGCTTCAAGACGCTTGTCCAAGCGCGTCGCGCGGCCTCTTGAGCGACCACTTCGCCGCTAGTGCCTTTGAACGAATCCGCGCGTTGCTGGTGCATTTCCGCCACTGCGATCCATGCGGCGGCGCTGTTCTCTGCGTTGGCTTTTTCAGTAGCGAGCTCGAGTGGGTCCTTGAGTTTCGGTGCCTGCTCGATGACGGGCGTTGTTGCTTGTGCTGCTGCTTTGCCTGCTTGCGCATTCGCCTTGTTGTCTCCCTTGGCGGAATCGTCAGAGCAACAACTGAGTACCAAGCAAAGCGCAACGATGCAGCTTGCACTCAACCTCGGCGAGCGTGATAGGTGAGCCAGGGGGAGCTTCGTGGCAGTGTCGAAAGCGACGCAGTTGTTGGAACATTTGGGGCAGTTGAACTGAGACATAGCGCGGGCTCCACACAGAGAGGCCATTGGGGGGCCGAGTGTACCTTGCGACCTCGTGAGTCCCGATGCGGCGGCTATGATCGGCGCGCTGCGTCGGCCATGTGCGCGCATGCCTCGACCGATGCCCCGATTGCCCTCTCCACGATTTGTTGCGAGTCACCGCCCTCTGCAAGGGCCCGCCAAAGGGCGACGTGGCAAGCGCGAACGCAGTGCTTTACCGCAACCACTCCGCATCAAACCGGGTGCTCCGTTCAACGAGGCCGCCCTCGATGCGGATGCCGTGAAAGTGGTGCGCCGTTTGCTGGAATTCGGATTCGAAGCCTATTTTGTTGGCGGTTGTGTGCGCGACATGCTTTTGGGGCTGACGCCGAAAGATTTCGATATCGCCACATCGGCTACGCCGCGCCAAGTGAAACGCCTGTTTCGCAACAGCCGTGTGATCGGGCGCCGCTTCCGTCTAGTGCATGTGGTCTTTGGCGCGCACATTCTTGAGGTCAGCACTTTTCGCGCGCTGGCGCGCCCGCGCCCTGCTGGCACAGACCCGATGATCCGCGAGGACAACGATTGGGGCACCGCTGTCGAAGATGCATTGCGTCGCGATTTCACAGCCAACGGCCTGTTCTATGACATCGCCAAGGGCGAGGTCATCGACTATGTGAGTGGTTTGCGCGATCTCGACCGCAGACGCATTGAAACCATTGGAGACCCATGGGTGCGCTTCCGCGAAGACCCTGTGCGTATGTTGCGCGCGACCAAGTTTGCGGGGCGCCTCGGATTGCACTTAGCCGACGATGTTTATCAAGCGATGGTGGATTGCGCCGAAGACATACGCAAGACCGCAGGTCCGCGCGTGCACGAAGAGATCTTGCGCCTCACTGAACGCGGAGGTGCAACTCTCGCCGTAAGCCTGCTCGAAAAAACTGGCTTGTTGGCCGTGATGCTGCCAGAGGTGGAAGCATCGCTCCGCGCCGAATGGGAGCAGGGCATCACGCCGGCGACTTGGGGACGATTTGCGGCGCTGGATCGGCGCGCGCGCGCCGGAGAGGCTATCCCGCCCGTTGTGCGTTTCGCGGTTCTCTTGGGCACGCTGGTGGAGGCGCTCTGTTGCGATGCGTCCCTCGAACTCACGCCCAGCCAAGCCATGAATCTCGTGGAAGATGGATTGGCTCCGAGCTTGCAGCGCTTGCACATGGCTCGTCGTGATGTTTGGAAGCTGAAACAGATCTACTTCGCGCAGCGCCGCTTGATGGTGTCGCCCAGCGTGCGTCGCAAGCCGCCCTTGAACGCCTTCATGCATCGCGAGTACTACCGCGAGGCGTTGCTCTATATGCAACTCACTTCTGAGGCGACCGGACGCTTTGTAGCGGAAATCGAAGCTTGGTCGCAAGCGCGTTAGCCGCGACTAACTGACGGTCGCTGCGTCGCGCAGATTCGCAAGCATGCGCGTGCATTCTGCGGCGGCCAAACCGTCGAGTAGCGGCACACAGGACTGTCCTTCAATCTCTGCGAGCACCACGAGTCCTGCTGCGCAGCGTGGGTCTGCGGCGCACATGTTGAAGGCAAAACGAGCATCTGCATGGCGTTCGAGATGAATGAAGCACTCGCCGAGCAGTGCGCAGGCCGCTCCATTCTCGGGCAGCAACGCCGCTGCGCGGCTGGCCCAATCCGCGGCCTTGGGAAACATGCGCGAACGGAAAAGAACATTGGCGCCGCACAACCAAGCATGAGGATTGGACGGGTTCTTCGAGATTGCGTCCATCGCGAAACCAATAGCCATGCGCAAATCACCCAGAGCAAGCGCTGCATCTGCGCAGGTGCGTAGCGCATCAGGGTCTGTTTCGTCCGCGCTGAGGGCCTCACGTGCCAACGGCAGCGCTTGAGAATTGCGGCCGAGCAACAACAGTGCCCGGGCTTGGCCGACCTTCGCCAACACAGAACTGACGCGCGCCGTGGCGGGGATGAGCATGGCTTTGCCGCCAAAGGTGGTGCACGCAGTGAACGCACGCAAGGCTGCGACGGCATCATTGCTTGCGAGACACTGTTGCCCGCGAGCGTAGGCGAGGTGGCCCGTTGCGCGGCAGTGTTTTTCACCGAAGTCGAGCACGCGGCCTGCGCTGGCAACGCTGCCTGTACGAAGAGCACCCAACGCGAGGAGCGCGCAAACTTCACCGGCAAAGGTGAGCTCGCGACACTCAGCGGCAGTCAGGGTTTGCAACGCTGTCAGCGAGCGTCCGAGCAATTCCATGGCGCGCACGAAAGTCTGCGGGTTGTCGCGCAAGAAGTCGCCGAACTTGTAGAGCATGTACGCGTCGTTGGGCGTGTCAGCGAGTTGTGCTTCGAACACCCGCAGATTGCGCGCGTGCTTGCCCTTGGATTCCATCACCGCGGTGCTGTAGCCGTCGTGGCGAATCTCGTCGTGCAGTTCCTCGAAACCGAGGCCCTCAGCTTTGGCCACACGGAGTGCATCGGGGAGGAGTTGTTCGTGCAGGCGGTAGCGCCAGCGAATGTCTTTGCGGCGCCTCACGGCACGGAACAGCAGAGTGACGGTCTTGGGTGCGCCCTCACCTTCATCACGCAAGGGGATGAAAGCACCCAGCACGCGCTTGCGCGTGAGCAGTTTGCGCAAAGACGCGCCAGCTTCTGGGCTCAGCACTTCGTCGGCATCAAGAAACAACAACCAGTCGCCACTTGCGGCCTCCATGGAGGCGTTGCGCGCCGCAGCGAAGTCGTCCTGCCACGTGTATTCGATGACATGAGCGCCGTGAGCGAGCGCGATGTTGCGCGTGTCGTCCTTGGAGCCTGTGTCCACTACGACGATTTCATCCACATAGGGTCGTGCCGCCGCAAGGCAGCGCCCAAGGCGCTCCTGCTCATCGCGCACGATCATGCAGAGGGAGAGGCGCGGCATGCTCAGCTCGGGAGATTGACGTGCGCCGCGTCGCAGTCAGTTCCGTGCAGACGCAGGCCGCGGAAGCGACTTCGTGTGTTGCGCAATGTTGCAAGTTCGGCTGCGGTTGCTTGCGTCAGTTGCTGCAGCTCTTGACGCACTCGGGATTGCAGCCCCGCGATCTCGTGCAGCAAGCGCTGGGCTTCAGGGTCTGCACCATGAGTGGCCATGTCTGGCGCGAGCGTGGCCACGAGGACTTCGCTTTCGTCGCAGTAGCGTTGCATGCGATCAAGATTGTTTTCGGAGGCCGCGGCTAACACGAGGTGCGAGAGATCGCGCAGTCGTGCCAATTGCGTCCAGAGCGCCTGAGGCGTCTCAAACCGCATTGTCGAGGATGCCATCCCAGCCCTCCTTCAGTGTCAAGACAATTCCGCGTGCATCACGGATGCAATCGGGAGAACGAGTGCGCGTGGCCTCTATGAGTCGCTCTTGGACGAACACGTACAAGCGTTCGAGTTCAGCGGCCAAGTCGCTACCCTCTTGGTGATTCAGCGAAGTTCGTAGCTCACTGATGATGGCGAAAGCTCGCGATAACGATTGGCCACCAGCGGGATCGCCGGCGCCGAATTGCTGCGCTGCCTGGTCCATGAAGCGCAATGCGCCCTCATAGAGCAGCACGACAAGTTTTTCACGTGATGCGGTGAGCACCGCATTGCGGCGATACGCCCCCGCAGCGTTCTGAACGAAAGTAGACATTCGACGCTTGTCTCCCGGTTAGCGCAAGAACCCTTGCAAGGTTGCACCTTGCGTCTGGAATGACGAGACCATCTTCTCCATCGCGGCGTACTTCGCGACCATCCGTTCTTCGATCTGCGTCATGCGCTTCTCGAGATCGCGGATGCGCGAGTCAATCGTCTTGATGCGTCCGGCAATCCCATCTTTGCGGGTCTTGATGAGCCCGTCGACGGGACCGGTTAGTTCGTCCACTATCGTTTGTAGGCTCTTGGCCACTCCACTTGAAGTGTCCGTGAAGAGGTTCAAGACCCCGGCGAAATCTGCCGACAGTGCTTCGTCGAAATCGCTGTCATCCAGCGAGAGTTTGCCGTCAGCGCTTGTGGTGATGCCGACGCTGGCCAGCGTGCGATAGTTGGATGTACCGCCTGCTGCGGTGCCCAATCCAGTGCGCAGCCGGCTGCTGATACTGCGCAGACCTGAGTCGCCAAAGAGTACGGCCTTGGTCTGGCCTCCCGAGTCCACCGTGTTTTGTGGAGACATGACGTCCACGATGGCGTTGTAGGCGTCAATGAACTCCTTCGCCTTTTTCTTGACATCAGCGTTGTCTGGAGCAGACGTGATGTTTGCGCTGCCAATCGCACGTAGATCCAGGGTCAGCCCGGTGACAGCATCGCTCACAGCGTTTGTGGCGCGCGAGAGCGACAGTCCGTTCACAGTAAAGTTTGCGTTCTGTGCGTTTTGCAACACCGAGGCCGGCTGATCGAGATTGAAGGCCGCGTTGCCTCCGGTGAGGTTGGCGAGATTGAAAGTGACTGCGTTGGCAGAGCCGCTGTTGTCGCCGGTGACGACAAGGCGGTAGGGCGTAGCGCCGGTGCCATCGTTGATGATGGTGGCCGAAACAGGCGCAGAGGAGTTGTTGATGGCGTCGCGGATGTTCTCGAGAGTGTTTTGTGGATTGCCCGACAGATCGACAGTAGTGGTCTGCCCGTTCACCACGATGTCGAAGCTGCCACTGCCCATGTTCACAGCATTAGAATTCGCGACCCCGAGCGTGGTGCGGCTTGATGCTTGCGCGAGCTGCGTCACGTTGACGGCCCATGTGCCGCTGGTCGCATTGCCGCCGGCGGTCACCTTCATTTTGGTTTCGTCGGAGCTGTTGGCGGTGTAGCTGGCCAGCTCGCCGTTGGTGTCCATCTTCTTCAACGCAGTTTCCAGCGAGTCGAGCTTGGTGCCGAGCTTGCCGAAGATGTCGTTCTGTTGATTGAGCCGTTGCTTCTGGCTCTGCAGTCGCAAGATGGGGATGCGTTCCACCCCCATGAGCGCTTCGATGATGGCTTGCGTGTTCAACCCGCTCGCCATCCCGCCCATAGATATTCCAGGTGCCATGTTCGTGTTCTCCGTTGCGCTCTGACATGAAGACGCCACCGCCGAGGCAGGGGATCTCCGCTTCCTTTATCGGATTGCGGGCGTGGGAAGCGCGGAGCAAAAAGGGAACGCCCGGCAGGATCTGCTCCCGCCGGGCGCTTATTCCGCTCTGTCGAGCAGGATCAGCCTCGCAACAGGGCCAATGCCGATTGCGGCTGGGTGTTGGCCTGGGCCAACACGGAGATAGCCGCCTGCTGGATGATGGTATTGCGGGTGAGTGCTGCAGTCTCCGCAGCAATATCCACATCTCGAATGCGCGATTCGGCGGCTGAAAGGTTCTCGACAGACACGCCGAGGTTCGAGATCAGACCGAGGAGACGGTTTTGCACCGCACCGAGGTTGCCGCGACCCTGGCTGATGCTGTTGATGGCCGTGTCGATGGCGGTGATGGCGGTGGTAGCGCTGCCCGTCGAGCCAATGCTTAGGGCAGTCAAGCCGAGGGTGGCTGCAGTCGTCGAGGTGAGGGACACATTCAAGGTGTCCACACCTGCGGTGGTGTCTGCGCCAACCTGCAGAGTGAGCGAACTCACACTGCCGTCCAGCAGGTTGATGGTGTTGAAGTTCGTTGCGCTGGCCACACGGTCGATTTCCTGGACCAGTGCAGTGAATTCCGCTTGCAGCGTGTCTCGGTCTGCGGCGGACATGGTCCCGGTGTTGGCCTGAACCGCGAGTTCACGCATGCGGATGAGCATCGAGTTGCTCTCCTGCATAGCGCCTTCCGCGGTCTGGACCAGCGAGATCCCATCCTGGGCATTACGGGACGCCTGCTCGGTGGAGCGAATGCGTGCCCGAAGGCGCTCAGAAATGGCAAGGCCAGCAGCATCATCTGCAGCAGTCGCAATGCGTTGTCCCGTGCTCAAACGCCGGAAGCTCGTATTCAGAGCGTCCGTGGCACGAGAGAGACTGCGCTGAGCATTCAGTGAAGAAACGTTTGTGTTGATCCTGAGACCCATGTTGAGTCCTCCTCAAGTATTCCTGGCGGCGTGATCCCAGTCACACTCGCACACCGCTTTTGTAGGCACTGCTCGCGCAGACTTGACGGAGAATCCGGACGAGTCGCGGAAGCGGTAGGCGGGAACGCAGCTCTCCGTCGTTCTCTAGTGCAGGGAATGTAGGAGTCGGGATCGGGCGGTTCCATAGTGGTGGTGTTGCGAAACACCACAATCTGCTGTGGGTAGCGTCGCCGAAATGGTCACTCGGCGAATAGTTTTCAGGCAGGTGTTGCTTTTGTCGATACCTCCAGCGCACCCGAGTGGTGCAACCGTCCACAGGGCCGACAGGTCCTGCAATCAGTGAGAGCTCAGCCAATGACCAGCCAGCAAACCGTTCTGATTGTCCACCCTCCCGGTGTTGTTCGTGCCGCCCTCGTGGCAGCCATGCGCGAAGCAGGATTGCGTACCAGCGAAGCCGACGACTTGCTCTCCGCAGGTCGCTTGCTCGCAGAAGAGAACCCCGATGCCGTCGTCACAGAACTGCGCCTCGCCGATGGCAGTGGCAGTGAACTTGTGGCGCGCGCTGCTGGTCGCGACGACGCGCCGGTGATCGTGGCCATTTCTGAGAAGCCTGAGACGCGCGAGACAGTGATTGCGCTGCGCAGCGGTGCACTCGATGTGATCGAACGGCCTTGTTCGCCAGAGCGTGTGTTGGCCACTTTGCAACCAGCGCTCTTAGATCGCGCACGTCGCATGCAGCGTCGCCGCACCGAAGCGCGTCCGGCTTCGAATCCGCGTCCGGCCATCGTGGGGCAGAGCCCAGCGATCAAGGCTGTGATGGAACAAGTGGCTCGTGCGGCTTCTGCGCACGACACGACCGTGTTGGTGCAAGGTGAGTCCGGCACCGGCAAAGAACTCGTGGCTCGCGCCATTCACTACGACGGCCCGCGCAACGAACGCCCTTTCATGGCGATCAACTGCGCCGCACTGAACGAAAGCCTGCTGGAAGCCGAACTCTTCGGCTACGAGAAAGGTGCTTTCACCGGCGCCAATGGCACTGGTCGCAAGGGCCTCTTTGAAGCCGCGGATGGCGGCACGGTGTTCCTCGACGAAATCGGGGAAATGTCGGCACCACTGCAAGCCAAGCTGCTGCGCGTACTGCAAGAAAGCAGTTTCAAGCGCGTGGGTGGAACGCAGGATGTGAATGTCGATGTCCGCATCATCGCCGCCACCAACCGCGACCTGTGGGAAGAAGTGGCTCTCGGGCGCTTCCGCAAAGATCTCTATTTCCGCCTGAATGTCTTGCCCATCCGCATGCCAACGCTGCAAGAGCGTCAGTTGGATGTGGCACCGATGGCGCAGCATTTCCTCGAGCATTTCGCACGCGCTTTGCGCAAGCCGGTGCAAGGGTTGTCCGCTGATGCGCTGCGCATGTTGCAAGAGCACAGTTGGCCCGGAAATGTGCGTGAGCTGCGCAATGTGTGTGAGTACGCCGTCATCGTCTGCGACGGTGCGTTGGTCGAACCTCGCCACCTCGCTCTGTCGGAGCACGCGCAACCGCGTCGCCAGGAGAGCAGCACAACTTCCACCGCCACGCGGGAATCTTCAAGCGTGTCGACGATCAACGGTTGCACCCTCACGGTGAAGGATCGCTCCCTTCGCAGCATGGAAGTGGAATTGATCCGCATGGTGCTGGAACAGACGCGCTTCAACATCGCGCGCACTGCACGCGAACTCGGCATCAACCGCAGCACGCTCTACAACAAGATGAAGGACTACGGCCTGTGCCGCGAAGAGCGTCACGAGCTTCGGCAGACCGTCTGATATCGCGACAATGCGCGCGGCGGCGCGTGTCGCAAGGCACGGCAGGCGCAGCGCAATGTCCGACAATCGAACACTCTTGATTCAGGCCCACGAATTGCATCTGGAAGACTTTGCCCGCACACACTGCTGAAACTGACGCCATGGAAGAAACCACGACACCCTCTGAGCCCGTCGCTGCAAAGCGCCCCTCGCGCCGCACCCTGTTGCTGGTGGGTGCAGGCGCGTGTATTGCGGTGCTCGTCGCGGTGGTCGCTGGCATCCCATTCGCTTCTGAGCCTGACGAGCCCACGGAATCCGTAGCGCACGCAGCACAGCCGGCTGTGTTTCCGCCAGTTCTTGTCGCTGAGGCAAGCAAAGAAGCAGGGCCCGCAGAAGCTAAGGCTCCTGGCCACGGAACAGAGCCGAGCGCAGCAGAAGCACAATCCGCCGCCGCCGAACCTGCTGCTGTCACCGATTATGCGGCGCGCTTTGCTGCCGCTTTGCAACTTGAATCTCGTGGACAAGGAGACGATGCGGCCCGACGCTTGCGTGCTCTGCTGGGCAGTGTCCCGGCCGAAGCCTCGAGCGTGCGCCGCATCGTGCTCCTCAGTCTGGCCGCGATCGAACGCCGCCTTGGACGCGATAGTGTTTCTGACGCAGTGCTCGCCGAAGCGGAGCGCGAGGATGCCCCGCTGAATGGCGCCGAGATCCTGGCATTCGCACGGGAGTGTTTGGCTGCCAACGCTCCCGATGTGGCGCGCCGCGTGCTTGCGCGCTTCAGTCTTGCTGCCAGCGAATGCGCCGATGGCGATCTGGCGCGATTGATTAGCGTGTGCCGCCTTCAGGCGCTCGCATGTGAAGCCGAATGGCGTCGCACGGCCACGGTGGCTCGCTTGCCAGAACCAGCGATCACTTTCCTTGGGGGTGGCAAGTGAGCCGCGCCTCTTTGTTGCTCTTGTTGCTCTGCAGCGGACTCACCGCTCAAGCGACAGGCCTTCAACTGGAACGTCGTGGCAGCATCGTGTTCGTGAGCTGGAATGCAGACTTGTCTGCGCTCGAAGCGGTGACACAGCTCAGTAACGCGAGCGGATTGGGCTTGAAGATCCAACCAGAGGCGCTTGGCGTTCTGAACTCCGAGCGCATCGACCTCAAGGTGCGTGGCATGTTGCTGTCAGATTGTGCACAGAGCATCGCTGCGGCGTGCGGCATTTTGGCGAGTGTTCAGTCTGGCGTGTTGAACGTGCAAACAGTTCCCGTCGAAGGCGACGGGGCTGAGAGGTTGCGTCGCGCGGCGGTGGAGTGGTACGGGCGTGCTGCTCTCGCCAATCCACGTGCAGAGCGTGAAGACGACACGGCCTTCCGTGCGGCCATGCTCGAGTTTGATGGCGGCGCCTTCGAGAGCGCGCTCGCCGGTTTCCGCGTGTTCGCCGAAGGCCACCGCGGAGCGCCCTTGTGCGCCAAGGCTTGGCTTATGGCTGGCAGCGCAGCATTCTTGCAAGAACGCTTTGCAGAAGCACGGGCCGCACTCGAGCACATCGATGACGCCAAGCCTGACGGTCCTGAAATCGCTGAGGCAGCGCTCTTGACCGCACGGAGTTTCCTCGCGGAATCTCGCCCCGCAGACGCTTTGCCGCGTCTGCGTCGCGCAGCAGCCAAGGGTGCACCCCGCATTGCCGCGCTTGCGAGCTTGCTCGAGGCCGAACTTGAACACGGTGCCGGTAAGGCCAGCGCCGCCTTGGACACGATTGAAGGTGTGCAGCGTCGCCTGGATCGCGCCGAGCCGGATCTCTCGCAGCGTATCCCGCTTTGGTCTGGCCGCGTGTTGCTCAGTATGAAATTGCCACGCGCTGCAGTGACGCAGTTTCAAACCGCGATGCTTACATGCCAAGTGAAAGAAGACCGCGATGCCGCGGCCTTTGGTTTGATGCAGGCCTACCGCGCTGGTGGCGACAATGTTGCCGCTCTGCTCGCGGCACGCTCACTGCTGGCGATGGCGCCCGAGGGCGTCATGTTGCGCAACGCGCTGGAACAGATTGCAAACTTGCAAGCGGAACTTGGGCTTGCTGATGCTGCGGTGGCCACTTGGGAACGGTTACTCGCGGAATGTCCTGAAGGCGACCCACTCGCCCAAAAGGCTGTGCTGGGCTTGGCTCACACACTTGTGGTGGAACGCCGCTTTGACGAAGCACGCGACTTGTTCAGCGCGCTCACCATGCGTGAGGATGTTGGTCAATCTGCGTTGCTCGAAGTGGCGCGCTGCGACCTCGCCTTGGGTGAACATGAACGCGCGCTTGCTGTGTTGAAGCGCGTGAACGGAACTGCCTTGCTCGCCGAAGTGCGTTCGTTGCAAGGCCGCGCGCTGAGTGCGCTCGGTCGCTACCAAGACGCCAGTGAAGTTCTGGGCGGACAAAAGGAGACTCCATGAAAACGCTGCTGTGCACAGTGTTTCTGACGGCAGCGCTCGCGGCTCAAACCGGACGCGCTCCTGACCTTCTGCCCACACTGCGTGAAGTGTTCGCGGACATCGGCACCTTGCTCGCAAGCGCAGATGCTGGTCGCGTGGAAGCCATCAACGCCAGGCTTGCCGAATGTGGTGACGAGTTGCGCCTTTTGGAAACTCTTGCTGGCGCATTGACTCGCGGGATTCTGGTGGACCTGCCGCAGGCGCTGCGTGAGAAGAGTGTGGTTCCGGCTACGGAGGCCACGATCGCTGACGAGACACGTTTGCTCGAAGAGTTGCGCGCCGAACTGAAAATCGCTGAAGCGCGGCGCATGCATCAGGGTCTGCCTGATGGGTTGTCTCGAGCGCGCAGCGGCACAGCTTTGGCGAAAGCCGCAGCAAGCATCAGTTTGGAAATTCCTGTACCGCCAGCGAGCATGTCGGGAACGCTTGCCGCTGTGGTGCAAAGCAGCGATCCCTTGGCTCTCGGCCGTGCGCTGTACATGTCCAAGGATTGGGCTGGTGCCATGAATGCCTTCAATCTGGTGCCGACTGAGAAGCGCTCACCAGAAGCGTCGTGCCTCATGGCTCGCTGCCTCGAGCGCCTCGAGCGCTGGAGTGAGGCCCAGGCGCTTTACGAAAAAACATCGGCTGCGGAGCCTACGGGTCCGTGGGGTGATCTCGCACGTTGGATGCTGCGCTTCGGTGGTCAGAAGAGCAGCGTGCGTTCGGTGTTGGGAGCGGTGCCAGCGGCACCTCGGGGACTCAAGTGATGAGCGCGACCGACACACTCTTGCGCGACACCGTCGTGCGTGAAGACAATCGCGTGGAACTCGAATCTGGTTTCCGTGCGTTCACGGAAGCTGCGCGCAGCCTTGAAAGCGTCTATGCGCGTTTGGAATCCAGCTCGCGCGGCGTGGACAGCAGCCTGAAGGACGCCAACCGCAGCCTCGTTGCGCAAGTGGCCGGCCTAGACCGTGAAAACGCGGAGCTGGGGGCCATCTTCAATGGCATTCCCTGCGGCGTGGTGGCTTGCGCTGCTGATTTGAGTGTGCAGCGTTTGAACCGCGCAGCAGAACGCATGTTGGGCCGCGACGCAGTGGAACTCGTGGGCCGCGATGTGCGCTCTTTCCGTGGTCGCGACGGTGCTGCAATCTTGCTGCTTGGTCGCGAACCCTTGGTCGCGCATTCCGAACAAGAACGCACTGTGTCTTGCCTCGATGGGTCGCAGCGCACGCTTGTGGGCACGGTGGAAGAACTGCCTACAGGCGGATGGCTCGAGATCCTCACGGATCGCACGGAGGTGCGTCACTTGCGTTCGCAAGTTACGCGTCTCGACACCTTGGCCGCCATGGGTGAAATGGCCGCTGGCATCGCGCACGAAATCCGCAATCCCTTGAGCGCAGTACAGGGTTTCGCCGCATTGATGCAGCGTCAGCTCACAGACGGAACGCCCACTCGCGAGTTGCTGCATCGCTATTGCGACCGCATTCGCCGTGGCACTGCCGAAGTGGATGGCATCATCGCCAATCTCCTGCTTTGGGCGCGACCGGGGTCTGGGCATCCAGAGCGTCTTGAATTGAACGCCGTGCTCGACGAAGTGCAGCATGATGCGCGAGAAGCCTTGCGCAGCAGTGGTTCCGGTGTGGTTCTGGCCTTCGCACAAGCACCCCGTGGTGTGTGCGTGCATGCCGATCGCTTGCGTCTGAAACTGGCTTTGAACAACTTGGTGCGTAACGCCATGGAAGCGACGGGCAACAGTGGGCGCGTCGAGGTCGCGGTGCGCTGCATGGACGGACGAGTGCTGTTGCAAGTGGATGACAATGGTCCCGGCGTCGCACCCAGCATGCGCGCGCGTTTGTTCCGCCCGTTCTCGACCAGCAAGGCAGGTGGCACAGGCTTGGGGCTCGCTCTCGCTCGTCGTTTCGTGGAAGTGGATGGTGGCGAAATCAACGTGAGCACGGCGCCTCTCGGCGGCGCGCGTTTCGAAATCATGCTGCCTGCGTTGGCAGTGGCGGGAGCTGCATGAACCCGCGTACAGCCTTAGTCATTGATGATGATGCGCTCTCCCGCGAATTCCTCGTGGAGACACTGCGTACATCCGGCTGGACTACCAGCGAAGCCGGCAGTGCTGAAGAAGCTACGCGCATTCTCGCCGCCGGCGAGTTTCGTCTCGTGCTCACCGACTTGCGCTTGCCGCAAGCAGATGGATTGGCGGTGCTGCGCGCAGCTCGTGAGCGCAGTCCCGAGACTTCGGTCGTTGTGCTGACGGCATTTGGCACCGTGGCCACTGCTGTCGAGGCCATGCGCGCGGGCGCTGACGATTTCTTGCTGAAGCCGACATCTCCGGAGCAGATCGAAGTCGTGTTGGGTCGCTGCGAAACGCATCGCCGCCTCGTGCAAGAGAACCGCGCGCTTAAGGCATCGCTCACCGAGCGCAGCGTTCCTGTGCGTCCTGAAATCGTTGGCCGGAATCCGCGTTTCATCCAAGCACTTGCGTTGGCAGAACGTGTTGCTTCTACGGACGCCACGGTGTTGGTGCGTGGCGAAAGCGGCACTGGCAAAGAAGTGATCGCGGAACTGTTGCACCGCCGCAGTGCGCGTGCTCAAGGCCCGCTGATTCGCGTCAATTGCGCCGCACTCACCGAGAGCTTGCTTACGAGCGAACTCTTCGGTCATGAGAAAGGGGCCTTCACCGGCGCTACCGCGCGTCGCCAAGGCCGTTTCGAACTTGCGAACGGCGGCACGCTGTTCCTCGATGAAATCGGAGATTTGCCGGCGGAAGTTCAAGCCAAGCTGCTGCGCGTTCTCGAGACGCGCGAGTTTGAGCGCGTCGGTGGCACGCAGACCATTGAGGCCAATGCGCGCGTGGTGGCAGCTACCAATCGCGATCTCGAAGGCGCCATCGCTCGTGGCCGTTTCCGTGAGGATCTTTTCTATCGCTTGAATGTGGTTCCCGTGATGCTCCCGCCCTTGCGCGAGCGTCGCGAGGACATTCCCGCATTGGCGCGTCATTTCCTTACGCGCTTTGCACGCCAGCATGGTTCAGTGGCTCGCGAGTTCACGGTGGACGCGTTGCAAGCCATGGCGACTGCAGAGTGGCCTGGCAATGTGCGTGAGTTGGCCAACAGCGTGCAGCGCGCTGTGTTGATCGCGCAGGGAACGCGGATTTCTGCGATCGACTTGGGTTGTGCCACCGCAGCCTCGAACGTTGCAGCCGCAACGGCCGCCGTTGAAGTCGCGTTGCCATCGCTCGACGATCTCGAGCGTCGTCAGATCTTGAAAACCCTCGAGCACACTCGGGGTGATCGCACAGCGGCAGCGCGCATTCTCGGCGTCACTACACGGACGCTCAGCAACAAATTTCGCCTCTGGCGCAACCTCGGTCTGACCGTGGCGGCAGAGGTCTGAAAGGAGTTCCCATGGACAGTCTTGGCGACATTGGAAGGGTTTTGCAAACGGCGCTGGACACCGCGGCCACTCGGCATCGGGTGATCGGTGCGAACATCGCCAACGTGTCCACGCCTGGCTACAAGTCGAAGCAAGTCCGCTTTGACGCTGAGTTGGGCAGGGCCGTGGAGGAAGAGCGCGAAGGTGTTGCACCACGCGAAGACGGCAACACGGTCATGATGGAACTCGAATCTGCGGAAATGAAAAAGAACCAAGTCGCGTACGACGTGGTTCTGATGACACTGGGACAGCGGATGCGCCTTGTGCGCAGCGCCATCAGCGGGCGCGGGCAGTGATGCTGCGCTGAGGACATAAATACTCCATGGACATCAACAACATCTTTCAGGGACTTTCGGTGAGTGCCAGCGCATTGCGCGCAGAACGCACTCGCATGGGTCTGATCGCACAAAACCTCGCACAAGCCTCGGTGACCAACCGCGGCGACGGAACGCCATACCGCCGCAAAGAAGTGGTGTTCGAGTCCGTCCTCGATGGCGCGCTCGCAGGCGGAGTGCAGGTAGCGGAAGTGGTGGAGGACAACAACACTCCGATGGTGCGCCAGTATCGCCCTGGGCACGCCGATGCCGACGCCAACGGCATGGTGACCTTGCCGAATGTGAACACCGCCTTTGAAATGGTGGATTTGATGCAATCAGCGCGTGCTTATGAAGCCAACCTTGAAGCCATGCAAGTGCAAGTGCGCATGGCCGAGAAGGCGCTGGACCTCGGGAGGTGACCTAAGCCATGACCGGCATGACACCTATTGATCCTTTTGTGTTGCGCTCTGCGGCGCAGGAATCGCCCCTAGCGAAGCCTGCTGCAGGCGCTGCAGGCGGCAAAGGTTTTAGCGATTTGCTGACGGACCTCGTGAAAGAGGCCGATCAGTCACAAAAAACTTCAGACGTGTCCATGAAAGACTTCCTCGCGGGGAAGACACAGGACGCGCACGACGTGATTATTGCCCTCAACAAGGCGGACTTGAGCTTCAGGATGATGCTCGAGGTGCGGAACAAACTCCTGGATTCATACCAGGAAGTGATGCGGATGCAGGTGTGAGGAAGGCGCAAGCCTTGGATAATCTATGAAAGAACTCATCACACAATTCAAGAACATATGGAACGCTATGCCGCTCGGCCAAAAAGTCGCCGGCATGGGTTTCGGACTGCTCCTTGCAGGCGCAGTGGTTGTGCTGGCCATCGTAGGCAGCGCACCCGACTGGCGCGTGATTGCGGCTCAGGTCGATCGTGCCGAAGCGCAGAAGCTGCTCGCACGCCTCGAGGAGGCCGCGATTCCCTTCAAACTCGAAGATGACGGGCGCACGGTGCTCGTGCCCGCTGATTCCATGTCTGAAGTGCAAGCTCTTGTCGTCAAGAACGACTTGCTCTCTTCCGATTCTGGGCGCGGCTACAAGGGTCTGGAAGCAACGCCCTTCGGCATGAGCGAAGCACAGTTGAAGCTGAAGCTGCGTGTGGCGCAGGAAGAACAACTGGCTCTGTCGCTCGAGCGTTTCGAAAACGTCGAGAAGGCCCTCGTGCACATCACTCCAGCGGTGAAAAGCTGGAACCGTCAAGACAGCAAGCCCGCTAAAGCCTCGGTGATGGTGCAAACCAAACCCGGGCGCATGATGACAGTGGGCGAAGTAGAAAGCGTGATCCAGATGGTGGCGCACGCAGTGGAATCCCTTGACCCTGAGAACGTGGTGGTCAGTGATTTCCGCGGTTCATTGCTTTCGCGCACTTCAGGTGCGGATCGCGGCATGGCCAGCCGTGCTGTGCGAGCGCGTGAAGAAGAAATGCACCTGCAAGAGAAAGCGGAATCCGCCTTGGTCCAAGTGCTCGGGCCGGGCAAGGCCGTAGTGCGCGTGGATGCCGACCTCGACCTCGAGAAGAGTGAAGAAGTGCGCCACACCGTGGACCCCGAAAGTCGCGTTGTTGTCAGCGAGACGCAGCGCACGCAGAGCTCAACACGCGGCGCGAGTGGCGCCGGCGGTGCTGCTAAGGGTCAACCCAGCACTGTTGCAGTGCAATCTGGAACTTCACAGTCTGGCAGCGGCAGTGACACTTCCACTGAAGACCTACAGGCGCGTTACGACTACGGTCGCAGCGACATCACTACGGTGCGCGAGTCGGGAGAAATCCGCCGCCTCACCATTGGCATGGTGCTCGACGAGTCCATGAAGGACCGCGGCGAGGCCTTGTCGGGTGTGGTGAAAGGTGCGGTTGGTTTCGATGTGCGTCGTGGCGACACGCTCGAAGTGGCCTATGTGCCCTTCGCGCTCCCCATGAAGATTGAAGCGCCCGTGGAGATCGAGCCAGGCACAACGCTCTCATTGCAAGAGTGGTTGCGCTGGGGCGTCACGGCGTTTGTAGCAATTCTCTTGGTCGGTTGGATGGTCTTGTCGGTGCGTCGCGCACGGCGCCATCTTGCTGCGGCACTCACACCGACGGCCCACGCTGCGGAAGTGCGTATGGCTGCAGAAGCCAAGGTTGATCCTCGCGCCGATTTGCGGCGTCTCGTGGATGAAGATGTAGACACCGTGGCCAAAGTTATGAGGAACTGGCTCTATGAGCCGGCGGGTAAGCGATGAGCAATTTGACCGGTGTTCAAAAAATCGCGGTTCTGTTAGCCGTGCTCGGTGAAGACGGGGCCGTCAAGGTCTTGGCAGTGTTCACGCCAGAAGAGCAGGACCGCATCGGCCAAGCGATGGTCGAAATGGAAGACACGGACATCGACGAAAGCGTCGTGATCGAGTCGCTGAACGAATTGCGCCAGATGACGCAGAGCGGTGTTGTGTTCCGTTCGCGCGTTGGCCGCACCTTGGATGCGGTCATGAACCGGCTCTACGACAAAGTCGAAGCCGAGAAGCGCCTCTCACGCATTCATGAAGAATCGCGCAGCCGTAATCCGCTGCGTTGTTTGCGTGGACTGCGTGCTGCAGATCTCGCGCGCTTGCTCATGGACGAACACATTCAAGTGCAAGCCCTCGTGTTGGCCAACCTCGAAGCGGATCAAGCCGCTGATGTGTTGCGCGAACTCCCGGAACAGCGTCAAGCGGAAGTGGTGCGCCGCATGGCCGCCATGGAAGACCCTTCTGCTCGTTTGTTGAAGCAGGTGGCCGAGAAGATGTCTGAGCGCACGCGCGGTTTGCCGCGCGATGCAGGCCAAGCCATGAACAACACGGCGCGCGTGCAGACCGTTGCCGAGATTCTCGTGGCTTCGCGTGGTGGTGGCGACAAGGAAATCCTCCGCCGCGTGGAAGAGAACGACGCGGACCTCTCGACCCGCATTCGCGAGTGCATGTTCACTTGGAACGACTTGGGCATGCTGGACAAGCGCACCATGCAAAAGGTGCTTGCGGGCATCGACACCCGCGTCTTGGCGTTGGCTCTCAAAGGCAGCGACGACTCCATTCGCGACGCATTGCTTGGTGCGACCAGTCAGCGCACGCGCGACATGATTTTGGAAGAGCGCGAACTCTTGGGTTCGGTGCCGCTCTCAGATGTGGTTGATGCACAGAAGACAATCCTCACCACGGTGCGTGAGCTGATCGACAATGGCGAAGTGAATGTCTCGAAGGGGCGTGGAGCTGCATATGTCTCTTGAGCGCGTACGCCTGCCACGTGGCGTGGTTTCTTTGTATACAGCCGAGTGTGCTGCAGAGCCGTCGAGGGCGCCGATTCAAGGCGTTGCGCCGCGCGGCACGGAACCGGCGCGGGTCGGCATCGCTGCGAGCGAAGTGAAGGCGTTGCAGGCGCACGCGTTCGAGCGTGGGCGTGCCTTGGAACGTACGACTTCCACCGATTCATTGAATGCCGCGGCGCAAGCACTCACGGCTGCCGTCGATCACTTGCGCGCCCAGCAGCAGCGTGAAATGGAAGCCGCCGAAGATTTCGCGCGGCGTCTCGCAGTGGCCGCCATCACGGAATTGACGGGTGCTGTCCTGGCCCGCGACAGTCACGAAGTGCGCACGCTGGTGCGGCGCATTCTTGAAGAAGCGCTCGGTGGGCAACAGGCGGGCGAAGTGCAGCTCGCGGGTCATCCTGACGACTTGGCACGCCTGCCGAAGGACTTTTGCTCCAGTTGCACCGAAGCCACAGTGAAATTGGTGCCCGATGCAGATTTGCCGCGAGGTAGTTTTCGAGTGCATGCCGAAGGCGCAGAGTTCATGAGCAGTTTGACGCAACGTCTGCGCGTGATGCAGGAGCGTCTGCTCCGGGAGCCTGTCCATGCCTCCTGACCTCGCGCAATGCGAACGCGTTGTGCGCAGCGTGCCCATGGGCACTCGCGCGGGCGTGCTGACACAAGTGGTGGGGCTGTTGCTGGAATGCCGCGGTTTGCCAGCCGCAATGGGCGACTTGTGCCGCATCATCATTGAAGGTGGTGAACCACTGTTGGCCGAAGTGTGCGGCTTCCGCGAAGGCGCCACATTGCTGTTGCCGCTGGGTGAAGCGGAAGGCCTGCGTCCAGGAGCGCGCGTCGAACCGCTCGGTCGCAAGACTACCGTCGGTTGCTGCAATGCGATGCTGGGTCGTGTCCTCGATGCGCTCGGCAAGCCGATGGATGCTGGTCCAGCACTCGTGGTGACCGAAGAAATCCCTCTCATGCGCGCGGGTCCGCCTCCGCTCGAGCGCGCGCCGATTGATCGTGCACTGCCAACGGGTGTTTCGGTGCTCGATGGCTTCTTGACGCTTGGCCGGGGCCAGCGCATGGGCATCTTTGCCGGTTCCGGCGTGGGCAAGAGCACGTTGCTTGCTGACATCGCACGCACCACGCTTTCAAGCGTGAACGTCATCGCACTTGTTGGTGAACGCGGACGCGAGGTGGGCCACTTCATTGAAGAGGCGCTTGGCAAGGAAGGCATGGCGCGCTCCGTGGTGATTGTGGCCACGAGCGACATGCCAGCGTTGTTGCGCATCAAAGCTGCGTTCACTGCGGCAGCCGTCGCGGAGTATTTCCGCGATCAAGGCCACGACGTGATGATGATGGTTGATTCCGTCACCCGTCTCGCCGCGGCCGCACGTGAAGCTGGTCTTGCGCTCGGCGAACCACCGACTGTGAAGGGCTATCCGCCTTCGTTCTTCGCGCTGATGCCCCGCCTCGTGGAGCGCCTCGGGCGTACGCGCAAGGGCAGCATCACTGGATTGTTCACGGTGCTCGTGGACGGCGACGACATGAATGACCCCGTGGCCGACACGCTGCGCGGTTTGCTCGATGGGCACGTGGTGCTGTCGCGAGACATTGCGCAGCGCGGCATGTTCCCAGCCGTGGATGTGTTGAAAAGCGTTTCCCGCATCATGGACAAAGTGGTGTCGCCCGAACATCTGGCGGCCGCACGTACCGCACGCGGCATGTTGGCGTCGTGGGAAAACTCTCGCGATTTGGTTGCGATCGGCGCCTACAAACCCGGCACTGACGCGAAGCTCGATCGCGCACTGCAAGCGTGGCCGCGTCTTGAGGCGTTGCTGCGCCAAGAGCACGGTTCTCCGCGCAGCATGGAAGAGACACTGACGGCGCTCGGTGATGTCTGTGGAGACGCTGCGTGAAGCGCTTTCAGTTCAGACTTCAAAAGGTGTTGGATGTGCGCGCGCTCGTGTTGCAGGACGCGAAGCGGGCTATGGCGCGCAGCCTTGGCGAGCTTGATGCTCTCGAGGTTGCGCGTGAGTTGTGCCGCGTGCAGTTGCGGCAAGCGGAAGAAGCCATCGCGCAGCGTCTCGCGGAAGGCCAATGGGAGCCTCGTTTCCTCTTGGCGCTGCACGGGGACTTAAACCGTACTGACAAGGCGCACCAGTGTGCGGAAGCAGCCCATGCCTCGGGGACTTTGAAGGTCGAACGGGCGCGTGAAGAACTCCTAAAGCGGCGCACAGAGGCAGAATCACTGGAGGTCCTCAGGCGCCGTGCCGAAGAGTCGTGGGAAGAGAACATGCGTCGGCTGGATATGGCTGACATGGACGAATTGGCCTCGGTGCGCCATATGCGCCGCCGCCTTGAAGAGAAGACACCATGCTGAACAAAGCCCTCAAAGTCCTCGGTGTGATCATGGTTGCGCAGCTCCTGTTTGTGGGACTGGTGCACGTGTTCTTGAAGGTGCAGCACAAAGACACCGACGAGTCCTACGGTGCGCTGCATCGCGTTCCGGTGCTCGGTGGTTTCTTCCCCGAACCGGTGGTCAAGATAGTCCCGCTGTCACCTGAAGAAGAACGCGAACGGCGCGCTCGTGAGAAGCTCCTTGAGAGCCGTGAGTTCTTTCCGCTCCCTGCAGGCATGGAAGCGGCCGAGCTGGAGCAAATGCTGCGCGATGTAAAAGATTCGCGCACGCGCTACGAACAAGGTTTGCTCGAAGTCGAAAAGCACCGCACCGATCTCGCGCGCATGAAGACCGAGCTGGAAACGGAAAAGGACGCACTTGTAGGCCTTGGCTCGCAGCTTGAAGAGAAGGCGAAAGATCTCCAGGCGGGGCGTGAAGAGCTGGAGTTCAGCGCGAATCGCATGCTCGCACAGGAAATGAAAAACCTGAAAGCTGCTGCCGTACTCTACGAACAGATGGAACCGCAAGCCGCAGGCGCCATCCTCGGATCGCTCGGGCCTGACACGGCCGCGAAGATCCTCGCGCAGATGACGCCACGAAAATCTGGCAAGCTTCTGGAAGCGCTGCCGACGCCGCGTGCCACAGAGATTGCGCGTCGCATGCAAGCCATCGCGCCTCCCGAGGATGCGCCGAAGGCCACAGAGAAGCCTGCGAGCAAGTAACGCAGTGCAATTCTGCGCGCGCGCGCCATATTTGAGAGTGCTCACTTAACACGAGCTCTTCAGAACAGATCCCGGCGCGTCGATGAACAGCGCAGGAGTTAGCGCAATGTCGTTGCGTGTCCGCGATCCCCCTCACGGGTCGCAGCTCGAAAAGGGCAGGGCCATGTGCGAGTCGTTGCGCCTTGAAGTATGAAGAAGAAACCTTTCGTTGCAGGTCTCGGCGGACTTGGAGTCATCGCCGCCATTGCATTTTTTGTCGTCGGATCTGCTGGCGTGCCGCACGCGCCGCCGGACTACACCACGCAGCGCGGCACTGAGACCTACTACACAGGCGAGACTCGTTACGAAGATCTTGCGCCCTTTATTGGAAACCTGAAGGGTTCGCGCTCGAAGCTGTTTGTGAAGGTCTCCATCACGGTGGTGTACCGCCTCGGCCCCGAGATACTGGCTGCCAAGCTGCTGTTCACAGAGCGCAAGGCCATCATTGCCGATCGCTTGAATCTCATCTTCGGGGCCAAGGGCTTTGAAGATGTCGAAGGGGCTGAGCACCGCGGCGCCATCAAAGAAGAAATCAAAACGCAATTGCAAGCAGCGTTGTTCCCGGACAAGCGCGGGCGCATTGAGGATATTCTCTATCGCGAGTTCTACGTCCAGTGAAGAAAGCGCTCCTGCCGTTGGGAGCCTTGGCGCTGCTCGGATTGGTTGCCATTCCGTTGCTCGGTGGCAAAGGCGAGCAAGCCCTGCCGCCGGGGCTTGAGCGTTTGCGTGGCACGCCTGCTTGGTTCGAAGGCCCTGATGGGCGCATCACTCTCCCTATGGTGGAAGTGCAGCTTCAAGGGCCAGGCGCACCGCGTTTGATGCTGGGGCTTGTCTTTGAGTGCCGCGGTGGGTTGGATGCCAATGTGCCTCCAGTATTAGACAAAAACGGCGTACAGCGTGTGCGCGACGCATTGATGACGGACTTGGGCACCATGACGCCAGAGGCGGTGGGCGAGAGTTCGCGCGAGCGCTTCGCTCTAAAACGCCGCATCTTGTCGGTGATTGAGAGCGCAGCGTTTCCCCACGCTGAGGCGCGGGTCACGCGAGTGCATTTCGAATCGTTGCTCTTTGCCGGCGGCGCGTGAGCACGCACGGAGCGCAGCCATGCACGATGGTGCAAGGCTGCACGCACGATCGAGCGCTTATTGCAATGTCATCGTGTGCAGATTAGAAATCTGACCGATGTTGAGGAAAGCTGTAGTGTCCAGCACCACGAAAGCGCCATTGAGATTGAGCCCTATCAATGGCGGATAGGCCGGCAGCAACACGCTGGCATTGGCAACACCGAAATTGTTGAGCGAACCGTAGTTGTTGGGGAAGAGGACATTGGGGGTTTGCAGCGAGAGATCAAACACGCTGTCCATGTTCAAGGGGATGATGCGCCCGTCCGGGAGCGAGATGCCCGGAATAGAGTCCATCGACCAAGCGAAAGCGTAGGCCTTGAACGGATTTGACGCGCTGCTGAGCGTGAAGTTGATTGCGGTGCCTATCGTTGGCGGTGTGGTGCGCGTCAGGGTGGCCGCGTAGGTCGGTGCGACCGGCACAATCTTGAACACTTCACCACCGTTGAGATCGCAGATGTACAGCTCGCCGTCTGCATCTTCTCCGAACGAGGAGACCGTGGTGATGGTTGCTGCCCCAGGCGGATCCAGTTGCCCGGTGCGATCGGTGAAGGCGGTGTAGCCGGGTGGCGTCGCACTCTTGCGCATCGACCAGATCTTGTTGCTGGAGTTGTCAGAGAAGAAATATGTGCCATTGAGGCCGGGAATCGCGTTACCGCGATAGACATAGCCACCGATGACGCAGTAACCATTCGGACCTTGCGCGTAGGCATAGACTGGAGCCGTCATGGTGGCAAGGGCGGCGCAGCCTGCTGTGTTGTAGGCCATGTTGCCTTCGTAGCAGCGCCAACCGAAGTTCTTGCCACCGGCGGTGCCCGCTGCAAGGTAATCAATTTCTTCCGCAGCGTTTTGGCCGACATCGCCAATCCACAGATCGCCGTTCCAACGATCGAAGGAGAAGCGCCAAGGATTGCGCATGCCGTAGTGCATGATCGAGTCATGCCCCACCACAGCGCCGTAATAGGGGTTCGAAGGTGGATTCGACCAGCTCAGCGCACCGGTTGGAGTGTTCACATCAATGCGCAGAAGTTTGCCGAGCTGCGCAGTCAGATTTTGTGCGTTGCCACTCGGGTCGCCAGCGCTGCCGCCGTCACCCATGCCGATCCACAAGTAGCCATCAGGCCCGAAGGCCAACATGCCTCCGTTGTGGTTGGAGTAGGGTTGCGTCACAGCGAAGAGCAAAGTGCCGGTAGGTGCCGCCAGATCCGGATTCGCCGCAGAGCGCTGGTAGCGCATGATCTGTGTATTGCCGGCGGTGTCCGTGAAGTTCACATAAAGATATCCATTGCTGGCGTAGTTCGGGTGGAAGGCCATGCCAAGCACACCGCGTTCATTGCCGCTGATGGAGGCTGTGGGAATGGTGAGGTACGCAGTCGCAAGGAGCACTCCGTTTTTCACCAGACGAATGCGTTGGTTCAACTGCTCAATGATGAAGACGCGCGTCGTGTCGCCGGGAGGCGAACAGACGTACACCGGTCGGATCAGGCCCGAGACAAAGAGCTGAGTGCCGAAGGACTGCGCACTGAGCGGCAGCGACAGCAGGGTGAGGAGAATGACAGCGATGAGTTTCATGGGATGCTCCGTGATGCCAGCGGGTGATACCAGCTGCGGTGATTGTGAGAATCCTACAGTGCGCTCACGCCCCGGGTAAAGGCGAAAATGGCCCGGTACCGAACGGGTTCAAATATGGCTGAACGAGCGGCAATTCTCGCTGGATGGCATGTGCCCACCGTGAAGAAGAACTCAACGGCTGCAAACGATCGTGGCGCCAATGTCGGCTACGAAGCCCAACTTTGGCAGATGGCCGACGCGTTGCGCGGCACCGCTGAACCGGAGCGTTGAGTGGCTCAACAACGAAACACACGACAAGGAGAAATGAAGATGAGACAAACGATTCAGCTGTTGGGTGTCGGCGTCCTCGTAGTCGCGGGTGCCATGGCCTGCTCGAAGGCGGACACCCCGGTCGCCGAGCACAAGGCCATAACAACCGAGAAGCTCGAACCTTACGAGTGCGGCACGATCACGCGGATGCACACGCTGGGAGGCGTCTTCCTCGGCAGCCAGCCCAAGCCCGAGGACTTTGCACAAGCCAAGAAGGGTGGCGTGAAGACCGTCATCAACCTCCGGCACGCCGCCGAGATCAAGGACTTCGACGAGAAGCAGGTCGTCGAAGCTGCGGGCTTGACGGAGGCCTGAACAACGCCGAGGCGTTGGCAGAGGCGAAGAGCGTTAGCCGCTAGCGCGCTGTATTTGCCCGCAAACGGGAAAGGCCTGCTTGGACATCCCCACTCCAAGTGAGCATGCGTAGCGGTTGCTCTTGATGGACGATGCTCCAGATCGCGATAGGCTTCACACTGCGACTGGCAAATGTGAGTGTCATGCAACTCATCTTCGTAAACATGCTCGTCTGTATTTGTCTTCTCGCGCAGTCCACGACGTTCACCACATCTCTGCTTGAACTTCACCATGCGCTGAGCAGCGCTCCCGAGATCACCGAGCATGCGCCCAAAGGGCGCGTCGGCGCCGCAATGATGCATGTCGGATTCGAGTATCAGCACCATCACATTCCCGCATGGGATCCTCCGCAGGATCGGCCGTTCAACAAGTCTCCTGCGGGACACCAAACGCGGGGACTCGACTGTTCGAATTTCACGACATGGGTTTACAACTGGGCGGTTGGGATCCACATCAATAGTGGGATCGGTGCGCAAGCGCTTGCACAACGCCCCAGAGCGCCCCGTGGCGGACTCGCTCCACACACGCGCATTGAACGCGGCAAAGATTGCGCTGCATTCGTGGCGAAATTGTGTGCGGGCGACTTGCTCTTTATTTGCGATAAGCCCGGTGGAAAGATCGCGCATGTCATCATGTGGACGGGCGAATGCGCGCAGTCTGCCGATGGCAAACCGCTCGTCATCGATTCCACGGGGCCGAGTCATGTCGATGCGAATGGCGTGATGATTCCATCGGGAGTGCACCTGCGACCATTCAGTACAGAAGTCGGCGAGTATTGGCCAAGTCTTTCGCACGGACTGCGCTTTATTGAATAGCAATGGCACTGCGCGCGAACGACGATCATTCTTGCTGAATCAGTCCAGCGCACTTTGGGTTCGTCGCGGATGCGCGCATGAACTGACGACACGGTCACCCATGCTGGCCATGGCGCTCACGCAAGGAGCGATGTCGGTGCAGTGGTGTCTTCACGGCGTAGTCATCACGACTGCGAATTGGTGTCCCGATAGATCGGGATTGCGGTTTGACACCTCGACCGAGGATCTATGTAGCAGCGGGCTTTGGATGTCTTCGACACCAGCTATGAGATGGAGGACGGTGTCCTTACGCGGGCACCGGTCCTGGCAAAGCTGGAGCGCCGGTCATGGTATTCCCATACTCTGGTCGCCGCCTAGCAACGGCATGCAGCGGACGCGGTGTGCGCCGTCGCGGATGCTGAGTGTTAGACGCGCCACCCAGGTGACAACCACACAGGAATAGAGCAATGACGACCAAGGATTCAAGTAAGGCGATGATCAATGTGGTCGACCTCGTTGAGGCCGTCAGGGAGCATCCACTCTACGAGCATGTCAGTGATGAAAACAGCCTGCGCATTCTGATGCGCACGCATGTGTTCGCCGTATGGGATTTCCAGTCCTTGTTGAAGTCCTTGCAGCGATCCCTGACTTGCGTCGATGTCCCGTGGCTTCCGACCGCTGATGCAGAGGCGCGGCGGTTCGTGAATGAGATTGTCCTTGATGAAGAAAGTGACGCTGCCCCAGAGGGCGGGTATCTCTCGCACTTCGAGCTGTACATGCAGGCGATGACGGAATGCGGTGCCGACACTGAGCCCATCGAGACATTCGTGAGGCAGTTAAGAGCGGGCCAAACGGTGGACGAAGCGCTTGAGCTGCCAGTCCTGCCGCGCGGTGTGGCACGGTTTGTGGGGACTACGATGGATATAGCCCGCAGTTCCCAAGTGCATCGCATCGCAGCGGCGTTCAGCCTTGGACGCGAGGAAGTGATTCCCCTGATGTTTCGCCGCCTCGTCGATAGGTTGGTGCAGGTGGCACCCGCCCGGTGGTCGAAGTTTCATTACTATTTGCTGCGCCATATCGGGCGCGACGAGGAAAAGCATGCCCCCCTTTCGCGACAGATCGTAGAGCGTCTTTGTGGCAACGAGCCCCGTTTGTGGGCAGAAGCGGAGGAAGCCGCACGCGTTTCTCTCAGGGCGAGGATCGCGCTTTGGGATGATGTTCTTGACGCTATTCGGCAGCAACGCGGACAAGGCGTCTAACAGTCGGCTGCAGCCGTAGTTGGTGCTGAGCGTTTGGCGTTGCAATGAAGGGGCGTGCCGGACTTGGCTGCTCAGGGTCGCTGGCGTTTCTTCAGGCGAGGCTCCGTGCAGCCGGACTATTTGTCTTTGGCGGGGTCGGCGACCTTGACGGGCTTCTTGGTGCCAAACCAATCTGTGTGCGCGCCAATGGTTTCTGGGCGAGTGTTGGCGCAGGCGGCGCGGTGGCCCAAGAGGAATGCCATGCGCACGATGCGTTCCATTTTTTCCACTTCGATCTTGGCCGGATCGTCGGTGGTCATGTGGTAATCGGGGTGTTCGTCATCGCAGAAGAACACCACAGGCACACCCTTCTTGGCGAAGTTGTAATGGTCGCTGCGTGTGTAGAAGCGATCCCCGTTGGCGAGCGACAGATCGAACGCTTGGCCGAGGAACGCGGCGTCCCGAGTGAGCGTGGAGTATTGCTTGTGGCGCCACGTGGGCGTGACGGAGATTGCTGTCTGCGGCACACTCTCGGTGCTGCGTCCAATCATGTCGATGTTCACGTTCGCGATCAGTTTTTCCAATGGCCATGTTGGGTTGTTCGCGTACCACTCAGAACCCCACAGGCCCAACTCTTCGCCAGACACTGACAGAAAGATGATGCTGCGCAATGGTCGAGCATCGCCTTTGATTTGGCTGTACGCTTCCGCGATTTCGAGCAGCGATGCCGTCCCGCTGCCGTTGTCATCGGCTCCGTTGAAGGCTTGGCCATCCGGAGCCATGCCGACATGGTCCATGTGCGCGCTGTAGACCAAGGCCTCTTCTGCGAGCTTCTCGTCGCGCCCGGGCAAATAGGCCACCACATTGGATGCTGTGCTGTCCATCTCTTCGGCCTTGAGCACCACGCGTAGCTCCGCCTTGCCGCTGATGGCTTCGGGACCGCGTTCGAGAAGCGCTGCATCCACGCCGATTGCTGCGAGTAACGCCGCTGTGTCTGCGCCACCGACGACGAGCACTGGGATTCTCGTGCGCGCGACCATGCTCATGGCGCCCACCGCAGACTTTTTCATGGTCACTTCCGGCTTGCCCGGGAACACGGCGATCACGTTGGCGGCGGAGAGAAACGGTTTGTTCATCGCGGGCGTGACGATGACGCCGCACTTGGCGCCAGATGCTGCGAGCATGTTGGCTGCCGCACGTACCGCGCCAAACTCCACCATCATGCCTTTCATCATGGCGTTGGTGACATTCATGCCTTCGTCTTCGCTGGTGTCCATGCCAACGGAAACCACGGGGATGCAGTTCGAAAGGTCTTTGCCTTCGAGGTCGCCTTTCTTGATGCGCCCGAGATAGAGCGTCGGCGCAGCGAAATCGAGCGCGTTGCCGGCGATGTCTTTAGTGAGCACCCAGGCTCCGTGTTGCGTGACAGCTTTGCCGTCAGCAGCGAACACGCCGGATCCTTCAAGCACTTGGCGTATGCGCACCGGATAGTTCTGCAGCCACTGGCGCTGGCCCTCAACCTCGTCACCCAGCGGCTTCAGTCCGAGCTTTGCGAAGTGTGCGCTGATGTAATCGGCGGCCTTGCGTTGTCCGCGCGTTCCCGTGAGGCGACCCTCATAGGCGTCGGAGGCCAGTTCCATCAGATGCGCTCCGAGCTCCTTCGCAGTGATGCTCTCCATGGCTTTGGGGGCTGAGCTTTTGATGGCGACAGCAGCCGGGGCGCCCCACTCTTGGGCAGAAGCAAAGACAGAAACGAGAACGAGGCAGGCGAGGATTCGTGTGAGGCGCATGTCCTGAGCTTCCATGTCCCGAGTACGAGGGTCAAGGGGCCGAGGCTCCCTCGGTGCGAAAGGCTCAGCGTCTCGCTGGGGTTTCGCCTTCGACGATGGACCAGTAACGGTCTGTCGGAAGTGGGCCTAATTCTTGCACGCGCCCGCCGGGCCAACGAATGGTGATTTTCTCGACATTCGCAGCACTTCCGATCCCGAAATGCAGACGCGGATCGCTGCAAGATGCGTAGCTCGTGCCGGCCATCACTTCGCGAACTTGTTTCTTGCCGTCTGCTTGCACCGTGATCCGTGCGCCCACTGCGCCTTGATTGCATTTCGCGCCCCGGAGGCTGAACCCAATCCAGTGCCCGGCTGATGTTGATTGGTTGCGGAACAGCCGCGCCTTGTCGATGTTGTGCACGACAAAGATGTCCAAGCGTCCATCGTTGTCGTAGTCCATCACGACGGATCCGCGACCAACGCGCGGTTCTGCGACAGCGCCCTTCTGAGCTGCACTCAAATCGGTGAAGGTCCCTTTGCCGTCACCGAAGAGGACTTGGTGAGGTTGGCGATAGCGCGTGACTTCGTTCAATTCCTGCGCGTCGTCCATGACATGGCCGTTCGCGGTGAAGATGTCCAAGTCGCTGTCGTTGTCGAGATCGGCGAAGTTATTGCCGAAACCGAGGTTGACGAGTGTTGGCGCGTGCAATCCAGCGGAGCGCGTGGCGTAGGTGAATTCCTCGCCACTGCCGAGATACAGCGCGTTGGTCTCCATGCTCAAGTTGGTGATGTACACATCGAGATGTCCGTCGTTGTTCACATCGCCAGTGGCCACGCCCATGCCCGCTTCGGTCTTGCCATCGTCGTTATGGCTACAGCCGAGCCACACACCTTGCTCTTCAAACTTCCCACCGCCGAGATTGCGATAGAGCTGATTCGGCGTGGAGTCGTTGGCCACGAAAATATCTGGCAGGCCGTCATTGCCCACGAGATCACCGATGCCGAGGCCCAGCCCCTTGCCGTCAACATCAATCAACCCGCTGTCTTTGGAGGCATCTTCAAAGGTGCCATCGCCACGGTTGCGATAGAAGCGATCCGCAGAGTGTTTGTACACATCCGGGTGGCACGTAGAGAGCTTGCCTTCGGTGAGCTTGCCGCAGGGTCTGTGCGTGGCCACCGTGAAGTTGAGATAGTTCACAACGAAGAGGTCCAAGTCGCCGTCGGGCTCAGCGTCGAAGAACGCGCCGCTCACACTCCACGAAGGGTCGCCCACACCGGCGGCGACCGTCGCATCGCTGAAAGTGCCGTTGCCTTCGTTGCGTAGCAGCACATTGGGGCCGAAGTTCAGCAGGTACAGATCTGTGTCGCCATCGTTGTCGTAGTCGCCAGCGGTGACACCCTGCCCATAGCCGCGGCCCGTTGCGTTCGCTGCTGCGGTCACATCGACGAAACCGGCTTTGCCTGCGTTGCGATACAACCGATTGCTGTTCGGCACCACTTTGGTGCCTGTGCCAGGAATCTGCCCGGACTCAACTACATAGAGATCCATCCAACCGTCGTTGTCGAAGTCCAGCACTGCGGCGCCTGGGCCCATGGTCTCTACGATGTATTTCTTGCCACTACCGCCGGCATGGTGTGTGAAGTCGATGTGCACAGCATCAGTGACATCCGCGAACAAGCCGGTGTTTGCAGCCTCAGAAGGCTGAACTTGCGACTTCGGTTGCGGGTCATCGGTACATCCGGAGACAATCCAAAACAGCGCAAGGAGCAAGGCAGAGCGGAGGAGAGTCATGCGCATTAGCGTCCTTGTTGCAGCAACTGGCGAGCGGCGTCTTCGGCGCGGTCGGCGTCGGCGCGCGCGCCCAACATGCGCAGTGCTTTGGACATTTGCATGAACACGGTGGATCCGGGCGCAGTGCGGCGCAAAGTGTTCAAGTGAGTCATGGCATCGCGGGCCCGTCCGGCTTCGAGCAGGAGGCGAACGAGTTCGAGGCGCAGTGGCGCGTTCGTTTGATTGATCTTCACCGCCACGTCGGTGTACTCGATGTTCTCATTCAAAGCGGCCAGCGCTTTGAAGCGTGTGAACTCTGCCTTGGCTTCGTCTTTGCGCCCCATTTTCTGCAGCGTGCGCGCTAGGTTCCACACCGCACCGACATGCCCCGACACTTGAGTCAGCACTTGGCGCAGCGTGCTGACGCCTGGCTCGAGCTCGCCGAGATCGAGTTGCGTTCGGCCGAGCAGGAACAGGGCTTCAACATTGGAAGCGTCGAGGGGCACTGCGATTTTGAGTGCAGCAAGAGCTCCCTTGAGGTCTCCATTATCAACACGCGAGAGCCCGAGGTTGTACCAAGCCTGCGCATGATTCGGGCTCAAGGCCACACACTGCTCAAAGTCAGCGATGGCGCTTGGATAGTGGCCCATCTCGAGGCTGCACAGGCCGCGGTTGTACATCCACACCGCGTAATTGGGATCGTTCTTAGGTCCGATTTCAAGAGCGCGAGAAAGCTCGTCTCGCGCTGCGCCGGGCTTGCCATTGTCGAGCAAGCATTTGGCATAGGCCTGATACCAAGCGCCGCGAGCTGTGGGTGAGGAAACCGCGCTTTGCAGCCAGTTCTCGGCATCCTTAGTTTTGTAGCGCTGGATAGCGCAGATTCCCACCCAATAGGCCAGTTCAGGGCTCGGCGCTGCGTCATAGAGCGCCTTGTAGGCGGTGTCAGCGGCTTCGTAATTACCGCGCTGAAATTCGCGCTGGGCATCCGCTAACAATGGCGTCGGCGGTTGAGCGACGGCGAGGCTGAGCAACAAAGCGAGAACAAGGCTGCAGTGCACGCGTCGCACTCTATCAGGCGCACTGGAGCCCGGCACTCTTACAGCGTGTTGACCCACGCGCTTGAAGAAGATCGTCGCCGCGGCGGAAGAAAACGGTGGCTCGCGCTTGCTCGACATTGGTTGCAGTGCAGGAACTCTCGGCGCAGCACTGAGTCCGCGATGGACCTATCACGGCTGTGACATATCTGCGTCCGCTGTGGCGGAAGCGCCGCGCGGTCGCTGCGTCGCTTGGGATTTGGATCAAGGTTTGCCGCCGTTCGACGGTGAACTCTACGGCGTCATCACCGCTTCAGGCATTCTCGAGTACATCGCCGATGTGCCACGCTTGCTGCAAGCTGCGCGCAGTCGTTTGAAGCCCGGCGGACAACTCTTGGTGGCGTACTTCAACATGCGTCATACCTCGCGCCGTGGAGGCGACGCCTTCCGCCACGAGCATTGGAAGAACGATTGGAGCGCCGCTGAGTTCCGCACTGTGCTCGAACAAGCCGGTTTCCACATCGACACCACGAGCTTCAGTACGCGCGGTTCTGTTAGCGCTCCTGATGTGCGTGGCGAAGCCGCAGTGCTCGCGGCCGAGGCGCAGCAAGACTGGAGCGTCTTTCGCCTTGATGATATTGCGCACACTTTGATCTGCACCTGCACGCTCAGTGCAACGGCTGCAACCGAAGCGCCGAGTGTCAGTGTTCTTCTGCCCGCGTGGAACCGGCTCGACCTTTTGGCCACCGTGCTGCAAGGGCTTATCCCGCAAGCGCAGCAACAGGCGGCGGAACTGATTGTGGTGGATGACGGCTCCGAGCCTCCTGTGGCTTCGCTGCTTGCGGCGTTGGGCAATCCCTCGTGCGTGACGCTGTTGCGTCACGAGAAAAACGCTGGCCGCGGCGCTGCGCTGAACACGGGTTTCGCTCATGCGAAGGGATCCGTCGTGATCGTGTGCGACAGCGACAGCGCTCCAGAGCCAGACTTCATCGCCGATCACTTGGAGTTTCATCGCACGCATCCAGAACTGCGCGCTACGGCCTGTGGCGCTCTCGCGTGGGGAGTGGACGCTGGTCCCTTTGGTCGCTTGCTCGGCGCGCGTTCAAATCCGCGCATGGAAAACCGCTCGGGGCCGTTGCCCTGGACGCTTTGGTACACAGACAACTGGTCCTTCAAGCGCGCGGGTTTCAACGCAGACGAAATGCGTTTCGACCTGCGTTACCGCGCATGGGGTTTTGAGGATCTTGAACTCGGTCGGCGCCTTGCAATGGGCGGTGCCAGCAACACTCTGTTGAGCACAGCGCTCGGCCGGCATCTGAAGCCAGCGAGTTTCGAAGCGCTACGCAGTTGCTTCCGGCGCTCGGTGCCCAACATGTTGCTGCTCGCTTCTGATGCGCCCAGCGAATGGTGCGTGAAGGACTGGATCGCGTGCGGCACCATGCCAGCGAAGGCGTTGGCCGCTGCTGAGCATTTCGTCGAAGCGCATTGGCATCGTCTTGAATCGCTCTCGAGTGAGCACGGTGATTTCGAAGCCCTCTTGCCAACGGGCTTGCGTGAGTTGCTCGCCACGGCAGTTTCGGATTCGGTTTTCCGCGTCGGCGTTGCTCATGGATTTGCGCAACTCGAACCGCTCCGCGGCGCGGTCGAAGGCGATGGCCGTGCGGGCCTCTTGGATTTGGCGCCGCTCTCTACGGCCTGTGTGCTTGCCGGCACCTTGCTTGGCGAAGAGGAGGCCAGTTGGGAGTGGATGCGCGCGCAAGTCCATGCTCTGCAACGAGAAGCAGGGCTTTTGTGGATTTCGAATTGCAGTTCCTTAAGCGCATCGCTGGCCACGCTCAGGTTGCTGATGAGGCCTGCGCCACCCTTTGACAAAAGTTCACGGTTTTTTTGAAGCTCTTCGGCGCAGATTTTCGATAACGGGGCTGGAGTGATCAGAATGACAGCGGTGCCTTTGCATGTTCAATTTCGCGCTTGCGCTCGGCAGGGCGGCAGTCTCGGCGCCGTTCTACGTACAGCAGCACTCGCGGACGGTTTGCAACATACGGACACCGCAGCACGCACCACGCTTGTGGCAAGCGCGCCAACAGAAGTTCACGACCTGCTCTACATGCGCGTGCGCGACCTCGTCTCCTTGCCCGAGCATTGCCCTGCTGACATGGACGGCTTCGGCCTGCGTGCTCCCGATGTTTTGGTGTTGGAGGCTGGTTCAAGTGCAGCGCAACTCAGCGCTCTGGCGCGCCAAGGCACAACGGTGATTGAGCGCTTTGATGGCAGTGTCGACGATGAAGACGGTCAACCCATCGCGTGCCGGGTGTACCGCTCCGATGGCAGCGTGCGAGTGATCAGCGGCGAAGCGCGCATGTTGCTGGATCCAGCGCTCGAACACTTGCGTAGTTCGCGCAAACCCACGAACCGTCCTCCACGAGAACTCCTGATTCTCTTGGGTGCTGGGCATCATCCTGTGGCCGAGCTGCGCATTGCGGAAGAGCTCGCGCCACTCGCATGCACTCTGGACCGCATCGACTTCGTGACCGGCTTTCAGTCGAGCTCGGCGCATCGTCGCCAGCTTGGCAGATTGCTGCCCACGGCTCGCATTCTCCCCGGCGTTCTGCGCCCCGGCGCGCTGCTGGCTCAGGCGGACCTTGCGATTGTCGCGGGTGCTGCCGTAGTGCGCGAAGCTGCGTGTCTCGGGACACCGGCGTTGCTGCTTAGCTGCTCTGATAAAGATTTGCCCCATGATGTCGCCTTCGCAGCGCATGGCAGCGCTCGTCACTTGGGGCACCACGAGGCGCTCTATCCGGGCTTGTTGGCGCGACACATCAAAGCGCTCGACGCTGCGGAACTCAGTTTGATGGCTGCACGCGGGCCAGCGCTGATTCCTGGTGCTGGATTTGCGCTGCTGCTTCAGAGCGTGCGAACCACGGTTGCGGTGCGTGCAGCGAAGCTGACACGCAAAGTCTCCGTCGCGGCGTTGTGAAGCCGCGCGGCGCGCTCACATCGAATCGAGGCCCTTGAGGTACAGCGGCAACAGCCCGCGCTGCGCATTGAGTCCGAAGAGCGTGACTTCCGCCGGCGTGGCATTCATGGCTTCGTTGGTGATGACGCGAGCTGCGTTGTCGCGTAGAGATCCATCGCTGTCGATTTTTGCGCCCACGCGTGCGAGCAAATCGTTGGGGTTCAGTGCTTGCAACATGCCCAGAGCGCCATGCACCACGGAGATGCCGCGCTTCGTGATCTCCTGCAAGGCCGCCTGCTGGAAGGGCGCGCCCATCACCACGATTTCGGTGCGGTTCTCAAGCAGGCAGCAGCGGCGAGCGAGAGCCAAGAGCGCTTGTGGCGGGCCGGCCCACTCATGGATGCAGCCTTGCAAGTCGTGGCCCTTGCCGCAAGCGGCGTAGGCATCGGGCACCCCGGCGCTGCGGGCGTGCACCAACACTGTCATCGCCGGGATGGCCAAGAGTTCTTCCCAATGAGCCACGCTGCGCAGCGTGCCGACAGCTTCAGCGTCGTGCAAACGCATTAAGGCGGCAATGTCTTTTTCTGTCGCAGGGCGGATGCGCGTTGTGGCATCAGGCAGTTCTTGCAGTGGAAGCAAGGCCAGCCATTCTTGACCAGCACGCACAAACCCGGCGCGCTCATATAACCCGGGCTGTGTGGCCCAGAGCACCAACACATCGAGGTTGAGCGTGCGCGCTTCTTGTTGCAGCCGCGTGATCAGTGCTGAAGCCAGCCCGTGTCCGCGCTGCGCTGGGTCTGTTGCCACAGCGCCCACCACGCCCACGCGCAAGAGCCCGATCGGCGTGCGCATGCGCTGGATGTGCAGTGCCACATGCGCTGCAATTTGACCATCGCACTCCGCCACGAGGCGCAGCGACCTTGCTCCGCGACCGAGGAGGAGCGGGCAATCTTCGCTGGCGCTGATGGCGGCGTCAGGTCGTAGCCAGTGGTCCAGCACTTGCGCAAAGCGCGCTTGTTCCGAAGGCGCGAGTTCACGCACCTTGAATCTGATGGTTGACGGAGCGCTCACAGCCAATTCAACAGCGATAGCTGCTGCACGCGCGCGGCCATCATCAAGGAGGCGTTATAGAGGCCTTC
>SIAO01000026.1 GCA_009691765.1 Planctomycetota bacterium | reverse complement strand
AAGCAGGCGCCGTTGGGAGGACCCCGAGAGCCCACTGATTGACGCCAAGAGTTGCGCCCGTGGTCCAACCTACACTGGCACCTTCAAAGTTGTCGCTCCAGAACGCCGCCTGGCCACCACCGGTGAAAGTGAAGGCATTGGCAAGCGTGCTGCTGAGAGCGCCGTTGAGCACCGTGACACTGACAGCGCCAGGGACCGCCATCGTTGGCGACACGACAATGGCCTGCGTTGGTCCCATCACCATCACCGCCATCGCAAAGGTGCTAGCGAATCTGAAGCGTGTTGTCGCGTTGAAGTTGGTGCCCGTGGCAACCAGCACGCTGCCACCACTGGTGGGGCCCGTATTCGGGCTGAGCGAACTCAGTGTCGGTGTCCCCGCCGGCAACACATAAACGAAACCGTTCGCGAGAGTTCCCACACCATTCTGATTGGTGACTTCCACTGCGACGGCGCCGGCACTCAATGACGCTGGTGTCACGCAGGTGAGCGAAGTGGCGGAAGTGACATTCACGCCGCCGGCAAGTACACCGCCGAATTTCACAGTCGTCTGCACCGTGGTGGTGAAACCTGTGCCCGTGACTGTGACTGCCGTGCCGCCAAGACTCGTGCCGTTGTTGGGCGAACAACCAACAACCGTCGGCGCTGGGGTCACTGGCCCGCAGCCCATCGACAAAAGAAGCGCTGCTCGAACCCCGCCCGTCACGAACAAAGCACGCATTCGCGTGCGTTGCCCCATCGTGAAGATGTTCATGCAAGCATCGTCGGTGTAGTCCATGTAGTTTTGGACCATGGCCGTGCCGGCGCACGCAGGTGCCGCCAACGGACAACCGAAGTTTGCAGCGTCGTCATCCGGCGTGTCCGCAACGAGGTCGTCGATGCCACAGCCGCCATCACCCCAAATGTGGATAAGGTTCAGCCAGTGGCCCACTTCGTGGGTGGCAGTGCGGCCTAGGTGGTATGGCACTTGAGCGCTGCCATTGCGACCGAAATACAGATAGTCAACCACGACACCGTCATTCGCAGCCGCGCCACCAGGGAAAGTGGCAAAGCCAATGACTCCGCCAGCGATGTCGCACACCCACATGTTCAAATAAGAAGTGCTGGGCCAAGCGTTGGAGCCGCCTTGCGCCGTGTACTTCACCGCGCTGGCCGTAGTTGGCTGGAACGATGTGACCGCGGTCTGAGTTCGGATGATCCCGCTGTGCACATTGCCATTCGGGTCGCGCGTAGCAAGGCAGAACTGGAACTCGCTGTCTGCTGCCACACCTTGGAACTGCGCCAAGGTGTTCACCGCATCAGCATTGAGGCGACGGAAGTCTTCTGTGAGCACAGCGATCTGTGTCTGCACCTGCGCGTCGCTCATGTTCTCGGCCGCGGTGTTCCACACCACGTGCACGACCACCGGAATGGTGATGATGGTGCCGTCTTCGCTCGGGTTGCTGGCGATGTACTGCTGCACCTGCGATTCAATGCTCGCACGGCGCGCCGCGTAGGCCGGATCAGTAGCGAGCAGAATTTGTTCGTTCGTTGCCGTGGCGCAATCGCGCAGCGGTGCTTGGGCCATGAGCATGGCGGGAGCCAGAACGATGGCGACGAGCAACAGGAGTGGAAGCCTTGTCAGCATGATGCACCTCGAGAGATTCAAAACGGCGACGATGGGATGCGACAGGATTGCCGAGCCACCAAGTCACACACTTCCTAAAGCGTACTCCGTGGAGGCTTAAGAAGCACCAAGCCGTGTGCGGAGAAAGCTCGTTGGCGAGAGAAGTCTCCCCGAAGCCCCCGGCACCGTTCAAACCGAAATTACAACTTGCGGCGCATCAAGCGCTTGGGCAGCCAGATCAGGACTGTGGCCAAAACCAAACACCCCACCGTGCCCATGATGTGGGTCATGAGCCCTACCCCAATGCCGGTGCCCAGCTTACTAAGGACAGTGTCTGCCACAGGCAGAGTGTGCGCGTTGTGGCCGATGCCGTGAAAGCGGCCGAATGTCCATTCTTGGAATTGACCCACGGTGTAGCTGATCGCATTGGGCAAGCCCCAAGTGAGCAATGCGAGAACCCACATGGCCAATGCCAAGCGACCGAAAGTGAACTCTGCGAATGTCTTACGCCACGCTGCAACAAGCAATGCCACTGGCATGACGTAAACGATTCCGAAATACATAGTGTACGGCTGCAAGTCGGGCCGCGTCGCTGCCACAAACTCGAATACGAGACGCAACGCCGCCACGGTCCAACCAAAAATAACCAGCGGTTTCAATGCAGGCCACACGGGCGGTTTCGTCATCATGGGCATTATTGTGCCGGGCGACTCACCCAGCGTAAAGGCACTGATCGATGATGACGGCATCAGCGACAATGGCGACGCGTGATCGCCCCGAGTAGGCAGTTCAAGACTTGTGCTTGGTGTCGTCGAGGACGCGATAGTCGGCGTCCACGATGGTGTCGCGACCAGGTCGCCGAGGGCCGTGGTGCAAATGGCCGTCTTTGACGCTCGAAAAATCCATCCCCTGCATGAACATGGCGCCTTTGAGGTTGCCCTTCGCGACGAGGCGACGCAGCGCCAACATGAGGAGACCGCCAAAGACCAGCATCAGCAGTGGGCGCGTCAACGGGAACAAGAGCAACAGCGCCACAGCGTCACCGAAGAAGCCGGGCAGGATCATCATCAAGCCCGCAATAGCGGGAACCAACGCTTGCATCAGGGCCTTGATCGGATTGCCACCCTGCATGGTGCTGCGCATGATTTGCGCCGGGTTCAGTGCATGTTTGGCGCGGCCCACGACCATCACTCCGATCACGCTCGTGACCAGCGTGGCCCACAGCGCCATCCAGCCGCTGCCCAGAAAATCCGAGGCGTAAACGAGCGAAGCCACTTCGAGGCCGAGCCACAGCAAGATCAGCAGCAGTAACCACATGGGACGGGACGGTAACAAGGCCATCTGAAGCGCTGGTAGGCTGCAGCCATGCGCTTGCTTTTGACTATGCTCGCCACCTCTTGTTTGCTTGCCGCGCAGGGCGTCGACATCCACCGCGCTCGCGAAGGACTGGAGACTGCATCGAAGGGCAAAGACGAAGCCGCCTTCGTGGCTGCGCTGAAGGCCATCAGCACGCTCAAGGATGTGCGTGTCATCGACGACCTCTCCGTAGTTGCGGAACGCTTGCAGCGCGAACTGGACAAGCTGCACGCTGAAATCGAGAAGACAGGCGTTGCGTTGGCCGAGGCTTGGAAGAACGTGGACTCGCAGGGCTCGCAAGGCCGACCCGTCACGGTGGGCACTGCGCAAGCGGCGGAGAAGAAGCATGTTGCGATTCAAACCAACCTGCGCAAGTTGAATGATCAACAAGACAGCACCGAGGCGCGCCTGCGTGCCATCGACGAGCACTTGCCGATTGCGATGGCGTCACTAGATCAAGCGTCGCGCACCACTATCGCGACAGGATTGGCCACCAAAGCGGCGCGCGCCAAGCAAGAGCAACGCTTGCAAGTCGTACGGGTGCTTGCAGCTTGCGCAGCGATGGTGCCGGAAGCGCGTGAAGCCCTTGTGGAGTTGATGGCCACAGCGGAAGACCCTGATGCTCGCACGGCCGCCATCATGGGCCTCGGGCGCAGCCGCGACCCGGCCTTGGCCACTGCTGTGGCTCAAGCCTTGAGCGACACCGCGATGAATGTGCGCAGCGCAGCGGCCCGCCTGCTCGCGCGCTTGCCTTCGGCCTCTGGTGTCGCACCGCTCATTGCGTCCATGGAGAAGAGCGATGGGCGCGTGCTGGAAGAATTGGTGCGTGCACTCGAAGACCTCACAGGCCGCACATATTTCGACAATGCAGCGCTTTGGCGCGAATGGTGGGCTCAAGATGGCGCGCGCTTGAGCGCCGCAATGGATGCGCTTGGCGGCGACGACTTTTCAAAGAAAGGCCCGGCCTTCGAAGTGATCGCCGCCGCAGGATTCTGCGCAGGCGCGCGCTTGCTGCTGCGCCAAGAGGGCTTCGATGCTGCGAGTGTGGTGACGGCACCTGCTGAAGGATCGCCCGAAGCGGCGCTTGGGCCGGTACGGCGCGAGACCGTTCCCAAATTGCTGCAACGCATGCCGCCGCGCATCCGCACTCGCGCTGCCTACGAGCTACTGCTGCAACCACTGCGCGAAGAGAAGCTGGTGCCCCAGCGTTTCGCGCTCAGCGCCATGTGCGCGGCCGTGACGGATTCCGCGGTGGCCGCCATGCTCGCGGAAGCCGCTGGATCAAACGCCATGAAGTTGCCCGACGGCAGCACGCTCGGCAAAGAGGACCGCGCGAAATTGCGCGACGTAGCCATCACAGGGCTTGGCCTGCAAGAAGCGAAGTACGCCACGCCCACTCTGCGTGAACTGGTGGACGGAGACGCCGAGAAGCCGGTGAAGCTCTTAGCGGTGGCGGCGCTTGCAAGACTCTTGGACAAGGCGACGGTTGATCCTCTGATCCGCGCTGCTGGTGTGAAAGACCCTGAAGTTGTGGCCGCTGCGTCCAAAGCGCTGCGTGACATCAGCGGTGAAGACAAAGGCGATGCCGCTGCTTGGCGTTTGTGGTGGAACACCGCGCAGAAAGATTTCCAACCGCGCAAGCCGCTCATCGCGCCGACGGAAGAAGCCGTGCGCGAGAACAAAGGCACCAATTTTTATGGCATCGAAAGCCGCTCGCGTCGCTTGATGTTTGTGCTGGACCGCTCCGGCAGCATGTCGGAATCCGACACAGCGTCTGGTTCGCGTTGGTCGGTTGCGCAAACCGAAGTCATCAACTGCATTGCGGCGCTGCCCGATGATGCCGCATTCAACATCATATTTTTCAGTCACGATTTCGATGTGTGGAGCAAAGGGCTGATGCCAGCCACACGCCAAAACAAAGCCACCGCCACCGCTTGGATCAAGGGCATTGAAGCTGTCGGCGCCACGAACATTTTCGATCCGCTGGAACGCGCCTTTTCCCTCGCCGGTCGCGGGACTTTCGATAAGGCTTACGGCACCGCGTTTGACACCATCTACTTGATGTCCGATGGCCAACCCAACCGTGGGCGCATCATCGACCCCGCAGAGATTGTGAAAGAGTTGCAGCGCATGAACATGCTGAAGCTCATCAAGGTGCACACCATCGGGGTGGGCAAGAATCACGACCCGGTGTTGATGCGCCGCATCGCAGAAGTCACTGGTGGCGATTATGTGGCTCGCTAAAACGCCAGACTGATGCTGCCCGAACTTGTGGACACTCCTGAAGCGCTGGAAGCCCTCGGCGCACTTGCGGCTCGCAGCCGCGTGATTGCTCTCGATACAGAATCGAACAGCCTGCACGCTTGGCGCGAGAAAGTCTGCGTCGTGCAAATCGAGCTCGATGGGCGCGTGTTCCTCGTGGACACCGTTGTGCTACGCGATCTCTCGCCGCTACGCGCCGCATTCGAAGACCCGCGCATTTTGAAACTCCTGCACGGTGCCGATTACGACGTGGTGTGCTTGAAGCGCGATTTCGGATTTGGTCCACGCCCCATCTTCGACACCATGCTCGCCGCGCAGATGCTCGGCTATGAAGCCTTTGGACTCGCCGCTGTCGCCGAGCGTCTTGTAGGCGTCAAGCTCGACAAGTCGCTCACGAAGCACGACTGGGGTGCACGCCCGCTGCAAGCGGAGGTCATCCCCTACCTCGTGCACGACGTGCTGCACCTCACGCGCATCGCTGCATTGCTCCAAGGCGAAGTGGCCACGGCGGAATTGCAAGAAGAACTCGAGCTCGAATGCCAGCGTGTGGAACGGCTCGACTGGAGCGGTGACGACCGCAGCGACCCGGAAGCGTGGCGCAAGATGAAAGGGCTGCGCGATCTGGACACGGCGTTGCACGGCGTCTTGCGCGAGTTGTTCCAGTGGCGCGAACAGCGCGCTGAAGCCATGGACCGGCCGCCTTTCAAGATTCTCGGCAACGCGGTGCTCCTCGAAATCTCGCAGCGTCGTCCACAAGCACGACGCGAACTTTTTGGCATCACGGGATTGCCGCCACGCCTGCTCGAGCGCCACGCCCACGCCATCCTCGGCTGCGTACAACGCGGCTTGGAGCAACCTGCGCAGGCTCTGCCGCGCCCTGTTCGCCGCGCACCCTTCGATCGCTTGCGTTCGGCCCTCGACGAGAACTTGCGCAACTGGCGCCGCGAAGTGATGCAAGCCTCGGGGCGCAACTCGCTTGTAGTGCTCCCCAACCATGTATTGCAACGCATTGTCGCAGACCTGCCGCAAGATCTCGAAGCTCTCGCTCTCATCGAGGGCCTCGGAACGCGACGCCATGAACGCCATGGAGCGCAGATCCTCGCGGTTGTGCACGACACGCGACGCCAGGAGGAAGGCAGTCTTTGAGCGCGCCGCTGTGGAAGCCGGGATACTGCACCAGCGGGCTCGTGTGCCATGGGCTTGGTGATGCGCTCGCACTCTTGCGCGACGAGGGTTATCGCGCTGTGGTCATCACGCCAGATGCGGCGCATCTCGATCCGCGCCGCGATGATTACGCTGCGGAAGTTCGGCGCACAGCAACGCAACTCGCCACGCTCGATCTTGATTGCATCGTCGAAACGGGATCGCGCTTTCTCTTGGATCCACGACGCAAACATTGGCCGACATTGTTGGACGACGGTGGTCCCGCAACTGTCCGTTCCGCGTTTCTGCGTGATTGCATGCAGCTCGCGCGCCAACTTGGAGCCCGGTGCGTTTCGCTGTGGTCTGGTGTGCTGCCTGAAAACATGCCGCCGCAGCGCGCGTGGCAACGACTGCGCGAACGACTGCTGCCGCTCTTGGATGCAGCCGCTTCGGACGGCTTGGTGCTCGGCTTCGAACCCGAACCGGGCATGTTGGTGGCAACCGTCGCCGACTGGCACGAGCTGCATCAGCTTTGCGGCGCGCATCCAGCATTACGCATGTCGCTGGACTGCGGCCACATCATTGCCAACAACGAAGGCGTGCCTCACGAAGTCTTGTTACGCGAACGCGCGCATCTTGCTTGGGTGGCCATCGAAGACATGCGCTATGGCGTGCATGAACATCTACCCTTCGGCGAAGGGGACTTGGACTTGCCCGCGTTGCTCGCCGCGCTCGCGCAAATCGGCTTCGACGGTGTCGTGGCCGTGGAATTGCCGCGCCACGCGCACGCAGGAGCAACCATGGTCCGCAGTTGTCGCAAGATTCTCGCCGCGCATGGCGCCCCGTTCCGGCAACTTGCATGACGCCCTACCCTTGCGCGCTGCTGCTTTTGGCGGGGTATTCGCTCGCGCAAGCCGCGTTGCCACCGCTGCGCGCCCTCGCGAAACGCTACGGGTTCATGGATCGTCCCGCCGGTCGCAAAGATCACGCGCAACCTGTGCCACTCGTCGGTGGTTTGGCTTTGCTGCTCGCCGTGGGTGTGCCCGCTCTCGCAGCCGTGTTGCTCGCCGGACGCAACGATCTCGCTGCGCTCTTGCCGGCGGACGCTCCGTTGCACGCGCAAGGCCTCGCGCAGCGCTCGCCACAATTGGCTTTTGTGCTCGCGGGCGCTTTCGTGAATCTGCTTTTGGGTGCCATCGACGATCGCCGCGGCCTCAGCCCTTTGTTGCGTCTCGCTGTGCAATTCGCCGCCGCTGCGCTGCCGGTGCTTGCCGGTTTGAGTGTTCAGCTCACCGACGTGGTGGCTCTCGATGCCGCATTGACCATAGTGTTCATCGTGGCCATCACCAACGCTTTCAATTTCATCGACAACATGAATGGCTTGTGCCTTGGCATCGCGTTCATCGCTACGCTCAATCTCTTGGCGCTCGCGCTCGCCGGTGGTGAAGTGTTTGTCGCAGGCTTGCTGCTCTGCCTCGCTGGCGCCTTGTTTGCGGTGCTCTCCAACAACTTTCCGCACGCGCGCGTCTTTCTCGGCGATGCGGGCAGCACGAGCCTTGGCTTCTTGCTCGCGTGTCTCGCAGTGGCGCACACTTTTGCGTTGCGCCCTGCGGGCAGCGCCGTGCCATGGTTCTCGCTCGTCGGGCCCGCGCTGTTGTTGGCGGTGCCGCTCGCCGATCTCGCAACAGTGTGCGTGACGCGCCTCAAGCGCGGCGTTCACCCATTCACCGCGGGGCACGACCATCTTTCGCATCGACTCACGCGCAGCGGTTTCACACGCCACGCCGCAGTGATCTGGCTCTGGGGCCTCGCAATGCTTGGCGCGCTGCCGCTGCTCTTTTTCATCCCAGGCGAAATCAGTTGCGCGGTGTGGATACCAGGGAGTTTGGCTTTGTTGCTGCTGGTGGTGCGCACCATCACACGTCCATGAATCTCGCCGCGCAAGATGGTGTGACGCGCTTCGCCGATAAGCGAGCGTCGCACGCTGCGCCAACGCACAGCCCACTCGGAATGCTCGGTGCGTTGTTGCTCGGCGCTGGTTTCGCGCTCACTCTGCTGGTTCCACCCGTTGTGGTAGGTCCGCTGCCAGCACTGTTACCGCTGGTGCTCATCGTCCTTGGCTCGGTGACGCTCTTGTTGCAACAGGCATTGCAAGGATTGCCCGACCTTGGATTCGCGGCGCTGTTACTGCCGTTGGCTGCACTCCCCGGGATGCTCCCCGGCTCTCATGAAGCACTCCAGACTGGCACTGTCTTTGTGTGTGTTGCCTTAGGCACCCTCGCACTGCGCGGCCTCGTGCAACAAGGATGTTCTGCGCGCGAGCTGCTGCGCCCGCTGCTGGCACTGCTCTGCTTGTGCGCCGTCATCGGTCTCGCTCAAACGCTTTACCAACGCGACGCCGTGCAACACTTGGCCACGGAAAGCGGCCATGATCTCCTAGCCACTGAAAAGGGCCGCGCGTTCCTCGCTTCGGACCGCGCCACGGGCCCGTTGCAAAGCGCCAACACTTTCGCAGCGGTGCTGCTGCTGCTGTTGCCGCTCGCGTGTTGTGCGTTGCTGCAAAAGCGTGCCGCCGCGCAGGGCCGCGCAGCAACGTTGATGACGCGCGCTGCTGCGCTCCTGCCAGCCGCGCTGCTCGCAGCAGCGTTCGTCGCGGCAGGCAGTGCGGGCGCATTCCTCGCGGCCGCAGCAACAGCTCCATTTTTTCTGCGCGTCTCTCGCGGCGTGGTGCGCTGCGTACTGCTCTCGCTCATGCTCGTCGGTGTCGGCGCATTGGTGCTGTGGCTGCTCGCTGTGTGCGGTGTCCCCATGCCGGAGTTCATGGCGCTCAAGATTCTCTCGTTGCGTGAGCGCGTGGATTTCCAGTGCCTTGCTGTGCGCATCTTCGCAGACTGGAGCCCCGAAGGCATTGGCTTCGGCACTTTCGCTGTGGCAGGCGAAGGAGTTTTGCGTCCGGGGGAAGCGTGGAGCTCTTCAGCGCATAACGCATGGTTGCAGTTGTTGCTGGAAGGGGGACTCGCGCCGCTTGGCGCTGTCGTGGGTTTATTCCTGATCTTCCGTCGGCGGACTCCAGCCGCGTTCGCTGCAAGCACCACACCTCATTCGCTCTCGCGGGCTTTCAGCGCGGGCGCGTTTTCGGGAACACTCCTTGCGCCCTTGGCTGTTCCTATGCTCAGCCCATTGCCGTTGACCTTGGAATCGCCAAGCTGGGCAGCACTGAGTTGCGCATTGTTGTTCTTGTTTTTTCTGCACGCGACACGCTGCGTGGTTCAACTTGAAAACCTGCGCACGCCTCTCGCCTTCGGACTCGCTGCGTTCACATTCCATGGATTCGTGGATAGCGACTTGTTCATTCCGGGCGCTTGCGCCGCCGCTGGATGGTTGTTCGCTCTCGCTTTGCCGATCACCGACACGCAGCCCGCACACCGCGGTCTGGCTCCGCTCTCGGTCGTTGTAGCTTTGCTCTGTGTTGCGTGGTGTTGTCGCGCTGCGTGGCACGCCGATCTGCGCGCTGAAGCACTCGAGGCCCACGCCGCTGGAGATGACAAAGCGTTGCAATTCCTCGCAACGCAGCATGGCGGCGCTTTGGAGGCGCTCGAATTTGCTGGCCCGGCTATTGCCGTGAAAGGCATCGACGCTGTCGACGCAGCGTTGGCTGAAATCCCAGCACGCCTGCGAGCGTCACCGCGAGGACGCGTGCTCGAAGCGCGCATGCTTGTGCGCGCAGCCGAGGCTCGGCGCGCATCGCTCTCCGCCGTGCGCACGCGAGTGGCCGCATTGTCCGCACCAGACGACAGGCGCCAGCCCACGCTTCTCCGCCTTCGCGCTCGCATTGCGCAACTTGGTGGCGACGCTTCCGCCCAAGCCGACTTCGAACGCCGCGCCGCGGCTCAAGACCTCCGTTGGCAGCCGTAGTTTCCTCCGGCTGCACGGTGCCGAGCTTGCACGCGGATAACTTTTACGCCGTGCATATGGTGTACTTTATGAAACTCCGACAAGAACGAGGACTACTGTGTAATGATTGCTTGAGTTCGAATCGAAGGAGTGCCCCAATGCAAATGCTACTGATGTGTTTCGTTATGTCGGCTTGCGTGTTTGCTCTGATCCCGAATCAAGGTGTTGGTCAGTGGTATCCACCCGCACCGCATAGTGCGCAGATCAGCGCGGGAGTTTTCCACACCCTTGCACTGAGAAGCGACGGCACGGTGATGGCGTGGGGCTGGAACGCCTACGGCCAACTCGGCCTTGGTAACAACACGAATCAATACACCCCTCAGCAGATTCCGGGCCTCACGCTTGCCCCCGCAGATTTGCAGCTTACGGCAGCTGCGACCGCGACCCTTGGCACGCAGTGGTTGATGTCGCTGACAAGAAACTACG
>SIAO01000015.1 GCA_009691765.1 Planctomycetota bacterium | reverse complement strand
GTGCAATCGTGCACCACACCGCCGGGAATGCGTTCGGCCATCACATCGTGGTGGCGCCTGAAGAAATCGACCTTGGCACGCCCGCCTTCGGGCTTGCTGCCTTCCACGAGGTGCACCTTGCCCTCGCTCCACAAAACATCTCCCGCTTCCCGTACAGCGGGCTCGAACGCGAACGGGAAGTCAGCAGCCGTCAGTGCTTTCACGCGCGCCATGATGCCCGCGTTCCGCGGCGACACCACGGTGGTTCGCGCGGAGGGGGCACTAACCGTAGAGGGAGCGGAATTCCGGCGGGATGGGCTGCGGGGTCGTCATGCCTGGGTCGGTCCACACGATGATGCTTTCGCAAACAGCCGCGACAGTGTGAGTGCCGTCGGGCGCCATCAGATCCGCTTGCTGTGCAAATGTGGTGCTCGTGCGCCCAAGTTTGGTCACCGTTGCACTGAGTTCTACGCGATCGCCCATGCGTAGCGAGTGCTTGTAGTCCACCTTGCTGGACACCAACACGAAACGCACACCCCAGCGCGCCTCGATATTGCCGTAATCGAAGCCGTTGTCTTGAAGCAGCCGATTGCGTCCGTGCTCGAACCACTGGACGATGGCTGCGTTGTTGGCGTGGCCGTACGAATCGAGTTCGTAGCTCCGCACGACATGAAGTTCGCGACTGATGTGTGCCATGGCGTGCGCATCCTATCCAAGCGTGGGCGCAGCACGGACCGAGGGGGCGGAGCATTCCGTTCGCCGAGGCAAGAGTGAGCGAGGGCGCAGCACGGACCGAGGGGGCGGAGCAATCCGTTGGAGTGCATCCGAACCCGGATTGCGTAGTCCCCTCGGTCCGTGCGGAGCCCTCGCGAACCCTCGCGAACCACTAGCGCGGCTGCTGCACGAAGAGGTGGTCGCGGTACCAGCGCAGTTCGGCGACGGATTCGCGGATGTCTTCGAGAGCTTCGTGTTTGTCGGACTTCTTGGGCGGCGCGCAGCCATTCCCGAACCAACGCCGTCCGACTTCTTTGATCGAAGAGACATCCACGTTGCGGTAATGAAGCCAGTCGTGCAGCGCGGGCATGCGTCGCGCGAGGAACGCTCGGTCGTTATGCACGCTGTTGCCACAGAGCGGCGATGTGCCTTTGGAACAGTGTGCGGAGACGAACTTGAGTGTATGAGCTTCAGCTTCGGCGAGGCTCACGGGGCTATTGCGGCTGCGCTCAATGAGCCCGCTGCGCGTGAAGTGGTCGCGGCTCCAGTCGGAGAGGGTGGAAAGCTCTTCGTCGTTCAAGCGGATGACGAGGTTCGGGCCTTCAGCCACGAGCTCCAGCGTCCCAGTGGTGATGAGCGTGGCGACCTCGATGATGTGGCAGCGGTCGGAGTCCAGACCGGTCATTTCGAGATCGATCCAGACGAGTGGAGAGGTGAAGTCAGCCATCGCGGCGAACATAGCACGGGGTGTGAGGCTGCTGCACGCAGTCGTGTAGGATCCCGCCCAATACCGCCGGGCGGGCTTTTTAGGCTACGGCGTAGGAGATTTCATGAGCACAGCCATCAGCGGCAACCAGCGCACCGTCCTCGGCCATCCCACCGGCTTGTTCATGTTGTTCTTTGCCGAGATGTGGGAGCGCTTCTCCTACTACGGCATGCGCGCCTTGCTTGTGTTCTACATGATCAAGGGGTTCCTGCAGTACACCGATGGGCAGGCCTACGCGGTGTATGGCGCTTACACCTCGATGATCTATGCCACGCCGTTCATCGGCGGCATGTTGGCGGACCGCATCCTTGGGCAACGGCGTGCGGTGGTCATCGGCGGCTTGCTGATGGCGGCTGGTCACGGCGTGATGATGGTCGAGAGTGCGAACGCGTTCTTCGTCGCGTTGTCGTTGCTGATTCTCGGCAACGGTTTCTTCAAACCGAACATTTCCACCATGGTGGGTGCGCTCTATCCGGCCGATAGCGGCAAGCGCGATGGTGGTTTCACCATTTTCTACATGGGCGTCAATCTCGGCGCGGCGCTTTCGCCGCTGCTTTGCGGCTACATCGGCGAAAAGTACGGTTGGCACTATGGATTCGGCTTGGCCACCATCGGCATGCTTATTGGCCTCGCGGTGTTTGTGATGCCGACGCGCGTGACGCAGTTACTGATTGGCGCTGGCGCGTTGGTCACAGCTTGGTCGCTCGTGAAGTTCAACGCCGGCGGCCCTCAGGTGGTGGCCGTCAATATCGCCATGGCTGTGGCTCTGGTGCTGTCAGCGCTTGCATCCGTGATCGCCCTGTCACGTGGCGGTTTTCCTGGTGAAGTTGGCCAACCCAAAGACCCAGGCGCCATCCGGGCGAAGTCCTTCCTCGGCATCTCGAATGGACTCACCATCGCCGTTGGTGTCCTTGTGATGATCCCGGTGTTTGCGCTGCTGCTGCAGCACGACAAGAAGGCCGGAATCGTTCTTTCCGTCTTTGGTGGGCTCGCGTTCCTTTCGTTGATCATCACAGCGATCCGCAGCCAGAAGGTGGAACGTCAGCGCCTTTTCGTCGTGTTCATCTTGATGTTCTTCTCCATGCTGTTCTGGGCCTTCTTCGAACAGGCCGGCAGCTCGGTGAACAACTTCACAGATCGCAACGTGGACATCGTGGTGAACGACAAGGTGCTCACCACAGCGGATGTCGGCACGCAAGTGACGGACGCCGCCATCACGCAGGAGTTTTTGGGCGTGGAAGTGAATGGCAAGCGCTACACCCTTGAAGACATTGCTGGTGCCGAGAAGGCCAGAGATGACGCAGATCCCGCCACCGTGGGCACTGTGAGTTTCAGAGCAACGCAGGCGCATGTCGGCATGGGTATCGGTGGCGAGGCACTGAAGGCCTCGGTGTTCCAAGCCGTGAATCCCATTTTCATCTTGGTGTTTGGTTTGTTGCTCACGGCACTGTGGGGCTTCTTGGCTGCACGCAGAATCGAACCGAGCACACCCATCAAGTTCGGTCTTGGATTGATGCAGCTCGGACTCGGGTTTGGTGCCTTCTGGTATGGCGCCCAGAACTCCGACGCGCATGGATTCTGCGGTGTCGAGTGGCTGTTGCTCGGCTATCTGTTGCAAACAACCGGCGAGCTGTGCCTGTCACCCGTGGGCTTGTCCATGGTGACGAAGCTGTCGCCAGCCAAGATGGTGAGCACCGTCATGGGCGGATGGTTCTTGGCCATGGCCTTCTCCAATTTCTTGGCAGCGCAGATCGCAGCGCTCACAGGTGTGGGGCACGGTGAGGCTGGCAAAACCGTGATTCCGCCGCCCATCGAGACGATTGGCGTCTACGGTGGGGTGTTCGGTCAAATCGCCATTTACGCCCTCGGCGCAGGGCTGCTCGTGATGCTGATTTCACCCATTCTCACGAAGTGGATGCATATTGATCCCGCCGAGAAACAAGGCAGTGCGGCGCACTGAAGTCTTGGGCTCCAAGTGACCGGAAGGGCGTATAGTGTGGCGGTCCCACCACCCAAGGGACCTAAGGAGCCATCTATGCGCCGTTTCGCTGTTCTCTGTGCCTGCTTGCTGCTGCTCGGTGGCCTCGCCACCGCGCAAGTTGCGGTTGGTGCGCGTCTGTCACCTCCGGAATTGGAAGGGTTCGCCCAGACGGGCGCGAAATCCAGCGCCGACCTTGCTGGTCGTGCAGTTCTCTACGAGTTCTTCGCCTTCTGGTGAGGCCCGTGCGGAGGGGCGGTCAGCCACCTCAACGAGCTCCAAAACAAGTTCGGCGCCGAAGGTCTTACTGTTGTTGCAGTGACCAGTGAAGCCACTGGGCCCACGGAAAAGTGGATCGCAGAGAAGGGCGCCAAGTACGGCTACGCCTACGACAAGGGCGGCAAGTTCATGCGCGCTTGCGGCGTGAGCGGCATTCCGCATGCCATGCTGGTGGATGCGAGCGGCAAGGTCGTCTTCGATGGCGGGCCTAACCAAATCACGGACGAGATGGTGAAGGCTGCGTGCACTGGCGCGCTGACGACACCACTCTGGGAACTCCCGAAGCCATTCGCCAAGGTGCGTACTGCCATCAGCAAGGGCGACTATGCCGCCGCGCTGAAGGAATCTCAGGCACTGCTGCAAGATGCTGCGAATGGCGAGACAGCTACGAAAGTCGCTGACGCTGTGAAAGGCATGGTTGCTGGCTCGCTCGCGTCAGCCGATGGCATGTCTGTAGAAGGCGATTTTCTCGGTGCCGAACGCGAACTTCAGCGCTTGCTGAAATCCGCGAAGGGCTTGCCGGAAGAAGCCGCGGCGCGCGCGAAGTTGGCCGCCTTCGCTAGCAATGACGCAGCGAAGAAGGGCATGAAGGCTCAGAAGGCTCTCGAAGCGCTCACGGCTGAACCTCTGAAGTCGAAGAAGGACGCTGAAAAGCGTGTGACCGAGCTCGAAGCCTTCATCAAGAAGAATGAAGGTACTTTCGCCGGCAAGAAAGCTCTGGAGCAAGCAGAGCAACTCAAGGGCTCCCTCAAGCAGGGCGATTGAGTTCGAGACCACGTCGCCATGCTGCGTTTCAGCGCAGCATGGTGCGTAGTTCGAAGCGCTCAGTTTCCGGCAGTAGAGGCGAGAGGATTTCGATGCAACCGCGGTGGTAGTTGTCGAGCCACTCGGTTTCTGCCGGATCCAAGAGTGAATCTTCCACCAGCTCCGGATCGAACGGGATCCATGTGAGCGGATCCAGCGTTATCCACGCGCGGCCGAGAGCGTCGTCGTGCGTCTTGCGCAGGAGATACAAGTTCTCGAGGCGCACACCGCCAAACCCTTCGCGGTAATAGCCAGGCTCAATGCTGGTGACCATGCCCGGCTTGAGCGGCGTGGTGGCATAAGACTTGCGCTCGCGCTCGCTCAAGGCGAACGGGCCTTCGTGCACATTCAAGAATGTGCCGACGCCGTGGCCAGTGCCGTGGTCGTAGTTGAGATGTTGATTCCACAGTGGTGCGCGAGCCAAAGCGTCCAAGGCAGTGCCCGGTGTGTTTTCCGGGAAGGTCTGGCGCGCTGCTTGGATGTGGCCCTTCAGAACCAGCGTGTAAACCTTGCGGCGCTCTGAATCGCAGCGACCGACGGCCACCGTGCGTGTGTCGTCGGTAGTGCCACCAGCGATGTGCGCACCGGAATCGATGAGGTATAGGTCCCCATCTTTGAGTGGCGTGTTGTCGCAAGCGCCGTAGTGAATGATGGCTCCGTGCGCGCCGGTTGCGGAAATGGTGTTGAACGACAGATCGAAGTAGCCCTCTTGCTCGGCGTAATAGGCCTCGATGGCAAGGCGTGCAGAGTCTTCCGTGACAAGTCGCTTGGCATCCAGCTCGCGGCGTAGCCACAGCAGTGTTCGCGTCTTGGCCACCGACGCGCGCAGATTGGCGCGGCGTTGCGCGTCCTGTTCTGCGGGGTTCTTCATGGACTTGCGCAGTTCGATGGGCGAGAGCATCGGCACGATGAGCGCGCCGGCACCTTGCAACGCGGAGACCACGCCCAAGGTGATGCCTGACGGGTCGATAGACACGCGCTCTTTCACCGTGCGCAAGAACGGAGCGAACTCTTCGTAGGCATGCACCACGAAACCGCCGCACTTGGGATCGAACCCCGCGGGCAAGCGTTCGGCTGGCGAGCGCAAGAACAAGTGCAGCGTCTGCGCGTCGAGGTACATGAACGCCTCGAACACAGGGTTGTAGGGGATGTCGCCCTTGGCGCGCAGGTTCATCAACCAAGCGATTTGGTCGAGTTTCACTACGGCCATGCCGTCGGCGCCCGCGGCAGCAAGATCTGCACGAACGACGGCGAGTTTCTCGGCGGTGCTTTGGCCGCACCATTCTGGCGGCACCACAATGAGGCGCGAGTTCGCATTCTTCGGACGCGTGCGCCACACGCGATCTACGAGATTGATCGGTGTTTCCACAACCTTGCCGCCAAGACGCTCGATGCGCTCCGTCAGCATCTCGGAGAATCCGAAGGGCACGGTCATCGGGTCGACGCCCACCACATGACTCTTGCCGCACTTGATGCGTTCTTCGATGTCCGCGATGAGTGACCGCGATCCGGGCGTGCCGACTTTCATCAACGAGAAGCCGCTACCTTCGAGCTCCAAACCGGCTTGCATGTGATAGCGACCATCGGTGTAGAGCCACGCGTCGCTGCGCCCAACGAGCAAGTCTCCGGCAGAGCCTGTGAAGCCGCTCATGAATTCGCGTCGTGCACCATGCAGCGGCAAGTACTCGTTCAGATGTTCATCGACGCTCAACACGATGAAATCGTCGATGCCGTGTTCAGCGGTGAGCCCGCGCAAAGCTCTAAGACGCTCTGGAATGACGCTCATGGCAGACCTCCGTTGCAAGAAATCAGTTCTTCAGATCCGCTGCGCCGAGCTCTTCGGCGACAGATGCCAACAACCCGACGCCGAAGCCTGTGCCGCGATCGTCGCGGAATGCTGGCCCAGCGATGTCCACATGCAGCCAGTGTGGATCTATGTCGTCAATATGCGCCCACACGAACTGTGCCGCGCACGAAGACTGCGCGTTCGAGCGGTCTTTCACCGAGTTGCGCATGTCGGCCACAGCCGAAGCGAACTCTGCTTGATAAAACTCTGGCGCGAAGGGCAGGGGATGCACGAGGTCGCCGCTGGACTTGCCGCATTGCACGGCGAGTTCTTCCAGCCCTTGGCGATTGCTGACCACAGCGGCGTGACGCATGCCTGTGGCTACGAGTTGCGCGCCTGTGAGCGTGGCGACATCAATGATGACTTCGGCTTCCAGCACGCGCGCGGCATAGCTGACGGCATCAGCGAGCAGCAAACGCCCTTCGGCGTCGGTGTTGTTGATTTCAACCGTGTGCCCGGAGTGCAGCGTGAGAATGTCATCGTTGCGATATGAATCTGGCCCGATGGCGTTTTCTGCAAGCGCCGCCAACGCGACGAGGCGTCCTTTGAATCCCGATTCCACAAGCACTTTGAAAGCGCCCACAACAGCGGCGGCGCCGCCCATGTCGCCTTTCATGGTGCACATGCCGGTTGTCGGTTTCAGTGACAGTCCGCCGGTGTCATAGACCACACCTTTGCCGACCAGAGCCACTGTGCGCTTCGACTTCTTCGGCCCGTGTTCGAGGATCAGCAAGCGCGGCGCTTTCATCGCGGCGCGCCCGACGGCATGGATGCCGCCGCAACGCTTCTTCAGCAGCGCAGGGCCGACGATCTCAGTCACTTTCACGCCCTTCAAGCCTTTGATGAAGCTGCGCGTGAGTGTGACGAAAGTGTCGGTGTTGAGATCTGCGGGAGGCGTATCGACGCACTCTGCAGCCCAACGCGAAGCGGCCACCACATGCTGCGTGCGTTGATCGAACGCAACCGGATGTCCGCGTCGGTCGCTCGCAGCCACCGCGAGGCGCACATTTTTTGTGGCCTCGGTCTTGCGGCTGAAATTCGGCAACGCGCGGCTGAGCGCCACGGCCACGGCTTCGCCATGGGCCGGAGCATCGAGGCACACGAGCGCCAACGACTCTCCTTCGATTCGCGCGCGCTTGGCGCAAGAGAGCACGGCTTCGTTGCGCGCTGGGCAATTGTGGCGCGACAACTTCGTAGGCAGCACCGCCACCACGAGTCGTTTCGTCGCTACACGTGTTTCAGCCAGAGCTCCCGTGCTGCCGGGCTTCAGGCCCTTCATCAACGAGGCGGCCGCTGCGCCAAGCTCTTTGGAAATGCTGTTGAAAGGCCAGCCTTCCGACCAAGCGTCAGCGCTGGCCAGAAGCAGAATGGTGTTGGCGGCATCGGCCGCCTTGCGGGCATCTCCGGGAAAGCGCAACTCGTGCATGATTCCTCCGATCGTGGGCGGCCATCATAGCTGTATGCCGCGGTGGGACAGCAGCCGAGAAACTATGCCGGGAACCACTGATAGAGCATGAAGTAAATGACCACGCCGGTCACGGAAACGTAGAACCACACCGGTAGGGCGATGCGCGCGGCGCGGACATGTTTCGGGCGGTTGTCTTTCAAGCCTTGGCGGATGGCTTGGATGATGAAAGGCAGCACTGCTACCGCGAGAACAGTGTGCGTCCCGAGAATAAAGAGGTAGACGATGCGCGCTGTGGGATGCGCTTCTGGAAAGCTCGTGACCACTCCGGCTTTGAGTGCGTGGTAGGTGAGGTAGCAAGCGAGGAACACGGCCGAGCAGGTGAAGGCCGCGAGCATGGCGCGCTTGTGACCTGCGAAGTCGCGGCGCTTGATGCGGCGCCAACCCACGAAGAGCAAGATTGCTGCAAGCCCATTCAATGTGGCATTCACGGGTGGGAAAAAACTCAGGTCCATTTTCGGCTCTTGTCCAAGCAGCATGTGTGTGTGGCGCACGAGGCGCTCCATGCTGGCCGGGTCTTCGTGGTCGTAGATGCCGTGGACCACGAGGCCGCAGTCTACAAGGACAAAGCGCGTGCTGTGATTGATGGGGTCGCCTGGGTCGCCGAGCTTGAAGCCCTCACGCATGAGTTGCGCTGTGGATTCTGGTGTGCCGCGTAGGAAGGCCCAGCGCGTCGGATCGGCACCGCTCCGTTGCGCATAGTCGTGCAGCGCGTTGCGCGTGTCGCGCTCGGGGTCCACGGTGATCGTCACGAGCTTCAGGCCGTTCAGCGAGCGCAGCTCCGTTTGCAACTTGCCCATGGCCGATGTCATGGCTGGGCAAGGTCCGCTGCAGTAGGTGTAGATGAAGTCAGCGATCCAGACTTCGTTTTTGAGTTCTTCGGAGCCGCAAGCGCTGCCGTCTTCACGCTCGAAGCTGAATGTCGGCAAACGGAAACCAAGACGCGGGAGTTCCGCTTGTGCGTGAGAATCTTGCGCGTTGACCGTGGCAAACAGGAGCAGCAGCGTGAGGCTCGTGGGAATGATGCGCATGGCGCTCCAGTGTATGCAGTGAGACGCGAGGCCCATGGAGGCCGCAGTGTCTAGGAGTCCGAGTCGCCGACCTGGGCAGCGTGGGCGCGGTCGGCCTTGCGCACCATGAATACAACCCAGCAACCGAGGCTCAGCACCGCGCCGATCATGAGATAGATGCTGAGGTTGTAGGCCAATGCCATGCCTTCGCCGTTCTTGTCGTTGGCAGCGACCGCCGCCTTGCAGTTGGGTCAGGCGTAGGCCGTGCCCGGCAGAAGGCCGAGCAAGAGAAACAGTGTGAATGGTAGCCAGCGTTGCATGGGTGAGTTGAGAGGCGCCGCAGCGCCTCTCGCTTGCATCAGTGATCCCAGAGCAGCACAAAGGACAGAATGCTGGCGCACACGAGCGGCGCGCAAGCCACCAACCCGAGGATCTTCGCGTCGAACTTCAAATGCATGAAGTAGCGCGCAATGAAGAGGATCTTCACCACGGAGATGACGATCAGCAATGTGGCTGCAATGCCGCGGCTGCCAGTCAGCACGAAGGGGACCACCACTTCCACGACCGTGAGGGCCACGAGAAGTGCGAACACCTTCAAGTAGGGAGGGTGAGCGTGAGCTGTTGCAGCAGGGTGAGCATGGTCTTGATGGGACATGGTTTTCTCCGCTCAGATGAGATAGATGAGCATAAACAACAACACCCAGACAAGGTCTACGAAGTGCCAGTACAAGCCCGCGACTTCGATGATGCTGCTGTTGGCGCGGGTGTACGCACCTTGGAAAGCGCGGATCAGGAGGATGCCGAGATAAAGCACGCCGACCGCCACATGCAGGCCGTGGAAACCCGTCAAGACATAGAAGCTGGAGCAGAACAAGCTGGCTACGCGCGAGCCTGCTGCGCGATGCGCTTGGATGACGCTGCCACGCTGTGCGGGCTCCGCGGCTTCGAGTTCCTCTTGCAATTCGCGGCCAGTGCGGCCTTTGGGATCGTTGGTCGTGCCTGGCACGCCGTACGCCGTGTGATGAATGATGCCGCCTTGCACAGGACGCAAATCCGCGTTGGCACGGTCGCGCACTGCGAGTTCTAGGAAGAGGTACTCGGCTTCCGTGAAGTTGCCGCTGCGGAAATCTTGGGCGCCTTTGCCAGTGGGCAACGCGGCCGGCGCGTCAGGAGTTCCCTCAAAGCGACGCTTGCCATACATCTGCGCGGCCATCTCGAGCTTGGTCAGCTTGTTGCCGGCCGCAGCGCCGCGCGTCATTGCGGTGTCCAAGTCCACCAGCTTCATGCCCTGAATGGTGATGCCTTCGTGCACGAAGTGCGTCCATTCGTAGTACTGGAAGCTGACAAAGAAGGCGCCGCCGAGCATGGTCATGGCGAGGTACTTCTTGAGCCCTGCTTGGTTGCCGTCTTGCAGCGCAGCGAGGGCTTTCACCATGGTCACGGATGAACAGATCAGCACGAAGGTGTTCAACCCCGTGAGGATCAAGTCCATCGGCAAGCTCCAAGCTGGTTGCCACGGCAGACCTGTGAGCGAAGGCTCGCCAACCGCCGAGATCCGCAGCACCATGTAGGCGCCGAGGAACCCGATGAAGGCCATAGCGTCCGACACGATCAGGAGCCACATGGCGAACTTGCCGTTGGTGAACTCGAAGTTGCCTTCGGTTTCGATGTGGGGCAGAGCGTGATGATCTGAAGACATGTTTTCAGTTCCTTCGGACGCCGCGAGGCGCCCTGATGCTTACGAGGCGGTCATGGCATCGGCCAACAGAAATGCGAATTGCACGGGCAGCACCAACAGTGATGCCCAGAACAGAAACTTCCACGAATCGAGGCTGCGCGTCAAAACCGAGCAGAGTGCAGCTCCGAGGAAAAAGATGGCGCATGCGAGGCAGCCCCAGAGTGCAACAGCGCCGCCGAGGCCGAGACATGCAGGCAAGATGCTCACAGGCACGAACAAGAGCGCGTGCAGCAGAACTCGGTGCGCTGTGCGCAGGCCCTGCGGATCGTCCACGGGCAGCATCTTGAAACCGGCCCGGGCATAGTCCTCGCGATGCAGTGTGGCGATGGCGAGGAAATGTGGGAACTGCCACACGAAGATGAGCGTGAACAAGCTCAAGGCCGCAGCACTGAAGGGCGCTCCTGCAGCGGCCCAGCCGAGCAACACGGGCAGTGCACCAGGGATGGCGCCCACAATGGTGTTGAGGTTCGAGCGCGTTTTCAGCGGCGTGTACGCACCGACATAGAGGAGCACCGTGGCCGCAGAGAGCGCGGCCGGCACGGGTCCGAGCGCAAAGAACAACACGCCCACACCGAGCGCAGTGCAGACGCTGCCAAAGATGATGGCTTCATCCTTGCTGATGTGCCCTGCGGGCACAGGCCGTCCACGCGTGCGTTCCATCAGTGCATCGAGGTGGGCTTCGAGAGCCATGTTGATGGCACTTGCGCCACCCGCAGAAAGCAAGACTCCGACGCTCAAGGCCAGCAGCGCGATCACGTCGATGTTGCGCGGAACAGGCAAAGCCAAGAGATAGCCCGCGAGTGCAGCCACGATGACGAGCACATTGAGGCGCAGCTTCAGCAGGCTTATCCAAGCACGAAGACGTGTCGGTGCAAGCACCGTCGGCATGGTGGCGGCGCTCATGCGAGCACCTCGCGAACGACACCGACATTGCTGCTTTGCGCTGCGGGCGTGTGCCACGACCGCACCCAGAGAATCTGCACATACATCACCAGCACACCAGCGATGACCAAGTGCAGGCTCGGGACTACAGCCTTGAAGTTGAACGCTGCGGTGCGCGCCGTGCCGTCTTCCACGAGCAGGAGCGTGGCGACTCCGAGCAGAATCTGCAATGTGACCACGAGGCCGATCGCATGCGCGGGCCAACGCAGGCTGGCAATGCGTGCGAGTTCGGTGCTGAGCACCGCGCCGCTCACACGTGCGAGGGCCACAAGGGCCACAAGTGCGCCGATCACATGCAGCACGATGCCCATGTCTGTCATGGTGTGTCGTAGCCAAGCACCGAGTGCGATTTGCAACATCACAGCGGCCAACGCGATCTTGGCGCGACGCTCTAGTTGCGGCAAGGCGATGCGTTCACCGCTGCCAAACCCTTGGCGCGTGGCCACCCACAGTGTGGTGACTACTGCGAGGAAGGCTTGCGCCATGAGGGCGTGCACAATGGCGATCGCGCGAATGACCATCGGTTCATCAGGAGTGCTTGCGACGCCAGGAAACTTCGTGCCGACGAGCACACGCAGGCCGCCCAAGGCAGCTTGAGCCAGCACCAAACCGAAAGCGGCATAGGCAAGGCGTCGCACCCACGGAGCAGGGGCGTGCGCTTGGCGTGAGCGCAACAACACCGTGAGCGCGAATGCCCCGGTGAGTAGTCCGGTGAATCCGGCCACGTGGCGATGACCCAATTCCCAAAACACGCCGCCCACCATTTCAGGCATTTTCACGCGCAGCGGCAACGGCCACGAATCCACCGCATCACCGCTGTCCGTACTGGTCACTTGTCCGCCTGCGAAGAGCAGGAAGAGCGTGGTGACCAACAGCACCGCGGCGAAGGCGTGAAGCCCGCGTCCGCTGAGCGCTTTGGTGGTGTCGTTGGAGGAAGTCATGGACCAGTATTCGCTCAGTGAGCGTGTGGCACAGGCTTGGCGCTGCCTGCTGGTGCCTGGAATTGCGGCGTGAAGTCTTCCGCAGCGTCAGGATCGGCGTATTCGTAGGGCCCACGGTGCGCTTCGGGGATGACGTCGAAGTTGCCGTGTCCCACAGGAGGTGTGGGCGTGTTCCATTCCATGGTGGTGGCTTTCCACGGATTGCGTTCAGTGCAAACCTTGCCAGCGAACATGCTCCAGAAGAAGTTGATGGCGAGGACGAGCTGCGCAGCACCAAGGATGAGGGCCGCGACGGTCATCAACTGATTCACGGGCAACATGCCCTGCAGATTGCCGTAGAAGTATGGGTCTGCTGTGCGGCGCAACATGCCGCGCGAGCCCACGACATGCATGGGGAAGAAGGTGAACTGGAACGCGACGAAGGTGACGATGAAGTGCGTGTAGGCCAGCGGCTTGTTCATCGTGCGCCCGAACATCTTCGGGTACCAATAGTAGATCGCTCCGAATACGCTGAAGAGTGTCGAGCCGAACACGATGTAGTGGATGTGCGCGACGATGGCGTAGGTGTCGTGGATCTGGATGTCGACAGGCGTTGCCGCCATGAAGATGCCCGAGAGACCGCCGATGATCCACATCGAGACGAAGGCCAGCGAGCACAGCGTGTGCACTTCGAGCTGCATTTGCGAGCGATAGATCGTGGCGAGCCAGTTGAAGGTCTTTACTGCGGAAGGCAGCGCGATCATCATGGTAGCGATCATGAATGTGCGGCCGAGGGCCGGGTTCATTCCCGACTGGAACATGTGGTGGCCCCACACGACGAAGCCCAAGAAGGCGATGGCGATCAGGGAATACACCATCGGGCGGTAGCCGAAGACGGGCTTGCGGCAGGCGTTTGCGAGCATGTCAGAAACCATGCCCATGGCTGGGAGCACGAGGATGTACACAGCGGGATGGCTGTAGAACCAGAACAAGTGCTGCCAGAGGATGACCTGACCTCCGCCGGTCGCTTGAGCGGCGTCAGACACCACGCGCGCAGCGGGCACAAAGAAGCTGGAACCGAACTCTCGGTCCATGAGCAACATGGTCACGGCAGAGCCGAGGACCGGAGTGGCGCAGAGCACGAGAATGCTGGTGATCAGAATGCTCCAGCTTGTCAGCGGCATGCGGAACAGCGTCATGCCCTTGGCGCGCATCTTCACAATGGTGGTGATGTAGTTCACCGCACCGCAGATAGATGACCAACCAACGAACCACACGCCCATGCACCACAGTGTTTGGCCGTCACCCAACATGGTTTCTGAAAGCGGCGGGTAACTGGTCCAGCCCGCGCCCGCGCCATCGCCGGGGACATAGAAGCTGAACGCCATGAAGATGAATGCTGGCCACATCAGCCAATAGGACAGCGCATTCAAGAAGGGGAAGGCCATGTCTTGCGCGCCGATTTGCAGCGGCACGACAAAGTTGCCGAAGGCGCCGACCAGCAGCGGGATGATGACGAAGAAGATCATCACCGAGGCATGCATGGTGAACATGATGTTGTAGTGCTCGGGAGCAGCACCGCCATCAGGCCAACCGAAGAGCGCTTTGAATCCCGGCACTTCGCTTCCGGGCCATGCCAACTGCCAGCGCACGCCGAGGGCTAAGGCTCCGCCCACGACAGCCCACAGCAGCGACGAGACGAGGAACTGTTTGCCGATCATCTTGTGGTCGCCGGACCACAGGTAATGGCTGTAGAACTTGGGCGCAATGAGGCGCACCAAGGCCATCAGGACGCATAGACCGAGAATGACCAGCCAAGGAGTGGTGGTGACGTTGAAGTCAGTGGCTTCCAGTAAGTGCATGGTTGTAGTCCCTTCGCCTCAGCGGTTCGTCTTTTCGCCCTGGTAGTGCACCCCAACATCGTGTTGGTCCCACCACCACCAGATCTTCGAAGAAGCGCCTGACCAATCCGGTCGGTCCTGGCCGTCGTTTTCGCTGGTCCAGAGAGTTGATTCCTTCTCCAGCCACGTTTTGAAATCTGCTGTTTCGTGCACCACGAGCGTGCCGCCCATCTTGGTGTGGCCCAAGCCGCAAAGCTCGGCGCACATGATGGGGAAGCGCCCGGCGCGCGAGGTGTCGAACCACACGGGTACTGCGAGGCCCGGCACGACGTCCTGCTTCACGCGATAGTTCGGCAAGAAGAAGCAGTGGATGACGTCGATCGAACGCTGCACGACGCGCACTTTCTTGCCAACAGGGACGTGGAGTTCGCCAACGCTTGGCACGTCGTCCGGGGTTGCGAACTTTCCGTCGCTGCCTGCAACGCGGAAGTTCCATTGGAACTGCTGTGCGGCCACTTGCACCTCAAACACATCGGGTGAGTCAGCGAGTGGAATCTCCATCTTCATGGATTTCCACATGCCGGCTTGCAAGAGCGCGAGGGCCACGAGGATGATGGCGGGCACGAGTGTCCACACCAATTCGAGAGTGTGATGGCCATGCAAGTGATGCGCGCGCATGCCGGGCTTGGCCCAGAATGAGAAGACGCAGAACAGGAAGAAACCCTCAGTGAGAATGAAGGCGATCCCTGTGATCCAGAGGATGAGATAGAAAAGCTCATCCACCTCATCGCCGAAGGATGCGAAGTTCTCTGGGAAGAACAGCGTTCCCGGTTCTTTCACGCTGGCGCCTGCCGCGTGGTTTGTGACCTTGGTGCCCGCAGCTCCGCGCTCCACCACCTTGAAGGTGTGCTGGTTGTTCAGCAGCAAGATGCCGCTGTTCACCGGGCTGCCTTCAGCAGTGACGCGCTGCACAGCAACCAGTTCATCCTCGACGAGGATGTTGCCAGTCCCTGGGATTCTCGCGCCGTCTTCCAAGGTGAAGCTGGTCCCTGCCCCTGCACTGGCTAGCATTTCAGCTTTCAATGCGGTCCCGGGTTTTTCAAACGCCACCCTCATGCCGTAGCAGAGGAGGACGACGAGGGCCAATGCAAGAACGAGCAGCACTGGGCGGCTCGTGGGCGTGGCATTGATTTGCGCCATTGCGGTCTCCAATGGTTGCGGGGGAGCAAGGCTCCCCCGATCATTCCAATTTCATTCCGTCATCAATCGAACGCTGCTGCTCACGACACGAACGAGGAAATCACTTCTTGCCGAAGGAGAAGTTGGCGTCCGCGGCGGCTCCCGCTGCGACCGTCACTTCAATTTCCTTAGACTTTTCCTTTTCGTGCCATGCGCTGAGTGTGTAGGTGCCGGGAGGAAGGTTGTCAATCTTGAAAGTGCCGTCGGCTGCGGACACTGCGAAGAAAGGATGCTCAAAAATTGCAACGCGCGATTCCATCCAAGCGTGGATGTCGCACTTGAACGACGAAGTGCCGATCTCGGCGCGCTTCATCTCTTGCGCTGCGGGCACAACGCCTTCGCTGCTCTGTGTCAGGTTCCAGTCGCCATTCAGTTTGGACTGGAAATGCACATTGTGCGTGGTCTTGTCGGAATTGCGCATTTCCACTTTCTGCCCGAGTTGCATGGCAACAATGTGCGGGAAGTAGGTGCAGCCCTTTTGATTGAGCATGATGGTTTCCGTTTTCACTGGCCACTTTTGGCCTTCGGGCAAGCCCTTGCTGATGTAAAGCACCACGTTGCCGAGGTTGCCATTGGCATCGACCAAAGTGGTTTCCTTGCGCATTTCTTTGCCTTCGCCCGCTGCTTTACAGACAGGGTCGGAGTCCATCTGGATCAGCGCGTTCTTGGGAGTTTTGCCTTCCCACTTGATGACGCCCTTCACACAACCGGTTTGCGCAGCGACTACGCCAACCAACACGAGGACGATGCAAAGTGCACGAGCAACCATGGTCATTCTCCCGCGAACACACCAAGCCCTTGGGCAAAGTGAACTCGCACTTGGCTCACAGCGCCATGACTCGGAAGAGCCGCAGCGCACCATCACTCTTCCCGACGGAACAGCACGCGAGAAGCCCCGCGCGGTGGGAGGGATGATGGTTGCAGATGTTGCGGTGCTTCTTGTCTTGCATCAATGCGGCATGGCGGCATAGTGCGGTGCGGCATCCTGCCGCACGAATCGAGGGTGAAGGCGCTTCCTTGATGCTAGGCAGGAGGGCTCCTACTATCGCAGCGGCAGCGGCAGCAACGCGCTCGCCTGATTGCAATGTCGGTTTCCACAGCCGCCCTACGGGGGCGATCCTTAGGGAACGGTGCTCACCGTTCGTGCATGCCATGGCAGAAGACCACAGCGAAGCGACTCCGAAAGCGGCGAGTGCCGAGGCCTTGCAGCCTCGTGCGCCGCGCGCGAAAGAACCGTCACAACCGAAGCCTGCAGATAGTGCAGGTGACACAGGCCGCCGCGCCTTTGTGTTTCACTCCATGGCGGGGTTCATCACTCTGCTCATAGTGTGTTTTGCGCGCTTCTTTTTCCCGCGCACTTTGTTTGAACCCAAGACGCGCTTCACGATTGGTTATCCAGGTGACTATGGCTTTGGCGTCGACACCAAGTGGCAGCAGAAGTACCGCATTTGGGTTTGCCGCAATGCTTCGGGGTTGTTCGTGATCTATGCGCGCTGCACGCACCTCGGTTGCACGCCGGATTGGAAACCCGCAGAGAACAAATTCAAGTGTCCGTGCCACGGTTCGGGTTTCGACTCCGACGGCATGAACTATGAGGGACCAGCGCCGAAGCCCATGTTGCGCTGCCATCTCGAGATTGATCCCACTGGCCAAGTGTTGGTGGATTCGCTCAATCTGTACGACTTTGATGTGGGCACTAAGCAATTCAAGAATCTGCAGCCGGGCACCAGCGGTCCGTTGTTGATGGTCTGAGTGCGGGAGATCACGAAGCATGTCGCATGGCCATGATGAAGCGCCGCCCGAACCGGAAATCCCGGCAGGCGAAGGCAACCCCGGCGGGTTGCTGACCAAACTGCGTGCAAAGGCGAAGTCGCCTGCGCAACTCCAAGCAGAGCTGAAGAAAACGCAAGTTTGGAAATCCATCTTCCGGCACAAGTTGGATGATTCGCCTCGCAATCGCTCGCTGGCGGTGCTTTCCAGCGTCTTCTTGCACTTGCATCCGGCGCGCATCAATCGTGATGCTGTCCGCTACAGCTTCACTTGGGGCATGGGTGGTATCACCTTCTATTTGTTTGTGCTGCTTACGCTCACGGGCACGTTGTTGATGTTCTATTTCCACCCGAGCAAGGGTGAGGCCTACCGCGACATTATGTTTTTGCAGCATGACGTGCCCTTCGGCAATCTGCTGCGCAACATGCACCGCTGGTGCGCGCACGCCATGGTGATCACCACGTGGCTGCACATGATGCGCGTATTCATGTCCGGCTCTTACAAGCCGCCGCGTGAGTTCAACTGGAACATCGGCGTCATGCTGCTGTTGTTCACCATGTTGCTCTCGTTCACCGGCTACTTGCTGCCGGACGATCAGCTCGGCTTCTGGGCCGTCACCGTCGGAACCAACATGGCCCGCGCAACGCCGGTCATGGGCCACGAAGGCCCCTTCGGACCCGAGCTTGGTTTCACTGCATTTAACGACGTGCGCTTCGCCCTTTTGGGTGGTTCGGTCGTGGATGCCAACGCGCTGTTGCGCGCCTACATTTGGCACTGCATCGCCATCCCGATCATCGCTGCAGTGTTGCTGATCGTGCACTTCTGGCGCATCCGGAAAGACGGGGCCATCTCTGGGCCCGCTCCTGTGATGCTCGCAAGCGAAATCACGGACTGAGAGCAAGGAGCTACGGATGGATTGGCATCAAGTCTGGGAGTTGGTTTCGTTGCCTGACAACGTCCCCATCGTGCTGTTGTTGCTGATGGTGCCGTTCTACACATGGCTCGCATTCCGCGAAGCGGGGCGCAACGATCGGTTGATCGCCGCGCTCGAGCTCGATCCGGACATGCGCAAGACGCATCATCGCGTGCCTTATCCGTGGAAGCCGGGTTGGCCCAAGACTGTGCACGTCTGGCCGCACTTGCTGAAGCGCGAGTTTCTCGCGGCCATCATCGTCACGACGGTGATGATTGTGTGGTCGATCGTTCTCGACGCACCGCTGGAAGAACCAGCGAATCCCAGCCTCACTATGAACCCCTCGAAAGCGCCGTGGTACTTCCTCGGGCTCCAGGAACTGCTGGTGTACTTCGATCCGTGGATCGCAGGCGTGGTGCTGCCCAGCATCATCTTGATGGGCCTCATGGCGATTCCGTACATCGACGTGAATCCGCTTGGCAACGGCTACTACACGTGGAAGCAGCGCAAATTCGCTATCGCCACCTTCTTGTTTGGTTTCCTCGTGTTGTGGGTGTTGTTGGTCATCATCGGCACCTTCATCCGCGGGCCCGGGTGGCTGTGGTTCAACTTGGGCGACACTTGGGACCACCACCGCGTGGATCACCAAGTGAACTACGACTTGCATGACTTCTTCGGCGTCACAGGCGTTTGGCAAGTGTTCTTCTTCGGCCTCGCCTTTGTCGGCGGTTTCTGCGCCATCGTTGGCGGCATCACACACCTTTGGGTAGTGAAGTGCATGCCACTGATGCGCAAACGCATGTCCCTCGTGCAGTACGCGACCATGTTGCAGCTTTGGGTTCTGATGATTTTTGTGGTCGCCAAGATCATCGCCCGCCTCGCGTTCACCGTGAAAAACTTCTGGGTGACACCTTGGTTCAACGTTTGAGCAGCGCTGCAACGAAAGCAACAAGCCATGGCTGACAACATTCCAGCAGCATCGTCCGAGGTTGAAGAGCAGGACCCGGTCGTCACTAAGTCGATCCTGTGGCCAGTCTTCTTGGCCATGATCGCGCTGAGTGCCAGCGCCGTCTGGTCCGTGTGGGACGAGTTCTATACGCGTCGTCCCTACAAGGACTATCAAAACGAGTGGGTCGAGAGCGCGAAGAAGGCCTATGCAGGCAAGCGCGACGCTTCCGCAGCAGAGTGGGCGCGCGTGACGGCGTCGGATGAATACAAGACGCTCGAAGCCGCCATGCGCGAAGCTGACGCGAAGGCTGCTCCTGAGGTCGGTCGTCTCACGACGCAACTCAACAGCGAAGTGTTGCCGCGCATCGCGGCATTGTCACTGCCAGTGAAAGTGGCGCGTTCTGAAGCCGCGGCGATCACGTACCGCCTCGAACACGCACGCGCTCACGGGCATGCGGACGAAGCGCGCCACTACACCGCGGAACTTGCTGCGTTGAAAGCGCGCAAGAGTGATGTGCTGTTGCCCGGTGCCAGCGCACCGGAAGCATGGGGTTTCGAGCAGATGGTCTCGGAGTTCAACCGGTTGAAGTCGCTGCAAGGTGACATTCAAAGCCAGACCGCACGCGTACGGCGCGAGGCTGACGGCGCGCGGGCCACATTCATGGGCTGGCGTGACGCGCATCTGCGCACGGCTTCACCTGCCGCTGTGCAAGCGCTGCTCGATGGCCTCGATAGTTTCGAACACGACATCAAGCAGATCCACATCAAAGTGGATGACGGTGAACTCATCGAACGCTGCGAGTCTTGCCATGTTGGCATTCTCTCGCCGGTGCCGCTTGAAGCTTCCGAACTCGGCGGCCGCAAAGTGTTCACTAGTCATCCTGCGAAGGAACTGTTGGCACTGCATCCGCCAGAGCAATTCGGCTGCAGCCCATGCCACGGCGGCAACGGCATCGCGACCGAATCGGTGTCCATGGCGCACGGCAAGAACAAGCACTGGCTGTGGCCGATGCTTGCGAGCGAAAACACTGAAGCCGGCTGCATGCAGTGCCACAAAAACGATCTATGGATGGAGCACGCATCCACGCTCAATGAAGGCAAGCGTTTGTTCCAGTGGCGCGGTTGTGTTGGCTGCCACCGCTACGAGGGCATTGGTCGTGAAGTTGAAGAACTGAAACTGGCCGAGAAGGCCGTTGTCACCGCACGCAAAGACCAAGCGGCCGTCGAAATCGCGATTGCGCGCGAAGTTGAGATCACGGAAGACAGCGCTGCCAGTGCCGAAGCTGTGGACGCTGCGTACCGCGCCGCGACGCGCTTGCGCCAAGATTTGCATCTGACGCGCACGCGCGAACAGCAACTCGTTCAAGATCTTGCGAGCCTCGATCTTGAGGTGAAGAAGATCGGCCCGAACTTGAAGGAAGCGTCCAGCAAGCTGAAGCCCGAGTGGCTCTTGGCTTGGCTGAAAGATCCGCGCGCTTTCCGGCCCACCACCAAGATGCCTCGTTTCCGCATCGACGACGAACAGGTTCGCGACATCGCAGCATTCCTTTGGCAGAGCAGCACACCGAAGGCGATTCAGGCGCCAAGCGTTGAAGGCGACGCTGAACGCGGACAAGAACTTGTCATTTCGCGTGGCTGTCTCGCTTGTCACAAGGTGACGACCGACGAGTTTGACGCTATCGGCAACGAGTTTTCCGCCGAGCTCTCACGCATGGGCGAGAAGACCAGCGCCGCGTACATCGCGAGCTGGGTGAAGAACCCGCGCTACCACAATCGTTACACCGTGATGCCTTCACTGCGCCTCTCGGATGAAGACTGTGGCAACATCGCTACGTGGTTGGCTTCGTTGAAGAGCGACAAGGCTGTCTATCTCAGCACTGCTGATGCTTTGGCGTTGCTCACGGACAAGTCGCGTCTTGAGCGCGGCAAAAAGTTGGTGGAGCACCTTGGTTGCGCTGCTTGCCACGAGATCCAAGGCCTCGAGAACGAAGGCCGCATCGGTACCGAGCTGAGCGAAGAGGGCAGCAAGCCCATCGAGCGTTTGGATTTCGGCACGCGCACGAAGGAATACAAGGCGGAACACACCTACAACCACAAGGGTTTCTTCGAGCACAAACTGGAAAGCCCTTCCACCTACGACAAGGACAAGGAGTTCTCTCGCTGGGTGGATCGCTTGCGCATGCCGGAGTTTTTCCCGTTGCCGGGACAGTCGGGATACGAAGAGTTGAAGGGCGAGATCAAGGGCGACATCGATGCGCTCACGACTTTCTTGCTCGGTAGTACTGAAGCGCACATTCCGGCATCGCTGCAGTACATGCCCGAAGGCGCGAAGCAGGACATCCAGCAAGGCTGGTGGGTGATCAAGAAATACAACTGCGATGGTTGTCACCAAGTGCTGCCGGGCGCAACGCCAGTGCTCTGGACTCTGCCGATCTATGAAGAGACCGCCAGCTTTACTGGCGTGCCCGGCAAGAACGGCCGCCCACCCACTTTGGTGGGCGAGGGCAGTCGCGTGGATCCGGTGTGGCTCTCGCGCTTCCTCGCGAATCCTGCGCTCGCGGCCGAGGGCACAGCGGCGCATGAGCGCAACGGTGTGCGCCAAGGCATGACCGTGCGTATGCCCACATTCTTTTTGTCAGAACGTGAACGCGGCACGCTCGTGCGCTTCTTCCAAGCACTGTCGGACTTGAGCACCACGGACTACGTGCGCCCAGATCCGGCACCGCTGGAAGGCGCTGAGCTCGATCTCGCTCGCGCGGCCTTCACTGCTGGCGATTGCGCCAATTGCCATTTGCTGGGCGGCGAAGCCTCCGTGAATCCCGACACGACCTATGCGCCCTCTTTCGAAGTGGTGCGTGAGCGCATTCGTCCAGGTTGGACGCACCGTTGGGTGACAGAGCCCAACACGGTCATTCCGGGAACAGCCATGCCGGCCATCTTGCAGCACGCTGATGGCGCGAATGGCGTGCGCTGGATTGTGAACACCGCGAAGATCAGTGCCACAGCCAAGCGGCGCGTGGGCGATGCTCGTTTGAAGCAACTCGCGGATTACACCGGTGATCACGCGGAACTTCTGTTGCGCTACTTCGCGCAATGGACCGCGGCGGAATCTGCGTTCCAGCAAGACGCGCGCAACAAGTGACGCAAGAGTCATGAGCGACACAGTGGCAGCAACAGGTAGCGGACGCTCGCGCGTTCCCATCCTGTTGCTGGCTGTGGTCGGTACGCTCGCGCTGCTGTTTTTCTCCTTCCGAATGAACTGGTTCGGCGCGCCGCTGGACGATGCGGCATTGCAGCGCTCTTTGCGCAACAGCGATTCAGCACAGGCCGTGCAACATGCTTTGGAGCAAATGGTTGCTCGCTTTGCCCAGCGCGACGCGGCGGCACTGCGCGGAGATTTCACGGCTCCGTTGTCTGCGCTCGTGAAGCACCCGCAATGGGAAGTGCGCCGCGCCGCAGCGTGGGCCATGGGGCACGATCCCGCGGGGCGCTCGCGGACCGCGTTGAGCGAGTTCATCCTCGACACCGATCGTGGTGTGCGTATCAATGCAGCAGTCGCCTTGGCGAACTACAACGACGCCGCTGGGCTCGCAGTGTTGCGCGACGCGCTCATGCCGTATGTGATCAGTGCTCCGATCGCTGGGAAGTTTCACACGCGCGCCAAAGTGGATGAGACTCTTGGCATTGGGCGCGACTTGGGCCACATCAGCACAGCCGAGGGTAAAGCGCCCGTGGTTGTCTTCATGAATGGCTGGTTGCGCAAACTCGTGTGTGCGGATGGATCTGAAGTTGCAGCCGGCGCCGTATTGGCCGAAGTCGCCGCAGATGCACCCACGCTGCTCAATGCCTTGTTGGCATTGCAGTTGGTGGGAACGAGCGCGGATGTCGCTCTCGTGGAATCTCTGCCGCAGTTGAGTCCAGCGAGCAAACAGAAGGATGTGGCGGCTCAAGCTGCGCGCACCCTTGAGGCCTTGAAACAGCGTTGAGTTGCCCCGAGTGGCAGCCTCTTCTACGATCACTACCCAAGCGGAACCGCCATGGCCGAAAAACTCATTAGCACGAAGCGCAAGAAGAAGCCGAAGGAAATGGCCGTCATCACGGACCAGTGCACCGGCTGTTCCGGTTCGCCGGCATGCATTCCGCTATGTCCCGTGGACAACTGCATGATTCTGGTTCACGACAAGGAGCACGAGCCCTTCGGCTACATCTGGGTGGATCCGCTCAAGTGTATTGGCTGCACGAAGTGCATTACCAAAGGTCCTGCGGGCACTTGGTTGGATGGCTGCCCTTGGGACGCCATCGTGATGCAACCCACCGGTGAGTGGGAAGTCGACAACGGCCTGCTTCCTTACTGAGCGTATTCCGCTGTGAGAGGCAGGAGCTTCAAGCGCTCCAGTTCAGCAAGCATGGTGGCGTAGTCCTGCACTCCGGTGCTTTGCCACAGCAGCGTGCCTTCGCGGAAGAACGCAACAGACCGCGCTTCGAGCGTTGGGAATTGCCCCTGAGTGACAGGGTTCTTGTCGAGATCCAACCACAACACACGCGCGCGCCCGCGCAGCGCTTCATCCAAGCGCTGCACCTGACTCTCGACCACGCGATCGCCGATGCTCCACGCGTGGTACGCGTGCACAATCACAGGCAGGCGTGAATCCGTCACTTCTACGACCCACGTGAAATCCGTCACATGCGGCAGTTGCGGCGTGCTCTTGCGTTTCTTCAACGCGAGGAGCATCACGGCGAGTGCAGGCACCAGCACGATGATCCAAATGACCCACGAGAAGAAATCGTCGCTGGCCGCGCTCACGTCTGCGCCATCAGCACGTGCTTGCTGCGGCAACGCAAAGAGGGCCACTAAAGGAGCGAGCAGCGCCGCCTTGTTCGCTCCACTGCCTTGCTCCCAGAGTTTCTTCTCGCGCCGCCAACGCAACCACGTGAGGAGAAACACGACACCACCCAACAACGCTTGCATGCTCGGCAATGTGAGGGCAAACCACGTCGGCATTTCCGCAGGAATGGGTAGGAGGTATTGCAAGACAACCGTTGCGCTCGCCCCAAGCAGCAGCAAGGTGCCTCCGCAACTGCGCAAACCCATGTCGCGCAGAAGTGTGGTGCAGAGCACCGCCCACGCGCCGAGAAACTGGCCGACATAAAGGCCGATAGCGAGCGCACTCAGTGGGCCCGAAGTTGACCACGGAGGCACGTTGCTGAAGCGGTCGATGATGAGCAGTTGCAAGAGCACATACAGCGCGGCGGGGTGCACGAGATTGCCTACCATGTCCCAGACGCGGTCGTCCGTGGCGCGGATTTCCGCAGCGCGCTCGCGGGCAGCATGATCTTGTGCTGAGTCCATTGGCATCACGCGGCAGCATAGCCGCGCATGTTCATGGCGCGAAGGTCGCGGGTAGGATGCCGAACGGAGCGAGCACGAGCATGAGTGAGAGCAATCTTCCGAGCGCCAACATCTGGAACGAGAATCCTTGGGCGCGGATGAGCTTCTCGCGTTTGGCTGCCTACAAGCGTTGCCCTGCGTGGTACATGCACGTGGGGCTCGAATGGCACGCGACGTGGACATCGCCGGAGCAAGAAGCTGGGCACATCGTGCAAGACGTGCTGCAAGCGGTGTTCGACAACACGCCGGCAACCGACGTCACAGCGACGGATCTTGAAGCGCGTGCAGCGGCACGAGTGCAACTGAACTTCAGCAAGGAATGGGCCAAAGCGGCTGCGGCCTATGCCGCGAATCCGAATGCCGTCGGCAGCTTCAACATCAGCGAAGAGAAGTACGGTCGCTATGCGCGGCGGGGTCTGGATTTCCACACGCGCGAAGTGCAGTCTTGGTTGGAGGATCGCCATCCGCGTTCAGGTGCGCGTCTGGGTCTACCGGCTTATGGCGCCGTCGGCGATGCTTGGGTTGCAGTGCGTCCTTGGCATGCGCCCGAAGTCGTAGCAGGCGGATTTTGGAACGAAGTCATTCCCCAAGGTTGGTTCCAGGGTCAGTACGACCTTGTGTATGAATGGACAGGTGGGCGGCGCATCGTGGATCTCAAGGCCAGTGCCGGGACGAGTGTGTTTTCCACTGAAATCGAATTACAACTTCTTGCGTACGCCTTCATGGAGCGTGCGCTCGGGCGCGGCAGTCCCGAAGGGCTCGAGGGCTGGTTTCTCGGAGCTGCAGAGCCCAAGGTCTTTGCGGTGCCGAACAAGGAAGCCACCGATGCGTTCGGCGAGTTTGTGAAGGAACTGCTCGTCAAGAGCGCCCAGCTCGAGCATTCTTGGAAACCTGAGGATTTCCCCGCAGCACCTGCACAGGTCGCAGGTTTCGAGAAACCCGCTGGGGCTGCCTCTGCATGGTGTGGTGTGTGCCCTGCGGCCTGGACGTGCAAACTCTCCGGTAAGCAAGCTCCAAGCGCTGGCGCAGGCGTGGCACTGGGCGCGCCGTTGCCGCAAGGCAATTCCATGAGTGCTGAAGGCCTCGTGTGTGGCATCAAGATGCCTAAGACCAAGCAAATGCGCGACGGCAGCACAAAGGTGACGCGGCGCATCACATTGGTGAATGAGGGCGGCTATTCCTCTTTCACGTGGGACGAGCGCGACATGCAACGCCTGCTCCGCGATGGTTTGCGCGCCGGCCGCGTCGTGCGTTTGCAGGGGCTGAAATCGTGGGCGCCACCGCATGGTGGCCATGTGCAGTATTACGCTGGGGCGCAGACGCGTCTCGAAGTGCTTAGCGAAGCATGGCGGCCGTCAGGGCAGGACGCTGGTGTAATCGAGCGTGATGCGCCAGCCCTCGGGGAATGAGCGCATCACCAAAGCGAAACGCCCGTGGGGTTCGTCTTGCGTGCGCTTCAGATGCCATGCACCGAAGCAGAGAATCTCGGTGTCATTAAGCGTGACGAAGCTGAGGGATTCGAAGCGCAGTTGGCCCATAAGCGCAGGCGTGCCGTAGCTGCTCTTGTAGTGTGAAAGCATGGAGTCGTAGCCGAGACCTACGCCTTCGCTGCTGGCCATGACGATGTCGGGCGCCTTGTGGTAGCCCGCTGCAAACGCGTCGATACTGCCGCTATTCCAACCCACCACTTGAGCGTTCAGAACTGAGCGGCATGCCGCTATGGCGGATTCCGATGGTGGTACGGCCGCGCAGCAATCCGTCGAGGAGGCAGTGAGTTGCAGGCTGCACGCAGATAGCAAACACAACAAAGCCAAGAGCAGCAGCGAGGAGGATTTCGTCATGCGCGCAGCGTAGTCAACCGCCCTGCGCACTGCAATGCGTGTGCTTGCCACATGTCCTGTAGGATGCGTGCGGAGCACTCACATGGGACCGCGTCTTGCACTGTTATTGCTGGTTTTTGTTGGAGCCCTTACGAGCCAAGACAATGCGCCGATCGAGCGCATGGTGCAGCAAGGCTTGAAGGAACCACAGGCCATGGGGTTCCTTGATGCGCTGGTGAATGGCATCGGCCCGCGCCTGACTTCGTCGGACGGATTGACGCAAGCATGCGCTTGGGCCCAAGAGCGTTTTACGCGCATGGGTTACGAGGCACGCCTCGAAGAGTGGGGCACTTTCCCGGTGGGTTTCAACCGTGGTCCCTGGACGGCAGCCATGGTTGCGCCGACGCAACGCACTCTGACCATTGTGACGCCGGCATGGAGCGCGGGGACTCGCGGGCGGCAACGCGGCAAAGCGCTGCTCGCTCCGACAACAGTGGATGCCATCGCCGCAAGCAAGCTGAGTTTTGCAGGCTGCTGGGTTTTGGAAACGCCTCGAGGCCGCGGTGCCGGCGGCATGGCCACTGAAGTGCGCCAAGCGCTCGACGCAGCGTACGCGGAGCATCCACCACTCGGTGTCGTGCGAGACAGCGGCAGCTATCGCGTGTGGGTGAGTGGCAATTGGCGCATTGATCCTGACAAGCTGCCGACACTGCCGCTCATCGACATGATTGCCGAAGACTGGAAAGCCGTTGCGGCTGAACTGACAGCGGGCAAGGCTGTGGAGCTTGAGTTCGATATTCGCAACCATTTCAAGCGCGGGCCGATTCCGCTCTACAACGTCATTGCCGAATTGCGGGGCACAGAGTTCCCTGATGAATGGGTTGTTGTGGGCGCGCACATTGATTCGTGGGATGGTGCGACCGGCACGACGGACAACGGCACCGGTGTTGCCACCACCATGGAGGCCGCGCGTCTGATCGCTGCCTGCGGAGAGCGTCCGCGGCGCAGTATTCGTTTCATGCTGTTTTCCGGCGAAGAGCAAGGCTTGCTTGGGTCCGAGGCTTGGGTGAAGCAGCACCAAGGCGAGTTGGAGAAGATCTCTTGCATTCTCGTGCATGACGGTGGCACCAATTGGATCAGCGGCATCGCTGGCACCGCTGCGCACCAAGCAGATTTGAAGCGTGCGTTTGCTCCCGTCTTGGCTTTGAACGCCGAGCGTCCCTTCACCGTGCGCGAGGTGGAAGGCATGAGCGGCGGCGGTAGCGATCATTCATCATTCCTCGCCATGAATGTGCCTGGGTTCTATTGGGACCAGAAGGGCAAAGTCGAGTATGTGCACGGTTGGCATACACAGTTCGACACCTACGACATCGCCGTGCCTGATTACCAAGAGCAGAGCGCCACCACGGTGGCTGTTGGTGCATGGGGGCTCGCGCAACTCGATCACTTGCTCTCACGCGAAACTCTGCGCAGCGCGCGCGACACCATCCCTGTGGCACGCCGTTTGGGTTTGATTTTCGAAGGCGAGAGCATGAAAGTGAAAGAAGCTACGGCAACTTCTGTGGCTGCGGTTGCCGGCATTCAGGCTGGCGATGTGTTGATGGATCTCGATGGTGTGAAGCTGGCCGACCGTTTCGCGTTGCGCAATGCGCTGATGCAAGGTGAGCCGAAGAAGACCATGGTGGTCGAGCGCGCCGGAGCGCGCGTCAGCCTCGTGCTGCAATTTGAGCGCTGAACCTGCGATTCACGAGGCTCACGGCCCTTGGCGAAGCAAGCGCAAGATGACGCTCGATTCACCGGCGACAAGGTCGATGGTGATCTGGCCTCTCAATGCGCCTTGCGCACTCTCGACGAGAGCTTCGAGTGTCAACATGCCGGGAGTGAGCTTGTCAATTTGAAAGTCGCCATCGCGGTCGCATGCGGCCTGTGCCACCAGTGCTCCTTTCGAGTCGCGTAGGCGTACCGCCACACCGCGCACAGAAGCGCTGCCGTCAGGAATGAGCACCGTTCCGAGTAGCGTGGCGGTCGTCGCGCGCGCAGTGAAATCGAGCGTTCCCAAGTGGCTCTGGGTTATGTCGACGATCTTGCGTTGACCATCCAACGTTGGTTCGGAACTGGAAATCACAGCGTTCCAACGCCCTGTGCGCAAACTGCGTGCGATCCAAGGGCCCGCACCGCGGAGCTCGATCCGTTGCGTTGGTGCATCATCGCGTGTGAAATGCACGGTGGCTTCCATGCCGTCGCGCCAAGTTGCGACAACGATGCTGACATCCGCGGCGGGATCAAGCGCGACATCGCCGATATCGCGCGTGGTTCCGGCTTCCGTCGCCGGGGCACGAAGTTCCAAGGGCACGCAGCCTTCGGCTTCGAAGCGCAGCACAGCCTCGCCGAGTGGCATGCGGGGGAGCGTGAACTTCCCGTGGCGGTCTGTGCGGCACGATCCACCTGCACGACTGCTCACTGCGACACCTTCGAGCGCTACGGCGCCGAGACTGCTGCGCACTCGGCCAATGATGGGCCCTGCAGCCGCGAGTTTCACTTCCAGAGTCTTGGACTCAGCCCACCACGTGCATGTTTGCTCCGTGCGACCCGGCGCTCCGACGAGCAGCGTGCAGCGCTCGCCATTGTCAAAGTCGGTGGAACGCAAGCTGTAATGGCCATCTTTGCTTTCGAAGGTGCGTCCCGGTTCGGGCCACAGCGCAACTCTTTCAGCTTCCGCGGTCTGCAGCACCACGGAGATTTGCAACAACGCGGTCTCGTCTTCCGCGGCAACGACATGGAGAGACACGCAGGGCCGTGCTTTCATACGCAAGGTGAGTGCACCGGCAGGAACGGTCGGATGCAAATGCGCAAGGGTGTTGCTATGGCTAACGTTGAGAACGCAGCCTGTGGCGCTCGGCAGCGAGCAATGCCCCGTGCTGTCGCTGACCACTTCTTGGAGAAGCAGAGCGTTGAAGAGCAGCCGCACGCGCACGCCGTCAAGGATTGCTCCTGCCTCATCCAGCGTGGTGATACTGCATGCAGCGTTGGAATCCAGTTTGAGGTTGAGTGGCTCACGAAGTGGTAGTTGAGCTTCCTGAACCACCAAGCTGCGCTTGTCATCGACCACCAGCACCACAGGTCCTGATTGCGTGGAGGGCAAGCGGAAACGCCCGTCGCCACCTGTGCGTGTCTGCGCGAGGACTGAGCCGTATTCTTGCTCGAAGCAGCGCACACGCCCGCCCGCGAGCGGTTGATCCAATGTATTGCATACGACGCCTTCGACGCGTGGCGGTTGCGGAACTGTGATGGAAGCGTTGTTGCCCAGCGGCAGAGGGAAAAATCCGCCGTGTGAATCCCCAGCACTGATTTCCAGTGTCAATCCACTGCGATCTTCGGGCAAGGCGTCCAACAACAGCGTGCCCTTGGTGTCACTGCGGAGTGTCAGCCCAGTTTCCACCACACGCACTCGTGCCGCGGCGAGAGGCTCGCCGTGCTCGTCGCGCAGCGTGAGGCTCATGGGAGTCGTCCGTTGCAGTGTGAGCGAAAACTCTTGAGGCAGGTGCACGCCGCCCGTGGTGACTCGAACTGTTGCGAAGCCGGCGGCGCTCACTTGGAGTGCCGCGTGCGTGCGGGGAACGCGTGCGAATCCTCCGGCATCGGTGTGCAACACAGGATCCAACAAGCCTCGACGGATCTCGGCGCCATGAAGCGCACGTCCAGCAGAGTCGTGCACGCTCAGCAAGTCCGCAAGTTCCGCGCGCTCGAGGTGCAGGATGTGGTCGGTGCTGTGGCGCGGATCTATCAAGAGGCCAGCTTCGCAGCCATCTTCGTCAGTGGCGGTGAGGATCACCATGCAGGTCTTTCCTCGCACCACAGCGTTGAATCTGCCGCTCGCAGCGACGGCCACGTTCGCCGCCACGCTGTAGGGCTGCATGCGGGAATCCAGTTCGACCGCGCGCAGTACCACTTCAGCATGGCCACCCGTGAGCGTTCCTGCAAAGCTGCATTCGACGTCTGCTTCGACAGCCACGAAGGGTTGCGCGTGAATGCCTATGGGCGCCGTTTCTGTTGGCGGTGCAGCGGTGCGAACTGGCTCGTCGCCCCAAGGTAGCGGCGCCTCTACTTGCGTGTTCAGCGTGAGCCAAGCCACGCTGCCTACAAGGATGAGGACCACGAGCAGCGGTGCGTAGCGTTTCATGGCCTACAGGGTCGGCGAGGATCTGCCAACACGGTGCCTTGGCCTGCTTGCAACGCTGCGGCGCGCACGACAGATTCGATCAAACACATGGTGGTGAGCGGGCCGACACCGCCTGGGACTGGCGTGTAAGCAGAAGAGCGCGCTTGATGTGCCGCGCTGAAATCGCCGCTCACGGATCCGTCCGCCAAAGTGTGATGGCCCACATCGGCGAGCACGGCGCCGACGCTGATGTCTTCCGGCCTACAGATGTCGCGTTGACCGGCAGCGGACACAACAATCTCGGCACGCGCCACTTCAGCGCCAGGATTGCGCGTACGTGTGTGCACGACGCTCACGGTGGCTCCGGATTGTTGCAGCAATGCTGCAAGAGGAGCACCAACGATGTCGCTGCGACCGATGACCACCGCGCGTCGCCCTTCGAGCGGAATGCCATGCCATTGCAACAAACGCCATGTCGCGAGTGCAGTGCAGGGTACGAAACAGGGGCGTCCGGCGTGGAGTAGTCCCACATGCTGTGGGCTCAAGCCTTCCACGTCACGCGCTTCGCTGCCTTCGAGGATGAGGCTTGCACTCGCTCCCTTGGGAAGTGGCTTTTGAATCTGAATGGCGTTGACGCCAGGCTCCTTGGCCGCTTGAGCTACCGCGCTGCGCAGGGTTTCGATCGGAGCTCTAACGTCGAACGCGCGCAATTCCACGCTGACACCACATTGCGCCGCGCTGCGGGTGATCATGCGCACATAGTGCTGCGAGGCTTCGTCGTCTTCGGGAGCAAAAACCACCAAGCGAGGTTGCAGTCCCAGACGTGCGACTTCTGCTTGCACGCTGACGCGCAAAGCGGCTGCTGCCGATTTCCCCTCGAGAATCTGTGAATCCATGGGGCGGCGAGTCTACCCCGACGGTTGGTGCTTGGCATGGGCGCCAAACCGCAACGCAAGACATCAAGAGCGCTGGGGAATGGTGGCGCGGAAGACGCCGTATTCGTCCACCATCGTGACGCTGACGGCCGCGAAGCAGCGCTCCAAGATGGGTTGATGGCGCGCTACATCTTTGACCACCATGAGCAGCAGGCCCGAATCCGTGAGGTTGGCTGCCGCTGTGGCTGCGAAGGCCTCGGCAATGCGCCCGCCTCCGAAGTACGGGGGATTCGCCAGTGCCAGCGTGTAGGGCAGTTTTGGGAGGTCTTCGAGGTCCGTGCGCAGCAGTGCTTGGCCAGCACCGCGATTGTTGGCGACGAGATTCTCGGCTGCCAGCGCGAGAGAGCGGGCATTGGAATCCACCAACACCAAGCCCTCGCCGCCCGGCGCCGAGACGGCAATTCCGAGCGTGCCTGCGCCGCAGCCGAGGTCGAGGATGGGCCCGGCATCGAGCACAGGTGCTTGCGTCAGTAACGCAGCGCTGCCTCGATCAAGGCGCCCGTGAGAAAACACTCCGGGCCTCGTGGTGATGCTGAAAGTCTCTTCGCCGTGGACCACTGTGATGGCATGGCGGCGGCACTTCGAGCGCGCTTCCGGGATGAGGCGTCGGGCCAGAATCACCGCGCCGCGCTGATCTGGCACGAGCAACAAGTCTGCCTTGCGAAAAACATGTTGCACAGCCTCGTGCAACCACTTGTGCCCGCCATCGGTGGCCGCGATGAGTCGGCCTCCGGGTTGCAGCGCATCATGTGCTGCTTCAAGCAAATCGCGCGCGAGGAGGCTGTCGCTGCGTGCTTCGAAGGGCAGTGCCACGAGACCGAACGGGCCTGACGGCAGATCCGTGAGGGCGGCTGAACATTCGGCGAGTCCGTTGCGCTCAAAGGTGGCGCGGGCTCGCGAGGCGACGTAGGCATCGAAATGATGGTCTGTTACAGCGTCTGAGCCATACAGGGCAGCTGCCGCGAGGGCCACAGCGCCATCACGATCCAAACCCGTCAGAACGCGGCCCTGCACTTCTTTCGGCAGCGATTCAATGAGCAAGCGCGAGCTGATGGCTAGGCCATTGCGGCTGGCAAAGGTGAACTGGCCGCCTCGCACTTGGTCGACGTGTTGGCCTCCGAGACCTAGTTGAAAGTTCTGTGGCATGGGTTCGTGTCGCCGCACACCCTATGATGACTTCCACCTGAACGCGAGGCTCCATTTGAAAACAAATCGGAGGGAACTCGCGTTTTGGCTTCAGGTCGCAAGATGAACACGGAACTTCCAGTCTTTTTTCGCACCGTACTGGTGCTGGGCGCTGATAGCGAGCCAGGGCTGAGCATCGTCGAGGCCCTGCTGGCCGAGGGGCACAAGGTGGTGGCTTGGACGCGTCCAGAGTCTTTGGCCCAACCTTGGGACGAGGAAATGGTGCGTGTGATCTGCGCTCCGTTGCCAGCTCCGACGGAACCGCTGCCCGAGTTGCCGCGCTGCGATGTCCTCGTGCTCGCCAACGCATTGGAGGATGGCGACGGCCCTCCTGAAGCGTTGTGGCGCATTGCTGAAGAGCGCTATCGCGTGGCCGAGCGCGTCTTGTCGGCATGCGGGGCAGATCGATTCGTGCTGCTCTCGAACATCGAAGTGGCTGGGCCGCTCACACCCGCTGAGGGCGAGCGCTTTGAGGCTCAAGAGCCCCGGCCGGCAGAGCACAGCGGTGGTGCGCTTCTCGCCGTGGAGCATCACTCCATGTATTTGGCGCGGGAGCGTCAAGTGGGTTTGGTGATCCTGCGCGCAGGACATATCTATGGCCACGGCAATCCAGGTGTGTTCTCGCAGGCCATGCTGCTCTTGCAGTCGGAAGATGTGGAACTGCTGCAACGAGAGTGGCCCAACCACCGCTATCAGCCCGTGCATCTTGCTGATCTCGCGCAAGCCGTGACACGTGCTGTGCAGAGAGGCAACGGCATTTACCACATCATGGGAAACGAGATTCCGACCGTGGGGGAACTGATGCGCGTCTTGGAGCGGGTGGCCCGCGCTCGAGGCATTGCTCTTACGGCATTGAAAGCGCCCCTGTTCGCAACTCCATCTTCGGAGCGCATGCACTACCGCTTCCCGGTGGAGCGCGCGCGAGCCGAGTTGGGCTATGCCCCGCGCTGGTCTTTGGAAGCAGGGCTGCTGGAAGTGGCGGGCCGCACCAAAGTCGAGATGCAGTTCGCGGCACACCGCACCACGGCTATCAGCGCACAGTTAATGGAAGATTGGAGCGAGGACGAAGGCCTGTCGCGCATGTTGCATGCACCGGTCCGGCGCTTTCTCGGCAATGCTGTGCGGCGCCACAGGGTGCGTCGTGTGCTGGATCTCGGTTGCGGCGATGGGCGGCATTCGCTCTGGATGGCTTCCGCACTTGATGTGCAAGTTCAAGGGGTGGATCCGGCATGGGAGCTCGTGGTACGAGCCAACGCTGCGGCTACTGCCGCGGATGTGAACGCGCGCGCCAGCTACACGGTCGGGGATCTCGCCTCGGTCAACGTGTCCACTCCCGTGGATGCGGTGTGTTTGTTTGGCGCTCTCGAAGAACACCCGCTGCTGCTCGCGGAACTGGGCTTCATTTTGAAGCGTGTTTTGAAACCTGATGGCGTCGTCTTGATCGTAGGGCCCCACTGCATCGAGGGGTATCACCCCAAACTTTCCAGAGTGATGCACGCCTTCTTCACTTCTTGGATGCGGCGCTTTTTTGATGAGCGTGCCTATCGCCGCTCCATAGCACGGGAACGCACTCGTGGGTTTTCCGAAACGCGTCGCGACGGTTCGGTGTCATCGCGCAGAACCAGCACCGTCGAGCATGCCGCGACGCCGTTGGATGAACGCTATGCGCATTTCCTTGCGCCCTTCATCGCCAACGCATTTGTCACATTTCAGCGCGCCGCGCTGGTGCGGGGACTTATGCGTTGCGTGATGCCGCTGTGTGTGAGAGTGGATGGGTGGCTGTGCCGCTTTCCCTTGCCGCGTTCGTGGGCGGCACTCTCAATGCGCAGCTACACCGCAGCCGAACTCACGGCTCCGAGCACCAAACTCACTCGAAGCGTTTGATTCCGGCGAGCGCTTCCACGTCTCCGGGGACCAGATGCAGTACGACGCGCCACGCGTGTTTGGCCTTGCCGCTATCTCGCAGCAGGCTGGCGGCTCGAGCCACGAGGCGGTGCGCTTGGGCGTTGCGCGGATTGAGACCGACGGCACTTTCGGCGGCCTTGAGTGCGGATTGGGTCTGTCCTTGCTCCAACAGACTCTGCGCTGTATGTAGTTGCGCTGCTGCGCTCGCCACGTCAGCTTCAGTGACGGTGACATTGGAATCGGGATAGGCCTCTGTGCGGTCTTGCTTCCCGAGCCACGTGGCCATGCCGATGAAAGTGACCGCAAAAAGTAGTAGCGCTACAAGGATCCAAGTTCCTCGCCGCGACGATTGCTGAGCAGCCTTGCTCACTGACCGGTGAAGGCGCGCTGGAGATTGATGAAGTCCACGATGTCGAGGTCGCCGTCTTGGTCTACATCGCAACGGCTGTTGGCATCTTCAGGTGTCAAGTTGCCTACGGGTCCTGTGAATCCAATGCGCATGTAGAACCAGTCCACCATGTCCGCGTCGTTGTCACCGTCGTAGTCGAACTCGGCGCGGCCGAGACTGTCGAGGAAGTTCACCAGCACATCCTTTTGAGCCTGCGACAGTGCAATCCATGCCGCGCGCGAAGCGGCTGCTTCGCCGAAGTGATCTTGCACAGCGAGGTCGACGTTGCCGCCGAAATCCAAACCTGTTGCTCGACCATCATGCAGCAAGGCTGGACGTGCACGCATGCCCCAGAGCGACGGAGTGCGCATTTCAAATTCGGTGCCCGCGCCTTGCACGATGCCGTCTCCGAGTGAGCCCATGTCGTGCAGCAGGAAGTCGCTGTAAGGACGGATGGTGATGTTGCTCAGAGCTGCTTCGGCGACAGTGCCGCTGGTGAAACTTGCGACGTGGCAGGAAGCGCAGCCAATGGTGTTGAACAGGACTTCGCCCGCCATGCCGGAGCGTGGCGTCTGCGGAGGTGCGGCCGAGAAGCGCTGGAAATCTGCCATGCGATCGATGCGGTGGAACCCTTGAGCGTCAGGGCCATCTTCGGGATCTGGCACTGTGTCCCACTGGGCAAGAAGCACCAAGTTTCCGTTGGGTGCGTTCTCGGTGAGCAGGAAGCGGTTGGTCATGCCCATTTCCATCAGCGAGGCATCGGCGCTGAACGTGAGCGCTGTTGCCACTTGGGCCTTCCAACCGAAGCGGCCGACATGGAGCGGAGCACCAACAGGGTCTTCAAATGCGCCCACCATGTGTGCGATGCCGCTGACGCCTGCGGGCGGATTCAGAGCATTGAAAAGCAACACAGCGTCGGGAATGGCTTGCACGAGGCCCATGCCGAACGTGGAATTGGTGAGGCGGTTGATCACCACAGTGGCCGTGGCTGGCACGGTCTCGAGACACGCGGGATTGGTGGATTGCTCTTGCAGCAACGAGCCACCAAGGCTGGCCATGGGGTTGAAGGGAATGGCGCCGACGCCTGTGATGCCGTAGCGCGTCACCTCAATGGTGCCCGCGCCGCCGATAGCCGGAATCCCGTGGCAACCACCGCACGACTGTTGATTGAAGCAAGGCCCGAGGCCTTGATTCACCAGTAGCGGAGTGTTGAACACGGTGCGTCCGGCTTCGAAGCGTGCGAGTTGAGCAGTGCTGAGTCCGTAGATGGCATCACCGTTGCGCGGCTGCAACTGGAGTTGAGCCGGAAGCAGCGCTGCCGCGGTCGCGATCACAAAGAGAGCAAGTTTGAAACGGCGCATAGCTGTTGCTCAGGCGCGCGTGGCGCGCCTACGGGGATTCTCAGGGCTGAATGGTGAGGCTGAGAAGCTGTGAGCTACCCCAGTTGATCGCGTTGGGCGGCACACAGGGGCTGCCGTTGGGTTGGGTCATGGTGTTCAACGGCCAGAACGACTGGACCTTGAAAGTCATGCCTGCGAGGGCAGACACATTGGGCAAGCCGATGGCGAAGGCGGCCCTGCCATTGGCATCGCTCAGCACGGGCACGAGCAGGGTCGAGGGATCTACAGGGTCGACATAGAACGTGACGCCGATGCCCAGCGGGTCGCTGCCAGCAGCGTTGGCCACCGCGCTGATAGCGACGTAGCCGACGGTGTTTGGCGGGCACTTCGAGCTCGTGAGCGCAAAGGCGGGCGTGTTCACCTTCGGCTTCATGTTGCCGCTCATGGTGACGATGCCCTTGCAGGAAGGCGTGCCGTTGCCGCTGGAGACCAAGCCGATGGGCTTGTTCATCATCACATGCATGGTGCTGCAGCGCCCCGATACAACGTCGAGCCAACCGTCGCCATTGAGGTCGATCGGCGCAACGTGATACGTGCCCTGCAAATTCGTGGCGGTGAACCCCACTGCTCCAATCCATAGCGGCGACGCGGCGGATTGGCGCTCTTCGCGCATCGTGTTGACCGGAGCATTGCCAGCGTTGTGATAAATGTGCAGGCGGCGTGCGCATCCGCCGATATCGACATCGACATCGCTGATCAGCACATCGCGCCAACCGTCGTTGTCCAAGTCCTCGATCGAGGACTGCGAGCCGAAGCCGTCATCCGCGCCGCTAAGGAACGCGAAAGTGTAGGACGCGCTCCATGCAACTTGGCCGAGTGGGTCGTTGCTTAGGTTGAAACGGAAACGATCCGCGCCGTCGTCCGTGACCACGATGTCAGGGCGATTGTCGTTGTTCAGATCGCCTGGCATGACGAAGTAGGGTGCGTTGGTGTGCGCGACTTGGAGCAGGTCGAAGATGCCTTGAGTTGGCAAGTCATAAATGCAGGACACATTCTGAGGAGCCTGCAGCGCAGTGTTTTTCAGCACATCGTTGAGACCGTCGTTGTTGAGATCGAGGATGTGCGACGACGCGGCGAAGGCTGAGAGCAGCATGTTCGCCGACATGCGCGAGCGGAGTGAATCGCTGAAATGTCCTGGATTCGCAGCGCCTTGGTTCACCCACAACCGGTCGTTGGTGTCGTTCGCGGCAATCTCACTCGAGCCACCACCTGCGTCGTAGTCGCCGAGATAGATGTCGGCGTAACCATCGCCGGTCACGTCGCCAGCCGCCACAGAGCAAAAGCGCCCGGCAACAGGGTTGGCGGTGTTTGCAGTGCCATTGGTGTTGATGGTGTAGAGCTGCGGGCTGCGAGCTTCGTCGAAACGAAAACCGAGCCACGCTCCATTCACGTTGGCGCCACGGTTCATATAGACGCGTGGATGTGAGAGATACTTTGGATCGCCATCAGAAATGGTCACAGCAGTCACAAAGTCGAGCCAACCATCGTTGTTGAAATCGGCGACAGCCACGTCGCGATCGTTGGTGGGGGTGTTGAAACCGAAATCGCCCACTGTTGCAGAATTGATGGCGTACGTGGTGGTGCGATCCACGAGCACTCCATCGAGACTGTGTCCTTCTTTCAGGCCCTCGTTCATGAACAGGACGTTGACGCGCTTCCCTGCTGAACTGAAGGGTTGCTTCCGCACGCAGATGAGGTCTATGTCGCCGTCACGGTCTAAGTCGCCCCAGCCGTAATCTTTTTCGTCGGGGTCCCCAGTGGACAAGGCTACCGCTGCGATCAAGCGTGTCGCGGTTTCGTCCGCAAACTCAACCCAGCGGTTGTCCAAAGCCTGAGCGGCGAGCGAATTCGCGAACAGCGCAAGCGCGGCCACAGAGAAAAGTACAAATGTCTTGATCATCTTCGCAAGCTCCTCGATGCCACTCGTTGGAGTGGCTCTTCATGTGCAAGTGTGGGTGTTGTCTGCGTTCGTCATGGAGTCAGAACACAGTTCACAGCATTCGAAACGAAGTTGGGCGGAAGACCCGTAGCTGCATGGGAAATAACGAGGCCGGCGAGTGCAGCCGGAAGAGTATTCCCAGGAAGCGAGAAAGTGATGTTGGCACTGCCAGCGGCGCTGAGCGTGCCCAAGTTGTTACTGAGGATGCCAGAATTCGCGTAGCTAATCGTGAAGTCCGTGTACCAATCCAAGTTGAGCGGAATCACGAGGCTGGGTGACACTACAGTGCCTGGAGAGGTTCCGCTGGTGGATCCGCCGACGAAATATGCAGTGTTGCCGAAACTGCTTCCGGCCGTCAGCGTCATGTTCTGCGCGCCGCCAGCCGCGATCGAGATGCTTGATGTTGCACTGCTCAGCAGCGAGCAATTGACGGCGAGATTCGTGATGCTGCCCAAAGCTGCCGGATCGACATTCCAGAAGGGGACGCCGAGGTCTCCTTGGCGAATGACATTGCACCAGACATTTTCGATAGCAAGTGTGTAGTTGCCAGCGGCGGCGGGGACATTGACGCTGCCAGTCACCACCACGAGCGGCGCGCCAGTCTGAGCGATCATGGTGACCACCGCACCGTTGGGGTAGGCGCCAATGGTGTTGTTGATGGTGTTCTGCGCACCACCCACTTGCTTCAAGCGATTGCCGGAGACGGTCCCTCCGAACCCAGCAGGATTGTTCACGCCAAGCGGAATGCGCAGCGACGTGGTGGAGGCGCCCGGAGTCGCTTGCGCGATGGGGCCAGCGCTCCACACCAGATCGAACACAAGCGCCGCGAGGCCTTCGTTCGAAGTGTTCGAGAGTTCCGCAGTGACGCTGTAGTTCAGCGTGCCGGGTGTGGTCTGCACAACGGACGAGCTGCCACTACTGACGCTGATATTCAGCGCCGTCGGCAACTGGGCCGTGGCAACAATTGCAATGAGTGACACAAGGACGAGGGTTCGCAAAATCACAGGCGGGCTCCACGAGGTGACTGCATGAGTATAGTCCGCAGGTCTCCCCAAATGAAACCGAACTCTGCCTTGTGTGCCGCTTTTGCCCGCGCGGCATTTTACTGCCGTTTCGTCAGCTTTTTCTGAAGTTCCAAAGCCATCAGGACATAGAAACCTGTGGCTTCGTTGTCCCCGCTGCGGCGTACGGCGGCCGACAGACCTTCAAGGTCGGGGATATGTCCGTAGTACCAGCGCCCGGGGAAGCTCGAGCGCGGTGCCGCAGCGTCGTCTGGCGCGGCATAATCTGTTGCATCTTGATGCAAGCCGCTCACCGGCACGCGTCCCCAATGGACACTTTGCAAGCGACCCAGCGCATCGATCAGCAGCACGGTTGGTTGCGGAAGCGGCGCATCCGTCCCGCGCAGGTTTTCTACGATGGCACGGAGCGCTGGCAGCGCAGTGAGAGCGCTTCGTGTCCACCAAGTCCCTTCCAGTTCTGAAGGGAACAGATCACTTGCGAGCGGCGCGGAAGCGTTGCCACCGCCTGCCGTGCACAGCAGAGCGATGTTCATCTCGGCGGCCTGCAATTCCGGTCGCGCGACGCTGAGTGCGTGCAGCAGTTCCGTCGAAGCCGCGTCGTTCGGTGTCCACAGCACGAGCGCAGTGGTGCCGCGCGAGCGGTCTTGGTTGTTCTTAGGCCGCAGGTGGAAAGGAAGCGGTAAAGATGTGCGCAGCACCATGCGCGTGCTGTCCTCGGCGTCCATGACTGGTGAGGTTGCTGCTCTCACGAGCTGCACACCGCGTGCCGGTCTCGCGATGGGCGTTGCACCTTGCACGAGGTCGTAGGTCGCGTTTGCTGGCAGCGCAGCAAACTCTTGCACCGCGCCGCCCGGCCAGCGCACCACAACTTTCTCCATGGCTGCCGCCTGCCCTAGTCCGAAATGCAAAACCTTGCTGCTCTGCGCGAGGTACCCGTCGCCAGCACGGAGTTCGCGCAGGTGAGTGATTCCGCCAGCAGTGACGCTCACACGCGCGCCGATGGCATCGCGGTTGCCTGTGACGCCGCGCAGTGCGAACGCCACCCAGTGCCTCTCGGCGAGTGCATTGCCGTGCAGGAAGCGCAGACTCGGAGTGTTGCGGTTGCGCAAGACGAGATCGAGTCGCCCGTCGCCATCCCAGTCGCATGAAGCCAACGCGCGCCCATCTTCAGCGAAATCCAGCCCGCTGGCCGCGCTGACATCAGCAAAGCGTGCCGCGCCTCGGTTCAGATGAACAACATCTCGCTCGCGTCCACTCCACGACCAACCGCCGAGCATGAGGCGGCCGATGTCCATCCAACGACCTGCGTATTCCTTGTCGAGTTCTCCACCGGAGAACGGAGTTTCTGACGCCACTCGGCGCCAGAAGAAGCTTCAAAGGTCGTCTTCGAGCGGCGCAGTGACAAAGCCGTTGGGAACGTACAGGTCTTCGGCGCCATCGTTGTCGAGATCGGCGAAGAGCGCGCCCCACGCCCAGCGGCCGAAGAATGTGCCCGAAGCGGTGGAGCGATCCGCAAAGTGGCCTGCACCGTCGTTCAACAAGAGTGAGTTGCCAAAGGCGAAGCGTTGCAGCAGCTCTCGGCCAGTTTGTTCAGTTTTGTCGGCGCGAAACTGCGGTTGGAAAGCAATGCGCCGCCCAGCCGCAGAGAACATGTTTGAGAAATACAAATCCAAGTCGCCGTCGTTGTCGGGGTCGCCAACGGCGACTCCCATGCCTGCGCCTGAATCTGCGCAGCCGGCTGCGTTGGCTACATCGGTGAACTGCCCGGCATCGTTGCGATACAAGTTCTTCAAACCGAAATCGTTGGCCACGCACAAGTCGCTGTCGCCATCGTTGTCGTAGTCCAACCACGCGGCTGCGAGCGAGAAGCGGTCGTTGGCCACACCGAGCCCACTCGCGTTGGTGATATCCGTCCAGCCCTTGTCGCCATCATTGCGCAGCAAGTGGTTCGTGGGTCCGTTGTGCGCATCGTGCAGTGGTTGCGGCACACTCTCTCCGTAGCGCGTTTTCACGTAGCGCACAGCGAAGAGGTCGAGGTCGCCATCGTTGTCGTAGTCAGCAGCCGACAGCGAATAAAACGAAGCGTTGGACGCAGAGCGCAGCCCGTTCGAGGGAATCAGCTTCCCTTCGTGTTGGCGCAAGACGAGGATGGTGGGCCCCATTGCGAGAGTCAAGTCTTGATCGCCGTCGTTGTCGAAGTCTGCGAACAATGCGGCCTTGGTGTCGTCGAGCCAGTCTGCGCCCCACGCTGCGGCGCATTCTTGCGCGCTGCCATCGGCTTGTTGCAAATAGAGGCGGTTGGGAGTGCCATTCGGCATGCACAGATAAAGATCGTCGCGGCCATCGCCATTCAAGTCGCCGATAGCGAGGCCGTTGTGACCGAAGAAGCTGAGTTCGCCAAGCGATTGCAAGCGCCCGAACCAAAACTCTGGCCCCCGCGCCACGCACTTGGAAAAGAGCGGATCGCGGCCAAAGATTTCGGGTGTGGTGTCGCGCAGCAATGGAGCGCTCATGGAAACCCAGGTCACCGGCGTGCTGCGCAGTTCACTCAACCGCAGCGCGGAGTCTGCACTTGCGCTGAACTCGGCCTCCCATGTCGCATTGCGCTGAAATCCGGCGTCGCCTGCGAACGCAGCAGCTTGCATGCGCACGGTGACCATGAAGCCACCCGCAGCGTGTGGTTGAACGGCATGCACTTTCACTTCAGTGCGTAACCCAGAATAGGTGCGCAGTGGCGCTACGAGAGCGGCGGCAGCTTGAGCGATTCCCGCTTCAACGGGGTCGGTTCCGAAGAGGGCTTCGCCAGTCGATGCCGCTTGAGGCGTCAGTGTTGGCCAGTCCCACAGCGCAGCATTGTGCACACTGGCGGGTTTCGCGGGCGCGTCCTTCGCTGCCAGCGCGCACACTTCGCGCAGCACTTTCTTGGCGTGCTCGTAGGCAACTTCGCTGGCCCAACCATCGGCGGCGGCGTCCACACCTTGCGGCGGGTTCTGTCCAAGCATGGCTCCCGCGAGCAGGAGCAAGCACAAGTGGCGCTTCATGTCCAAAGTCTATCGGCGCTCCGCTGGGTGCAGAGCGCCGAAAGTGACTCAGAAGGTGATGCGCACGACGCCGGAGTATGTCGTCGTGGCGCCAGCAGACATGGCTTGCGCGTCCATACTCAATCCAGCGAGCGATACGAGCGACCCTGGTGGAAACACCATGGGTGCGGCCGGATACACGGGGCTGCTCACGGGCCAAGTCCAGTGAAAGAAGTCGCCCGGCGCAACAGCCGTGAAGAGGCATCCCTGCGTCAGCGAATCGAAGCTGAGGCCTATGGTTGTGGTTGTGGTGTTGACAGGCGCAGTGGTGTTCATGCTGAAAAGAGTGAAGCCACTCGTTGCCGTTGAAGGGATGTTGCCGATGGTCACCGTCGCGCCCGCATTGATGACAGGAATGGCCAAGGTGAGAGGTGTTGGTGGTGGCGTGCCGCCGCAAATGTTCTGGTAGGCCGTCTGGAATGCAGCAAGGGACAAGCTGGTGCCAGAGTTGGCGCCACCCGTGCTGGTGCAGCCACCGTGGGTGTGGATGCCGACCGCATTGCCATCGGATTCCCGAATCACCGGCGATCCCGAGTTTCCGCCCATGCTGTCGACTGCATAGCGCACTGAAGTGCCGCTGGTGCTGGAATAGGGCCCGGTGCTGGTCTGGTTGGTGACATTCGAAGCGCCGGAATCCGTGCCATAGCCCGTGATGCGCATCGTGGTGCCTGCGCTTGGAATCGCGGTGTTGAGCACGAAGGAGCCGAACAGTGTTGTGGCCGATTGACCAAGGTTATTGGCATTCAGTTTGCACACGCCGTAGTCGTTACCCACGCCGCCACTGTTCCAGATTTTCGTGGCGGCATTCACGCTGAACTGGTTTTGGACCGATGGATGTTGCGCCGCGCCACCAGATGTGCTCGGCGGCACATTGGCTTCCGCTACCGAGAGCGATCCGGTGAAACAGTGTCCTGCGGTCAAGGCGCAGTCTGCCGATCCAGCCAGCCAGATGGTGCAACCGCCGCCGGTGCTCGTTGGCGATGACACAAGGCGCATCGAGCGGTTGTCGGTGCTCGGTATGCGATTGTCCGTGCCGCATAGCGTGTCCGTCTGTGGCGGAATCACTCCGGCAATCACTTGCGTGATGGAGAACTTCCCCGTGGAACCCGGCGCGACGGTCATGCTCAAGAGCAGCGTGTCGCCGTTGAAGTATGCGGAAGAGTTGTCCCACTTGGCCAGCTCTGCGCGAGTGAGGCGATGCACTTCGCCAGTCAGCGGGCTCGAAACATCGATCCAATCGGAAGGGCCAATGTCTGCGATGTCGAACACCACACGCAGCGCTGGCGCGCCGGGGACATAGAGCACATGAGTGTGCGCGACTGCAGGGTACGCGGCAGGGTTGCTGCACCAGCCAGAATCGTGCTTCCAACTGAGCCTCGCATCAGCGTGACCTTGCAAGATCACATTCTGAGCACGGACACCAACAACGAGCAGGCCTACGGCAACGATCATCAAGAGTCGCACGGGGAGTTCCTCCAATGACCGCAGCATCGTAGTGGGTATAGCGCCGACAGACCAAACAAAACCGTGTGCTTTGGTTCACAGGGGCTTCAGAGCGAGCTCATCCATGCCCACATGGCGGCGAATTGGCGCTGGGCGTCGCCGTCCCAAATTGAGTCTTGTGCCGTTTGCGGTTCGGCTGGGCTCGCATAAATGGGCATCCGCGAGCCTCTCACCACACGTTGCGGTTTCCACATCCAGCGCAGCACCCACTCGCTGCGTAGGCGGGGCCAAGCCAAAGCGAGGTCGGTAGCGCCGAACTCAAAGGTTGCATACGGCGCTGCGGAACCGAGCCAGTGGCAAGCCGTGCAGCCGAAGCCCTCGCGTGACGCAAGGAAACGGCCGTTGGTCAGCGTCTCGTCGTCGGTTTTGATGCACTCGGGTTTCGTTTCAGGGAAACCATGCTCGGCACCGAGGCCGCGAGCGAGAAGTGTCGCGTGCGCAGGGAAGGCTGGCATCCGCGCGCGTAGCCAAGGGCGTATTCGTGTCGCTGCGTCGCCTTCGAACACACGCTGCATCCAGCCTTGGTGCAGCTTCTCGCCGACCCATGTCAGTTCGGGCCGCGTCTGACTCAGCTTCTCCGCTTCGGTGGTGGCGTTAGGGACTTCCACCGGGCTGATGCGCTGCGTCCACGTATCGACGCGCCCGTCGCGGACATGACACGCGTTGCATTGCAGTTCGGTGACGGCTGCGCGCGATTGTTCGCTGGCACTTGTTTGGAATGCGCTGTGCACGCCGCTCTGGCGAAACTGCTCGAGTGCGTTGCGCTCTTCAGCGGTGAACGTGAATTGCGCCATGCCCGGAGCTGCTTTCTCGCTGGCGCATCCAGCAGCGGACCAGTCTTTGGCGTTGATGTCAGCGAGTGGCGCGGCGGGACGCGCGGTGTCTTCACGCGGGTCGTGGCATTGCGTGCAGCGGAACTTCACGATGACACCGTAAGCGCGCGGCAGTGGTTCTGTAGAGAGTGGTGGAAGTGGTGCTGGTGCTACTGAGCGCAGCCATGCTTCGATGGCTTCAGCTTCGCCAGCAGCGAAAGTGAAGCGCGGCATGCGCGTGGTTGGGAAATCTGCTGCAGGGTCTGCGATGAAGCGCGCGAGCGCTCCGGGGCGAAACTTCTCCGCGACACGAGTGAGAGATGTGCGTGTGTCGTCTGCTTCAGCGCGTGACCCCGGCAGCACATGGCACGTGGCGCAGCCGAGGTCGGTAACCAGCGTGGCGCCCAATTGCACGCTTGCCGCAGAAGCGGGCGGGTGCGCAGAAGCATCGAACTGCGGCGCGTCTTGCACGAGATCCGCGGCCACGCTGCGGGCCAGTGCCCGAGATTCCGCATCGGCAAGTCCGCCCGGCAGCATGCGCGGCATGCGCGTCGTGGGGCGCATGGCTTGCGGGTCCAGCATCCAGCGCGCGATCCATTCAGGATTCAGGCGCTCTCCGATGCGTGCGAAGGATGGAGCGGCGGCGCCGAGGCTGAAACTCGCGTGGCCTGTGTGCAGCGGATGATCGGCAAGGTGGCAACTCGTGCAGCGCTGCGTTGAGAACAAGCGACGCCCGAGCTCTGTTTGGTGCACCACGTTGCTGCGCGCATCGGCGCTGTGAAACAAGGCTTCTGTCGGCAGAGGCTCGCGCACGAAATCGTCGCCCTGCCAGTACAGACGCAGCGTTGCGTCGCCCTGTTGCGGACTGGTGTATTCGACGCGCAGAGCATTGAGACCTTTACGAATGCGGAAGGGCTCGGAGTGCACGCTGGACAAATCGTTGCCTTCGCCTTCAAACACGAGTTGATCGCGCAGGTGCACGCGCACTTTGCCGTTGCCGCTGGCGCTGAAAGTGAGCTTGGTGCGCAGTTCGAGATTGAGGAAACCCTCAATCAAGACTGTGAAGGGCCCGGTCGCAAGGCCGGGCGCAGGCGAGTGCTCTGCTGGCACATGCAATGCTGCGCAACGCAACAGAGTCGTGCTGCGTCCGCTGCTCGCAGAATATGTCGCGATCAACTCAGGCGCGGTGTCTTGCGCTGTGGCGGTACGTGCCGCTGGCGTGGCGCTTGAATCAGCGGCTGATAAAGATTGCGCGTGCAGGTGTCCGTAGAGCAACAAGACGCACAAGACACGAAGCATCATTGTTGTTTCGCGCTGCCCAATTTGTGCACGGTGTTCCAGATCTCGCTCTTGAAGTCCTTGCCGGCCTTGTCGGCAAGGTCGCAAGTGATGTGCATCTGCATCGCCGGAACCATGCGCTTGAATGTCAGTTTCACGGTGCGTCCATCTGCTTGCAGTTTCGCGGCCGTCACTTGCAAAGTGTCATGCGCTTTGAAATCGTGCATATCTTCGCGTTTGGCCTTCTGCACGATGGCATCGTCCGGTTCGAACACACTCACTTCCGGTCCGCCGTACTGCGGGCTCCAGACGTAGTCCCAGATTTCCACGGAGTAGCTCTCTGGATCATTGGCCAGTTCTGGAGCCAACTCGCAATCAAAACTCAGTTCCATGCCATCGCTGAGGGCGCGCAAGCCTGAGGCCATGCGCAGCGGAGTTTGCGTGCGGCGCACGCGTTGCAGCCCAGCGAGCTTGGCGGCGTTGGTTTGCCAACCGCGCAGTCCGGTGATCCACATCTGTCCGTCACGGGGATCGAAGCGAGCGCGCATGGCGCTGCTGTCGAGTCTCATGGGGATGCGCGTGACGCCACCTTGCACTTGTCCGTCCACGCTTTCTTGCAGCACGCGGTACACGCTGCTCTGACCGTAGGAGAGATGCAGCAAGGTTTCTGCGGGCAAACCGAAGCGCGCGTCGCGCGTCCACACTTGTGCGCCACTGGAGTTGTCCACTTCCATCGGGAACCAACAAAGCGGCTTCTCGTAGTCCGTGGGTGCAATCGCGCTGTGCGCTGAGTCGATCACACCTTGGAAGGAACCGGGGCGCGTCCAATTCAGTTTGCAACGCGGCACCCAAGTGCCTTGATTGTCGCCCGTTGTGATTTGCCCTTGCGGGCCGACGCCGATGCCGTTCGGAGCGCGCAATCCTGTGGCATGCACCGTCAATTGCGCGCCGTCGGGACTGACTTTCATCAGCGTGCCGTGGTGCGGCACGATGCGATCGAAGCCGCGTCCACCTGGGCGCACAGGCGCGGCTTTTGCCATCCAGAAGTTGCCTTCACTGTCGCGCTGCAAATCGAAGACGAACTCGTGAAAGTTTGTGGTGGCTTGAACATCGTTGTTGAAGTTCTCGTAGTAGTCGGCTTCACCATCGTCGTTCAAGTCGTGCAGTCGCGTGATCTGGTCGCGCCCGCTGACGAGCACCTTGCCATCGGCGATCACGAGACCGAGCGTTTCAAACATCCCAGCGGCGAAACGCTTCCAGCGCGCTTCAGTGAGTTGCGGCACGAGGCCAGACACCAGCCACACATCTCCGTTCCATGTGCACACGGCGCCGCGTTCGCTGTTTGGAAACAGCTCGAATCCACCCAAACGCATTTCGCAGTGCCATGGGTTTTCAAAAGGGATGCCCACAGTGTCCACGACCCACGCGCCGTCGCCTTTGCCCATTTCGCAGGGCTGAACCAGTTCTTGCGCCCAAAGCGCCGGGCCACCATGCGTGTTGTCTCGCGGATCAGCAGGACCGGGAAGATCGCGCAACGCAGCGGCCGCGCCATCTCCGCGTGCGTGGCCGACGCGAATGCGGAGGGGTTGTCGTGATGCTGGGACGAACAAGAGCACGCGCGTGGCGTCAGCTTGTTTGTGCACTTGCAGTTTGCAGGTGCCTTCACCGCCGAGCGCAACGCACTGTTGCGTCGCACCGTCTGTCGCGCTGCGAGCGCCATCGTCTTGAACAAAGCCCACTGCGTCGGCCAAGAGAATGACGCGGTTCGACGCACAGGGTTCGAAGAAGAAGTCACGCACGAGCACAGCGCGTCCCGCGAGGTCGATGCAATCAGGTTGCTCCAACACTCCGTGGCCATCGATGCTGTAGGCGAGGGTGACCTTCGAGCCGTTGCGATACAGACCGGTGTAGCGGCCGATGTCTTTGGGTATGGGGCCCGCAGCGCTCGGTCGCTTGTCTTCGAGATCGGGAGTCGGGCCCACGCCAGCCGTCGCACGAGTGTGGAACAACTCGTTGCCTTCAGCCCACGGAAAACTTCCGTGGCCGCCGTCGTAGCTGACGCCGTTCAAGCGCAAGAAACCTTCCCAGCCGAAAGCCATGCGCAAGAGGTCGGTGTCGAAGGTCACCGACATTTGGCGCTGCGCGCCAAGCCTGATGGTGATGCCCTTGGCAGCAGCGTGTTCCCGCGCTTTGCCGAGCCCCACCGATGACGACAGAAACGGACCGTAGTCCATGTCGTTCCACCAGCGCCGCTCGGGCGCATCCTGCGCAATCGCAATCGTGGTACAGAGCAAGAAGGCGAACGACAGCAGTATGGGCATGCGGCATCCTCGCGGGCCAAGCCCGCCATGGTAGGCCGCGATCATAGTCTGGGCGGGTGATTGAAGGCTACAGACCGATGCCTTCGTAGCTGAAGCCGAGGGTTTCGACTGCGGCGCGGGTCCAGATGTTGCGGCCGTCAATGAGGTGCGGCGCGCGCATCAGTTCCTTGATGCGGCGGAAATCAGGCCGGCGGTACTCGTTCCATTCGGTGACGAGCACCAACGCGTCTGCACCTTGAGCGGCGTCGTAGTTGCGTTCGTGGAAGCTCAAGTTCGCGTGCGGGGCGAGGAGTTTGCGCGCATTGCCCATGCCTTCCGGGTCCGTGGCGCGCACATGGGCGCCCGCGGCCAAGAGGTCTTGGATCAACACGAGGCTCGGTGCTTCGCGCATGTCATCGGTGTTGGGTTTGAAAGCGAGACCCCACACGGCCACCGTGCGCCCCTTCAAATCGGCACCCAAGCGGGCTTGCACCTTTTCAGCGAGGCGGTGCTTCTGAGCTGTGTTCACCTCTTCCACGGCGCGCAACACCTGCGGTTCGTAGCCTGCTTCGCGTCCCGTGTTCATCAGAGCTTGCAAGTCTTTGGGGAAGCAACTGCCGCCGTAGCCCGGACCTGGAAACAAGAACGGGAAACCGATTCGCGCGTCGCTGCCCACGCCTCGACGCACGTGTTCAATGTTGGCGCCAAGCAGTTCGCACAGCCGCGCCATTTCGTTCATGAAGGAGATGCGCGTGGCCAGCATGGCGTTGGCCGCGTACTTCGTGAGTTCCGCGCTGCGCACATCCATATGCAAGATTGGCTTGTTGGTGCGCACGAACGGCGTGTAGAGGTCGGTCATCACAGCGCGAGCGCGTTCTGAATTTGCGCCGATGACCACGCGGTCGGGCTTCATGAAGTCGTCGATGGCGGCGCCTTCTTTGAGGAACTCAGGGTTGCTGACGACATCGAATTCGTGTTTTGTGTGCGCTGCGATTTCGGCGCGCACGAGGTCGCCGGTGCCGACGGGCACGGTGCTCTTGTCAACGATCACCTTGTAGCCGTTGAGGTTTTGGCCGATGGTGCGCGCGACTTCGAGCACATAGCGCAAGTCGGCTTTGCCCGCAGCGCTCATCGGCGTGCCGACAGCGATGAAAATGACATCCGCATCACGCACGGCTTTCGTGCCGTCTTGCACGAAGCTCAAGCGCTCTTCTTCGCGGTTGCGCTTCACCAGCTCTTCGAGGCCGGGCTCGTAGATCGGAACTTCACCCGCGTTCAGGCGCTGGATGCGGATCGCATCCACATCCACGACAGTTACGTCGTTGCCGGTTTCCGCGAAGCAGGTGCCCGCCACCAGTCCCACATAACCAGCTCCAAAGACAGCGATCCTCATGCCACGGTTCCTTTCCGTAAAGCCGCTTATCCGCGCAACTTGTGTCCAGACACGCGCGGGCGAGGCAGCAGGAGCTTATCGACCCTCAAGGGTAGTTTTCTTGGAGCGACATTCCAGCGAGTATTGTGCAGGCATGGCATCACGAAGCGCTGTATTGGTGGTTTTGCTGCTCGTTGGATCCACTTTCCTGCCCGCACAGTGGTCGGCCAACGCTGCAAGCAATAAGGCGGTGGCGGATCGTACTGGGGACCAAGCTGTGCCGAAGTTGGCGGCCACGCCGGATGGCGGCGGCTACGTTGCGTGGTTCGATCATGCTGGTGCGAACTATGACGTGTATTTACAGCGGCTCGATGCCAACGGTTACGAAGCTTGGCCGCACAACGGGTTGCTCGTGAGCGCCAACGCGCAAGCCACTTCGTTGGTGGATTGGGACTTGATCTGCGATTCCTCCGGCAACGCGGTGCTCACTTTCACAGACATCCGCGCTGGTGGCGACCTTGACGTGTACGCCTATCGCATCAGTCCTGCAGGAGCGTTCTTGTGGGGTGCGAATGGTGTTGCGCTTTCGAACGATGCACACTTCGAAGCCAACCCTGTGGTGGCAGAAATGACCGACGGCACGTTTGCGTTTGCGTGGATGCGCAGCGTGAGTGGTGCGGTTGGGCGCTTGGTGATGCAGAAGTTGGATGCTCTGGGCACGCCGCTGTTCGGCACCGCGGGCATCGAAGTTTTCGGCGGCGCGACGGACGACCCCGGCTTTGTCGGCATCGTCGCAGCACCGAATGCGGCTTTCATCCTCGCGTGGATTCGTGACATCACGCCGTTCTCTGCGCCGCGTCATTTGCACACACGCAAGTTTGATGCTGTGGGCACCCCCGTTTGGGGCAGCAGCGCCTTGAGCATCTATGACGCGGGTGCGTTGCCGATCGCGTTCAAACCGGAGTTGCAGAGCGACGGCAGCGGTGGCGCGTTTTATGCGTGGCACGTGAGCGTGGGTTCGTTCTTTCAAGGCCGTGTGCAGCATGTGAATGCCGCGGGCACAGAAGTGTTTGCGCACAATGGCGTCGAGATCTCGCTCGAAGCGAACCGGTCGGAGTTCAATCCGAGTATGGCGCAGCTTGCAGGCACCGGCGACCTCATCGTCTTCTACAACAAGCGTGACGCAGCGCAGGGGCAGTGGGGCATTGGTGGACAGCGCATCTCAGCGACGGGCCAGTTGCTCTGGGGCAACAATGGCATTGAGTTCGTGCCGTACGACAGCGTGACGGAAGAGAATCCGCGTGCGGTGCCGATGGCCAATGGCGCCATGTGTTTCGTCGAGCAAGGGAATTTCTCCACCACGCTCTTGGGCTTCGCGGTGAATGCAGCAGGTGTCGCGCTGTGGGCACCATCGCCGCGCGTTGTGAGCAGCACGGTGAGCCCCAAAGACAAGCTGCGTGCTGTCGTCGCGGCGGATGGCACAGCATTGCTCGCGTGGAACGATGCGCGTACGGACATCAATGATGTCTATGTGCAGAATGTCGAGATGGATGGCAGCCTGGGAGTGCCGCCAGCATTGGTTGCGCCGTACGGTTGCGGCGTGAACGAGAATGGAAGCCTCGCTGTGCTTTCGGGTTCTGCGTCGCTCGGTTCGGTGCTGCTCGTCGGTGTGGATTCCACGAGTACCGGGGTGAGCCTCGGCTCGTTGCCAATCCTCGCGCTCGCGGTGCTGCCTGACGCAGCTTGGCCTTGCGGTCTGCAAGTTCCTAACATGGGGCTCGCTGGTCCTGCCGCACCGGGCGAATTGTTGATCGATCTCAGCACG
>SIAO01000002.1 GCA_009691765.1 Planctomycetota bacterium | reverse complement strand
TTCGGCTTTGTTGTCGAGAGCGATGGCGGCAACAAACTCATGGAACAATCGGATCGGCCGCGGCGCGAGCGGTGTCTTGGCGACAAAGGCTTCGTACTCTCTTTTCTTGCGTGCGACTTCCGCGGCATCGCGAGCCTTGCGCTCGACTTCCTCCTGCTGCGCTTGCTCCACTTGCGCCTCGTTGCGCGAAAAGAGGCTGCTCAGCGTCCAAAGAGCTAACCCGACGCTCAGGATCGCGCCGGCGATGTACAGCACAGTCTTGGTGGAATCGTCTTTTTTCGTGGGGGGCGGTTTGTTGGCCATGGCGGCGGCTGCTCCGTGCTGGGGGCTGTCATGGTACTCCGTCCGCTTACGATCGCATCCGGCAGATCTCCTTGTTGCGCCTCTTCGGCATCACTCCGCGTCTCTTGCTCATCGTCGTTGCGATTTTGTGCCCTGCGTTGCTGGTGGTGGCTTTGGTGGCGGGGCGCACGGGCGAGCGCGAACTCCATACTCGTGCCGAGGGCGATGTGGCCGTGTTAGCGCGCACCTACGCACGCTTGTTGGCCGAAGTCCCGCTCAGCACCACGGTCGAAGACTTGCGTCGCGATGTCTTCGACGACGCCGTGCGCGAACGACAAGACTTGGCCGGCATGGCGCTCTACGAATCCGAGCCATCGGGGCGCTTCCGCCAGATCGCGACTTCGTGGGTGTTCGGTGACGAGTTGGTCCCACTGCCCATCGACAGTCGTGCGCTGGAGCGCAATCTTTTGCTCGTGGAGTGGCGCGAGCGCGATGGCGTGCCGCACGTGCAGGCGGCTTTGCCACTGCTGCGCGACGGGCGTCCGCATGTGTTGCACATTGAAGTGCGGCATGCGGGGTTGGACAACGTCGGCGCCGCTACTGCGGAGGCGGCCGTACTCGCGGGATTCGCAGGGCTCGCTCTCGCGGGAGTGCTGGTGCTCTTGATCGTTCGTTTCAGCGTTGAGAAACCCATCGACATGTTGGGCACGGCCATGCGCCAAGTGCGCAGCATCGGCGCGGGGCGCACATTGCCCGTGCGTAGCGAAGACTTGTTCGGCGGCCTCATCCGCAACTTCAACGACATGACGATCGACTTGAAGCACGCGGAAAGTGAGAACCGTGCGCTGATGCGCGACTTGCGCGATTTCAACCGCGACCTCGAATTGCGCGTGAGTGCAGCAACCGAAGATTTGCTGCGCAAGAACAGCGAGTTGCTCGCGACGCAGGAACGCTTGATGGGAGTGCAGCAAGAAGTTTCGCGGCTCGAGCGTCTCGCATCTCTCGGGCAACTCAGCACCACGCTTGCTCATGAACTGGCCACACCCATGAATGTGGTTTCAGGCCATCTCGAGATCCTCGAGCGCGAAGTGCCCGAAGGCAGTCCGGCGCGCCCACGCGTGCGTACTCTCTCGCTGCAGGTGGCGCGGCTATCAGGCATCTTGAAGGAAGTGCTCACCGCTGTGCGCTTGCCAGACCCGGTACCAACGACCGTGGAACTCGATCCCGTCTTGGACGAAATCATGCGCTTCATGGCGCCAATGGCCGGGGCCCACGGTGTGAAGCTGGAGCGTCTCGGCGCCGAGCACTGCAGCGTGCGTTTCGATCGCAATCAGTTGCAGCAAGTGCTGCTGAATCTGGTGACGAACGCGATCGAGGCCACTCCGGAAGATGGCCGCGTTGCGATCGAAGTAGATCCGCCAGTCGCCGGAATGGTCATGTTGCGCGTACGAGACAGTGGAGAAGGCATCGCGCCAGAAGCTCTCGCCCGAGTGTTCGAGCCATTCTTCACAACGAAGGAGATTGGCCATGGACAAGGCTTGGGTCTTGCCATCAGCCACGAGATTCTGCGCAAGAATGGTGGTGCGATCCGCGCCAGCAACCACGCAGCAGGTGGCGCGCTTTTCGAACTGAGCCTGCCTGCTCTTTGAGCTGCGCTGATAATCTGGAGACCTCATGAGTGCCGAGCGCCGTTTGTTAGCTGTGGTCGTCGATGACGATCTCAGCATGGCTCAGATGATCGCCGAAGTTCTCGGCGCTCACGGGTTCGAGGCACGTGCCGTGGATACAGGGGCGAAGGCTCTCGAAGCCATCAACGCGCAAGTGCCGGACTTGGTGGTGAGCGATGTGCGCATGCAGCCCATGGGCGGCATCGAACTCTTGCGTGCAGCACGCAGCGCGCATCCTGAACTCATCTTCATACTGATGACAGCTTTCGGCACTCTTGAAAGTGCCATCGAGGCTGTGCGTGAAGGCGCCTACGACTACGTTTCGAAGCCGTTCAAGATTGAAGAGCTCTTGCTCGTCGTGGATCGCGCGTTGGAATCACGGCGCATCGCCGCAGAGAACCGGGATTTGCGCGGCGCGTTGCGCGAACAGCAGAGCATGGCCGAAATCGTGGGACGGTCTCCCGCGATGTTCGAAGTGTTCAAGGCCATTGCGCGCGCCGCGGATTCCACAGCCAGCGTGCTCATCCAAGGTGAAACGGGCACTGGCAAAGAACTCGTGGCGCGTTCCATCCATCAGCATGGCTCTCGCCGCGCACGGCCTTTCTTGGCCATCAACTGCGCCGCCTTGCCGGAAAACTTGCTCGAGAACGAGCTGTTTGGCCACGAGAAGGGCGCATTCACCGGAGCCATCGCGCGCAAAGCCGGGCTCTTTGAACAAGCCGATGGCGGCAGCGTGCTCTTGGATGAAATCGGTGAGATGCCGCTGGCGCTGCAGAGCAAGCTGTTGCGCACGTTGCAGAGCGGCGAAGTGCGCAGTGTCGGTGCCGGGGCGGTGCAGCGTGTGGATGTACGCGTGCTCGCAGCTTCCAATCGCGACTTGCGCCACGCTGTTTCGGAAGGCACTTTTCGCGAAGATCTGTTCTTCCGCTTGAACACCATCACGATCCGCGTGCCAGCTTTGCGCGAGCACATGGAAGACTTGCCACTGCTTGCGGAGCGCTTCCTTCGTGCCGCAGCAGAACGCTCAGGCAAACCTGTGCAAGCCATCAGCCGCGAGGCTTTGGCGTTGCTTACGCGCCACGATTGGCCAGGCAATGTGCGTGAACTCGAACACGCCATCGACCGTGCGGTGTCCTTCGCGCGCCAAGACATGCTGCTGCCGGAAGACATCCCGCAAGAACTTTCAGAACCGCGCGCCAGCCGTCTCATGAGTCTCGACGACTTGGAAAAGCAGCACATTCTCTACGTGCTGAAGACGGTGCAAGGCAACCGTCAGCGCGGCGCAGAAGTCTTAGGCATCGATCGCAAAACTCTCTATCGCAAGCTCCTGCGCTACGGCATGGACCGTCCCGACGACAAAGAGGAATAGGTGAGGGGCGGGCGGGGCGCTTTGCCCCGAGGCGCGCGCGCCGCGCATTGATGCGACGCATTGTGCCGGGGCTTTTTGTCCACCAATGCCCCAGTGTGATGGTGCAAAATGTCGCACTGTCGGGTGATTGCTGTGTTGCTGCGCGCCGTTGCGATGCATCAAGCGCATAACGTCGCTTGCAAAGAGCGCGCCGTGCGGGTTAGTCTGCGTTTCGCTGGTTGTTGGTACGCGTCTTGCATTGCGCTGAGTGATCTTGTCTGCCTGAGATCACGGTGCGGTGCTGGTCACCGCTTGGAGCTGAACATGAGCGACATGAATGAGAACGACGCCCCCGAGGGCGAGGTTCATACGCAATACACTCTTCACGAGATTCGCCAAGGGCACGAGCTCACGGGCGACGAGAAGAAGAAGCGCATCATGCGCTCGGCCCCTGTCATCGTCATTGCCATCATGCTGCACGTCACCATCGCAGCAGTGTTGGGCATGATGTACATGGAGCAGAAGGAAAAGGACGAAGCTGCTGGCGGCGTTGAAGTCAGCACGCGCAACAGTGACGACAGCGCGAAGATTGAAGAAGCGCCCAAGGTCGAAGAAGTCGTCGAGCGCTCCGCGATCCCCGAGGTGGAGCACAGCGACATCTCGGAAGTGACCGAAGAGTTCACGACCGTCGTCGACGATGTTGTGAACGAGCATGCGGAAGTCAGTGACCGCTTCGGCATGGCTGAAGGCCAAGACGATGCACCGGACAACTTGCTAACGCTTTCGAGCGGTGGCAAAGGTTTGGCCGGCGCGATTGGTATCGGTGCTGGCTCCGGCCCCGGTGGCGGCATGCGCAAGGGCAACCCCCTTGGCGGCTCGCGCATCGGTCGCCGCAACGAGCAGAAGGCCAAGCTGGAAGCGACCGAAAAGGTCGTGATGGCCGGCCTCGACTGGTTGAAGCGTCACCAAAGCCCTGATGGTTCGTGGGATCCTTCTGCCTACACAGGCATGTGCGACGGCAAGCTCGGTGAAGCATGCTGGGGCAAGGGTTCGCCCACCAACATCGCCGGACTCACGGGTCTCGCGTTGCTCACTTTTCTCGGCGCCGGCTACGACAGCCAACGCCCAGGCCCCTACACCGAAGTGGTGAAGAACGGTCTGAAGTGGCTGCGCAAGAATCAAGATGCCGAAGGCTGCTTCGGTCCGCGCGGCGATCAGCACTTCACCTACGCACATGCGTGCGCCGCTCTGGCGATGTGCGAAGGCTATGCCTCCACGAAACAAAGCGTGTGGAAGAAGTCAGCGCAGGACGGCATCAACTTCATCGTTGCTTGCCAAAACCCCTACAAGGCTTGGCGCTACGGCAAGAAGCCCGGCGACAACGACAGCTCAGTGACGGGCTGGATGCTGATGGCACTGAAGTCCGGCAAAGACTGCGGGCTTGAAGTGTCCGAGAGCGCCATGAAGGACGGCGTGGCCTATGTCAATTCGCTGACGGACAAAGACACTGGCCGCACGGGCTACACCAAGATCGGCGAACTTCCGGTGCGTCAGGAAGGCAAGATCGAGAAGTGGCCAGGCAGCGAAACCGAATCGCTGACCGCTGTGGCCATGTGCTCGCGTATCTTCACGCACACTGCAGATCAAGAAGCCGGGCTAATGAAGCTCGGTGCAGATCTGCTGTCTAAGCGCCTGCCCGTTTGGGACGAAGCTGGTGGCAAGATCGACATGTATTACTGGTACTACGGCACTCTTGCCATGTTCCAGGTGGGTGGCGCCGACTGGGAGCGCTGGAATCGCGCGCTCAAGGAAGTTGTCGTCGATCACCAGATCAAAGACGGTTGCATGAAGGGCAGCTGGGACCCGAAGGACCCATGGGCAGATGATGGCGGGCGCGTGTATTCCGTCACTCTGATGACGCTCTGCCTCGAGGTGTACTACCGCTTCCCGCGCGTGTTCGGCGCGACCAAGAAGTAAGCGCGGCCAGTTGCTCGCGCTGCGGGTGACGGGGTCTCGTGCCTCGCACCCGCGCGCGTTGTTCCGTTTGCAGTTCTCACCGTGTGCGGACCCAAGAAAACGACGAAGCACTCATGAAGATTCTCCAAATCACAATTACTGGAGTGGCGCTGCTGGCCGGTGGCCTCGTGGCCCAGACCGGTCACGTGAGCGAGAGTGTGGAATTTTCCACGCGCCTCGCGGCCCACGGCTACTTCGACATCGCAGAGAGCGTCATCGCGCAAGTGCAGGCCGGTGGTATCGGCGCTGCTGACAAAGCCGATTTGGATTTCGCACTCGGGACCATCAAGGCAGAGCAGGGGCGCAAAGGGAGCGACTTGATGCTGCGTGTGCAGCGCTTGCAGGAAGCCGCCGCAGGTTTTGAACTTTGGCTCACGGCCAACGCCGAACACAAGCGCGCGGGCGAATTGCGCTTCCAGATCGCCGACCTTTACCGCGTGGCCGGCGAGACGGCCGTCGCGCAATTGAAGAATGAAAGCGATAAGACCAAGCAGGACAAGGTGCGCAACGACGGGCTGAAGTGTTTCACGAAAGCGCTGAATCTGACCGAACGACGCGTGGCAGATCTGAGCACGGTTGAGACGCCAAGCGAAGCCGAGAAGCAAGAGCTGATGGCTCTGCGTTTCGCGGTGGGCAAGCTGAACTACTCGCAAGCGCTGATCTTTGAAAACCGTCGCGGTGCTTCCGCGCAGACGTGTCTTGCCAGTGCCAAAGAGATTCTCGAGAACTTCGAGATCGACTACAGCGGCGAGCTGCTGGGTTTTGAGGCGCGGCGCGTTCTCGGTCAAATTGCCGTTGAAGAAGGCCGCATGGACGAGGCCTTGGAACTCTTCTCAGAGTCTTGCGCGCAGCTCATGGACGCCATCACTGGCGCGCCGGACATTGTCGAAGACGAAGCCGTGCGCGAACTTGTTGGGACCACTTTCCTGGAGAAGGCCCAGTTCGAACTTGTGCAGAAGAAGAATCCAGCCGCAGCAATGAAGACGGTGGATGACATCGACAAGTTGATGCCCGCCTTGGTGCTGACGCGCGACGGGCGCAACGCGCTCTTGCTCTGCGCTTCTGTTGCGAACGATGACGGCAACTCAGGCAAGGCGCGAGATATCGCCAAACGTGTGTTGGATGCGGACAAGTATGGCCCGTGGGGCCTGCGCGCTCAGGAGATGCTGGACAAGCTCGGCGGCGGCGAAGGCAATGCGGGTCTTGCGACGGCGTTTGAAGCAGCACTCATGCAGCGCGATATCGGCCGTAGCGAAAAGCTCGCCGGGCGCCTTCTGAATCGCAAAGACAGCACGCGCGAGGAGTTCGCTCACACGGTCTATTTGCTTGGCGAGCTTTATGCGGAAACCGGGCGCGCCGTCGAAGCGTCGGTTTGTTTCGACATCGTGTCCGAGGATTATCGCGACACGAAAGATGCGCCTACCGCAAAGCTGGCGCAAGCGCAGGCCTACGCCAACGCGGCACGCAATGACACCGGCAACTTCTGGCGTGTGCGCAGCGTTGCTGCTCGTAACGACTTGACCACGAAGTTCGCGGACTCTGACGAAGCCAAAGAAGTGGCCTACGTCAACGCGCTCAGCCTCGAGAATGACCGCAAGTTCCCTGAAGCGTTGGAGCAGTATCAAAGAGTGCCGGCCAGCAGCCCGAAGTATGGCGATGCCATGCGCCGTGTCGGTCGCATTGCCTTGGAGCAGGCGATCGCTTTCAGTAACCGCAGTCAGAACGACGAGGCGAAGAAGAGCTTTGGTGTTTCACTGCGTGCGCTTGACGCAGCAGTGAAAACGCTCACGCGCATCGCGGACCGCACTTTGAATGACACGGACAAGCAGCGCTTGCTGCGCGAAGCCGTGACCGCGCAACTCATGCTCGCAGGTCTGCATTTGCAGCCTCTCGTGAAACAGCCGCAGCTCACGCTCGATGCGCTCATCGTGGCCGAGAAGCTTGGCGGCACCGACAAAGATGTGATCCGCAAAGTGTGGGATTTGCGCATCAAAGCGTTCACGCAGATGAACAAGGGCAAGGAAGCCGGCGCACTGCTGGAGAAGTTCCTTGCGGAAGCTGAGAAGCAAGGCATCAAGGGAGCGGTTGCAGAAGCCGCGCTCTCAGTCGCTGCAGCGCTCGACAATGAGGCCTATCAGATGGCCGTTGGTGTGCCCGACAAGCCAGAAGCTATGGAGCTTTGGGCCGAAGCGCTGAAGTTCTATGGGCGCGCCGTGGACGAAGCGCGTCGTGGCGGCACCACCAAGCGCGATGCGTTTGAAAAGGTGGCCGGTCGCTTGTTGGCGCTGACCGCGAAGGCCGCGAAGCTGCCAGAAGGCCTGCCCTTCACGGGGATTGAACCTGAGAAGCGCAAGGAGTTCCTCGAGAACTTTGCACGCGTGCTTCAGGCATATGAAATCGTGGGCACCGAGACATCCACGGATGTGAATCTCGACAAGCAGCGCAACCTTGCGCGCGTGTCAGCTCTCATGGGCAAGTGGACAGATGCTTTCGCAGCACTCCAAGCCATCACAGACGCCTTCCCGCTCTACAAGAAGGATGAGGCCGGCAACGACAAGCTCGATACGGAACTGCTGAAGAAGTTCACGGAGTTGCCAGGCATCTATCAAGACCTTGCCGCTTGCGGCATTCGCGCCGGAATCGCGTCGAAGGAAGACTTCTACTTCCAGCGTTCCAAGATGGTGCTCATGCAATTGCTGAGCGTGGCTTCGGCCAACGGCAAGCTGTGGTGGGAATGCCGTTACGAGCACTTGCGCGCGCTGTATCTCAGCGGCGATTTCACCAATTTCAAAGTCACGTTGGAGTCGCTGGAACGTTCCAGTGAAAATTTTGACGAGAATAAGTTCGGCATTCAAAACAAAATCCTCGCGCTCAAAAAGCAGGCTGGGGACAAGATCGTGAACAAGTGACGGGTGCGATGAGGGACATCATGCTCAAGCAGATTTGTGTGGTTGCAGTGTTGCTGTCGGCCTTTGTGGTTGGCGCTTACGCACAAGAAGATTCCCTCAACATGAAGGATGGCTCCAAGCGCACCGGCAAGGTGATGGAATGGGACCTGAAGAATGTTGAGGTTGCGGTAGGAGGAGGCAGTGGCTCTACACGCATCAAGGTCGAGGATGTGGTCTCGATCCAGTTCGAAGGCGTGCCCAAAGACATGAAGGAAGCGGATGCCGCTTTCTCTGGCGGGCGCGACTCCGATGCGGTGGACAAGTACAAGTCCGTCCTCGACAACAAGAAAGTACGCAAGCCGCTGCGCCAGGATGCATTCTGGAAAACGGCTCAGGCGCAAATCCGCATGCGCAAGTTTGAGGACGCTGCGGCCACCATGCGCACCATGCTGGCGGACGACAACTTCCCCATGTCGCGATACTTGATCGAAGCCGACGAAGCGATTGCTCAATGCCTCGTGTGGGCCGGCAAGCACGACGACGCAGTGAAGTTCACAACCGACGAAGAAGTTCGTGTGGGCAAGTTCGGCATCAACGGACTTGGCGACAAGCTGCGTTTGCTGCGCGCTCGCGCATTCCTCTCGAAGGGCGACTTGGCCAAGGCGGCGAGCGAAGCTCAAGCATTGGCAGGCGGAGCGAGTGCTTCGGCCGGCGATGCGAAAGTCGTGCTCGGCACGGTATCGCTCGCAGGTGGCAAGAACGACGAGGCAGAGCGCCTCTTCCGCGAAGCGATGGCTTCGTCGCAGACCCCGTCGGTGCGCGCTTCTTGCTTCGCAGGCCTCGGACAGGTGTTGCGTGCGAAGGCTGAGAAATCCAAGAAGTCGGATGACTTCAAAGAAGCGCTGCTGTGCTACCTGCGTCCGGTGGTGATGTATCAACCGGAAGCGGGGGGTGAGAGTGGTGCCTATGAGGCGTCGCTCTTCGGCGCAGCAGTTTGTTTCATGAGCATTGGCGAGCTTGAGAAGGACGCGGATAAGCAAAAGGTCAACATGACCCGTGCACGCGAGAACTTCCGCAAGTTGCTAGAGAATTACCCGCAGTCGCAGTACGCGGTCGAGGCTAAGGAACGCCTCGGACGTATCGGCGGCTGATGCGATCAAGATCCCTGACCCCAGAAAAAGAGTATCGGAGACTCAAGTCATGACGAAGCGTTCCCAAAGTGTGCTGTTCGGCCTCGCCACATTTGCGGTGTTGGCAGCCGTCTCCAGCCCGGCCTTTGGCCAGGAGCATGGCGGCGGCAAAACGATGATGCAGTTGTTTGAAGCCACCGGCTGGGTCGGATGGTTGATGGTGATCACTTCGGTGACCGGAACCATCATCCTTATCCAGAACCTGCTGGAAATGCGCATGGAGCGCCTCGCGCCTCCTGGTGTGACCGCGCAAATCGAAGAAGCCATTAACTCTGGCGACCTCGATAAGGCCCTCGAAGTGGCCATGGCAGAGCACTGCTACTTCGGCCAAATCATGGCCGGTGGTTTGATCATGAAGGAAGCTGGTTACGAGCACGTGATCAACGGCATGGAGCAGGTGGCAGCTGAAGAGACCTTCAAGCTGAACGCCAAGATCTCCAATCTGTCGCTGATCGGAAACGTTGCGCCGCTCATCGGCCTTCTGGGCACGGTGACGGGCATGATCTCGTCATTCCAGATCATCGAGACCAAGGCAGCGCCGACGCCCGCCGACCTCGCGGTCGGTGTGTACGAGTCGCTGGTGAATACGACGCTGGGATTGTTCCTCGCCATCGTGTTCCTCACTTGCTTCTTCTTCATGAAGAACAAAGTGACCATGCTCTCCCTCAACGCCAACTTGATGGCGGTGGAGATGCTCAAGAATACGCGCCTGTACGAACGCGATCGTCACTGATCCCAAGGAGGATTCACACATGGGCTTTAAAGAAATCAAGGTTCAGGAGGAGGTCGCGGCAAATCTCGTGCCGATGATCGACATCATGTTCCTCCTGCTCCTGTTCTTCATGTTGAACGCTGATATGGCGTCACGCGATTTGGAGGACGTGAAAGCGCCTGTGGCCAATAAGGCCGATCAGGACAAGCCAGAGGAAAACGCCGACCGGATTACGGTGAATGTCCACCACAAGGCGGAGTGCGGCAAGTTCAGTACTCCCGGTGAGCTGTGCAGCGAGCCGAACCACTGGTTCATCTCATTGCAAGGAAATCGTTACGCGCTCACGGAAGCAGACCTCAATGCGCTCACCAAGCGCCTCTCCGCTCTTGCGGATGCCAAGCGAGTGAAACCAGGGGACAAGACCTCGAAGTCTGAACGCTTCGTGCTTATCCGCGGGGATCAATTCGCGCCGTACGGCCTCATCCAGCGTTCGCTTGAACGCATCGCGATGGCAGGCCTCTACAAGACTCAGGTGGCTGTGCAGATCGAGAAGGCCTCGGTCAATAAGCAGTGAAAGGGGGAGACCATGGCAGGTGGTGGTAATGCTGAAGAAAATCCGGTGGGCATTAACGTTACGGCGTTGGTGGACATCATTTTCTGTTTGTGCCTCTTCTTCATGTGTTCGCTGAAGTTCCGCGAACTCGACGGGAAGATGGATAGTTGGTTGCCCGAGAACAAGGGCAATAAGACCGCGATGAACATGAATGTGCCCATGGATGAAATCCGTGTGCTCATTTCGTACGACAAGGAACGGCGCCAAGTTCAGCGCATGTTCGTCAATCGTCCGATCGTGGACACACCCGAAGGTGATGCTCTGCTGCAAAAGCTCATTCGTGAGCAATCAGCGAGTTATCGCAGCCTTGGTAAAGCAGACACTCCCGTCATCGTTGACGCTGGGCCTGCAGTGCCATGGCGAGAAGTGGTGAAGGTCATGAACATGTGCAAAGCCGAGAACGTGCAGAAGATTGAGTTCGGCATGGGTTCGAAGTGACGCAGGTGACGGAACTCGCGTGAAGAGCAGGACGACACACACCGGCCTCCAGATGCGCCTCGCGGCGCGTGGGCTGTCGGTGCAACGCAGCGGCATCTTCCTTGGTTCGTCCGAGGGGAAGAAAGTGTTGCTCTTTGGGGCCGCCTTGTCGGCGGTTGTGTTCGCCATTCTCTGGGGTCAGCTCACACGCGAGCGCCGGCAGCTGGATCTCGTGACCGGGAAACCAGCAGTTCCAATCGTTGTCGTGACGGCACCTCCGCAGGCCTTTGTGCCGGCGGAGGTAAAGCACCGTCTGCTGGCGGTGGACGATCTGGCTGAGGAGTTTTCTTTGCCAGGTCTGCGTGCGCTGCTCGCGCATTTCGCCGAACTGCACGCAAGCTCAGCGATGAATCCCGCGAAACCAACTCCTGCGGTTGGGCTTCCTGCAGCCGCAGATGTGGTGGATTTCCATATTGCAGAAGCTCTGGCAGACCCGAAGGCTTTTCGCGGTGGCTGGGTGAAGACGGATGGTGTTGTCACGACGCTCTGGACCGAAGGGCTCGATGATCCCGACTCTACTGGCGGAATGCTGCCGCTCTACCGCGGCATTTTGGTCGAGAACCCGCAGAGCACAGGGGTGATGTTCGTAACCACGAAGCGTCCGCCGGATTTCACCATCGTGCGCGACCACGTGGCTTTGCGTGGAGTGTTCTTGCAGACCATTCGCTTCAAGACCCAAGACGAGAAGATCCCCTACCGCATTGTTCCGTTGTTGGTTGTGGACGAATTCGTGGTCGTCGAGAGTGCGCAGGGTCGCACTGCACAAACCAATCTCCTTCCGGTAGCGGTGACCATTGGTGCCGCAGCCGCTGTTCTCATTGTCTTTTTGATCTTGCGGCGCAAAAGTCGCAGGACTGCGGCGACCGGGCTGACCGGCCGCCACCTAAGGAAACCGAACTCATGAGCACTACACCCAATCCACCCGGCCGTACGCCCGGTAGCCGTTTACCTGGCGGCACGCCAACGCCACCTTCTCGCAAACCCACAGCTCCGAGTGCGCCAGCACCGGCGGCGGCAGGGACGCCAACGGACATTCGCGCCAGTTCGCGTTCGGCCGCCATGGTCGAGGAGTTCGCGAAGACCGGCGGCAAAGATCGCACCTTCACGATTCTTTTGATCGTGTGCGGCGTGCTCGTGGTTGGTGGCGGTATCGCAACGTATGTTTGGCGTAGCGGCAAGGGCGAGCGCGAAGCGCGCGAAGTGCAAGTGAGAACTGCGGCCGAAGAAGCAGTGACTTCCATGCGCGCGTCCGTCGACAAGCTCGCTGATAGCGAAGAGTATGACGTGTATGTGAAGCAGGTGGATCAGCTGCTCAAGTTAAGCGAGGAGAAGCTCGTCATCGTCAAGCAAGATGGTTACGACATTAAGCTGCGCAAGTCGTTGCGGGATCGCATCGACAACATGAAGTCCGATCTGATCAACCGCAAGGAAACAGCACAAGGCAAAAAGAAGAGCCGCGACACTCTGAAGGAAGCGGAAGAGGCCGTGGAATCCCCCGAGAAGATTGCCTCCGTCGCGCTGAAGCTGCAGCAGCTGAAGATCGCCGCCAATGCGATGGACAAAGACTTCACCGATCGCGTCATCGCCATCGATCGCAAGCTTGAAGTGAACAAGATGAAGTTCGCGCTTGAAAAGGCGCGCACCGATGCGGCCGCGTCGAGCGATTTCGAGAGCAAGCTGCGTGCCTATGAAGCGACGATGGACCTATTCCGCGACCATTTCAAGCGCGCCACCAAGGCTGACGAACACATCATCGCTTTGTATAAGTCCGCGGTGAGTGAGTGGGACGACCTCGTGCTCAAGCTCGAAACACCGGAGTACGAAGCGGGCACTCCTGTGCGCGATCTGCTCGCTCAGAAGGAACGCCAGCCAGGTGGCGTTTGGGGCGGTACCGATGGCGTGAAGCATGAGTGGTCCGGCCGCGAGTTGGTTATCGAAGGCATCGCAGCCGTGGACAAGGACGGCAAAGAGCGCAAACTCCGCGGCGTCTACTCCATCGACGGTTGGACGCAGAAGTGGACGGACATCGTGATGGACATCGAGTTCACCATTGTGGCCGGTGAGTTCGACATGATGCTCCGCTACCGGCCAGACGGTTACAAGCCGTACACCGCTACCTATAAGGCTGGCGAAGGTGGCTTCAATGCGAACGAGCTTTATCGCATGACCGTGCGCATCAAAGGCAGTTCAGTGGAGTTCGAGCAGACGGACCAACCTAAGAACGGCGATACCTTGCAGCCTTCAGTGAGCCGTAACGGTGGCATCGGTTTTGCTGTGCCGAAGGGCGCCAAGATCGTCATCTCCCGTTGCGACATGCGGGTTCTGCGTCCTCGTGGCGGTCAGCGGTAGCTCGCGCGGTTCGCGCGGGCTCCGTGCAGCCGGAGGGGACTACGCATTCCGGGTTCGGATGCACTCCAACGGAATGCTCCGCCCCCTCCGGACCGCACTCCGCCTGCGCTCACTCTTGCCCCGGTGAACGAAATGCTCACCCCCACAGGACCATGCTCCACTCGCACTCACTTTTGCCATAGCGAACGGAATGCTCCGCCACCTCGGACCCTGCTGCGCCCTCGCTCCCCTTGACTGGTGCACATGGCGGTGGCGGGCAGAATAGGGGCGCCATGCGCTTGCGGCCCAATATCGTCTGCGTGATTTCAATCGCCTTCTTGATTGTGGGCGTGGCGGGATTGCGCGCGCAAGAAGCACCTCTCTCTGAGCAAGCGCGCGAGTTGTTGCAATCAACGGACGTGGCGGTGGCGGCCTTGCGAGCAGAAGGCTTGCGGCAAGGCGGGCCAGAGAAGCGCGCGGAACTGATGCGCGTGCTGCAAGACCCCGGGTTGCCGGAGCATGTGCTGCAAGGGGTGCTCACGGCTTTGGTGGAGCGCAACGATCGCGCTGAAAAAACGCTCGACATCCTCGTGGTGCTCTATGCGCGCGCGGAAGGCCCCGCTCGTGAACGCCTGCGAGCAACACTCTTGCGCTACGACGCCAAGGGCTCCGTATTGAATGCTCCGCTTGCTGGGCTCGTTGGCACCGGGCCGATCCCCGCGGCAATTCTTGATCTCACGGTGTTGCTTGCTGACAGCGCTGAAGAGAAGCGCGACGCGACCGCGGCGTTGATTGCTCGCTTGCAGCGCGAGCCACAGGCTGCCACCGCGGCTGCACTTCACGCCAGCCTCGCAGAGCTCACTTTTCACCGCTACTCGAAGCCAACGGAATGGGCTCACTGGTACGAGCAGTTCCATGGCACGCATCCGAGTGGTTTCACCGTGCGCGACCTTGCTATGGACGCAGTGCAGGAAGCTGGTCGCGTGGAGCGTGAGCAACGTCTGGCGGAAGCACTTCGCGCCATCGCGATCCTTGCGGCTGCGAAAGTGCTGCCCAGCGAGTATCTCGACCCAGTGCGCACTCCGGATGTCGAATTGCGGCTCGCGGCGGCTGCGGCCATGGCGGATGCGGCTTCTGGCGACGCGCAGCGTTGTGACGATGCGTTCTCGGCTTTGAAGAGAGCCTTGGCCAGCGATGGCGCTGTTTCTGTTTGTCAGGCTGCGGTCAAGAGTCTCGGCAAGCTTGCGCAAGAGGAACCGCGTCTCGCCACCGCGATCGCCAACGTGCTCACACCACTGCTCGCATATGAAGACGGCGCACTGTTGCGCAGCGCAGTCGTAGCGTTGCGTCAATGCCAAGTGGAAATTGTTCCGGTGCTCTCTGGGCTCTATCTGCGCCTCCTGCAACAGGGTGAGAAGTCGGTGGAGTCGCGGCGCGAAGTGGTGGCGGCATTGGCGGGAAAGAGCAGTGGTGCGCACATGCTGCTGGAGGCGATGAAGGACAAAGATGCTGCGGTGCGGCGCACTGCTGCGTTGGGTTTAGCGCTCGGTAGTGGCGACACGCACGCGGAAGACCTTGCGCGCTTGTTGGCCGACGAAGGTGATACGCAAGTTGCGCAATCGCTGTTGAAGTGCCTTGTGCATCTGGGGCAGTGGCAGAACCCAGAAGTGACGCATGCCGTGTTGCGACTGTTGAGCGGCGATCTCAAGCTGCGCGTGGAAGCTGCTGCAGCGTTGGTGGCTGCGTTGGGGGCTGCGGCCTCCGTTTCTCCGCAGGGGGCGGAGCGCGAGGCCGTTCTTGCAGCACTCGACGGTTTTTGGAAACTCGGATTGCCAGACTTGGCGGCGCGTTTGGCGCTGTCCGAACGCTTGCAGCAATCGCCTTTGTCGCAAGGCGCCAGCGGCGTGGTGCTGGGCTGGATTCTCGGCGAGAACGACCGCAGCGCAGCGCAATCTCTCACTGTGGTGCTTGCTGGAGTGCGTCCGGTTGACCCTGTATTGCTGTTGGGCGCCGCGGAACGATTGATGCAATCAGGGCGCAATCATGAGGCGGAGCTGTTGCTGCAGACACTGCTTGCTCCAGAGAGCGCGGAACATTCCAGCCCCGAGCAAGTCACCGTTGCGCGTCGCCGCCTGATCGACAGTTTGATGGGGCACGCTGAAGAAACCGATTTGCGTCAGTTGGAAGCGTTGCTGGATGCGGAAGCGAAGCTGTCTCCTGGCTCGAAGCAGTTGGCGCGCGATCGTGCGACGTTGCGCTTCCTACAAAAACGTTGGAAAGACGCGCTTGCGGAACTTGCGACGGGCCTCGATGGCGAGGAGTCCACTTTGACGCCCGCACAATTGGAGCGCTTGTTATCTCTTGGCGTGCGTGCGGCTCTAGAGTGCGGGGAAGTAGGAGTGGCGCTTGCGCATCTTGCACGCTTTGGAGACTTGGGTGCGCGCACAGAGTTGCGCTTCATGAAGGCGCGAGCTTTGTTCTTGTCCGGAAAGCCTGTTGGCGCGTTGCAAGAACTTGCGGCCATCTCGCCTGTGAGCGCCGGTGTACCGAACGAGATGGAGTTCTTGCATCTGCGCGTCGAGGCATCTTTGCTTCAGCCGGCAACGGAATTGCGATTGCGTGCCGCAGAGGACTACGCACGCCTCGTAGAACTGAATGGCGGAGCAGCGATCGCGGTGTTGGAGGTGCGCGTGAACGCGGATGCCGCGGCGCGCGCGGCGGTGATCGCTCTCGACGGCGCCGTCTCAGTCGAGGAGGCTTTCGATCAGGTCGAAGCACTGCAGAAGTTGGGCGCGCCTGTGGCTACGGCCTGGTTGCTCACGCAGCTCAATCGATTTCCACTGTCCAGCAACGAAGGCCAGCGCGGCCTCGGCCAGCGCGTGTTGGCGTTGCAGCGCCTGTATCCGAATCGAGACGGGTTGCGCCAGTTGATTCCGCCTCACTCCGAAGCCGCTGCGGGCGAAGTGTTGCGGGCTTTGGAGCGCTTCGCTGGCGCTCTCGAGCAGAACTAGGCACTGCTGTCTGGCGTTCTTTGCTGCGTTGAACAGAAGTGTGCGGAGGGTTGAAAGGCGCCGAGGAGCGACCTACTATGCCAACCTCTACCGCGGGGTGGAGCAGTTGGCAGCTCGCCAGGCTCATAACCTGGAGGTCGCAGGTTCGAGTCCTGCCCCCGCTATCTAAGTGCCCTCCGTCACCGTCCGGTGCCGGGGGGCGCTGTCGTTTTGGTGGCGTCGACCGGGGCGGCAGGAACCAAGATGCGCCTTGATAGCGGCGTAATGACTTACGAACTTCCACTTGCGCATGATTTGCTTCTATTGTGTAATCTGCTTTATTGGATAAAGGTGGCTGAAGCCCTTAGCTGCCAGCAGGAGGCACTAAACATGTGTGGTACGCAGAGTCTCACTAGGTCGACGGCGACGGTATTGGGTTGTTTTGCGATGCTCATGCTCATGAGCCTTGGTTTGGGATCTTGCGCGTCAGATATTGCCAATCGATATTACGGAGAGGAGCGGTACGACCCGAAGGCTCCCGAGGACGTTCAAGTCCTCAGGTTGAACCCCACACGCCCCTTCAAAGTCATTGCAGATTTTCAAGCTCGTCTTGAAGACGAAGAGGACATGCGGCGGAAGGCGGCAGAGATTGGGGCGGATGCAGTCATCGTGCGCTACCTTGGCGGTCGCGTAGACCTTGCAGAACAATGGGCGACCAACGAGCGGCAGGCAGGAGCCTACTACTCGCGGATCGTAGGAACAGCGATCAAGTACATATCAGGGAGAGAATGAGATGAAGCTACGTAAGGGAGTTTGTTTTCTTGTAATCGTGTCATTGTTTGTTGCCTGCGCTGCGGTGGACATCACCAAGACGCACAAGGGCAGCTTCGACCCGACGAATGCCAATGATGTTGAAATTCTCAAGACCCGCCCCGAGAAGAGCTACGAGGAGCTGGGCACTGCGACTGTGAGCGGGTTCGATGTCGCCGATGTTGCGAAAATGCACAACGCACTTCGCACGAAGGCTGCTGAACTTGGCGCGCATGCGGTGTTGATTACGGACGAAGGTGTCGTGCCGGGCGGTTTTGGTGCTTACACCCGATGGGCGATGGGAGTGGCCATTCGATACAAAAAGTAGCGGCGCTGCGCACTCAGAAACCGCGACTTAGGAGGGCCTATTGCCCCCGGCGCCAGGCTCATAACCTGGAGGTCGCAGGTTCGAGTCCTGCCCCCGCTATCTCGGCGCCCCCGAAGCTCACGCTTCGGGGGTTGCTGTGCTTTTGCAGGGTTATTGAGCGTTCGTTTTCGTGCACCTTGAATGATCGGCGCTGCCTTGGTGCGTGCGCCAGAAAAAACTCGGGAGAAAGTCCTTGACGCAGCTACTGTGTGTAATACAGTACTGTGGACATGACAGTACTACTCACCGACAAGATCCAACGCGACCTCGCCAGCGGCACAGCTTGGCTGGTGGTTCTCGCGGCCATCGAGCGCAGTGAGGCGCCGATCCACGGCTACGAGATCGCTCGTCAACTCTCCGAAGAATCTCCTGAAGGCCTGAACTTCAAGCAGGGGACGCTGTATCCCATGCTGCGAACTATGGAGGCGGAGGGGCTGATTTCCAGCACGCTGGTGCCCTCCAATGAGGGTCCTGCGCGCAAGTGCTTCCGACTCACCCCGGAAGGTCGTCGCACGCTTTCCACATGGATTTCATTCTGGAAGGGCGCGGAGCGCTGGGTGAATCGAGTCATTTCCGGCACCGGATTGAGCGGAGGTTCCAATGCACGCTGACAGTTCTTCGACGGAGGCCATCAACGCATATTTGGCCGCGCTTCAGCACGCCCTTCACGGCGCGGATGCAGCCCTTGTGCACGATGCCATCGTGGATGCCGAAACGCACCTGCGTTCTGCGCTAGCGGCAGGCAAGTCCGCCGCTCAGGCCATCGCCGACTACGGCAGCGCCGAGGAAGTCGCGCACGCCTATGTTTGCGATCTGTGCGAAGCGCCAGGCCGACCCGCTCCGGCCGGAGCGCACGTCGCCACGGATGCTGCCGCGTCCAGCGCAACCTCCAGTTCCCAGGTTTCAGTAGAGAAGCGACGCGCGCTGCGCTCCATTCCCGTTGTGGGCGTTTGGTTTGATCCGCACGCTTGGGGATCGGTGTTGTTCTTGCTGTTCGGGTTCTTTATTGGCACAGCGGCCTTCGTGTGGACCGTTGCCGTTGGCTCCGCCGCCATCGGCCTACTGCCGACGCTGCTCGGCATACCTTTGCTCATTCTGTTGCTCGGCAGCACGCGCATGATCTCGCTGTTCCTCGGTCAGGTCATCGAGACCTTTGTCGGCATCCGCATGCCGCGACGCATGCAGAGCGTGGACACCACCGGAACTGCTGGCTTCTGGCGGCGCATCTGGGTGTGGGTGACTGATGTGCGCAGTTGGCTGACGGTCGCATTCTTCATCGGCAATTTCCCTGTCGCAGTGTTTTGCTTCTGTGTGACAGTGGTGCTCTTGGCACTCGGCGGTGCGTTGACCGTTGGCTCCGTGGTCACGCTCTTCAGCGGAGCCAGATTCATGGGTGCCTCCGATGGCTCCGTCGTCATCTTCGACCACACCTACATGCCCGACGCCACAGGCATGATTCACGTGCCCGTGTTCTTGCTCATTGGACTGGCGCTCCTCGGATTGGCAATCCTCACTGCCTCGCTGTGGCTGTCGAAGGGTGTTGCATTGCTTTATGGACAGGTGGTGAAATCAATCCAGGTCGTGCGGCCTCAGCCTCTGGCCCGTGGGTGACGCTTGTCTAGTTGAGGCGCCGTGGCACCGCATCCACACCGCTGACCTCGGGAATCACCTTGCTCTGTGTGTTCTGTGCCCCGAGCAGTTCTTCTACGCGGCGACCCTGTGGCAACAGCCGCTCTTTGTAGCTGCCTATCGCATCGTTGTATGCGTCTAGTGCAGTGCTCAGACCTTTTCCAATGCCGCCGAGGTGTTCCGCGAATTTCACCACGCAGCCTTGCAACTTTGCGGCTGATTCCGTGAGCAGTTTGGCATTTGCATCGGTTTTGTGTTGTTGCCAGTACAGGCTGACTGTCCGTAATAGCGCCACAAGTGTGACAGGCGTTGCAATCAACACGCGCTCGCGCATGGCGTCCGCTTGCAACTCCGGATCGCTTTGAAACGCGGCTGACAGCAGTGCGTCTGCTGGCAGGAAGAGCACGGTGAAATCCACCGGGCTACCGAGTGCTCTCGTATAGTCGCGAGCCTTCAACGCTTTCACATGACCACGCAACATGAGCGCATGTTTCGCGAACAATTCCTTTTGCACACGGGCATCCGTGGCGTCACAAGCTTGGGCATAGGCGTCTAATGGCACCTTGGCGTCCACAGGAATCCACCCGCCTCCCGGCAACTTCACGCTCATGTCGGGACGCGCGGCTCCGGTTTGCGCCTGCAATTCGAAATCGCAGTGTTCCAGCATTCCGGAAACTTCGGCCACGTTACGCAACACCATTTCGCCCCATTGCCCACGCGCTTGCGCCGAACCCTTCAAAGTGGTGCTGAGCGAGCGGCTCTGCTCGCCGAGAATCGTGGTTTGCTTAGCAAGTTCCTCCAGACGCACTTTCAGATCGGAATAAGCGCCTTCGCGGACTTTCTCCAAGTTCTGCGAAGCGAGTTGGACTTTCTCGAGGCTCTTTTGCAACGGATCGATGAGCGCGCGCAATGCCAACTCGCGCTTCTCACCATCGTCCTTCACGACTTGAGACGTTGTGGCCAAGCGCGCCTGCGCCAGTTGCGCGAGCTGTTCGGAATTGCGCTGCAACGCATCGGCAGCCAAGCGCGCGAAAGCGTCGGCTGCCTGCTTCTCGCGAGCGGCAGCTTGCAGTTCAAGAGCCGCGGCTTGCTGTTCAGAGTGGGAACGTGCCGACTTGCCTCCGAGGATCCAGCCGAACACACCACCTACTACCAACGCCAGCAAACCGACGAGCACGAGTTCCATCTAGGACCCCTCCGAGGCCCCATCTTGGCACGAGGGAAGGACATGGCTGCGCGCGAAGCAGTGCAGGAGGCGTTCAAGGGATGCGCCAAACCGGGATTCATGATCCGCGGCATCTTCTGAGCTCATGCCATAGCCAAATCCATGGATGGCAAGCGCCGACCCAGCAGGCCCATAGTTGAAGGCCTTCAACGCCACGACAGCGTGTTCGTCATCCCAGGAAAGTAATGTTTCATACGCGCTGAGGGCCAGCACCTTGCCGGACATCACCGTGCTCAGGCTCATAGTCAATGTGAAGCTCCTCAGAGGCGGAGTTCGGAGGCGACAACGGATAGCTACCCGTGATTATCAAGGCAGTCTTGCGGCGCGCCAGCCTTTTGTGGTTTTTCTGTATTGTCGCTTGGGAATGAGGACTTGCTGTGCTGCGTCTGGCGGCCGGAGGATCTATTCATGCAGAAGTTTCTACTCATCATCATGAGCTTTGGAGTGCTGGCAGCGTTTGGACAGGTTCAGTCTCAAGAACCCACGGAGGTCAAGGGCGTTGCCCCTGTCGTCCGTGTTGAGGTGGCTGCCCCAGCGCAGGTGCGCTGCACGCAGACGGCGAGCACAGTGGAACTTAGCGCAGGATTGCTGGATACCAGCGTCCTGCTGCGCATGTGGAGCGAGGCTTCTTCACGGCGCTTCATCTTGGTGCCACCGCGCGACAAATCAGCCTCGATCATGCTGAGTGGCCCCATGTCGATTCCGAAGGAGCGCGTTGACGTGGTGTTCGAAGCGCTCCTCGAAGCCAGTGGGCATGTGCTCTATGAGGGTGCCTCACCACATGCTCCGTCCATCGTGGAATCGGCGCGCCCGCAACGAGCCGCAGCGCATATCGCCAACATGATCTCCGTGGAACAGATCTCAACGGTGGCTCACCGCGGCGCGACGATCTACTCGACACTCCTGCCCATCCCAGCGAAAGGGAGTGGTCAAGACTGGTGCACGCTCGCGTCGTATTATTTTGAACGGCCACTGGAATCCGCGCATATCGTGGGCAACAGCATTTGGGTCACAGCGCGGGGGAGCACGCTCTCGAGCTTTGCAGCGCTGTTGAAAGCCTGCGAAGCGAAGTGACGCGACGACGGCTAAGCTCTGCCCGGAGAATCCAATGGCCGGTTTCGAAGTCTCCGTAGATCAGGGCTTAGCGCGGTTGGTCCTGAACAAGGCGCGTGGCAACGCGATCGACGAGCCGCTCCTGCTGGACTTGCAGGCCGAGTTGCACCGCTTGGGGCGCGACCCCACGGTGCACGGCTTGTTGCTCGCTTCGGGCCACGCGAAACTGTTTAGCCCTGGCCTCGATTTGGTGGCGTTGACAGACTATGACGCGCCGATGTTGCTGCGTTTCCTTACGCTCTTTGATGAAGTGGTGGCGTTGCTGCACGGCTTTCCGCGGCCGGTTGTGGCGGCACTTTCGGGCTCGGCACTGGCGGGTGGTTGCGTTTTCGCGATGTGTGCGGATGTGCGCATCATGGCCAAGGGCGATGCGCGCATCGGACTTAACGAATCGAAAGTTGGTGTTGCCTTGCCCTACGGTGTGACGCGCTTGTTATGTGCGGTGGTGCCGCCACAGCAACTCACGCGCATGGCTCTGATGGGCGTGAATTACAGCGCCGACGAAGCGCTGGCCGCAGGGTTGGTGGATCAAGCCGTGCCCGCGGCTGAAGTGTTGCCAGCCTGCGAGACGTTGTTGCGCGAGCTCTTACAACGCGAACCCGCGGCGCTGTCCTTGACCAAGTCTTGGCTGCGCGCCCCGGTGCTCGAGTCGATGCGTGCCGCTGGTGCAGAACACAGGCGGCAATTCGCGGAATGCTGGTTCTCGCCGGGCACGCAAGCGCGCCTGCGCTCTATTATTGCTTCACTGCGGAAGTGAAAGGGAAACTCATGCGAAATACTCTGCTGTTGTCAATGTTGCTCCTCGGATGCGTCGCGTGCGCGAGTACTTTTCATCGGGCCGCTCCGCGTATTCCCGAGCCTGCGCCCGCCACGGAGGTTGCACCGCAGTCCGTGTTGGTTCCATCTCGTAGCGGCGGCTGAACATGCCCGAGCTGCCGGAAGTGGAAACCGTGCGGCGACAGCTCGACGAATTGCTGCGTGGGCGTGTGATCACTGGCGCGGCCATTCACTGGCGGCGCACACTGGGCGGCCAGACACCCAAGGCCTTCGCCCTTGGCACACGTGGAGCACACTTTACAGAGGCGAAGCGTCACGGGAAAAATCTCCTCTTGCACTTGCAGCGCGGACAAGCAGAGGCTGGCGTGATCTTGGCGCACCTACGCATGACCGGACGGTTCTTTGTCGAGCCTTTGCCCAGAATCCTCGGCAAGTGGGACCGCCTCGTGATCGAACTTGATCGCACTCATGCCTTGGTCTTTCTGGATGTGCGCAAATTCGGGCGCGTGCATTTCGAGAGTGATGCTCAAACCGTGCTCTCCGGGCTTGGTCCCGACCCATTGCTTTCGCCGTTTTCGTGCCGCAACTTCGCAGCGTCATTGATGCAGAGGCGGCGCGCTCTGAAACCCTTACTTCTTGATCAGTCCTTTGTGGCGGGCCTCGGCAATATCTACACCGACGAAGCGCTGCACAGAGCCGGACTGCATCCTCTGCGGAGTGCTATGTCGCTCAGCGCGACCGAGGCCGGCTCATTGCATGCGGCCATCCTTCGCGTTTTGAAGGCCGCGTTGAGCAAAGGCGGCTCCAGCTTTGATCAGTTCTACAGAACCCCCGAGGGCAATCCCGGGGCATTTCAGGATGAGTTCCGTGTGTATGGCCGTCACGGGAAAGCGTGTCGTGCCTGCGCGAGTACCATTCAACGCGCGGTGCTGGGTCAGCGCGGCACATGGTGGTGCCCGCAGTGCCAGCCCACTCCTGCTCGACGGCAACGCTCCGGCGCCGGTTTTAAGGACTGACCATGCACAAACTCCCTTTGTTGTTTGTTGGGGCGCTGTTGCTTGCGGCTTGCGTCACCGGTGCGGACTCAGGTGGCCCGGTGGCTGTGCACGCTGATGCGTCCCTGCTCATCACGGCGGCGCGAGGTAGCCGCTTTGAATTGTCGTTGCCCGCCAATGCGCCCACAGGTTTTGTGTGGCACCACGAAGTGTGCGCCGCTGGCAAGCAAGTCGAAATTGGGAAGGCTCGTTCACTGAAGGCCAGCAGTGGCCTCTTGGGCGCCGCAGGAGAAGAGCGCGTGCTTGTGTGCGCTCTTGAAACTGGAGTCGTACGCATTCGCAGCACTTACGCGCGTCCTTGGGAAAAAGGCGTCGCTCCGGCTCGAGATGTGCTCTGGACCATTTCTGTAACACCGTAGGTGCGCACGATTGCCCTGCTTGCTTCACCCTATGAATTGAAGACGGACAAAGACACGGCCTCACATGTGGCCGCTGCGAGGAGAAGACCATGCGTTCGATGATGCTGTTGTTGGTGCTTTCAGTGATGGCTTGCGCTCAGACACCGAAAGTGCCCATGAGCGTGGAGCAGGTGTTGACGTTGCGTTCGGTGGTGCAGGCGGAAGTCTCGCCGGACGGGACTCAAGTGGCCGTCGTGCTCATGGTTCCGCGCAGCCTCGTCGAGAGCGATGGTGGTGCGTGGCGTAACTTGTTGTTGGTGCCGTCAGCTGGTGGTGAAGCGAAAGTGCTAGTCGGTGGGGCTGCCGCCGTTGCCGCGCCGGTGTGGTCCGTCGATGGCAAGGCCGTTTATGTGTTGGGTCGTATGCCGCAAGAGAAGAGCGTGCGCGTGTGGCGCATCGCGGTCGATGGAACAGAAACCAAAGCGGTAAGCCCGGAAGGGATGTTGCCCAGCGCGTTCGCGCTGTCGCCGGACGGCGGCAAGATGGCTTTGGTGGTGACGCCAGCAGAGAGCGCCGACGAGAAAGCGCTCGTGGCCTCGGGCTACAACCAAATCGTCTACGAAGAAAACGCCAAGTGCGCCGAGGGCGTGATGGTGGATCTCGGTACGGGTGCAGTGACTGCTGCGAACATCGTCGGTTGCGTTTATGAGACAGCGTGGAGCCCGGATGGCAAGAGCATCTGGTGCACTGTTGCGCGCACGCCCACGGTGGACGACTCCTACATGGAGAAAGACCTCTGGCGCGTGGACATCGATTTTGGCGAGAAGTTCTGTGTCGCCAATGTGCCCGGCAAATTCGGTGTGTTCAGCGTGTCGCCAGATGGCGCTTTGGTGGCGTACACCGCAGGGCAAGATCGCAACGACCCATCGACGAGTGGGCTGTACATCGTGGACCGCGCAGGCGGCACGGCTTTGATGCTGACACAGAAGGATTTCAATGGTCAAGTTGATGCGCTGTGTTGGAAAGACGCAGGCACACTGCTCGCGTGCACCAGCTTCGGTTTGGACCGGGCCATCTTGTCCATTTCTGTGAAAGACGGCGCGTGGGGAACGCAATCGCCGAGTGGCAGCTTGCAGGCCACAGCGATTTCTCTGTCCGCCAACGGCAGAGTGCTTGTCAGTGTTGCATCCTCCGCAACGCATCCACCCGAAGCCTTTGTGCAGCAAGTCGGCGCTGGTGCCGATGCCACACCCAAGCGCATCACTGATTCCAATGCGTCGCTCGCAAACACCGAATTCGGCTCGCAGATTGCTGTGGAATGGAAGGCTCGCGATGGACTCCTCATTCAAGGCATTGTGATTTTGCCCGTGGGACACATCGCCGGGCAGCGCCATCCGCTGTTGGTGGTCGCGCACGGCGGGCCGGAATCGCACTACAGCAACGCGTGGCTCACGCGCTATTCCGATCCTGGACAGGTTGGCGCTGCGCAAGGCTATGTCTGCTTCTATCCGAATTACCGTGGCAGCACGGGACGCGGTTCTGCGTTTTCACGCATGGATCAGTCGGACAACGGCGGCAAAGAGTTTGACGACATCCTGGATGGCATCGACTTCCTCGTGCAGCAAGGCTGGGTGGACGCCGAGCACGTGGGCATCACTGGTGGCAGCTACGGCGGCTACTTCACGGGTTGGGGCGCCACGCGTCACACCAAGCGCTTCAAGGCAGGCGTCATGTTTGTCGGTATCTCGAACAATCTCTCCAAGATGGGCACCACCGACATTCCCAACGAGATGTTGGACGTGCACTGGCTGAAGACGCCGTGGGAGCATCGCGAGCTATACCTCGAGCGCAGCCCCATTACGTATGCACGCGATTCGCAGACGCCGCTGTTGATCATGCACGGCAAGGACGATCCGCGCGTGTCGTACACTCAGTCGCTCGAGTTGTATCGCTGGATGAAAGTGAAGGGCACCAATCCAGTGCGTTTGGTTCTCTATCCAGGCGAAGGCCACGGCAATCGTCGTCGCTCTTCGCAATACGACTATGCGCTGCGCATGATGGAGTGGTTCAACGTGTTCTTGAAAGGCGCCAACGAGGGCAAAACGCCCCCCATGCAGCCGACTTACGGGGAGCTGCCGCCAGCGCCAGCCGCAAAGTGAGTCGCCAAGAGCGTGTGAATTGAGAGCCTCGAAGTTCCAGCGGAATTTCGGGGCTCTTCGTCCGTCTACAGGTGAGCCTCTGCTGCGAAAGGTGGCTTTCATGCTGACCAGCCGTGCGTTTCTCGCGCTCTTGGCTTTGAACTGTGTGTGTGTGGCGCAACTCGTGGTGGAGTCAGATCCATCGCGTTCCTCGATACGCCGCTTTCCGCCCGTGATGGTCTCTGAACTCAATGCGCAAGTGCATCAAGACGGCGTGGTGGCCAAGGTCGCTTTGACGCTCACGCTGCGCAATGTGGCGCCGACAGAACAGGCCTACGAAGTGTTGTTGCCACTCGGCAGTGAAGCTGTGGCCTCTGCGTTCGATTTGAAGGTGGACGGCAAAGCGCTCGAAGGACAGGTGCTGACAGCGGCCAAGGCGCGCGAGATTTATCGCCAGCTCACGCAACGGTTGCGCGACCCTGGCTTGCTCGAGCATTACGGCGACGCCATTTTTCGCGCCAGCATTTTTCCCGTGCCCGCGAACGGCACGCTCAGTGTGACGCTCGGTTATGTGATGACCGTCGAAGCTGAGAACGACCTGAGTCGCATTCGCGTGCCTCTGACGGCGTTTCGCAACAATGGTGTGCCGGTGCTCAAAGCGCGCGTGAGTGGTTCCGTGAGCAGCGACAATCCCATCACAAGTTTGTATTCACCCACCACGGGCATCAGCACAGTGGGCAGTGCCAGTCACGGCGCGCGCCATCGCGCCACATTCGAGTGGAAACAAGAAAACTTCCGGGCGGACAGCGATTTCATTCTCTATTCACGCGCTCGCAGCGAAAGCGCATTGTGCGAAACGGTGATTCTGTCGGAGCGACCCAATCTGAAAGAGGATGGCTACTTCCTTGCCGCGTTGCAGGGCGTGCCGCAGAAGGCTGGCGAATCTGAACCGAAAGATGTCGTGTTTGTGTTGGACAAGAGCGGCAGCATGCAGGGCGACAAGATCGTGCAAGCGAAGAAGGCCATGCAATTCATGGTCGAGCGGTTACGCGCTCAAGACCGCTTCGATCTTGTGGTGTACAGCAACACGGTGCAGGTGTACGGCGGCGGTTTGAAGGCAGCCACCAAAGAGCAGATCCAAGCAGCGCTCGTGTTCATCGAGGGCATCAGTGCTGAAGGCGGCACCAACATTGAAGGCGCGTTGAAAGAAGGCATGGCGCTCTTCAACGACAAAGCGCGTGTGAATCAGTTGGTGTTCCTCACCGATGGCTTGCCGACAGTAGGCGAGCGCGATCGTCATGTGCTTTGCAAGCAAGCGCTGGCGGCGAATCAGCACAAGGTGCGCGTCGTGGCCTTTGGCGTTGGCTTCGACGTCAACGGAGTGCTGCTCGACAACCTCGCAGTGCAGAATCGCGGGCTTTCGGAATACGTACTGCCTAACGAGAATCTGGAAGACAAGATCCCGGGCTTTTATCAGCGCATGCAGAACCCTCTTGTGACGGATGCGGTTGTCAGCTTCGAGGGGGCGCATGTTCACGACACATATCCGCGTTTTGTGGGCGACCTCTATGAAGGTGAACGCATGTTGTTGGTGGGCCGCTATCGCGCTGGTGCCGGAGCCGACGCCGAGCATCTTGTGTCAGATTCAGGTGTTGTTGCGGGCCCTGCGCGATTGATCGTCAGCGGCATGCGGCACGGCCAGCCGGTGCGCTTGAGTTTCAACATGAACCTCGCCTCAGGGGCACGCACTGGCGATCAGGAGACCGTTGCGCGTATCTGGGCAGCGAAAAAGGTCGGGTTCCTTGTCGATGAAGTCCGTTTGAACGGCGAGAACAAAGAGCTCGTGGACGCCATTGTGAAGTTGGGCACGCGTTTCGGCATCCTCACGGAATACACCTCGTTCCTTGCGGCAGAAGCCACGGACTTGCTCGCGCTCTCTTTGAACGGACTCCGCGCTGCCGAAGAACTGAAAGACCGTGGGCGCCTCGAAGCCGGTAGCGCGGGAGTGGCTCAGGCCGTCAACAGCAAGGGCTTGCAGCGCGAGGGCAGCGTGCGCAGTGAGAATTGCTGGCTGGATCACGATGGCAATAGTGTGACGATCGAAGGCGTGCAGTGCGTGAATGGCAAGGCTTTGTTCGCGCGCGGCGGCAAGTGGCAAGACGCGGGTGTGCCCAAAGACGCGAAGGTCGAGGATGTGGAGCTGTTCTCGGAAGCGTTCTTCGGGCTCATGGACCGCAATGCTTGGCTAAATCGTGTGGTGGCACGCACGGGCGAAGTCACCTGCAATGTCGAGAACCGCTGGGTGCGTTTCACTGCTCCGAAGGCAGCGAACTGAACGCGAGTGGCGTCTCAAAGCGGTGTCAGCTCAACGCGAGCGTCGTTGAAGCAGGCACCGCCGCCGAGGTCTGCCAGCGTGTCCGGGCATAGCGCGTTCGACGTGAAGCCATTGGCAGCATGTCGGCGCCAATAGCCTTTGTGGATCAGCACTGTCCCGGCGCGTAGGTCTGCACTGATGCGCACCGGGAGTTCCGCCGCGCCTTGCGCATTCCAGACTCGCACGCGCATTCCTGTATTGAGGCCGCGTGCAGCAGCGTCCATGGGCGCCACCAAGACTTCGGCCGCACCATGGATTTGCTGAGCAAAAGTGCTGGAAATTGTGTCTGCTCGCGCGGGCGAGATCAGCGCCAACGGATGAGCCTTTGTCGCTGGGTCTTGCGCGTAGTGATACAGACCATGCGGCGCTTCGCGGTCCAATTCTCGCGGCACGAGATGAACCTTGCCGTCAACAGTGAGCGGCATGACTTCTGCGAATTGCACTGGCGTGTGACCGACTGGAGGAATGGACCACCCGCGCTCGCGCAATTCGGCGGCCATACGCTCGCCTCCCGGCGCATGTTCGAGCAACTGATGCAAGTAGTCCTCTTCACTGAGTGCATCATCATCTTGGTCAAGTCCGAAGCGTCGCAACAGTTCTGAGAACAACGCGTGATTCGAGCGAGCGAGTCCCACAGGAGGAATCGCTGGCGCGGCGTCTTGCACGAAGAGCGAGCCATAGCCTCGCGCAAGCTCGCGATGTTCGAGAAACGTGGTGGCCGGCAAAACCACATCAGCATGGAGCGCTGTGTCGGTCATGGATTGTTCGTGCACCACTGTGAACAGGTCCGTGCGCTGTAGGCCTTGCAGCACGCGCGTTTGGTCTGGCGCTGTTGCGAGCGGATTGGCGTTGTAAACGAACAGCGCCGCAACGGGAGGATTCTGAAGATTCGTCAGCGCGGCACCGAGTTGGTTCATGTTGATAGCGCGTGTGTTTGGCGCCGGTGCGTTCAACGCCCGTGCACTGTCGGGTTTCCATGCGCCAGACTGACTCATGCTGTAGCCACCGCCGCGTACGCCAAATTTCCCAGCAATCGCAGGAAGCGCGAGAATTGCAGCCGTGGCGGAACCACCGTTGCGGTTGCGCTCTGGCCCCCAACCGCAGCGGATCACCGCAGGGTTCGCGCCGAGATAGAGGCCCAAGAACTGTTCCAGTTGAGCAACGCCGCAACCAGACTCAGCGGCTGCGCGCTCTAAGCTCCACGCTGCCGCGCGCTGGCGGAACTCATGGACCTCACAGGCGTTCGTTGCGAGGAAGCTTTGGTCATGAGCGCCACGTTCAAAGATCGCGTTCGCCAAAGCCAGTGCGATGGGCAAGTCTGTGCCAGGCCGTGGTTGCAAATGCAGGTCGGCTAACGCAGCTTGCGGTGTGCGTCGAGGGTCAACCACGATCAGCTTTGCACCACGCTCACGCGCTGCTTTCAGAATCGGTACGAGGTGAATGCCGCTGGCATTGGGATTCACTCCCCAAAGCACGATGCAGCGTGCGTGCACATAGTCTTCAAGCGCCACACCAGCCATGCGTCCGTAGAGTCCGGTGGCTGCGCGCCCCGAGGGTGCTGCACAAAAAGTTCGCAGAATGCGACTCGCACCGAGGCGATGGAAAAAGCGAAGGTCCCACGCATCTTGCGTCAAGAAACCGTTGCTGCCGCCGTAGCAATACGGCAGCACGCTTTCCGGCCCGTGGCGTTCCATGCTAGCGCGCAATCCGGTTTCCACAGCATCTAGCGCAGCATCCCAGCCGACTTCAACGAACTCCCCGGACCCCTTGGGCCCGTTACGCAGCAGCGGCGCGCGCACACGCTCCGTTCCATAAACATGTTCGGCGAAGTTGCGCACCTTGCCGCAAATGAAACCAGCAGTGAGCGGATTGTCGTGGCCGCCTTCGATGCGCCGCACGACGCCATCTTCAACATGCACGTGCAACGTGCAAGCATCCGGGCAATCCAGTGGACATGCGGAACGGCGCGTTTCCATGGCGCCATCTTGCCACCAGTGCGGCTCGCGGCGAAGCCCTCGTTGATAGGTCTATGCGAAAAACGCGCGAGAGCCGAAGATGCGGCCCGAGGTGCGCTGCATGAGACCGATTCGCGTAGGAGTGGTGGGGCTCGGAGCCGTGGCGGCGGCTCACATCGACACGTTTTCACGGGTGGCGGGCGCCGAAGTGGTGGCCGTGTGCTCGCGTCGACGGCACGACCCCGAGGAGTTGGAGCGCCGCTATGGCAGGCCCTTGCGCGTGTTTCGCTGTGTCGAAGACATGCTGGCCGCCCGCGTGGTGGATGTTGTGGACATCTGCACGCCTCATCCGCTGCACGCGGAAGCCGCGATCGCCGCTGCACGCGCCGGCAAACATGTGATGATCGAAAAACCTGTGGCGCTCGACATCGCTGACACTCTGCGGATCCGTGATGCAGTGAGCGCTGCAGGAGTGCGCTCGTGCGTAGGTTTTGAATGCCGCTTCTCTATGCACTTCTCGTTGGTGCGCAGCCTCATCGACAAAGGGCTGCTGGGTCGCGTGCACTTGGCCGAAGTGGATTATTTCCATGGGATCGGGCCAGATGTGGCGCAGTTCGGCTGGAATGTGCGCAAGGACTGGGGTGGTTCGTCGCTGCTCACGGCAGGCTGCCATGCGTTGGACGCGTTGCTTTACTTCATGGGGGGAGCTGTGGAGGAAGTTGTGTCGTTCTCGACGCGCACTTCCGCGCCAGAGTTCGCGCCGTACGAATACGACACCACTTCAGCCAGCTTGTTGCGCTTCGCCGATGGCCGCATTGGCAAAGTCACGAGCAGCATCGACGCGCTACAGCCTTACCACTTGCGTGTGCATCTCGTGGGCAGCGATGGCGCCGTGGACGACCGCAAGTTCTGGACACGCAAACTTCCGGGTTTGAAGAAGGACGAATGGAGCACATTTTCCACAAGCCTCGTGGAATCCGGCGATGTGCGCGAACACCCATATTTGCCGCAGTTTCAAGAGTTCATCGCGGCCATTCGTGAAGACCGCGAAATGGAGCGCACCAGCCTCGCTGCAGCGATCGAAACACACCGCGTGATCTTCGCAGCGGATCTTGCTGCGCGCGAGCAGCGCACCGTCAAGCTGAAGGAGATCCCGGGAGCCGCCAGCCGGGCCCATCCGCGTGCAATGCAATCTCGCGCACGAGTTGCAAGCCCGACACGCTCTGTTGCGCGCCGCAAGCGTCGAAGTTGATGCGTCCATCAACGCGCGCTCTGTGCGGTAGGCCACTCCACGGGCCGTCTAACACGAGCATTGCTGTGCTGGCATCAGCTGGACTCGCAAGGCGGTCTTCGATCTGGATGTGGTTCGCGGCGAAATGCACGCGCCGTGTCAGGTGCATCGCGCTGTTGCCTGCGGAGATTGCCGCAACGCTTTGATTCAAGGCGGTACCTTTGCGCGCGCGCCAAATGTCGATGAGCTTGCGTGCCCAGCGTGGTCCGCCCGGCAAGCGCACGGCGACGGCCAGTGCGAGGCGCTGCAACGGCGACGGTTGCACGAAGGCGCATTGCGCGAGTGGTGCAACGAGCAGCAGGCCATCATCGGCGTGCTCGGCATGACGCCCTTTCGCGTAAGCGAGTGTGCGCAGACGCCGCGTTCCCATGCGGGCAGCCACGCCGCGGTCCACCACGATCCGGCTGAAGCCTTCCGGCGTGCGGAATGCAACACGCACGACGGCTCCTGAGCAGGCCGCCACCCAAGCGACGTAGCCCGGCCGCGCGTGCACACTCAGTCCTGCGTCGCGCGCTTCGAAATCGCCATGTTGACGTTCAAAGAACAAGGGTTCGTGCGCCACGGGATCAGCGCGCAAGCGTGAGGGCTGTGCGCCAGTGTGCAACAACGCAGCGAGTAGCGGCTGAAAAGCCCAGCGCGAAAGACGCAGGTCATCTTCGAGCGTGCTCGTGGGTTGTTGCGCAGGCGCTCGCTGCATCCAACGCACCATCGCTGCTGCTTGCGCGTCGTGCGGAGCGAGCGCCACAGCCGCCACGCGCGAAACATACGCATTTGCGCATATGCCGTACTCACTGCCACTGCTCATGTCTGGATGCAGGAAATGCACTGCGAACACAAACGCCTTGCGTGCTGGCAGCAACGACGATTGCTCGCCGCAGAGCACAGCGTGCAGCGCGAGATACTCCGCGAGCAGGAATGAGTAGCCCACATCACAAGCGCCAACTTCCGCGGACCAGCCTTCAGGATGTTGACGTGCTGTGATTTGCGCAGCGTTGCGTTGCGCAGCGTGTTCGAGGTGTGGTTTTTGCAACACTTGCGCAGCCATGCCGAGTGCGGCGACGCCGACGGCTTCGTGATTGGTCTTGAACCAATCATCGTGAGTGGCGAGCCAATCCGCAGCGCGCTCCATGCAACGCAACACATCGCGACGGAGTGGGTCTTGCAGTTCGTCACCGAGTGCTTGCACCGTCAGCGCTACGGCAAAGGTGGAGAATGCCGTGGTGGCGTAACCATGTTCTTGCGAGTACCACTCGTCAAAGGTGCCATCGTCGTGCTGCTGCGCGCACCAGTATTTCAGGCCCAAGAGAGCCGAGCGCAGCAGCAGCGCATCGCCCTTGTGCGTGTTGCCTGGAAAATCGTGACGCCACATCCAAGCAAGCGGCAGCACGGCTTCTTGGCGGCGCATGTCCGCAAAACCCGCTGTTTTATCGCGCCAATGCGCAGGATGAAAACAACCGCTGGTGGGCGCGTCCGGATCGCGATCTTGCAAGGCCAGTAAATGCGCGGTGCTGTCGCAGACGCGCCTGACAAGGGATTCGAGATCCGCAGGAAGCGCCTGCATCAGCGTTCTTCCGCCACCAACGGCGTGCCTTGCTCTTCCACGGCGTCGAGACGTCGCGCCACCATTTCTGCGAGGAAACCGAGCGAGAGAAACTGTGTGCCCATGAGGATCAGCAACACTCCAAAGACGACGGTGGGCAAATCGGGGTCAACGCTGGATCCAAACAGGACGAAGCGCAGCGCGAACCACGCGTCGATCACGACACCCAAGAGCAGTAACGGAATGCCGATGGAGCCGAAGAAGGCCATGGGCCGCCGTCCGAAGCGCGAAGCGAGGATCAATCCGACAAGCGCTGCGAGACCAGTGATGTACTTTGTCCCGCTGTATTTCGAAGAACCCTGCAAGCGCGGGCGGTTCGACACCGGAAGTTCCACAATGCAGGTGAAGCCGGCAGCATGCGCGATGGCAGGAATGAATCGATGCAGATCGCCACTGAGCGCCAAGCTGCGCGCGACTTCTGCACGCATCACACGCACTGGACAGTTCATGTCCTTCAGTTGCGGCCGCAAGAACAGGCGGATCATGGCGTTGCCGAGACGCGAGATGACAAAACCCGTCGGGCTGCTCTTGCCATCGGTCTTCCAACCTGTGGCGAGATCTGCGCCGGCTTCCACAGCAGCACGCAGTGGCAGCAAATCAGCCGGGTTGTCTTGCAAATCACCATCGAGCGTTGCGATCAATTCTCCGCGGCAGCGATTGAAGCCCTCGCGATAGGCGGCAGCTTTGCCGCTCTGGCGACGCAAGCGCACGCCGCGGAAGCGCGGGTCAGCATGGCACTCTGCGAGCACCAGCGCCCACGTGTTGTCCGAGCTGCCGTCGTCTACCAACAGAGCTTCAAGCAAGGATTCCCCCAACGTTGAGCGCAGCTCTTGTGCCAACGCTGCCACATTGGCCGCTTCGTTGCGCAACGGAATCACAACGCTGAGAGCATTTGAAGGGGACGCCATGGCGTGGGGATCGTACCGCCCCGCAGAGAGCGCAGCAGTGCAACGCGCAGGGCCTCGCGAGGCGCGCTTCTCGGGTATTCTCGGCTCCATGCCGCGCATTTTTGGGATTCGCGCTTTGCAATGGACCGCACTGGCACTGCTGCTCAGCGTCTTGTTGCTTGCGGCCGTGCTTTATGCAGCGTCTGCCGTCTTGGCGCTACAAACGCCAGATTTGCTTGAAGTCGGCGAGCCTTGGCTGGTGTCCGCCGCGTGGCAGCCACTCGAAGGCGGCAGCATTTACAACCCAGTGAATGCACCGCCCTTCTTGCATCACAATTACACGCCTCTCGGCGCGGTGATGCAGTGGCCGCTGTTGCTGCTGACAGGGCCGTCATTTCTACCGGGGCGCGTGCTGACCATCGGCGCTACGTGTTTGCTTGCTCTCATGATCGCCATGTTCGTGAGACGCCAAGGAGGCTCGCGCTCAGCAGCGGTGGTGGCTGCGACCTTGTTGTTCACGACGAGTTTGCAGCATCCATGGATGCTCGTCGGTCGTGTGGACATGTTGGCGCTGTTGTTTTCATTCGCGGCGTTCCTTGTGGGCACGAACGAGCGCCGCGGCTTTGGATCGGCGGTGTTGTTCCTCTGTTTGGCGCTCGCGGCATGGGCGACCAAGCAAACCGCAGTGGCCGGTCCCCTTGCTGCATTGTTGTGCCTTTTCTGGCGCGGCGCGCGCACACGCGCGCTGGTGTTGTCTTTGCTTTGGATCGCAACGGTGCTGGGTTTGGCGGCGCTGTTGACGTGGAGCACCAACGGTCAGTTTTGGAAACATGTCGTGGGTTTCAACGCGCGCCACACTCGCGACGGATTCGGCGGCGACGGACTGAGTACGGTGCAGCTGTTGCAAGCTCCGGGCATTGCGTTGCTCGCGTTGCTGCTGTTGCCGTTGCTGCTGCGGCGCACATCTGCGGGCGGAGTTTGGTGGCTGTACGCAGCGTCCGCTGGTGCCGTGGCGGCTTTGGGACTCAGCAAATCCGGCAGTCATGTGCATCACTTGCTGGAAGTGTGCACAGTGTTGTCTGTGGTGGCGGCCCTCGGCTTCGATGTGGCGCTGTTGCGTCTGCGCGCGCCAGATGCACAATTCGTCGCGCCGCAACGCAGCAGCGTGTTGCGCGGCTGGACTTTCGTTGCGGTGCTGTTGCTCGCTGCGGTCGGCGGATTGTGGGGGTTGCAGCAAGGCTCATGGCAGAAGCTCAAGCATCTGCACTGGCTGAGCACGCGCACTGATCTTGTACCCGCCGAGGTTCGTGCTGTGTTGCGTGATACCCCGCGGCCGGTGCTGCTTTGCAGCAAGCTCGGGAGTCTCGCGGTTGAAGCGGGGCGCGCGCCGTGGTTGGACATGGCTGATTTCCGGCGCCTCGAAGTGCTCGGCGTGTTTCAGCCGGATCGCGATCTCGTGCCGCTGCTGGAACACAAGCGCTTCGGGCTCATTGGCATGCCGGACTTCGCGCCAGGTGATGCTGCAGCGGAGCTCTTCGATCCTCGACGCTTCGCTGGGTTTGAAGCCGCGCTGTATGAGCACTACTTGCCGATGCTCGATGAAGCGACAGGTGCGCGCTTGCGGCTCGACGACCCCAAGAGCCGACGCAGCGGCACTTTCTGGCGGCCAAAATCGTGAGTGCAACTCGCGGCGGTGTGTGGCTGATGGCCGCTCAAGGCTGGCATGCGCTGACGGGCTATGTCATTTTTCGCGTGGCTACTGAGTTCCTCGGCGATGCCGGCTACGGCGCGTTCACGACAGTGCTGTGGACCATGACCACGCTGGAAGTGCTCGTAACGGAAGGAGTGCCGCGAGCATTGGCGTTGCGCATCGCGCGCGGATCCAACGGCACGGCTGCTGCGCTCCGTCGCGGATTACTGACGACTTGCGGTCTTGCGGCTCTACTGTGTGTTGCATTGTTCGTTGCGGCACCATTCTTGGCCGCTGCGTGGCGTGCGCCAGAGCTTGCGGAAGCGGTGCGCATCTCGGGATTGGATTTCCTCACCTTCGCGGGCTTCGCGGTGTTTGCGGCTCTCGCCAATGGCTTGCACAACTTTGCTGCGCAAGCGCGCGCGCAATTCGCGTACTCCACTTTGAAGGTCGTGGTGGTGAGTCTCATGCTGTGGCAGACGCGCAGTGTGGCCGGAGCCATGGCGGGTTACGTGCTGGCGAGTCTTGGTGGTTCGCTCGCAGCGTGGTGGCTGACGCGCGGGTTGCATCGCGGCACAGAGCATGACGATGCGGCTACGCCTGCCGTGAGCGCCTGGCCGTTTGCGTTGCAATCGTTGTTGTTGCTCTTGCTGCTGAATGTGGATCTGTGGGTGGGTGCAACTCTTGCGGGTGCGCAGAACGCGCGCTTCGGGCTGTATGGCATGGCGGCAACGCTGTGCCGCTCAGTGTATTTCGTGTTGCGTGCTGTGGGTGAAGCGTTGTTGCCAACAGTGGCTCGCGCCATGGCGCAGCGCGACGCGCTCGCGGCGGGTGAGTTGTTGGATTCAACGGGGCAACAAGATGCGGTTGCGCTGTCCAAGGCAGCGACTGCTGTGTCTGACATCGTGAAGCGTGGTATCGCGCTGTTGCTCGTGCTGTTGTTGCCGATCACCAGTGTCGGCATTGCTTGCGGTGGCACCGTGCTCGCACTCTTGTTTGGTGAAGGGCATCATGCTGACGGTGAAGCGTTTCTGGTGTTCCTGTTGCCAGCGGCTGCGGCGTTCACGGTGTTGGCAGTGCAAGTGGCGTTGCTCAATGCTGCGCAGCGTGCGCGCGAAGCGTTGTTGTTGCTTGCCGCAGCATTGGTGACGGAGAGTGTTGCATGTTCCATCGCGGCTTCGGGAGGCACGCTCCAGAGCGTTGCGCTCGCTGCGTGTTGCAGTGCTGTAGCGGCGGCACTTGTGGGCGCATGGTTGCTGCGTCGCGCATTTGGGCCTGCACTTCCTTTGGGCGCCGTGCTCTATTCAGTGTTCGCAGCGGTTGCCGTGTATGCGTTGGCACGCGCGTGGCATCCAGCGGACTGGTGGGTGTTCGTGTGGGGAGCGTTGCTCTGCGCGCTCAGCGTGGGTGGCGCGCTGCTTTGCGGAGTGTTGCCGTGGCGGCGTCTTGGGCCCGCAGCACCGCCACGGGGATAGGACGCAGCACTTCTTTGCCCTCCAATGCACAAGTGGCTTTGGATTCACCCACATGCGCTTTGGCATACCACTCAGGTTCTTGATCGCAGTCGAGCGGTGTCAGCGGGTTGAACGCGAGACAAGCCACGGGCTTCACCGTCATAGGCAACACGCAGGTCATGTCCTTCTCGAGAAACGAGCAGGTGTAATTCACTTTCGCATTGCCACGCATCTTGGCACGTTGCACCGTGGCTTTGAGTCGGCGGCGCAAATCCGCTTGTCGTACAGCCGGCAGAGAACTTAAGTAGTCCGCAATGCGCTGCGCCTCGCTCGCCAAGATGCGCACGCTGTTGTGCGCTTCGGTGCAACACAGCCCGCAGTCAGCGCAGGTGCGGATGGACTTCTGCACCTTCAAAACATGTGCAACCAGCGCAGCACGCGGTGCTGGAATTGCTCTCGTGGATTTGCGCTCGTGCTGCTTCACGCAGGCATCGTACCTGCGAAAATAGCCCGCACGGAGTGGCCATAGGGAACGGGGTAGCTTCGCCTCACTCCCCGCGTTTGCGCCAAAACGAAAGCAGCCCGCGCAGCAATGCCGCACGGGCCACTCTTGGCGCTCAGATCATGAGCGCTTTGGGCTCGTCAGATCAGAAACCCAACCAATCCAGACCGCCGCCGAAGTTAAAGGTGACCCAGACGTTGTTGAAACCGCCCGCGATTGCGGCGCTACCACCAGTGGGACCGGCGTAAAGCATGTTGGTTGGCATCAAGGTGCCAGAGCTGCCGGAACTGAACGCCGTTGCGCCATTATCGGTTGCGAGTCCGCCACCTTGGCTGACGAACAGCATGGTGGATGTCACGTCCGAACCGAGGCCGCTGATGCCCTCAATGCGGGGGCCAAAGTTGTCAAGGGCGAGGGTGAAGGTGTTGTTCACTACGGTGCCCCAGTAGGGGTGGTTTGTGTAGGTCACATCGACGCCGCCAAAGGCGCCCTGGCTGACAACGAGGGTGGCAAGCGGGTTTGCGTTCGACTGGAAGTCCGCCCAGATCCCGAAGCTACCCGGATTGGTGATGGCCGCTGCTGTGCTAGGTGTATAGGCGTTGACGCCAACCGAGCCTGCGCTGATGACGCCGTTGGTGCTCACCGCGATCTGCGTGTAGCTGGTGCCGTAGTAGTACAGTGGCCCGTGGCACAGAGGTGCGGCTCCGAGGGCCACTGTGTAGGCGACATCGTCTGCGTTGGGCAGGGTCACGGAGGCGATGCCGATGCCATTGAGCTGGCAAGCTTGCGAGAGGCTGATAAAGCCGGGCGCGGTCAAGTCGATCACGATCATTTGCGCCGAGATAGTGCCTAAGGGAGTGGGGAAGTAGAGTGGGCAGGTGCCTGTCGACCCGCCAAGAGGCGCGAACACACCAAACAGCTGGAAGTAACCGGCCGCGAGGTTGAGGTTCACGACGTTGGCTGGGTTCAACGCGACGCCGCCGGCGTCAGTAGGGACAATGGCAGCAGTGTTGAGGATGATATCCGCAGACATGCCGTTGCTGTCTGCGCAGGCGTTGACGAGGCCGTTGACACACTTGGTGACGATCGCGGGCGCCCCGAGGGTCGCCTGAACGAAATCGAAGTCCATGTATGCATTTACCTGATTCACTTGCCAATTCGGAGCGGGTGGAGCGCCAAAAGTCAGGCGCGTGTTGGGACGCCAGGTGGCACCGCCGCTGAGTGAGGAGTTCAGCACGCTGCTGCACAGTGTGGGCATATTGTCAGCGCGGTAGAGCTTCGACTGTACCTGTCCTACGTAGGCTGTCTGTCTGAAGATGCAGTTCTGAGTGTAGGTCAAATTGTTGAAGCAGGTCTCGACCACCACATTCTGCACGCCGTTCCATACGAACGGAGTAAAGAAGTTGAGCGTGTTCCAACCGACTGCTGCGGTCTGGAGCACAGGACCGTAAACCGTCGTGAGGCCGGTTTGCCACGGAAAGGTGGCAACACCAGGCACCACGGCCGTGTGGCCCATGGAGACGCCGAAGCCTTGCAGCGGTACGCCATTGACAGTGACCACATCGAAGGCGAGGCTCACGATGTTGCCTGCGCTCGCGCCAGCGGCTGTGAGTTCAGAGGCTTTGAGGATGAACTGGTGGCGCGCGCCGCCCCAGTAGTTGCCAAAGGGAGCTGGGTAGCCGGTGGTGGTGTTTTGCACCACGCCTGCGCCAAACGTGAATGTTTGAGCGGCTGCAACGCCGCTAAGCAGCATGACGACGGCGAGGAATGGAATAAGGTTCTTCATGTATAGGACTCCTGATACGGGGTTGACAGACATTTAACTCGCTGCGGTAACTTGCACCTATTCTGAAACTTCCTGAATGTTGTGCACCTAAAGCAACGGCACGAACGACACTCGGACGTGCACCGAAATCTTATGACACAGAGAGTTCCGATGCCAAAAAATCTTAGGACTTTTTGCACTTCAGAGGATGATTTCTCACGAAGTTGCGCAACTTTAGAATCGAAGCAGCCCGTACGGATTGCTCCGCACGGGCTGCTCAAACTGCATAGGTGGCGGCCTGTACACAGTTTAGGGAATCAGAACGCGGCCCAGTCGTAATTGCCGAGCAAGTTGGGCAAGAGCATCAGTTGGTTGATGCCTGCGGTGGCTGTTCCGGCGGTGCCGAAGTTGTAGAGCATGCCCATGCCAGCGGGGCCGGCGTTGGGCCCGCCTATAGTGAATGTCGTGATTCCCGGATCGGTAGCGCCGAGGTTGCCGGCGCTGGTACCGAACCAAGCGCTGCCAGCACCAACAGCAATACCGGTGAGTCCGTCACAAAGCGCGGTGCCACTAGCGTCGAGAGACAGGATGAAACTGTTTGTAATCGCGGTTCCGAAATATGGCACATTCGCCCATGCGATCGCGAGGCCCAAGCCGCCGACGCACTGACTGCCGATGGCGGGCGTCACTGGGGTCGCAAGAATGAAATCGAAGTCCATGGTGGCGTTCGGCTGATTCACTTGCCAATTCGGAGCGGCCGGAGCGGCCGGAGCGGCGAAAGCCAGGCGCATGTTGGGGCGGTTGTCGACGGGGGCGTCTGCAAGTTCGGTGCACACTGCCGGATAAAAGTCATTGCTGTATAGCTTGGTGGTCACCAGACCCACAGAGGTCGACTGGTTGAAGATGCCGTTGAGCGTCCAGCTCAGGTTGTTGAAGCAGCTCTCGATCACCACATTCTGCACACCGTCCCATGCGAACGGAGTGGTGAAGGTGTGCGTGTTCCAGCCGACGACGCCGGTCTGGAGCACAGGACCGTAGACTGTCGTGAGGCCGGTTTGCCACGCAAAGGTTGCAGCACTAGGCACGACAGCGGTGTGCCCCATAGCCAATGTGAATCCCTGCAACGGATCACCATTGACAGTGACGATGTCAAAAGCGAGGGAGGAAATGTTGCCAGCGCTTGCGCCAGCTGCCGACAGCTCTGCAGCCGTGAGAATGAACTGGTGGCGCGCACCGCCATATCAGTTGCCGCATGGCGCTGGGTAGGTGGTGTCGGTGTTTTGCACTACGCCGGTGCCGATGGTCACTGTCTGTGCAGTCGCGACGCCGCTGAGCAGCATGACGACAACGAGGAAGGCAATGAGTTTTTTCATGGATGGTTTTCTTGCTTTGGCCACTCGTTGAACACTTCACAGTGATGTAACGGCTCGCCCGATACTTCAGCGTGCGTGCAAATGATATGCACCCTGCAGAGTGCAAGTGCAATACGAAGTCACCTCAAAACGCGAACGGCCCGCGCAGCAATGCTGCACGGGCCACTCTTGGCGGTCATATCATGAGCGCTTTGGGCTCGTCAGATCAGAAACCAGCCCAATCCACACCGCCGGTGCCGTTGAAGGTGAACCAGAGGTCGTTGGCACCGCCCGCGAGGGTCGGAGTGCCGGTGCCGATGGCGTAAAGCATGTCGGTGTTGGCAGCCGTGGTGCCAGAGCCGCCGAGACTGAACGCCGTTGCGCCAGCATTGGTGGCAAGACCACCGCCGCGGCTCATGACAAGCATGGTGGGCGTCACAGGATCGGTGCCCAAAGTGCTCAGGCTCTCCAAGCGAGGGCCGACGGTGTCCAGCGCCACGCGGAACGTGCTGGTCGTGGCCGTACCCCAGTAGGGGATGTTTGTGTAGTCGATGTCGACGCCACCGAACATGATGTTGTTGCTGACCACGATGCTGCCCGTGCCAACGTCGGACTGCCAGTCACTCCACACACCGAAGAGCCCCGGATAGCTGATGGCGGTGGCGATGGTAGGAACCCAGTCGTTGGTTCCTGCAACGCCCGGGAACACGATGCCGTTGGTGCTCACCACCATGGTCGTGTAGGTCGTCCCGTAGTAATTCAGACCGGTGGCATTGCATAGCGGGCTTGCAGTGAGATTCACGAGGTACATAGCGTCATCTGCGTTTAGAATCGTCAGCGTGCTGGAGGGAGCGCCAGTGGCTTGGCTTGCTTGCGAAAGGCTAATGTTGATGGGCGAGGTTGGGTCAAGGACCACAACTTGAGCCGAGATGGTGCCGGGGAACGCGTTGAAGAAGATTGGGCAGGTGCCCGATGCTGCTCCCAGTGGAATGAATGCATTTATGAGGAAGAGGAAGTTACCAGTTAGGTCCAAGTTGACAACGTGTGCATTCGTGAGGGCAATGCCACCTGCTGTGGATGAGACGATTGGAAGCGTATTGAGGGCAATGTCGGCTGGCGCGCCGAAGCTGTTAGCGCAAGCGTTGACGGGAGCGCCGATGCACTTGGTCACAACCGCGCCAGTCGTAGGCGTGGCTATCAAGAAGTCGAAATCCAAGTACGCGGCAGGTCCGTTGACCTGCCAGGCCGGTGCAGGGGCGATTCCGCCGATGAAGTAGTTGATCTTGCCATTCCAGCAGCGGCCGAAGCCACCGGGAGTCGGACCACCGAAGGTGCCTGCGAATGGATAGACTTTTCCTACGCCACACACGAACTGGATGTTCGCATCGGAGAAGGCCACTGCGCCTGCGGTAGTCGCCGGCACGACAAGATTGCCGTTGGTGTAAGCAACATTCGTGGCTGTTGCATTCGTGACGGTCACATAGAACGCCTGCGTTGCGCCAGCAGGGATGGATGTATTGACGGCGATGGGCAGAGGAACTGCAACGCCTTGGCCACCGTGCACGAGGCCTGATGCTGAACCCACCAAGGACCAGTTGGCTGCGATGGCTTCAGAGCCCACGTAGCTGCCCGTCTTGGTGTAGATCTCCATGCTGGATGTGCCAGGATTCAAGAAATTCTGATCGAAGGACGCGACCGTGATGCCGCCGGCAGAGATGTTGACCACATTAAACATGGCGCCCTTCTGACCATTGCCGCCTAACAGCGTGGTCTGAAGAGTGACGTTTTGTGCGGCTACGGCAACGCTCAGCAGCGCAACCAAGCCTAGAGTTTTCGTAAACATCATTGTGATTCGCTCCATGGATGGCGGGGTAGATGCTCGTGATAAGCCTTCACCGCAACATGCGGTCGGCGCTCAACACCAAGCAAGCTTCAAGGGGGACAGTTTCAGCGGACACATGCCGATGGGGATTTCCCCCTTCGGTACGTTCAACATACCGCAGAGGCACCCCCGCGTGTCCAGCAGACTTGAGAAGTTTTCCCCTGCAAAAAACTCCGTGTGCACGCCTGTTTGATTGCGGACATGTTGGCCGGCTTCTTTGCGAGTGACAATCAAAACGAAAGCAGCCCGCGCAGCGTTGCTGCGCGGGCCACTCTTGGCGCTCAGATCATGAGCGCTTTGGGCTCGTTAGATCACAGACCAGCCCAATCCACACCGCCGGTGCCGTTGAAGGTGAACCAGAGGTCGTTGGCACCGCCCGCGAGGGTCGGAGCGCCGGCGCCGATGGCGTAAAGCATGTCGGTGTTGGCAGCCGTGGTGCCGGTGGCACCAAGACTGAATGCCGTGGGACCTGCATTCGTGGCCAAACCACCGCCACGGCTCACGGCGAGCATGACATCCGCGGTATGGACGCCCAAGCCCGAGAGGCCTTCAAGGCGAGGACCTAACGCATCAAGACCTATAGTGAAGCTGCTGGTTATTGTGGTGCCGAAGTAGGGGATATTGGTGAACGCAACGTCAACTCCGTTAAACGCGCCAGCGCCGTTCGCGACGATCGTGCCGGTTCCCATATTGGACTGCCAGTCAGCCCACACGCCGAAGAGGCCTGGGTAGATGATGGCGTTGGCGAAGCTAGGGATGTAACCGGCATTGCCCGCGGCTCCTGGGAACATCAAACCGTTGGTGCTCACCACGAGCTGTGTGTAGCTGGTGCCGTAGTAGCTGAGCGGTCCGCGGCAGAACGGTGGAGCACTGAGATTGAGGATGTAAAGACCGTCGTCAGCATTAGGCAGCGTCACAGGTGCTTGAGCGATGCCGTTGAGCTGGCAGGCCTGTGACAGGCTGATAAAGCCGGGCACGGTCAAGTCGATCACGATCATTTGCGCCGAGATCGTGCCGATAGGTGCCGCGAAGAAGATTGGGCAGGTGCCCGATGCTAGTCCCAGTGGGCCAAAGCCGCCGAAGAGCGGGAAGAAGCCCGCAGCGATGTCGAGATTGACCACATTGGCGTTGTTCAGAACCGTACCGCCTGCATTGGAGGACACGAGCGGCACTGCATTCATGTAGATGTCAGCGGGGTTTCCAAAAGAGTCCGCGCACGCATTCACGATGCCGCCGCCGCACTTGTTGAGAACGGCGGGTGCACCTGCAGAAGCCAGCACAAAGTCAAAGTCCATGTATGCGCCCGCTTGATTCACTTGGTAGTTGGGTGCAGGAGGAACGGTGCCAAGGACGTAGTTGATCTTGCCGTTCCAGCAACGGCCGGTGCCGCCGGGGGTGGGTCCACCGAAGGTCGAGCCGAAGGGGTAGCTCTTGCCTACGCCACTGATCATTTGCAGATTCGCGTCGGCGACATGCACTTGTCCTGCCAAAGCGGGCGGCACGATCAAGTTACCATTGGTGTAGGCGATGTTGCTGGCCGTTGCGGTGGTGGCCGTCACATAGAAGGCCCGTGTTGCGCCTGCGGCGATGACGGTGTTAACGACAATCGGAATTAACGTCGTCGTTGCGGTCGCGGTATGCACGACACCCGCAACCGTTCCCAACAGCGTCCAGTTGCCTGCGGCCGCGAGGAGTTCAGACCCAACGTAGCTGCCGGTCTTGGTGTAGATCGCCATCGTCGCCGTGCCGGCACTAAAGAATCGCTGTTCCAAGCTGGTGATGAGCAAATTTCCGGCAGAGATGTTGACCACATTAAACATGGCGCCCTTCTGACCATTGCCGCCTTGCAGCGTGGTCTGGAGGGACAAGATCTGCGCGCTGGCGGTGACGCACAGCAACGCAACCATCAATGAACTGCGTAAAAACTTCATGAGAGAGTTCCTTGAAAAAAGCTGACGAAAGCACCATCAGGAAGCGAGCTTTGCAGCAAGACCGCTGAATGGCCTTCACACAGCGTGGCAAGAATCTTTGGACACACACGCCTTAGGTACACAAGCACCTTCAGGCAACGGATTCTATCGCAAAGCACGTGTCCGGATCCAGTGAAACTGAAAATAAATCCCAAGGATGAAACAAGCGCGTGCGAAGTACAAAAACGCAACCGACCCCGAGAGCTGTTGCTCCCGAGGTCGGCACCTCAACCTCTGTATTGGAAGGGGTTTAGTGCGACGAGATTACAGACCAGTCCAGTCGTAGTTGATAGCGTTGGGCGTCAGCAGCAGTTGGTTGATGCCAGCAGTGGCCGCGCCCTGGAGGCCAAAGTTGTACAGCGCGCCGGTGCCCGCTGGGCCTGCGTTGGGTCCACCGAGAGCGAAGGCTGTGATGCCAGGATCGGTAGCGCCAGTGTTGCCGCGGCTGGCACCGAACCAAGCGTTGCCTGCACCAGCAGCAATGCCTGTGAGCCCGTCGAAGAGGACGGCGCCACTGATGTCCACGGACAGCGTGAAGCTATTCGGGATGGTGGTGGCGAAGTAGGGCACTGCTGCGAAGGCCACAGCGAGTCCAGTGCCACTTAGGCTCGTTGCTGTCACCGTGCCGCCTAAGGCTGGGTTGAGGTCAGTCCACACGCCGAAGGACGGCGCGTCGAGCAAGGTCTGCGCGACCGTTGGCGTGAAGCCGTTGTTGAAACCACCGAACATCAGGCGACCATTTGAGAGTGCCTGTACTTGGGTGTAGCTCGTGCCATAGAAAGGCAAGCTGGAGGGTGGGCAAGTGAGGCTTGTGGCGAGGTCGATCAAGACGTTGGAGTCGTCGCCGAGAGTGAGGGCGACCGCGCCTGGCGCGATGCCTGTGACGCTTGATGCTTGGCTGAGGGCGATTCCGAGGGGCATGGCGCCGTCAATGGCCACTGACTGTGCGCTCAGCGTTGTAGGGAATGCCGCGAACGGAACTTGGAAAGTCCCTGGCGAAGGCACGAACGCACCGAAGCTGCCGCCGAACAACCATATGGTTTGTGCGAAACTAAGGTGGAAGAGCTGTCCATCTGGCAGAGCGATGGCGCCGCTGCTTCTAGGGATTTGCGCGCCTAAGTAAAGGCCGATGTCATAAGGCAGGCCTGCCGTCGTGGCGCTCGTGGCGGTCACGATGCTTCCGTTGCAAAGAGTGATGCTGGCTGGATTGAATGGTGCTGCAAGCACGCCATTGAAGTTGAGAGCGCAGTTCGTTTGATTCACTTGGTACTCAGATGCGACACCACCAACTTGGTACTTGATCTTGCCGTTCCAGCAGCGGCCGAGGCCACCGGGAGTCGGACCACCGAAGGTGGTACCGAACGGATAGCTTATGCCAACACCGCACACGAACTGGATGTTCGCATCGGAGAAGGCCACTGCGCCTGCGGTAGTCGCCGGCACGACAAGATTGCCGTTGGTGTAAGCAACATTCGTGGCTGTTGCATTCGTGACGGTCACATAGAACGCCTGCGTTGCGCCTGACGGGATCGCCACGCCGACGGTGATGGGCAGAGGAACTGCAACGCCGGGGCCGCCACTAACGACGCCAGCCGCTGAACCCACCAAGGTCCAGTTGGCTGCAAGAGCTTCAGAACCGACAAAGCTGCCAGTCTTGGTGTAGATCTCCATGGCGGAGGTGCCAGCCGCAAAGAAGTTCTGGTCGAAACTGGTGACGGAGACTGTGCCAGCACTGATATTTTTCACATTGAACATGTTGCCCTTCTGACCATTGCCACCTTGGAGGGTGGTTTGAAGGGTTATGACTTGGGCTGAAGCGACTGTGGCCATCAGGGCTACAATTGCAATAAATCTAGCTGCACGCATGGATGGACTCCTTGGGGTGATAGGGGAACTACGTTTCCGTCGCGCAACAGACGAAAAAACAAGTGCGGGGAGAACGTAAGTCTCGGACAGGTTTGTTCACACAGTTTCGAACGGCGCTGCACTCCTGAACCACAACGGGGACTGCAGCGGCTTGAACCTACCACGGCAGTTCGAGCAGACGCAATCACAGTTTTGGCAATCCGCACAGCCGCGGCGGAGTTCCTCCGTGGTCCGAATAGCCGCTATTGACGCCCCCCCCTGCGGGGCGGATGCTCTCGCATGGAACCAAGCTCCTCCATGCGCGCCTTTCTGCTGTTTTCAGTCCTCTCTGTGGCACTTGTGTCGTGTGGCGACAGCGCCGCTCCGGCCGATAACGCTCCAGTCAAACACTTAGGCGACGCAGTACCGCAGAAGCCCAAAGATCCAGAACCCATTGCAGCCGTAGCGACTTCGGTCCAAGAGGGCGTGCCCGCCAAGCTCGCCAAAGCGATCGAACGGACCAAGGACGCCTTCGATCGCGCCGATTTGTACAGCAAGGCCAAGAGTCTCGGCGCTGCTGGCAAGCCGTTGCTATCCGTGCTGCAGAAAGGTCTCGTCGACGCTGAAGGTGTCGCGCGCGCGGCAGCTTTAGAGGCCATCGCCGCGATTGATGAAACCGCCGGAGCCGCGGCCGCAGCCACGGCACTGCGTGACAAAGACGCAGAAGTGCGGATGCGTGCGTTAGCCGTCATGGACGCCTTGCCCATCGTGGACATTGAAAGTGTGTTGGCTTTCGTCCGCGATGAAATCGACAGCAGCGTGCAACTTGCCGGCATGTTGGTGGTAGAGAAGAAACTCAGCGCAGCGCAGAGCGACAAAGTGCTTGGCATCCTTGGAGCATTGGACCCCAAGGCGCTTGCGCCGGCTGTGCGTCTCGTGCGCAAGTTCGGAATCAAGGCCGCGGTACCAAAACTCGCTGGGCTTGTGAATTGTCACGATGAAGACGCTCGCGAAGCTGTGGCCGGAGCCTTGGCCGAGCTTGGTGTGGCCGACCAAGATGCATTGAAGGCGCTGGTGCGGGCGCTGTGCGATGAATCTGTGCGCGTGCGGCGTGCCGTTCATGCGGCGCTCAAAAAGCTGAGTGGCAAGAATGTGCCCTACAACCCTGAAGCTGACGAGATGGATCTGAGCGACGCACAGGCCGCGTGGAAAGAAGTCCTCTTTGGGAAGTGAATGGAACGGCGTGCGCGGGGTCACTCTGCTCGTGTCGCTGGCAGTGATGGCTATCTCGGTGGCCACCGAAACATCACTGCGCAATTTTCTGTGGGCGCGCTTGCAAGATCGGCTGGGCACAGGGCCGCGCCTTGAACGACTCAAGCGCGTGCTGGCCAACGATCGTCGTTTGCTCGATGGCATTGGTGCCATGCGCACAATCGCGTCGTACTTTTTCTTGCTCGCCACGCTTGGCGTGTTCACGGAAGAATCCGTGCCGCGCAGCATCAGCGCCGTGCTTGGTGATTTCGGAATTGCATTGTTAGTGATGCTCGCTGGGGTCTATGGCATTGTGCGCGGCATCACGCGCGCTGCTCCTGAACGCGTGCTCGTGTTGGTGTTGCCGCTTGGTCGCGTGCTCTCTGCCCTCGCGCTGCCTTTTGCGTGGATCAGTGAAATCATGGGCCAAGCAGCGTGCCGTGCCTTCGGGCTCGCCGGGCGTGACACCGAAGAAGAAGCGCGTCACGGCATCTTGGATGCGGTCACAGAAGGTGAGCGCGAAGGTGCAATCGAAGAAGAAGCTGGCGCCATGATCGAAAACATCATTGGCGTGCAAGAGCAGCCCGTGACGCGCATCATGACGCCGCGTACGTCGGTGTTTGCCATCGCGGTTGAAAGCTCGCTCGCGGACGCCGCGCGCGCGGTGATCCTGCACGGCCATTCGCGCATTCCTGTCTTCAAGGGAACTATCGACAACGTGGTGGGCATCATGCTGTCGAAGGATCTGTTGCGCTTGTGGGGCACCGTCGTGGAACCGCCGGGCGGACTCACCACGCTCTTGCGTGCTCCGCTCTTTGTGCCTGAAACCAAACTCGCCAAAGATCTGCTCGAAGACTTGCGCCGCGACCGTGTGCACATGGCCATCGTGCTCGACGAGTACGGCGGCATGTCGGGCATCGTCACCATTGAAGACATCCTTGAAGAGATCGTCGGTGAAATCGCCGACGAGTACGACGCGGTGTCGGAGCATGAGAAGAGCGGTGTCAATAAGACAGGCGAACACGGAGCAGACATCGAAGGCACGGCGCAGATCGACGATGTGAACAAGGCGTTGGATTTGGCCCTGCCTGAACATGCAAGTTTCGACACGCTCGCTGGATATGTGTCTGCACAACTTGGGCGCGTGCCGAGGTCTGGCGAAGTGTGCGACATCGATGGCGTGCGTTACGAAATCCTTGACGCCGATGCGCGTCGCATTAGGCGCATCCGCGTCAGCGTGAGCGTGTGAGCGACAGCACGCAGCAGGTTGAGGTGCTGGTGCTTTCGGTTCAGAACTGGAGCAACAGCAGCCAGATTGTGCGCATGCTCAGCGAAGTCCATGGCGCGCAGAGCATGATCGCCCGAGGCAGTCGTCGCATGAGTCCTGACTTCCGCTACGGCCCTCTTGATGTTTTGCAGTGGGGCAGCGCACGTCTCGAACAACGCACCAAGGGATTCCAACTGACGGGTTTCGATGCGCTCAGCAGTTTCCCTGCGTTGTGTGCGCACAACGACCGCCTTCTCGCGGCATTTCATGTGATAGAGATTCTGCTTGATGGCACCTGCGCGGCGCCGCAACCGGGTTTGCTGCGCCTTGCTCTCGAAACGCTCGCCGCGTTCGAGCATGGAGAACTTGCTGCACTGGAAAGCGTGTTGCTGCGTTTTGAGTTGCGCTTCCTCATGCTTGCCGGACGCGCTCCGTTGCTGGACCGTTGCGTCCGCTGCAGCAAGGTCGCGCCAGAAATGAAAGCGGCACGCTTGGATCCGCTGCGTGGAGGGTTGGTCTGCCGCGCCTGTTTGCGCGGCGGCGAAGCGCGCATGGTTGCTTTGAGCGTGGCGACGAGGACGGCCTTGCGCGAGTTAGGGGCCTGCGACGATCCTCGAAACTCTCAGTGCATCCTCGCCAACGAGCGCGTGCGTGCAGTGCTTCAACCGTTGCTGCGGCTACTGACGGGCCTAGCCCTGGAGCGCCCGTTGCCAGAGCTCGCCTTCGCTCGATAGTGAGCCGCTTTACGACAGGGCGCACACTTCCTACGATGCGCTGCCCGGAGGGGCCCTCATGCGTAAGGCGCCTGTCTTGTTGCTGCTCATTCTGCCGCTTTGCACTTCTTGTCGCAGTCTCTCACGAGATTTGAACAAGGCGCTTCCGGAGTTCATGCGCGCCAGCCCCGGCGGCGAGGAGATGAAGTTATTCAAAGAGCTTCACGAAGGTCGCGATTGGTCCGCGGACGACCTTGAACGCCAAGACCGCTTGCACGCTGAAGTTGTGCGGGTCTACACCGCCGCCGACTGGGAAGAATGCGCTGAGCAGGTGCGCGACTACTTGGACGACTACGGGTTGAGTCGCTACGACCAAGAGCTGCGCTTCTTGCTCGCTGACAGCCTCTACCGCGATGATGAGTGGGACAACGCCTACGACTCATTCAAGGAGTACCTTGCGCTCTATCCTGTGTCGTCATGGAGCGAACCCTCCATGCAAATCCTCTATCGCATGGGTTTGGGTTGCATCGAAGGCCAGCGCAGTGCGTTCCTTGGCATCTTCGGCCGGCGCGCCAAGGGCGTCGAAATCTTGCGCATGTTGGTGGAGACTTTTCCTGGCGGTAGTCGCGCTGCGGACGCTCAGTGGGCGCTGGCGCGGTACTCGATGTCCGAAGGCGAATATGAAGCCGCGGCCTTGGAGTATCGCGTGCTCACTGAACGCTGGCCGGAAAGCGAGTGGAACTCTGCTGCACTTTATTACACCGCGTGGTGTGGCTATCGGCAGATGAAAGGCGCGGCTTATGACGCTGCAACCATGAAACATGCGCGTGAGAGCTTTGAGCGTTACTTGCTCACGGCACGTCAGCAGGGTTGGGCCGGTGAAGCCCGAGCCGCGCTTACAGACATTTCCGAAATGGAAGCGCAGCATTTGCTCGTCGTGGCCGAGTGGTACTTGGATATGGACAAGCCGTGGGCTGCGCGCTTTTGGCTGATGAAGCTGTCGGTGTTGCATGCGTCGACTGCTGCTGGTCAAAAGGCCAAAGCGTTGCTTGCGACCTTGCCTGGCGCTGAAACACCGCCGATTGCAGTTCCTATGGTGCCCGCGACGGGCAATCCATGATCCGCAGGGTCGTTGCATTCTTGTTGCTGGCAGTCTGCACTGTTGGCTGCGGCTACAGCACGGATTCGTTGATGCCCGCTGGAGCGCAGCGCGTGGCTGTCGCCGCTTTTGAAAACGACACGGAGTGGCGCGGCGTGGAGATGGAGTTCACACGTCGTCTGTGTCAGGAACTGACACGCCGTGCCGGAGTGACGCTCGTGGAGCAGCGCTCTGCAGATGCGGTGTTGCATGGACGCATTACAGGAGTGCGCCGTAGCCCTCTCGCGGAAGGTGTCAAAGACATCACCATCGAAGAGGGCGTGGCGGTTGTTGTTGAGTTCACGCTTGAAGATCCACGTAGCGGCACAATTCTGGCAGGTCCTTTTCGCATTGTGCGCCGCGCCGAGGCGCTAACGGCTCGCGGCGAAACCCCGCAGCATGCACTGTTCGATGCAGCGCGTTTGTGTGCTCGCGACGCCGTGGATCGCATTTGCGCGGAACACATGAAGAGCGCGGCAGCCCGCTGAAACGCTGCACTGATAGGATCACGCCATGGGTTCGCAGCGCGTGCCGTTAGGCCGCGGCAGGTTCTTTGAGCGTACGGACCGCCCCGGGCTGATGGCCATCATCAATGTGACGCCGGACTCCTTCAGTGATGGAGGAGAGTGCGTGAGCGTGGAGCAGGCCGTTGCGCGTGCGCGTGCGGCCGTGGCGCAGCGCGCCGTCCTTGTGGACATCGGAGGTGAGAGCACACGACCCGGTGCAGAGCCGGTGGATTACGCCGAGGAAGAACGGCGCGTCGTGCCGGTGGTGCGTGCGGTGGTCGAGCGCGTGGGCGTGCCCGTTTCCGTAGACACACGTTGCGCTGCGGTTTTTTCTGCGGCCTATAACGCCGGTGCTTGCATGTTGAATGATGTCAGCGCACTTGCGCACGATGCAGATATGGCAGCAGCAGCAGCGCGGAGCGAAGCGGCAGTCTTGTTGATGCACATGCGCGGGACGCCGCAGAACATGGACACACACGCACACTACAACGATGTGGTGGCCGAAGTGTGCGCGGAATTGTCCGAGCGGTTGCAAAGCGCTGAAAAAGCCGGCGTGCCACGCGAGAGGCTGTTGGCCGATCCAGGACTTGGTTTCGCGAAAGACACGGCTCATAACCTCACGCTGCTTCAGCATTTGCCGGAGCTTGCCGCCCTCGGCGTGCCTTTGGTGCTTGGGCTTTCTCGCAAGCGGTTCCTTGGGGCGCTGTGCGAACGCAGCTCTCCGGCCGAGCGCGCTGATGCGACCGTGGCGCTCATCGCGTGCATCGCTGCCGAGCCGATAGCACTATTACGCGTGCATGCTCCCGGACCGGCGCAAGACGCTCTCGCGGTGGCGCTTGCGTTGCGAGCGAACACATAATGCTCATCACGGCACTGCTGAAGCTCGCACTCGAAGTCGTGGTTGTGGCTGCGCTGGTTTATGCCTTCATCCGTTTCTTGCAGGACACGCGCGGCAGCGGAGTGATGCGTGGATTCGTGTTGGCACTGCTCATCATGGGGGCGCTGTTTCTCACGGTGGTGAAGTTGCTCGGCCTCGAGCACCTCGCCTACATCGCCGATCAAGGGCTGCCTTTGCTGCTCATCACTCTGGTGGTGGTGTTCCAGCCAGAGATTCGCCAAGCGCTCGTGCGTCTCGGAGAATCACGACTGTTGCGCCGCAGTTCGAGCCAGCGTCGCGATCGCGTAGGCGTGGCTGCCGAAGTGAGCCAAGCGGCGGAACGCCTCGCGCGCCGTGGCCTTGGCGGGCTCATCTTGATTGAACGCAGTACAGGTATTGCCGGATTCGCAGAAGGCGCAACGCGTTTGGACGCGCTCGTTTCGGCAGCGTTGTTGGTATCTATCTTCTCTAAGGATGCGCCGCTGCACGACGGTGCTGTGATTGTGCGTGGAGAGCGCATCGTTGCGGCGGGTTGTCTGTTGCCGCTTTCGGAGAATCCGAATCTGCCACGCGCTCTGGGCACGCGCCATCGTGCTGCAGTGGGTGCCACCGAAGAAACGGATGCGATTGCCGTCGTGATCTCAGAAGAGACACAGCGGATTGCGCTCGTCCTGCGTGGTCGCATCGAAGAAGATGTGACCCCTGAGCGGCTCCGCAAAGTGCTCGAAACCGAGGGGCTCGAAGACTCAGCGCTTGGCGGCGCACCGAGGACAGCATGAGTGTAGAACCGCCCACTCATGGAATGGGCCCAGCATTGCGTCTGTTTTTCAGCCGCTTTTGGCTGGCGAAACTGCTTGCGTTGTTGCTCGCAGTGTTGCTTGTTGTGCTCATCGACCGCGAGTTGCGAGACACGCTGTATTCCGATGTCGTGAGCATCGTGTCGGGCGAAGGCATGACAGGCAATGCCATCAGTGTCATCTTGCCGCCAGGGTTCACGTTGGCGCGCGAAGAAACGAACGCCCCGCTCACGGCAGTCTTGCGCGTGAGTGGTCGGCGCAAGGACCGCGATCGCTTGCAGTTGCCCATTCGTGCCGTGATCCCCGACGAACGTCTTGCCTCGATCGGCACGGAACGCAGCGAATGGGTGAGTCTTGAGCCAGCGGATTTGCAAGTCGGCGCTCTGGCGGGTGCCGAAATCAGTTTTGAGAAACCCGTGCGCATTCCCGTTGCTCGTGAAGACGAACTGGAATTGGAACTGCGCGGTGTGCCTGCGGCCCCGTTGCCGGACGGTTTCGAACTCGCGGCAGAGTTCACTCCTTCGCGCGTGTGGGTGAGAGGTCCGGCTCCACTGCTGCGTCGTCTGCGTTTCCTCGATGTGCCTTTGCAAGCACCCAAGGTTGAAGGAGCTGAGTCCCGCGATGTTGAAGGCCTGCCCGCTGAAATGCAGCGCCTCGGAATGCGCAAGTCCGACGACACCAAATTGACGGCGGTGGTGAGACTGACTTCGCGCGAAGCGGACAGCCTCGTGCTCACCGGTGTGCGCATCGTCGTGCTGCGTTCGCTCAAACCTCCCTTCGAGTTCGCTCTCGAAGCGCCTTACGAATTGGAGCACATGAATGTCACACTCGTCGGGCCCCGCACTGCAATCGCTCGCCTGCGTGAAGATCAGCACGCTCTACAGCGTTTGCGCGCAGAGTTGATTGTGCTCTTGCCGGCAGAGCGCGCAGCGGAACGCGAACGCACTCCGATCGCTCCGGGCGAGACGCGCGTGCTTGAAGTGCTGGCTTCGTTACCTTCCGAGGCCTTGGCACCCTATGGACTTAGTCCCAAGGAAAAACGCCTCGTGGTGCCGGTTGCAGTGACACGCCTAAAACGCGCACCCTGAAGGAACAGCTCATGAGCAGGATGTATTTCGGCACTGACGGAATCCGCGATGTGGCGGGCGAAGGCCTTCTTGCACCAGCCGTGGTTCGCGCTTGCGGGCGGGCTCTGGGCCGACTGCTCGCTGACAATGGAAACCAAGCGCGAGTGCTCGCAGGACGCGACACGAGGCGCTCCGGAGCAGAGTTGCTCGATCAGCTCGCGGAGGGACTGCTCGCTCATGGGCATCAGCTTTGCGATGGCGGCGTCTTGACGACCCCTGCAGTGCAGACCATCGCACGCGAAGAAGGCTTCGATTTGGCGATTGTCGTGAGCGCGTCGCACAACCCCGCAGCAGACAACGGGCTGAAGTTTTTCGGACATGATGGGCGCAAGTTGCCGGACGCAACCGAGCAGCGGATCGAGACTCTGTTGGATGAGGAGTTGGAGCAGCCCTCGGTGGTTGCGCGAGCCGGATCGCGCGTGACGGATCCGGCAGCAGCGCGGCGCTACATGCGCTTCTTGCGCGAAGCCTGTTTTCCTGACTTGGACTTGAGTGGTCGCACGCTTGTCTTGGATTGTGCGCACGGTGCGGCCTATGACATTGCGCCGAAAGCGCTGCGCATGTTTGGCGCCGAGGTGCTTACGCGCGGTGTGGCGCCGGATGGGTGGAACATCAATGCTGGTGTCGGAGTTTTTCATGTGGCCGAGCTTCACGCTCAAGTGAGCTCCTCGGGCGCGTGCCTCGGCATTGCTCTCGACGGTGACGCCGATCGAGTGATGCTGATGGACGAACTCGGTGTGGTGCGCGACGGCGACCATATGCTCGGCGTGTTCGCAGCAGACCTGGCTACCAGCCGACTCCTCGAAGGCAGGACGTTGGTTAGCACGGTGATGGCGAATCTCGGCCTCGTGAAGCGTTGTCGCCAGCTTGGCGTGCATTGCGAGCTCACGCCCGTCGGCGATCGGCATGTCGCTGCGGCCATGCACAAGCTCCAATCTGTGCTAGGCGGCGAGCAATCAGGACACATCATCTTTAGGCAAGGTACGCGTTGGTTTGGCGACGGCCTCTACACAGCGCTGCGAATGCTCGAAATCATGAGCCGCACGGGTTTGAGTCTTGGTGCGCTGGCCGCACCTGTCGCCAAGTTCCCACAATGTTTGCTGAATGTGCGCGTGGCGCAGCGTGTGCCTCTTCTGCAGCTTCCGGATTTGGCTCGAGCGCAAGCAGAGGTGGAAGCGCGGCTTGGCGCCGATGGTCGCGTGTTGCTCCGCTACTCCGGCACAGAATTGCTGTTGCGTGTGATGGTGGAAGGCCCTGATGAAGTGACGGTGAACGCTATGGCTGACGAGCTCGCAAGCGTGGCGCGACGCTGTCTCGGAGCTGGGTGATGCGCGTTCTCGGGATCACCTTCTCTGGCGACGAAGCCTCCGTGGCGTTGCTCGATCACGAGCGGCTCGTGGAAGCCAAGCTGATGCGCAACAGCGGTGGCGGCACGCCGGGCTCCATGGTGGCTGAAGTGTTGCAGGCGGCGGGAATGGCAGCGGCGCCGCAAGCTGTGGCCGTAGCGTTGGGACCGGGTTCTTACACCGGCATTCGCATGGCCGTCAGTTTCGCTAAGACCTTCGCGTTGGTGCGCGGCCTGCCGCTGTATGCGTGGAGTGATCATGCAGTGCTGGCGGTTTTGCAGGGCGGCGTCGATGAAGATCTGTGCGTGCTGCATGGCGGGCATGGCGCGCGTGTGTATTGCAGCCAGTGGCGAACCACGGATTTGCTGCCGACGTTGCTTCAAGAAGCGCAGCTTTGCGCGCCCGAGTCGTTTCTTGTGGCGGCGGATGTGCGCCGCATTGGCGACCGTTCTGGCTCGCCTTGCGCATGGCCGACGGCGGCGGATTTTGCGCGTCTTGCCGCTCGCGCCGCAGCGGCTGGAATTGAAGCGACACAGCTCTTGGGAGTCGAACCCCTCCTGCCGGCGTGAATCTCGGCGGCCCACGGCATAGGATCTCGCCATGAGCGCTTCTGGAGAATCAGCGCCGCGCGAAAACTTTCTGCGCCATCGTCCGCGCTCGTGGGCGGAAATCGACCTTGGTGCGTTTCGCCACAATCTGGCTCGCGCGCGTTCGCTTGCTCCGGGTGGGCAAGTGTTGGCTGTGTTGAAGGCGGATGCTTATGGGCATGGTGCGCTCGCGATTGCCACCGCCGCGCAAGCTGCAGGGGCCGCGATGTTGGGCGTAGGGGATTCCAGCGAAGCCTTGGAACTCCGCCGTGCTGGCGTGGAAGCTGATCTCCTCGTGCTGGGCGGGTTGGTGTCCAGCGAAATCCCCTCGGTGATCGATGCTGGGATCATCCCTGTGGTGCATGGCTTTGGTCGCGTGGAAGAGTTGGAGCGCGAAGCCGCAGCACAACAACGCCGCGTGCGTGTGCACTTGAAGGTGGACACCGGCATGGGCCGCATGGGCATGAATCCGAGTCGCGTGAAGGATGTTGCTCGGCGCATCTTGCAATCGAAACACGTGGTGTTGGACGGCGTCATGAGTCATCTCGCCGGGGCGTGGCCTCAGGAAGCCGAGGCCAATCGCGCGCAACTCCAGCGCTTCGCCGCAGTGCTTGAAGAACTTCATTCGCTCGGTGCTAACCCGCGACATGTGCACATCCGCAACAGCTCTGGCTTGTTGGATCGCGAAGCGCTGCTGCCCGGCGAGAGCTTGGTGCGCGTTGGAGCTTGCCTTTATGGGTTTTCGCCTGCGGGCAATGAACCGCCCGCGGGATTCAAGCCGGTGCTTTCACTGCGCACACAAATCGTGTTCATGAAAGATGTGCAGTCGCACGCACATGTGGGCTATGGCGGCACCTTTAGTCCTCGGCGTCGAACACGCTTGGCCATCATTCCTCTCGGCTATCACGACGGAGTGAAGCGCGGCCTCGCGAATCGCGGTCATGCGTTGGTGCGTGGGCGCCGTGCGCCGTTGGTAGGTGCGGTCTCCATGGACTACAGCACTCTCGATGTGACGGATGTGGCCAGCGCGACCGTGGGCGACATGGTCACTTTGATCGGCCGAGATGGTTGTGAACGGCAAACCGTCGAACACTTGGCGGCCGTTGCTGGCACGATTCCCTACGATGTCTTGTGCGGGCTTGGTCGTCGCGTCGTACGCATTCCTACGTCGTCAACGGAGCAGGGATGAGTCGTCGCCGCGCGCTGTTGTTTGCGCTGACTTTCTTGGCGGTGCTGTTGGCCTTGGATGCGCTGTTGCTGCTCTCCACGCGCAATTTGCGCGTCATGCTGGACCGCACACTCGCCGACGCGCTCGGCGGAGAACTCAGTTATGGCGAACTGAGTGGCGATGTGCGCGAGGGCTTGGAACTCAGCGACGTGCGTTTGTTGCGAGGTGGCGATCCTGCTGCGGAGTTTGCACTCGTGCGGCGCATGCGTGTCACACCAGCGTTGCTCGGGCCCCTGTTCGGCAGGCCCGTGGTGAGCAGCGTGGAACTTGAAGGTGTGCAACTGACGCTGGCTTTTGCGCCGGATGGCCGTTTGTTGTTGCCAGAGATCTTGCGCACTGATTCCAGTTCCGCTGAGACGCCACAGTTGCCGCGCGTGCATGTGCGTGGCCTCGAAGTGCGCATCGTGGACGCGCCCTATTTGGTGAAGCGCGATGTGCGTGTGCCGCTGTCGGACTTGGATTTCGATCTTGCGGCGACGCGGCCCGGCGCGCGCTCCTTCGGCTTTCGTGCTTCACTGAACAGCCCGGTGCTCGGAGCGTTGCAAGCACGCGGCACCATCGGAGGTGGCGCCTTTGATGTGGAAGTGACGCGCGACGGCCTCGCGCTTTCGCCACAACTCGCCGAGCTGCTCTCGCCACAGTTCGCCTTGATTGTCGGCGGTCTCGATCTTGGTGGTGCAGCGACCATCACTGGACGACTGCGAACGGCGCTTGGCCAGGGCGGCGAATCTCGCGTGGTGTTTACGGGCGGTGTTGCTCTCTCCGGCGCACGCGCTGGTTTTCGTGGATGGCCGATCGGACTCGAAGAGTTGCATGGCAGCATCGCCTACGAAGATGGCGTGTTGACAATTGCTGAAATGGCACCACTCGGTGGGTTGCTCGCAGGGGCGCCGTTCAGCGCACGAGGTGCCGTGCATCTGGATCAAGCAGTGCCCTTGGTCGCTATTCGTGGACACCTGAATGGACTGAGTTTGGATGACGCGTTGGTCGAGCGCATTCGCGCCATGCCCGGCCCAGGGCAAGAAATCGCGCGGCAGTTGTCCATTTTTCGCATGCGCGGTCGGCTCGACATGGACTGGCGTGTGGGCGAGCGGCCTGGCACGCGTGCTGCAGGCATCTTCGCGTTGCAACCCGAGATGGACATGGTGCTAAGCGACGGCGAGTTCAGCTATGTCGGCACATTCGCGTATCCCTTTCACGCTTTCGGTGGCAACTTGCTGGTCACCGATCTTGGTTTGAAAAGCACGACGCTTCATGCGCGCGACGGCGCTTTGGAACTGCAGGCCTCGGTGGAAGTGGACTACCGCAAGAAGGGTGAAGAGACTTACAGCGTGCAAGCGCTGGCGCGGCACATGCCGCTCGATGAGAAGTTGTTGAGTGTGTTGTCGGAATCGTTGCGCAACACCATGAGCACGCTCGAATTGTCGGGCGAGCTGGATCTTTCCGTTCATGCGGAGCATCGGAGCGGACAACTGGAAGCGCCGCCGGTGCAACTCGTGATCGAGCCGGGTGGCATGAACATGCGTCCGGCGTTTTTCCCATGGGCACTGAGCGATGTGCGCGGGCGCGTGATGCCGCAGGGTGATGCGCTTGCGCTTGAAGGCGTTACGGCGCGTCATGGCGCAGGTACGTTGCGTCTCGAAGGGCTGGTGGGCCTCGAATCGCGGGCAGGGCACTTGGATGTGAGCATTGTTGGTCGCGATGTGCCGCTCGACGAAGACTTGTTTGCTGCACTGGAACATGTTGCGCCGGGTGCTGGTGCCGCGCTGCGGCGCATCGGGATGAGTGGGGCTGTCCACATCAACTTGCGCCTTCAAGGTGAAGCCGGCAGCACGCGGCCTGCTTTGAGTGGCAGTTTACAGTTGGATCGCGCACGCGTTGCGCCGCCAGGCATGGGGCTTGCGCTCGACAAAGTCACCGGCTGGTTGGATCTCGCCGACGGACCTGCGCGTCACGAGCTGGTCTTCTTGCCTGGTGCAAGCGCGTTTTTTTGCGGGCGTGCTTTGCGACTCTCTGGCGGATGCGATTTCGCCAAGGGTTACGAATTCGTGCTGGAAAGCGACAGCATGGACGTTGATTCGGCGTTGCTGCGCGCTTTGAGCGGCGTCGTACCCTCGTTTGGCGAAGACACCACGCGACCCTTCTTGGAAGGGCTCGCGAGTCCTCGCGTGGTGATTGCTGGCGAGGGCAGCAACACGCAGTGGAGAGTTGAGACAGCCTTGCACGGCATGAGTTTCGCGATGCCCGCGTGGAAGGGCACACGGCTTGTCGAAGCTGCCGGCACGCTCTCTGCGAGCAGCGCAGGAGTGAGCCTCGAGCGTCTCGTGGCGGTGTTGGAGCGTCCGAGCAACTTGGCGCCGCTGCCGCAACTGACAGATCCGACAGGCACGCGCCCTTTTAGCGCGGAGCGCAAGACGAGCCTGAGTGCAGCGCACGTAACCGTGATGGAAGTGGTGGGTGGCGTGAGCGTGATGCTGCAGGATGTCTCGTTCCGCGATTTGCCCTTGGAACCGTGGATTCTCGGATTGGGTGGGCGCGAAGACTCGCAGCGCGATGCAGCGTGGCCAGCCGGGCTTACGGGAGTGACGGACATTGATGTTCAGTCCGCGCGGTTTTTGCCTGAGGGGTTTGAGCTTGGAGGCGGTCGAGCTCGATTGCGCAGCGTTGGCCTCGGGCGTGAAGCGTCGTTCAGCATGGACGCAGCGGACATTGCAGATTTCAACATACAGACTTTGCGCGGCACGCTGACTTTTCGCGGCGGTTTGCGAGCGCGCAATGCCAAGCTGCTGCGTTTACCCATTCCCTTACTTGAAGGTGTGCTCGTTGGCGACGATTCGGGCTTCAGCATCGACCCGCTCGGTGGTGTGATCTTTGGCTACAGCCTCGATCGCTTCGACGCCATGACGGCAGCGCTCGACGATGTGCGGGCACGCGCTGTGGAAAACGGTTGGTTGGATGCGGCCCAGGCGGCAGAAGCGCAAGAGCGCGAGGTGCGCGCGTTGGTGCAGGCTCGCGAAACGTTAGATGTGTCCAACATGGCACACGCAGATCTCGTCACACTGGTGCGTGAACGCAGTCTCGCGCCGGAGGCTTTGGCCAAGCGTCTGAGTGTCGCGGAATTGCGGAGCATGTTGGAGCGCGGCCGTGATTCGCGTCCACTCGGTGTGTTGCTGGAAGAAGGCACGAAGTTGCGGATCGGTTGGGGCGGTGAGTTTGAATTGAAACTGGCGCTCGCCGAAGTGGCGGTGGGATCAGCGATTGACATCTTGGGTGGCGAATCCGGTGAAGTTCGCGGGCGCATGAAAGGCAGTCTCGAACTCGCAGGAATGTTGGCGAATCCCGAAGACTGGACCGGTGGCGGCGTGCTGCATGCCGATGTCTGGAACGCTATCCACTTGCCGTTGATGTTGGGCGTGCTCAAGGCGGTCGACGTGACGGCGCTGTTCTCCGATTCGCGGCGTGCGCGCGTGCAAGCTGCGTTTCGCGTGGCCAAGGCTCGCCTAGATTTTCATAGTGCCCGGGTGAAGTCTGCAGGTCTCACGCTCGACCTCACGCCGCCGGGCAGCGTGAGTTTTGATGGCTCTGTAGATCTTGGGTTCGCGGTTTCGCATGGTGGCGGCGTGCCGCTGATTTCTGACATCCTCGGTTTCTTGCCTTCGTTGTTGCTCGACACGATTCGCGTTCGTGGCACTCTCGAGCAGCCGGAAGTTGAAGGTGGCTCAGCGGCCTTGGGCAGTGGACGCTGAAGCGTCGCGAAACGCGCTGCTACACTCGCGCCCAACACTCATGGACACTTCGCGCATTGTGGCTTTGGTGATGGCAGGAGGCAGTGGCACGCGCTTTTGGCCGTGCAGTCGTCGCAACCTGCCCAAGCAATTTCTCTCCTTCGGCGCGGAGGAGTCGCTTCTCGCGGCCACCGTGCGGCGCCTCGACGGGTTGATTCCGCGCGAGCGTGTTTTTGTGATCACGGGAGTGGAGCACGCGGCGTTGGCGGAAGCACACGCGGGTGTGCCCGCAGCCAATGTCATCGCGGAGCCGGAAGGACGCGACACCGCAGCTTGCATTGGAGTGGGTGCACTTGTGGCGCGGCAGTTGCGTGAGGACGCCGTGCTTGTGGTGCTCTCTGCGGATCACCTCGTGGGCGATGAAAAGCGTTTCCGCGATGCGCTGCATCGCGCGGCGACGCTTGCAGCCGATTCTGGCGCCATCGTCAACATTGGCATGCGTCCGGATCGTCCCGCGACGGGCTACGGTTACGTGGAAATCGGTGAGTGCATCGACAGTGGCGATCCGCCAGGTTTCCGCGTGCGTTCTTTCCGCGAAAAGCCCGATTCGGAAACCGCTGCGCGCTTTGTGCTGGGTGGAGACTTTCTCTGGAACAGCGGCATCTTCGCTTTCTCCGTATCTACGATCTTGGCGGAACTGCAACAGCACTTGCCCGAGCTGCACCGCGACTTGCTCACTTTGCGCGATCCACGTTCCTTCGAAGAACTGAAGCGCGTGTATCCAACGCTTCAAAAAATCTCCATCGACTACGGCGTCATGGAGCACGCCACGAATCGCATCGTGGTTGAGGCCAACTTCGACTGGGACGACATGGGCACCTTTGAAGCCGTGGCGCGGCACGCCACCGTGAGCGTCGGCAAGAACCTCGCGCGAGGCGATGCAGTCTTCCACGAAGCTCACGAGGTTCTCGTCATCAACGATGCGCCAGGCACGGTGGTGGTCAGTGGCGTGCAAGATTTGCTCGTGGTACGCACCGGTGAAACGGTTCTTGTGATGCGCCGCAAAGACGCCGAGCGCGTCAAGGATGTGGTGAAGGCCCTTGAAGCTCGCGGCCTCACGCATCTCTTGTGATGGGCTCTGTCCTCGGCGTTGATTACGGCACGAAGCGCATCGGCATCGCCGTCACGGACCCCGGCCGCACCTTTGTGTTCGGGCGCGAGACCCTAGAACGCCAAGGGGCTATCGATGCAGCGCGCGTTGCGGCTGTCGCGAAAGAAGAGGGCGCGGAGCTCGTGGCGCTCGGTCTGCCTTTCAACGCCAATGGCAGCGAGGGCCCCATGGCGGCCGCGGCGCGAGCGTTCGGGGCCGCCGTGGGTGCGGCCGCTGGCTTGCCTGTGGTCTTCGTCGATGAACGCTACACCTCGATCGAGGCCGACGAGCGCCTCAAGGAGCGCTACCCCAAGGACACGCGGAAACGTCGGTCTTTGCGGGATCGCGCGGCAGCCATTCTGATCCTGCGGACCTTCCTCGAGCATGGCCCCGTCCGTTGAGCCGAAAGCCGAACTCAGAGGCTTGGCGGTGCTTGCCGCTGCGGCTTGAACGGCTACATTGGCCACGGAAAACATAGAACCGAGACCCGGAATGCCGCCGGAAGCGCCTGAATCGCAGGTGCTTGGCAATGGTGCCATGGTGGCTGAAGCAGGTCTGGATTCCTGTTGCTGGACGTTGGGAGATCGCTGCATGGTGCGGCGGACCCGCGCACTGGCTGCAAGGACGACCAGCTTGCATGGTTTATCGAGCCTTTTGTAGAACCACGCAGAATCTGCGGCGTTGTTCTTGCAAAGGTCGCAAACCCCTGGCCCCGGCGGAGCGAAGCCATGGAATTTGATGCGGCAACCAAGCAAGCGGTCGTGAAGGAATACGCCACCCACCCGGGCGACACGGGTTCTCCGGAAGTGCAGGTGGCGTTGCTCACCGCGCGCATCCGTTACCTGACGGAGCATTTGAAACTCCATCGCAAGGACCACGCTTCACGGCGCGGTCTGCTGATGATGGTCGGCAATCGCACGACCATTCTGCGCTACCTGCGCACCACGGTGCCTGCGCGCTATTCGGCATTGATCGCGCGCCTTGGCCTCCGTCGCTGACCAAACAAAGAAAACGAGAAAACATGAACATCATTAAAGTTGAGCGAGAGATCGCCGGCAAAGTGCTCAGTTTCGAAACGGGTCGCATCGCCAGACAAGCTGGCGGCGCCGTCTTCGGGAGCCACGGCGACAATGTGGTGCTTGCAACCGTCTGTACATCGACGCCCCGCGCGGGCCTCGACTTCTTCCCCCTCTCGGTGGAGTACCGCGAGAAGACTTACGCCGCGGGCAAGTTCCCCGGCGGCTTCATCAAGCGTGAAACCCGCCCCAAGGACAAAGAGATCCTGACCTGCCGGCTCATCGACCGCCCTCTGCGGCCGCTGTTTGCCGAAGGGTTCATGAATGAAGTGCAGGTGTTGGCCACCGTCATGTCCGCCGATCGCGTGAATGACACCGACATGTTGGCCATGAACAGCGCCTTTGCCGCCACGTACTTGGCGCCGCTGCCGTTCCGCGGCCCCGTTGCAGCGGTGCGCGTCATCCGCGTCGCCGGCAAGTTCAGCGCATTCCCCACGGTTGTGGAAGCCGATTCTGGCGACCTCGAACTGGTCATGGCCGCTTCGCGCGACGCCATTGTCATGGTGGAAGGTTTGGGCAAGGAAATCACCGAGGAGGACTTCCTCGAAGCGCTCGACTTCGGCAACAACATCATCCAGAAGATTCTCGATTTGATGGAAGAGCTGAAGAAGAAGGCCAACCCGGAACTCAGCACGTGGAAGGCTCCTGTCGTGGTGGTGCCGGACTGTGCTGCGAAGGCCAAGCGGCGCATGGCCAAAGCCATGCGCGAAGCGGTGCTCACCCAAGGTAAGCACACGCGCTATGCCGCTATTGCCAAAGTGCTCGAAGACGCCGTAGCCGAGTTTGTGAAAGCAGACGCGGTTGACGCAGTCGAGCAGAAGGCCGCGGTGAAGGCTGCGATGAAAGAGCTCGAGAGCGATGTGACGCGCAACATGATCCTCGACGAGGGTCTGCGCATCGACGGTCGCAATCTGAAGGACATCCGCAAGATCACCATCGAGACCGGCGTGCTGCCTCGCACTCACGGCTCGGCGCTGTTTACACGCGGCGAGACGCAAGCCATCGTGGTGACCACGCTCGGCACTCCGCGCGATCAACAGATCGTCGATGGACTCACTGAGGAATACAGCAAGCGCTTCGACTTGCAGTACAACTTCCCGCCCTTCGCCACGGGCGAATGCAAACCCATCCGCGGCGTGGGCCGTCGCGAGATCGGTCACGGCAATCTCGCCGAGCGCGCAGTGGCGCCGGTGCTGCCGCCCGATGAGCGTTTTCCTTACACCATCCGCCTCGTCTCGGAGATCACCGAGAGCAACGGCAGTTCGTCCATGGCTTCAGTGTGCGGTGGCACGCTAGCCTTGATGGATGCAGGTGTGCCCATCACGCAACCGGTGGCGGGCATCGCCATGGGTCTCATCAAAGAAGGCGATCGGACGGCGATCCTCTCCGACATCCTCGGAAGCGAGGACCATCTCGGCGACATGGACTTCAAAGTGGCCGGAACTGGTCGCGGCATCACCGCGGTGCAGATGGACATCAAGATCGAAGGACTCAGCCGCGAGCTGCTCGCGCAAGCCTTGCGTCAGGCCCGCGAAGGTCGCTTGCACATTTTGCGCGAGATGATCAAGGCCGTGCCGCGTCCGAACGCTGACATCAGCCAGTACGCGCCGCGTTTGCTGTCTATCCAAATCCCACCCGACAAGATCGGCATGGTGATTGGACCAGGCGGGAAAAACATCAAGAAGATCCAGGAAACCACGGGTGCCACAATCGAGATCGAAGACTCCGGCAAGGTGATCATCAGCGCTGTTGCGGCGTCTGCGGCCATGGCTGCGAAGGCCATGATCGAGCAAGTGACCGCCGAAGTGGAAGTCGGGCGCATCTACGAAGGCCGAGTGGTCAGCATCAAAGATTTCGGTTGCTTTGTGGAAGTGTTGCCCGGCCAAGAAGGCTTGTGCCACATTTCCGAGTTGGATCGCGACCGCGTGAACATGGTGGGCGATGTGGTCAGCATGGGCGACATCATCCCCGTGAAGGTCATCTTGCGCGACGAGCAGGGCCGATTGAAGTTGTCCCGCCGCGCTGCGCTGTTTGAGCAGCAGGGTGGTGGTGGCGAAGAAGCGGCCGTGCCCGAGCAGCAAGGTGCTGCTGAAGGTGGCGATGCCGGGCCAGGCGCTTTCGATGGCGGTGCACCCGCTGGCGAAGAGCGTGGTCCGCGCGACGGCGACTTTGGTCCGGGTCGTGAACGTCAAGGCCAAGGTGGACATGGTGGCGGTCGTGGCGGCTACGGCGGCTACGGCGGCGGCGGCGGTGGCGGCGGTGGCGGCGGTGGCCGAGGCGGACCCGGTGGCGGTCGCGGTGGACGCGGCGGCGGCGGTGGACGTGGCGGACCTGGTGGCGGTCGCGGCGGACCTGGTGGCGGTCGCGGAGGACGCGGCGGCTACGGTGGTGGCCATGGCGGTGGTCAAGGCCACGGCGGTGGTCAAGGTCAAGGCGGTCACGGCGGTGACCAAGGCCATGGCGGTGGTCAAGGCCACGGCGGTCACGGCGGTGACCAAGGCCATGGCGGTGGTGATGGCGGCGGCCAAGGCGGTCCCCGGAACCACGACTAACGCAGCACTGTTGCGCGTTGTCCGCGAGACAATGCCAAAGGCAGTCGAACAGGGCCTGCATGGGAGCAACCCGTGTGGGCCTCGTTCGCATTTTTCTGAGTCAACCGCGCTTTCCTGCCACGGTACGGGTGACACCCGTGACGTTTCGCCTATACTCCGACCGGAAATGGGGTGCGCGCACTAGCCGGGCGGCTTGGTGCATGCGCTTTGTCTCGACAGAGCAGACGATGCGTCTGCCAGTTCATGGGCCGATGGATGAGGGGAGTAGGCGTATGCCGGTCGGCAATATCAAATGGTTCGATAACCGTAAGGGCTTTGGGTTCATCGCCTCAGAAACTGGCGAGGACATCTTTGTCCATTACAAGAACATCACCGGCGAAGGGTTTCGCAGTCTCAACGATGGTGACACTGTGAATTACGAGGTGATTCAGGGGCCCAAGGGAATGCTCGCGCAGAACGTGCGCGTGATCAGCTCCAACGCGCCAACTGTGGCCGAGTTCGAAGCCGGCGCCTGATCTGCGTGTCGTAGCGTTTGGCGCGGGGCGGCCATATTCTTAGGATGCCGCGCCATGAGCTCTATCACTCCGCAGACGCAGTCCCGTTGTCAGAAGCTGAGCGCAGATTTCGCGCACTGGTCAAAGATCCAAGATCTCATCGACCAGTGCATCGACATCATGCTGAACCATCGGCAGAGCGGGCACCCCGGTGGCTCGCGCTCAAAGGTGCATTTGCTGGTGTCGCTAACGCTCTCGGGTGCCATGCGCTGGGATGTCCGCGCGCCGTGGAAGCCCTTTGCTGATCGCTTTGTGCTCGCGGCAGGGCACGCGAATCCGGTCATTTACGCGATGCTCGCTGTGTACAACGAAGCGCTGCGCTTGCGTCACAAACGCAGCGGGGACGCTCGCTTCAGCACCATCAATCCTGAACGCTTCGCGTTGTATCCCGAACATCTGTTGGATCTGCGCCGCCGTCATGGTTTGCCCGGGCACGCTGAGATGGAAGGGCGCACGCTCTTTTTCAAGTTCAATACCGGCCCAACGGGTCACGGCACTCCGGCCGCAGCAGGCGAAGCTCTGGCACTGAAGCTCGCGGGCGCAGGCGAAGTGAAAGTGTTCAATCTCGATGGTGAAGGCGGACATACCGCCGGCGGCACGCACGAAACCAAGCACACCGCGTGGGGCCTCGGCCTCGACAACTTCGTCTATCTGATGGATTGGAACGATCACGGCATCGACTCGCGCGCTTGCTCGACGGTGGTGTATGGCACGCCGCAAGATTGGTTCGAGCCCTATGGATTCCGCACCGTTGGCGTGGAGCAAGGCAACGAATTCGCGCCGCTCACGGAAGGTCTGCTTGAAGCCAGTTGCGGCGAGAACAACAACAAGGCGCCGCGTTGCCTTTGGTTCAAGACACGCAAAGGCCGTGGCTACGGCGTCATGGATTTCAAGTCTCACGGCGAAGCCCACAAGCGCGATTCAGATTTGTTTTGGGCGGGACGCAAGGATTTCGCAGAGCGCAACGGCGTGACATTCGCAGAGTTCGGAACGCCCGATCCGAACGATGTCGCGCGCGCTCGCGCACGTGCGGCGTCACAACTCGACACAGTGTTCGAGGTCTTGCGTCGCGACAACGCGTTGCTCGAATATCTCACCGACCGTCTTGTGGAGCTGGGCGATTCCGTGCCACAGCAGATTGCAGGCGTGCGTTGCAGTTCTGCGCAAGATCCAGCGAAGGACGTCGCGTTGCGCGACTGGCGTCATTGGCCCGCGGCGTTGTATGTGGCCCCTGGTACCAAAGCGCCAAACCGCAAGGGTTTCGCCACGGTCGCCGCTTTCTTGAACGCGCACGGGCAGAAGCACTACGGTCGCCCCTTGGTCATCGCCTGCTCTGCAGACCTCGCCGATTCCACGAACATCTCGGGCTTCGCGAAAGACTGGGATGGCTTCGCTGGTTTCGGGCGCTACGAGCGCAACAGCAATCCGACGGGCGCGTTGCTGCCCACGCAGATCACCGAGTTTTGCAACGCCGGAATGATGGCGGGACTCGCCACAGTGAATCTCGCAGCCGATCCGTTCAGCAGCTACTCCGGTTTCTACGGCGCGTGCAGCACCTATGGGTCGTTCTCGTACTTGAAGTACGGCCCGATGCGCTTGTTCTCGCAGCTCGCGCAAGATTGCGATTTGAAGACGGGCAAAATCATTTGGGTGGCTGGGCACAGTGGCCCGGAAACCGCTGAAGACAGCCGCACGCACTTCGGCATCTTTGCTCCAGCAGTGACGCAGCTTTTCCCCGATGGGCAAGTGCTGAATCTCTATCCTTACGAACACAACGAAGTGGCGCCGTTGCTTGGCGCAGCGATGGCAGCGGACGTGCCGCTCATCGTGATGCATCTCACGCGTCCGAATGTGGAAGTTCCGGACCGCGCGAAACTTGGAATGGCCAGTCATTTCGAAGCGGGGCGCGGCGCCTATGTGTTGCGCGCGTACAGCAAGGACCAACCACGTTGCGGCACTATTCTTGTGCAAGGCAGCAGCGCGATGGAGCAAACCGTGAAGCTGCTCGCCGCTGGCGCCTTCGAGCAGCCGGGCATGAATGTGAAACTGGTGGCGTGTCCTTCGTGGGATTTGTTCCGTCGCGAAGATGCGGCTTATCGCAACGAAGTGCTTTCCGAAGCGGATTGGTTGGACGCGACGGTCATTGCCAACTGCGCGCGCAAAGCGGTGCGCGATTGGTTGCCCACGCGCTGGGCGGAGGAGTACGCCATGACGCCAGACTGGGATAACCGCTGGCGCACGGGTGGATCGGGCGATGAAATCCTCGACGAAGCGCACATCAACGCGAAGTGGATTCTCGAGGGCATTCGTCGTTACGCGCAGGACAGGCCGAAACGCCTCGCCGCCATGCGTGCACGATTGGAGGAGGCATGAGCGAGCGCAGCATGACGTTGCAGCCTGGCACGGCTGTAGCGCTCCGGCTTTCCAAAGGCACCATGTTGGGCGTGCGTGATGTCGCGGGGCATCAGTCTTGCGAACTCTGGGCCTTCGACGCGACGAACCCAGCGGAGCATCTCGATCCGTCGGTCACGATGGAAGTGGTTGGGCGCCTGTGGCCCACGGAGAAGAGCAAGTTCTATTCAGTGCACTACGAGCCGTTGCTCACACTTGTGGAAGACACGGTGAACCGCCACGACTTGATGCAGCCTTCGTCGTCGAAGCAAGCGCGCATGTTGTTCTATGGCGAAGATGGAAGGCGTGAAGGCTGCGCAGAATGGGCCGTAGCGGCGTTGGCTTCTGTGGGTGTCACTTTGCCAGCATTACCGCGCCCAGTGCATTTGTTCCGTCGCACGGATGTCGATGCAGAAGGCATCTTCAGCGCCATGGAAGCACCAGCTCAGCCTGGCCAGGGCGTCGTGCTGCACTGCGAGCGCGACCTCATCGTTGTCATCGCCAATCCTGACGACGAAATCTCTCTCGCCACCGGCTGCAACCCCACCGCAATCGCCCTCGAATACTGAGGCATTATTGGCGACGGTTCGTGCCACCGCGAAAGGGCTGCTCGAACACTCGGAGTATGGCGTGTGCGCCATACGCGCGGTTGCGCTTGGCCTCGGTCGTGCGCTCGACGATTCCTGCACCCTCCAATCGGTCGATAGCTCGCTGAGCTGTCGTGAAGGCTACTTCGAGTCGGAGGGCCAGCTTGCTCACCGTCCAGAATGGGTTTTCCACGAAAAGACCCAATGCGCGCTCTGCAAGCAAAGAGGGTTTTTCGTCGAGCTTCTTGCGCCAACCGATCAGGAGCATGTCGATGACTTGAATCCGTTTCAAAGCATCATCAGCCTGCCCTTCCACGCCGCAGAGGAAGTAGTTCAGCCATTCCTCCCATTCGCAGCGCTCCGTGACGGCGAGCAAGCGCGCATAGTTACTCCTCCTGCGTCGCTTCGAAGTATGCGCTGAGATAAAGCAGCGGCGCGGGTAGGACTTCTTCAGCAACGAGCTGCAATGTGATGAGCAGTCTGCCTGCGCGACCGTTTCCGTCGAGGAAGGGGTGGATCGCCTCGAACTGCGAATGCACGAGCGCCACGCGAACCAATGATGGCAGCGTGTGGTCATGCAAGAACAATTCTCACGCTCCGAGGCATTCCATGAGTTGATCGGCGGGCGGTGGCACATAGGTGGCGTTGGACAGAGTGCATCCGGCAGGTCCGATCCAGTTCTGTGTGCGCCGAAATTGTCCAGGTGTGGCTGCGTTGCCGCGCACGCCATTCATGAGCTTCTCGTGCAGTTCCTTCACAAGCCTTCGCGAGAGCGGCAGCGTGTCTAACCGCCTGATGCCGTGATTAAGCGCTGCAACGTAGTTGCCGACTTCACGCACGTCCGACGGACTGCGTTCGACTATCGTGCCGGCTTCAGCGGCGAGCAACTCCCCAAGCGTTGTCTGTGTGCCTTCGATGCGGCTCGAGAGCACCGCTTCACGCCGCACAAGCGGTTGGATGAGCATCTGTGGATTAGGCAGTCGCCGACTTTATCCAGCGAGGCGACCGAGCGTTAAATCTGCGCGCGAGAGCGCTGCCACAAGCTTGGTGTTCCAAGTGAGGTGTGGTGGCAGAGGGCGGCAGGAAACAGGCTTACGCCCAGAGCAGGACGCGGTCGCGGTCCACGTCGAGGAGCACGAGGCCTTCTTCGTGAATGGAAAGTAGTGGCAAGAATGGGTTGGGGCCCAAGAGATCGCCCACGGTTTCCCAAGCCAACATGGCGCCGAGTTCCCAGAGCACACGATCGAGAAGCGCTTGAGCCATTGGAGGAGACAACGCGTAGCCGCGTTGATCTTGGAGGCGCTCCAGCAACATGTCTTGGCGCACAGGGAGCACCGTGGATTCCATGAGGATGGAGCGGCCCGCTACAGCGAACAGCGGATCGTGATCCACGCGCTTGCCGGCCAGCAATGCCCTGCATGCGCGCTCAAAGCTGGCTACGAGGTGAGTGTCCCAGAAAGGCCTTGAGCACGGCGAGGGGTCATTGCGCAGCATAAAGAGACCTTCATCACGGCTCAGCACATTCAAGTGTGCCGGCGCAGGTGTGATGCCTAGCAGGCGGATGTGCTCGGAAAGTGCGTCTGCCACGCGAGAACTGGGGTCGGTGCAGTGCGCAATGCTTTGAAACCACGGCACCGCTGCGATGCGCGCCATCAGCATGTTGCGTTCGCCGCTGCGCTCGCCACGCTGAAGTTCAAGGAAGCGTTGCGTGGTCTTGGCCATTGTTGTGGTTTGGTGCGGATTATAGGGTGAAGCGAGCAACGCGATTTCGGCTCACGCAACAGGGATCATCGGACGATATCTCGGGAGCATGGGAACCGCAGTTCAGGATATGAAACATGAAGTTGCGTCGGTGCAGGGAATTGCATCGCGCCCATGGCGCTTTGGCCCATTCACATTCGACGCAATCTCGGCAATAGAGCTTCGAGCGGCGCTCGCGCAACGCCAAGAGCTCGGATTGCCAGTGCGTCTCGCCACCGCGTCGTTTTCCGCCGCATTTGCGGGGCGTCGGTGGTTGCAACCCTTGCTGACACAACAGCAACTCGTGCTGCCGGAAGGCGTAGTGTTGTCTCGATTCGTTGGCGCACGGTGCTTGCGCGGACCACGCGCTGTGAGTCTTGCACTCAGCCATGCTCGCGCGCTAGGACACAAAGTCGTTTGTGTCGCTCCTGATGCTGGCGTGGTGACTTGGGCCTTGCGCCTGCGCCGCATGCATCGTGGATTGCAGATCGCCGGTGCCTTCGATGTCGGTTCCGATCTGCGCGATCGCCGCGGTCTGGAGCGCGCGGCGGACCGCATTCAAGCGTGCGCTGCCGGTTTGCTACTGCTGCGCGTGCCTAGTCCCGCGATGGCTGCGTTGGCGGCACTGGATCACGAGCGCCTTGCAGCGCCGTTGATCGTGAGCCTTATCGAGACTCGCGCGTCACGCTGAGCAACACGCGCGGCAGATCCGCCACGCTGTTCAACACCATGGTTGGTCGCGATGCTTCCAAGCGCTGCATCGTGTGCGTGCCAGAACGCAGCGCGACACTGCGCACGCCAGCGGCATGCGCCATATCCACATCGAAAGTGGTGTCGCCAATCATCAGCGTTTCGGTCGGGTCGCAAGCGCAGACGTGCATCAGTTCCAGCAGCATCGTCGGATCGGGCTTGTGCGCAGTTTCATCGGCGGTGCGCGTGTGTGTGAACGTGTGTTGCAAGTCCAATAAAGGCAGCACGCGATCCAAACCCGCGCGTGACTTGCCGGTGCCCACTGTGAGAATGAACCCGTGTGCCGCGAGAAGTTTCAGAGCAGCAGCTACACCGACGAAAAGCCGCAGGCCGAGTTCCGCTTCTACAGCGCGATAGCTTGCGCAGTAGTGTTCCACGACGTCATCGTGCTGGCGCGGGGAATGCGTCGGCAACAAGGCCTGAACCGTGGAAAGCAGTTCTATTCCGAGGCCTTCGCGCACCAGAGCTTCATCGGGCGGAGCGGCGCCAAGAACCGCTCGAATGGAGCGGTTCATGGTCTCCACCATTACCGGCAGGGTGTCGGTGAGCGTGCCGTCCATGTCGAAAACCAAAAGGCGTGGGGCGGGAGCAATCATGCGGACAACAACCTAGCAAGAAATGTGAGAGGGTGCAGCACTTCGACGTTGAGGCCGCGTTCCGTGATGCCGTTACGCCATTGCAAGATGCAACCAGGATTGCTGCTGAGCAAGATGTTGGCGCCCGTGGCTGCAAGGCTGTCGAGCTTGCCGGAGAGAATCGCTGCGGCCATCACAGGATGATCGAGGTTGTAGACCCCAGCGGCGCCACAGCACAACGCTGCGTCAGGCATTTCCACCACTTGCAGTCCTGGAACGCGGCGCAGCAACTGCAACGGTGCACTGGTTTCGTTTTGCGCGTAGTGCAGATGGCAGGGCGCATCGGAAGTCACACGGCCTGCATGGGGACGAAAGCGGAGTGCCGCGCCGTGATCTACTAGGAAACGTTGCGCATCCACGCTGAGGTGGCTGAGTTCATTGCCAGCAGCGCCAAGGTGACGCCGCGCATCGTGAAACGCCGCGCCGCAGCCGCTGCTGTTCATGACAATCGCATCGAGAGGCTGCGCCGCGAATGCCGTGGCATTGCGCTGCAACAAGCGCCGCGCGCCTTGCAAGTCGCCATCGTGTTCGTGCAACGCTCCGCAGCAACCTTGGCCGCGTGGCACGCACACGTCATAGCCAGCGTGGGTGAGCAAGAGCACCGTGTCGCGATTGACATCGGCGAAGAGCACGCTCATGACGCAGCCCTCGAGGACACCGACGACACCTCGCCGTGTTCCAACAGCGGGAGTCAGCGCTGGAAGCGGTTGGCGCTCAGTTGTCGGCGGCACCGGCGGCAAGTAATCCTCCATGCGGCGCAGTCGTTGCGGCAGCAAGGAGCGCAGCATGCGCAATGGCGACCGTTGCCAGCAACGCAGCAAAGTGGCGAGGGCACGTAGTAACGCCGGATGCTCCAGCACCTTGAAGCTTTGACGTCGCCAAAATCCGCGCTTGCGTGTGCGCTCGCGGAACGCGCCAAGGACATCGCCGTATTGCACAGAACTTGGACACACGCTTTCGCACGCTCTGCAAACAAGACAACTGTCGAGTTCTGCGAGAACCGCAGGTGTGGGTTCGAGACGACCTTCGCCAAGGGCGCGCATGGTCCACAAGCGTCCGCGGGGGTTCGCCGTTTCGCGTCCAGTGACTAGGTATGTGGGGCAATACTGCGTGCACAAACCGCAGTGCACGCAGGCGAGGGCTTCTTGCATTCCAGCGAGTTGCGTGTCGCGGCTTTGTGTCACTTCCATGAGTGCAACCCTGGCTCAAAGATTCCTCGCGGATCGAAGCGTTGCGCCAAACGCCGTAACAACGCTGCGTTTGCCGCATCCACGGCGCCGAACTCAGCGCGTTGCCAGCGCAGCGACTCTGGATGTGCGGGAAAGGAAACAAGCGGTTCGAGTCCACGCAGTTCGTGCGCAAGAGCACTCAACGCGGTTGGATCCCATTCTGGCGCGCGAGGCGCCATGAACTCCACTGTGCCCGTGGCCACATCAGCATCGATGACGCCGCCCGCGCCATACGCCAGCAGCGCGCGCGTTGCAGCTGCGGTGTCTGCGGGCAGCACTTCGACGACACATTGCGGTGTACCGCCATCATGCAATGCTGCGAGCGCAAGCTCCGTAGCGGATCCAGCTAAATCATCGGCGCTTGCGACGGCTTCTTCGACACGTGCGGCGGGACCAGCGAGTGAAAGCAAGACAGCGTAGGTTGTCCCATGGGCTGCGTTCACAACGCGGACGCGCACGACTTCTGCGTCGGGTAGGGAAGCATTCAGCGCGTGCGCCGTTGCAAATGCTGCCGCGAGATCTGATGCGGCGTGAAGGCTCACACGACGTTGCTGCGGCACGGCTCGCAAGCGCAGGGTGAGCGAGAGCACGACGCCCCAAGCGCCACGCGCTCCTGTGAACAATCGGCACAAATCGAAGCCCGAGACGTTTTTCACCACGCGCCCGCCAGAATGAACAACGCGCCCATCGCCAAGCACCACTTCGCAGCCAAGGATTTGATCGCGCACCAACCCGCAGCTCTTGCGAGTCCAACCATCGGCTGCACGCGCCATGATGCCGCCGAGAGTCGCACTGGGCGCGCGCGGTGCCAGCGCAAGTCTTTGACCATGAGGACGCAGCAACGCTTGCGCCGCGTTGAGGCTGAGTCCCGCTTCGGCGCTGAATGTGAGATCGCCCTCGGCGTGCTCGATCACTTGATCCAAGCGTGTTGTGCACAGCAATGCTGCGGGACTGGCGTATTCGGACAAGCGCAGTTCACTGCCACTGCCGCGAACAAACAGTGCGATGCGTTCGCGGTGCGCGGCGCGCACAATCTCAACGCATTCCGCACGGCTGGCCGGAGTGACCTCGGTCATGTGCCTTTGCGCGAGCGGGCCAGCATCGGTGTGCGAAACCCCTGCACTGCCCACAATCGAAGTGAAGAGTGTGGTTGGGTCTGGTGTGCTCACGGCCGTGTTCTCGGTTTTCCCGGGAACCCGGATTCGGCGCAGATACGTGGTGTGGGCAACAGCTTGTCGGGGTTGAAGAGTGTTTGCGGATCGAACACTTCGCGCAAATCTCTCATGGCGCTCAGGCTGTCGGCTCCGAACATCAGCGGCATGTAATCGCGCTTCTCCGTGCCGATGCCGTGCTCGCCGCTGAGAACTCCGCCTGCGGCCAAACACAGTTCCACGATTTGGTGTCCGGCTTCGATGACGCGCTTCACTTCGTCAGGATTACGTCCGTCGTAACTGATGTTGGGATGCAGGTTCCCTTCACCTGCATGAAACACATTGGCGAGGCGCAGGCCCAACTGATCGCAGATGCGACCGATTTGCGGCAACACCTCTGCCAACTTCGAGCGCGGCACCACCGTGTCCATGACGTACAGGTCTGGCGCAAGGCGGCCCATGGCGCCGAAAGCTCCCTTGCGTCCTTTCCACAAGCGCTTGCGCTGTTCTGAGTCCGTGGCCTCTTCAAGGGTGATGGCACCGGCATTGCGCAAGAGCGCAGAAGCAGCTTCTGCTTCGGCGCGCACGGCGCTGGCTTCTCCGTCGAACTCGAGCAACAACACCGCAGCAGCATCGCGCGGGTAGCCAGAGGGCTTGCCGCTCGCTTCCAGCGCAGCAATGGTGCGATCATCGAGGGCTTCGAGTGCTGAGGGAAGGATGCCGGCGGCAATGACGGCGCTCACGCCTTCGCAGGCAGAGCGCATGTCGCGGTACGAAGCCAGCAGAGTTAGTTCGTGGCGGGGAATGCGTTCAAGGTGCAGAGTGATGGCCGTGACAAGGCCAAGCGTGCCTTCAGAACCTACGATGAGTCCACGCAAATCGGGCGCTGCGGTGCGGCCGCGAGCGTGCCCGCAGTTGACGACGCTGCCGTCTGGCAAGACAACTTCGAGCGCTAGGACGCTGGCTGAAGTGGCGCCATGTTTGATGCAGTGCGGCCCGCCGCTGTTCTCGCCGACATTGCCACCAAGCGTGCAGGCGGTCTGGCTGGACGGGTCTGGCATGTAGGCCAAACCGAGGGGGCGCAGTGTTTCTGACAGTCGCGCGTTCACGACGCCGGGCTCGACCACAACAAGGCGGTTCGCAGCATCCACTTTCAAAATGCGCTTCATGCGCGTGAAGACCACGAGAATGCCGCCGGCACTTGCCGTTGCGCCTCCAGACAAGCAAGTGCCTGCGCCCCGACCTGTGATGGGAACGCCATGCGTTGCACACAACCTGACGAGTGCTTGCACTTCTTCACGCGATTCGGGCAGCACCGCAGCGCTGGGTGTGGTGCGCAGGTGCGTGATGCCATCGCACTCGTACGCCAGCAGCAGGCCGGGGTCGGTGATGCACCGTTCAGGCCCGATGATGGAGCGCAGAGCTGCAAAAAATTCGGCGGACGGCATTGAGGTCGCCTGCTGCGGCGTCACGGGGCGCAGAGTAGCCTAAAGCGCGTGCGCCTTCTATCGTCGTTGGTTTGCTGCTTCTGCGTGCTCTCAGTTCTGCGCTTGCAGCAGATTGGCGAGGGTGAGCAAGCCATAGGCCGTGCCGACAGCTTTGCCCATTTCATGACTGTCGAGGAATGAGCCGTCGATCTCTTGCAGAGTCACGAGGTACTCGAGCAGCTTCGCTTTGTGACTTGCGGCGCTTGCAGCGGGTGCGGCCGCCATGGCATTGCTCGTGTGGTAGAGCGAGTGCCAGAAGAAGAAGCCCGCCAATTCGCCATCTGTGTGGAAATCGCAGCGCCGCACTCGTTCGAGCCGTGGCTGGAATTTCCAGAAAGTGCTGATGGCGGCCTCGAGTTTCTCTGCACTGCCTTGCTGGTGGCCCGAGCGCAGAATGGCCGCTTCACAGATCGCAGCGCGTGTCATGCTGTTCTTCGCGGCTTCTTCGCTGTCGCCGGGTGGACGGCCTGCTCCGTAAGCGAAGGCCCCGGTCTTTGAGCGTGTCGATAGCAGCGCCTCTGCGCCGTCGTGTAACAGCGAAGGTGCGATGGGCACACCCGCATCGCGTGCTTGCAACAAGATGTCCATCACCGCGCCGGTCGAAAATGGATTCGAATACTCGTGAGCCCAGAAGCCCTTGGCTTTGCCGGTCGTCTGGGTGCGCGCAAGTTCACCAGTCACCGCCTTCATGCGCTCCATGGTTGCAGCCTTGTCGCTGTCGGAAGTGGCGCGCGCGTGTTTCTTGGTGAGATACAGCAGCCGATAAGCGTCGGCATAGATTTCTTCGTTGCTGCCACGATTCATCTTGCGCTCGTCAAACAAGTAGCGCTCGCCAATTTCCAAAGCGCGCTCGACGCGATCCGGAGCAACGTCACGCCATTCCAGTAACGCCGCCATGCTCAAGGCCGTTGCTGCCATCCAAGCGTTGGGGGTTAAGTCGGGCGTTGGCCAGTAGGCATAGCGGCTATCAGTCCATCCGCCGTTCTCACGTTGCAAGCTCAGCAAGTAGTGCAGCGCATCTGGCGCGATGGCGCGAGCATCTTTCACAGGGCGCGGCATGGATGTTCCGCTTGCGGCGGCATTGTGTGGCATGCGAACGGGGAAGGGGTCTTCAAACCCATGCGGCATGGGCCCCACCGGTGTGAGGTCACGGCCATCCATGACGCAGGCAGCAGCGCGCGCTGTGAAACTGTTGTCTTCCGGGCCCGCGGCGGCTTGGCGCCACTCGTGCTCCGCCATGGTGTCGTTGCGCAGGAAATGCTGACAAACAGCGCGCAACCAGTGCGCTTCAGTTTGGTCTCGCCCACGACGCACGCTCGTCAGTTCTTCCAGCGCTTCGTCGAGATTGCGCAGCAAGAGCAGCGAACGCGCGCGTTCGAGGCGCACCGCGGCGCCCGGTTTTTCCAATGCAGCAAGCGCAGTGAGCGCTGCGGCTGGATCGCCCAAGCGGCGAAGCACCGCAGCGCGCACCAGGGCCACGCCGTCGTCGGCTTCCGTCACCTTGGCTGTCGAAATCCCGGAAAAAAATGACGGCAGCGCGGTTTGCGCTTTGGCGAGAGCGCCATCGGCCAACCACGCTTGTGCGACTGCGAGATCTGAGCCCTTGCCCTCTTTCAACGCTTGCAGCGCTGCACCAGTTTCGGTTGAAGGCCCCGTTGCGCCTGCGGCGCTCAACGCGTCGCTGAGGAAATGTTCGAACCAGCCGGTGTTGAAAGTACGCAGACCATCTTTCAGTAACGCGATCGTGCCATCGGTTTTCAGAATGGCGATCATGGGTTCCACACGCTCCGGCCCAGTGATGTCGAAGCGTTTGCCCAAAGCAGCATCACAGGTGAGTCGCACGGCGATGGTGCGGCGATTCAGCATGGCCACGCACTCCGGATCGCTGAACCAAGTTGCGAGCGCATAGTTGTCGAGAATCGCCGGGCGGTACATCTGTCGCCCTTGCAGCCCTGCCGTCACGCGCGGGCAATACCAAAACACCACTTTGTTCTCGGCCTTCGCACGAGCCAGCGCGTCATCAAGAGCCTTCGTGCGATCAAAGCCTTTGTTGGCCGTGGCGCTTTTGCGAGTCTCGGCTTGATTCGAGCCTTCAGGCAGCAGCTCCGGATCGGAACAGGCCCATACAACGCCAGCTCCCAAGCCGTCGAGCGGATTGCGAGCAGCGGACGCGGATTCGATCTTGATCGCATCTTGCGCGAACGCGAGCAGCATCAAGGGCAACAGCAACAGGGCAGTGCGGATGATCATGGGGCCTCCGTAGGGGAGGCAGATCATAGTGCCGCTGCTTCAAGGTTTCTTCGGACCGAGCAGAGCCCGCAACCATGCGGCTTCTTCGCGGAAAGTCGGATCGTCGCCGAAGCGCTTCTCTGCGAGGTCTGCGGCCAACAAAGCGTGTGGAATGGCCCCACCTTGCGCAGCCTTCCAAGCGATCTCGAAATAGCTGGGTTTGTAGTGAATTTCAGCGTCGAACACGGTCAGCATCTCGCCGAACCAAACGGTGTCGAAGAAGCGCGCGGACTGGCCCATCCACGCCACGACTTGGTCGCGCAGATGCTTGTCGTTTTGCTGCGCCACTGCAATCAACGCTGCCTTGAGTCCTGCTTTGTCTTTGAGGGCGGCGTTGGCCATCACGCGGCAACTGGCCATCAGTTGATCCATCACGCGGCTCTCCAGCCCGAGCTTGCGCGCCGCAGTGCGAGCGCTCTCCATGCCCTTCCACAAGCGTTGCACCAACGCGGCGTCATAGGTCTTGCGGCCGGTGCCGAACTGATTCAAGAGTTGTTGTCCGTACCAGGACGGCGCCATGCGCACGAAGGCGGCATCTTGTGTGAGCTGTGCGACGCCTGCACTGCGCGTCCATGGTTCCGTCGGCAATTGCGTTGGCCATTCGCCGCGTTGCAACATCGAATGGAAACGCTCGTTGCCAAGGGCGATGGCGGCGTAACGCCCTGCATCTGCATAACGATCTAAGAGTTCAGCAGGCTCATCGAAGTCGCGAAACGCGATGGTGGCGAGCCACTGCTCGACTTGTTGCGAAATGCGCGTGGCCGCTGGGTTGGCATCGGCCAAGAGGCTCGGCGCATCTTCGAGGATGCCGCACCCGAGACTGACATAGGTGCGAATCAGACGCCTCAGTTCCACCATCGTGCCATCGTGTTTCCACGCTTCGGCGTTGAAACGATTGCTGCGAATGAAACCGCCGAGCTGGGTGATCAAGCGTTGCACTTGCGCCGTGCATGTGCTGTCCAAGCAGCGCGCCGCCAACGCAGGATCACGACCGCTCGCAAGGACGGTGCCAGCCAACTGAAACCCGACCGACGTCATGCCGAGGCCGAGGGATTTCGCCGCTGCAGGGAGGTCTGTTGTGAGCAGCGCTTCGACGGCCGCTTGGGCTGCATCGCGCTGCCCGGATTCAAAGAGATCTGCGATGAGGCGCGTGGCCAAGGTGAATGTTGGATCCCCGGCAGCTTGCGCGCGCTTCACATGTTCTACCGCTGCAGACCACTGCGCAGTGGCTTCGCACAAACCCACGAGCTCGCGCTCGTTGGCGGGATCTTTGTCGCCGCCTGCCACCATCGCTTCCATTTTCACAATGCCGCGCCTGAACGTGTGGAAATGCCAATCGCGCTGCACATCGATCATGGCTGTGGCGTAGTCCTTCTCTGTGAAGATGCGCCAGCCAAGAACCCAAGTGCTGCGTTGGTTTTCGCCGTTGAAGCGGATGGCGACGGCGATTTGATCGGGATCGAAATTGTCAGCGATACCAAACTCGGTGTACGCGGCGCGTAACGCTTCCGGCACGGTCTTGGCAGCGAAAGACATCGGCGGTCCCGTCTGCAACACATGTGCGACGAAGCCGCCGTCTTCGAGTTTGTCCACCCAGAAGCACGCAGCATGGCCTGGGAGATTCGCGATGTGAGCGAGCTTGCCCTGACGCAGCGCAACTTCTTGATAGAGCTCGGCGATGTCGTCGCAGTCGCCGCGACAAATGCCACCACTGGTGGTCGCGAGTGTTTGCGCGACGGTTTGGTGAATCTCTCCTTGCACTTTGTCGGTACCCACGAGCAACGGGAAGCGTGGGTCTGGGCTGTCGAGCACATAGGTGAACATGCACTCACCCAAGAGGTCCATGTGTCCTACGTCGGGCAGGACCTTCGCAGCAGCGTTGAGGAACGCAGCGGAGTTCTTGGCCTCAGCCATATCAAGGACACCATGCGCGGTGATGAGCTTGTGAAGTGTGCCGTCAAGATCGAAGAGCGGAATGTGCGGCGGCAAAAAACCTTTCGCGATACCCGGCGTGCGCAGCGAGTGTTGCGCAACCGTCTTGCGCCATGTGTCGCTGTCAGCGACCAAGCCTGCGGCAGACCAGCGCGCCAACACCATGCCGTCGAACAGCACTTCAGCATTCGTAGCCTTGGCTGCGTCTTTGAGTGGGTCGCTGCCAGCCGGCAAGCTCACAACCAAAGAAAGTTCGGGGCAGGCCGGGTCGAATCCTGGTTTCGGCAGCACGCGTGCGTAACCACTGCGCAGCGGCGTTTGCAACGTCCAGCCACTGGCACCGAAGGCGTTGGTGAGTTCGGCGACGCGGATGCCTTTACCCACCCACATGAGTTTCGGGCGGAGCGCTTCAGCGGCGGCGAGTGCCGTTTCGAGACGCCGAGCTTCTGCATCCAATTGCGGCAGCGTCCGCAGCCAACCACCACGCACGAGCGCCCGCGCGAACGGCGGCTTGAGGAAAGAATCCGTGGTTTCGTCTTCCGTGAGCATCGCGAGGAGCTGACTGACGGCCTGTTGCCCAGCAGGAGTGACTTCGAGGGATTTCACACGACTTTCCAAGGGCTTCACAGCGTCGGCCAAAGCTAGGCGCGTTGCGGGCGAGGAGCCCGGCTGTTTTTTCGCAACGCCTTCCGGCAGCACCCAAGCTGTACCGCTACTCAGGTGCGGGCCAACCAACGGGACCGAGCGCAGCCGCAGCGCTCCATCGACGCCATCTTTCGTCGCCTGCGTGACGAGTTGCTCCAGCATGTTGAGCGCGGCGCTTGCATCGGCATGCAACAAGTCTGCGTCGACATTCACTGCGCGCTGTTTGGCTTCGACCACCGCGGCGCCTTCCGCGGTCACGCTGCGAACTACGAATCTGGTGGCGTTCGGGGCTTGAAGGAATAGCTGGCTGCCATCGAGCACCACGGCGGCGCACTTCGGGAGTTTCTCTGCGAGGGCTGCGGCGTCTTGCGCCAAGCCGCAGGTCCAGAGAGCAAGTAGGAGTAGGGCAATACGGAATGGCATTTTGAGCTCCGAGGGTTGAAACCATAGCGGAAGCGGTGCGCACGCTCACGCGGGCTATGCTGTTCGCACATGGGCGTCACCAAGGGGCTGTGCTTTGCTGCGTTGCTCACGCTGCCGTGGGCGCTGTGGTTTTTTCCATTGGATGCCGACGGCGCCTTCAGCCTCCACGACAGCATTATTTATGGCGTCATCGTCGAGACCGAACCGCAGTGGAGTCTGAATCCGCATCACCCAGGGTTTCATGCGCTGCAAAACGCATTGATGCCCGTACTGGATGTTTGTGGCGTCACTCACCCCGGCTTTGTCGCGGCTCGCATTCTTGCGGGCCTCGGCGCGGCCTTCGCCCTCGTTTTGATCGCGCGTTTCGCTAAGGGGCGTTTGCTTTTCGGTGTGTGCTGCGCGGCCGCCTTCGCGACGACACGCATCTGCGCCATGGAAACGGCGGTGGGAGAAGTGAATCTGCCTAGCATCGCGGCTGCGCTATGGGCGCTGCGCGAAGCCACAGCAGAGCGAGTGCGGCCGTGGAGATTCGGGAGCAGCATCGTGGTGGCGTTGGCGCTGCGCCAAGACAGCATCTTGTTGTTGCCGGCGCTACTGACTGCGGCGTGGATGGGCCTTGGGCCCGGACGATTCGGCCTCTTGTTGCGAGTGCTGTGCTGCGCCGGATTGGCAACACTTGCCGTGTATGCCGCATGTTTTCAATTCGTGCGCTACGAGTTTGATGGTCGGCAGATTCATTTCCACGAGTGGTTGGTGCTGTACGCGCATGTGCCGCAGATGGCAGCGACGCATGCCTATGGCTTAGAGCGTCTCGCGATCTACGCACGCTCGCTCGGGAGCGCCACATTCGGGCAATACTCGGAGGCGGTGTGGCCTCACGCACTCGCAGGCTCGGCGTGGTGTGTCATTGTGTTGTTGGCTGGCTGTTTAGCGCGCGCAGACGCCGCGCGGAAACGACTCGGCGTGGCTGTGCTGTTCGCGTTGGCAATGCGCATTCCATTTTCCACATGGTTTGAGCCCGAGAATTGTGAATGGCACGCGCTGAATCTTGCACTCGTGACGGCGCTGGCGGCGAGCCTTGGAGCCGGGCGAGCCCAAGCACCTGCTCGTGCTCGCTTGGGCGCACTCCTGTTGCTTGCGTTGTGCGCTTTTGCAGTGGCCACGCATGGATCTGGCCTGCTCGACTTGCGCCGACGCAATCTCATGCAGAGTGTGGAAACCGTGGTGGCGGTGGCCGGACCTGACGCTGCGTACTTCACGCTTTCGAATGACCGCGCTGCCCATGCGCTGCGTTTTTTGCACATCTACCCACGCATTCATGCGACGGATTCAGCGGTGTTGGTGGATGCCTTTGAACTGGTGCAAAAAGGGCGCACGGTCGCATTTGTGACCGATCGCCTAGTCGGCGATGGCTTGCCTTGGACCAATTGGGCGACGGCGAAGGGCGGCGCGCTCTTGGAAGTGATGCGCGAGCATTCGCCTGAAGACTGGACACGCTATTTCAATGGTCCCGCGGGACCGTATGCAGTGATAGTTCGTAAACCCTGAAGGCGCTGGCCCCACGCAGGGGCAGACCGCCCGAAGTGTGACGGGTAAGCTTGCGCGCATGCTAAGCAGACTCTCCATCATGATGTTCCTCCAGTACGCCATCTGGGGAGCTTGGTTGCCACTCCTTTGGCCGTTTCTTGCCGGTGTGCACAAGTTCAGCGCGGACCAGATTTCGATCATCTTTGGAGTGGGAGCCTGCGGAGCTATCGCCGCACCTTTCATCGCCGGACAAGTGGCGGACCGCTGGTTCAACACCGAGCGTTATCTCGCGATCAGTCACATTCTCGGTGGCGTCTTGGTCTGGCAGCTCGCTTCACTGAACTCCTTCGAGGCGTTCTTGTGTTTCTCCCTGCTCTATTCCCTGCTCTATTCGCCCACCATGCCGCTCACCAATGCGTTGGCCTTCACGCATATGACGGATCGCGAGAAGCAATTCGGGCCTGTCCGTTTGTGGGGCACGATCGGCTGGATCGTCGTGGGCATCACGATGGGCCAGTGGCTGCTGAGCAAGTATTCGCCACCGGGGTTGAGTGGTGCAGCGCTGGAAGCTGCTCAACAGCAAGGCATGGCCGATGCGTTCAAGCTCAGCGGTTTGCTGGGCATTGCCATGGGTGTTTATTGCTTCACCTTGCCGGCGACGCCGCCACAACGAGGCATCAGTCGCAATGCGTGGGGAGAAGCCTTGGGCGAGATCTTTCGCAGTCCGGAGCTGCGCACGGTGTTCCTGTTGGCGGTGCCCGTGTCGTGCATCCATCAGTTCTATTTCGTGCACACCTCGGGTTTCCTCGGGAAGATGCAAGCCGCCTCCGGCGCGGCGGATCCGTTTGCACAGATCTTCGGCGTGGGTGGTGGCGGCTTGATGACCATCGGGCAAATGTCCGAGATCCTCGTGCTCGCCAGTATGGGATTCCTGATGAAGGATCTGGGCAAGCGCGCGCTGCTCATCATTGGCTTGTTTGCGTACGGCTTACGCATGTTGTGTTTCGCCGAAGTGGATGCGCTGAGTGCAGCGACAGGCATCGCGCCCATGACCATTCTCATCAGCGGCGTGGCGCTGCACGGTGTGATCTTTGGTTGCTACATCTTCCTCGCGTTCATCTTGGTGGACGAACACACGTCGAAGGACGTGCGCGCCTCAGCACAGAGCCTCTTCAACCTCGTGATCGTCGGCGTTGGTGTCATCGTCGGTTCGTGGATTAGCGGACAAGTGGCCAAGTGGGCTACATTGGAAGGCAAGATGGACTACAGCCGCCTGTTCAGCGTGCCCATGTGGGCGAGCCTCGCGTGTTTGCTTCTCTTCCTCGTGATGTATCCGCGGCGCAAAACCGTGGCGCACTGAGAGAACGCAGCGCTATGAAGACGATCAAGGGCCCAGGGCTGTTTCTCGCGCAGTACATGGGCGACCAAGCGCCCTTCAATACGCTCGACACTATCGCTGGTTGGGCGGCCTCGCTCGGCTACTGCGGCGTTCAGATTCCCACATGGGATGCGCGCTGCATGGACTTGAAGCAAGCTGCGCAATCCAAAGCGTGGTGCGATGACTATGCGGGCAAGCTCGCTGCCAAGGGCCTCGCAGTGACGGAATTGTCGACGCACTTGCAGGGGCAGCTTGTGGCGGTGCATCCGGCTTACGACGAACTCTGCGATGGTTTCGCGGCACCGGAAGTGCGCGGCAATCCGAAGGCGCGTGCTGCTTGGGCGGCGGAACAAGTGAAACTGTGTCTGCGTGCGTCACGCAATCTTGGATGCACGGCGATGGCCACCTTTTCAGGTGCGCTCGCATGGCCCTATTTCTATTCTTGGCCGCCGCGTCCTGCGGGATTGGTGGAAGAAGCCTTCGCCGAACTCGCGCGTCGCTGGAAACCGATTCTCGAGGTGGCCGAAGAGTGCGGCGTGGACTGCGCCTTCGAAGTGCATCCCGGCGAAGACACGCACGATGGCGTGAGCTGGGAACGCTTCCGCGATGCTTGTGGTCAACATCCGCGTGTGAAGATTCTCTACGACCCATCGCATCTCGTGTTGCAGCACATTGATTACTTGGAGTTCATCGACATCTATCACGAACACATTCGCGCCTTCCATGTGAAGGACGCGGAACTGGTGCGTGATGGACGCAGCGGTGTTTATGGCGGCTATCAAGGCTGGGCAGACAAACCCGGCAGATTCCGCTCGCTCGGCGACGGCAAGACGGATTTCAGCGGCATCTTCACGCGCCTCGCCAAGCACGGTTATCCCGGCTGGGCGGTGGTGGAGTGGGAGTGCGCGTACAAAGATCCGCTGGTCGGTGCTGCTGAAGGCGCCACCTTCGTGAAGCGGCACATCATCAAGGTTACGGAGCGCTCCTTCGACGACTTCGCTGGCGGAGCGGATGCGCGCTTGAATCGTCGCGTACTCGGATTGGACTGAGGAGAGTTTTCATGCGACTGCGCATCGGCATGATCGGCGGCGGCCAAGGCGCGTTCATTGGCGCTGTGCACCGCATTGCACTCGCGCTAGACGGTGAGTTCGAATTGGTGGCTGGGTGTTTCTCGCGCGACATGGCGAACACGCGCGCAACCGCAGCGTCCCTTGGCATCGCGCCGGAACGCGCTTACGCGGGCTATGAAGCCATGGCGGAGGGGGAATCTCGTTTGCCTCCAGAACAGCGCATCCATGCGGTGAGCATCGTCACGCCGAATCACCTTCATGTTGCGCCCGCGCGCTTGTTCCTCGAGCGCGGTTTTCACGTGATTTGCGATAAGCCGTTGTCTTCATCACTTGCTGATGGTGAAGCGCTGGCAGCAACTGTCGAGCGCAGCGGGATGCACTTCGCACTCACTCATAATTACACCGGCTATCCGATGGTGCGTGAAGCGCGGGAGTTAGTGCGCAGCGGCGCGCTCGGCACGGTGCGCAAAGTGTATGTGGAGTATTTGCAGGGTTGGTTGAGCTCGGATTTGGAAAGCGGTGGCCATAAGCAAGCCGAATGGCGCACCGATCCTGCGCGCAGTGGGCCTGTGGGCGCGCTCGGTGACATCGGCACGCACGCATTCAATCTCTTGGAGCATGTGAGTGGCCTGCGGGTGGAGCAATTGCATGCGGTGCTCCACACGTTCGTGTCGGGCCGCCGCCTCGACGACGATGACATGGTGCTTTTGCGTTTCGCAGGTGGCGCCAGCGGTGTGCTGTGCTCGTCACAAGTGTGCTTCGGGCGGGAAAACGGTTTGGCCTTGCGTGTCTTCGGCACCAAGGGCGCTTTGGCGTGGCAGCAAGAGCATCCGAACGATTTGCATTGGACCCAAGAAGACGGGAGCGTGAAGTTGTTGCGCAGTGCCGGTGCAACAACGAGTGACGCATCGCGCAGTCTCACCCGCACGCCGTCGGGGCACCCTGAGGGTTATCTCGAAGGGTTCGCCAATCTGTACCGAGCCTTCGCGCGTCGCATCCGCGGTGATGCCGACATCGAAGCCGCATTCCCCACAGTGCACGACGGTGTGCGCGGCCTGCGCTTCATCGACGCCTGTTTGAAGAGCAGCGCTGACAGCGCGTGGGTTCCGCTGGCCTGAGCTCGCTCATGAGTTTCGTGCCGAATGCGCCAGTGTTGCCGCGGAGTTTCTATGCGCGCGGTGCACGCCAAGTGGCCAAGGACTTGTTGGGTCAGTGGCTGGTGTTGCGCAACGCCGATGGAATCTGCGCTGGCCGCATTGTCGAGACCGAAGCCTATTGCGGCGTTCGCGATCGAGCGTGTCACACCTTTGGCGGGCGCCGAACTCCGCGCACGGAGACGATGTGGGGTCCTCCGGGCGCAGCCTATGTCTACTTCACCTACGGCATGCACTGGTGCTTGAATGCCGTGTGCGCTGCGGAGGGCGACCCGCAAGCCGTTCTCATCAGAGCCGTGGAGCCAATTGAAGGCGTGAACTTGATGCGTGCGCGTCGCGGACCTCGCTGCACAGAGCGCGATCTTTGTCGCGGGCCGGCGCGGCTTTGTCAGGCGTTTGGCATCGACGGAAATTTGAATGGATTCGATCTCGCGAGAAGCGCGCTGCGCATCCTCAAAGCGCCGCAAGTGCCGCCGCGAGATAGGGTGCGCGGGCCTAGGATTGGCGTGGGTTATGCAGGGTCCGATGCGGGACGCCTGTGGCGCTATGGCGCGGGCGAAGCTCGGTTGTTTTCGGCACAATTCCTAAAAACAGGGGGGGCAGGTGAAAGACCCAGCCGTTAGTGCGTGTTGAGTACATTGGAACTGTTCCCACGCCGCCCACGGTTCGGAGTCGTCATGAAAAACTTCACTTCTCTCTTAGTCCTTGCGGCCTGCTTGTGCGCCCAAGATCCACGCGTCATTCAATGGGAGAAAGACTTCGACACTGCGTTGGCCCGTGCCAAAGCTGAAGGCAAACCCATCATGATCACGTTCCTCTTGAAGGGCGAGAGCGCCAATGAGGATGTGGCCCGCAACCACTTGCACGACGCGAGTGTGGTTGCAGAGAGCCGCAAGTTCGTGTGCCTGATCGGTTGCATCGGATTGCATGGTGAAGCCGCTGCGGATGCTTGCCCAACTTTCGATGGGCTCACTTGTCGCCAGCACGAAGCCTGTGAACAGCGTGCGCGCACTACCTACATGGACTCGCCTGTCGTCGAGGCCCCGCAGTTCTTGTTCCTCGGGCCTGATGGCAAGAAAGTGCTCTTGCGCCATGTGTGGTTGCTGTCCGCGCAGGAGCTGCGCAAGAAGATGCAGCTCGCCAGCACCTTCCATGATCCGAAGAACGCGCCTCCTGAATTGAAGGAGCAGCGCGACAGAGTTCTCGAACTCTTGCGTCAGGCGGACGGCAACAATCAAGACGAACGCCGCATGGCGTTGTCGGCGCTGGCTACAGAGGACGATCCGCGTGTAGCGGAGTTCTTGTTGACGCAGACCGGCCCAGAGGTCGATTCGCAGCGACGCCTCGAAGCTATCGACGCCATGCGTGGGCGCGGCAATGCCAAAGTTCTGCCCTGCCTTCACGCACTCTTGAAGCAGAAAGACACCCAAGTTCGCATTCATGTGGCTGCTGCTCTCGAAGGCATTGGCATGCGCGAATCCGCCAAACCGTTGTTGGATGTCTTGGTGAAAGAAACACAGGACCGAGTGCGTGCGCATTTGCTGCGTGCGTTGTCCACTTGCGAGAAAGACGCAGCAGTGTTGCGAGTGCACATCCTGAAGATGTTGCGCTCGACCGCGCAGGCGGATTATGTTGCTGCGTGCCGCGTGGCCGAGGGTCAACCGCGGCATGAAGATATTGATCATGCGTTGATGAAGTTGGCTCTATCTAGCAACAGCGGTGCGCGGACCGCGGCCTATCACGCCATCGGCGCGTTGAAGGCCATGGATGCGCGGCCTTTGTTAGAGCGGCAAGTTCCGAGTGACAAAGACCCAGTGAAGTCCGTGGGGCTTTGGGCGCTGGCGCAACTTGGTGGCGCTCCGTACACAGGTGAAGTCGATGTCGAGAATGTCGTGAACGACTTGCAAGTCGACAAGGATCTGTATGGCGGCGGTGGTGACGACAACGGTGGTGGCCGCAAAGGCGGTGGCGGACGTGGCGGCGGTGGGCGAGGCGGCGGTGGGCGAGGCCGCTGACAACACTGCGTTGCTCAGGTCGCGCGGCGCCGCGGATAGCTCGCGGGCGGCAAGCCCAATTCTTGACGTAGGGCGGCAAACTGCGGCTTCAGAATGCCGAAGATCAGTGCGCAGCGCTGTCGGTACGGTGTGAACGCCGATTTCATTGCGTTGATCACTAACTTCTCGTGATCGTCGAAGCCGAGGTCGAAGTGCTCTTGGGCAATCATGTGTTCCTTGGTCAAACAGGTGCCTGACATCAAGCGATTGTCGGAGTTCAAAGTGACTCTGAAGTTCAGGCGCAAATAGTGGCGCAGCGGATGCTCGGCGAGGGAAGCCACGGCGCCAGTTTGAACATTCGAGGACAAACACACTTCGAGCGGAATGCGATGGTCCAGTACGTACTGCGCCAGTCGGCCAAGCGCGATGGGTTTTCCGTCGGCAATGACCATGTCTTCCACGAGGCGTGTGCAGTGCCCAATGCGGTGAGCGCCGCAGAATTGCAATGCCTGCCAAATGGACGGCGCACCGAAGGCTTCGCCGGCATGAATGGTGATGTTGAAGTTTTCGCGCTGGCAGAACTCGAAGGCATCAAGGTGATCTTTGGGCGGATTGCCAAACTCATCGCCCGCGAGATCGAAGCCAAAGCAGCCTCGGTCGCGGAAAGCCACGGCGAGCTCTGCCATTTTCAACGACATTTCTGGCGGAGAAGAGCGCATGCCGCAGACGATCAGGCCCCACTGAGTGCCAGACTCTGTACCGCCACGCTCAAGACCCGTCAGCACTGCATCCATGACGGCTTCAGTACCGAGACCGCCAGCCGTGTGGAACTCCGGAGCGAAGCGCAACTCTGCATAGACCACGCCGTCCGCGGCCAAGTCATGCAGGGCTTCAGCTGCTACGCGCTCGAGAGCGGCGCGCGTTTGCATCACGCCGCAGGTCACCGCGAATCCTTGCAAATACTCGGCGAGAGAGCCCTTGTTTGCTCCGCGTTCAAACCACTCGCGGAGGCCTTCTGCGTCGCTCGCTGGCAGGTCCAATGCGACTTCACGGGCCAATTCAATGATGGTGGCCGTGCGCAGGCCCCCGTCGAGATGTTCATGCAGCGCCACTTTGGGCATGCGGCGGAGTAAGGCCTCTGAAAGCTGCGTCATGGCGCCAGTGTAGCGGGGAGGATGCAGGGCGTGCGTGTTGCATTCCTGCGGGGGAGTGGCAAGCTCGTGGCGCTCGTAATACGAGCAAGGAGATGATCGCACCTATGAACTACGGCAATGGCACTTCGGACGCGAACCTGTACGCGGGATCGAGCCAGGCACTGACACTGGCCCGCACTTTCATGGCCCGAGTTTTCGGCTGGATGACTCTTGGGCTTGTGGTCACCGGCGCTTCAGCGCTTTGGGTGTTCACTAGCCCCGAAGCGCAGAACTTCATCTTCGGCAGCAAGGTCGTGTTCTACGGCTTGATCATCGCCCAAGTGGGCATCGTGTTGCTCTTCAGCGCTGCGCTACGCAAGTTTTCTTCAGGCGCCTGCGCGGGGCTGTTCTTGTTCTACAGCGCGCTCATGGGTCTCACGCTTTCAAGCGTGTTCTTGATCTATGAGTTGGGCAGTGTGGCGCAAACATTTTTCATCGCCGCGGGCACCTTTGGCGGCATGGCGGCGTTCGGCTATGTGACCAAATCCGATCTGTCCAAAGCGGGCGCCATCGCTGGCATGGCGCTCATCGGTGTGCTTATCGCTTCTGTCGTGAACATCTTCATGGGCAGCGGCACCATGGACACGATCATCAGCTTCGTTGGCGTACTCGTCTTCGTCGTACTCACCGCGTGGGATGTGCAGAAGTTGAAGGCCATTGGCTCTGAGGCCACGACGGAGCAAGAGGTGAGCAAGTACGCGCTGATGGGCGCTCTCACGCTGTATCTCGACTTCATCAATCTCTTCCTTTTCTTGCTCCGTTTCTTCGGACAAAGGAAAGACTGAACATCATGGGTCCCAACTTCGGGGCCAGACCAACTCGGGGTCCTGCGCTGCTAGCGTGGGGCCTCGCGCTGCTTTTGGTCTGCACCTCTTGCTCGCAAATCAACACCGCGCACTTTCCCGAGGCCCGCACTATGGATCAGGTGGACGACTACCACGGCACTATGGTCGCCGACCCCTACCGCTGGCTCGAAGATCCGGAAACACCGGAATCCAAAGCGTGGATTGCGGCGCGCCAACAAGAATCGCGAGCCTTTCTCGACGCCATCCCAGAGCGCGAAGCCATCGAGCAACGCCTCGCGAAGCTGTGGAACTTTCCGCGCTGGTCGGCTCCGTCGCGACGCGGACACAATCTGTTCTTCTCGAAGAACGATGGTCTGCAGAATCAGGCCGTGGTGTATGTGACTTCCGGCGCGGTCAGCGAAGCGCGGGTGCTGTTGGATCCGAACACGCTCACGGCTGACGGCACCATGGCCTTGGGCGACATGAAGGCCTCGCGCGACGGCACGCTGGTGGCTTACGCGCTCAGCACGGCCGGCTCGGATTGGGTGGAGTGGCATGTGCGCGAAGTGGCGACAGGCCGCGACCGCGAAGACGTGTTGCGCTGGTCGAAGTTCTCCAGCGCTTCGTGGCTGCCGGATGGCAGTGGCTTTTATTACAGCCGTTATCCAGAACCGAAGGAAGGCCAGAGTCTGCGCGGGGTGAACCGCAATCAGCATCTGTGCTTCCATCGTCTCGGCACGCTGCAAAGTGCGGACAAGGTTGTGTACGAACGCACGGACGAACCCGATTGGGGCTTCAGCGGTGAAGTCACAGAAGATGGCCGTTTCCTCGTGATCCCATCGTGGGTGGGCACGGATTCGCGCAACCGCGTGTTTTTCAAACACCTCGATGCGCCGGACGCGCCGGTGCAAGCGCTGTTCACGGCGTTCGATGCCAGCTTTGATTTTCTCGGCAACGAAGGCGAATTGTTTTATTTCCGCACGGATCACGAAGCGCCGCGCTCGAAGATCGTGGCTGTGAACTTGCATCATCCTGAACCACAGCATTGGCGCACGGTGGTGCCGCAAGGCGCTGGCACCATCGCCGACGCACGCATGGCTGGCGGGAAGTTGGCGGTGTTGGTCATGGAGTCGGTGAAGCACCGCTTGTTCTTGCATGAAACGAGTGGCGCACTGCTGCGCGAACTGGTGTTGCCTGGAAGTGGCACGGTCGGCGCGCTTTCCACGCGGCCTAGGGATGCGGAGATCTACTTCAGCTTCACTAGCTTCACGACGCCCGCCTCCGTTTGGCGTCACAATGTGAACAGCGGCGATACGACATGCTGGGCGCAACCACCAAGCGTGCCCGATCCGAAACGCTTTGTGACGGAGCAGGTCACTTACACAAGTAAAGATGGCACTGCGATTCCGATGTACCTCGTGCATCGCGCCGATGTGCAGCGTGGTGCCAACGCACCGGTGCTGCTGTATGGCTACGGCGGCTTCAACATTCCCATCATGCCCGCGTTTTCGGTCGCGAATCTGGCGTGGCTCGAAATGGGCGGCATCTATGCGCAACCGGCACTGCGGGGTGGGTCGGAGTTCGGTGAAGAGTGGCACCAAGCCGGCATGCTGCAACGCAAGCAGAATGTGTTCGACGATTTCATCGGCGCAGCGGAGTGGTTGATCCGCGAAGGCTGGAGCTCGGCGGGCCGCATCGCGATCAACGGTGGCAGCAACGGCGGATTGCTCGTCGGAGCGTGCATGACGCAGCGCCCGGAGCTTTTCGGAGCGTGCCTGCCAGCGGTGGGTGTGATGGACATGTTGCGCTTCCACAAGTTCACCATCGGCTGGGCTTGGGTGCCGGAGTACGGCAGTGCTGACGATGCCGCCATGTTTCCGGTGTTGCGGGCTTATTCGCCACTCCACAATCTGAAGGCGGGCGCGCACTATCCAGCAACGCTCGTGTTCACGGCAGATCACGATGATCGCGTCGTGCCGGCGCACTCCTTCAAGTTCACGGCAGCATTGCAAGCGGCTCAAGGTGGCGACGCGCCCTGTTTGATCCGCATCGAAACCAAAGCCGGACACGGCGCAGGCACGCCGACCGCGAAAGCCATCGAGGAAGCAGCCGACCGCCTCGCGTTCCTCGTGCGCATTTTCGGCATGAGCGGTTTCTGATCTTGCACCAATGACAACGGCGCGTTGCCCCGAAGGGAACGCGCCGCATTACTCGCTCCGCGCAATGTGCCGCGGGCCATTCACCGGAAGTCGTCAGCCGTCCTTGCCGCCGCCTTCTCCGATCTTGAGGCCGCCCTTCTTCTCTTCTTTCTTCTTCTCTTCCTTGGCGGGCGCTGGTGCGTCCTTCTTGGGGCGTTCTTTGAAAGTGATCTTGCAGTCTGCGGGGATCTTGAAGTCCACCGACACGCCCTCTTTCAGGCCCATCATGGTCTTGATGCTCGCAATGTTGATGTCGCCACCCTTCATGTTGAAGATCACACCTTTGCTGTCTTCGGTCTTGGTGCAGCCCTTCATGGCAACGATGTCGCCGGGTACGCCGATGACCATGCTCATGCTCATCTGGTCGAGGGCGAACTGGCCCTTCATCATCTCCATCATGCCTTCAAACATCTGAAGCTCTTCTTCGGAGGCTTCATCGAGGCGAGCCAGTGGATTGTCTGCGCCGCCCATGGCCGACATCCGATCGCCCATTGGCGGGATGATCTGCATGCTGCCCACGGCGGGGTCCGCAGTTTTGAAGAACGACAGAGCCATCTCGCCGAAGTCGCTGGTGTCCATTGGACCCCTGCCGCCTTCTGAGCCTGCGGAGGCAGCTTCTAGTTCCATGATCTTGGCGGACTTCTCGCAGTAGGCATTCACGTCGGCAATCTTGCCTTCGATTTCGAAGCCCTTCCAACCGTCCTTGTCCACAGTCTTGCTGGAGATGATTTCCACGCCCGAGTTCTTCATCTTCTCGACATTGGCCTTCTCGTCTGTCGCTTCCGTGACCTTGTCGAGGCTTTCGCGGGCCCCTTCTTCGCCGCCGGCGCTCTCGGTCATGGCCCTGATGTTGTCGATCACTTCAGTCTTGATCGACATCTTCATGGAGATGGTGCCGGTGTTATCGGCATTGAAGTTGTTCTTCATTTCCATCTTCATGCAGGAGGGGAGGACCAACAAAGATGCGACTGCAAAAGTCGCGAGCAAGATTCGGAGCATAAGTTTCCTTTCGATGTGGATGTTCGAGGTTACGCCATTCAAGAGGCGTTGCCCCCGCAGAATTCGAGTGCGACGGGGGTGCCAGTCCCGTCGGCGCAGAAGGCTGCGTGATGCGGCCCTCGTTGACGGCTCCATTGTGCCTCACAAGTGGGTCTCGTTCCAAGAGGGCCTTGAGAGGGTGCTGTCTCGTCTCCGCAGGGCTATCATCGCGCCCCATGAGCAGCACCCCTTTTGCAGCCGCGAGCACTGCGAATACAGATGATTTGCAGTGTGAAGGGCGCTTGGCGGAGTGGCTACGAGCCCTGCCACAGGCGCCCCTGATCGCCTTCTCCGGTGGGGTGGACTCGTCGTACCTGCTCGCCGTTGCGGCCGAAGTCTTGGGCCCGCAAGGACTGCGGGCGGTCTTGGGGGTATCGCCATCGCTCTCTGCCGCACAGCGTGAACAAGCCGAGGCGGTCGCACACGCTTTGGCTGTGACTCTCGACACTGTCGCCACGGACGAGTTAGAGCGCCCGGAATACCGCGCCAACCTCGGTGACCGCTGCTTCCACTGCAAGGACACGCTCTTTGCAACCTTGCGCGCGATGGCTCCTGAAGCGGTGCTCTTGGACGGCACGCAGGCCGACGACGCACAAGGCCATCGCCCAGGCAGCAAGGCCGCTGCGTTGCACGGCGTGCGCAGCCCCTTGTTCGAACTGGCGATCGGCAAGGCCGCCATTCGCAGACTTTCCGCGCGCCGCCAACTCATCACGGCTGAATTGCCAGCCGCGCCGTGCCTTGCTTCGCGCTTTCCAGCGGGCACGCCCGTAAGCCTCGACGGCCTCAAGCGCGTGGAAGCGGCGGAGGCCTTATTGCGCGATCTGGGTTTTCACGAACTCCGCGTGCGTCATCACGACGGCGGCGTTGCGCGCATCGAAGTGCCGCTAGCGCAAGCGCCGCAATTGCTGAATAGCGCTGCCGGCCGCCAGCTCGTGGATGGCCTGAAGAAAATCGGATTCCGCTTCGTCACCCTCGACCTCGAAGGTTTCCGTAGCGGCTCGTCTTCCACCATGGTGTAAGCGTGGGTGGAGGGCTCAGCCGAGGACGCTGGAGTCGGTTTCGCGAGGGCGGATGAGCTCGGCGCCTACGGCATGGAGCAGCACTTCGGCTGGACGGGGCCGGAGGTTGTAGGTGCTGGCCATGGCGAAGCCGTAAGCGCCCACGTCGCGGATGGCCAAGATGTCGCCTTCGCGCGGCAGCGGTAGCGAGCGCTCGTGGGCCAGCACATCGCCGGATTCACACAGCACTCCGGTGACATTGACGAGGGTTGGCGCTGCGTCTGGGTGGCTGAGGTTTTCGATGCGGTGGTACGCGCCGTACAGCATGGGCCGCAGCAAGTGATGCGAGCCGGAATCGGTGGCCACCCACAACGCAGAAAGGGAGGACTTCACTTCGATCACGCGCACCAAGAGTGTGCCGCACGCGCCCACGAGAATGCGGCCGGGTTGAAAACGCAGTTCCAGCGAAGTTTCGTTGCCCTTGCACCAAATGGCCGCGCGCTCGCGGATGCCGCTCACCACCGCGCCCAGATCGAGGGCTGCTTCTTCGGAGCGGTAGGGGATGCCGAAACCACCACCGAAATCGAGCCACTTGAGGCGCTGCGCCCAAGGCGTGGCCGCGCGCAACAGCATTTCTGCGGCGTCGATCAGCGGTTGAGCAGTGAGGATTCCTGAACCCACGTGTTGGTGCAGTCCGATGATGCGCAACCCGCAGCGCTGCGCTTCGGTCATGGCGGCGGCGAGATCCTCGAGTGGCACGCCAAACTTCGAGGCCGCACCGCCAGTGACCACATTGCGGTGATGCCCAGCGCCGATGCCGGTGTTGATGCGCAGCCCGCACGCAGAGCCGGGCGCGACGTCAGCAAGGCGGCGTAGGCCTTCGATGCTGTCGAGGGTGATTTCCACGCCAGCGTGGCTCACCGCAGCAAGCTCTTCGCGCGAACTGGCATGGCCTGTGTAGGAAACAGCCTCACGCGCAAACCCCGCAGCCAGTGCAGCGCGCACTTCCAGTGGGCTCACTGCGTCGGCGCCGAAACCAGTGGCTGCGATGCGCCGCAACAGCACTGCGTTGGCGTTGGCTTTCAGGGCGTAGCGAGCGCTACAGCCAGCAAATGCAGTGCGGGCAGCAGCGAGTGCCGCGTCGAGCACCGCAGCGTCATACACATACAGCGGCGAACCGTAGCGCGCGAGCAGTTCTGCAGGCGCGTTCATCAGCCGTCAGCCGCCGTAGGACTGAATCCCGGTGATGCGTTCGCCGAGGATGAGCCCATGGATGTCGTAGGTGCCTTCGTAGGTGTTCACCGTTTCGAGGTTCATCATGTGGCGACCCACGGGGTATTCGTCGGTGATGCCGTTGGCTCCGAGCATGTCCCGAGCCGTGCGCGCGATTTCCAAGGCACGGCCGACATTGTTGCGCTTGGCCATGGAGACCTGCGCGAAATCCATCTTGCCCACATCCTTCAAGCGGCCGAGGCGCCAGCACAGCATCTGCGCTTTCGTGATCTCGGTGAGCATGTTGGCCAGTTTGGTCTGGATCAACTGGAATGATGCGAGCGGCTTGCCGAACTGAATGCGGCTAAGGGTGTAATCCCGCGCGGTTTCGTAGCAGCTCGCGGCAGCACCGATCGCGCCATAAGCGATGCCGTAGCGCGCTTGTGACAGGCACGCGAGAGCGGTTTTCAGGCCGATTGCGCCGGGCAGCAAGTTTTCTTTGGGAATGTCCACATCCTGCATCACGATTTCGCCGGTGACGGAGCAGCGCAGTGACCACTTGCGGTCTTGCACAGGAGTGGAGAAGCCTTCGCGCTCGCGCTCGACGATGAAGCCGCAGATCTTGCCGTCGAGTTTGGCCCAGACAATGGCGAAGTGCGCGAGCGGCGAACTGGTGATCCACATCTTGGCGCCGTTGAGGCGATAGTGGCTGCCGCGATCTTCAGCTTTGGCGAGCAAGCCGCCGGGGTTGCTGCCGAAATCCGGTTCGGTGAGGCCGAAGCACCCGAGAATCTTGCCTTCAGCCATGCCGGGCAAGTACTTCTCTTTCTGCGCGTCGCTGCCGAAGGCGTAGATGGGATACATGCAAAGCGCGCCTTGCACGGACACGAACGAGCGCAGGCCGGAGTCGCACCACTCCAACTCTTGCATCATCAGTCCGTAGGCGGTGGAGGACATTCCGGCGCAGCCGTAACCGTGCAAGTTGGCGCCAAAGGTGCCGAGTTTGGCCAGCTCCAACGCGCGTTCCAGCGGGAACTCGCCGTCGCGGTAGCAGTGCTCCACGATGGGCATGAAGCGCTCGCGCACCCAGCGCCGCACTTCGTCGCGCGCCAACAACTCTTCTTCTTCGAACAAGCCATCCACGTCGTAGAAATCGGTCTTGAGCAGCGGGTTGGCCATAGTGCGCGGGTCCTTTGAGTCTGGGCAGGATAGCAGCCAGTTTGGCTCGCAGGAGGCTCCTGCGAACGCTGTCGCTCGGCTCCGAGCAAGAGCGCGCTACCATCGCGCCCCGTTGGAGAACTGTCATGGCCAAAGTCATCCTCAAAGCCCGTAAAGCACGCCCCTTCTGGTTCGGTCACCCTTGGGTGTTTTCAGGTGCCATCGACCGCGTGCGCGGCCAAGTTGCCGATGGCGATGTGGTCGAACTTATGGATGACGCTGGGCGCCTCATCGGCGAGGGCTTCTGGAACAGCAAGAGCCAGATTTCAGTGCGCCTCGTGGCTTTGAAGGGCGAAGGCACGTTGGATGCAGCGTTGCTGCTGAAGCGCCTCGACTTGGCCCTCAGCATGCGCGAAGACGTGTTGCGTTTGCCAGAAGTGGCCAACTCATTCCGCCTCGTGCACTCGGAAGGCGATGGCATCCCCGGATTGATCGTGGACAAAGTGGGCAAGGTCTTGGTGCTGCAACTCAGTTGCTTCGGGCTGACGCGCTTCCTCGAACCCATCGTGCAGCGCTTGGTGGAGCGTTGCGCTCCCGTCGCCATCGTAGAGCGTGAGAGTCGCACCGCTACGGAAGAAGAAGGCATGACGCGTACTGGCGGCGTGCTCTACGGCTCGCTACCGCCTGGCCCGATGGAAGTGACGGAGTACGGCGTTACATGGCTGTGCGATCCGATGGAAGGCCAGAAGACGGGCTGGTATTCAGATCAACGCGAGAACCGCCGTTTGATGGCGCCCTTCGCGCGTGGCCGCGAAGTGCTGGATGCGTTCAGCTACGTCGGTGGATTCGGCTTGCGTATGGCCCTTGAAGGCGCCACGCATGTGACCTGCGTGGATTCCTCTGAGCCCGCGTTGGAACTTGGTCGTATCGCGGCCGAGAAGGCCGGCGTGCAGGAGCAGATGACTTTTGAGAAAGCCAATGTGCTGCGCATGTTGGATCATTGCCACCAAGAGAAGCGCAGTTTCGATGTCATCGTGCTGGATCCGCCGAAGTTTGTGCACCGTCGCGGGGACATCGAGCGCGGCCTCGCGCTGTATCACGAAACCAATGCGAAGGCCTTCCGCGTGCTGCGTGACGGCGGAGTTTTGTTCACGCATTCATGCAGCCAGCATGTGCCGGACAGCTCGTTTGACGAGATGGTGGCCGCGGCCGCGAAGAGCGTTGGTGTGCGCGCGCAGGAGTTCTTCCGCGGTAGCCAAGCACCGGACCATCCGGTGATGTTGCCACTCGAAGAAAGCCGTTACTTGAAGGCGCGCGGCTTGCGCATCCAGCACAGCGGCATGGACACGGAAATTGCTCCGCGTATCCCGCAATCACAGCCCAGCGCAGAGTAGGTGTGGCGTTGGTTCGCCTCGCAACGAGGCGCGCCTATCGGTCTGTGCAACGAAACGCACAAACCACCTCCGCGCCTAGCGCGCGAGGCGGCGGAAGTAGGCGCGCAATTCTTCTTGATACTCGGGCGTGAACTCGCGGAAGTTGCGCTCGATCAGGCGCTGGCGCAGCTCCGGAGGCAACACGCCCCAGCGGCCTTCGAGAAGTTCTTGGCGGAAGCGCTCGCGCGGATCTTCTGGGCGCCCCGGGCCGTTTTCGTTGCGCCCACCCGGCTGATCGGGGGAGGTGTTGTCCTCCTTGCCACCACCTTTCGACTGCTTGCCTTCGCCATCTTCTTGCCCGGGCTCGGGCTTGTTGCGGTCTTTGGCGCTGCCGCGTTCTTTGCCACTGTTTCTGCTTTTCTCTCCGCCTTTGCCGCCACTTTGCCCGCCGCCACCACCGCCTCCACCGCCCGAGCTCTTCATCTGCTTGATGATCTCGTCGATGTCTTTGGTGACCTGCTGGCCGTTCTTCTTCATCTCTTCGATGGCGCGATTGATGGATTCCACTGTGCGGCGGCCAGCAGCACCGGCTTCCTCCGTGGCCAGTTCATCGAGGCCCTTCTCGACAGCTTGCATGTTGCGCTGAATCTGGCGCAGCAATTCACCCGGATCTGTGGCAGGCGTTTCCGGTTCTTGTGCGACAAGCGTCGGGAGCAGCAACACACTCGCAGCGAGCAGAGACAGCGCTTTCATTTGCCTTCTCCTTCACCTTCAGCAGGGGCGGGTTGGCCGCTCTGCATTTTCTCCAACAGTTTCTCGAAGCGCTCACGAATGGCGGACTGGCGGTGGGCGAGGCGCTCTAACACCAGCTTGTCGAGAGGATCGCCATCGGCACCAAGTTTCGGATTGCGCGCAAAGAACTTTTCTTGATCCGTGTTGAAGCCCTGCTGCATACGGCGCACGAGCAGGAGTTCCGCGAGCATGCCGACCAACTGAGGCTTCTGTGGCTGCCCTTCCTGCGGATCGCCTTGCTTCATCTTCTTACGCGATTCGATTTCATCTTCGAGCGTCTGGCGCATGTCTTCCAAGCCTTGCAGCGCATCGTTTTCAGCGCCAAGAGTCACTTGGGTCACGGTGCCTTTGGCTAGGTCTTGCGTGGCGGTGTTCATGTCGTTGCCGATGCGTTCCATCAGCCACGAGAACACCATGCCGCCGCCTTGTTCTTCTTCAATCGATTTACGGAGTCCGCCAAGGGTCTGCGAAGCCGCCGTCTCGCGTGTGCCCAATTCTTGCAATGTGCGGCGCGACGAGCGGCTCACGCGACCACCTTCGGCTTCCGCGTGGACTTTCAGCGAGCTCGCATTGATCTCTTTTTGAATGACGATCAACTTCTCAACCTCGGCTTTGAGCTGGAAGAGCAGTTCCTCTTGCTGCAGGTCGTCGTACTTCCCGCGCTCTTCGTCCACCTTCTTCTGCGCATCTTTCAATTTGTCGATGGCCTCTTGCTCTTGCTCGGCAGCAGCGCCAGCGTCCTTGCGCTGCAAACTCTGTTGCGCGGAGTCCATGCTTTCACTCGCGGAAGATGCCTTGCTGGCACCTTCAGGAGAGATGTTCTTCATCGATTCGGCGAGCTGCTGCCCTTGTTCTTGAAGTTCCTTCTGACGCCGCGCCAGCTCTTGCTGTTCGCTCGCATCGGCTTGCTCATTCTTCTCTCGCGCGTTGGCAGCGTCTTGCAACGCTTGCGCAGCGCGATCGAGAGCCTCACCACTTTGCTGTTGCGCCTTGTCGGCTCCGGCATTGTCAGAGGATTCGCTCGCTTGCGCGCCTTGCTGCTGCGCTTGCGCGGCTTCTTCGAGCGCCTTGCTCGCGGCCTCGAACGGTTTCTCGGTGCGCTCCGCAGCGGCGCGTTTCACTTCGTCGATCTTGCGAGAAAGATCGCGCTGCTTTTTCGCTTTTGCGGCGTTGTCTTCTTTACGGCGACTCAAGTCGCGTTTCGCTTCGGCGAGTTTGGCGGCGGCGGCCTCCGCGGCCTTGGCTGCCGCTTCGGCATGTTCACGCTGCGCTTGCTTGCTCCCTGCATGGGCGGCTTGTGCGCTGCTCTGCGCTTCACTCGCGGCCTTTTCCAACGCTGCGGCTGCTTCGGCAGCGGCCCCTTCCTTCGGGAGCGATTTGGCCGCGCTTTGTGCAGCCTTCGCGGCAGCGTTGCTCGCGTTCAATGGTGCGTTCTGCTGTGAGGCTTCTGTTGCGGCGCTTTCGCTGAGAGCAGCTTGCGCGCGCGCGAAGGCGGCAGCAGCTTCCGCCGCACTTTGCGCGGCGCTGTCAGGTGCGCCTGATTTCATGGCATCTTGCGCAGCGTCGGAGGACGCAGCGCCGTCCTTCATGGCTTCAGACGCTTGCTCCGCTTCAGGCGTCGCTGCCGCTGCTGCCTTGGATTTTTCCGCAAGAGTTTCGGCGGCGCGTTGCGTTGCGGTAGTTTGAGCCTCTGCCGCCGTAGCAGCGTTTTTCGCAGTGGCGCGGGCCGCGGCTTCCGCTTTATCACGAGCGCTCGCTTCGCTGGTGGATGCGCGCGCGGCAGCAGCGGTGGCTTCGGCGGTTTTCGCAAGAGCATCGGCCAAGGCGCGCTCCGCTGAAGCCTCTGCAGGATTCGTCGTGGCCTCTGCGGCTTCAGCAGCAGATTCTGCAGCTCGTTGCGTGGCCTGCGCGGCACGCTCCAGAGCTTCAAGGCGTTGTGTGGGTGTGCTGCTTGTGTCGGCGAGGGCAGCGTTGACATCCTGCAACGCATCGCTGCTGCGTGCCGTAGTCTTGGCCGCTTTTGCGACGGCGTTGGCTTGCTTGGCCAATTCTCCGGCGCGGCGAGCGGCTTGCGCGAGTTGTGCCGAGCGCTCCAAAGACATCTCCGCATCACGCAGTGCGGCTGCGGCACTACGCAGTTCTTCGGCGGCTTGTGCAGCGCGGTCGATGGCCTGTTCGGCATTGAGTTCTGCGGTCAGCTCTGTGGCCAAGCGGCGCTGCTGTTCACGCAACGCTTTGACGCGATCACCCAAAGCAGCAGCCGCGGCCCGCGCTTCCGCGCTCATGCCGTCGCGCACCGCTTCAGTGCTTTGTTTCAAGGCCTCTTCGCGCGCGGCGAGGTCTGCAAGTTGCGCCGAGGCTTGCGCCAATTCTTCCGCGCGCTTCTCGCGTTCGCTCTGCTCTGGCGGCTTTTCCATGAGCAAGTCGATGATGCGTTGAATCTCGCCAACGGCCTTTGCGGCTTCCGAGAGACCATGGAAGGCTTGGCCCTTGCGCACGAGCTCGGCGACATTGCCCAACTGCTTTTCGAGATCGATGCTGTCGAGTTTGGCCAAAGCACTGTCCAACAGTTTCACACTGCGTTCGTTGTTTTCGCGCACCAAGCGATCGCGCAAGCGCACCACGCGGCCGCGTAGAGCTTTGATGCGGCGCACAGCGTTCTCCTGCTCGCGCAGGATCACTTGAAGTTCTTTGTCCGTGGAGGCGTCTTGGGCAGGCAGCATCTCGGCGCAGTGCAACACGAGCAGCGCCATCAACAGGCAACGCAGCATGAGAGCCTCCTCACTTGTTGGTCACTTTGCGGAGCTTGTGCTCCACACCTTTTTCAAGATCCAGCAGCTCGCGAAAGCCCTGGATGACGTCGAGATAGTTTTCCCACGACTCCAGCCGCTCAGTGAGCGCGGCCACTCCGTCGCGGAGTTTTTGCAACAGCGGCAGGACGGTTTCGAGCGGTGCAAGACGCGCTGGCATGGGCGTGGCGTTCACCACGGCGAACTGTTTCGTGGCAGCAGGCGCAAGCTCCAAGGCTGTGTTCAGCGCCAGTTGCAGAATGGCAGCCACGCGGCCCATCAGGGTGGCTTCGTCGATGGCGGGGCGTACGTCTTTCAAAGCCTGCGCCCAAGCGGCGCTCGATTCTTGTTCGGGGTGCGCAAGGAATCCGGCACCGAGCACTTCCATCAGCTTTTCCGTGAGAAAGCCGTGGTCGAGGCGATTCCACAAATAGCCATCAGCGATGCGCTGAAACTGGCGCGACAGCGAACCCAATTCGCCCTGAATGCGCACTACGCCTTGTTCGAGAGCAACGAAACGCGGTTCACCCGGAGGCTGATCGCTCGAGGCGCGCAGCACCGCAATCAAGTCGCTGGTTTCGGCGATGCGCTGATCGAGCAGTGTGGTGATGTCCGCAGCGCGATCGCGCAGGCGCACCTGACGCTGCGAAAACTCCTTTTGCAGTTCCTGAGGAGAGATGACTTGCACGCGAAACTCTTGTTCGGACAGAATGCGGTGCGGTTCGGGCTGCGTCGCTGTGACGCGGTTGTCGGCGACCGCGAGACGCATTGCGAAACGCTCGCCATCGCCGGGTGCACGTTCGGGGCGCGAGGGCATGGCTTCGGTCGCGCTTTCTGCAGCCAGCCGCAACGCTGCCACGGGCTGAGCACGGAAAAATGGAACCGTGCGGCCTCCCAAGGGCGTCGCGAGATCCGTTGCATTGAAAGGCACACTGAGCCCCAGCACTTTCGGATCTGTGCCATAGCGCAGGCCGAGTTCGGTGACACCGAAGTCGTCGCTTGCGACACCTTTGAAAGGGATGACGGCTTGCGGAGTGACCAAGAGAGTCGTGCTGCCCGGCAGCTCTAGCGCGAGGTGCGGTGGCTGGTCGTTTTCGCAGGTGACGACGTAGCGCGGCACCGCAGTAGAAGCCACGCCGTTTTCGCCTTGCAACTTCCAGCTCCAGACATCCGAAGCGCTGACTGTGAAAGTGTGGTTCCAAGTGCCGTCGGGTTGCAGCGTCGGCTCGGCAGCACCCGCCTTCTCGAAGTTCAGACGAAATGCCGTGAGCCCCATGTTCACCGTGAAATGCAGCGTGATGCGCGTGCCTTCGGGTGCAGAGATGTTCGCGTCGGGGAGGTCCCGAGGCTGCATGCCGGTGTAGCTCGGATACTCGTAATGCGCACTGAAGGCTGTGACACGCGGTGCGCGAGCCACGCGGATTTCGTACAGCGGCAATCCGTCGTCGTCATCGCCGCCGCTCACCGAGAAGGAGAACGACGCCATCAACGGCGGAAAGATGTGTTGGAACGCGCCTGAGGGTGAACGCCCAAGCGGTATTTCGCGCGCATCGCTTGTGTCACCTATCGGCGTCACCAGCATGTTGACGGAGTCGGGGAGTTTGGTGCCCGGCTCGGCGCTCACATTCACTTGCAGAGGTGTGCGTTCCGCTACATGGAAAACGAAATTGTCGCCCTGCATCTCGCGGCTCATCTCGGCGGCGTCAGAGATTTCCACCACAAGATAGTGCATGCGAGGCCAAGGGACTTCGCGGAGCAACAACGAGCGTTGAAGCCAGATGGAAGCGATTTCGCTGTCGGCTGCGGCGATGCCTGCGGGCACACAGCAAGCGAGCAACCCCAAGCACAAAGCGCCGAAGGCCGGTGCGAGCGGTGCTGCATTGCGGAAAGTCTCTGTGCTGAACCGTTGCGCGCTATCGGCCACAAGGGCGTGAATGAGCTCTGGGGATTCCACCGCGACGCCGGCGTTCAAGTCGCGTTCAAGTTGCAACGCCGAGATGAGCTGATCGCCGAGCCGCGGATCGGACGCTTCTGCGAGCAGCGCGAGCTGCTCGAGCCCTGGGCGCCGCGAGAGTGGTTTCACAAGCTGACGCCAACACAGCACGCCCACGAAAGCGACAGAGGCCGCGAGATGGATGGCGCGCACTGCCACGGGCAAATGCAACCACCAATCCAAGAGCAAGCCTGTGACGGCCAGCCCAGCAGCGGCCGCCATGGGGCCAGTCGCACCGCGCAGCGCCACGGCGAGAGTGCGCCGTCGGCCAAGGCTGTGCAGGCGAGCGACAACGGTGGCAAGTGGGCTCATGGTGTTTGGTCGTACGGCGCGAAGGAAAGTTCCCGCCGCGCAGCTAGCGGTGCAAAATGGGTAGGTATTGGTTGGGGATCTGCAAAATGATGCTGGCCACAGCGGTGGAGAACGCGGGCCCGGGCCCGACGAGGTTGTTCCACGAGCCATCGGCTTCTTGGTTGTCCGGCAATTCTCGGCTCATGCGGTCCCAATAAAACTGCCACAGATCCGCATTGTCGTTGCCTGCCATGAAGAACACTTGGCAAGCGTAGTAGTGCCCGTACCAATAAAAGTAGTGGCCTTGGCGCCCACCGTAGTGGCGGCTGACTTCGGCGATTTCGTTGCGCAGATATTGCAGCCCTGCTTGGATGAGCTGATGCTCATAGACTCCAGAGTGGTACAGCGTGGCGACACCCGCGCTGGTCAGTGCAAACGACGTGCGCGAGCGGTCCTTCTCTTGATACTTGAAGCCGCCGTACTCCGGTGAGGCGGGGTTTTTGTAGGCACTGCGCACGACATAGTCGTAGGCACGGTCGATCACAGTCTTGGGCACGCGGATGCCTTTGTTGCGCGCGGCACGCAACGCCATGATTTGGCATACGGTGATGCTCATGTCCGATTCGCTGGAGTAGAGCAAGTAGCGCCAGCTTCCGTGGGAGTTCTGCGACTTCACGGTCACATCCACCGCGCGCTGCAACTTCTCTTTCAAGTCTTCGCGGTGAGTCATGCCGTAGACCTCCGCCAACAGCAGTGTGGCGAAAGCGTGGCTGTACATGCGCGTACCGTCACGACTGATGTAGCCCGTCTCAGCGTCGACGCTGGAGAGCACGAAGTCGATGCCGCGCTCGACGACATCTGCGTATTGCCCGCGGCCTGGCAAGTGACCTCCGGAGAGGAACGCCATGAGCGCGAGGGAAGTGACTCCAACGTGCGGCTTGCTGGCTTCGGTGACCACAAACTCAGAGTTCAGTTTGTAGCCAATGTTTTCTACCCACGCGCCTGTAGTTTTGTCTTGCGCACGGCGTAGCCATGTGAGGCCTTTGTCGACGGCGCGGCGCACGCGTTCGGGGTCGGCGGTCTTGGTGCGTGGCCCAGATGTCGGCAGTGCCGAGTGCGCGTTTGCGGTGTTGCTGCTCGTGCTCGGCGCAACATCCGTGGCGCGGTAGGTGAAAGCCAGTCCACTGGCTCCGAGCAGGAACGCAGCAGCAACCCAACCAACATTGAAAAAACGTTTTGAGGGCATAAACATCCCGGCGTAGTTTGCCACAAACCCACCGCGGCTCACGCCTCCGCGGGGCACAACATTATGGTGCGCGCAGCGCAATGAGCTGAGCGCCGGCGGTGGCCACGAGGGTGCGTCCGCATGCCGTGAGTCCTACGTCTTGGCTCCAATTCGCGATGCTGCCCAGTTCCGTGACGCCTGTCACCGCCCCGCTGATCGGATCGATGCCGTACAGGGTGGAAGCGGGCGTGCGCAAACCGCGTCCGCCAGCCACGCTCTTGCGCAGCAACACCACATCGGCCAAAGGCAAGACGCGGAGGGAGAGGTTTGGGCCGGTGAAATCTGCGCTGGACCAAGGCGAAGCCCCGGTGTCCAAGTCGTACGCCTTCACGCGCTCGGCGAGGCCAGTGCCAGCGGTGAACACAAGGCGCTGTGGTTGATACATGCGTTGTCCGACAAACACCGAAGCGCCAACCACGATTTCGTTGCGTTCGAGAGCTGCAGAAACGCAACTGGTGCCGTCCTTCAAGTCCAGCACCGTCAAGCGGCGGCCTTGGCTGCCACGCGCAGGACTGAATTGATAGGCGAGATAGCGGCCGTCCGAACCTGTGGTCGCGCAGTGGCCGCTGCCGGGCTCGTGCTTCCAGATCTCGGCGCCTGTGTGCGGGTCCTTGGCGCGGATGGTGAGCGCGGCGGCCGTCCGTTGCCGCTCGCTTGTAAAGGTGATGAGCAGCCCAGCGTTGCTGAGGAAAGGTGCGGCACTTTCGTGCGTGCTTGGGGCCGCTCCGCCGACTGGCGCGAGGGAGAGCACATCAAAGACGCGGCTCCCTTCGGGGCCGTCCGTGATGACGAGCACCATGCCAGCGTTGAACTGCAAACCACCGCGATCGACATCGCTCGCAGGCACAGAATGCACCAACTGACCACTGATCCAGTCGTAACTGAGCAAGCGCAACGCTGCTCCGCGGTCGAGAGTGCGAGCGAGTGCCAAGACCAGCCCTTCATGAGTTGCTGCGGCCAAGAATTGAAACTGTTCGCCCACCGCGCGCCAGAGTTCGCGGCCACTGCGCAGATCTAAGCAAGCGAGCAACCCGTCGTGATGTAGCAGCAAGCGTCCGTCGGCGGCATGGAGCGGTGATTGCAATTCCTGCATCGGCCGCGCCCAAAGCACGGAGCCATCTTCAACATTCAATGCGACCAAGGACTCGTCCACGTAACCGAGCACCATGTGTGCTGGGAGCGGGGCTCCTGCGGGAATCAGTACTGCCGCTGGCGTGTCTGCGGCGGCACTGCCGTAGCGCCACGCCGTTTGCAGATTGTCGGGCACGATGCCACTTGCAGTGCTGACGGGTGCGGCTGGCGTGAGGAATGGTTGTGCGGCTTGCGTTGCGCTGCGGCCTCCCACATCGGCGTTGCCAAAGCATGCGAGACGTTGCGCCACTTCGCGCGCGCTGTCAGGAAGCTCGAGCGAGCCCAAGAGCTCGGCGTAGAGCGCCACTTGAGCAACAGGCGCGTTGCCGCGATCGCGGAATTGGTGCTGCAATTCCAAGACGGCTTCGACGGATTTCCCGTGCTGTATCAACAGCTTCACAAGAGCCGCGTGAGCTTCGAGTGCCACTGCAGACTCTGGCCAGTTCTCGACGACGGTGCGCAGTCCTTGCTCGTCTTGCGCGGCTGATGCCGCTGCAAAACGCTTCTGGGCTTGTTCCTCGACTTCTGTGTAGGCAGCGCGGCCAGCGAGCGTGAGCAGTGCTTGCAAGGCGCGCGAAGCCACCGAGCGCACCGTTTCGCCGTTCAAAAACTGACGGCCATAGCGTTCGCGCACATTTTGCCAGCGGCGTGCGGCCATGCGTGTGTCGCCAGCGGTCTCAGTCACTCGCGCGGCAGCGAGTGCAGCAAGCAGCCCTGCTGGAACAGCCACATCAGGGGAATCTCGGCCGAGGAGTTCGACCAAGCGTCCGAGTGGAGTGGCGGGTTCGTCAGCAACACTTGCAAGGATCGCGTCGCACTGCTGGATGGCGGCTTGATGGTTTTGATCGCGCAGCGCTGCATCGAGAGCGGCCAACAGCACGCGGGCTTTCGCGCGTGCATCCGTCGCATGGCCAAGCGCACGCTCGAAACAGACTTCAGGCGTGATGCCCGTGGGCAAGTCACGGCGCGCTGTGGCGGCGTTCAGCCAAGCTTCAAAGAGCGCATGTTTGGCCGCGGCGCGCGCGGCAGCATCGGCGCTGCGTTCGGCAGCGGCGAGGGCGGCTTCGAAAGCGGCGATGGCGCCGATGTGATCAGGTTTGCGCGAGAGGAGTTCGCCGAGACGCAGATGCGTGGCAGAGCTGGCCCCTGCTGAACGCGCTTCGCGCATTAATCGCGCTTCCACTTCCTCGCGGTCGAAGCACACAGCGACGCTGTCTTCGCTGGCGATGATCAAGGCTTCTGGCGTCACCACAAGATTGCCGAGCAGTGACTGATCGCGTGCTTCGTTTTGTTCGAGCAATGCGCCACCGTCGAGGGCGTAGCGATGAATGGCGCTGCCACGCGTGCGCGGATCGGCGATGGCGGCCCACACGCTGTCACCGACGACGCTGGGGAAGCCCTCAAACACAGCTCGTCCAGAGCGCGCCGGGATTTCCACACTGCGCCAGCGTAGCGCGCCTGAATCGGGATCGACTGCGCTGATGACATTGCCGGCCACCAAGAGTGCGCCACGGTGCAAACCAAGAAACCAAGTGTTGGGATTCGCCAGCGTGCGGCGCGTCGCGGGAAAGGCTTGCACCTTGCCGTTGTCGCGCTCGAAGGCCACTACGGTCAACGCATCGAGCGGTGCGGCATAGACGCGCGAACCGTGCACGACTGGAGCGGCAGGCACCCAACCAGGATGGCGCTCGTAAGTGACAGGCGAATCGGTTCCAGGAATGCCCTCTTGTGCATAGGTGCTCGCCCAAAGCAGCGTCCCGGTGAGCGCGTCGACAGCGCAGAATACGCCCATGTTGGTGCAGCAATAAAGCACGCCGTCGGCTTCTGTGAGAGGCAGCGGCACAGCCTCTTTCACAGGATTGCCAAACATGTTCAGTTCGAGTTGGCCCGCGCCGAGGTATGTGCGCCACAGTAGTGCGCCCGTGTTGCGGTTGATGGCCAAGGCCCAGTGATGGAACACACCGAGCAGCACAGTGCCTGTGGCATAAAACGTGTTGCCTCGCGCGACCGGAGGCTGCACGATGCTGAGGCGGCGCAAGAAATCGCGGTCTTCACGCGGCATCTCGCCGGGTGTGTGGTGACTCCAACGCTGCACGCCCGTTGCGGAATCCACCGCCACGAGTTTGCGATTGGGAATGGCTTCAATGGTCTCGAAGCCTTGCCATGCACGTTGTGCTTTGGACGATGGCGGACCTTCGAGGCTCGCGACGGCAAGATCACCATCCACCACAACGCGGAACAAGAGATTGCGATTGCGGCGTCCAGCGTGGCGGTTTTGCGGGCCATGCACTGCGGGCCAGAGTTCCGTGCCCGTGAACATTGAGCCGCACGTCAGGGTGAGTCCGTCGCTCCAGTACACCGAAGCGCCCTGCACGCTAGGCATGACGGGGAACCAACCTACGCGCGCGTTCACTTCGCGTTCATCGAACACGAACAGCTCGCGGGCTTCATTGTTCCGCTGATACTCGGTGGCCCACATGCGCCGCCGCACGACGTCGAGAGGCGGGAACGCGATGGTTGCTGTTGGAGCGCTTGGCGGAAGCTCTTGGCTGAGGGAGAGAAACCAGTCCGCGGCAGGGAGCGACTTCCCCAGCACTTGCAGCGCTTGAGCCTGCTCTGCGCCGCTGAAGCGGACAACCAGTTCCTCTAACGCAGCGCGGCGTCCGAGCCCGCGCAGTGCCAGCGCCATGCGTGCGGTGGCATTCAGTTGCGTCGCGACGCTTGCGCCGAAAGTGCGCAGATCCACTTCCAAGCGCTGCGCTTGCAACAGCGCTTCATCGAAACGCCCTTGTTCGAGCAGCAAATCGAGCAGCGTGAAGGCAGCGGCTTGTCCTGACGGTGTGAGCAACCAGCGCGAAGCTGCATCGCGCAACGCTGCTTCGTCGAAGGCTGCGATACCGCGTTGCAGCAGTTCACGCGCCTTGGGTTCCATTTTCTGCACGTATACGGCGAACTGTTCTGCGTTCAACTGGCGCAAGCGTTCCATCACATGGCCACGCACGCCGCGAAAGAGATCGCCCGCCACTGTGGGATCGGTCGGGTGCTGACTGCGCTCGCCCTTCGTTACCTGAATCACCTTGGAACCGAGGCGGTCAAGAATGTCTTGCCAGTGTGCGAGCGCGCGATTCAAGTCTTGCTGTGCGAGCGCCTCATCGGCCTTCAACAGCAATTGCTGCACGACCGGATCATCAGGCACCGTGGCTTGCGCGGTGGAGAGACTCTGAGCTGCGAGGCAGCTTGCGAAGAACAGCAGCAACAGCGCGTGGCGCATGACAGTTAGATGAGTCTATGGCGTTTGCGCACCATCCACTCAATACCGAGGAGCGTCACAAGAATGGCCGGAATCCAGTGCAGCCAAGGGCTGTCACTGTCGCGCAAACGCAACACGCGGCGCTGCCTTGGGATTTCCACCGTGCCCGAGGCCGCGCTGCTCAAGAGTTCGCGTGCTCCTTCGAGGCCGACGTAGCGCCCGCCGGTGGCACTGGCTAACGCACGCAGTTGCTGCTCATCCATGACGGGTTCGCGCTGCTCAGCGTCAGCGAGCACCACACGGAATGTGAGGGGCGCAATGCGCTCGTCACTCAATCCGTCTTCGCTCGGCAGCCACGCGCTCCATTCTCCGAGTTCACCCACAGTGAAAGCGCGTTCGTACTTGCCGTTTTCTACGCGGTGCAAGAGCTCGCGGCGTTCGCGCCCTGTGGGCTCGCGCAGCACAACTTCTTGAGTTTCTCTGGTCGCGGGCAAGAAGGCGTGGTCTTTGACAGAGGCGGCGAGGCTCAGGCGCGCGCCTTGTTCAACTTCACTGCGATCGGCGTTCAAGCGGAAGCGTTTGTCGCCTGCGAGCAGGCGCGTGCGCGCAGCGTGGCGCACGAGGTTGCCGAAGAAGCGATGATGCGAGAAGGGGCCTTGATCGCGGTACCAACGCCACATTTCATCGAGCGCTGAGAAGATCACTGGGCCTTCGCCATAGGTGCCCGTGGCGATCAACACATGGGGCCCGTGCAAGTTGGAAGCGCTGGAGTGCAGCGCCAGCGCCATCGCGCCCGGTTTCGTTTTCTTCACCGCGGCGAACCACCACAGCGGCGCGAGTGCCAGCGGGTCGTCGCCACCTTCCCAGATAGTGCGGTTGCGCAGCGGGTCTTCGACGATCTGCATCACAGGATGCTCGCGTCCGAGTTCTGTGAGACGCAGATGGAAACCGGAATCACCGCTGGATGCGCTGACTTCCGAGGGGTCGATGATGATGGGCAGCACTTCGGCGATGGGCGTGTCTTTCCATGCGCCAGGCGAGAAACGCTCGCCACTCAGCATGATGAAGCCGCCGCCTTGTTCGACGAAGGTGCGCAGATTCTGTTGGAAACGACGCGCGCGCTCGGGGTCGCCGTGGCCAAGGCCCTCGGGGTCGACATCACCAAAGATGATCACGTCGTAGCTGAACAAATCCTCGGGTGCTTCTGGCAGTTCGCGCAGTGGTGGTAAACGCGCCGAAGACTCTTGCGGGAAGCCGCGGTCGGCATCGATGAGGTGGCAGTGTGTTTCGAATGCATCTTCGCCACGGGTGAGGAAATCTTTCAGCGTGGCGTACTCCCAGCGCGGATAGGTTTCGACATACAAGACTTTGATGCGTTCGTCTTTCACCAAGATGGGCACAGTGCGGCGGTTGTCGGCAGTGTCGGCTTCGCCCGGCTGTGGCACCAGCTCCAGCACCCATTCTTGCTGGCCCACACGCGTCGGCCTGTGCATCAAGCGCACTACTTGGTCTTGGTCCGCGTCGCCGAAGCTGAACTCTTTCTGTTCAACCACATTGCCATCGACGAGCAGACGCAGTGTGGCCGCGGCGCCGTCTAACCCGCGTTGGCGCACGCGCGTTTCGATGACCACACTGTCTTGCAGCAGCGCCACCGCCGGGGCAAGCACACTGACGATCTTGAGATTGCGCAGCGCGGAAGGGTCGCCGACACCCACGCAGTGGATCGGAATGCGCCGATTGCGTGCGAGCTCCACAAAGTCCGTCGGTAAGGGGCCCGCTGTGTTGCGACCATCGCTGATGAGCACGATGCTCCCGACCGGGCTGCTCTTCACTTCCGGGTCGTCGAAGGTGCGTTGCAGCGCGAGACCAATCGCTGTGGCGCGTTCGTCTGCTTGCAAGCTGGCAAAGCTGGTTGCGGGCGTGACGCGTTCGCCGAAGCCCAAGAGTTTCAGCGGATGTTTCTTCGCCAGCTCCTTCAAGAAACTCTTCTCACTACCGTCATCGAGGACGCGCCGTGCGAGCTCGATGCGCTCTACACCGCCCAAGGGCGTTGTTGCGTCGAGGGATGCTGCTGCGCGCACTGCGCTCGCTAAGTTTGGAACTTGCGCGTAGTCGTCTTTGGTGCGCATGGAAGCGCTGGAATCTGCGAGCACGACGGTCAACACAGGTTTGCGTTCGACGATTTGCGATTCGAATGCGGGGTCCATCAATAGCGCAGCCAAAACCAGCACCACGACTGCGCGCAAGCTGGCAAGGAACAAGCGAGCTTTGCGCGAAGGGTCACGTCCGAGGCGATAGAAAAGCGCTGTGAAGCCGATCAAAGCTGGAACGATCAGCAGCACGATCACCCATGCAGCAGGGGCGCCGAGCAGCACGAAGCCAGCAGTTTCACGCTCGGCGGGGTTCATGCCTTGGCCTCCGCGCGTGCGCCGAACCATTGCGACAAAGCCGTTTCTGCCAAGAGTGCGAGCAGTGCGCCGAACAGCAGCCACCACCACGCATGTTCTGCGGCGGAAGCGCGTGTCACCGTTTCTGGCTCACGCCCCTCGCTCTCGAATTGGGTTTCTACGCCGAACACGGTGCGGAGCCAGGCTTCATCGGCGCGGTGCAAATCGGATTCGCTGCAATCCACATTCACCGCGACCCAGCGTGGAGACGTGTCTTCGAGAGTCTCACCCGGGTGCGGGATGAGATCGGCGCGCCAGAGCCGCGCGCGCAGCAGAGTGTCGCTTTGCAGTTCTTCATGCTGAGCGCCTTCATGGCGCAGTGGGCGCAACACCACAGCCGTGCCGCCTTCATGAGCCAAGAGCGCTTCCTTCACGCGACCACGCAGTGAGTACCGCCACGAACTGCCAGCCAACAAGTTGTCGCCACTGGAAACATGTTCGCTCAGCCACCAAGCCATTTCGCGAGCGAGCAGCACAAAGGTGGGGAAGGCAGGCAGATCGCTCCACTCTTGATCGCCACTGAAAGCGAACAACGCAGTACGACCCGCTCCGAAGCGATTCACCACGAGTGCGGGTTGCGCCGCAATGCTGCCATCTTGAGGAGCGAGGTTGAGAAGAACGCGTTGCTGTCTTGGGGCTTTGGGCGCTTCGAGGCGCCAGTGCTTGTGAATCGGCGCGCGCCCGAGCCATGAGGCCACATCTTTGTCGGCAAAGTAGGCGAGCTCTGACGGCATCGGATCGGGCCCACTCAAACGGAAACTGGAGTCTGTCGGCGCAACCAAGGTAGGTCCTGCGATGGCGGCGGGCAAAGGTCCGTTGCCTTCTTGGAATAAGAGCGTGTTCAGAGTTTCGGGTTGCGTGCGATCACCCGGGAAAACCCACAGTGCGCCACCAGCCGTCACGAAGTTGCGCAGATCTTCGGCCTTGCGCGGCGAGAGCGTGCTCGTGTTCATGAGAACGACGATGTCCACGCCCTTGAGCGCGGTTTGTTCAAAGCGTCCTTCGTCCAACACCTGCACTTCGAAGGGGGAGCGCACACCTTCGATGCCGGGGTCGAGAGCCGCAGCAAGGAAGAACGACTCTTCTTCGCCGGCCTCTGCAGAAGGTTCGCCATCCACGATGCGCACGCGGATGTCGCTGCGAACATCGAGTGCGAGCGCGCGACGATTGTCTGGCGCGAGTGCGTCGGTTGCGAAATGTGCTTCTACGACATGGCTGCCCGCCGCGCTGAACATCACACGCGCGTCCACGCTTTCTGAAGCACCGGGCCGCAGCGCTTCGATCTCGCGAGATTCAAAAGGCTCGGTGGCGCCGTCGGCGTGAAAGCGCACCGTGCCTGATTGCGGCTTGTCGGAGTAGTTCGTGAGCGTGGCCACCATGCGCGCCGCGCGTCCCGCGATGACACTGCGTTCGCGGCATTCCAGCGCGGTCAGTGCGAGGTTGTCGCTGTTGCCTGTGCGAGGCAGAACGAAACGCAGCGTGCCTTTGCGCGCTGTGATCGCGCGTGCCGCGAGCGCCAAGTCGCGCGCCACCGCTTCTGAGGTGCTGTCACCGAAGGCGGTCTTCTGCACATCCGAGAGCACCACGACTTCTACGCCTTCAGGCAGTGATTCGAGCAGAGCAGAGGCGGTGGAGAGTGCTCCGCCGAGATCTGTGGCGAGGTCGCTCACTTCGAGCCTGCCAAGTTCTGCGGCGCTCTTGTCGAGTTCAGCACTGGCCTTGCGCAGCAAGCGCACGGGACGCCCCGCGAGCAGCACGCTGACGCTGTCGCCTCGGTCGCCACGAAGTTCGTTGACGAGCGCTACGGCTTTCGCACGCGCGCGCGTGAACGGCGTAGATCCGTCGGGCTCTTCAACAGCCATGGAGAAGCTGTCGTCCAAGATCAAAACCAGTTCGCGCCGTTCGCCTCCAAGGAGGCTGGCCACATCGCGGAGTGGTTCCGCCAAAGCCAGCGCCAACAGCAGCAGCGCTAACACGCGCAAGAGCAGGATCAGCAGATGCTCGAGGCGCACGCGCCGCCGCGTCTTCTTGAAGGCACGGCGCAAGAACTCCATCGCGGCCCACGGCAGCTTCTGATAGCGCTGGCGCGAGAAAAGATGGATGAGAATGGGCACGGAAGCCGCGAGGCCCCACCACAACATTGCCGGTGCGCCAAAGAAGGAGCCCATGTCAGCGGGTCCCCGAGCGTCGGGCGAGCCATGTCCCAAGCGCTTTGTCGAGCGGCGCGGAAGTGTCCAGCGCCACGAAGTCCATGCGGCCTGCGAGGCACGTGGCCGTCAGTCGCGCACGGAAACTGTTGACTTCAGCGAGATAGGCCTCGCGCACGGCTTTCGGATCGAGCAGCAAACGCTCCATGTCTTCGAGCCCTTCGAAGCGCGACATCCGTTCGAAAGGGAAATTGAGTTCATCAGAGTCCATCACGTGAAAGAGGATGACATCGTGGCCGCGATGCGCCATGTGTTGCAACCCGCGCAGCACGGAGGCTTCGTCGTCGAGCAAATCTGAGAACACTGCGACAAGGGAACGCTGCCGCAAGCGTGAAGCGATTTCATCGAACACGGGCCCGATGCCGCTCGGTCCTTCGGCTTTCAACCCCGAGAGATTCTCGATGAGGTTTCTGTGATGCGCGCTGCTGCTGCCCGGCGGCACGAATGTGCTGATGCCACTTCCGAAAGCGACCAAGGCGCCCGAGTCGCGCTGTTGATGCACCAAGTGCAAAATGGCGGCGGCTGCGTACTTGGAGTATTCGAGCTTGCTGACACGGCCCGCGCCGGCGTAGCCCATCGAGGCTGACGCATCCACCGCGATGTACGCCTTCAGATTCGTCTCTTCTTCAAACTCTTTCAGATAAAAGCGGTCTGACTTGCCGTACACCTTCCAGTCGATCCGGCGCAGGTCGTCGCCGGGTGCGTACTCGCGATGCTCCGCGAATTCCACCGACGAGCCTTTGTAGGGCGATTCATGGCGGCCGGCCATGAAGCCCTCCACCACGAGTCGTGCTTTCACCTCCAACCCGGCCACTTTTTCGAGCACGGCCGGATCGAGGTACTTGCGATAGTCCTCGCTCATCGCAGGCTTCACGCGCTGCGGTCTGCGGCGGCGCGCGGGATTTCGCGGATGAGGTGATCGACGACCCCATCGGTGGTGATGCCTTCCGCTTCGGCGCGGAAATTGCGGATGATGCGGTGGCGCAGCACGGGATGCGCGACGGCGCGCACATCTTCGCCGCTCACCCAAGTGCGGCCGTGCAAGACAGCGTGGGCCTTGGCTCCGAGCACCAAGTACTGACTGGCGCGCGGACCAGCACCCCAAGCCACCCACTGCTTCACGAAGTCGTCGGCATCGGGCGTGGTGATACGCGTGCGACGTGCGAATTCGAGCGCGTAGTTCACGACGTGGTCGGATACCGGCACACGGCGCACTGTTTCTTGCAGCGCGAGGATTTCTTCGGCGTTGAGAACTTGGCGCAACTCCACGCTGCGCGCGCCGGTGGTGTCTTGAATGATCTTCAGCTCTTCGGCGGCGCTAGGGTAATCAACACGGATCATGAACATGAAGCGGTCGAGCTGCGCTTCCGGCAGCGGATACGTGCCTTCTTGTTCGATGGGGTTTTGCGTGGCCAGCACGAAGAACGGAGCGGGCAAAGCGTGGCGCCGTCCACCGGCCGTCACCTGATGCTCTTGCATGGCTTCGAGCAGGGCCGCTTGGGTCTTCGGAGGCGTGCGGTTGATTTCGTCGGCCAGAACCACATGCGCAAACACCGGGCCCGGGATGAACTTGAAGTGTCGCTGCCCGCTCGCGCGATCTTCTTGGATGACTTCAGTGCCTGTGATGTCTGAAGGCATCAAGTCTGGAGTGAATTGAATGCGGTTGAAGCTGAGCGAGAGCGATTTGGCGAGCGTGCTCACCAACAGCGTCTTGGCCAAGCCGGGTACGCCGACCAAGAGCCCATGGCCGCGGGCGAAGATGCTCATGAGCACCTGATCCACCACCGCGTCTTGGCCGACAATCACACGCCCCACTTCGGTCTTCAAAGAGGCATAGGCCTCTTTCAGTTTTTGAACCGCTGCGAGGTCGCCCACTGTGTCAATGTTGCTCATTCAAATTTCACTCACCGGGGCGCGAAGTTTACCAACGCGCGGTTGCTTATCGTCTTTGTCTGCCGGGCACATTCTCGACCAAGCGCGTGACTCCGGCGGGCACAATGTCATGTTCGCGCAAGGCGCGCTGAATGGCATGGGGATCGCCGCGATCTACTGCTGCGATACGGGCTTGCAGCATGTCGCGCTCCGCTTGGAGTTCGCCGATGCGCAGTTCGAGGCGTACGACGAGGTCGCGGGTGTCGGCGGCGTCGCGCACCGCAGGCAAGTACTGCCCGAAGAACAAGATGAGTCCCAAGAGGCCCATCGCGCTCCAGAAAAGCGTGTGGCGCAGGTGCGCCTTGGCATCATCAGTGTCCACGAACGCCTCCTCCCCGGAAGCTCTGCGTCAGCGCAAACCTGCTTCACCAACCGTAGCGGGCCGCGTTGCCGAGGTCTTCCTCGATGCGCAGGAGCTGATTGTACTTGGCGATGCGATCTGTGCGGCAGAGCGACCCAGTCTTGATCTGTCCAGCGTTCAAAGCCACAGCGAGGTCGGCGATGGTGGTGTCTTCGCTCTCGCCGCTGCGGTGCGACAGCACGACCCCGAAACGGTTGCGCTGCGCCATCGCGACAGCCTCATAGGTTTCGGTGAGGGTGCCGATCTGGTTCATCTTCACCAAGATGGCGTTGGCGGCGGCACTCTGAATGCCCCGGGCCAAACGCTTGGGGTTGGTGACGAAGAGGTCGTCGCCCACCACTTGGATCTTGCTGCCGAGCGCGGCGGTCATTTGCTCCCAGCCGGCCCAATCGTCTTCCGCCAAGGGGTCTTCGATGGAACGGATGGGGTAGGCGTTCACCCACTCGCTATAGAGAGCGATGAGCGCGGACGCATTCAGCTTGCGACCATCGAGCTTGTAAGTGCCTGCATCGTGGAACTCGTTGGCGGCGCAATCGAGAGCCAACTGCACTTCCGTGCCGGGTTTGCGTCCAGCCTTCACGATGGCTTCCATCAGCAGATCCAAAGCCTCGCGGTTGCTGCTCAAGTTGGGCGCGAAACCGCCTTCATCGCCCACGGAAGTCGCCAAACCTTTGGCTTTCAGCACGCCTTTGAGCGCATGAAAGATTTCGGAACCCCATTGCAGCGCTTCGCGGAAAGAGCGCGCCCCGATCGGCATGATCATGAACTCTTGGATGTCCACATTGGTGTCGGCGTGCGCGCCACCATTGAGCACGTTCATCATGGGGTAAGGCATCTGGCGCGCCTGCGAACCGCCGAGATAGCGGTACAGCGGCAAGCCACAGTCAGCGGCAGCAGCGTGGGCCACCGCCATGGAGCAACCCAGCACGGCGTTCGCGCCTAGGTTGGACTTGTTCTCGGTGCCGTCGCAGTCGCGCAAGATTTCGTCGATGGCACCTTGATTCGAAGCGTCGTGCCCGCAGATGGCCGGCCCGAGTTTCTCCATCACATTTTCGATGGCCTTCTGCACACCTTTGCCGCCGTAGCGCACACCGCCGTCGCGCAGTTCCATGGCTTCATGAGCGCCGGTGGAAGCGCCTGAAGGAACGATGGCGCGGCCCATGGCTCCGCCTTCAAGACGGAGTTCGACTTCGACCGTGGGGTTACCGCGGGAATCCAGAACTTCGCGCGCGTGAACACAAGTGATGGCTGGCATGGTGTGACCCTTTGCTGACTGCGTGGTTATGGCATTCTCCCGGCGTTGCGTCAAAGTCTGCGGAATTGCGCCACCCTACAAACCGCCCTACGATGGGCGCCCCAATGCGTTTGCCTCTCACACCCCATGGCATCCCAGAGCTCGCAGCTTTCGCCGTGCTCTTTCTCGGAGGTGCGGCTACGGGCTTCGTGCTCGTGGGTGGCCCGTTTGGCGTGGTTTGCGCCATTGTGGGCGGCGGCGCCTATGCCTTCGTGCTCAATTTCTTCCGTGATCCGGACCGGCCACTGCCCGCAGGCGAAGATGTCTGCGTCAGCCCAGCGGACGGCAAAGTCACCGACGTGCTGGAAATCCCGGCCAACGAGTTCACCGGTGGACCGTGTGTGCGCATCGGCATCTTCTTGTCAGTGTTCGATGTGCACGTGAACCGAGTGCCGCTGAAGGGGACGGTGTGCCACTTGGCGCATCGCCCTGGCGCATTTCTCGATGCTCGGGACCCTGCTGGCAGCGAGCGCAACGAGGCTATGGACTTGGGGCTACTGATAGACCTGCCTTCGGGGCCCCGCAAAGTGCTGGTGCGTCAAATCGCGGGTGCGATTGCGCGCCGCATCGTCTGCCCAGCGCCTTTGGGACAGAGTTTCGCGCGTGGCGAGCGCTACGGCATGATCAAATTCGGTAGCCGTGCCGAGGTGTTTTTGCCGCGCGACTTGGTGGCTGAGGTTTTCGTGCGGGTGGGAGACCGAGTGAAGGGTGGCGCCGATGCGCTGGCGCGTCTGAAGGAGTCCCCAAAGTGAACGTGAGTCCCGAAAGCCAACGCGCTAGGCCAAGTGAAACGTCTCGCAGCACTAAGAAGCGCATCCGCCCGGTGCAAGTCCTGCCCACCTTGGTCACGCTTGGCAATCTCATCGCGGGCCTCATTGCGATGATGAAGTGTCTCGCGGCGGCTGCGACCACCGACGCTCTTGTGCGCACTGAATTGCAAGCGCAAGCGGGCGGGCTGTTGTTCCTCGCCATGGTGTTCGATGCGGTGGACGGCAAAGTCGCACGCATGACAGGGCAGACCAGCCGCTTCGGCGAGCAGGTGGATTCCATCTGCGATGTGGTGAGTTTCGGTGCGGCGCCAGCGTTGCTCTTTCACCAACTGATGACCAGCGGCGAGACATTCATCGGAGCCCGCGTGGCCGTGGTGCTGGCGTCGGTGTATATCGCAGGTGCTGCTTTGCGCCTCGCACGCTTCAACATTGAGACCACGTCCGACGAAGATTCGCACCGCTGGTTCAAGGGCTTGCCGGCTCCGGCGGCCGCAGCGGTGGTCGCCTCGCTCGTGATTCTGAACGCCGACATCGACGCAGCAGGAGATTCCTGGGTGCGGCACGGTTTGCCTTGGGCTGTCGGGCTCTGCGGGTTGCTGATGGTCAGCCGCCTGCGCTATGTGCATCTCACGCTGTGGTTATTCAAGCGCAAGAGCTTCACCACTATGGCAGTGATCGTGGGGCTCTTCGCACTCTTCGCGATGTATTTCGAAATCATGGTGCCGCTCACCTGCGTGGCTTTCGCGGCAAGCGGTCCGTTGCTTGCGGTCTTCACGCGGCGTACTCCGGCAACGACGGCGCAGAATTGACGAAGCGATGGAACAGTTGCTCATAGGCTTCGGCTCGAACCTTGGTGACCGCACTGTCGCGCTCCGCGCTGCATTGCATTCCCTCTCCTGCGTGCCGGGATTGCGCTTGCTTGCACAGTCCGCCTTGTACGAAACCGAACCTATTGCGGATTTGCCGCAGGGCCTATTCCTTAATGCGTGCGCGCTCTTTGAATGCAATTTGCCTCCGCAGATTGTGCTCGCGCACTTGCAAGGGTTAGAAGCGCGGCACGGACGCACGCGTTCACAAGTTGGGGCTCCGCGCACGCTGGATTTGGATCTGTTGCTGCAAGGCGAACGCTGCATGGCTACGGCTTCGTTGGTCGTGCCGCATCCGCGCATGAGGGAGCGCGGCTTTGTGTTGATTCCAGCAGCAGAGATCGCGCCGAAGATGGTGCATCCACAAAGCGGCAAGACGATGTTGCAATTGCGCCACGAATTGCCGGCCGATTGTGGCGTGCGGCGCTTCGGCGAGTGGGTCGAAGCGGAAGCCAGCGGCTGAGCACCATGCCCACTCTCCGAGTGTTGCGCTCCGTGCCCGAATTGCGCGGCGCGCTTCATGAGCAGCGCAGCGCGGGTCAACGTATCGGGTTTGTGCCCACGATGGGTGCGCTCCATGCTGGGCACGCATCACTGGTGGAGCGAGCTCGCGCCTTGAGCGATTGCGTGGTGGTCAGCATCTTCGTGAATCCGTTGCAATTCGGGCCGAAGGAAGATTTAGCGCAGTATCCGCGCACGCCCGATGCCGATATTGCCTTGCTCGAAACCTCCGGTTGTCGTTTCTTGTTCATGCCTGCAGTGGAAGAGATTTATCCGCAGGGGTTTTTCACCACAGTGCACATGCCTGGCATGACAGAGGTGCTTTGCGGGCGTTCGCGTCCAGGGCACTTCGACGGTGTGCTCACTGTGGTATTGAAACTGTTGAACATGGTGCAGCCAGATGTTGCTTGCTTCGGCCGCAAAGACTTTCAGCAGGCGCTGCTTATTCGGCGCATGGTGCGGGATTTGAATTTGCCGGTGCAGATTGAAGTGTGCCCAACGCTGCGCGAAGCCGATGGACTCGCTATGTCGAGTCGCAATCGTTACTTGAGCGCGCCCGAGCGGGCAGTGGCAATAGGCTTGCGCGCCGCACTGTTGCAGATGGACCGAGCTTTCCGCGCGGGCCAGCGCGATGCAGCCACCCTGACAGAATTTGGGCGCACACGCATTGCCGCAGAGCCGCGCTTTCGTTTGGATTATCTGGAAGTGCGTGATGCGCAGGACTTGTCGCAACGCTGCGGCAGTGTGCAAACGGGCGATGTGGTGGCCGTGGCAGCGTTCCTCGGTTCTGCGCGCCTCATCGACAATGCCTTACTCGGCATGGAGACCGCGCCATGAGCCTCGCTTTCGCCGCACCTGTGAAGCTGAATCTGTTTCTTGAAGTGCGTGAGCGTCAGAGCAGCGGCTATCACGAAATCGTTACGGTGATGGAGTGTGTGGATTTCGGCGACACGGTGAAGGTGGCGACGGCATCTGAACTCTCTGTGCGCTCCGATCGCGCCGATGTGCCGGGTGGTGCCGACAATATTGTGTGGAAAGCTGTGCGCGCCGCGGAAGCGGAATTGGGCGTGGCATTGCCCGCAGCCATCACGCTGCGCAAAGTGCTGCCCCCAGGTACGGGGTTGGGTGCGGGTTCAAGCGACGCGGTCACCGCGTTGCGCGGAGTGTTGCAACTCCATGGTGTCGAATGTCCGCGTGAGCGATTGCAAAAAATCGTGTCTAAGGTGGGCAGCGACACCGCGTTCTTCGTCCACGGCGGTGTGTGTCTGTGCACGGGACGCGGCGAAGTTGTTCAGCCTGTGGCGGCACGCGGCGAGCGTCATTATGTGATTCTGGTCTCGAAGGCCAGCACTTCCACCGCTGCGGTGTACGGCGCGTTGCAGGTGCCAACACACAATGAGGGTCCGGGGCGCTTGCTCAGCGCGCTGCGCGACGGGCTGCCACTCGAAGCGACTCTATTGTTCAACCGTCTCGAAGAAGCCGCATTCGGAGTCAGTCCTGAATTGGGCGGGCTGCGTGCCGAAGCGCGCATGTTGGGTGGACGCACGCCGCACCTGTCGGGCAGCGGCGGGGCGTTATTTTTCCTCGCGAAAGATCGCGCAGACGCTGAAATCGTGGCCACACGTCTGAACACTCGCAAAGACTGGATGGCGTACGCGGTGAAGTCTCGTCCGCCGGAGTCTGCATGATTGTGCAGCAACTGCATGTGCATGGGCCAGGGAAAGCAGGCACAGGGCTGGCGCGCATGCTCGCGGCGCGCGGCACTCAAGTGCTGTCATTGAGCGGTGGATCCGGTATTACTGGGGCGCGAGCACGCGCACTGCTCGGCGCACCATGGACGGCTGCGTTGCCGCAGCTTCCCGAGGATGCGTGGCTGTTGCTGTCGGTGCCTGATGATGTGCTCGCACAAGTAGCGGCCAACATTGCTGCTGGGCCGTTGCCTCGCAACGCGACGGTCGTGCATCTGAGCGCCATGCATGGGCGCGATGTGTTGGCGCCGCTTGCCGCGCGCGGATTGCAGACAGCCGCCTTTCATCCGTTGCGCTCGCTGGCCAATGGCGATGATGCGCCTATGGATCTTGGAGGCGCCATGGTGGCCGTAGATGCTGCGCCGGAATGCGCTGCTGCGCTGGACGCGTTGGCCACGGAGCTCGGCGGGCACCCGTTGCGCGTACCGGCCGCGCAACGCACGGCGTATCACCTTGGCGCAGCGCTCGCTGGCAATGGCGTGATTGCGTTGCTCGAAGTGGCTATTCAAGTTTGGATGCGCGCTGGGTTTTCAGCGGCGGATGCGCGGCGTGAGCTTGCCTCTTTGGCAAGTATGGCGTTGGCGAATGCGGCGGTGCTCGGCCCGGTTGCGTTGACGGGTCCGGTGCAGCGTGGTGACGTCGGCACAGTGCAGCGGCATCTTGCGCACATGGAGCTGCATCACGGCGCTGATGCTGAGTTGTTGCGCACGGTGTATGCAGCATTGTTGCGCGTGGCCCAGCAGAGTGGGGATGCGCGGCAGCTTGGTGCGATGCAGCGGTTGTTGGGTGAGGAGCACGCATGATTATTGCAGTGGTAGCGGAACGCAACGCCGCGTGCGTGCTAGATGTGTTTCGGCATCTCGCGGCAGCACATGCGCCGGGCGGTGTCATGGCGGAGCTGCGTCTCGATGCGCTGGACCAACCAGATTGCGATGTGATTCTGGGCGCGCCATTGCCAGTCTTGGCCACGTGTCGTCGCGAAACCGATGGTGGTTGGTGGAAAGGCAGTGAAGAAGCGCGCTTCGCTTTATTGCAACGCGCTCTGCGTTGTGGCGCTGTGATGGTGGATGTTGAATTGGATGCCGTTGCGCGTTGGACGGGCCCGCGCGGCCGCAAGTTACTCGTCTCGCACCACGACCCGACAACGACACCCCGTGATCTTGAAGCGCTCGTGTCGCTGGCGTTGCAGCATCAAGCGGACAAAGTGAAACTTGCGACGAAAGTGAATAATGCTGCTGATGTTCTTGCGCTCACGCGGGCTTGCGATTCAGCACCAGGCAAAGTGGTGGCCTTCGGTCTGGGTGCCGATGCCCTCGGGACGCGTTTGTTGTTTCGACGCATTGGTTCTCCGTGGGTTTATGCGCGTGCACGCGGCAGCTCGGCGCGCGAACAACTCAGTGCTCCGGGTTTGCCAGACATGTTGGACCTCACCACGCTCTATTATCCGGACAGCAGTTTGCCGGAGCCAGTAGCCGCTTTCGCGATCTTGGCGGAGCACCCCGCCACGAGCATCGGACCGTTGGTGTTTGCGCAAGTGTTTCGCGCCATCAAACTCCCCGCCATCTATGTGCCCTTGCCGACGCAAGGCATTGGTGGTTTGCGTGAAATGATGCGTCGCCTGAATCTGCGTGGAGTGTCGGTGACTTCACCACTGAAAGAATCAGTGCTGCATGCTGCGGACAGCGTTCATCCGCTGGCGCGCGCAATCGGTGCAGCCAACACGTTGCACATGCAGGATGGCAAACTCACGGCATGGAATACGGACTACTACGGTGTCCGCGAAGTGATGCTCGATGCGTTGGGTGAAGACACAGCGCGTGGCGCTGCGTTGGTCGTTGGTGCTGGCGGAGCGGCGCGCGCCGCGGCGCTCGCTCTCTTGCAACTCGGTTTCGAAGTGACGGTGACCAACCGCAACATGGAGCGCGCAGAGCATGTGGCGCAGGACTTGGGTGTCCACGCTGCTGCACAGATCGATAGTCCACCGCGAGTCATCGTGAATGCCACACCTGTGGGCGGTAGTCGCGCACCGGGTGTGTTGCCCGTTCCGGAAAAACTCTTGGCGCAGGGGCAGATTCTGTTCGACATGAATTACCGCCCCCGTGAAACCAGCTTGTTACGTGCAGGACGCGCGCGTGGCGCGAAACTGCTCGGGGGTGAGCGCATGTATGCCGTTCAAGCGACGCACCAGATGAATATCTGGTGGGGGCACTTGCCTAACGTGACGCGTCATGTGAAAGAAGCGGTGACATGGGCGCTGCGCGAACGAATATCGCTCTAATCGGTCTACGTCGCAGTGGGAAAACCACGCTCGGGCGGCGTTTGGCGGCGCATCTCGGCGCGGACTTTGCGGATCTTGATGCTGTGGTGGAGGAGTGCACTGGGCGGAGTCCAGCCGAGTGGATTCGTAGCGAAGGTGAGGCAGCGTTTCGTGAGGCAGAACTCACTGCACTGCGTGCGGTTTGTGCTGTATCAGTCCCACGTGGTCTTGTGCTGGCTGCAGGCGGTGGGACGCCGACGGTGCTGGAATCTGCTGCATTGCTGCAGAGTTTTGGCCGGGTGATTCATCTCGAACTTTCTGCGGATGAGGCCGTGCGTCGCGCTCTTGCCGACTCGGATGCCAGCACGCGTCCGTTGTTGGTGGGTCGTAGCTCGAGCGAGGAGGCGCGCATGCTTCACGCCATGCGCACCCGGCTCTATCGCGCTTGTGCCGAACTTTCGATCCCGGCTGACGGCGCACCCGACGCGGTCTTCAGTGCACTGAGCGCATTGCTTTGATGCATCACGGCGTGCCCTGTTAGGCCTGCCGCTGGCGTTCGCGCATTGTGGCGGCCATACTTGCAACCATGGTCAGCGAGTTCCTCACTTCTGAAGGGCGATTCAGAGCGCTGCGCGAGCTTTGCGCTGTGGATTCGACCACAGGAGTGGAAGACCGCTTGCTGCCCGTGTTGCATGCGCAGCTCGCTGGCCTCGGACTGAAAGTGGAACTGATCGAAGTTGCGCCAGGTCGGCACAATGTGCTCGCGTGGCGCGGCACACCAAAGCTGTTGTTCAGTACGCATTGCGACACCGTGCCACCGTTCATTGCGCCACATCTCAAAGGCGACACGCTCTACGGGCGCGGCACTTGCGATGCCAAAGGGCAGATGGTGGCGCAATTCGCTGCCATCGCAGCGTTGGCGCAACGCGGCATGCATGATGTGGCATGGTTGGGAGTTGTGGGTGAAGAAACCGATTCGCTTGGCGCGAAACATGCGGAGCTCACTCTGCGCGGACGCTTCCCGCAACTGCGTGCAGTGTTCAACGGCGAGCCCACGCACAATGTGTTGGGGTCGGGCCAGCGCGGTGTGCGTATTCTGCAACTCACTTGCAAAGGCGAGCCAGCGCACAGTGGCACTCCAGAGCTTGGCCGCAGTGCTATTTGGCCGTTATTGGATTGGGTCCAAGCACTGCGCATGGAAGAGCGGCCTGCTGACGCAGAGCTCGGCCCCGAGGTGTGGAATCTCGGACAAATCAGTGGAGGCTGTGCGCCCAACATTGTTCCCGAGCACGCTGCAGCGGTCCTATTGCTGCGCGAATTGCCGGATTCGAACTTCACGGAATTAGTGCAAGCTCACAAACCCGAATGCGGACAGGTGCAGCAACTCAACCACACGCCTGCGGCGCGCTTCCCGGAAGTGCCAGGGTTTCCGCGAGCCATGGTGTCGTTCGGTAGTGATGCCCCGCGCGTGCGCGCTTTGGTGCCGTCCCGGACTGTGGTGCTCGCCGGGCCCGGCGCCATTGAAGTGGCACACACGGCACACGAACATCTGACGCGCGCCGACCTCGATGCCGGTGTGGCTTTGCTGCTGCGCCTGTCAGAGCACTTTTGGGAGCAGCCGCTGTGAGTGCAAATCGTATTGATGTTGCGGTCCTTGGCGCCACCGGAGTCGTGGGGCAACGGTTTGTGCGCAGACTTGCGGCGCATCCGCAATTCCGCTTGGTGCAAATAGCGGCTTCGGAACGCAGCGTAGGCAAACGCTACGACGAGGCCTGCGCGTGGCGTTTGGACGGCGAGCCCTATGGCGGTTATGGGGCGCAAACACTCTTACCCTGCACGCCGACAGCCGTGACGGCTCGCGTCGTGTTCTCTGCGCTCGACACCGGGCCTGCGCAAGAACTGGAACCACTTTTCGCGGCGGCCAGTGCGATTGTGTTTTCCAACGCGGCAGCATTTCGCATGGCCGAGGATGTTCCACTGCTCGTACCGGAAGTGAATCCAGAGCATCTCGAGTTGCTGTCAGTGCAAAGAGCGCGTCGTGGTTGGAGCGGCGGCATCATCACCAATCCGAATTGCACCAGCACTGTTTTGGTGATGGCGCTGAAACCCCTCGATGTGGTGTTCGGCATTGAAGCCGTGCACATGGTGAGCATGCAAGCGATCTCTGGGGCCGGTTATCCGGGTGTGTCCGCGCTCGACATTCTGGGCAACATTATTCCGCACATTCGTGGCGAAGAATCCAAAGTGGAGTTGGAGACAGTCAAATTGCTGGGGGCGCTGCGCGGTGGCGCTGTGATTCCCACCCATGCTGTCGTGAGTGCGGCATGTCATCGCGTTCCAGTGCAAGAAGGCCATACGCTTTCGGTATCTGTGCGACTGAAGGGTGCCCCAACACCTGTCGCTGTAGCCAAAGCGCTCGTTGAGTGGACGCCTGAACCGCAGCAACTCAAATTGCATTCAGCGCCGCAGCGCGTCTTGGTGTTGCACACCGAGGAGGATCGCCCGCAACCCCGCGTGGATGTGGAACGCGACACCGGCATGTCGGTGCACATTGGCCGTATTCGGCCTTGCTCTCTGTTCGGGATCAAAATGACGGTGCTCGGGCACAACACGGAGCGCGGCGCGGCCGGCGGCAGTTTGCTCAATGCGGAATTGGCCGCGCATAAGGGGCTACTTCGGTGAGTGCCGTACAGCCACTCATCATGAAGTTCGGCGGATCGTCGCTGGCTGATGCTGCGTGCATGCGCGTGGTGGCGTCGCTGGTGCGTCGCTCGCTGTCGCGTGCGCCACTCGTAGTGCTTTCAGCGATGGGCAAGACTACGGATGGGTTGTTTCGCGCTGCGCGCATGGCAGCGCAGGGACAATTGGAAGAAGCTACAGAAGCTCATTCAGCTTTGATGCAGCGCCACGAACAAACAGCGCTCGATTTGATGGATCGCCGCGTGCCCGACGAGTTGCACGTCGAACTTGCGGCGCATTTCAAGGAATTGCTCACGCTCTTGACGGGCTTGAGCATGGTGCGCGAGCTGAGTCTGCGCAGCATGGATGCGGTGGCGAGCCACGGCGAACGCTTGAGCACGCTGATTTTCTCTCATCATCTGCGTCATGCCGGCATGGAGGTCACGCTCTTCGATGCACGGCGTGTCTTGCGCACAGACACCAAGAGCGGCGCCGCAACACCGTTGCCGCGCGTTATCGCAACGCTCGCCGCAGAACAGCTTGCGCCGCAACTCGGGATTGGGCGCGTTGTGGTCACGCAGGGCTACATCGGAGCAACCGCTGAAGGGCTCACGACAACGCTTGGGCGTGGAGGCAGCGATTATTCCGCGGCGTTGCTTGGCGCAGCGTTGAAGAGTTCAGAAGTGCAAATCTGGACGGATGTCGAAGGCGTGCTCACCTGCGACCCGCGCGTCGTGCCGCAAGCGCAGCCTATAGCGGAACTTTCTTTTGCCGAAGCGGCTGAGCTCGCAGCTTTCGGCGCCAAGGTGCTGCATCCTTCGACAATTCAACCGGCCGTAGAAGCGGGCATCCCAGTGACAGTGCGCCACACGCAAAAACCTGATGGACGATTCAGCACCATTCGCGGAGATGTGAAGAGTGGGCGCGCCATCACGGCTTTGGCTTCACGCGGGCCGGTGGCCGTGGTCACCGTCACATCCAGCCGCATGTTGGATCAACCTGGTTTTCTCGCAAAACTCTTCGAGATCTTTGGACGGCATGCCATCAGCGTGGACTTGGTGGCCACGGCAGAAATCTCGGTGTCGGTGACGGTTGAAAACGATGTGGACATGGACCGAGCTCTCGATGAGATTCGCGCATTCGCGAAGGCGACTGTTGTGCGCGAGCGCGCCATCGTGGCTTTGGTGGGCGAGCAATTGCGCAGCACGCCTGGTGTGGCAGCCCGTGCGTTTGCCGCATTGCGCGGCATGAATATCGAAATGATCAGCATGGGTGCCAATGAGATCAATCTCAGCCTTGTGCTCGCGAATGCAGATGCGCATGAAGCGCTGCGGCGCTTGCACGCGGAACTCCTCCCTGGAGGTGGCGCATGAGAATCGGCATCTTTGGGCGCGGGCGTTTGGCACAAGCCGTGAGTACGGCGGCGGTGGCTGCTGGCCATGAAGTGGCATGGATGCTCGGTCGCGGCGCGTGCGCTCCTCTGGGCCGCGTGGATGTTGCCGTGGATTGCAGTTTGCCCGCAGCGGTGACGGAGCATCTCGATTGGGCGCTCGCCGCGGAGACGCCCTTCGTCGTTGGTGTCACGGACATCGACGCGCGCGCCTTGGCCGAGCGTGCGCAGGGGCGCATCGGCTTGCTCATCGCGCCCAATTTCTCGTTGAGTGTGGCTCTCATGGCGCGCTTGGCCGCCGTGCTTGCGCGCTATGCGAGTGTCACTCCGGGTTTCGATCCGTATGTGATGGAGAAGCACCACGCGAAGAAAGTGGATGCGCCGAGTGGCACTGCGAAGTTGTTGGCGAACCGCATGCTCTCGCAACTATCCAACAAGCATGGCACCGCTACACCGGGCGCAGCGGCTCTGACGGCGGAAGAGCTCTGCGTCAGTTCGGTGCGCGCGGGTTCCGGGCAACACAGTTGGCATGTGGTGGGCATCGACAGCGCCGATGAAGCCATTGAGCTTCGTCATGAAGCGCGCTCGCTGTTGCCTTGTGGGCGCGGGGCTGTGATGGCGGCTGCATTTCTCAGTGTAAAGCGTGGCCTATTCACGATGGACGATGTGGCGCGTAGCGCTCTCGAAGGCGTCTTGGGAGCCCTCGAATGAAGCCTGCATTCAGCGGACTTGGCGTGGCCTTGGCGACTCCGTTCAGTGCGAGTGGCGCATTGGATCTTCCCGCGTTGCGCGCTCTTGTGCGTCATGTCGTAGGCGGTGGCGTGGATTTCGTCGTGCCACTGGGCACCACGGGTGAAGCAGCGACGATTGATGAACGAGAACGCGATGCGGTGATCACGGCGGTGTTGGAAGAAGCTGGATCGGCGCGCGTGTGTGTAGGTGCAGGATCGAATAGCACCAAGACCGCGGCGGCGCTGGTGCGTAGAGCACAGCAGCTGGGTGCTCATGGCGCGTTGGTTGTCACTCCCTATTACAACAAGCCTATGCCTGCTGGTTTGGTCGCGCACTACAGTGCCTGTGCAGATGCAGCTCCAGGTTTGCCACTCGTGGCTTACAACGTTCCCGGGCGCACTGCATTGAATATGACGTCTGACACGATGGATTTGCTTTGGCGCATCGAAAGCGTGGTTGCGCTGAAAGAATCCAGTGGCGATCTTGGGCAAATCGGAGAACTGGCGCGGTGGTTGCCTCCGGGCAAGACACTTCTTGCAGGTGACGATAATCTCGCCGTCGCGAGTATCGCTGTCGGCGCGGAAGGGTTGGTGTCGGTCCTTGGCAATGTATTGCCACGCGAAATGAAAGCGCTCGTGGATGCGGCACGTGCGGGCCGGCGCGATCAGGCCGCGGCGTTGAATGCGGCGCTGCTGCCGTTGATGGACGCGTTGTTCGCTGAGAGCAATCCGATCCCGGTGAAAGCCGCGCTCGCCGAATTGGGTTTGTGCGGTTCGCACCTGCGGTTGCCACTTACGGACGCGCAACCAGCAACATGCGAGCTCTTGCGTCGTGCGCTGCAAAAGGCGCGTGTTGCTGCGGAGGGCGTGCGCGCATGATGCCTGAAGCGTTGCACGCATTTTTCGAGCGCTCGGATGCCACTGTGCAGGCCGATCCGCAATTCACGGTATTTCATGCGGCGTTGTTGGATGCTTTGGAATCTGGCCAAGTGCGTGCAGCGAGTCGCAATGTTGCCGGTGATTGGGTTGCGCATGCTTGGGTGAAGCGCGCCATCCTCGCGGGTTTCCGCAATAGCACCGTGGTTGCAACGCCTGGGCCTGGGTTTCCCTTCTTCGACAAATCTGCGTATCCAGCGCGCGCATTCACCTTGAACGATCAGGTGCGCCTCGTGCCGGGAGGCAGCGCGGTGCGGCGAGGGGCTCACATTGGCAAAGGGGTGGTGCTGATGCCGCCGGCCTATGTGAATGTCGGCGCGTGGGTGGGAGAAGGCAGCATGGTGGATAGCCATGCACTTGTGGGTTCGTGTGCGCAAGTGGGCGCGCGCGTTCATTTGAGTGCGGGGGCGCAAATCGGCGGTGTGCTTGAGCCAGCAGGTGCGCGGCCGGTAGTGGTGGAGGACGGTGCGTTCATTGGTGCGCTTGCTGGAGTGCTTGAAGGTGTGGTGGTGCGTGAACGAGCGGTGTTGGCGGCAGGTGTGATCCTCACAGCGGCGAGCGTTATTCATGATCTTGTGCACGGGCGCAGTTTGCGCGGCGAAGTGCCAGCGGGGGCTGTCGTGGTGCCAGGAATGCAGCAGGCTCAGGGCGATTACGCCATGGCGCAGGGGTTGTCGAAATCCATAGCGCTCATTGTGAAATATCGCGACGCGCGCACGGACGCCGCTACGGCGCTCGAAGACGCGCTCCGTTGAGAAACCCGGCAGCCGCCACGCGCTGCGCTGAGGTTCGCGGCTATCCAGCGGTGCTTGCGTGTGGCATTATCCGCCGCAGACGCTTGCGGGGGGCGCGAGCTGTCGGTGCCAATCCCATCGGGAGCAACTCATGCCTAATATCTGCGATTGCGTGAATGGCTGGTCCGTGTTGGTGTCCACATTGGTGGCATTTGTCATTGGCGGCTTGTGGTATTCGCCGGTTCTCTTCTCCAATGCTTGGGTGAAGGCCCACGGTTTCACGGAAGCACATTTGGAGGAGACGAAGAAGCGCGGCTGTGCGGGTCCGTTCGCCACCGCATTGATCACTTACTTCATTATGGGCTGGGTGATGGCGGTATTCGCCGGGGCCATGAAGATGCCATCAGACTGGATGTGCGCGCTTGGATTCGGATTCCTTTGTTGGCTTGGTTTCTCCATGCCTATCACGCTCACGCACGCCAAGTTCGTCAACGCTCCCATATGCGCTTGGATGGTAGATGCCGGTCACAGCCTCGTGACGCTGATTGCTATGGCCGAAGTCATCATGCTCTGGCCGAAGTGAGCGCATCGATGAATCTGGCCCAAGGCGGCTGCTGATAGGACGCGCTGCCTTGGAGCTCAGCGATTGCGTTCGTGGCTGAGCGTCAAGAACTTCTGTCCAGCCTCTGAAAGCCCAAGCTCTTTCAGTTCACGGGCTAAGTCGGTGGCGGCGCCGTTTCCGGCGAGATATCCATTCACACGCGCCACAGCGGTGGATTCGCGGAAATTGTGCTCATTCTTGTTGAATGCCGCAATAAGGTCTGCTGCCAAGGCATGCGTCTGACGCAGGTAGTACTTCTGGTGATAGTCCTCGGCGGTCGCAAAGACGACGGGAGCAATCTCTGTCACAGGCTTGCGCCCTTGCGCGGTGCCGAAGCCCGCGAGCGCCTGCGTCGCAACTTCCTTCTGAGCTTCATTGTGAAAGAAGATTCCCGACGCGTATTGTCGCTTCCACGGTGCGTCGCACGCATCGTGCTCGGCGAAGAAGATCTCAAGCAAGTCTTTGTAGTGGACCTGTTTGGGATCAAAGTCGATTTGGATCGCTTCCATCCAATCGCCAATGTTGTTGTAGTTCACATTCGCGCTGCTGCCGCCCGCATAGCCCACGCGCGTACGCAACACACCTTGCAGACTCCCGAACCGGGAGTCGGGCCCCCAAAATCATCCCATCGCGAAAGTGGCGCTTTGCACCTCTGCCGGAAGTGAGCGATCTAACACCGGAATTTTGTCCGCACTGATTGCTGCGCTGGGCGGAGTCATGGTTCGTTCCTCGTGCCGCTCTGCCACCGCTTCCTGTCGCGTGCCTTCTGCGGTACACGCCACGAGGGCGATCACACAAAAACAGAGCGATAGCGTTTGCTGCACGCGCCCAGCATACCGCAGCAGCAGGGCATGATGTTCTCGATCAATGAGGACAATCGGATCCACAATCGCACTGACATCGGTCAGCGGGCTGCTACTCGCCAAAGCCGTTGCAGGCACGGACTTCCGGAGAATGAATAGCTACGAAAAAGCTGAGGTCGCGGTGATTCGCCCGGCACTCTCGTAGCACAGCAACACGAATGTTCACTCGCATCGAACGGGGTGAACGGGGTGCATTACCCGTGATCATGGCCGCGCGGGATTTGGCGAAGTCGCGTAGCAGTGCTGCCGATTAGCTGTTTAAGGACCCGCTAATGTCATTCATCACATTCGACGGCCGCTACAAGGTCGGACACGCAGTCATCGACCGTCAGCCCGCTGGGCTTTTCGACGCGGTGAACAAGCTTCACGACGCGATGAAAAGCGGCGCAGGCCGCGAGGAGATCGGCAGGACGCTTGCCTTTCTGCGCACCTACACTGTTGAGCATTTCAGCGCTGAAGAAGCCAGCATGCGAGAAAGTTGATTCCCCGGCTATGCCGCCCACAAAGTGTTTCACGACGATCTGACCAAGAAGGTCATAGACATTGAAGCAAAGCACGCTGCCGGCAACATGACTCTGTCGATCGTAGTGATGGTCTTTCTTGCGGACTGGCTTGCGCATCACATCTCCGACGAAGACAAGCAGATCGTGAAGCACATCAACGCCAGTGCCGCTGCTTCGAACTCTCAGCAAACACACCCGTGAGCAAGGCGTTTATCCGGCGGGTCATTACTATTAGACCATCCCGTCCCGGAAGGACGTGCATGCGTACGTCGCCGCAACTCAACCGCCAAGCAAGGAACTCCTCGGGATAGAATTGAACGCAAAGGGGCAGCAGGAGTTGCTCCACGAATCCGCAGCGTTCACCACAGATGTTCCGTTTTCTGAAAAGCAGACGCCTGCACACCGGTACTTCTACGACAACGGCTGGTTCAGCGACTCCGATGCCATTTTTCTGTATTGCTTCCTAAGGAAGAATCAGCCAAAGCGGATTATTGAGGTCGGCTCAGGCTTTTCATCCGCCGTCATGCTGGACACGGTTGATGCGTGCTTCTCTCTGCGCCCTGAGATGACGTTTATTGAACCGTATCCAGCGCGCCTGCTGAGTTTGCTGCGCGACAGCGACAGAGAACACGTCAGTATTATCGCCCAACCGATTCAAACGGTCCCACTGGATACGTTCTTGGCACTGTAGTCAGGCGATCTCTTGTTCGTTGACTCAAGTCATGTCGTCAAGTGTGGCAGCGACTTGCAGCGCCTGATGTTTGAGATCTTGCCGCGTCTGCAACCCGGTGTCTTTGTTCACTTCCATGACATTTTCTATCCATTCGAGTATCCGGCCGAGTGGTTGGTGCAGGGTCGCTATTGGAATGAGAACGATTTTCTACGCGCGTTTCTGTCCTACAACTCCGAGTGGAGTATCCAGTTCTTCAACACCTATGTGCACTTCATGTTTGGCGATTTCATCAAAGAGGAAATGCCGTTGTGTGCGAAGAACATGGGCGGCAGCTTGTACATTCGGCGTCTGCCCAAAGTGCAGCGGTGAGTGTGTCATTGTGAGCAGGCGCGCGGTTTCAGCCCTGATAAGCTCGCGTGCATGGGTTGGTTGGATTGGTCTGTAGTCGGCGCCTACGTGGCGCTGATCGTTGGTGTGGGCATGCGCGCGGGGCGAGGTGCGAAAAGCGCCGACGCTCATCTGCGTGCTGATCGCGACTTGCCCGCGTGGGCTGTGGTGTTTTCGGTGTTGGCCACCGAAGTGTCCGCTGCGACCTACATCGGTGTGCCGGAATCGGCGTTCAGCACGAACTGGAATTACTTGCAGTTCGCGATTGGTGCGCTGCTCGGCAAGATTATTGTGGGCACAGTGCTGGTGCGGCTGTATTGGCGCCTGAATCTGCCGACGGCCTACGGCTTTCTTGCTACTCGCATCGGCCCGCGTACGCAGCGCGCCACCGCGATGGCCTTTGTGGTTGGGCGCCTGATCGGCAGCGGTGTGCGCACGTTCATAGCTGCGGTGGCTTTTGCCGTTGTCGCGCAGGTGGATCTATTTGCAGCCATTGTCGGCATTTGCTGCATCGCCACGATCTACACCATGCTCGGCGGCTTGAAGGCTGTGGTGTGGACCGATGTTGCGCAGGGCTCCATATTTTTCATCGGTGCCACGACAGCCGTGGTGTTCGCGGTGCTGAAACTCGATGAAGCGGGCGTGGGCTTTGGCAGCGCAGTCTCTGAGGCCCTCGCCGCCGGCAAACTTCAATTCATCAATCTCGGCGCTGGCGAGAACATGCTTGCTTCACACAAGCCGCTGCTCGTGGCCATCATTGGAGGCGCGTTCCTGACGCTCGCCACACACGGCACATGTCAAGAGAACGTGCAGCATCTCTTGAATGTGCGCACCGAAAAAGGAGCGGTACGCAGCTTGATCGTCTCGGGGCTGTTCACATTTCCGATCGTCGGAATGTTTTTGTCGGTAGGCACGGTGCTGTGGGTGTATCACCAGCATTTGCCTGCCGAGGGCTACAGCATTGTGGGCAAAGATGAAGTGCGTCGTGTGTTCCCCAATTTCATCATGCATGTGATGCCTTCAGGTTTGCGCGGGTTGGTGTTCGCCGGGCTTTTCGCGGCCGCAGTGGCCAGCCTCGGCGCAACTATCAATGCGGTCGTCGCCACTTGGACGAAAGACCTCTTCCCAGCGCGCACCAACACGCTGCGTTCCGTGCGGATGTTGATGGCGGGTTGCGGCGTGGTGTTGCTCGGCGTCGCGCTGTTCTTTGTTTGGTGGGCTGAGCAATCTAGCGACGATCTTGTCAACATCGCTCTCTCCGCCATGACAGTGCTGTATGGCGGCATTCTGGGAACATTCTTGTGCGCTTTGTTGCTGCCGCGTCGGCGCGACGGCTTCGTCGTGCTCGCGCTCTGCGTGGGCATCGTTGCGGGCGCAATGCTCTTCTTCCACAAGCAGATCTTCGGGTTACCCGAGCCAGTCATCGCCTGGCCGTGGTTCATTCCAATCTCTTCGCTCCTCACTTTTGGCGTGACCGCCTGCGCGCCTCGTGCGCCCCGCGCATGAGGGTGCTTGGGCCCGGGCCCCTGAGCGGGCAACATGCCAAGAACCATGGGCGCTGATCCTCGAGAACTTGCTGGTGCGTTGCTTTGGGTGGGGATTCCGGGCACAAATCTCGATGACGCGACGGAACAGCACCTTTCAGATCTGCGCCCCGGCGGTGTGATTCTGTTCAAGCGCAACATTCGCTCGCTCGAACAAGTCACCTCACTGTGCACGGAGCTGCGCACGCTCCTTGGCGACGACCTCTTCGTTGCGGTGGACCAAGAAGGCGGGCTCGTCGAGCGCTTCGCAGGTCTATTGCCTTCATTTCCGGGCAACATGGCTCTCGGCGCCATCGCCACTCGTGAACCGACTCTTGGCGAGCATCTCGCGCGGGAGCAAGGGCGTTTGACCGGCACCATGCTGCGTTGCATCGGAGTTGATGTCGTGCTCGCACCGGCTTTGGATCTCGCGACCACAGGCGCCAATCCATCCACGGGCATTCGTTCTTTCGGCAACAATTCAGAGTTGGCCGCGCGTCTCGGCGCTGCGCTGATTGATGGTCTGCACGCTGGTGGTGTGCTGCCGTGTGCCAAACATTTCCCCGGCCTTGGTAGCGCCAATGTGGATTCGCATTTGGACTTGCCCTTCGTTGCAGCGCAGGATCACGCACAGCACCTCGCACCATTCAGCGCGGCCGTACGTGCGGCAGTGCCGCTGGTGATGACCAGTCATGTGGTCTACCAAGCGCTCGACGCTAAAAACCCCGCAACATTCAGTCGCGCCATCACGACCGATCTCTTGCGCGGCAAGCTCGAGTTCACAGGGCTCGTGCTCACCGACGACATGGAAATGGGCGCGATAGGGCAGCGTTTCGATTTCGCTGCGGCCATCCGCAATGCGCTCGCAGCGGGCCACGATGTGCTGACGGTGTGTAGCGACGCCGCGTTGCAACGCGAAGCGCGCGCTGTGCTGGTGGAAGGCATCGCACGCTCTGAATCGTGGTGCGCCGGAGCGCGTAACAGTGTGTTGCGTGCGACCACTGTGCGAGATTCGCTTCTGCCGCAGGCATCGCGTTCGATCGCGGACATGACGGCGCTGACATCCGAGGCGCACCAATTGGCCGCCGCCATCGCTGGCCGCGCCATCACGGTGTTGAGCGATCCGAAACGTCTTGTGCCCTTGCATGCTGGCAACGCTCGTTTGTCGACGAACAGCGCTCCTGCCCGTGCGGTGTATGGCGCAGCAGGACAGAGCACGACCAATTCCATCTTGCTCCTCTTGCCCGTGCTCGAAGCAGGCACTCTGGTGGAAGACCCTTTGCGCGGCGAAGCGGATGGGTCTGCCTTGGTGCAAGCTCTTGGCGACAACGTGTCCGTATTGCGCATTCCAGCGCGTCCGGACGCAGTGACGATTGGCTCGGCAATTGCGAAGGCTGCTGAGCACCAAACGGTCCTGTTGGCCCTCACCGCTGCGCGCAGCATTGGTGCACAAGCCGACCTCGCACGCGCGTTATGCGCCGCGCACCCTCGCGTGGTGTTGCTCGCGTTGCGTTCGCCCTTCGATTTGGAAGTTGTGCCTGAATCCGCGAACTGTGCCATGCTGGCCAGCTACGGTTTCCGTGACGCGCAACTGGAAGCGCTGGCGAAGGTATTGTTAGGCCGCACGCAACCCTTCGGGAGATTGCCAGTGCGCCTGGAGGGTGTGAACACTTGAGCCTGCGTCTAAAAATTGATGCCATGGGTGCCGACGGCGAAGGGATCGCTCGCCACGAGGGCAAAGTCGTGTTCGTGCCGGGCGCGTTGCCGGGCGAGGACGTGGATGTCGAACTGGCCGATTGCGGCCGGCGTCACGACCGTGCGCGGCTTATTGAAGTGCTCACGCCTTCTGCGTTGCGTCGCGTGTCGCCTTGTGTTTACGACACGCCTGATGGATGCGGCGGTTGCTCGATGCTGCATGTGGTTCCATCCGGCGCCGCCGCGCTGAAAGTGGAAGTGTTGCAAGCGCTGCTCGCGCGCATCGGCGTTGATGCCGCTGTGATTGAGCCCGTGCGCATCCCCGGGGGCTTGGTCAAAGGCCACCGCAATCACGCGCGTTTCATACCTGACCGCAGCGGGCGCCTCGCGTGGATCAGCAAGGCTGATGCATCCGGCGTCGGATCGCGCGCGCTTGTTGCGGTGGATCATTGCCTTGCGCTGCATCCTTTGGTTGAAGAGTTGCGCATGTTTCTCGACGGGCATTGCGCCGGTGTGCAGTCGGTCGAGTTGCGCGCGTCGGCGACGACTGGCGAGCAACTGGTGGTGTTCGAAGGGGAAGCGTTGCCGCGCGGCCTCGATCCCGTGACGATCCCTGCGAACGTGATGCTGCGCACCAAGAAGGGTGACCGATATTTGCGCGGCATCCCGGCGGTTCACGAGGAAGTCGACGGCGTACGCATGCGCGTTTCTGCCGGCGTGTTTTTCCAAGGACACGCGGAAGGCGCTACGGCCTTGGCCAAACTGGTGCAAGAGCTGGTTGGCCCGATGAATGCGAAGACACGCGCCGTGGATCTGTGCTCGGGCGTGGGTTTGTTCGCGCTCACGGCATTGCGCGACGCTGGGCATGTGGTGGCTGTCGAAGCCGACCCCGTTGCGGTGGCCGATTTGCGCGCCAATGCGAAGGGGAACAAGCGCGTCGCTGTTTTGCAACTCACTGCCGAAGAGGCGATGGAAAACCTTTACGACCCGCGCGGCATTGCGGATGTGTTGGTGGCTGATCCACCGCGCTCAGGACTCGGGCGTCGCGTAGCGGCATCGATGGCGGCGCTCAAAGTCCCGCGCGTCGTGCTGGTTTCTTGCGATCCGCGTCAATTTAGTGATGAAGCCCAAGCCTTGCTCAAGGCGGGCTACACCATGCAGCGCTGTGTCCCTGTGGATCAATTTGCTGGCACGCAGCATCTCGAAATCGTCGCACTCTTTACGCTCGCCTGACGCCGCGCTGCGAGCGGCTCAAGTGAGAACGACGGCGCGGGTTGCGTTGCGCTTGGCACGCATCAACGCATCCTCGCGGTTACGAATCCCAGCGTCCCTTTACGCGAAGATGGTCTTGAGCGCGCGGGAAAGGCGTTCGTAATCGTTCATGGTGTTGTAGGCCTGCGCACTGATGCGCACGAGGCGTTGCGGCGCGTTTGGGAACACAACGACAGGCACTTCAATCTTGTGTTCAGTGAACAAGCGCTCGCCCAAAGGCTCGACATCGAAAGCGCCTGGCACGCAACCTTGGTCTGAATCCGGCACGCGCACCGCAGCGAGGCTTCCAAGCAGCGATTCCGGCGCGACGGGTTCGACACCAAGGCCTTCGTTCAAGAGCTTGCGCGCTGCGATCGCTTTTTGCCGATTCGCGGCCATGAGCCCGTCGATCCCACCGGGAACCAGCCCCGCCATGAAATCGAGCGCGGTGGGCAAGGTGCACCAACCGGTGTAGTCGTCTGTGCCGGTCCAATCGAACTCCAGCAAGAAACGGCTCTTGTCACCGGAGGATTGATTCATGCCGTGGCTGGTCACTGGCGGACGCGCGCGATTGATGAAATCTTCGCGCACGCGCAAGAACGCCGTGCCCTTGGGCGCACACAGCCATTTGTGGCAATTGCCTGTGTAGAACGCGGCGCCCAGCGCCTCGAGGTCGAGCGGCACCATGCCGGGAGCATGCGCGCCATCAACAATGCATTCGACGCCTTTTTCGCGCAGCGCCGGCACTAAACGATGCACCGGCAACACAAGCGCAGTCGGGCTGGTGACATGATCGATCAGCAGCAAGCGCGTGCGTGGGCCCACGGCAGTGAGGATGCACTCCACGATGTCGTCTTCGTGGCGTACGGGAAAAGGCAATTTGACCAAACGCACACTTGCGCCGGTGTCCGCAGCGCGGCGATCCAGGGCATTGCGGCAGGCGTTGTATTCGTGGTCGGTAACGATCACTTCGTCGCCGGCGTGAAGCGGGAACGAGAGCAGTGCTGCGTTCACACCCGTCGTCGCATTGCGAATCAGTGCCAGTTCTTTGCGCTCGCAGTGCAACAGTGTCGCCAGCCGCGCGCGCGCGGTTTCCACCAGTCCCGGCAATTCGCGGCCCATGAAGCGCACGGGCTCGCTTTCCATTTGCGCACGCAACGCAGTTTGGCGTTCTTGCACCACTTTGGGGCAAGCGCCGTAAGACCCGTGGTTCAGGTAACAGATCTCAGGGTCAAGGGTCCAGTGCTTGCGCATGGGCGCAGTCTACCTGCGGGGTCCAGAGCCCCGCAGCCGGGCTATGCTGCGCGCATGAAGCGCTTGTATTTGGTGTCATCGTCGAAAGTCCATGGGCATGCTTATCTGCATCACTGCGAGGAAGACCTGCTGTGCTTCTTCGAAGGTGTGCAGCGTGTGTACTTTGTGCCCTGGGCAGTGCAAAACCACGATGCCTACACAGCCAAGGTACGCCAGCGTTTTTCAGAACTCGGATTGGAGCTGATCTCTCTGCACGAGTGCGCGGACCCAGCGGCTGCACTACGCACAGCGCAGGCGTTGTTCATCGGCGGCGGCAACACATTCCGGTTGCTCACAGCGCTCTATGCTCACGATGTGTTGGGAGTGATTCGCCAACGCGTGCTCGATGAAGGCATGCGCTACATGGGCAGCAGCGCGGGCACCAACATGGCTTGCCCCACACTCAAGACCACCAACGACATGCCTATCGTGCAGCCACCAGCTTTCGATGCTCTCGGGTTGGTGAGTTTTCAAATTAACCCGCACTACCTCGACGTGGATCTAGGCAGTACACACATGGGCGAAACGCGCGAAGACCGCATCCGCGAATTTCACGAGATGAACGCGGCGCCCGTGGTCGGGTTGCGCGAAGGGGCGCAACTTTGGATTGAAGGCGAGCGCGTCGAATTGCACGGCATCAAGGGTGCGCGCATTTTTCGTCGTGGATGCGAACCCGAAGAAGCGGCTCCGGGAGCCGTGCTTAGCCTCTGATTTCAGGCATGCAGATTGAGCGCCGCGCGCAACGAACCGTCGCAGGCTTCCAAGCGCTTTCTCGCGGCTTGCGCATCGAGGCTACGGCTCACCATCAAAGTGGCGACGCGTGCATCACCTGCGGCAGCCTCGAGCGCGGCTTCGCAATCCGCCTGGGGTGCAGCGCTGATGGTTTGCACGATGCGCAAGGCGCGGGCGCGAAGTTTTTCGTTGGTGGCTTGCACGCCCACCATCAAAGCCCCATGAGTGCGTCCGAGCCGCACCATCAGAGCCGTGCTCAGCATGTTCAGCACCAGCTTTTGCGCCGTGCCAGCTTTCATGCGTGTAGAGCCACTGAGGATTTCTGGGCCTGTCAGCACGCAGATGCAGTGCTGCGCCACGCGTTCCATGGGGGAGCCGCTGTTGCACACCATTGCCACGGTGAGAGCTCCGCGTTGCGCAGCCGCTTGCAACACGCCGAGTGCGTAGGGCGTGCGCCCGCTCGCCGATAACGCCACCACCACATCGTTGGCCTCGATGCGCGCTTGCTCGACATCGCGTTGGCCAAACTCGTTGGAATCTTCGGCGCCTTCGACGGCATTGCGTAGTGCGTCAGCGCCACCAGCCATGTGCCCTTGCACGACACTCGCATCGACGCCAAAGGTGGGCGGCACTTCGCTTGCATCCAACACGCCTAGTCGGCCTGAAGTGCCTGCTCCGAAGTAGTGCAATCGGCCACCTGCGCGCAATCGCAGTACGGCTGCATCGACAACTTTGCTGAGGCTCGCGAGACTCGCAGCGACTGCGTTTGCAACGAGCTTGTCTTCAGCATTGATGGCGCGCAGCAACTCCTCGGTGGTCAGTAAATCCAACGGTTTGCCGTTCGATTGCGATTCCGTTCCGAGGGTTGCGAAGTCTTCTGCCATGCACAGGGGGGCGGGCACTTCAGTCGGCGACCATCTCCTCGAGCGAACCGCCATCCGGCCCGGCGCGCAAGCGATCGAAGGCCGAGGCTTCGATCTGACGGATGCGTTCAGCGCTGACGCCGAGCATCTTGCCGATTTCGGCCAGCGTATGCGCCATGGGGCAGTCAATGCCGAAACGCAGGCGCAGCACCAAGCGGTGCCGGTCCGGCAGAATCGACAAGCTGCGACGCACGAGATTGCGGATGTCGTCGGCGATGATGGGGCTGTCCGGTGACACTGCGTTCTTGTCACCCACGAGGTCGCCGAGGCGGCTCTCGTCTTCAGGGCCGTAGTCCAACGACAGCACAGGGCGTGCCACCGAAGGATTCGCCAGCATCTCCGTCAAGCGCGAGCGCTTGGCATCATCGGTGATGCTGCTGGGATTGTCGTAGGCCTCGGGGTCGAGCTTTGCGACCTTGCGCAAACTCTGCGTCACATTCACAGGCAAGCGAATGGTGCGCGACTTGTCTTCAAGGGCGCGCAAGATGGCTTGGCGAATCCAGAGATAGGCATAGGTGCTGAAACGGACGCCGAAGCGCGCCGAGAAAGATTCCGTGGCGCGAATGAGCCCGAGATTGCCTTCTTGGATGAGCTCGGAGTAGGCGAGAGGACCGCCATCAAACTTGCGGGCGACGCTCAGCACGAGGCGCAAGTTGCGCTCGATCAAAGGGCGGCGGGCGTTCACGAAGCTGTCGCGACAGCGGCGGATTTCTTCGCGCACCTGTCGCACGCCCTCGGCGATGGCGGCATCGCGATAGCGCTTCAGCGGACCAGGGCGCAAACCGACGTAGAGCAACACATGCAACAAACGCAGCGTGCTGACTTCGTTGCTGCGAGTGATTTGGAACGGGCGACGCGGGCGACGGTTCACGTGTCGTTCGAAGATGCGATGCAACTTCGCGACATAGTCTTCGCTGTCCTCGCGCCCCGGTTTCGGTTTCGGTGGTCCGGGAACGAGCGAGCGCGCGGCCATCTGGCCCTTCTTCCACTGCTCGAGATCGTCCCAAACGGCCTTGAGGGCCCCTTCCTTATGCAAGAAGGCGTTGATCCAGAGATTGCGGAAGTAGATGAGATCGCCGAGCAGGATGTGTTCCTGTTCAGGTTCGAGCAGCTCATGGCTGCCGACGTCTTTCAGATAGATGCCGAGAGGATCATCTGGGCTGGGCTCGTTGTCGAGCTTGGCTTTGCGCTTGGCCAGTTCAGAGGTGAACTGCCCCGCGTCGCGTTCGGCTCGCATCGCAAGTTCGAACTCGTTTCCTTCTTCTGGTTTGTCGGTGGCGTCGAGAGACACGATTTGGGAACCCTTTGCCATGTCGGTGATAATGAGCCTAAAGACCGGTGGCTGTGATACGCAGCTCCGGTCTTTAAGACCGCTCCCTGTGGTGGTGTACGAATGTGCCCAAACTTAAGAGCGTCGCAGGCTGGGCCAACCCACGCACCTGAGCGACGTGAGATTGTACTGCCCGAATTGGGGCATGTCCAACGCAGCCACTCTTGGTCTTCCGGGCCTCGCCAGCAAATAGAACGGGCCCCGTTCACGAGGAACGAGGCCCGAGGAAGGGACCGAGACGTCCAACTTGGCCCGCGGACGAATCGGTTGGTGACGCACCAGTGGTCTGGCACCCTAGGCGCGTTGTCCAAGGTTGCCCTCGAACGTCACGATGGTACCAGCCGAGATTCAAAGCGATAGCACTTTTTAGAAAATCTTGGACCGTGCAGAAAATACAGGATTCAGCCCGAATGCCGAGAGCTCGCCCGAATGAAGGCTGTGTGACTTTAGGAGGCTCGAATGTCGCTTCGCCGTGGTAGACAGGCGCACGCGACCGTGCGAAGGGAGGCGTGATGCCCATCAAAACTTGCCCCAACAGTGGGGCGCTCCAAGTTCGCCTCAGTAAAGAGGTTCGGGCTGAGTGCGCTCGCTCCTCGTTTGGTCTCACCCTCGTTATCGCGGCCAGCGGGCCGTTGCGCAAGCAGCTTCAAGGTGTGATTGCCGCAGGGGGGCCGGTGCTTGGGGTGGAGGTGATCGCTTTATGGCGTTTCGCCCGAGATGTGCTGAGCCGCTGTGGTGTGCAGGAGCCTGAAGAGGGGCCGCTCCTCGAGCTTCTGGCCCTCGATTTCGATCCAGTTGCTCCGCTTATGGGCAGCCCGCCAACCGGATTCAGCGCAGCAGTGACTGATCTGTTGAGCGCAGGGCTGTGTTCCACGAACTCGATCGCAGTCTTGAAAGCGCTGGAGCAAGTCCCAGCGGAACAGTGGCAATTGGGATCGCGCTTCGTTCCGGCGCTGCGCGCGGTGCTTGAACGCAGCGGGTATGGCGGACGAGCTCAAGACGAAGTGTTGCGCCGTGCGGCGGTGCTCGTGCGTGCGGATGCGCGCGCGCTGCCTCACGGGTGCGCACCCGGCAACGTGCATGTTGTGGGTTTCGCGAGCGCGACGGGTCTCGCAACGGACTTGCTGCGTGCGTTGCACGAACGCGGCGCCACGGTGTGGCTGGAACATCTCGATTCCAGCGCGCTGCCTTTGCCGCTGGCGGATTCGCAGCGTCATGTGGCTGCGTTCGCCACGCAGTTCGAAAACGTTGATGCTGCAACTGGCAACGCTGTCGCAGCGAAACCCGAACTCAGTTTTTTCTCAGCACCGCAACTCGGAGCCGAGGCCGATGAAGTGGCGCTACGCATTTGTGCGCTGCTCAAAGACCATGCACTCGCGCTGCGGCCTGAGCGTATTGCCGTTGTCATGCGCGACTACGACCAACGCTGCGCCGAAGTTGCGCGGGCACTCGACGAACTTGGCATTCCCTTTCACGGCCAGCAACCGCGCGGTTGTCACACGGCGAAAGACCGCGCGTGCATCGCTGTCGCCACGCTGCTGGAACAGGGCGAGACCGATCATCCAGTGTTGCGTGCGAGCCGTGCGGCGCTTTCGTCGAACGCTTTGCAAATCTTGACGGCGGAAGTGCGCATGACACGCGTGGAGTGGAGCGCCTGGTTGGCTCTGGCCATCGCGGAGTGGCAGCAGCAAACCAGCACAGGCTCTGCGGGTGGTGCAATTGTCGATGCGGCGTTGGAGTCGCTCGGGACGGCGCAGCAATTGCTTGACGCCTTGCCGCCGGAATTCATGTGCAGTACGCGCACTTGGCGCGCGTGGACCGCCAAGCAATTGCGCACTCAAGCGGCGGGCACGATTGGCAGCAAGGGGTACGGCGTGCAGTTGTTGAACCCAGCTCGCGCGCGTGGGTTGCACTTCGAACACATGTTTCTCTTGGGAGTGGAAGCAGGGACTTGGCCCCGCACGCTTCAGCCCGCGGTCGTGTTCCCGGCGGTGGCGCGTGCTGCGGTTCGATTGGCTGGCCTCGCCGCGCTCAGTGGCGACGATGCGTTTCAGGAAGACGCGCACTTGTTTGTGCAACTGTTGCACGCCGCCAAGCACTGCACGCTCACGTGGCGTTGCGCCGATGACGAAGGCCGCGAGCAAGCCGCTGCGCCGTGGGTGGTGCGGTTGATGGACGCACCTGGAGCGAGTGAACCGCGGCGCTTGCGCTTGGTGACGCGCGCACGTCATGAACAGTCGCTGGAGCGCTTTGGGGCATTGCCTCCACGTGCTGCTGTGCAGTTGGCCGGTTTGCGTGGCGATGCGGTTGCACATCAACGATTCACTGCGGAGCACTTCTTGGGTGAGGAGGTTGCAGTGTGTCGTGCACGGTTGCGCATGATGTTCGATGATCCCCAGAGTGCGCTGTCGCGTGACGCAGGGCAAAGCGGTGCAGATGTGGGCGTGCAGTCTCTCAGTCCGTGGCACGGGCTTGGGTTGGAAACGCGTTCGTCGGCAGCGCAATCGAAGTTGCAAGAGGCAGGGCATGCTGTAGCTTCCGCCGAGGGCACTCCGAAGGGAATCTCACCGACTCGCCTCGAGGCGCTCGCCACTTGCGGATGGAAAGCGTTTCTTGAGAAGCGCATCGGTTTGAAGCCGACGCAAGACGCGGTGGAGCAAGCGACGGCACTTGGAGCCATGGCGTTTGGCTTGGTGGTGCATAAGGCTTTGGAGCTCGTGCTGAAGGATTGCAAGGGCGGAGCACCGCCAGCTCCTGAAGCGCAAGACTGGTTGCCGCAGGTGCGCGAGGCGCTGGAGCATGTGGCCAAAGAAAAGAGTTCAGCCGTCATGCCAGCGTGGATGAAGTCGGGCGCATGGCATGACGGTGTGGAAAAGCGTGTGGTGGACGCGGTGAAGTGCGCGTTGCAAGTGCTGCGGGATTGCGGCGTCACCGAAGTCTGGAGAACGGAAACGCAGGAGCATGTCACGGTGGCTGGTGTGCCCATCACCTTCAATGCGGACGCGTTGGTGCGTGGCGGAAACGGCTTCGTGTTCGTCGATTGGAAGACCGGCAAGAAACTCATGGAGCTGGGTTCGAGGCCGCTGCATCTTGATCGCGGCACGAAACTGCAAGGCGCCATTTACGCGCAGGCCACCGTGCAAGGTGAATCGGTGCAAGGCGCCTACGGCATCATTCATCCCGACGCCGATCTTGAAACTGGCAAGCGCCTGCAAGTGGTGGACAACGCGAAGTCTGGTCCCGTGCTCGAGAATGTCATCAGCGTGCTGCAAGCTGTAATGGAGATTCACCTCGCACCACCGCGCGTGGCCACCGGCAAAGATGCCGACGGCGAAAACTGTCGCATGTGCGAGTTCAAACGTTGCTGTGTCATCGGTGACAGCAACCAGCGTTGGCTCTTGCAGGATGCGGGCGATGGAAACGACGCGTTTGCGAAGTGGTGGCAATTGACCGGCAAGTCCGGCGATTCCAGTGACGCCGACGATGGCAGCGAAGGCGGCGTCAATGACTGAGAACGAAACCCAACAACGAGCGGCTGACGCGGCCGCACGCGAGTTCGCGCTGCAAGAGCTCAGCAAACCTGTGGTGCTCATCGCTGGCGCGGGCACCGGCAAGACCACCACGCTCATTCGCCGCCTCGTGGTGTGGTGTGTGGGCGAAGGCTGGAATCGTCACGCAAGTGCGGGTGATGCGTTGAGCGTGGCGGCACGTGTGCTGCAACGCATCACGTGCATGACTTTCACAGAAAAGGCGGCGGGAGAGATGGGCCGCAAATTTGCGGAAGAACTCCAGCGTCTGGCCGCAGACCCGCAGCACGAGAAATGCCAGTGGCTGTTTGCTTTGAAGCACACTGCGGTGGATGCAACTGGCTTGCGTGAACGCGCGGAGGCATTGTCCGCGCAGGCGCATCTCTTGCGAGCCAGCACCATTCATGCCTTCTGCCAGCGAGTGTTGCGCGAACATGCTGTGGTCGCGAAGTTGCCGCCGGGCTTCAGCATCGACGCCAAGGGGGCGCGAACGCGGGCCATTGTGGGGCGAGTGTTTTTCGAGGAATTGCCTCGGCTCACTGGCGCGAGTGAAGGCGCCGCTTCCGCGCTGTGGAAGCAATCCGTGAATCCGTTCGATGTGCTCGAAGCTCTTGAGACGCTTGTTGAGGCTTCTGCGAGCGTTGAAGATTTGCGCGCTATGCGCTTCTCGTGGGACGACGCCCACGCCATGCTGCAGGGAATGCTGCCGGATCTCAGAACTGTGGTGCAGAGCTTGCCGCCGCAGAAAGGCAATTACAAAAAACTAGGAAAGGCTGCCGAAGTCTGCGATGTTGTCGAGAACATTTGCAAAGAGCTGGCTGGGCCCGCGATTGGGAAGGAACTCCAACGAATCAAGAAGAGCAGAGTGATCTATGGCAATCTTGCGACTGGATTGACCGAATCGGAAGCAGATTCCATTGGCGGTGAAGCCCAACAGCGGGCGTTCCAAGCGCTATCAAAGAAGTTGAAGCTCCGTTTTGACGCGCTCGAGTCTGTCGATCCTGAATTGCTTGCTCCAATGCGAGATGTTTTGTTGGAATTGCTGCCCTTGGTGAAACAGCGCATGCGTGAAGAAGGGTGCCTGCGCTTCGACGACTTGTTGACGCAAACGCGAGATCTGCTGAAGGATCATTCTTCAGTGGCGCGCCAGATTGCAAGTGAAATGGACCAGTTGCTGCTCGACGAAGTGCAGGACACGGATCCATGTCAGTATTCCATCGTGCGCAGCATCATCGAGAATGCGGTGCAACGATTTGGTTTGTTTGTCATCGGCGATCCAAAGCAGTGCATCTACACCTTCCGTAACGCCGACCTCGGAGCGCTCGATGGTTTCCGCGGATTCTTGAACAAATGTGGCTCTGAAGAGCGCGAGCTCACGGTGAACTTCCGTTCGCAGCGCCCGATTCTTGCGGAAGTCAGCGCGCTCATGGTGCCGAACATGAAGGCAGCGCCAGGACACCAACCGCCTTTCCACGGATTGGTGCCGCACACCAAGGCTGTGGATGTTTTTAGCGCAGGTGCGGCCGTTGAGTATTGGGATGTGTCTGGGATTGGTACTGCGCGCGACTATGCGCGTCAGCAAAGGCAGCGCGAAGCTGTGGCGATTGCGGCGGACATCTTGAAGCAGCGCGATGCTGAGGTGAAGGCGCACAAGACGCCGACGAAATGGACGGAGTATCTGATCCTGTTGCGTTCGCTGCCGGATCAGGGTCTTTATTTGAATGCGCTGCGCCGTGCGGGCATCCCTGTCGTGTGCGAACAAGAACGTGATTGGCACCGCAAACGCGAAGTCGTTGACTTGGTTTCGGCCTTGCTGTGTGTGCTCGATCCCGCCGATGAAGTGGCGTTGCTGGGTTTTTTGCGTTCACCGTTGGTGGGCATGCCGGACGCCGCGGTGGAGTCATTCTGGCTGAGCTCGGTGCGCGTGCAGTTGTGTAAACCCACAGTGGTTCCGAGTCGCTGCGAAATCACAGCCGCCGTGGATGCAGCGTACGCGGAGTGTGCCGCGAAGTTGTCCAGCAAGCTCAACGCAGCGCTCGGCGATTGGCGCTGCACGCTGACGCAAGCCATTGGTGACATTCTCGAATTGCGCAAGTGTTTCGCGGAATCCACCGTCGCGCAGTTCTTTGCGGCGTTCCGCTCGAAAGTGCTCAGCGAAGAAATCGAAGCGGCGCGCGATCTCGGCCACATTCGCGTTGCTGCGGTGTTGGAATTGTTGTCGGATGTGCAGCGCGGCCTCGAAGCGGGACAAGCGCCTGCGCTGTTGGCCGCGGACTTGCGCCAACAGCTTGCTGGCGATTCAGAGCGCGAGAGCAAATCGCCCTCCGACCCCGAAGAAGATGCCGTGCGCTTGATGACGGTGCACAAAGCCAAGGGTCTGGAAGCAGACCATGTCTATTTCGCCGACCTCGGTCGCAATGCGAACAAGAGCGATGGCCGCGAAAAGCATGGCGTTTACCGCTGGCGGCCCAACAAAAGCAATGACGAAGCTCCAGACATGAGCGCGCAGTCGTGCGCCTTGACACTCATGCGCTCCAAGGCGCTGGATGTGAGTGAAGCCGAAGAGCAATCGAAGCAACGTGAAGAGTACGAGCTTGTGCGTTTGCTCTATGTGGCGGCCACGCGAGCGCGCAAACGCTTGGTGTTGTCTGCGCCTTGGAGCAAGGCGCTCACTACCAAGGCCGCAGCCCTCAGTGGCGTGTTTCTTGGCTTGTTGCGCAAGCGAATCGAGGCCGGTGCAGTGAAGGCCATGCGCATAGAGCTGGACGCGCAGCGAGTCGATATGCGGCCTGCGAGTGAAGCCCCCGGCGGCGTGCTCTGGCGACGCTTCGGTCGCAACGAGCGCGGGGCCGCGGCAGCGACTTCAGCGGAAGTGGGGTTGGCATCGATCCGCGTGGCGCTACCGCTCGGCACGCAGCATGATCCCGAGTGGCAGCGGCCACTGACGATTCCAATTTCAAAGCTCGGTGGACATGGTGAGGCCGATGGCGCAGCCTCGGAGGACAATGGCGACGATGAAGAAGAGCTCACCTCTTCGGTTGCAGTTTCTGTTGCGCCAGCGCGTGATGGGCGCGTCCGAGGCACGCAGGTGCATCGCGCTCTCGAACTTTGGAACACAGATGCAGAGCCGGTTGCGGAAGCCGCGCGCATTCTGATCGAGTTAGCTAAGGAAGGACCCGTGGATAGCGATGCCGAGGCCATCATCCACAAGTTCCCGAAATCGGCACTGTGCAGAGCCTTCCGCGAGCACGGCCAGCGCATTCTCGCGCGTGAGTTTCCGCTGCTGATGCAAAGCAGCGCTCATGCGGTGTTGGCGTTGGTCGGCACCATCGACATGATCTACAAGACCGAGGACGGCACGGTCGTGGTGGTGGACTACAAGACCAACGAGTGTGATGCGCACCAACTCATCGCGGAGCATGCGCCGCAGCTTTCCACCTATCGCAAAGCGTTGCGTGAAGCTCTTGGCGCGCCGAGCGTGCGCGCCGAACTGTGGTCGCTGCACTTGGACTGCATCATTCCAGTTCCTGAATAGATTGACGGGAACGGGACGCTCTCAGACGAAACGGAAGCCGAGCACCGATTCGTCGGGCAAGTCTGGCACGCGATGCGTTGCGAGCGTGAAATTGCGAGCTTCAAGCAAGTCCCCGAAGATCTTGTAGTGGTTGGAAGTGCTGTCGAGGTACGCGATGCCTGGGCTTCCACCGGTGCCTGTGCGTGCGCCGATCATGCGTTCCACCATGCGTGCGTGACGGAAGCGGAAGAGGCGGAAGTTCTGCTCGAACTCGATGAGCGAGTCCAACAATGCGCTCGGCCAACGCAGTAATGGCAGATGGCGATAGCTAGCGATAAACAGGAAGGCTTGATGTGCGCGGTTGCGTTGCGCGTCACCACCAAGGATGTAGTTGCGCACATTGGCACTTTGCTCTTTCGCGGCCTCGATAGCCCGTGCGCGCTGAGCCGCTGACAGATTGGGGTTGTTTTCTTGCAGGGCCGCTTGTTCGTTGCAATAGCCAGTGAAGGCCTCGCAGTAGCGCTCCGCGAATTGAGGAAACACCTTCTCGATGGGTGTGCGCGAGAGCCAATCCAGCAGCGCCGTTTTCAGAGTCAATCCGCCTTCGAGCGCTGCCAACTTGCCGCGCTCCCAGCTTTCGAGATTTGATGCATAGGGTTTGCCTTCGAAGTCCATGCGCAGATTGCCGGAGAGGCCCGCGAGGATTTCGAGTTGCCGGAATTGCAGCGACTGGAAGCCCGAAGCCGGCGTAATCAAGTCGCGAAACTCGAGGAACGACGCCGGGTTCATCGTCTCCATGATGCGCCACTGCTGGATCAGCACTTGGAAAATTTCGTTGACACGGCGCAGCCCATTCACGGCGCGTGGAATGTCTTCTTCGCTCACGGTGTCGCGCGGCGTACCGCCACAGCGTCCCAGCAAATCGCGAATGCGCGTGAGCTCGTGAATCGTTAGCGAGAACCACAGCTCGTACACCTGATGCACCACGATGAAGAGCATTTCGTCGTGATGCGCGTGCGGGCGCACAGCAGCGAGCGACGCATCACTGCCAGCGGCGAGTTGCGCATAGTCCGGCGGTTGCTGCGCCGAAAGCAGACGCTTCAGTTGCAAGTAAGTGCTGTAGGTTGGAACAGGTTTCGCGGGTTCGGCGCTCATGGCGCCAAGATTAGCTCACCCGTCTGCTTGTTGCGTCAGCAGCACATTCAGCAATGGCCGGAAAGTGCCCCAAGTTTGAGTGCGGAATTGCGGACTGAAACCGAACAGCGCCACGTGCCCTTTGCCATGGTGCAGCAAGATTGCGGCTGTCTTGCCGGCGATTTGTTCGGCGCCCTCAGCCCAACCCACCGCCAACAAATCCTTTTGCGCCCACAGAATGCGTCCTTCCACAAGCGGCTCCGCACTTGTTGTGAGATCAAAACTGAGCGCACCATCGAAGAACACGGCGAACCGGTGGGGAAGTCCGGCAGTGAATGCGACGGATCCTCGCGGTTCAGCGTGCAGCAGCGATCCTGGAATGTTGAAGCGCGTGCTGGCCGCTTCGCGCGGAGTTGCATCTTCAGTGAAGCGACGATCTTGGCGTGCGGTCTTGACGATCTCGATCGGCAGATTCAATTCGCGCAGCGCGTAGGTGGTTGAAGCTCCCATGGCCACGAGGGTGCCGCCCGCTTCGACGAACTCACGCAACGCCGAAGCGCCTTGCGGACTTAGGCCGCCACGATGCATAGGCAGGCTGCGTTTGTCGTCGCGTCCACCTTGTAAGGCGCTTTTGTTGACCGAAGCCAGCACGACGACATCGACGCGTTGCGTCAGATTGCCTGCGCGCATGTCAGCATCGTGCAGCACGCTGAAGGGCACGCCGAGCATGTCAAAGAAGTAGCGCGTCCAGCCTTCGTCCATTTCCGCACACCACGAGTTGTAGAGCCCGATGCGTCCGCCGCGCAAGCGCACGCCCTGAGCACCCTCGGGAGCGTTGACCGTTGCTACGCCGGTGCCCACTTGTGCGCCATCGCGCACGAGCAGCGCACCTTCGACCATGCCGACGACCGCTGTTTGCAAGCGTTCAACCGCGACGCCGCGCTGCAACAAACGCAGTCCTTCCACCAAAGCGCCGTCATCGCGAGGATCGAGCAGCACGCTCTTGCCTTCGGCGCGCGCAGGTGGTGCAAGCGTGGCTTGCGTTGGACGCGCAGCGCGTGTTGATTGCGTGCTCGCAGTGTCTGTGGCCTCCGCCGCAGGCAATTCCGAGGCGCTGAGCGTCAGCACTTCCAGATCCATCAGTGAAGGCAGATGATGTGCCGTGACATCGTAGGGAGGACGCAAGCGGCCATCCGCTAAACGAATCTCTGGATACGGCGTTTTCTCGAACAGTGCAGCTACGAATCCGAAACAAGGCTGGCCGTTGCGCACTACGAATGTGCCAGGTGGCAGTGTGCGCTCACCGCAACGCAGCGCAACGCTCGTGCGTTCCACTTCGATGGCGCCCATGTGCAGAATGTCCAACAACTTGAGCAACGCCGCGCGTCGCGGTTGATCTGCTGGGATCGCGTAGCCCGCAGGGCCGAATCGCGCCGCGCAGAAGTCGCGGTGGATCTGCAAGAAATCCCCGAGCCAGCGCACGCGTTCCTTGGCAGCGTGCAACACCACGGATTCCGCAGCGGTATGGCAGTAGCGCACGATGTCGGCGAGGGCCCAGCGTCCGCCCTTCCAAGGCTTTGGATTGTCGGCATTCATTTTGGCGGCATCGTCCGCGCCGAATGGGAGCAGGGCAACTTTCGCGATTGGATCTGCGCCGTTGCTGCTGGCCACTTCCGTCAACACGCGCACCGCGCCGTGATAGTGCATGAAAGCGCGCGCCGGTGTCCACGCGTCGAATTGTCGATTGCACCACACGCCACTCAAGTCCTGCTGCGTCATGTGCGCCACCATGTGCCGCCCGAGTCGATCCAAAGCTTGCACCAAGCGCGGATGCACATGCGGTTCGTAGGGGTCGATGTAGGGCGGGCAAAACATACGCGCACCAAAACCGCCCATCTGATGCTGGTCCAACACAATCTGCGGGCGCCAGCGCAGATGCATGTGCTCCACTGTGGCGCGCGATTCTTGCTGCGTCAGCATGAACCAATCGCGATTGTTGTCGTGCCCAACATACTTGTGATAGAGCACCGGCAACGGTGCACCGCGCGTCGCTGGGTTCGCGGCTGTCGCATTCCAGTGATGCACGACGGTGTCGTATCCGTCGGGGTTGTGGCAAGGGTTCAGCAGCACGACCACGTCGTCCAGAGCCTTCAGCAGTGCCGGTTCTGCGCCTGAAGCGAGGCGCCATGCCAACACCATGCTCGCTTGCGCGGGCCCAACTTCATTCGAGTGGATGGATTCATTGACCAAGACGATGGTTTTGGCGCGTGCGAGCACTGCGGCTTCTTCTTGCGCGTCCATGCCGCGCGGATCGGCGAGGCGCAGATTGTCTTGACGAATCTGTTCGAGGTTCTTCAGATTCGCAGGCGAGGAGATTGCAACCAACCACAGTGCACGCCCTTCAGTGCTGTGTCCTGCTGGCAAAATGGAAACTCGCTCGCTACTCGCGTCCAACGCGCGCATCACTTGCATGATCTGCGTGGTGTCCGCCAACTTTCCGTCCGTGCCCGGAGCGAATCCAAGAACGGATTCAGGTGTGGGCAGCGCCGCTTGCGCATTCACGAAAGCGGCACAGAAGGCAAGGAACACGATGCAACAGCGTGCGCAATTCATGCGCGCATCATAGTGGCAGGCTCAGGGCGCGCGTCGTTCGCGGGCGCGCATCATGTCGGCCCAGATCTGGCCCTGCTGGCGCGCGTCGTCCAAGGGATCGTGGGTGTGGGCGTGCTCGTTGGGGTAGTGCTTGAGGTAGCGCTCTTTGCCGGTGCCGAGGAAGCCGACGCCGTGACTGCCCATGAAATACGAGCGCAAATCCAGACCCGAGAAGCCAAACACGGGCATGCTGCCCATCAGGTGCTGCCAGTACCAATACAGCCACATGAAATCGAAAGTCACGGGCGAGCCGATGATGACGGCGCGATCCGCTCCGGCTTCAGCGCGAATCCAAAGGTCGAGTTCTTGCAACGCAGACACGGGCGATTGGCCGTTGGTTTCAAACCAAGCGCGCACGCGACGCACGTTGTCTTCGTCTGCGTCACCTTGCACCCACAAACCCGGCGGCAGGCCCTTTGCCACCACTTCCATCGCGCGCGGATTGTCGGCCAGCGAAAGGCCTTCAATCACGAGGGGTTGCAAGATCAGGCGCAAGCCGCGTTGCACATCATCGGTGCGACAGATGCCGATGGAGCACATCCACCAAGGGCCTGGGATCGCACCGCTGGCTTCGACATCGATGGAGAAATAAACGGTGCTTTTGGCCATGACTGGCTGAGATCATAGCGGTGGAGAGGCGTTGTGTGGTGTGCTGAGCCCACTCACTCCGAGCGCGTGTTGCACTGCTGGTTCAACATTGCTGCGGAGCGCGGCGTTGGCATAGCCAATCCATGCGACTGGTGTGGTGAGATCGAGCGGAGCATCTATCGGTGCGCCTGACGGCGCCGTGATTTCGACTCCAGCAGCGCGAGCTACCAGCACTCCCAGCAAGTCATACGGATGCGCACAACGCAGCGGCACACCAGTAGCGGCTGCAGCCAGTGGCCGCAGATCGGCGATGAAACGGTCGCGCCCTGTGATTAACGCATGCATCTGTCCACCATTCGAGATGTACTGATCTTCGAACGCATCTTGGCGCGCTTGCGCATCGCTCGGATGCAATGCGACGAGCAGCGCATCGTGGAATGCACCGAGGCGTTCGGCAGCACCGCTGAAGAAGCGCACGACGCTTGCGAAACCATGGCGCAGATCGGTGGCTTGGCTTGGCTTCGGCGCGAAGGGAGTGCACACACCGCTCCTCAAGTCGTCGGTCCATGCGTGAAGTGGTCCGCCAGCATCAGCCGCAAGGATGTCGGAGAGCTCGGAGCGCGTGGTGGGCAGTTCGAGCATCACGGCGTGGCGCAGCGTGCTCAGCCGTGCGTCGTTTGCGGGCGCGAGCCCCGCCAAGAAGAACGCGCTGCGCTTGTCGTGCATCAGCCCGCGAGTCCCGTCGATGGGATCGAGGATCAAAAGCCAACGCGGCGTGCCAACACCAATCGCGATGCCAGCGGCGGGCAAGCCTTCAGACATCAAGCGCAGCGGCCCCAGCGTGGCGCAGTGCTGTTGCACGGCTTCCACCAAACCGGTTTCACTGAAGCGATCAATGCCGTATTGCAAGTCGGACACGGCGTGATCGGCCACGCTAGTCCAGTCTGTAGCCTGCGCTCTGCTCGCAATGATGCGGTCACGCACCGCGCGACCCAGCGCGATGAGTGCATGGATTTCAACGCTGCAATTCATGCGCCGAGTTGCAGCGCTTCTGTGGAATCGGCGAACGCTTGGGCCTTGACGCCGAGTTTGCGCAGCATGGCCAGATGCAGATTCGCCATCGGCGTCGGTCGCGCGAGCAGCATGTGTCGTCCTCCGCGTACTCCCAGCGCGCGCCCACCGGCCAACAGCACAGGAAGGTCATCGTGATTGTGACGATCGCCGTCGCTGATGCCGCAACCCATCAGCACCATGGTGTTGTCCAGCACACTGCCATCGCCTTCTTTCGCGGCGGCGAGCGTGTCCAAGAACGTGGCAAGGCGTTGCATGTGCCAAGCGTTGATGCGTGCGATGGCATCCAACTTCTTTGGGTCTTTGCCGTGATGCGACGTGTCATGGTGGCCGTCGCTCCACGCGACTTCTGGGTAGGCGCGATTGCTGCCGGCGTTGCCGACCATCAGCGTCGCAATGCGCGTTTGATCGCCTTCGAAAGCGCGCGCCAGCAACAGCCCCATCAACTCGATCTTCTCGGCCTGCGATCCGGAACCGCGAAGAATCAGCTCTGGTTCTGGCATGCTGACGCGAGCAGAGTCGTCGGCTGCGAGGCGTTGTTCCAGAGCGCGCAGTGCCTCCATCCACGCACTGAGTGTCGCGCGATCTGCTGCGGATACAGTGCCCGCGAGGCGTCGCGTGTCTTCGCTCAGCCAATCGAGCACGCTGCGTTTGCGCGCACGTGCCAAGGCCCGAGCGCGCACATCGGTCGCGGCGTCCATATCTCCGAAGAGGCGTTCGAAAAGGCGGCGCGGTGAAGTTTCTTTGGCGCACGGCGTCGTGGGAGAAGACCACGAGACGGTGTTGGTATACGCGCAGGAGTAGCCGCTGTCACAGCCGCCAGCGAGGCGGCCGGGTTCGCAACCGAGTTCGAGGGACGCGAGCGGCGTTGCATTGCCGAGACTCTGCGCAGCGAGCTGATCCACCGACAGCCCTGCATGAATGTCAGCGCCATCAGTTTTTTTCGCGCGCGAACAGGTGAGAAACGTTGCGGCGGCGCGCGCGTGATCACCGGCACCATCGGCTCCAGCTTGTCCAGCTTCGATGGCAAGCCCAGTGATGACGGTCAAAGACTTGCTGTGCGCCGCGAGCGGCTCCAAGGTCGGGCTCAACTTCGCGAACGACGCGCCCGGCCTCCAGCGCTCCATGTGCATGCCATTCGGGAGAAAGATCCAGACCGCGCGCGCAGGTGCAACCGCGGCATCAGCGCCCATGTTTTCAAGCAGCGGCAAAGCACACGCTAGGCCTGTGGCTCGCAGCATGGTGCGTCTGTCCAGCATGGACCCACTTGCGGGGCTGCTCATGGTGATTGTGTACCACAGAGCTCGGGCTGCGTGCTCAATCTCTTGAACTTGCGCTGAAGACTGGGCTGCCAACCACGGCCAAGACCAAGTCCGCGATGGATGGATCCGCGGGCAACGCATCCAAAGTGCGCTGCAAGAAGAGCTCATCGGCAGATCCGAATTGCCGCCCGATGGCCGTTGTCAACAACGCACGGAGCAAGCCACGCAAGAAAGCGCGATCAGCCACCAACACTTGTTTCAGCGTGGCAAGACCGTCGACGCGGCGACCATCGGGGAGCACTCCTGCGCTATCAATGGCGTGCGGCCCGTCAGCGGTGCGCCACGCACCGATGCCATCGAAATGCTCCAGAGCAAAACCGAGTGCGTCCATGCGTGTGTGGCAAGAAGCGCAGGACGGATCGCGGCGATGTTGTGTGAGCCGTTCTCGCAGCGGCAAGCTCGCCGCAATTTCTGGGCGTTCGTCGAGGGCACCAGCATTCGCTGGCGGTGGAGCCGGCGGTGAGTCGAGCAAGTGATCGAGAATCCAGCGTCCGCGCTTCACCGGCGAGGTGCGCCCGGGATTGGAAGTGACCGTGAGCATGGCTGCCATGCCCAGCAATCCACCACGCTCGGGAAGTTCGGTGCGTGCGAAGGCGTTTTCCGGCGCTGGCACTCCGTAGTGCGCCGCGAGAGACGCATCGATGCAGCTCCAACGGGCACGCAGCAATTCACGGGCGGGCATGTTCTCGGCGCGCACCATCTCGAAGAAGCACACAACTTCGGAGGCCATACTTGCGCGCAGTTGCGGCGTGAAGCTCGCGAAAAGCTGCGCGTCTGGCGTGCTCGCGGCGAGGTTGCGTAGCTCCAACCACTGCGGCGCAAAGCACTGCGAGAGCGCTCCTGCACGAGGGTCTTGCAACATGCGCGTAGCAACGGAACGCAGGCCTTCGCTGGTTCGGAGAGCGCCGCGTTCCGCGTCGTCCAACAACGTCGCATCCGGTGCACTGTTCCATACGAACAAAGCGAGACGTGCTGCGAGGGCTGCAGACCTCTGGGGCTCCTTCGTGCTGCTCAAGGCACTTTCGCGACGTAGCCAAAAGCGCGGTGAAGCGATGGCGGCGATGAGCGCGCTGCGCAATCCATCTTCGAAGCGTTCGCCAGCGAGCACGCGTTCTTTCACGAGTTGCCCGAGACGGCTCAACGCGTCTTCGTCAGTGGCGCCACGCCACAGCAAACGCAACACTGGGTGCAGCACAGCGCGAGCGCGCACTTCCGGTTTTGCATTGACACCTATGTCTACGGCGAGCAGCGCAACCGCTGGAGCATGAGGCGCCGCATTCATCGGACCGCGCAGCACGAAAGCGTCTACGAGCAGGTTGCGATCAGCGGCGGGGCGAGTGCCCGCTGCGGCTGTGTAGAAATCGTTGGTGAAGGCGATGACCACTTCGTGTGAGCCTGCGCCAAGCTCGAGCGTGCAGGTGTATTCCAGTGGTGCGCGGGCCACGGCGGCGACCTCATGTGTCGCAACTCTCTTGCCAGCGACACGCACCACCATGCGCGCCGCTTCGTCGCCCGCTTGCTTCCCCGCAGCGCGTACAGAGATTTCATAGTTCCCCGGCTGTTTCAGAGTCACAGTGCTCGTCAACGTGCTGTTCATGTACAGCGAGACAAAAGGCGTTGCGTTGCCGCACTCAGTGTTGCAGCGCATTTCTTCGGCTTCGATGCGACGCTCTGGAATTGGTCCGCCGATTCCTTCGGGCAGCACGAGAGCAGCGCAGGCTTCGGCGGCGCTCAGCATCTGTTCGGCAACAGCACCGCCGATGGCGCGCACATTGGCCACATTGTCGAAGCCGAAAGAGAGTTCGTCCTCGGGCAACATCTCCGCGGGCAAATCCACGCCAAAAATGTCGCGCACACTGCGGCGCACTTCTTCTCGTGAAAGTCTGCGCGGCGAGAGGGGCTGGCGCGATTCTGCACCTTGCAGCAATGTCCCCAGTGCGTTCAAGAGCGCGGCGCGTTCGTTGTCCGGCAGTGCGTCGGCTTGCTTGGGCGGCATGGACTTGTCGGCGAGCACGCGCCACATGCGGCCGTGGAGCGCATCGGAGCGTGGGGCCTTCAGCGCGGCCGCGAAATCCAAACCAGCATCGGGTTCATCGGGCCCATGACATTCAACGCAGTGGCGTTGAACGAGAGCCGCGAGGTTGGTTTGTGCCTCTCGCGTTGCCGACGCTTCTTGCGCCACAAGCGTGGCGCAGAACATCACGAGCAGTGTGCTGCGTCGCCAGATCATGCCGTGCTGCGTTTCGCTCGTAGCAAGAGCACGATAGTGATTGCGAGGAACACGAGGGCCAAGCCGATGCTGCCCAGATTCAGTGCTGCTGCTGCGGGTTTGCTTCCTGTTGCCAACGCGCGCCCTGCAATGCCGACAGCAGCGAGACCTTCGCCTGCAACGAGGCCTGAAGCGCACAGTACACCAGCGCTACTCTTGCTCTCGCCTTCGACTTTGCCGCGCAGTAACCCGCCAAGGAACACAGCGCTCATCGTGGCCAACGGCAAGTACAGGCCCAAGGCAAAAGGCAATGCGGGCAAACCGGCCAAAGCACCTGCTCCGCCAAGGGCTGCGCCGCTCAGCACCATTTCCCAAGGCAATTCAGCACCGAGCACTGCGTCGATAACGGTCTTCATCAAGCGCGCTTGCGGCGCGGGGAGTCCGTCCGGACCGAATCCTTCGGGCCCGTTGCCGATGGCTACGACGACGCCCGCAATTGCAAAGCACGCGACGGCTGCGGCGATGAGTTGTCCGAACTGTTGCAGCGCAGGCGTCGCGCCGAGGAGCTGCCCCGTTTTCAGATCTTGCGAGATATCACCAGCCTTGGATGCAGCGATGCACACGACGGTGCCCACGGTGAGCACTGCGGCCTTGCTGGGGTCGCCACCAAGGGCGAAGAGTGCGGCTGTTCCTGCAAGCGTGATGAGCGCCATGGCTGAAGTGGGATTCGAACTGACGCCGATCACTCCGACGAGGCGCGAAGAAACAGGAACAAACAACATGGCGAACAGCAACACGCCCGCTGCGGCGAAACCGCGATGAGTGACATCAAGGTCGCCTGAGAAGATCCCGGGGATCAAGGTGAGCATGCAGAAGATGACGGCCATGCCGATAGCGATAGCCATGGGCGGCAAGTCGCGATCACTGCGGTCCGCTGAGGGCGCGCCCCCGCCGCGCAAACCGCGCACGACGGCGGCGAAGCTCGCGACCATGGTGGGCACAGTGCGCACTACGGTGATGATGGCTGCGGCCGCCACCGCGCCTGCGCCGATGAAAATCAAGAAACGGTCGCGCAGCACTTTGGTGGTCAACAACGGCAGCGTGCTGCCCGCATCCGCAGCACCGCTTTGATGCAGCGTGCTGAGCAGTGGAATGAGCACGAGTGTCGAGATGAGCGCACCCGACACCATCACTGCTGCGCTGCGCAGTCCGATGATGAAACCCACCGCGATGAGCGCAGGAGCAACCTTGATGGCCAGCACGGCATTGGGAAGTGCCGGCACGCCAAGAGTGAGTTCCTCGGGTGCGAGTCCGAAAGCGCTCATGGCCAGTTTGGGCAAAGCGCCTGCAAGGATGCCAAACACAATCCAGCGCGCGCCACTGCCGCCACTTTGCGCAGCTCGAATGACTTCTGCGCAAGCACGACCTTCGGGGTACGGCAGCGTGGCAGCGGATTGCACGAGCAGCAGCCGTCGCAGCGGAATCATTGCGAGAATGCCCAACACTGCGCCGCAGAATGCAAGCGCCGCAACTTGCGTGGTGCTCGGCACAATGCCCCACATGAACAGCGCAGGGATGGTGAAGATTGTTCCTGACGCCAGCGAAGAACTGGCGCTGCCGACGGTCTGCGCCATGTTCGCTTCGAGGCTGGTGCCGCTGCCCACCATGCGAAACACCATCACCGACAGCACGGCGATGGGAATTGAAGTCGACACGGTGAGGCCAGCTTTGAGGCCGAGGTAGGCATTGGCGGCGCCGAACATGACGCCGAACACCAATCCGCACATGACGGATTTGAAAGTGAACTCGAGCGTTCCGGCGGGGCGTGCTGGGTTGTTCATCAGCAGCAGTCTAAGGCCGCGCGCCAGCGGAAGATCAGACGCAGCCGCGTTGGCGCAAGTCTGCAATCGTGGCTGCGAAAGCGACGGCGAGCGAAGTCTTGCGGTATCCCAGTTCGCGCTGCGCTTTCGCGTCGTCGATGCACAGATTGCCGGGAATCGGATCGCGCCGCCTGAGCAAGCGATCGATGATGCTGCCCTTCGGCGCTGGTGGCTGCGTGATTCCAGCGGCGGTGCAGACAAAACCAAGGAACGCCGCTTCGTCGAGGTTTTCACCGCCCAAGAGGTAGCGCTGCTGATGCTGGCCGCGTTCCACTGCGAGCAGAACGCCGGCTGCCGCGTCCATCACGGGCACATAGTTCACAGGGCCTTCATGCACGCGTGGCCTGCGTCCGCGCAACACTTCAAGAATGCGCTGCCCCGTTACTGAAGGCGTTGTGTCGCCGGCGCCCACGAGCGCTGAAGGATTGACCACCACCACTTCGAGGCCCGCGGTGGCGAGCGCCATGTTTTCCGCAGCGAGTTTAGTGCGCACATACATCGTTGTGCGGGGTGTGATGCTCACCGTGTCTGTTTCGGTTGCAACGCCGCGATCGGCGCGCGGTGTGCAAGTGCCCATGCTGCTCACATGCACAACGCGGCGGAGTCCCAAAGTGATCGCGGCGCAGGCGGCGTCCAAAACGGCGCGCGTCCCCGCCACATTCACATGCTCCATGCGTGCGGCATCGGCAACTGTATTGCCATGAAACGCTGCTGCGTGGATCAGCACTGCGCAGCCTGCGAGATGCTCGGCGCGCAGCGCGGTGATGTCCTCGAGTTGCACCGTGTCGGTGTTGGTCGCGGCGCGACGATGCACGATGGCGCGCACGTCGTGGCCGGCGGCCATCAGTTGACGCACCACATGCGAACCAAGAAATCCGGCTGCACCGGTGACAGCGACACGCATCGCGGCCATCGTAGCCGCCAAAGTGACCAGCGACGGCGCGCGCGCCTGATGTCGCGGCGTGCCTAAGTTGTTGCCCGACTCGGGAATTGTGGCGGCACCAGAGTGTGTGGCCACGAAGTGGAGGGGCCCCGGTTGCCGTGACAATCTTGCGCCATAGGATGGCGCGCGTGGATTGTGCCGCAGAATCGTGCGCGCGGCGCGTGAGCATCAACAAGGCAGCAGTAGGTGAGGAGTACTTCATGGGCGAACGCCGACCGGTCGTGATCGATCAGACCACTTGCCACGTAGCTGGCGCGCGCAACGCCGCTTCCGTTTCGCTGGCGGAGCTCTTTCGCTCGGATGTGTTCGACGATCGCGCCATGCGCACCCGTCTTCCCGCATCGGTGTATGAATCGCTGTGCGAGACGATGAATCGCGGCTCCGCTCTCGATCCGCGGCTCGCGGACATTGTGGCCAACGCCATGAAGGAATGGGCTGTGGAGCGCGGGGCAACGCACTTTTCGCATTGGTTCCAGCCCATGACGGGCCACACGGCTGAGAAACACGATGCGTTCTTGAGCTTCTCGGGCGATCAGCCTGTCGTGGAGTTCAGTGGCAAGGCCTTGGTCAAAGGCGAGCCTGATGCTTCATCTTTTCCGAGCGGGGGCATTCGTTCCACCTTTGAAGCGCGTGGCTACACCGCGTGGGACCCAACCTCGCCAGCTTTCATTCGGCGTGGCACTCGCTCGTCAACACTGTGCATCCCAACGGCTTTCTGTTCGTGGACTGGCGAAGCGTTGGACACCAAAACACCTCTCTTGCGCAGTAGCGAAGCGCTCTCGCGCGAAGCGGTGCGTCTGTTGCATGTGCTCGGCCGCACGGAAGTGCGCCAAGTGTTCACGACGCTCGGTAGCGAGCAGGAATATTTCCTCATCGACCGTCGCTACTTCGTCGCGCGCCCGGACCTCGTGGCTTGCGGCCGCACGTTGATGGGTGCGCGGCCCGCAAAGGGCCAAGAACTTGAAGATCATTACTTCGGCACCATCAGCGATCGCGTGCTTGCATACATGGAAGATTGCGAAGAGCAGCTCTGGCGTCTCGGCGTGCCCGTCAAGACGCGGCACAATGAAGTGGCTCCGGGGCAGTTCGAACTCGCGCCCATCTTCGAGCGCACTTCAGTGGCGGTGGACCACAACATGCTCACCATGGATGTGCTGCGCAAGACTGCTTTGCAGCACGGGTTGGTGTGCCTCTTGCACGAGAAGCCTTTCGCCGGCGTGAACGGCAGCGGCAAGCACAACAATTGGTCCATGGCCACGGATGCTGGCGAAAACCTCTTGGAGCCGGGTACGGACCCAGGACAGAACGCGCGCTTTGTCGTGGTGCTCACCGCGGTTTTGCGTGCTGTCGACATTCACGCAGATCTTTTGCGCGCTGCCATTGCCACGCCTGGGAACGATCACCGCTTGGGAGCGAACGAAGCGCCACCAGCGATCATCTCGGCGTATCTCGGCGGCGAGCTCGATGAAGTTTGTCGCGGACTTATCGCGGGCTCGGTCCAAGGAGAGCGCAAGGGCACTCAAGCAATGCGACTCGGCGTTACCAGCTTGCCGCCGCTGCCGCGCGATTCGACAGATCGCAATCGCACGTCGTCTTTCGCTTTCACTGGCAACAAGTTTGAGTTTCGCGCTGTCGGCTCCAGTCAATCGTGCGCAGGCCCGAACATCGCGTTGAACACTATCGCGGCGGAATCGTTCCGTCACATGGCCAACCGCATCGAAGAATTGGCGCGTAAGTCCGGCCTCGAGGCTGCGGTGCAACAGGTGGTGCAAGAGGAACTGAAGCAGCACTACCGCGTGGTCTTCAATGGCAACGGCTACGGCGCGGAGTGGCAAGTGGAAGCCGAGAAGCGCGGCTTGCCCAACATGCGCAACACGGTGGATGCCTTGGAGCATTCAGCGTGCGCCGCGAATGTCGAACTCTTCGAGAGCATGGGCGTGTTCACGCGCCGCGAACTCGAGTCGCGTGCCACCATCGCCATTGAGCATTACGAGAAGCACATCGCCATCGAGGCCCAAGCATGCTTGGACATCGCTGCGACGATGGTGGTGCCGAGCGCACTGCAAATGCAGCAGCGCGTGGCGTCATCTGTGTCGGCGGCGCGGACGGCGGACAGCACGCTTGATCTCGCTCCGCAGGAGGCTCTACTGAAGAGCATCAGCAATCATGTCAGTGGGCTGCTCCGCGCCAACGCGGCTCTGGAGCAGGTCACCGGCAAAGTGGATTCCGTGGGGCATGGTGAGCACGGCATCGGCCGGGCTGCATTCATCCGTGATCAAGTTGTTCCTGCGATGGCACGCGTCCGCGAACTGTGTGACGCTTTGGAAGCCTGCATGGACGATGAACTTTGGCCTCTGCCGAAGTACCGGGAGATGCTCTTCGTTCATTGAGAGGGTGTTGGCGAAAGCCTCTGGGGAGGCGTTGCGTCGGTCGGACTTGCTCCGATCGGCGCTTTTTTTCGGGATTTGAGGCTGTTGGGATCGATTGCCAGCTTTGATTTGCTCCGTTCGTGGCCGTCCTGATAGTCTCTCTCGCGAACCCATCACCCAATTCACTGTGTTGTTTCGGAGGCCTTCTATGCTCCGTATCTATGTTGTAGTTCTTGTCCTCGCTCTCTCTACCGCATGCCTGCCCGCGCAGGTGCTCATCAATGAAATCGACACCAGCACGCCAGACTTCATCGAGCTGCTGAATGTCGGTTCCACGGCCGTCAACATTGGCGGCTGGACCTTGCAGAGCTGGGTGCGCACATCGGCCGCTACGGTGCTCACTGCGGAGACGCTGTTCACTTTCCCCGCGGGCACCATGATCGGTGCGCAGGGATTCCTCGCGAAACATGACAGCGCCACGGGCACCGTGGGCGGTTGTTCAAGCTATGTAGGTTTCAATTACAGCTGGACTGACATGGCTGGCGTCGAGATAGTGCTGAAAAACGCTGCTGGCGTTGGCGTGGACTATGTATTTCGCAATCCGTATGGTGGCGCCGCTTCTCCCAACTTGCCTGCTGGCACAACTTGGGCTGGCATCATTGCCACGACCGGCAACAACGTGCGTCGCATCAACATTACGGACACCAACACCGCTGGTGACTGGGCCGTTGTGGCCACAGGCCCAACGGGTTGCGCGCTAAACCCCGGCCAGGCATTCCCGCCTCCGACTCCAGCAGTGAGCATGGTGGTGACTTCGCCGAGCGTCGGCAACATTGCCGTCAGCATCAGCACTTTCCCCGCTCGTCCGAACGCCGAGTTCTACGCCGTCTACTCCTTCCAGAACTTCACGCCCAATGGTTCTGGCCCGTTCTTCGGTGTTGGCTTCGACGTGCTGCCGCAGATCATGCAGCCTCTGATTCCCGGATCTCCATTCCACGGACTCCTTGATGGCGGCGGCAATTTCGCGTTCGCTTCTACAGGCATGCCTGCGGGGTTCTTCATCGAAGCTACATGCGTGGTCATCGACGGCGTGAATCTCGTGGGCCCCGCAGCAGTGGACGAAACGACCTTCTAATTTCACGGAAGGTGGCGACCGCGCGCTAGGCGGCTACAGTTTGGCCATGACCAAGGCCTTGCTGGAAGTATTTCCGAACCCGCATCCGAAGCGCGATTTCGTGATCGAGCACATCGCGGAGGAGTTCACGTCGGTGTGCCCCAAAACGGGGCATCCGGATTTCGGCCGCGTCGTGCTGCGCTATGTGGCGGACAAGTCTTGCGTCGAGCTGAAGAGCCTGAAGCTCTACTACCAGAGCTTTCGCAACAAAGGCATCTTCTACGAGGATGTCACCAACCGCTTGCTTGAAGATCTCGTTGCTGCCACGAAGCCGCGCTGGATGGTGCTGCGCACTGAGTGGACTGGCCGCGGTGGCATTCGCTCCAACATCGAAGCGAGCTACGAGCGCAAGAAGCGCTGAAGCCGCGTCACTCGCCGATGTCGATGATGCGCCCGACTTGAAGGGCGAGCAGCACACGGATCAATTCGAGGCGCGGCATCAAAGTGCTGTCGAGAAGGAGCGAGGCGGGCGGTTGCGGAATCGCTCGCTTGTCCGCGCGTGACCAAGCGGCCAAGAGTTCGTCTTGCACCGCACGGCGCTGCTCGCGTGGTCCTTGAGGATCGAAGCGCGTCAGTGCCTCGCCCCAGCCGTCGACGATGCCTGCTGCGCGCAGTTCGCTATCCAGCGCACGCAAACTGCGCCACGCTTGAAAGCGCACACTCGGCCATCCATCGCTGAGCGTGATGAGCAGATGCGGCACCATCCAAGCGCGTTGCTCGGGGCGCAAAGCTGTCGCCTTGTTGCCTGCGAGACGGGCTGCGACTGCGCGGCGCAGCGCGTCACCGGCATGCAAGCTGGCCGCACCGTCTGCGTGTTCGATGGAAGCGCCATCCGCACGCGGCTTGTCGGCGCTGAGTGCTTTCGCTCCGTGTGCGCGCAACTGTTCGGCTGCCCACGATGGCGAGCGATCCATGTGGCAATTGGTGCATGCGTCGGGGCGGCCGGTTGCAGTGGCGCCAGCGGGGTCGGGCCGTTCAATCTTGTGGCTGCGGTGGATGTCCATCACGCCATAAACCATGCGCGGCATGTGGCACTCGTAGCAATCGGTGGATGCACAGCCTGCAGTTTTCAGGCTGTGCGCAGCGGCGTCGCGGGTGATGTCTTGGTGACAACGCGCGCACGCTGCGGCTGTGCGCTTCGAGGGCAGGATCATGCCCTTGGGGTCGCCCGCGTGCATGGAATGGCAATCGATGCAGGTGAGTCCGCCTTCAGCACAGCGCGAAGCCGTCAGCCCTTGCGCTTCATAAGCGCTCAAGCGCGGCGTGCCGTCATTCCAGAAGCGCAACGAGAACAGCGGGTCGTCGGAGCCGCGCCCTGGCACAGGCGTGTCTTTGCGGATGAAGTTCACGTGCTCCTGCAAGTTGTCGCCTGGACGGAAAGGGTGACCGGTGACAAGCCAGTCCAACATGGCCACTTCTTGGCGCGGCACTCTGCCCGCGTGGCATTGAGCGCAGACATCGGTGGAGCGCTCGGGCGAGAGTTTGCGCGGGTTGATGATCGACACATCGAGCGTTCGGTCGCCCATGGTTGCCGCCCACGAAGTCTGTCGTTGCACATGCTCTGCGCCCGGTCCGTGGCACGCTTCACAGCCGATGCCCAATTCGGCGACTTGCGAACGGAAGCGCAAGTCTTGTTCCACATCTACGCTTTCGCCCTTGGACTCGCGTGCTTGCAGGTCGGCGATGTTGGTGGCACGTGGCGCAGCGCCGGTGTTGTGGCAGAAGATGCAATTCTGATTCCAGAGAGTCAGATGCTTGTCGAAGGGCATGCCGTCATGCCCGAGAAATGCACCGTTCAAGTGCATCCAGCGGCGCTCTTCGATGTGCCACAGCAAAGGAGCGCGCCACAAACTGTTGTCTTGCGCCGTTGGATCGCTCACCAGGTACTGCTGGTAGCGCCGTGAACCCACGGTGCGCACGATAGGCAGCGAACGCACCGCAGTGCCACCGGGCTTGTCGAGATATTCGAAACTGTGCAGCGGGCCTTCGCGGCGCAGCCGCACGGGCTGGCCTTCGAAGCTCAGCTCGCGTCCATCAAAAACGCCCTCCACGCTTTCGGGCGTGGCTTCTTGCGTCATGGTGCGATGGAAAGTGCGCGACCAACTCGCATGACGGTCGCTGTGGCATTGCTGGCAGGCCGCAGAGCCTGCGTAGGCCGTGGAGCTGAAATCAATAGGCGCAGTCAGTGTGCGTTCGGCGGCAGCGCGTAGCAGCAGCGTGCCGCAGAGCAGCACTGCGCCCAGCGCAACACACAACAACACGCGCCCGCGTCGAGTCATCGCGCCTTTTCGAACTCGTCACCCTTGGTCCACGAAGGCACCGCTGGATCTTGGGCCGTGCGCAGCAGACATTCGAGCATCAGGCGCAAGTCATCCACCGCGCCATCGAGATGCCAGCGAGCATCCATTTGATCGCTGGGCTGGTGATAGTGAAAGGTGGTGTAGGCCTGTTTCACGCGGCGGCGCTTTTCGCCATCCTCGAAGAAGTCGCTGCCAGCTTTGAAGTAGGCGCAGGGGACGCCGACGCGCGCAAAGTTGAAGTGATCGGAGCGATAGAACATGCCCTTGTCGCCTTCAGGATCGGCTTCGAAGGTGCGTCCGCGACGCGCCGCTACTTCCGCGGCTAATGCTGTCAGCGAGTTTTTGCCGTAGCCCACCATGGCGAGGTCCTTGGTGCGTCCCCAGATGTTGATGCCATCGATGTTGTAGTTGGCCACGATGGATTTCACCGGCACAGGCGGATGAGTTGCGAAATACTCCGAGCCGAGGAGCCCAGATTCTTCTGCCGTGACCGAAGTGAAGATGATGCTGCGCTTCGGGCGCTCGGGCAGCGCCGTGATTGCGCGTGCCAAGGCCAGCATCGCTGCGCAGCCAGAAGCATTGTCGAGCGCGCCGTTGTAGATGGCGTCGCCATTCTTTTCGGTCCCGATGCCCAAGTGGTCGAAGTGCGCAGACACCACCACGTGCTGTTGTTTCAATTCAGGGTCTGAGCCTTCCCAGCGCGCCACCACATTGCCACTGGCCAGTTCGCGCACGGTGTTGTTCAGCGTCGTCGAGACGCGCACACCCAAGGGCACGGGTTTGAACTCGCGGGTTTCCGCCGCAGTGCGCAGCGTGTCCAAATCGAAACCACCGAGTGTGCACAGCGCTTTGGCCGCGTCCTCAGAACACCACGATTGCACCGGCAACGCGGTGCGGTCGTTGAAAGGCAAATAAAAGTGTTCTTGACCATGCCCGGCCTGAATCACTTGAAAGGGATAACCGGCGGATGGCGTGGTGTGAATGACAATGGTGCCGATGGCGCCACGCCTCGCACTTTGCTCATATTTGTAAGACCAGCGCCCGTAATAGAGCCGCGTGGAGCCCGCGAACAACGCAGGATCTGACGACGGGTCGTTGTTCATGACCAACGCCACCTTGCCAGCGAGGTCGCAGCCCTTGTAGTCGTCCCATTGAAATTCCGGCGCTTCGATCCCGTAGCCGATGAACACCACTTCCGCTTCGCGCCAAACACTTTGCGCGTCGGGGCGCGATGCCCAGAGCGTGAACTCTTCCGGCGAGCGCGCGACAAGGGTGCCTTTGGGACCGCTGAGCGTCACAGGTGCGTCGAGGGACGAGCGGATGCCCACGATAGGAACGGGCTGCTGGAAACCGCCGTCCGCGAGAGCGCTGGTGCAACCCATCAGGCGCAAGGTGCTCGCGATGTAGTCGCGCGCAAGGCGATCGCCGCGCGAACCGACACCACGGCCTTCAAGTGCGTCCGATGAAAGGAACTCCAGCGGGCCCGCGATGGCGTCCACCGTGATGAGCCCTTCCACGTTCGTGACGGAGATGGGCACTTGTGCCGCGCAAACGGCGGCGAAGAGAATGAGGCTGATGAGGCTGCGCATGCGCGGCCATCATAGAGCCAGCGCGCAGTGTGAATCCGCGCTCAGTTTCCTTTGTCGTTTTTGGCTTTGCGTTCAGCCTTGCGCTCGGCTTGCAGGAATGGGTTGCTCCAGAGCTTCTCCCATTGTTGTTGCTGCTTGTCGTCTTGGAAGCGCGGTGTGGCACTGGGCGTGAACTTGGGCCGTGCCGCTTTCCACCATTGGCGCCATTCGTGTTCTGTGGCGAAACTTTCTCCGCTGAGACTGGTCAATGCGGTGTTAATGGCCTTGCGCTCAGGTCCCTTCTCGTCTTTCCGTCCTCCGCCCGTTATGCCAAGACTGAGGGAATCTACGAGGCAGTCAATGCTTTCTTTGCAGCGAATGTGACTGAGCGCGAGCATACGCGCTTGCGGCACGCCTTTGCGTGTGTCCCAAATGCCGTCGCCAAGCAATTTCACCATCTTGGGATTGCCGCGCTGTCCCAAGGCCATCAATAACTCCGCGTGCAGCGTTTCGTCCTTATTTAATTCGTGGTCATCCAAGAGCGTTACGAGGGCGGCCTCAGCCTTGTCAACGGGGGAATAGCGAAGCACTTGAATGGCCAATTTGCGCACTGCGGCGTCTTCGTCTTGCGCGTGACGTTGCACGAGTGCCACCACCGTGTCGTCTTGCAACAGAGCTACGCCGCGCAGTGCCGCAACCTTCGTCGCGGTGTCCGCCTTGCGGGGAAGCTCGCGCAAGATGAGCAGGGGATCCGCTGCACTTGGTGCAGGCACACTCTGTTGAGCAACAGCAACGGCGAGCAGCGCAAGGCACAGGGCTAAACAGCGCATGTCAGGATCTCCTGGGCTTTCTACGCGCCAGTTCGCGCCGACTTTCGCCGCTTGATCTTGGTCAGAAGCGAAAAGTGAGTGCGAGCTTCAAGGCGAGGTTGGTGGTGGTGGGTTCGAAACCACTGACGTTGGGGCTCAGAATGTCGCGCTCTTGCAAGCCTTGGTTCAGCACGAGATAGGCGTCGTCACCGTCACGCAGGGACCAGTGCAGGCGGCTATTGATGCCGATGCTGCGCGACTCGGTGTCGTATTGCACGAAGTTCATCCAAGAGACATTTGGGCTGAATTGCACTTCTGTGCGCAGACTTGCGAGAGCAACGCTGAAATTACCTTGCGGCAAGGTGACGCTGTCGTGTTCGGCGCCAAGTGCGAAGAGCAGACCGGAACCAGGGCGGTATTCCAGTTCGCCACCGATGCGCGTGGCGTGCCCGCCATAGAAAGTGCCAAAGACAGCACCGCCCTCGCAGCGCAACGCGCGCGAATTGCTGCTGGAGAACTCGACCCCGGCGTTGACGAAGTCGTACAACCCCGGCGGGATGATGACACCCTCATAGATTTCGAAGGGCTCGCGCAAGCCGGACCATTCAGGCGCAATGACCAAAGCGAATTCGTCTTCGGATTCGAGCTCGATGCCAATGGGTTTGAACTCGATAGTGGCCGATTGCACCTCACCTGTGTCCCGCCACAGCCACACATCGGGTTGAATGCCAAACTCGAGGCGGCGAATGTTGGTGCCGAGGCGTGGGCGGTATTCAAAACCTGCGAGTAGGCGGCGCACGCCTTGGCGCGGGCTGAAGCCAAGAGCAGGGTCGAAGGACTCGGAGATTTCGCGCCACGACAATTCTGCGAAGACGATGTCATTGGGGTAGGTGAGCTTTGCGCCCAAGGCCCAACCGAAATCCTCGTCGGCGGTGAAGAGAGTGGAATCTGGAAAAGTCCCGAGCGCAAAGAAATCGGCCTTCAGCACTTTGTCGCCGAGGAAGTCGCTGATGCGCCAAGTGAAATCGGCTCCGGCCATGGCGTCGCGTCCGAGCGAAGCGGGATCGCCGCCGGTCGCCAGAATGCCCACAGTCGATTCTTCGAGGATGTTGCGAGAGATGCGCGCGACACCGATGTTGCCACCAGGCAGTCCTGCGATCGAATCCAGTTGCACATCGAGCACGCCAATGTTCCAGTCATTCATGCGCCCCGTGACGCGCACGCCACCGAGGATTGGCACAGTGCGTCCGTCAGCGGCAAGCCCGATGCTGCGAGTGAACAGCGGAACGGGATCGCCTAGAGCGCCCCGCATTCCACCGAGGCCGCCGAAAGCAAAGATCGAAACATCTTCCAAGAAGAAATCGCGCTTCTCAGGAAAGAACACCGGAAAGCGTTCGAGGTTGATGACGCGCGAGTCCACTTCGGTTTCGGCGAAGTCGGTATTCACTGTGAATGTTGCAGTCAATGCGCTGTTGATGCGCCAGCGTGCGTCGAAGCCCAAATCGAGGGACGAGTGACTCGTCTGGTCCATCCAATCGCGGGTGGCGCGGGCTTTCACGTACGGGCGGATGTCCAAGCCATGCCCTTGGTCGAGGCGTTCGAGTCCGTTGATGATTCCAGCGGACACCGGAGTGAAGAAACGCCAGCGGCGCGAAGGGTTGGCCCAGCGGATTTCTTCATTCTTGCGTTTGATGGTGCGCTCAATGTTGAAGCCGAAGCTGCGGTGATCGGCACTCATGGAAAATGACGCAGCGGGCAGCGCGAACTCGGCCATCCAGCCCTCGCTGTTGCGCGACACGGCGCCTTCCCAGATGCCGTCCCAGTCTTTCGAGAACTGCGTGCCGTTGTTGCCGATGAGCGCGTCACCACGCGATCCGCCTGCACCGAGCTGAATGAAATACGCGTTGCGCTTGTCGAGAAACGTGTCGAGGATGATTTCGATGCGATCGTCGGGATCGAGATTGGCGTCGCGACGTTGCAGCGTGGCGATAATCTTCTCGGGTTCGGAATCGAAGCACTGCACTGCGATGTACAGCGAGTCAGCGTCAGCGCACAACCACAGCACCGTTCTCTCGCTGGGCTCGCCACCTTCGACCGGTTCCACTTGGCGAAAGTCGCTGATGCGCGTGGCGCTGTCCCATTCGTCCGGTGTGATCACGCCGTCGATCACCGGCCGCCTCGGGCACTCAGGAACATCAGCGCTGTGTTGCCCACAAAGCGGTAAGGCACTGAGCAGCAGCGCGAACACAAACACGAAGCCGCGCATGTGTCAGAGCACTTCCGGCGGCAGCGGGAACTTCACATCCTCTTCGACTTCGACATATTCCGTTGCTACGCCAGCACCGAACTCTTGCAGCTTGGCCAATAAGCCTTGTACCAAATGCTCCGGTGCGCTGGCGCCAGCCGTGACAACCACATGGCGCACTCCGACAAACCAAGCAGGATCCAAGCGACTGGCATCAGACACAAGATGTGCACGCGCGCCACGGGCGAGCGCCACTTCTTTCAAGCGTTGCGAGTTCGAAGAGTTTTCTGCGCCGATCACGAGCACGAGGTCTGCTTCCGCGGCCAAGGTCTTTACAGCGGCTTGTCGGTTTTGCGTGGCGTAACAGATGTCGTCTTTGCGCGGGGTGCGCGCTTGCGGGAAGCGGCGCTGGATAGCGTCGATGATTTCCCGCGTGTCATCCACCGAAAGCGTCGTTTGCGTCAGCACGGCGACATCGGCTCCGGCTTCGATGTCGAGCATGGCGACATCCGCAACTGAAGTCACGAGACGCATACGCTGCGGCGCTTCGCCCATGGTGCCTTCAACCTCTTCGTGCCCTTCGTGTCCGATGAGCAGAATGGTGCTGCCATCCGCCGCGAAGCGAACGGCTTCGGTGTGCACTTTGGTGACCAGCGGGCAGGTGGCGTCGATGACGCGCAAGTGCCGCGCTTCAGCGTCGCTGCGCACGGCCGGTGAAACTCCGTGCGCGGAGAAGATCGTCACTGCGCCGGCTGGGACTTCGTTGAGATCCTCTACGAACACGGCACCGCGGCGGCGGAGGTCTTCCACCACATGCGGGTTGTGAACGATTTCTTTACGCACATAGACCGGTGGTCCATAGCGCTGGAGGGCGCGTTCGACGATTTCGATGGCGCGTTCCACACCGGCACAAAACCCGCGCGGTGCGGCAAGAGTGACTTTGAGGTGGCTCACAGGTGTCTTGGTAGCCTGCCCGCGTTGATTGGTCAACGCACAGCGAGGTCTTGATGCGCTTCCACTACGCAGTTCTTGGTTCTGGGATGCAGGGCACGGCGGCAGCCTACGACTTGGGGCTGCATGGTGAAGCGGCTTCCGTGTTGCTGCTCGATCGCGACTCTGATGGACTTTCGCGCTCAGCGGATCGCTTGCGAGCGCTGCTGCCGCAACTTCAAGTCCGCACGGTTGCCTGTGATGCAGCCAACAGCACAGCACTCGGGGCGGCGCTCCATGGAGTTCAAGGCGTCTTTTCTGCCTTGCCTTACTCTTTCAATCCAGCAGCAGCTCGCGCGGCAGTGGAAGCCGGCGCGAGTTTTTGCGATCTCGGCGGCAACACCGCTGTGGTGCGAGCCACGCTCGAACTCGATGCGCTTGCGAAACAGCGAGGCGTGAGCGTCATTCCCGATTGCGGGCTTGCTCCGGGCCTCGGCAATGTGCTAGCGGCTTGCGCGCTTGGCCGCTTACGCAACGCAAAGCACGTGCGCATCTACTGCGGTGGCTTGCCGCAACATCCACAACCGCCATGGGATTACAAGCTTGTGTTCCACATTGGTGGTCTGACCAATGAGTACATGGGCTTTGCTGAAGTGTTGCGCGATGGCCGCTTGCAGCAAGTGCCAACTTTGAGCGAGCTCGAGCGCGTGGCGTTCGCGGCTCCCTTGGAGCAAGCGGAGGCATTCACCACCAGCGGAGGCACCAGCACGGCCTGTGCCACCTTCCTCGGGCGTCTCGACAGCTACGAGTACAAGACTGTGCGTTACCCGGGCCACTGCGAAAAAGTACGTGCCGTGCGCGATCTTGGGCTGTTCGATTTGGATCCCGTGCTGGTGCGCGGCGTTTCGGTCGTGCCGCGCGATTTGTTTCATGTCGTGGCTGCACCACGACTTGCGCATCCGGAAGACTCAGATTTGGTGGTGCTGCGCGCGGAAGCCTACGGCGCCGATGAATCACTCCGCTTCGACTTGCTGGACCTCGCGGACGCATGCACAGGCTTCAGCGCCATGGAGCGCTGCACCGCATTTCCGGCCGCGGCCACTTTGCACTTGCAGGTGAGCGGAGCCGTTCCCGCAGGGGCGACGACTTCCGAGCGCCTCACAGTTTTAGAACCCTTGCTCGCGGCCGTGCGCAAGCGCGGTTTGGACATTCGCGAGAGTTCTGGAGCGGCACGCTAATTGCGCCGAGAAAATCTTGTCTCCCGGCGCTTGCTCGCCTTCCATGGGAGGTGACAATGCAGGCCCTTCATGCGCACGCGTGGAAGTGTCGGAGTTCCCCCCTTGTTGTTGCGTCATCGCATTCTTGTGCCGTCATCAGAAAGAAAGCGCAGCGGCGGTAGCCGCGCGTACACCTTCGCTGAAGCGCAGGCAGAGCGCACGCAAAACCGTTTCTCTTCACTCACGCAAGCGCGACAGAAAGCGCTGCAAGTGTTTCTGCATGCGGTGAATGGTGCGGGCCACGCCGCGTCGGTGCTGCGTTTGAAGGGGCGCGTGTTGCAGCAAGCCACCGCGGTGAATCTCGAGTTTCAAAAGGGCCCGCTGATGGGCGTGTTGGAACGCGAGCATGGTCCGTTGTTCATGGCGCTCGATGCCGCGAGCCTCGACACGGCTGCTGCGCGGCGTCTTCGCAACGACCTCGTGGTGGTTTGCCCGCTGCTTGGTCTCTTGGCTTCGACAGATCACGTGCCGGAATATCGTTGCGCCGTCGGAGCGCAGATTCCTGAGTTTGGCTCGCTCCATGCGTGGTGGAAACCGCATTTGTCGGTTGCGCTCGATCGCTTGTGCCGCGGCCGTCGTGTCTACACCTTCTTGCCTGCACGTTTGCAGGCGCTGTGGCCCCAGTCGGGGAGCGCCGCAGAGATGGTCTATGTGGTCTTCGGTCGTGTGAATGCCGCTGGCCGAGTGCAATCTGATCACGCGGCCTCACAACGTCTCGCGGGTGAACTCGTGCGTGTGATCCTGAGTTCCGCGCACACCGCGCCAGAGGATCTCGCCAACTTCAAGAGTAGTGCTGGGCACGTCTTGCGCCCAGATCTCTGCAAAACTCTCGGTCGCGACCGCACGCTCGTCTTCGTGCGTTGAGCACGGCCTAGTTGTGAGCAAGGGCTCCGTGCAGCCGGAGGGGACTACGCATTCCGGGTTCGGATGCACTCCAACGGAATGCTCCGCCCCCTCCGGACCGCACTCTGCCCTCGCTTACGTTCGCATGGGCTCCGTGCAGCCGGAGGGGACTACGCATTCCGGGTTCGGATGCACTCCAACGGAATGCTCCGCCCCCTCCGGACCGCACTCTGCCCTCGCTTACGTTCGCATGGGCAAGAGTTAGCGCTGGCGGAGTGCGGTCCGGAATCCCTTCAGGACATGCGGAACCCGTGCTCACGGTGGCGTGCACTGCAGCGCGGTACCATCCGACGATGGAACGCCTGAAGGTTGTTTATTCCGATGAGCACATTGTCGTGGTGGACAAGCCCGCTGGGCTTTTGTCCGTGCCGCCGCCGAAAGGCCAACGCGACGGCAGCGCGCATGTAGAGGAGATTCTGCGGCGCTTAGACATCATTGCAGCGCCAGTGCATCGCATCGACCGCGAGACGTCTGGCTTGCTTCTCTGCATTCGCGACGAGCCTTCTCGCTTGGCTATCATGAAGCTGTTCAAGGCCCGCGGAGTGCACAAGACTTATCTGGCCGTGGTGCAAGGCAATCCGCGCAAGGAGAATGGCTCTTGGGAGTTCTCCATCAGAGACCTTGGAGCGCATGCGGAGATTTCGCCCGAGGGTCAAGCGGCCGAGACACGCTGGAAGATCTTGGAGCGCGCAGGCCCTGTGGTGTTGATGGAAATGGAGCTGGTGACGGGCCGGCACAATCAAGCGCGCTTGCATGCGGCTCACGCTGGGATGCCGATTGCGGGCGAAACGAAATACGCCTTGCGTCGTGATGCGCGCATCAAGCACAAACGCTGCGCGCTGCATGCCAACGTCATCGAGTTGACGCTGCCTTGGGAAACCGCACCACGCCGTTTCGAATCGCCGCTGCCCGCTGACATGCGCCAACTGTTGGACAAGGCGCGCACCACGCGGCCCCCGGCGCGCACTACGCGGCCGTCGGCGCGCACTACGCGGCCCCCGGCGCCCACACGCGGTGAACTTGTACGGCGCAAGAAACGGCCTCAGTGAGGCTCAGCTCGCACGGCGCGAAGCTGTCAGTTCCGCACTTGGCACGGCGCGTTCGGTAGGAGCGGCGTTGTACCAGCCGCGCTTCTCGGGGCTGAAGCGCGCGAGCTTCACCACGAACAGATCGGGAATGGTCTCCATGCGATTGCGCAAATTGGTGAGGCAGTCGTTGGAGAACTGCGTGGCAAGGGCGATGCGATCCTCCGTGTCGATGAGCTGATCCATCAAGCGTGAGAAATTTGCGTTGGCTCCGAGATCGGGATAAGCCTCCCGCACGGCGACGAGATGCTTCACCAATCCGCCGCCGTGGGACTTGATCTCGCTGAGATTGTCGCCATTGCTGCGTGCGTCAGCGGCAGCCGTGCGCGCTTCGGCGATCAGGGTTTGCAGATCTTTCTCATGTCTTTGCGAGCCTTGCACCACTTTCACGAGATTGGGAATGAGGTCGTGACGGCGTTTGAGTTGCACATCGACGAGACTCCACGCGGAGTGCAGGCGATTGCGCAGGCGCACGAGGCCATTGTGAATAAGCCACATCCATCCGGCCGTGAGCAGCGCTCCGTAGCAAAGAGCGCCAAGCAGCAAGCCGCGCCAATGGGCCGCAAGGAAATCGCCAAAGTTCGATTCGCGCGACACCCGGTACGAAGTGGACGAGGCTTCGAGTTCCCATGTGCTCGTGGGCGTCGTGTCGAGGATCGCGCCAATCGCCATGGCTCCGAGAAGTCCACCGATGTGGCAGAGCGCTGTGCCCCAAGCCTTGCCACGCACGATTTGTTCTTCGCTGCGAACCGAGATCAAGTACGGATCCTCGGATTTCACCTGTGTGATGACAGGCGCCGCCACCTCGGTGCGTAAGCGTGCACTGCCGAGGATGTAGAGCTGCGCGCCATTCACGATGGCGGTTTCAGAAAACGAGCGCGTGAACGTGGAATAGGGCACGCCGCCGCCGGGACCTTTGCCGTAATAAAGCGGATGCTCGATGCTCACAGTGCGGCTGAAGATGCTCTGCCCTTCGACATCAGCTCCCACGGGTTCGACACGCACGGCGCCTGTGGTGTCGCGCAAGTCGAACGGGATTTGCTCGCCGCCGCTGGCCACGGTGGTCCAGCCGCTGACGACGCGGATTTGCGTGCGCCCTTTGGAGTCGGTGTAGGTTTCGATGCGGCGCCAATGTTCCTGCACATTCCATGAGTAGTGAACTACCTCGGCCTCTGCGAGGTAGCTCGTGAGCGGCGCTTCGCACTCGGCTTTGCCTTTGATCTCGCTGAGCCCAATGCAAACGCCCGCAGCCTTCGAAGTTGGGATGTCTTGGATCAGGCGCTTCATACGGAGCTTGCGCTGCCCAATCCAAAACAGGATCAGTGTGAGTAAGCCACAGACCCCGGCCCATGTGAGTGCTTCATCTCGCATCCGCTGTCCCTTCTACCACGACCGTATCTGCAGCCGTCGTGTTGGCATGGACTCCACTGACGGAGTCGGCTTCCCTTGAGCCGCCGCGTCAATGCGTAACATCGCGCGTCATGTCAGCTCCTAATCCTGTGTTGGTGCGTTCGGATCGCGGCGGATTGCCAGAGATCTGTCACCGTGGCGTGGTGGTGGCCTGGCGCGGCGCTGCCTCGCTGTTCTCGCGCGGCGACGCACAAGAACCGTGTTTTCTGCGCTCCACCGCCAAGTACTTTCAGGCTGTGTCGGCGCTGCGCTGCGGTTTGCTGCAACGGCATGCGCTGCAAACTGACGAGCTCGCACTCATGTGTGCTTCCCATGGCGGTGAGCCGCGTCATGTGGAAGTTGCAGCGCGACTTCTCGGGCGTGGAGGATTGAATGCTGCGCACCTGCGCTGTGGCAGCCACTGGCCCATGAATGCGAGAGCGGCGCAAGCTCTCAGCGCAGTGAGTGCGAAGCCCACCGCGCTGCACAACAACTGTTCCGGCAAACACGCGGGCATGTTGCTCGCGTCGCAACTTCAGGGTTTTGATTTGGAGAGCTATCTCTCGCCAGAGCATCCGCACCAGTTGGCCATCGTTGCTTTGATGCGCGAGTATTCAGGTGCACAGTCGATAGGCGTTGCGCTGGACGGTTGTTCTGCACCAACGTTCTCGATGCCCGTCGAAGCGGCAGCGCGCGCCTTTGCACGCTTCGCAGTCGAGAGTATTGAGCATGGCAGCAACGCGCACACGCTCGCACAAGCTGTCGCTGCGCAACCAGGCATGTTGGCTGGCGACGGCCGCTTTTGCACTGGAATTGCTACGGCCACGGGCGGGCGCGTGCAAGCGAAGACCGGCGCCGACGGATTCTTCGGTGCGTTCTGTCGCGCAACGGGCACCGGTATCGCGTTGCACATCGATGACGGCGCCACCAGCGCTAGCGAGCGCGTCATGACAGCGACACTGGTGCATCTCGGTTTGTTGCGTTCAGAAGAAGTGGCGGCACTCAATCCGTGGTGCGATGCGCGTCGCTTGAACCGCCTCGGGAGCACTGTGGGGCAGACAGTGGTTGATCTTGGTTGATCCTCGTTCCGGCATGAATCCACGCTGCGCCGCCAACGGCTTCTCGCGCTGCACAGTTCAGTGATTGCGGAATTGCTGGTGGCAGGCCTTGCAGCTTGAGTCCACGCGCAGAAATGCTGCGCTGGCTGCGGCGAGGTCCTTTTTCTCGAGAGACTGCAACAGCGCGTGTGCAGCAGTTGTTGCCGTGCGCTGTTCGTCCGCTAACCCTGCGAGCAGCGGCTCGGCGTCTTGCGCCCAATTGGCGTCCATTTGCGCTACGAGTTTGCGCGCTTCATTGCCGGCATCCAAATCTGGGTGCTCTGCATCGGCCTTCCAACCAAGTTTGTTGAGGGCTTTGAGCGCGTCGTGAGCGCGCGCAATGTGCGTCATGTGCTCGGCGATGCCATCGGGGCGTTGTGCTTCAGGGAACGCAAAGGTAAACGCTGCGGTGCTTGAAGCGCTTGGCACTGCATGTGTGAGGATGGTGCTGTAGAGACCTTCATACATTTGGGCTGTGCCCATCCAGTGGCGCATTTCTGCTATGGCCTGCTCAGCATTGGCGGCATCGAGCGTGCGACGTCCGACGGCCGCTGCTGTTGGCCCGCGGTGCTGACCATGGAAACAATGCACATAGAAGGGCGGTGTGCATTCACGGAAAGTTTTGGTGAGCGCCATCCACTCATCTTGCGCGATCTGTTTGTATTGAATGGGCAAGTGCACATAGCGCATGCCGAGGGCTCGGGCTTCTTCAGCGTCGGGCACTTGGCCATCCACAGAGATGACTGTTTTCACCCCGAGCTTCGCGACCGACGCGAGGCCTTCGCGGCCGTGCGGTTCGCTACCCGAGATGATGTTCTTGCTGAGCACGAACACGTTGTGAAGCCCTGGCATGTCTGTGCCTTTGCGAGCGGGAAGCGTCACTTGGCCTGCGCGTTCCCACGCCGTTGTTGGAGCCGGTACGGCGGCCGCTGGCACCGTCTTCGTACCGCTGGAAGCGGCGTTCTCAGAACCGGAGGAGCATGCACTGATCACTGCGGCTACGGCGACAAAGAGGCAAAGCAGCTGGCGTGCAGGCATGCGGGTGAAGGGCTTCATGCCAAACACATAAGCACACAGCGTGCCGTGCGCAGCTGAAATGGCCGAAGGAACGCAAGTCATTGGGAATCCGTGGTTTGGATCAATGCTCCCACCGGCGGTACGTTGGGTCATTCACCGTAGGTTGTTTCCAATTCGTAACGGGGTGTCGGTTCTTCGACGCACCGGTGAGGGCGCTGCGCTCAGTGGGTGGCGCCGGCGCCGCGCGGCTTGGCGTTCCAAATGCGCAGCGTGAGGGCGAAGCCGATCACGGCCAAAGGCAGCATCGCCAACGGCCAAGCGCCCCAATTGGCGGGGTCGCGCTGCGCCACTTTGTCGTTAGGCAGGAGTGCGCCGAGCACGAGAGCTTGAGCTGCCGTGCCGAGATAAACCATGCCGTCGATCAGCCCCACGGCGACTCCGACATTGCGCTTGCCACCGAAGTCAGCGCTCGCAGTTCCCGAGAGCATGCCATGCACTCCAATGATGCACAGCGACATAGCTACGAGAAGCCAACCGAGCATCGGCGTGCCGAGGCACCAAACCATCACGAGCGAACCCAGCACCATGGCCGCGTACAGAATCCCCGCCGACGGACCGCGTCGCGAATGAAACACGTGATCGGACACGATGCCGGCGAAGACGCCACCAAGGATGCCAGCGATGCAGAGCAGCAATCCCCAGTGCGCGGGAACGAAATCGTCTTTGGAGCCGGTTTCAGAAGCGTGGATCTTGCCCCACTGCATGATCGCTTGGCGCAGCCAGCCACTGCAAAACTCGATGCACGCGATGGTCAGCACGACAGGATTGCAGATCAAGCGTTTCGCGACAGCGAACACAGGTAACGCAGGACCGCCATCATCCGAGCTTCCGTCGCCACAATCGAAATTTTTGAAACCAGCGTCTCCTGGGGTGTCGCGCACACACAGCGCGGTGATTCCGAGGAATGCGAGAAGAATCATCGCCGGCACATGGAACACGTAGGCCAGCGGCAAGTTGTCGACGATGATCTGGCCCCAGTCGTAGGCAAAGTAAATGCCAAGCGAAATCAGAATGCCGAAGATGCCGCCGAAAGTGCCGCGCTCGCGCACGTGGAACCAATGCGCGTTCACCTTCACGATGCTCACGGCGCCGAAACTCTGGAAATACATGTTCGCGGCGTAGAGCGTCGAGAACACGGGCACCATCGCGAACTCGGCAAAGGGCCCGCCTGGTGTGGCAGCAAGGCCCATCAGCAAATTGCACACAGCAGCGCCGCCTGTCGCCCACAGCATGGTGCGGCGTCCGCCGTAGCGGTCGGTGAGTGGGCCGTTCACCACGAAGGAGAGGCCGTAGATGAGCGTTCCCCAAAAGAAGATGGTGCCGAAATCTCCTTTGGTCATGCGGTCGCCGAATGCGACTTTGGCCACCGTGAGGTTGTAGCGGCCCATGTACAGGAAGGCGTAAGCGAGGCCGAGCGGGAGCCAGTTGCGCAAGCGGCGGCTAAGAAACGCCGGAGAATGCCCAAGCGCGACTTTCGGCAAGCGCGAGATGACGGCGGCTACAGCGGCGAGTAGCAGCACGATTGGCAACAGATTGTTGAGCCACGCTGGCCAGCTGCTGATCATGGTGCGCGGACTCTACACGAGAGCACGCTGTGCATGCTCTCGTGCGGTGCGTGCGCTATGGTGCACCCATGCCAGCGGCCAGTTTGAACAAAGTGCTCGATGCGGTACGCGCTACGGCGATAAGTGGCGCTGTGCCTGTGGTGGTGTTCGATCTCGATTCCACGTTGTTTTGCACGGGCCCGCGGAATCTGAAAATCTTGCGCGACTTCTGCGTCGCGCACAGCGCGGACCATCCCGGTGTGGCGGCGGTGGTGGAGCATCTCGTTCCAGCCGACATGGGTTGGAATGTGAATGAGGCTTTGAAAGCCCGCGGACTGCACGATGCAACGCTGCATGCGCGTTTGAAAAAGTTCTGGGCGGAGCGCTTCTTCACCAACGAGTATGTGCTGCACGATGAACCGCTCGAAGGTGCGGTGGCGTTTGCTGCGAAATGTCGTGCCGAGGGTGCGCTGCTCTATTACCTGACAGGGCGGCATGTCGGCGGCATGGAACAAGGCACCGCAGCGTCGCTCGTGCAGCATGGGTTTCCGCTGTACGGCGGGCACGCAATCTTGCACTTGAAACCCAACTTCGAAACCGCAGATCGTGCGTTCAAGCAACAAGCGCTAACGGCGATTGCAGCGCTCGGCGGAACCGTCGTCGCGACTTTTGAAAACGAGCCTGGCAACGCGAATCTGTTCTTGCGCAGTTTCCCCGGGGCGCAGCACTTCTTGTTGCTCACGGTGCATTCGCCGGATGCTGAAGCGCCAGACGCGCAGCTCATTGCTATTCCGTCGTTCCGTTGTTGATAGCCGCGGCGCGCGGCGGCGGACGCCTAAGCCGTCACGGGCAGCAAGCGTCGCACGGCGAGCAACCCCAGCACATACAAGATCGAAGCGGTGAAGAGCAGCATGGCGAAGCCGGTCTGCATGGCCATCAAAGTGGCCAGCATGGAACTGAGCACGCTCAAGAATCCGTTCACAGCCCAGCCCCAAGGCACGAGTGTGGGGGCGCAACCTTCAAGCGCACGGATGCCGAGAGGGAAGGGCATTCCAAGCAGGAGCGAGATTGGCGCCAAGATCAGCATGGCTACGCCCACGCGCAAAGTGAAGGAAAGCCCGAGCAATGCGTCCAAGATGTCGCCGAGCCACAGCGCGTTCGCGACCCCGAGCACAGCGATGCCCAACACCACGAGAGTGAGCGAGCGTGCTCCGCTGGATTTCACGCGCGCGCTGAGTAACGAACCAAGCCCACTGAATGCGAGCATGCCGGTGAGCACCACGGACAATGCGTAGGCCGGATGTCCGAGGAACAGCGTCAGCTTCTGCATCAACGCGATTTCGAGAAACATGAAACCGACACCCAGGGCGCCGAACCACGCGAACCAGCGCCAGCGACTATGGATTACGACGCCCTTGTGACGCAGGCGGCGCAACGGCAGCAGAATGAACACGGCAGCGAGCACCATGATTTGCAGCACCGAAGTGAGCAACACCATGTGGCCTACTGGAAAATCTGGGTGGTACTCATCCTTCCAATCGCCCTTGCGTGCAGCAGCTTCGCGGAAGCGCGAGAGGCGGAAGTAATCGAAGAAGAAGGGGCGGTCGTCGCGAGACGGAGAGAGGTCGTAAAAGTAGTTGGCTACGAAAGCGTCATGCTCGGCGCGCTCGCCGCGAATCAGCGTTGCGAAATCCAGTTGCTGCGCTTTGAAGTAAGTGGCTTCTGCCTTCATGAAACCCAGCAAGTTTTCTGTGGCTTGCAGCAGCACGCTGCGGCTGGGCGCACGCACGTCGACAGGCAGCGTCGTGAGGAACTCATCGAGCAGACGCTCTGACAGTGCGTTGTCACCATCGGCAGCGGCGCGAAAACTCGCGGTGGCAGCCTTTGACCACTCAGCGGGCACAGGCCCGTCATGACTGACGCCGGAAATGCTCTGCGCCGCGTCACGCAAGGCCGCGTCGGCGCGGATTTTGCAGGTGATAGTGGCCATGCGCGAGCCTTCGAAGGGGCCGTCTGGCCCTCGGCCTGGGTCAAACACCATGCCAAGGAAATTCTGCTTCGCGCTGAACTCGCGTAACGCGACGAGTTCTTGTTCCGTCCATGGGCTGCGCTTCACCATGGTGGAAGCCCAACCGTGGGCTTGCAGCACCACGATGTGGCGCCACGGTTCAGGCGTGCCCATGTCTTCCAGCGCGGTGCGTGCGATGTTGGCGAGGCGAATCGTTTCGCGCGCCTGCTTCGGGTAGGTCATCATGAAGCGCGACCAAGTGACGATGCCGTCGGGCTTCAAGTGCTCCACGAAATCGCGCACGGCTTCAACTGTGTAGAGGTAGCTCTCCGAAAGTGTGTACGCGCCACTTGCGAGAGCGGTGTAGGTGTCGACGCCGCTCAGTTGGATTTGGTCATACAACTTGTCGCTGGAGCGCGCATAGGCACGGCCTTCAGCATTCACCAGCGTCACGCGCGGGTCATCAAACAAGTGCCCGATGTAGTTCGCATACAGAGACTTCACCATGTGGATCATGGCTGTGTTCACGTCCACAGCGACGACAGAGGCGGCGCCGCAGTAGAGCGCCGTCATGACATCGACGCCACCGCCGCAGCCAATCACTAAGACATCCAGTTTTTTGCGCCCCGCCGCGCGGTGTGCGATGTAGCCAGAGGCTGCTTGCGAATCATCGAGTGCCGGAAAACGCTCGATGCTGCTGGCATCTTTGTAGAGCACCGTCGGCGCTGTGCCGTCTTGCGTCACGGCGCGTTGTTCGGCGCGCATCCAATCCACATCGCCGAAGTGTCCGCCGATGGACATGTAGGCTTCGGTGGGATTGGAAATATCCACTTGGGCCGTTGCAGAGTGCAGCGTGGTTTCGCTCTTCCCGTCGGGAAATAGGCGCGGCACTTCTTTGTGCGGCGCGAAGGGCACATGCCAGTTCAAAGCGGGCACCACACCGAAGCCACCGCAGAAACCGACGCAGGCGAAAGTGAGCGCGATAGTGAGCGCACATGGAATGGCGGCGACACGCGGAGGCAAGCCGCGTGAGAATGCCAGCGCCGCGAGCGCGCCGATGCCGGCGGCCAGCATCACTGTCGCGGTAGAGCCATAGGATTCGAGCAACAATGGCGCGAAAGCTCCGCCGCACGCGCTGCCAATGAGATCTACGCCATAGAGTGTGGAGATGTGTTTGGGATGCCGCGTGAAAGTGCCGCCGAGAGCGAGGCCAGCCATCAAGAAGGGCAGCGAGAGCGCGAGAAAGCACCCGAGCAAACCGACAACCCCAGAAGCGTCGTTCCAGATTTCTAAACTGTCCACTTCAATGCGCGTGACGAGCATGAAGGCGGCTACAACCGCAGCACCGTAGGCACTGGCCGCGAAGGTCACGGCGCGTGGGCTGAGCCCTGCGGGTTTTGAAGCGCCGCGCGCGGTGAGCAAGCTGCCACTGGCGCCGAAACCCAAGAGCGCCAACGAGATCACCATGTAGGCGAAGTGGTGCCACATCACGATGGCGAACACGCGCGTGATGGCCACTTCCAGCAAGAGCACGCTAAAAGCGATGAGGAAGACTCCGGCAAAGGTGGCGGCGCTTGGTCTGTTGTCCCTCTGCATGGCGCGCGAAGATTACCGCACGCAGGGCGCAGCGACCATTCTGAGTGATAGTGTGCGCTGGAGCGCAGCAATGAAATCACAAGGTCGCAATCGTCTCGCGGCTGAAACCAGCCCATACTTGCTTCAGCATGCAGCCAATCCGGTGCACTGGTGGCCTTGGTGTGATGAGGCTTTCGCTGCGGCGCGAGAACAGAACAAGCCGGTGTTTTTGTCCATCGGCTACAGCACTTGCCACTGGTGCCATGTGATGGCGCACGAATCGTTCGAAGACGCTCGGACGGCCGCAGATCTGAACGAACACTACATCGCCATCAAACTGGATCGCGAAGAGCGTCCTGATGTGGATCAGATCTACATGCACGCGGTAACCGCGCTTGCCGGACAAGGTGGCTGGCCACTTTCGGTGTGGCTGGATGCTGACAGGCGGCCGTTCTGGGGTGGAACCTACTTCCCGCCGGAGCGGCGCTGGGGCAAGCCTTCGTTCCGTGAGGTCTTGGAGCAATTGCGTCGCGTGTGGCACGAGCGTGGCGAAGCAGTGCAACGCAATGCGGAGCAGTTGTGTGCACGCTTGGGCCTAGGGGAAGCTCAGTTGAGCACTGCTGACGTGAGCGGCGCGCAGCCGTTGGCCGAGACGCTGTGTCAAAGGGCCCTAGAAGTGTTGCATACGAGTTTCGATGCACGCAACGGTGGTTTCGGTGGAGCACCGAAGTTCCCGCGTCCTGCTGCGCTTGCGTTGTTGTTGCACGTGGCAGCACGCGACCGCGCAGAGCAGCGTCCAGCCGCAATGCTGAGCCGCACGCTCGAAGCCATGAATCACGGAGGCATTCGCGACCACTTGGGTGGCGGCTTCATGCGCTACAGCACCGATGAGCGTTGGCTCGTGCCCCATTTCGAGAAGATGCTCTACGACAACGCGCAGCTCATCGAAGTTCTCTTGGATGCGCATGTGCAGTTAGGTCGCGAGGATTTCGCGGCGGTGGTGCGGGACACGGTTGGCTATTTGCAGCGCGACATGCTTCTTCCCTGCGGCGCTTTCGCGGCTGCTGAAGATGCCGACAGCGAGGGCGAAGAAGGCCTCTTCTATGTGTTCAGCGCGGAAGAGTTCGATGCGTTGCTCGGAGCCGATGCAGTCATAGCGCGGCGTGTGTTGGGTGTGAGTGATGCCGGCAACTTTGAAACGCGCAACATCTTGCACTGGCCGTTGCCCTTGGCAGACGCGGCGCTTGCTGTCGGTATAGAAGCTACAGAGATTGCTGCTCGCTTCGCACAGTGGCGCACGTTGTTGTTGGCGCACCGGGCAGAGCGCATTCGTCCGCAACGTGATGACAAGGTCATTGCTTCTTGGAACGGCATGATCATTGCGGCGCTTGCGCGTGCCAGCGTGATTCTCGATGAGCCTTCATGGTTGGTGCTCGCGGAAACCGCAGGGGAGTTCGTGCACAGTCAAATGCGTGCGCAAGACGGTTCTCTCTTGCGCATTTGGTGTGGCGGAACGAAGCGCTTCACCGCGTCGCTCGACGACCGCGCTGCCATGGGGCTCGCGTTCCTTGCGCTCTTCAGTGCCACAGGTCGGTCGCGCTGGTTGCAACACGCACGCAGCATGGCGCACGAGATCATCGAGCGTCATGCCGACACGCAAGACGCCGCGCTCTTCTTCGCGGAGGCATCCGCAGATTTGATTGCTCGGCCGAAGGAGGCTTACGACGGAGCGCTGCCTTCAGGCAACAGTCTTGCTGCGCTCTTGTTCGTGCGACTGGGCGCTGTGTGCCACGACGAAGTCTTGCGCGAGCGTGCACGAGCGATGACAGCCGCGTTTCGTGGTTTCATGGCGCGTGCGCCTGAGGCCGCCCCGTTGCTCTTGTGTGCAGCGCGCGAAGCGGAAGAGGCTCCGCGCACACTGACGGTGTTTGGCGATCCGCAAGTTCCAGCGGTGCGGACTTTGCTGCGCGCGGCGCAGCGCAACGGCGTGCCAGGCCGGACAGTGATTCCTGTTGCGCCCTCGGAGCGCAGCGCCCTTGAGGCTCTCGGCGTGGCCGTGGCGGGCACCGATGGTGAAGCGCAGCTTTGCGAAGACGGCATCTGCCGACGCTTCCAATAAAAAAGGGGACCGCTCGGGAAGGACGGACCGAGCGGTCCAGGGCGATGGAAGGTGTCAGGAAACGCTAGCCGAAGTTCACCACGTCCCGTTGACCCATGTGTAGGCCCCCGGCAGTGACAAGCTCCAGCGCAATGCATTACCGAGGATCTTGCTTTCAGTCCCCGGGTATTGGTTCATGTGGAAGGTGATCGGCGACCAAGTGTTGGACGCGTTCAGATTCACCGTCGAAGCCACAGGCGCTTGATAGAAGCGCGTGAGCACATCGAAGATCGAAGCGGCCATGGTGTAAGAGTTGCTGTTGCCGGTGAGCACGAAGTTCCAGGTCATGCTCTCCAGCATGGGCCACAGCAAGTGCAGCGATTCACCGCCACTCCAGCCCGGTGCCCATTGCGAGTGCACGCCGGGCAAACGCAATGCTGAGTTTGTCCCGGTCGCGGGAATGATGACTTGCGTCGTGAACCAGTTGGACATGCGGTTCAAGAACGGCACAAACTGTATGTCGTTGGTGCAGACGCTGTAGCGTGCGGCCGCGTTGTAGAAGATGTTGTGCATCCACGGAGCGCAGTTGGCGGGGATGGTGAGGCCGCCGCCGGAGTATGCCGTGGCTTGATCAATGGTGTAGCCATTGCCGCCTTGTTGCAATTCGATCTGCTCGAAGCGTGCCACACCGGCGCGCGCCTCTGCGAGGTACACAGGGTTGCCGAGGTAGTTCCACGCGTCGAGCAAGCACTCGATGGCCCAGCCTGGGATGCGAGCGCCCCATTGTCCGTTCCAGTTGCGTGGCGTGTTGCGCACTTGGTACTCGGCGCATTCGATGGCGGCTTCGCGGCTGGCCTCTTCACCAGTGAGCACGTAGTGCAGGAGCACTCCGTGAATCCAAGTGTGGCTCTGCTCACCCCAACGGTAGTTGCCGCCCCACCAGCCCTTTTCGTAGGAGGCTGCCCCACGCCAGAACTCACTCGTGTTCGTGCTGTGATTTTGTTTGTAGTCGCGGCGAATCCAGGCCATGTCGCGGCCGGTATCGAAGAAGTCGTAGTCCCCGCCGCGCACCCAATTCAACATCATGGACATGGGCCAGTCGTAGTGCAGGCTGGAGTAACCATCGGCCCAAGGGATGTCACCAAAGTTGTCCCAGCCATAGAAATTGCGTCCGCCCCATGGACCACCGTTGTTGCGGAAACCGGGCAGTCCCATTTGGCCGTAGGTGGGGATCGGATCCGCGGCGGAGTCCATCACCGCGATTTCTGCAAGGCGGTCCGCGCGTTGTAGTGTGGGTGCACCTGTCCAGTCGCGGCGTTCGGTGAAAATCATTCCAGTCGCGAAACTGCGCTTGGTCCACAGCGGATCGGCGCGGCCCATCAGCGGGCGGTTGGTGCGCTCTGCACTCAAGCCCACGGCGGCTCCAGAACGATCACCGTTATGAAAGTCGAAGTTCATGCGGTGGGCTTTCCAGCGTCCGCCTTCGAAGCGGTAGTTGGACACCGCCATCGGATCGATGGGATCGAGTGAGGTCGGCGTGGCGTAGATGCCGCGGTATTCAGGACCATTGCCCCATTCTGGCCACAAGCCAATCTTCAGCTCAGAGTTCGCAGCCTTGTAGGCCTTGGGGTAGTTCTGCCAGAAGCGATCCATGGCAACCGTGACGCCGCCAGACCCACCGCTCAAGTCCACCGCGCCACAGAAGCGCGACCCGCTGCCGACTCCGGTATTGCCAAGCGTCGACGTCCAGCTGAAGTTTTGGAGCTGGTCCGTCATATTGGTCATGTTGAACGATTGGTCGAGGCGCCACTGTTGCCCAGCCAACACGGTGGACTCCGTCGGCGTTGTGAGCAGCGCCGCAGATTGCACCGGGAGTCGTAGATAGAAAGAATCGAAGTAGCTGGTGCCAGGCGTCACCGAGAAGAAGTGCCCGTAAGCACCTGGGTTTTCGAGAGTGAAATCGACACCCACATCGGCGCGTTCAGAATGAAACGTCCACCGACAAGTGAAGCGCAGTGCACCGATGGTGCCGCGCTGGCGCAGCACCGCACGCACCGAACCTGAGCTTTCCACGACGGTTTCCGTCACAGTCGCTGGGACTATGGCGCCGTTCGGGTCAGTGAGTTCGAGGCCACCACCCGGGGCAGCCACGATGGTGGATCCGTTCACCAACACGGAACGGAACAAGCGGAAGGCAAGTTTATCGATGGTGAATTGCGTGCCCGGCTTCGTTTGCACCACGATGTCACTGCTCGTGGTGTTGATGCTTAGTAGGCCGCCAAGCGTGGGCGTTGTGCGCAGCCAATAAGTTGCTGTCGTGCTTGCTCCAACCGTTGCAGGAAAGGTCACTAGCACCCAACGAATAGGTTTGGTCACATCGCTGCGGTCGCCACCCCACCGTGAGAGCACTTTGAATTGCGTTGGTACCGGCGTGTTTCCAGCATCCACTACGCCGAAGGAGTACTGCTGCATGGAAGTGATATTCCAGTTCGCAGGAGCTGGCACGCCAAAACTGACAGGCGTGTTCTGTATGCTGCTCGTCGTTGGGTTGGTGACCTCAAGTCGCAACCCCTGAGCCTGAAGGCTGAGCCCAAGCGCGCAGAGCAGGACCAACCAAGAGGGTGTATTGAGAAGATGCTTCACTGTGCCTTGACTCCAGGGAGTGTTTCTCAAAGCTTCAAGCTCACTCGCGGCGTCGCTTCAGGTTGCCCTGAGAATATTGCGTGCGCTTCGGACACGTACCTCATCGACCGTGGCTAAGCTGTTCTGTATATGAACCGTATGGTGATCTGTGGAGAAAGCGTGATGCGGAGAAGCTCACTGGTTTTGGCGTTTGTTTTGTTTCTATTCACGCAAGTTGCTGGCGCTCAAGCGCGCCCGCCAGCACCGCGTAATGAGCCGCGCGAGCGCGGCTTTGGCGCAGCAGCAGAGCGAACGCAGCGTGCCGGCGCAGAGCGCATTGCGAAGGAGCGGCGCGACGACGCGAGCGAACCAGAGCCAACGCAAGACGGCGGAAGTAGCGCGGTGCGTTTCAAGCCTGTGCCGGAAGAACGAGCGTTGTCATTCCTTGCGGCGCTCGAGAAGCGCATGAAGAGTGTGCGTTCGCAGGCGGCGGACTTCGTCGCGGCTGAGTACGGTCCTGTTGGGTTGCTATGGCAAGCACGCGGGCGCTATGAGGCGCTGCGTTCCACGGACGGCACGTTGCGCGAGCGCTTGCAGATTGCTGGGGAGGAGCGTGGCGTGAAGGCTGCTGAAGAACGCATCCTGTTCGTCACCACGAGCGCTGGGCGTTGCAGTGCTTGGCGTCACACAGCAGAGAAGGGTGCGTTGCCGCTTGGCGAAGATCCTCTGGCCATCGTGTTGCGTGGCCCGGTGCTGCTCTTCGATTTGCTGCCGCTCGATCCTGTGCACATGGCGTTCGAACACACGGGTGAAGCCTCTGAGGGCAAACAAGCGTTGGCGCAGTTGCGCGCGCGTCCTCGTCATGGACGCAAGGACCCGCTGCGCTTGGTCTTCGATCGCAGCAATGCGGCGCTGCTGCGGGGCGCGGTGGACACTGAGAGCAAAGCGCGCGTGAGTTTCACAGACACCAACGGCGACTGTGATGGCTTCCGCTTGAGCACGTCGCGCAAACTGCTTTGGGGCACCGACGGTGCGTTCCTCGTATTGCAATTCAGTGCGCGGTGTGTGAATAAGCCGGCGGATGCAGCGCGCTTCACGGCCGAAGGTCTTGCACGCTGATGGGTGTCAAAGGTGTTGCCGCCTTGCGTTGGTCGCGTCGGTTCTCGGCGACACTGAGTGCTGCTCAAGCACCTGCGTCTGAACCGACTGCGGTGGCCGCGCTTCCGAAGTTGTGTCTGTTGGTGGACGAACTGCGCCGCCTCGCACGCAGCGAACCTGTGGCTGTGATGGATGTGGCGATCGAAAGTGTGCGCTTGCTTCAAAGACAGTTCGACGCTTTGCATGACCCTATTGGGCGTGCTGCAGGGTTGTTCCCGAAGTTGTCGGGCATTCTCGAGCTTGTGTTGAGCGGCGCTGTCGACCTTGATCGCCCGAAAGCGTTGCGTTCCATCTTTGAGCTGTGGGTTGACGATCCTGCTGGCCATTGCGCCGATTGGGATCTGTTGCTGCTCCGCGTCACGCATTCAGATGTTGAACGCAGGCTGATCGCAGAACTCCTGAGGCAGCGACTTGCAGAGTTGCCGTTGGTTCTGCCTCCTATCGCTGGCGCACCTGATGAACTGCGTCGGACTCTCTTGCTGGCGGAGCGCCACAGACTCAATCGCTTGATGGGCGAAGTGCTTGCCGTGGATGGATCTTTCGCGCTCGCCGTCTTGGTGGCCAAAGAGCATTGGAGACGCACCGGGGATGTGTTGGATCTGTTGCGCACGATGCAGCGTGCTGGCATGTATGAGGAAGCATTGGCCGTGGCGCGGCGGGCACTCCACAGCGTCCGCACTTGGCAGCGCGAGCGTGTGGTGGCTATTCACGATGAACTGGTGGCGCTTGAGCCTACAACGGGGGGACGTGCGCAGTGTCGCTCACGCGAGCGTGCGCTGTTCGCTCATCCGACACTTGCCGCGTTTGAGGCGTTGCGCCGCTGCGTCGCGCCAGAGCACTGGCCGCGTATGCGCCAACGCGTGCTGCGCATCCTGACGCGCCAAGCCAAGGCGCTCGAATTGGTGTTTCAAATCCACAGCGAGGCAGGCGAGTTCGAACAAGCTGCCGCTCTTGGCCTGCGCTGAATCAGCGAATGTTTTGCAAGCGTGGATCAGCGCACGCAGCTCCCGGAGCCACCACGAGGCCGGCAAGGCGCACGTGCGCAAAATTCGGGCGCCGCAGTTCAAAGTCCCAAGTTCCAGCGGGCACTCCGGGGAGTTGGAATTGACCATCAGGAAACACGATGGCCTGCGCGAGCGGTTTCTGCTGGGCCGCTTCGGGATCGAAGAGCGCCACGATGCTGCCGGATTTCACGTCAGCCACGCGGCCGATGATGGTGCCTGTGGGCAGCAACTGAAGTTTGATTCCGTGTTGCGCCCCTTGCAGCACTCCGCTGCGGGTGTGCCCGCCTTCAGTCACGACTTCGATGCGATAGCGTCCAGATGGAGCCACGAGCGCGAACTTCCCGTCGGCGTTTCGCAGTTGTTGCGTGCTGCTTGAAGCGCCTGCTTCGAGCGGAATGGTCCCCATGAATCCGAGGCGCACCGGTTGACCTTCAATATCTACCGCACTTCCTTCACAACACTCAGCAAGCGCCGGCAACAGCAGTTGCAGCGTTGCTGGATCTGCCGGAGTCACCGTTACGGATTTCGCTCTCCCGTCTGCAGCGAACACGGTGAGTCCGAAGGGCTTCGCTGTTTCGCAGCCCCCGATGTTGACAGTACCTTGCACAACGGGCAGCCCTCGCGCGCGCGGATCCGGCATGGCCACCACAGCGTGTGGGAAAGCGCGTGCGTCACTACCGAATGCGCTGCCGTCGGCTTCGAGGATGCGATACGCGACGCTGCTGCGTCCTTCCAATTCGTAATGCACTATCCACTCGCCCTTGTCCGGTGGCACGATTTGCTGTTCTTGTGGGCCACTAGGCAGGAACAGGGTTGTGCCGAGCCGTCCAGCAAAGAGATCTTCGTCGAAGCGCGCGGGGACGGGAAGTTGAACATGGCCACCGGGTGCGCCACTGATACCGAACACGGCGGTTTCAGTGTCCCCGAGCCGAGCCAGCGCGGCTTCGACTCCGAGGATGGGTGCGCCAGCCGCGGACTGCACGCGCACGAGCACTTGAACATGCACGGGATCATTCGCCCATGCGCTGTCGGTGGGCGCCGCGCCTTGCACGGGCCGCTCCGTGAAGAGTTGCCATGTGCTGTTGCGGTAGTGCGGGCGCTCGCCAACGGTGTACACAAGCACCAGCCCCACTCCCACAAGAAGTGCAAAGAACAAACACGCACCCCACCAAGGGTGACGATTGAAGAAGCCTCGTTCGGTCGTCATGGGTTCATTCTCCGCGCATGCAGCGCGCTGCCAACTCGTGCCAGCGATTCAAGACTGGAGCTCGGGGCGTCCTACAAAGTGTGAGAGGGCTTCAGGATTGGCCAAAGCCTGCAGGTTTTTCACTTCGCGCCCGTGCACGACATCCCGCACGGCCAGTTCTGTGATCTTCCCGCTCTTGGTGCGTGGGATGTCTGGAACTTGCAGAATCACGGCTGGGACATGGCGCGGCGTGGTGCTCGCGCGAATGGTCTTGCGGATGCGGTCGCACAAGGCGTCGTCGAGGGTGAGCCCTGCGCGCAAGCGCACAAACAACACTACGCGCACATCGGCTTCATAATCCTGCCCAATGCAGAGGCTCTCTTCCACTTCCTGGAGCTTCTCGACTTGGCGATAGATTTCTGCTGTGCCGATGCGCACCCCGCCGGGGTTGAGCACTGCGTCACTGCGGCCATGGATGACCATGCCGCCTTGTGCTGTCAGGCGCACCCAGTCGCCGTGACACCAGACTCCGGGGAAGCGTTTGAAGTAGGCCTTGTGATACAGAGCGCCGTCGGGGTCGTTCCAGAAACCTACGGGCATCGAAGGAAAGGCATTGCGACAAACCAACTCACCGGGCTCGTCGATGCGCGGGCGCGCAGCGTCGTCGAACACCGCGACATCCATGCCGAGGCCGCGGCATTGAATCTCGCCGCGCCGCACAGGCAGCAGCGGATTGCCCAGCACGAAGCACGAGAGAATGTCGGTGCCTCCGGAAATGGAAGTGGTTTGCAAATGCGCGCCAATGGAATCGTGGATGAAATCGAAGGCTTCTGGTGCGAGCGGTGATCCGGTGGACGCAAGAGTGCGCAGTGCCGAGAGATCGTGGTGTTGTGCGGGCTCGTAGCCGACTTTGTGCAGAGCGTCGATGTATTTCGCCGAGGTGCCGAAAAAGGTGATCCGTTCCGCCGCGGCCATGTCCCACAGCACTTTCGGGCGTGGGAAAAAGGGACTGCCGTCGTAGAGCACTATGCACGCGCCAGTGGCCAAGGCACTCACCAACCAGTTCCACATCATCCAACCACAGGTACTGAAATAAAACACGCGATCGGCAGGCCTGATGTCGCAATGCAGCGTGTGCTCTTTCAAGTGCTGCAACAGTGTTCCACCGTGGCCATGCACGATGCACTTGGGTTTTCCTGTGGTCCCCGAGGAGTACATGATGAACAGCGGGTGCCGGAAAGGGAGGCGCGCGAAGTTGAGGGGTTCGTTCGGCGCTGTATTCAAGAAACGCTCGAACTCGATGCCATGAGAAAGCAGAGGGGCTTCGGCGTCGCCAATGTAGTTGGTGATGATGGTTAGCTGGACGCTGGGCAATTGCTTCAGGATTTCGCGTAGGCGTTCCGCCGCGAGGAACACCTTGCCACCGTAGTAGTAGCCATCGGTGGCGAAGAGCACTTTGGGTTCGATCTGGCCGAAGCGGTCTACGACGCCGTCGACGCCGAAATCTGGTGAGCAACTGGACCACACGGCGCCGAGGCTCGCGCTGGCGAGCATGGCCACAACGGCTTCAGGCACATTGGGCATCAGGCCCGCAACACGGTCGCCAGCTTCTACACCGGCAGCGCGTAACGCTGCGCTACAGCAACGCACGCGTTCATGTAGGTCACTGAAACTCGTTTCACGACGTACGCGCCCCTCGCCCCAGGCGATGAGCGCTGGCGCATCGTCGCGACGACGCAACAAGTTTTCGGCGTAGTTCAAGCGCAGTTCAGGGAAGAAACGGGCGTCGCGCAGGCTGTTGCCGGGCACAAAGGCCGGATGGTACGGGCCATCCGCGACCAGGCCGCAGCGTTCGGCTACGAGGCTCCAAAACTGGGCAGGCTCTTGCACCGACCATCTATGCAAGGCTTCGGTGTCTGGCAATGGGAGTCCACTGACGCTGCGAGCGGCCTTCATGAACGTCGCCATCGCCGAGTGCGAACTGCGCGCAGCGTCGGGCATCCACAAGATTTCGCTGTCTTCGGGCTGGATCACTTATTGCTCCCGCTGCAGATTACCGCGCCGCGCGAACTACCATTTGAAGCTCACCAAGGTGGCGGCATATCTTGTGCCTGATGCGAGACATGAACGAAGTGACAGGAGTACCTGCTGATACTGGCGCCAACGACGGCGCCGACCTGGGCAAGGGCACCGAGCCAAGCAATACCGCGTTTTCGCCAGAGGACCGCTCTTGGCATGGAGAATCAAGTTCATCTTGGTCCTCAACTGAAGCGCCTAGCAACAGACCTACTTGGCGACGCGAATCGCTACCTTGATCCAGAAGGCATGGTCGAGGACGCGCTTCTGAGTTTCATGCTTGCTGGGCTGTGGCGTTCGGACTTCATTGGGACCGAGCACGAGGTTGAGACAAAGGCACGTGCATGGCTGCTGCATGCTGTGAAGTACCGCGTACAGGAGATTCAGCGCGAAGTCGCGCGCGAGATCAAGCTCCGTGGCAACATTGTTTCCGAAGTCCAGCGCAAGATCTTGTTGCAGAGTGCGAGCAAATTGGCTCACGAACGGGACTGTGCGTCGCACTTTTTCCGCGCGCTCAAGCGACTCAACGATACTGAGCGCGACATCTTCAGTGCGACACGCCGTCGCAAGCGCAGATCTTCAGCCTCCCACACGGTGCCGAATGAACCCGAACCAATCAAACGGATGAGGTGATACCGCTCCACAAGGACCGCATCGACACGGAGCTCGCCAGCGTGGGGGAGCGCTTGTTCGGCGCGCTCGATTTCCGCGTGGATGAGCTCGGGGGGCACGTTGGGGAACAGTGCGCAGTAGTGTTCGGCGGCATAGCCACTGCCGGCAATGAGATCGTCGGTCCAAGTGCGCAGGAAGGCGCTCACGACTCAGAAGCTCACTTTGGGGACCTCGCGCTCTGCGGGGTTGGTGATTTCGAACATCTCAGCGCGTTCGAAGGAACCGGCGATGAGCGAGTTTGGAAACACCTCGCGCAGATTGTTGAAGCGCATGGCGGCGTCGTTGTAACCCTGACGCACGAAGGCGATGCGGTTCTCCGTTTCCGCAAGCTCGTCTTGCAGCTTGAGGAAGTTGGTGTTGGCTTTTAGCTCGGGATAGTTTTCTGCAATAGCGAAGAAACCGCTGAGCGCTTGGCCGAGGATGCCTTCGGCTTTTCCCGCCGCCGCCGGAGTGCGTGCGCCAGCAGCGAGGTTGCGTGCGTTAGTGACGGCTTCGAGCGTGCCGCGCTCGTGCTGCATATAACCGCGAGCTGTTTCCACGAGATTCGGAATCAGGTCGTGGCGGCGTTTCAGTTGCACATCAATGTGCGACCACGCACTCTTCACTTCGTTGCGCGCGCGGACGAGGCTGTTGTAGATGCCTACAAACCAGAGCGCGACGATGATGCCAAGGCCGACCACGACGATGAGGACAATCCATCCACCTTCCATAGGGCACTGTTCCTTTCACACTGGCCTAAGCCAAGCGATTGCGAGCACTATACGCGTTCGGGAAAGGGGTCTAACGCCTGCGTATTGCCGGCGCTGCGTGCGGAATGCAGTAGTGCGTCCATGATGCGGGCATTTTTCCAGCCTTCGTCTGGCGCCAGATGCGTTTCTGCGAGTCCGCGGGCAGCTGCGACAAAACTGGCAAGCATCAAAGAGAAACTGTCCGCAGCCTGGATTTCGTGGGTTTCCGTGGCGCCGTTGCGGTGGAGCAGCACGCGTGTGCCCTTGTCCGGGAAAGTCAGAAATGCATCAGGCAATTCGAGAACACCTTCGGTGCCGTTGATAAGCGCGCGATTGCGCAGGCCGCCATCGAAGCCGCAAGCCAGCAGCGCATGGCGCCCGTCGCCATAGTCCAGCAGCGCGGAGAGGCTCGTGTCGACACCGAAGTGCGGATCGAAACCGGCGACGGCGCAGACGCGGCGTGGCGAATCACCCAGAATCATGCGGCTGAAGTTGACGCAGTAGCAACCCACATCGAGGAGCGCGCCGCCACCCCATTCGGGCACCAAGCGCACATCATCGTTCTTGGTGAGCAAGAACGAGAACGACGCTTCTACGCTGCGCACCGAGCCGATGGCGCCTTGCGCCAAGAGTTGACGCAGCAGCGCGATTTGCGGATGCGAGCGATACATGAAGGCCTCGATGAGCAGCACGCCAGCGTTCTGCGCAGCCTCGAAGACTTCGCGGCATTCAGCGGCGTTGCGCCCGAGTGGCTTTTCGCAAAGCACGTGTTTCCCATGACGGAGTGCAGCCAATGCGTGCTCGTGGTGCAAGCCGTTGTGGGTGCCGATGTAAACCGCATCAATGCTCGGATCTTCAAACACATCGTCGTAGCGAGTGGTCACTCTCTCGGCGCCGAGTGTGCGGGCTCGTGCCGGCTCGCGCGTGGCCACGACTTGCAGCGTGGCGTCTGCACAGGCGTGAAGTGCGGGGATGAAGCGGCCGCTCACAATGCGTCCGGCACCGACGACTCCGAAGCGCACAGGGCGTGATGCGGGGTCTTCCAGCGCCGAAGCGCGGGCCGTTGCAAGGATTTCTGTGGCCGCGGTCGCTTCCGCTTCGGGCACATAGACGTCGCAAGACAGACAGTTCATGGATTCTTGCGCCATGGCCCATTCATCGAGCAAACTTTCGCCCGGGACAATGACGTGTAAGCCTTGGGACGCCAGCAGCCCTTGCAGCAACTGCGCCTCCATGCGGGAGCGCGCCCGAGCGATGCAAACATGTCCTTCTGGAATGCCGATGTTGGATACTCCTTGAGTCGGCCCGAATGCTACAGCGCGGAGCGGCTCTGACGCAATCGGCGCAGAAGCTCGTCAGCGGTGACGCCGAGCAAGATCACACCGCCGATGATGGCGAATTCGAGTTGCGTTGGGATGCCAAGCAAGTTGGTGGCGTTGTAGAGCACGCGAATGACAGCGGTGCCAATGAGCACTCCGAGCACGGTGCCTTCGCCGCCGCGTAACGAACAGCCTCCAAGGACGGCCGCAGCAATGGCGTAGAGCTCGTAGGACTGCCCGAATTGGGCCGGCGTTACCGAGTTGAGATCCAGTGAGAAGAGCATGCCGCCGAGCCCAGCAAGCATGGCGCAGAGCACATAGGCCAGCGTGATCATGCTGTTGGTGGGCACACCGCATAGGCGCGCAGCGGCAGGATTGCGCCCAGTGGCGAGCAGCCAGCGTCCGGCTACTGAGCGTGCCAAGAACAAGTGTGTGAGCAGTGCGACGCCGACGAGGAGCAGCAACGGCGCAGGGATTCCGAACACGGAGCCGGTAGCCAACAGCCGCAGTTGTTCATGCTCCACTCCGTAACCGATCACTTGCTCACTGGTGATGGTGCGCGCTGCGCCGCGGTAGATGAGCAAACCGCAGAGCGTGACGACGAAGGGCGCGAGGCGCAGGCGTGTCACGAGAACTCCATGCAGCAGCCCCAAGAGCGCGCAACCTGCAAGCAACAACATCATTGCGGCCCACGCCGGCCAACCATGCACGCGCAGCAGCCAAGGCAACAAGGCTCCGGCCAGTCCCGCCATGGAGCCGAGCGAAAGGTCGATGCCGCCAGTCATGATGACGAGCGCTGCGCCGAGTGAGAGCACACCGAACAGTGCCGTCCAGCGCAAGATGTTGCCGAGGTTGTAGGCGCCGAGGAAATCGGGGTTCAACGCAGCGGTGATGCCAACCACCATCACGAGGAGACCAAAGATCCCGAGAATGCGTTGGCGTTCTGGGTTCATGCGGCGTGGGCTCCGGTCGCAAGAGCGAGCAAGCGTTCTTCGTTGAGATCGGCGCGCTCCAAGGTGCCAGCGAGGCGTCCTTCGTGCAATACGAGCACACGATCGGCGAGGTGCAGCACTTCTTCCATCTCAGAACTGGCGAAGAGCACCGACGTGCCAGCGGCTGCGAGACGCAACAGCAATGCGTGGATCTCAGCGCGTGCGGCCACGTCGATGCCGCGTGTGGGTTCGTCCAGCAGCAGCAGCGTTGGACTTTTCGTGAGCCAGCGGGCCAACATGACTTTTTGTTGGTTGCCCCCGGACAGCGTCTCGGCCGCAACCGCAAGGCGCGTCGCAGCGATGCCAGCGTCAGCGGCCACGCGCTGCGCGTTCTGGCGCTCTCGTGCGGGCGAGCGCCACCAAGCACCGGCTGAGCTTTGCACGCTGGACATGCCGAGATTGTTCTCAACGCTGAAGCCGTCGAATATGCCATCAGCGCGGCGATCTTCGGGCACGAACGCGAAGCCTGCGCGTGTGCTGTGCAGCGGGCTGCCAGGAACGATGGTCACGCCATTGATGGCAACATTTCCGGCGCGTGACATGTCGGCTCCGAACACGCTGCGCAGAATTTCAGTGCGGCCTGAACCGACCAGCCCCGACAGCGCCACGATCTCGCCGCGTTTCATATCGAAATCTACGCTGTGTGCGGCATGTGCTGCGGTGCGCAATCCTCGCACTTGCAACAGCGTGTCGTGTTGCGCGAGCGCGCGAGTTTGCGGAGCAGGGAGATTGCGCCCGACCATCGCGGCCACGAGGCCGGCTGCGCTGCATGTTGCGCGTGCAAACTCAGCGACGCGCTCGCCGTCACGCAGTACGGTCACACGATCGGCCAAGCGCAGGACTTCTGGCAGGCGGTGTGAAATGAACAAGATGCCGGCACCGCGTGCTCGCAAGCTCTCAACAAGCAGCATCAACTGTTCGGCTTCACGCGCTGAGAGGGCCGATGTGGGTTCGTCGAGCACCAATAGTTTTGCATCTTCAGCGAGGGCGCGAGCCAAGAGCAATTGTTGGCGTGCACCGATGGACAGTTGCTCCACGGGTGTGTCTGCCGCGAACTGCGCGTGCACGAGCGCCAAGACGCGCTGCGCTTCAGCCACTTCGGCGCGGCGCTGACGCCACCAGCCACCGCGTTTTTCACGGCCGAGCGCAATGCAATCGGCCGCGGTCATGTTTTCGGGAACTTCCACTTCTTGCGGCAGCAGTGCGATGCCAGCGCGGCGTGCGGCTTTGGGTCCGGAAAAGCGTTGCGTTTGTCCGTGGATGCTGATGACGCCTGCATCCGGGCGCAGCACTCCGGCGACGAGTTTCAAGAGCGTGCTTTTTCCGGCGCCATTCTCACCAACGATGGCGTGCACTTCGCCCGCATGAACTTCCAGATCCAGCGGCTTCAGCGCCTGCACTGCCCCGAAGGATCGCGCGACGCCGCGCAGGTTCAGCAGCGCAGGTCCGTTCATCGACCCGCTTCGAGGTGAGCACGCACTTGTTTGCGGAAGTCATCCACCTCAGCTTTGCGAATGACCCGTGCCGGCACACTCAGGATGTTGTCTTTCGGCAGCACGCTGCGATCGCCGCGTGCCAGCCCCGCGAGGATGCGCACGGATTGGCGTCCGTATTCGAAGGGGTTTTGCACTACGGTTCCAACCACTGTCCCGGCCGCGATACCCGCGAGGCATTCTTCCGCTTCGTCGAAACCGATGACCTTGATGACACCTAACTTGCCGGCGCCACGGAGTGCTTCCATGCAAGCGGGCACGTTGTAGGCGAACAAGCCCACCACTGCGTCGAGTTCTGCGTGGCGAGCGAGTGCATCTTCCACGTTGGCTTTGGCGCGCGCTTTGTCGAAACCATCTGTGCGCGTGTCGATGATCGTGAAGGGGCCGGCAGTGAGCGCTTGCCCCGGCGGGTCGAAGCGATCTGGGTCATGCGAACGCCCGAGGATTTCGTCGATGGCGCCTTGACGCCTCCGTCGCGCATTCTCTTGCTCGATGCGCCCGATGAAGATCATCACTTCGCCGCCTTGCGGCAGTGCTTCGCGCACCAAGGCGCCGCACATGCGTCCTGCGCTGTAGTTGTCCATACCTACGTAGCAAATGCGTTTGCTGCCAACGGCGTCGCTGTCTTGCGTGATGAGCGCACAGCGCTGCGCAGTGGCGTCGAGGAATCCACGCTGATTCACGGGGTCAATCGGTGAAATCGCGATGCCCTTCACGCCCATGGCGATGAGGTCTTCCACGATGCGTTGTTGGTCTGCAATGCCCTCGTTGGGGAAGCGCGAGATGGCCTTCACCGAGAATTCGCGTGCGCCTTCGGCGGCACCTGCGCCCGCGATGGTCCAGAAAGGGTCCACGCCGTTGGAGACAAAGCCCACCGTGATTTCGCTGGAAGAGCCATCGCCGCAGGCGCACAAAACACAAAGCAGAAGCGCAAAGCAAGAGCGTGGGGAAGGCAACATGCAGGTCTCCTTAGCGCACACGGAACTTGTAGACGGTGCGCTGACGGTACACATCGCCCTTGCGCAGCACGGTGGTGGGGAAATGCGGCTGGTGCGGAGCATCAGGGAAGCGCTGAGCTTCGAGGCACACACCCGCATGCTTGGTGTAGACAGCCGTGCCATCACTCAGCGTGCCATCGAGGAAATTGCCGGTGTACAACTGCAGGCCAGGTTGATCGGTCCAGACTTCAACGCTTCGTCCGCTCTTCTGATGCAGCAGCACGGCGGCCAACTCGCAACCCCGGCCTTCGCTGTCGAGGGCGTAGTTGATGTCGTAGCCACCTTCGACTTGATCGATGCGCGCGCCAAGGCGGTTGTAGTCGCTGAAATCGAAGGGCGTGCCTGCCACGGTGGCAACCGTGCCATTGGGAATGCCGTCACCATCTACGGGCGTGTAACGCCGCGCGCGCAGCATCAAATCGTGGTCGAGCACGCTGCCCGTTTCGCGCCCGCCAAGGTTGAAGTAGCTGTGGTGTGTGAGGTTCACCAAAGTGGTGCGGTCGCTGACGGCGGTGTACTCGATCTCGAAATCGTTGTCGGTGGTCAGTCGGTACAGCACTTCGCAATCGAGATTGCCGGGATAGCTCTCTTCGCCATCTACGCTGCGACGCGTCAACACCACACCGGCGCCACGCTCGTCGCGGAACTGCACGGCGGACCACAGTTGTTTGTCGAAGCCGCGCACGCCGCCATGCAAGTGATGTTTGCTGTTGTTGGCGGCGAGGCGATACTCGCGCCCTTCGAGAGAGAAGTGCGCCCCGGCGATGCGATTCGCGACGCGCCCGGTGATGCATCCGAAATACGGGTGCCCCTTCAAGTAGGCGGGGAGGCTTGAAAATCCGAGGACAACATCGGCTTCCACGCCCTTGCGGTCTGGCATCTTCACCGAGGTGACGATGCCGCCATAGCTCATCACCTGCAGCGTGACGCCGCCCTCATTGCTGAGTGTGAACAACTCCACCGGTCGTCCATCGGGCAGTTGTCCGAATGGTTGCGATTTCAGTTCCACGCGGGCCTCATGGGCGCACGCGGCACTGAGGGCCAGCAGTGTCCAGATTGCAAAATGAAGCGGCAGTTTGTGCATGCACGGGGTATTCCGTTCCCGCGCACAGCCTACCCGACGGGCCACATGCCCCAGCGCACTTCCATGCGAAGTACCGTGGCGACAGCTGCATCGAGCTGAGCTGGTAGAAGACTGGATGTTGGCGCAGGATCGAAAGCCCTTGCGGTGCATTGCACCTCTGGAGTGAACACGATGATTCCTCATGTCATCAAGGCAGAGTACAAAGGCGACTACCGCATCTGGCTCAGATTCAATGATGCGTCTGAAGGCATCGTTGATTTGAAGGACGAGCTCTATGGCGAGATGTTTGAGCAGCTTATAGACATCGAGAAGTTCAAGCCGTTTCGTATCGATTCGGAATTGGAAACGTTGGTTTGGGAAAACGGCGCAGATTTCGCGCCGGAGTTCTTGCGCGATCGCCTGTTCGTCTAGTCCACTTTTCGGATGCTCGCACGATGTACGCTCTTGATGTTGCGGTGCCGCACCAACTGATGGCGTCGGTGATTGGCCGGTGCGCCAAAGTGCGTGATGTGCGAAGGCTGCTGCGGCACGATGATCGCGCGGCAACAGCCCCGTTGTGATCTTGACGCGGTCTGGTGATTACTTCGCGGCGAGCGCCTTGGCCTGCTTGGCCATTTGATCGCGGAAACGAGATTCGGCCCAAGCGCCGGCTTGGCCATTCATAGTGACGACGAGGCGGCCGAGAGAAGTGTCGGGTACTGTTGCCACGATGATTTGATCTTCGGAGATAGATTCGCTCGGCTCGCAAGCGGCTACGAGCACATAGGCGCGCCCCGTATCGCTGGCTGGACGCGTGGGTGGGAAGGCCACGGCCTTTTCTTTGGGAATCCCAAGTTGATCGATGGAGGTGGGATTCTTGCCCTGCAGGCCGCGATACTCGCGATAGGCCTTGGCGATGATGGCCATGTCGCGCAGCGCTGCATTGCGTTCTTCACTCTGCTTCGCGTACATGGCGCTCGCGCCGGTGAAGGCGTTGATGGCGTAGCTGACAGATGGGGTACTTTGGAAGATGCCGCTGTCGGGCGTCACAGTGAAAGACGCGGCGATGCCCGCAGTATCTTTGATAGCCGCATAGGCGGGAGCGAAATCGTTTTGGAGTCCGAAGATCGACTTGAGTCCGAGATACATGTAGGCCGTGCTATTGGCCTTCAGACCCTTGAGTGAGCCCGTTGTTGCGAGGCTCGGGTATTGCCCCTGTGAGAGCATCACCACCTTGCGCACATTGGTTTCTTGGCCGAAAGCCAGCCACTCTCCGGTGAGCACGAGCACATTCTTGTCGAGCTCGCGGTTGTTCATGGCAAAGGTGAAGAACACGGATTCGCCTTCTTCGCGCACTGTGACACCCGATTCGCCGCCGTGGCGCTTGGCGCGCAGCTCGATGAGCTTGGTGATCGCGTCGCGAGTGATGGCCCGGTCTGTGACGCGAATCATTACGAGGATCCCTTCGCCGCGATCCGGCTTCATGCGGCCGTTTTCGTCCGGCAGCATTGCGAATACGAGACCGGACTTATGCAGCGCAAGGGTCTCTTCAATTTTCAGTCCCGTTTCGCGCTGGAATTGCGCAATGCCTTCCACGAGGAAAGGCGCCATCGGGTTCTTCTTGGTGTCGAGCAACAGCGGCGCGGCTTTCTTGTAAAGCGTTCCGAGGTCGCCGTGCCAAGTGAAGGCGAAAGCGGTGTCTGCTGGCAGCATCCCCAAGAGTTCAGGCGAACCCTGCTCGCTCGCGAAGATGTCGAAGAGCGGGATTGGTGCGCTCGCAGTGAGCGATGCGCGACTCCACGCATCGTCTTCGACCCAGCCGAGGGTGGCCAACTGAAACACGCCGAGGTTTTCGAGGCCCTTCCCGATCATGGAACCGAACATTCCTGATCCGGGACCGCCGCCACCTTCACCGGTCATTCCGCCGCGCCTCATGCGGCCAAGCATGTTGAACACGCCTTCGTCGCGCAGAATCTTCAGCACTGCGTCCAAACGCACGTAGAAACATGTTGCACCACCATCGCTCTTGATGGCGTTCTGAAACGCGGGTTGTTGCGAAAGGCAGCCCTGCACTACGGAGCCATAGGTCTTCATGGTCTCGCGCAAGCGTGAGGAGCTCGAGGCGATGATGAGCTGATCGCCACGAATACCGATGTTCATCGAGAAGTTTTCCATCCCGACTTCGGTTTCGCTGTCGTCAACTTTGGTGCCGAGTTGTTCTTCGATGACCTTGCCCGATGCGATCTTGTAGATGCGCTCCGCTTGCGGCGTGGTGAGGATGAAGACGAAGTCGAAAATCGGAGAGCCGTCGGTCATCTCGAACTTGATGACGGCCCCTTCCAGGGTCTGGATGGACTTCACCATGGTGCTGACGCTGCCGGTTTCGAAACCGAGCATCTGGTCAGCGAAGCTCAATCCCTCGTCCATCTGATCCAGCACAGCCGAGGTATCCATGGGGGTCGACCACAGCATGGTGTTGCTGGCGAACTTCTGCAGCCCGCCGATGGGGTCGTTCTGGCGCATATACAGCATCGTGTCTGCTGGCAGGCTTTGCGCGAGGCTTTGCGCTGCAACATCAGTGACGAAGAACGAGAGAGCAAGGAAGAGAGAGGCGATGACGCGCATGGTGGCTCCTAGTGCAAGGACATTCCCCATGATGGGGGCACGGGGCCTGCATAGTACGCGCCCGGGCGCAGCCTTCTACGAGGGACTCGTGGCCGCCCCTCCACTGGAAGCGCCACGCCGCGGCAGCACGAGCATCACGCCAGCGAAAATGATGGTCCAGAGGGCAATTCGCGGGAATTGCGCGAGGAGGCTGCGCACCAGTGGGAGTTCACGGCCCACGAGATTGGCTTGAAAACCCGGTTGCAGAAAGCCCGGAGTGAGTAGCAGCACCGCTATCAATGTGCCCAGAACCGCCATCCCTCGCAGGCGTGTGCCCGGCAAGAACACCGTGAAGATGAGCAACAGTACGCCGAGGACCGCGGCTCCGCCAGGCGCTGCGTACGGCGGCGTTTCTGTGAAACTGGCGCGCAGTTGATCGAAGAGACGATCATCAAACGGCTGTGCCTCGGGAGCACGGCGCGCGTCTATCCAGCGCTCCAGCAGCGCACCGCGCGCAGCGACCGCCGTGGCTGTGTAGGGGAAGTCGGAAGCAATCCGCGCCAACTCCGCTTCGGGCGGCCGGGGCCCAAGTGCTGCATGAGCCGCCTTCGCTTGCGCCTCCGTGTAGATGCCGCTGCATATAAGGTTGGTGGCGAAGGCAACGATCATCAGGCTGAGGAGTTGGCGCATAGGGGTCAGGGTCCTTCGCGCGACATGATCTCCAAGTCGTCGAAATCTGTACAGGCGTCGGCTTTGGTCCAAAGCCCCGTTTTGCCGCCGGCCTTCAAATTGTCGTCGCTGAACTCGAGCACGACAGCCCCATCAAAGAAGATGGTGGCCTTGCTTCCTTCCATGCGCACTTTCATGGCGTGCCACACGCTCGCATCTGCGTCGATGTTGACGCTGCCGAAGGCGCTGGAGCGCTTGCCCTCCACCACCTTGTACGCACGCAGATTCTTCTCCAGAGGATTCCAGCGCGTGACGTAGTAGTTCGATGTGTCCGCCGCGCGCCACACCAATCCGCCGCCGCGATCTTCATCGCCGGAGGCAGCGCGCAGCCGCACCGAAACCGTTGCATCGGCGGGCACTGCCTTGTCGAGCAGCAGCATGTTGTAGGTCGAGCCTGTGTTCTCGTTGGCGCTGATGCTCAAGAAGTTGCGCCCGCAAGAAGCGCCGGCCGCGCTGCGCACAATCCACGTTGCGGGCTTGCCAGTGCCGGCGGTTTCGCCAACGCTGAATCCCGCTGCGGCGCCGCCGTCCTTGTCCGCTTCAAAGCCACAGAAAATGTCTTGCCACGCCGTGAAGGCCAAGGCAGCGCTGAACACAGCGATGATCCAAGTTGCACGCATCGGAATCTCCTATTCAGTGAGAGGGGTTTATCATCGCAGCATGGCCGTCAAAGTCAGCCTCGATCGAGCACTTTCCAAGTTAGGCCTCGCTTCGAGGGCGGTGGGGGCGCGCCTCATCGCAGCAGGCGAAGTGCGCGTGAACGGTGTCGTGACCCGTTCTCCGGCCAGATTGGTGGAACTTGAGCACGACGCCATCACCGTTGCTGGACAGAGCGCCGTTGCGGCAACGCTGGTTCATCTTGCTTTGAACAAGCCGCGTGGAGTCTTGACGACGCGCAGTGATGAGAAGGGTAGGCGCACGGTTTACGACCTGCTCCCCAAAGACACGCCGTGGGTAGGGCCCGTCGGACGCTTGGATATGGCTTCTGCTGGATTGCTCTTGCTTACGAATGACAACACTTGGGCGGATCGGTTGACGGATCCGAAGTCCGGAGTGATCAAGCGCTACCGCGTGAAAGTGCGCGGCGTGGTGGACGATGCCATGCTGCGGCGCATGCGGGGCGGTGTGAAAGACCCAGAGCTCGGTCGTTTGGCCGTGGCGGACGTGATGGTGGAGCGAGTCACCACGAAGGGAGCGTGGCTGCTCATTCATCTGGATGAAGGCCGCAACCGTCAGATCCGGCGCATCTGCGAACTGCTGGACTTGGAAGTGCAAGAGCTGATTCGTGTTGCCATAGGCCCGCTCGAATTGGGCGCGCTCGCGCCGGGGGAGGTGCGTGCGCTCACGTCGCAGGAAGTGAAGGCGCTGTCTCGCACTGCTGCGACTCAGCGCGGTTGAGGTGCTGGTGGCAGAGGCAGCGGCACGCGGATCTCGGCGCTGAAGATGCCGTGCGGGTCGCCGCGTTCGTCGATGGTCTTGCGGATCACTTCGAGCTGGCGCGGCACGATGCCGCTGAATACGACCTTGCCGTCAACGCTCACACTGACAGGCTGATCGAGGTCGCACATGGAATCGTCCAAGCGCACGAGCAGGTCCTTCATGCCGGTGTGATCTTCGATGTGGAAGCTCTGTCCGTCGCGCCGCACCACGCAGCGCGCCCCGATCATGGGCTGCGTTGTCGCCAGCCAATAGAACCGCTGATGGAGCACATTGCCTTGCAACCACACCACCTCTCGCGGGCGTGGATCGCGACGAAACGCGGCCATCCATGGAACAGCAACCGCGTCTTTGCGATTCATCCAGTGGCCAAGCCCCTCGTGCAGTTTCACGATGTGCAGGTAGCGGCCTTCGTTTTTGGCGGCGAGTGCAGCAAGCTGTACCTGCCACTCTCCGGCCACTTTGTTGCGATTGAACGCGCCGTCGTTGGCGCCCATGTGCAGTGCGAATCCGATGTTGCTCAGATTGTCGGGCCGTGCGTCGTTGGGGTGCCCGGCCATCATCGCCACGGCCGCCCAGCGATCCGCCATGCGTGGGGCGAGTTGATAAACGCCATCACCACCGGCGCTGTAGCCCATGATGTAAACGCGGTTCGAATCCACACCACGGCACAGCACCAAATCCTGAATCAAGCGTGCGAGCAGCGCGTCCAGCGGTGCTTGATGCCACATGTTCCATGAATCCGTGGGCGCGCGGGGTGCTACATACAGGCCCTCTGCGGGTTCATAGAGCAGTTTCTGGTTTTCCCATTGTTGGTTATTCACTGCTGTCGGCGCTGCGCCACCGCCATGCAGCGAGATGAACAACGCAGCCCCCGTTGCTGGCGCTGTCCCGTAACTCTTGGACCAGATCGGCATCTTCGCGTCGCCGATTTGCACGAGGTGGTTTGCGAGTTCGGCCTCGCATTTGGGTTGCTCATGCTGCGCGTATTCGGACCACGCTGCTGCACTGGCTTTCGCCGCAGCATCCCGCGTGAGCGCTGGCGCGACGAGGGGAGTTGCATTCGGCGCGATTGCGCCCGGTCTTGGATCGCCATCCTGCGCTGGAGCGAGTCCCACAACGCAACCCCAGACCACCACTCCAATCCAAGCATGAACTTTCATGGCCCAAATGTAGCGCACGCAGCGGCACCTGATAGTCTGCTGGCGATCAAGAAGGAGCTGAACGATGAATGTGTACATGGGACAGCCGGGTGCAGATGAACAGAACAACATTTTCATCATGCGCATGGGACGCGAAGAAGGGCCTTACAACATTTATGCGCTACGCAGCATGGCTGTGAGCCGCGTGATTGACGGCAACACTGCGGTGCGCGTTGCTGATGGGCAGTGGTTTGAAGCCAAAAACCTTCCCGGGCTCTATTCACAGAAGGAATGGATTGTCGCTTTGCTGTTGGCCATCCTTATCGGTGGCCTTGGTATCGACCGCTTCTATGTCGGGCACATTGGCCTCGGCATTGCGAAGCTGCTGACCTGCGGCGGTCTCGGTATCTGGTCCCTCATCGACATCATCTTGATTGCGCTGAACAAGGTGCAGGATGAACAAGGTCTGCCGTTGAAGCGCTGAAATGCAGACAGCGCTCGTCACACGCTGGAATCTCGTGCGTTTGTTGCGGCTGGAATTGGCCGTTGCAGCAGCGCTTGTCGTTTCCGTTGTGTTGCCCATGGCGTGGTTGGATGCTGCGCCCGTGGTTTGCTGGATCAAGCGCATCTACGGTGTGCCTTGCCCCGGCTGCGGCATGACGCATGCGTGGGTGGCCACTGGGCATGGCGATTTCGCCGCAGCCTTCGAAGCCAACGCCTTTGGAGCAATGCTGTTCGTCGCAGCCGCAGTTTGGTTGCTGTTGCGCATGAATCCGCGCGGTCATGCGGTGCTCCGCGCCGCGTCATCGCCTCGCTTGCGCTGGCCTGCGTGGGTGCTCTTCGGAACTTGGCTCGCCTACAGCGCTGTGCGTGCCATGACTCAGCTCAGCGCGTAATGGAACTACGGTTTCACCGCAGTCAGCAGTAGGTGCGGATGTAGCCAGCCGCCGTGCAAGGGTGTGCTGCGCAACAGCGTGAATCCCGCCGCGCTGAGATCCGCAAGTTGGGCCTCGCAAGAGCGCAAGCCGCAAGTGCCGGCGCGATGGCGCGTGATGCGCAGCACTTTGAGCGCAAGGAACTCTTGGAAGCGGTTCCACAGCGCCTTCGTGCGCGGGCGCGTGTCCATTTCCTTGATGACGATGCGGCCTCCGGGGCGAAGCGCTTGAAACAACGCGGCAAGCAATTGGCGCTGCTCCTCGGGCGGCAACAAATACAGCACGTCGACGATGAGCGCCGCGTCCAAGGGTTCGCCAAGTCCCTCCAACACAGAGCCATCCACCATGCGGAGTGGCAGGCCCTGCGCAGCGGCCCGCAGATGTTGCAGCTTTGCGCTGTCGATGTCGCCAGCGATCACGCGGCGTTCAGGAGCATCTAACACCGCAGCGATTTCGAGCGCACCATGACCGCAGCCGACAGACGCAATCAACCCTTCGCGGGGGAGAGCGGCCAAGATTGGAGCGACAGGAACCGAGCGCAAGCGGCCGTACACATGCAAGCGTGTGCTCAACGGCGCCGCCGCGTAGCGCAAGAGCACCGCGCGGAACAGATCCGCTTTCACGCGCCGTTCTCGCCGCCGGCGCGCGGGCGACGTTTCACGGTTTCGCCGCGCAGGCGCAAGAACTCGCTGAGGATGCGGGCGATCACTTTGAAACTGGAGAGTTTGCTCACGCCAATGCTGCGAGGGAAGTAGTCCACGCCGAATTGGATCACGCGATACCCGCGGTGAATGGTCTTGGCCACAAGTTCAGCGTCAATGAACGATCCGCCAGATTTCAATTCCAGATCCGGCAGAATCGCTCTGCGGAACAGCTTGAAGGAGAAGTTGATGTCGCGCACACGCACTTTCAGCAGCACGCGCACGAGTGAGTTGTAGAAGAAGGAGTAGATCGTGCGCAACACGCCTTCTTCAGTGCGTGTGAAGCGGTAAGCCACCACCAAATCCGCTTCCTGAAAGCGCAACAGGCGCACAGCCTTCTCTAACAAGCCGAGATCGAAGGGCAGGTCCGCGTCGGTGTAGAAAACGAGGTCTTTGGTGGCCGCGTTGAAGCCGTTGCGCAAGGTGCCACCGAGAGTCAGGTTCACTTCGTTGCGCACACAGCGCACGCGCGGTTCGTGTTGCGCGTAGGCCTTGACCAGTGCACCAGTGCCATCGTTGCTGGCGTCATCCACCACGACGACTTCGAAGTCTGCCGTCAGCGCAGCGAGTGCCGCACAAACGGCGTCGAGGCAGCGCTGCACATACGGAGCTTCGTTGTGCATGGGAATTACGGCGGAAATCGACGGTGTGGTGCCTGACATGGTGTGCTTTCGGAATCCTATCCTGTGCAGAGTCAGCGTGAGCGCACGAACATGCGCCAGCCTTGCGGGGGAGCCGCTGATTCGCTGTAACCGGCCAGAGAAAGATCCGCGTCGAGTGCAAATGCACCGGGGCGTTTCGCGCAGGCGGGGTCGTCACGCCGCCAAAGCAGCGCCGCGGCGCCGCAATCCGTGGCATGACGTGCGAGCGCTGTTGCTGAAGGTGCCGCGGGCAGGGGCAACCAAGTTCGGCCGCACGCGAAGGGCAAGCGTGCATCGCTGCATAACAACGGACCATGAGGCATGTCGTTTTTTCGTAGTGCAACGCCAGCGACATAGGCGACATCATTGCTGCCTTCACCAAACTCCGCCATGTGCTCGGGCACTCCACGGAGCGTAGTGAGTGCGCAGAGCAACACTAGTACGGATGCAAACAAAGTTGGTCGTTTCGTCGTAGAGGCCACGTGTCCCGCGGCTACTGCGGCCAAGAGCCACAAGCAGAGCGACGCTGGCGCGCTGTAACGCAGCACGGGTTTGTAGAGGCACCCTAGGCAGATAACGGTGACAACGATGAGTGCGAGCAAGCCTGCCATGCCACTCGTGCCACGGCGCAAGGCGCGCCAGCCGTACCATGCGCCGATCAACACCAAAGCTGAACTCAGAACATGTCCGCTGAGAAACCACCAACCGGTGCGCTTCAAGTTGCCACCCCAGTAGCGCAACACTTCCGTGGGATGGGCTGCCCAAACGCTGCAGAGGCCTCGCTCTGCTGCAGGCCACGCGAGATCCGGGCGCAGCCAAGGCCCTTGCACCGCGCCTGCGTCATCAATGCCATAGTTGGCGTTGGCGTAATCGAGCCCAAGAGCAAAGCGCTCGACGGTCGCCGCAACGCGCGCACTCTTGGCTTCAAGGCGCCACGCTCCTGTGGCCTCGTGCAAGTGAACTACCCACGGTGCGAGCAACACCACGCAACCTGCGCCGCAGAGCGTCGCGCTGCGTAAGCGTGCCTTCAACGAATGGGTGCCATGCGGCAGCAGCATCCATGCCGCGCACAGTGCCGCGAGCACGACCGATTCGATGCGAGTGAGGGATGCAAGTCCGAAGAGTGCTCCCGTCAACAAAGCTGTTCCGCTGCTTCGTGATTGCAAGGTTGCGTGCGCGCAGAGCAGAGCGCCCAACAGCACTGCCATTTGCAACGCTTCAGCAAAGGTGCTGCTGCCGCAGAGAACGAAGAGTGGAGCTATGGAGAGAGCAAGGCCGCCGGCAAAAGCTGCTGCGCCGCCCATGACACGCCGCAGCAAGCACCACGCCAAGGCAACACTCGCGAGCGATGCGCAGCACGCAACGATGCGCGCAGCGAGGACGCTGTCCCCAGAACACAACGGCATCAACGCAGCAATGCACAGCGGATACAGCGGCGGCATCATGGTCGCGCTGCCTGGCAACATGCCACGCAGCCCTTCGCCCGCAGCGATGTTCTCAGCCATGCGGCAATATTCAGCGCCGTCGATTTCCACGACGGCACTGGCGGGTGAGCAGATCACGCTCAAACGCAGCCCGAGCGCAATCAACAACAGCGCCAACAGTGGCAGCCGTTTCAACAGCACTCGCAAGCCTCTTTCATTTCGTAGCCGCGCTCCCGCAAGTGCGCGCTGATGGTTTGCGGCGTGTGGTCGTGCTCTTGTGCATAGCGCAACACCCGCGCCACAAGGTCGAGGAACGGCGTACCGCTGCGGCGCAGTGAGAGTCGGCCCTTCAGCGGTAGCCCAAGCAGCGGCGCATGCTCTGTGAACTCCCAAGGATGCACATAGAGATGCAAATAACCGCTGTGTGCTGAGGCGCGACGCACGCAGGCTCGAAACCAACTCCAACCGAAGTTGCGCAACCAAAACCATGAGAGCGGCAAGCGCAAGACTGGCGTAACGGAGATGGGCACTTCCAAGAGGCCGCCATCCATGTGAATGCAGCGTGGAGCACGGAAATGGTTGTAAGAACCAGGCACCCATGTCGGATGCAGATTGCTGGTCCATTGCAAACCAATGTCGCGCAGCACCGCGCGCGCTGGCGAGCGGAAACGGTTCGCGCGATAGCCGCGCACAGTGACGGAGAAGTTGGCTTCAAGATGTCGCTTGGCTGCGGACAGGCGCGCGCTGGCAGCTTCGGGCGTCATGCTGGCGCAATCATCGCGGTGGGACCATGCATGCAAAGCCAGTTCGTGTCCGCGCACCAAGGCCTCGCGTATCGGACCCGCAGCGGCGTCAGCGAACAACGCCGTTGCGAAGTGAGTGGCTACGACGCCGCGCTCATGCAACAAACCCAACAGGCGTTCGTAGCCCACGCGGCTGATCGCCGCGTCATCGCCGGGGGCTTGCGCCAGCCCATACTCCGCAGGGAGATCAAACTCCTCCGCATCCACCGTGAAGAGCAGCGCCGTCATGGCGCGAGCGTATCACCCGACGCTGGCGCTGGGATCATTGCGACATCAGCGCTTCTCGACGATGAACACTGGCACCGCAGAGCCGCCACCCGCGGTGACATTCAAGAGTTCGCCCGGAGCGAGGCGCGCGCCGAAACCCTCGACATTGGTGCCGTTCCACACATAAGGGTCCACATCTGTGTAGAACTGGGCTAGGCGCTGAGGCTCTTCCAGCAGCGGGAATGATTCACGCGGCAGAGTCACACGCTGTTGCACGATGTGCGGCGCTTCGAGCGCGCCTTGCAGCGCGGCGCTCCACGCGGCGTCATCCACCGTCCAGCCGAGGACGACTCCCGCGCCGCCGTAATCATCGGTGGGTTTCAGCACCAACTGAGCTTTGTTGCTGCGGATCCAAGGCAACAACGCACTGCCATCTGCGGCGTGTCCTTCTTCGTTCACAAAGGACGACCATGGCACATGGGTTTGCACTGCGGCGCGTTCCTTGGCATCGAGCGTCGCGTGAAAGGCAGAATCGTGCAGCATTGCGAACAGTTCTTTGCGGAACAGCAGATGCACACCGAATCCACTGGCGCAGGTGACTGCTCGGGCTGCCACTGCCCGCGCCAACGGGTGCTGCGCGCCGCCGAGCTTGAGCAGATCTTTCACCAACGCGCGCTTGTAGACGATGTCGGGCTTGAAACCGTCGGCGTGCAGGACGCCGTTTTCGAAACGTAGCGCGTGCACGTCGATGACTTGCGCCGTGCAACCAGCAGCGCGGAAGGACTCAGCGCACAGTTCGAATTCACGCACTGTGGGCACATCGAGACGATCGACGATGGCGATAGCCGGATTCGGTTTGGCGCGTTCGCCAAGCCTCGAGCGGTCGGCAGCCTTCAGTGCCTCCAACGTGCGCTCCAATCCGTGAAACGCAGTGCTCTTCCACTGCTCGTGAAAGCGCCGCATCACGGGCAGGTTTTCAAACAGCGTTGCAAGTCGATCGCCGAAACCAATGCCGCCGGGGCTTTCGGCGTTGTATTCCACGACGCGAAACACACCGTCGGCGAGGAACCCGTCCATGCGTCCCACCACATCGGGTTCGAAGGGTTGCAGGTCTGCGGCCAAGATGGCTTCTTCAGCGCCGCTCAATTGCAACCAAGCGCGTAAGCGTGAATCTGCTGTCAAGACGTGACGCAGCTTGCGGTACGCGGACATCAACACGCGCACATTCGCGGTGAGCATTTCCGCATCTTGCGGTGACAGGAACAGCGGGCGCAACACCTTGCAGATAGGGCGCTCGCCGAAGAGCAAGCGCTCACGATCTTGCGCAGCACGAAACTGCTTGGCGGACTCTGTGTTGGATTCTGCTGCCAGTAGTTCGTGCCAGTGTGCAGCGGCGGCGAGGCTGGAGCGCATGGGGTGGTGCACATCCGCTCAGCGGGTGGCAAGACTCCAAGAGAAGCCTTTGGATTCGACAAACAGCTTGCCGGAAAGATTGAGCGTTTGCACTTGGCCATTACGCAGAATCAGCATGGGCACATCTTCCTTGCTGCCGACAAAGCGCATGGCTGTGTCCAGCTCAGAGCTGTTGGCAAACTCGCGTCCGTCGCAACCCACGAGCAGGTCGCCTTCCTTGAAGCCCAAAGCGGACAGTGGCGATTCCTTGTCGTGCAGCTTCAGACGCAAGGCGCGGAAGTTTTCTAGTTTGATCTGCACTTCTGCAGTGGGCACATTGATGGCCGTCGATCCGTTGCGCCCACGTACCCAGAAGTTGAGCAAGTAGCGACCCGCGGGCACGTTTGCGAACTGTGCAACACCATTGATCATCGACTCATACGTCTGGTAGTTCAGAGTGTCCATCACATCGGGGTGTTGCTGCAACTGAATATGACCTGTCAAGTGTTGATCTCCAGCGTCAATGCGCACTTTTACAGTGTGCAGTGCAGGAGCCCCTAAGCTGGTCTGGTTTTCCCCGGAGTGGATTTGCAAAGCCTGTTCGGCGACGCTTTGGCTCCCACCCCAGCTATCACTACGCATGTTCAAGCGCAGGACGTACGAGCCGGGCTGCAATGGCGAGAAACTCACAGCGCCGTCTTCGCCGGCCGAGGAATCGTCAAACCACGCGAGGGTTTCTCGCTCTGGTCCCACGAGTTGGAGGGACGCGGAGAGTTTTTGTTTTCCGCCGGATTGCCCGCTGGAAAGTTGCGCCTTGAGGAAGCCCGTGGGCTGCATGCGCACTTCGACAGTACCTGCGCCTCGAGGCAAGGTGACGCCGAGACGGCCCCATTGTGATGATTGAACGGTGAGTAGCAACACCGTTTTGTTGTCGTCATCGACGACATTATGGAACACGCTGGCGTGCCACGCCCCTTCAAGGTCACGAGCCCATCCGTTGTTCTGACCCATCCAAAAACTGGATTCCAAATTGGCATCATCAACGGGCGCGCCGCTCGGATCCAACACACGCACAACCCATTCCGCACCGAGGTTGACCACCACAGGCAGATCTTGCATCACCATCTTGTCCGCGAGAGTGACCGTGGCCAGCACAGGCGGATGTTCGTTCTGTCCGTCGCTGACACTCAGTCTATAAATCCCTGGCTCGAGGTCTTCGAACTGAAAGCCGGTGGTCGCCAAGGTGCGTGCTTGATCGCTGATGTTGGGCGCTTCCCAAGTCTGGCTCGTTGCAGGGTTGTGCTTCTCGGCCCATGCGATGACGGTGTAGTTCTTCGCTGGCGGTGCGCCGTCGAACAACAAGCGCCCGCGAATCAGAGGGCGCTCCGCAAGTTGCAGGATGGCTGTGGCAGGCGTTCCACCTTCCGTTACCTCTACAAGTTCTTCCTTCGAGCGAAACATGCACATGTCGCCGCCACGGGCTTGCAGAGTCCACAAGCCTGGCGACAGCGGAATAAGACGATCTTGCGGCGTCCATTGCCATGTTTCGTTGCTGTCGTTACGTCGCACGCTCAACTCCGCAGTGGCCGGTGCGCTGCCATCCGGAAGGCGAATCTCCACATCGACGCTGCAGAGCGGCAAGGCGCGCAGTTGCAACACATCGCCCGGCCAACGCCCTGAGAAGGGGCTCAGTCCTTCGAGACCGACCAGTGTGTGATTGGTGAGGTAGCTCTCGATGTTGTAGGGGTGGTTCTCAAGACCACTGAGCGCGAAGTTGCCTTCGCTGTCGCTGAATGCGGTGACTTCCAGTGCCGGATCTCTGCTAATGCGTTCGCGCAGCAGAGCGATCATTTCCTCGGGGCCCAGCACCGACTCAGGCGCCACGCCGGGACGGTTGAACCCGCGCGGGTCGGATGCATTGGCGCGTCGCGCCTTGAACAACGTCCCAGCGACGCCGCGGCCGAGTTTGTCTACGACGCGCCCCTTGATGACGCCCTTGGCGGCTGGCTTTTGTGCAGCGGCGACGGCGTGTTCTTCTGCATACATCGCGCGTGGGGTGAAGTGTGGCGCGACGGATTGCTCTGCGTTGGAGGCCGATTCATTCGCGCGCGCTTCTCCCGGGAGGTTCGCACTGACTTGGCGCACCTCGTCCATTTGCTGGAAGGCGAAGAAGTAGCCGATGGCTCCGCCTCCGAGGAGACAGAACGCGGCCACGATAATGGTGCGCACCATGCTGGAATCCTATCCGCCGTTGCAGGCCACAGCAGTGTTTCTTCGCTGCAGGGATCGAGGCGTCGGGGTATGGTGCGCGCCCGCCCAAAGACGAGGAGTCGCCGCCATGTTCGGACATTCCTGCTTGCTGACCTTGATGATCTTGCCCGTGAGCTTGCTGGCCCAAGTTGACCGCGACTTGCCCGGTGTGTCGGCTGTGCTGGAGGCGCTGAAGACGCCGCCCGCAAACGCAACGCTCTTGCCGCTGCGTTCTCGTGTGGATGGAGTGCTGGTTGCGTTGCCCGGAGCGGTTCCACCTTCGCAGCGACCTTGCCTGTTGGTGGTGGCCGGATTGAATCCCGATCACCGCGTCGGTGTGCAGTTGGCTGCGCGTCTGCCCGCCGCTCTTTTTGCTGCGGCGCAAACGGACACTGCACTCGCGGAAACCCTTGCTCGTTACACGATTGAAGTGATTGCGGCGCCAGCACCCGAGGCGCTTGAGTTCGCGGCGAGCGGTCCCGTGCGTGAGTGTCGTGCAACGCCGGAGCCAGTGGACGATGACAACGACGGGCTTGTGGATGAAGACGGCCCCGATGATCTGGATGGCGACGGCATCATTGCGACGCTGCGTGCGCCGGATGCCAACGGAGTGTGGCGCAGCAGCGATGAAGATGCGCGCTTGTTGGTGAAAGCGGATGTCAGCAAAGGCGAGCGCGGAGTTTGGAAGATCGTCAGCGAAGGCATCGACAACGATGGTGATGGGCTCGTCAATGAGGATGGCCCCGGTGGCGTCGATCTCGATCGCAACTTCGCGCATGGCTGGAAAGAGGCCGAGCGCAGTGCGGGTTCGAGTTGCCCTTCTGAAACCGCCAGTAGGGCGTTGCTGGAGCATGTGCTTCAGCGCCGCACAGTGGCGGCTGTGTATGTCTTGGGTTGGCGCGACAACATCGCGCAGTTAGCCCGAACCAACGATGCCGCTGCGCCACGCGCGCCGAATGGCTTGTTGCCCGAGGATGTCGCTTGGGCGAAACCGCTCACCGCGAGTTTGGCGAAAATCTTGGGCGCCAATGACGGCACCGAAGACAGTGCCGATGGCGGATTCCATCAGTGGGCGTACGCGCAGTACGGCGTGCCAGCTTTCGCATCGCGTGTCGTCTACCGCACGGAATTGCCCGCAGAGGCAAAGCTGCCGAGTGGCAAAGCGCCCGAGAGCGTGGATGCCAAGTGGCTCTTGCATTCTGATTTGACGGGAGGCGTGGGCTTCATGCCGTGGAAGGCCTGTGCGCACCCGACATGGAAGGGCGCGGAACTCGGCGGCTTCATGCCGCTCTGGAAGGTGAGCGCCGACGAGGAGCGTCTCGCGGTACTGCTGCAAGCCCAAGTGAAAGCGGTGGCAGCCATCGTGCAAGCGTTTTCGGTGGTGCGTATCGAGACTCTCGATAGCAAGGCCCTTGGATCCGGATTGCACGAGATCACCGTAGACATTTTCAGTCGTGGCAGTCTGCCCATGGCGACGGCGCAAGCGCGTGTGACTCGTGTGGCACAGCCGCTTCTTGTGCGCTTTGCTTGCGGCGAAGCTCGGCTGATCGATGGCGCGGTGCTGACCAAGTTGGAGCGCTTGGGCGACGGAGGCCATGAACGCCTGCGTTGGTTGGTGCAAACCGACGGACATCTGGACGTGAAAGTGAGCACGGAATCCCCGCGCTCGGGGGCCGATGCGGCGAGTTTGAAAGTGGAGGTGCGTTGACATGAGCAGAATCGCATTCGCATTGCTGTTTTGCGCAACGTGCACCTTGGCGCAACAGATTCCGCCCACGCATGTGCCTCAATTGAAACTGGAGTGGAACCGTTTTTACGACTACGGCGCAATGACCGAAGCGTTGAAGCTCATGGAAGCGGGGTCGTCTGGCTGGATGAAGCTCAGCAGCCTTGGGACGAGCGTGGAAGGCCGCGAGATGTGGCTGGCGACCATCAACGACCCTGCTGGCTCAGCAGCGGAAACCAAGCCCGCGATGTGGATTGACGCCAACATCCATGGCAACGAGATCCAAGGCACGGAGGCATGCCTGTATACGCTTTGGTACTTGCTGGAAAACCGCGAGCGTTTGCCGCGCGTGCGCGAGTTGCTCGCTCGAGCGGCGTTCTATGTGTTGCCGAGCATGAACCCTGATGGTCGCGAATTCTGGTTTCACGATGCCAACACCGCTTCGAGTTCGCGCTCGGGCAAAGGCGCGACGGACAACGATCGTGATGGACTCCTCGATGAGGACGGCCCCGACGACCTTGATGGCGATGGTTCCATCACTCAAATGCGTATGTGCGTGGCCAGTGGTGGCACACACATTATTGACCCTGATGACGTGCGCTTGATGAAACGCGTCAAACCCGGCGTGCAAGGCACTCACATCATGCTTGGTCAAGAAGGCATTGATAACGATGGTGATGGCGCAGTGAATGAAGACGGCCCTGGCGGCTACGACATGAATCGCAACTGGCCTTCAGATTGGCAACCCGATTGGTTGCAGGGTGGAGCGGGGCCATATCCCTTCTGCTGGCCAGAGACCCGCTGCGTGGGCGATTTCCTGCGCGCGCATCCAAACATCGCTGCGTTGCAGAGCTACCACAACAATGGCGGCATGATCTTGCGCGGCCCCGGCGCGGAGACGATCCCCGAATACCCCTCACAAGATGTCGCTGTGTATGACGAGCTCGGTAAAGCAGGTGAAAAAATGCTCCCGCACTATCGCTACATGATCATCTGGAAGGACCTGTACCAAGTGCATGGCGGAAGCATCACGTGGGCGTTTGAAAACCTGGGCATCTTCGGATTCACCAACGAACTTTGGGCCGATGCGCAGTACGGCGGCGGCTCCGCGGGCGATCAAGAAAACTCACAGAAGTCGCGACTTGAATGGGACGAGCGCATGGAGCTCGGCAAGAACCTGCGCCCGTGGACGGCCATCAAGCATCCGAAACATGGCGACATCGAAGTCGGCGGCTTTGCCAAAACATCTTCACGAGTCCCACCGCCCTTCATGCTCGAAGAACTCTGCCATCGCAACATGGCGTTCACGCTGTATCACGCAGCGGAGATGCCGCACTTGGAAGTGCCGATGCTGAGTGTCACCAAAGCAGGTGCTGGCCTATGGAAAGTGCGCGCTGAAGTGCACAACAAGAAGCTCATTCCGACCATCGCCGCGTTGGCCCGCAAGCGTGCGGTGGTTCGCCCCGATCTCGCCACGCTTGAAGGCGAACTTAAGGTGCTTGCTGGCGGCATCATCAGCGGTCCAGTGCACGACGAGCAACTCGAACGGCAGGAACATCGTGCTGAGCGGCTGCAAGTCCCGGGCGGAGTGGCGGGCCATGGCCGCGTCATTCTCGAATGGTGGGTGAGCACCGCGGACGGCAGCGCTCCACGAGGTCGCTTCACCTACGACGCGCTGAAAGGCGGACGCGTTTCGGAAACGCTGCCAGGCTCTTGATCCAATTATCGGGCACGCTTCGACACTGGTGCCGGAGCGATCTCGATCAGCACAGGGCAGTGGTCCGAGCCTTTCACTTTCTTGTCAATCCACGCGCGCTTCACGCGTGGTGCGAGAGACACGGACACAAGGAAGTAGTCGATGCGCCAGCCCACATTGCGGGCTCGCGCGCCTTGGCGCTGGCTCCACCACGAGTAATGCCCGTCTTCACCTTTGTGCGCATCGCGAAAGACATCGCGAAAGCCTGCGTGCAACCACATGTCTACGCTGGCGCGCTCTTCAGGCATGAATCCGGAAGACTTCGCGTTGGATTTCCAATTCTTCAAATCGAGTTCGGTGTGCGCGGTGTTGAAGTCGCCAGCCACGATGACATGGCGCCCCGCACGCAAGTAGCGCCTTGCCAGATCGCGCACCGCAATGTCGAAAGCCAGCTTGAATGGAATGCGGCTGTTGTCGCGCGCAGTCCCTGAACCCTTGGGGAAGTAGGCATTGATGAAGATGAACTCACCGAAGTCTGCAACTTGCACGCGGCCTTCGCGGTCGAAGCGCGGGATGTCCAACTTGGTCAGCTTCTTCGGTTCTTCCAGTGCAAACACCGCCGTGCCGGAATATCCGGGCTTCACCGCAGGATTGAAGGCGCACAGATACCCCATCGCGGCATATTCACCGATGGGAAGTGCTTCTGGGAACGCACGCACTTCTTGCAAACCGAGAATGTCGGGATGCACGCGCGCCAGCCACTTCGCAAAACCTTTGGTGTTGCAAGAGCGTAGGCCGTTGACATTCCAGATGGCGATGCGCGTGCGTTTTCTCGCGCGTGGTGCAGGGGCGGGCTCGCTCACCTGAAGAATCGCATGAGGGTGATGCCACCAGGTCCGGTGAACAGGAGTCCTATGAGCACGACACCCAACGTGAGCGGGTACTCAGCTCCGCCAGCACCGCTGAAGCTGTTCATGTGCAGCTTCCAAACGGCTACGCTCATAGTGATAGCCATGGGCAGTGCAGGCCAACGCCCGGCAAGGCCCAGAAGTAAGAGCAAGCCTCCGAAAAGCTCGGACACCGCTGCGGCATAGGCCATGATGCGCGACTCAGGAAGGCTCAGTGTCTCGACGAACTTTGCGAACGGTTCGAATCCGTCGCCGCCAAACCAACCGAAGAGCTTCTGCGAGCCGTGGTAGATGAGAACCACGGACACCATCGCGCGAATGATGAGCAAGCCTGCATCTTGCAGCCCAGATTTTGAGGTTTCTCTCATGCGTTCCTTTTTGTACCGCGCGCGGCGTGTGCCGAAATTGCTGCGTCTGCGAGCGTGGTGGCGAGGATGATAGCGCCTCCGAGAATCACTTGTTCATGCGGACGCTCGTCATGCACGAGCCAAGCCCACATGGGGTTCAGGACTGGTTCGATCAGCATCAACATTGCAGCCTGCAGCACTGGCACTTTGGCAAGGCCGCGTACCAAGAGCATGTAGGCCAGACCGATCTGAACGGCACCGAGCCAGAAGATGCCAATCCAAGAGCCAGTGCTTTCGGCTTCCACAGGGAAGGCGAAGGGCGCGAAGTAGAGGATCGCCGCCACATTGCCCATCAAGATTACAGGGCCGGTGGGCACTCCATCTCGTGCGCGCCGACGCAGTCCCAGCAGAGTGATGGCCCAGAACAGCCCCGACGCGATGGCCACGATGTTGCCGAGTCCAGGATTTGGAGCGTGTGCTGCACTTTCGGCTTCTGCTGTGAAGAGCAGGATCAATCCGCCGGCCATCATCAGTAGCAAGAGTGGGTCGCGACGCCGCATCGGTTCGTGCAGCACCAACGGGCCGAGCAACAACAACCACAGCGGCGCGGTGGATTGCAAGAAGATGGCATTGGCCGCGTAGGTGAGGCGTGTCGCGATCACGAAGGTCGCCATGCAGCCGCCATACACCAATGCCAGCAGCACTGCGCCGCGGTCTGGTCGCCGTCTCGTTTCCGGCACCAAGAGCAGGAGCGTCAACACAGCCACTACAGCGCGAAAACAACCGATTTGCGCTGTGCTGAAGCCATTGCCTTTCACGGCCACTCCGGCCGTAGAGAAGAGCAAAGCAGCAGCGAGCAAGCAGAGGCGCGGCATGATGAGCGCGCACCATAGCGCAAGCTGTGCTATCACGCTGGCATGCGCATCTGGCCGCTGCTCTGGCGACTCTGCGAAATACTGCCGCGCTGGCTGTGGCATCTGCGTCTCGCGCTTGAAGTGCGAGGCGTTTGCCATCTCACCACGGGCCCGGTGTTGCTTTGCGCGAAGCACGCGAGCGCTTTCGACATCTTGCTGCTCGGACACTTGAGCCGCACCCGCATGCGCCGCCTGCCGCATTTCCAAATGGGTTCGTTCATCGGCTATCGCCTGCTCGGGCCGTTGAGCCCGCTGTTGTGCCGCCTCGGTGGCTTCCCAGTGATGCGCCCCAAAGAAGTGCGGCGCCTCGCGGAGCGCAGCGGAGATAGGGCTGCCGCTCTTGAGACCATGCGCCGCGTGAATGCTGTAGCTGAAGACACGCGTCGGGAAGTGCTGGCAAGCGGCGGTGTGTTGGTGGTGTTTCCAGAAGGCACACGCGATGCTGGCGCCTTGCGCGGCATGAAAGGCACGCTTGAAGTCGAGAGCGCGCTTGCAGTCTTGATGGCGGGCATTCCGGTTTGCGTGGTGCCGACGGCAATTTCGTATGCTCGCAAGCGCTTGTTTCGGCGCAGAGTCGTGGTGGAGTTCTGCCCCGGCTTTGTGCCGCAAATCACGGACAGCGCTGCAAGTGTCCTCGCTCGCGTGCAGGCGGCGTTGGAAGCACATTGGATCCCACCTGCACAGATGGGCATGCACCGCAAGGTTGGTGCACAGCAGTCTGAAGAGGTCATGTCATGAGCCAGACGAGAATCGAAAAAGACAGCATGGGCGAGATGGCGGTGCCGTTGGAGGCCTACTGGGCCGCATCGACGCAAAGGGCGCATCTCAATTTCCAGGGCATTTCCGGACGCCGTTTTCCGCGCTCGTTCATTCGCGCGCTGGGATTGATCAAGCGCTGCGCCGCGGAAACGAACAAGGAGCTGGGCAAATTGGACGAGCGTCGCTGCGCTTTGATTACGCAGGCTGCCGATGAAGTAGCGCAAGGCACGCTCGATGCTCAGTTCATCCTCGATGTGTATCAGACTGGTTCGGGCACCAGCACCAACATGAACGCCAACGAGGTCATTGCGACGCGCGCTAACGAAGTGGCGGGATTGCGCACGGCCCCGGCCAAAGAGCGCCCTGTGCATCAGAACGACCACGTGAACATGGGGCAGTCGAGCAACGACGTGATCCCCACGGCCAGCCATGTGTCGGCCGCGATGCGCTTGCAAGAAGCGCTCTTGCCTGCGCTTGAGCGTTTAGAAAACACACTGCGCGCCAAGGCCGAGCAGTTTGCGACGGTCATGAAGATCGGGCGCACACATTTGCAAGACGCGACCCCTGTGACGATGGGCCAAGTGTTTTCTGGTTGGGCAACGCAGATCGCACGCGCGCGTCAGCGCATTGATGCCGCCATGCCGCGTCTGTGCGAGCTGGCGCTTGGCGGCACCGCGGTGGGCACCGGCATCAACACTCACAAAGATTTCGCGCGGCTCACCATTGCGCGGCTTTCTAAGCAGACAGGATTGCGCTTCAGCGAAGCGGAAAACCACTTCGAGGCTCAGGGCTCCCGCGACGCCATGGTCGAAATGAGTGGCGCGTTGAAGGTGGTGGCGGTGTCTTTGATGAAGATCTCGAACGACGTTCGCTGGCTGTCTTCAGGCCCGCGCTGCGGCATTGGCGAGTTGGCTCTGCCTGCGACGCAGCCTGGTTCATCCATCATGCCGGGCAAAGTGAACCCTGTGATTGCCGAAGCCATGACCATGGTGTGCGCGCAGGTGATGGGCAACGATGTTGCGGTCACTGTGGGCGGTCAGAGTGGCGTGTTCGAACTCAATGTCATGATCCCGGTCATGACGATCAACGTGTTGGATAGTGTCGAGCTGCTTGCCGGCGGCGTCACTGCGTTCGAAGAAAAGTGCGTGCGCGGTATTGAAGTTGATGTGGAGCGTTGCGAAGGGTTGATCGAAGGCTCGCTCGCGATGTGCACGAGTCTCGCGCCGCTCATCGGTTACGAAGCCGCCGCGGACATCGCCAAAGACGCTTGGAAAACGCGCCGCACGGTGCGCGAAGTGGCGTTGGCTCGCGCTGTGTTGCCGGCGGAGCAACTCGCGAAGGTGTTGGACCCCCGCAACATGATCCATCCGGACCAAGCGTGACCATGTCAGCAGCACCCGCAAGTGGAAGATTGCTCGTGGCGGCGCCCAGTTTGCACGATGCGAATTTCAGCCGCACGGTGGTGCTGCTTTGTCGCTACTCGTCCGAAGCGGGGGCCTTCGGTTTAATCCTCAATCGCGCGGGCAAGTTGCCACTGCGCAAGGCACTGCCGGATCTCTCCAAAGGTCGTGAAGAGCGTTTGTGGCGTGGTGGGCCCGTTGAAACGGAAACGTTGTGGATGTTGCATCGCTTGCAGGCGCTTGAACAAGTTTCTGAACCGGTCATGGACGGGCTTTGGTTTGCAGGCGGCGCTGCGTTCACTAAGCGGCTCGTGGAAGCGGCGGGGCCTGACGTCGACGGCGATGTGTACCGCTGCTATGCGGGTTTCGCTGGATGGGGCACGGGCCAATTGGAAGCAGAGATCCGTGAGGGCTCGTGGGCCGTCGTAGCCTGTGGGTCGCAGGCGCCGTTTGGAACCGACGATGATCTATGGGCCGAAATGTCCATTCGTTCTTTGCTTCCCGGCGGCACGAACGCGAACTTCATCGACCTCGCACGGCTGAACTGAACCATGGACGCGCACCTGCTTCCGGGTTTTTTCAGTGCTGGTCCCGTCGACTGGTTGCGGCATTTGCATGCTGGCGCTGGTGCTTTGCGTGTGGAATCGCTGAGTGCTGTGGATGGTGACAACGTGGACGATGTCGTCGTTTGGCTGGGCGCTGTTCCGCAAGGGATGACACGCCGCGCTGCTGGGACCGCGCGTGTCGTAGGGAGTCGCGCGCTGTCACTTGGCTGCGAATGTTTCGGGTCTGCTGCGGACCGCGTGCTCGTCGGCGTGGCGTGTAGCGACCCTAAGAGCGAGAGCAGTGGCGCAACTTTCAAAGATGTAGAAATGGCCTTGATGGGTGTGGCCTGTGCGGCGTTAGCGCATGAGTCGCAAGGCGTCGTGCTCATCGGCGTGGAACTGGGGCCAGTGGGCGCAGGGGTCGGACGAGGCACGCTCGCGGAGCAAGCGCACAGCGCACTTCAGTTCCTTGGCGAGAGAGTCACGCTGGTCATCGCGGCGCCGGATACTGCGCTTAATCTCGGCACATTGCCTGGCTTCAGTGCGGCGGCACTCGGCAATCTCACCTGTTGGACGCGCACGAGCTGAAGGGCCTGCTGCGCTTCACATGCTTTCGCGTGCGATTTCAGCCTCATCCAAACCGTCAATGTCGCGGCGCAGAATGAGGAAGAGCGACGTGCCTCCGCCGAAGATGAAACTGAGCAGCAGTCCGCGCACCAGCAAGTCGTAGATGCGCAGCACGAGACTGTGGACCGAGGCGCAGAACCACTCAAAGCCTTCGAGGGACTCAACTTGCCCGCGCAGAATCGCCTCGTAGGTTTCGTTGGTCCAGAACGGCACCGCTGTGAACTCGAGGATCTGTTCCACGACACGCTGCCCGAGGAACAAGTCCTTCAGCAGCCAAACGAGTGCGAAGACGAGCAGCCCGTTCGCGAGCACCACGATGGGTCGCGCGAGAATGTAGTTGAAGGACTTTCCGATCGAGTCGTAGGTGCCGCGGCGTTCCACAGCAATCGCGGCGGGGACCATGCTGAGTGAGAGAAACCCGCCGAGGCCGATGAGCACCAACATGATCGAAGACAGCAAGATCAACGGCAGCAACACGGCGCTGAGCACCCAACCCGCCCAGGGAATCTGAAACACGAGACCCGCGAGAGCGTTGAAGCTGCCGAGGGCCAATGCAGGGAGTGCGATGGCCAAGGGGAACAGGATGCCAGTGCGACGCACGCGCCAAGAGTAGCGCAGGGCTCCACCCAAGTCGCAGTACTCATCACGGCAGATGCGCAGCGCCAGCACGCGACAGATAGCGACGCCGAAGAGTGACCAGAGCGCGAAACCGAGCAAGACTTGCAACAAGAAGATGCCCAAAGGCGTGTCCGCAGGGAGTCCGCGCAGCATCGCTACATTCAGAGCACTGGCAGGAAAGTCTGCGGTGAAGCGTCCTGCTTCGATCGGGTCTGCAAACAACGCGCAGGCCAACATCGTTCCTAGATGAAAAACGACGATGGATGCAGCGCCCAACAGGATTGCGTTCACCGATAGAGGGAACCAGAGAACCCTGAACAGCTTGAAGTGGCTCGAAGAATCGGCGATCAAGGGGAGTCCTCGCTCTGCTCCGCGCTCCGCGGGCGGCAGCATGGTACGGTGCAACAGCACATTCCTCCACCATGGATCGCGCCACGTTCCCGCTCCGTTACACCCGCCAGATCCGCTTCCCGCGGGTTGGCATTGCGGGCCAGAGCAAACTGCTGGCCGCACGCGTGGTCCTTGTGGGCTGCGGAGCCCTGGGCGCCGGATTGGCTGAGATTCTCGTGCGTTCAGGTGTGGGCCATTTGCGTTTGGTGGACCGCGACATCGTGGATGCCACCAACCTCGGACGCCAAGCCACTTACACGCAGCGCGATGCTGACATGGGGCTGCCGAAGGCCGCTGCTCTCGCTGAGCATCTGCGCAGCTTCAATCCAGAAGTGGAAATCGAGCCGCATGTCGCGGATTTCGAGGCGGCGACGGCGCCAGCGCTGCTCGATGGCTGCCAACTTGTTTTGGACGGCACAGACAACCTCGAGGCGCGCTACCTCATCAACGACCTGTGCGTGCGCGCGGGCATCCCGTGGATTTATGGCGCGTGCGTCGGCGCCAGCGGCATGACCGCCGTGGTTCTACCCGGCGAGACTCCGTGTTTGCGTTGCTTGTTTCCGGATCCGCCGCCGCTTGGAACTCTTGAGACCTGTGAGTCGGCCGGGATCATCGCCCCTGTGGCAGCATTGATTGCTTCACTTCAAGCGGGTGAGGCTCTCAAACTTCTGTGCGGTGATACCGCAGCGCTGCGGCGCACGCTCTTGCAGGTCGAGATGTGGCCGTGGCGCCTTGTCGAGTTAGGCGGCGCCAAGCCAACACCACGCGCCGATTGCCCTGCATGTGGCCAACGCAAATTTGAATTCGCTGAGGGCGCGCGCGCAGCGAAGGCCGCGGTGCTTTGCGGACGCAATTCGGTGCAGCTGCGGCGTGGGAATGTTGCAGGGAGTGTTGACTTGAATGCTCTCGCACGGCGACTCGAGCAGCATTTCACAGTGACGCACAATGGTTGGGTGCTGCGCGTATGTGCTGAGGGCTTGGATCTCACACTCTTCGACGATGGACGTGCGCTTGTCTCCGGCACAGGGGATCCTGCTGTTGCACGCGGTGTTTTCGATCGCGTTGTCGGCTCGTGATCGACGTGGCCGCACGCAGCCCGCTCGCCGTGGCAAGAGTGCGCGCAGGTGGAGCATGGTCCTGTGGGGGTGGAGTATTTCGTTCGAGGCATCCGAGCCGAAATACGGAACCCCTTCAGGACATGCGGAACCCGCGCGCACGACAACGCGGCTCATTCAGTATTTGCATGCATCAAAAGTGAACCGACCCCGGATCCCAGAGGGAGCCGAGGCCGGCGTGCGCTTCATGCGAAGCGGATCAGGGGGAGCAGGGCGTGTTGAACGCGATGCTGACGAGCGAAACGCTCGGCAGCGTTGGTGGAATCGGCTGCAACAAGGCCTGCGTGCTGTAGCTGATGACGGCCGTGAAGCGGACGAAGCGATAGCCATCCAACTGGTTGAAATTGCCGGCAGATACCGGAGCTGAAAGTGTTGTCGGATCCGGTCCGCCACCTGACAGCGCCTCGAAGGCGCCTTGGAAGGTGATATTGACCGCCGCTCCCGGAGCGTTTCCCAGCGCAAAGTTCGTCACGATGCTTGTGATATCTGGTGAGCCGTAACCAAGGTCGAAGTAGTTCGAAACTGCTGCGCCGCTCACAGTCGTGCTGAAAGGGAACAGGATGGTTGAGATGTTGCCGTTGGCTGTACTGCCGCCGATGAACTGCGTGTTGACGATGCCGTCGGAATCCTCGAATTGATACACACCTCGGCCGCCGACGCCCGACGATTGATCGCCGCAGGCGTTGGCACCGCCACCGCCGTTCACCGTCATGTTGGCACTGTTGGCTACCACGAGTTGGTCGAAGGATTGTAGCCAAATCTGGCCACCTGAGCCCCCGCCGCCAGCTCCGCCGAAGAAGCTGCTGCCTGCTGCTCCGGTAGCGCCGTTCATTGCGATGATGCCCGTTGCACCGACCGTGATGGTGCCGACGGCGCTGATGCGCAGGCCACCGCCACCGCCACCGCCACCGGCGCCTTGGTCATCAGCGGACACGCCGGCTGTTTCCCAGCGATCGCCACCACCGCCGCCACCAGAACCTGCGCTCTGCGTCAAGATGGGAGTGCTGAAAGCCGAAGGTTGGCCTGAAGACAATGCGGCCGTATATCCGGGCGAGCCAGAAGTGGGGACGAATGCAGTGCATCCCAAAGCGAGCGTTGCCGTTGGACCGCCGTTGACGCCGGGCTGGAATGACGAGCCACCTGCGCCGCCGAGGCCGCCGAGATCACCTGGAACACCTGCGCCAGGATTGCGGAAGTTGCCTTTCCCGCCGTTGCCGCCGCCATAGTGCGGATTCGCGCCGGCTGGACCGACATTCTGAGTGCCGCTGACCGGAGCGCCATAGCCTGGTTCTCCGCGATCGGTGCGCACTGCTCCGGTTTGCGAGGCGCGTCCGCCTTCACCAGCGCCTGGGCCGCCCATGCCACCCGCAACGATGTTGGGAGCCGTTCCCGAACCGTTGTTGAAATTGCCGAGGCGCGGGCCTTGCTCAGCCGCGCCGTAAGCAAACGTTGCCGTGGCGTTGGTGCCTGCGCTGCCGTTGAGCTGACCGTTGATGACGACCGTGCCACGTGAGCGAATGTGCGCTGGATACCTGTTGGTGAGCGCGCCACGAACGATGGTGAGTGGAAGCCCACCTTGAGTCCATCCTGCAGGAGCCGTATTGGCGTTGCCTGTGCCCGTGCCGATGATGCGCACGACGGCACCAGCATTCACAGTGACGGCCGTCGTGTTCCACACACCTTGTGCATATCCAGTACTGGCCGCGAGTCCAGTGTCGAGGGTGTGTGCGCCTGCCGCGAAAGTCATGGCGCCGAAGAGTCCGCTTCCTACGTATTCCGTCGGGAGGATTGCATTAAGCGTTGCGCCTACGCCTCCATTCCACTGCACAACACCGGACACGCTAAAGCGGTTGATGACAGTGCTGAAATCTTCAACGATCGCGGGCTGAGGGCAGAACGGAACTGCGACCGTGCTGAAGAAGCGCTTGCCGCTGAGCGGCGCGGTGCCCGGCGCGTAGAGGCTGAGGGAGTTGTTGCCGAAGTCACGTACCGCAGTACTCACTTGCAATTCATACAACGCGCTCGAGAGCAACGGGCCCGCCGCCACATAGTCGATGCGCGCGCCGCCGGTGCCGCCTTGCGAGGCTTGTACGGAGCCTGCTTGGTAGAAGATCACTTGGCCGGGAACCTGTGCGCCTGATGGTTGGCGCAAGAGTCGCACATTGGCGAGATCGACGTTGGCCGGTGCGATGGGCTCGCTCAAATAGAGGCTGATGGTGTTGCTGGCAATGCTGTTGGGCAGAATCGCCGCAGGCGAAGGATCAGCGGTGCCTGGAGTTGTGCTGACGACATGCGGCGGACCTGCGACAGGATCCGTGAAACACAAATTGGAATTACCTATTGGCGGATTGCATGTGAAGAAGCAAGTGCTGGCACTGCTCGCCAGCGGAGCGCCACCGACTACGACGGACTGCCCTGCACCGCCGCCGCCGAAGAGCTGAATGCTGTAATTGCTGTTTGTGAGGAAACCGGCAACCGTGGGGTTGTTCGGATCCGTCGGAGGCGTCGGCAAGAACAAGACGCGCCGCAGATTTCCAGCGGGCAGGGATGGATCGTCTTGGACCGTGAACGTCCCTTGGGCTGGCGTGACTTGCGCCGCGATTGTCGTCACATTGATGGACCCCAACGCGATGCCACTCTGCGGCAGCGTCGAGGCATCTACTGGGCCGCTGAAGAGAAAAATGAGCGTGGCATTCAGTGCCACCGGACTGACACATCCCGGGCTAGCACCCGTGCTGTATTCCCAAAGCGGCGCAGGTATGCCAGCGGCGTTGATGCGCAGCAGCGCATTGGGGCCGGCGGGCGGTATTCCCGGACCAGAATCGCTCCCGCCACTGCAACCCGTGGTGAGCGCGGCAAACGATGAGATGACCACGAGAGCCAAGACCGCTGCGCGAGCAGTCGGCGCAAAGTTCTTCTTCATTTGACCCGAAACTCCATCTATGTCAGCGCCATCACACGCAGGTGTGCGATAGCCACCAGACTCGAATAACCAGCAGGACACTTTCAGAACCGCAAACGCGGTGCCGTAAACCCGAAATAGTGGTCCGCGCAGATCCCCTTGTCAGCACAGGGCTTCCACACGGCTGCATGAATCTCCAGAAATGCACACTGTGAAGTTGTGCATTTCCGCTCATGTAACCCATGGGAACCCATGCTTCCGCGAGTTCGGACCAGCCTTTCGGTGGGGCGCGGATTGTAGGGGGCTCTGTGATGAGGGTCAACCGCGCCTTGGCGCTGGCTTTGGCGAGCCGATGCGCGGGGCTACCCTTGACCCCTCACGAAGTTGCCAAGCCATGACTCAGCACACCAACAATCCCAAGACTCTTGCGCCGGCCGGGGGCGAACCATGCAGAGCGGCTGTTCCAGAACTCTTTGCAGTAGACCATGTTGCTGCTGATTTAGTTGCAGGTATGCAGCGCCACTGTGAGGCGTCGAACTGCCGCTTGTACGCTGCGAGCGAGCCCGGGCACTTCGTGATCGCGGGTTGGGTGGATGGGTTGGTGGCCTTGCGCGCTGAGTTGCTTTGCGAGCCGTCCCTTGCACGAGTGCGCGAAGCTCTCGAATCGAAGCTCGAGCAGCTCGCGACTTTGGCGCCACTACCCACGAGCAGCGAGGCAAAGGTCAAGCTCACTGAAGTAGGTCGTGAGGTCGTGGTGCCTACGGGCACGACGATGCTGATCTCGCGTGAGTTCACCTTCGACGCTGCGCACAACCTTCCGCGTTACCACGGCAAGTGCGAGCGCCTGCACGGGCACACATTCAAAGTGCGCGTCACTGTGAAGGCGCCCCTCGACACTTGGAGCGGCATGGCCTTCGACTTCCATCAACTCAAAGGCCCGGTCGAGACGCGCGTGGTGAAGGTTCTCGATCACACCTACATCAACGAGACTATTGCGAATCCAAGTGCGGAGTTCATGGCGGTGTGGATCTGGGAGCAGTTGAAGGACTTGCCGCTCCATGAAGTGTGCGTGTGGGAAACCCCAACCTGCCAGGTTACCTACAACGGCCCGCCGCGCGATTAGTTTGTGGCGGCTTGACCGCAACGGGGCGCGCCTTAGGGTGACAGCGCGGCGCCTATGACCACTCCCATGATGCAGCAGTACTTCGCGGCGAAGGCCGCGCACCCGGAAGGCCTGCTCTTTTTTCGCATGGGAGATTTTTACGAGCTCTTCCATGCAGACGCAGAACGTGCGTCGGTGCTGCTCAGCCTCACGCTCACATCGCGTGCTAAGGGCGAAGGCGCAATTCCGATGGCAGGCGTGCCTGTGCGCAGTATGGATGGTTATGTGAATCGGCTGGTGCGCATGGGCGAGAAAGTCGTCATTTGCGATCAGACGCAAGACGCTGCCGAAGCGAAAGGCCTCGTCGAACGCGCTGTCACCAGAGTCATCACTCCGGGCACGGTGGTGGAAGAAGGCGGCTTGGACGCGCGCGACGCGAATCATCTGTGCGCATTGGTGCTCCTCAGCGACGTCGCAGGCATCGCCACCGTGGATTTGTCCACGGGTGAGTTCCGCGTGGAAGAGTGTGCGGCGGCGAGCACGACAGACGCTCTGCGCCGCCTCGAACCGCGTGAGTTGTTGTTGCCGGATTCAGTGCGGGATGCGGGCGACGCTTGCGCGGCGTTGCTGCAAGGCGTGGATGGGCCGCGCAGCACGCTGCCCGAATGGCGCTTTGACGCAGACGCGGGCGAGCGCTTGCTGCTCGAACACTTCCGCGTGGGCCGCCTCGAAGGCCTCGGCCTTGCGGGATTGCGCGCAGCTCTCGGTGCGGCGGGAGCGTTGCTCTTTTACTTGCGTGAAACGCAAAAGGGAGCGATCGCGCATTTGAAGCCTCCGCGGCGCGTGCTGCACGGTGAGCAATTGGTGCTGGATCTTGAAGCGGTGCAAGCGCTGGAGTTGGTCAGCACACGGCGTGATGGTGAGCGCAAAGGTTCACTGTTGGCACTGCTCGACGAGACGCGCACTTCCATGGGCGCGCGCTTGCTCAAGCGCTGGCTGCTTGAACCGCTCGCGAAAAGCGCAGCCATCCGCGAACGTCAGAGCGGCGTGGCGGAATTGGTGGCCGAGGACCACTGCCGCGAAGAACTGCGCAAAGCTCTCGCGGGAGTGCAGGACATGGAACGGCTGATCGGGCGACTTGCGCTGGGACGCGCAGGCCCGCGCGAACTCGTGTCGCTGCGTTCCAGTCTTGCTGAATTGCCGAAGCTGCGCGCGGAGTTGGCAGAGGCCTACTCGACGCCGTTGCGCAACGCCGCCGAAAACCTGCCGGATCTGGCTGACTTGAGTTCAGTATTGATCAAGGCGCTGCAAGACGAAGTACCTCCGACCACTCGCGATGGCGGCTTCATTCGTGCCGGATTCGATTTGGAGTTGGATGAACTGCGCGCCATCGGTGGTAACAGCCGCGACTGGATGTTGGCGTACCAGACAGCCGAGCAACAGCGCAGTGGGATCCCTTCGTTGAAAGTGGCCTACAACCAAGTGTTCGGCTTCTACATCGAAGTTACGCATGTGCACGCGGCGCGAGTGCCGCAAGACTATGTGCGCAAGCAAACGGTGAAGAACGCCGAACGCTACATCACTGCTGAACTGAAGCGTGAAGAAGAGCGAGTGCTTGGCGCCGAGGCTCACATTTTGGAGCGCGAGCAAGAACACTTTGCGCGTTTGCGCACACGTTGTTTGGAAGCGCTGCCGCAGATTCAGCAAGCTGCGCTCGTCGTGGCGGGTGTCGACGCGTTGCAGTCTTTGGCCGAGACCGCGCGCAAGCGGCGCTGGACGCGCCCCGAAATCGACGATTCATGCGATCTCGATTTGCGTGAAGCGCGGCATCCGGTGGTGGAAGCGCTCGGTGGTGCGCCCTTTGTGCCGAACGACTTGAAGTTGCTCGGTGGTCGCCGCGAAGTCGCGCTCATCACCGGGCCGAACATGGCGGGTAAGTCCACGTTCATTCGCCAAACAGCGCTTCTTGTGGTGCTGGCTCAAATGGGTTCGTATGTGCCCGCGGCCTCGGCGCGTGTGGGCGTGGTGGACCGCGTGTTCACGCGTATCGGCGCCAGCGACGAACTTGCGCGCGGCAACTCGACCTTCATGGTGGAGATGCTCGAGACGGCAGCGATTCTCAATGGCGCTACCGAGCGCAGCCTTGTGGTGCTCGATGAAGTTGGACGTGGCACCAGCACCTTCGACGGGCTCGCACTGGCTTGGGCCATCACCGAACATCTGGCCAACACACTGCACGCGCGCACACTGTTCGCGACGCACTATCACCACTTGATCGATGTGGCCGCGGCGCTGCCCAACGCATTCAATTTGAATGTGGCGGTGCGCGAGTGGGGCGACGAGATTGTGTTCTTGCATCGCATCATGGAAGGCGGTTCGGATCGTTCCTACGGCATCCATGTGGCGCGTCTTGCGGGAGTTCCACGCGGTGTGGTGCAACGAGCGACACTGCTCCTCGAACAGTTAGAGCGCGATCACGCGCGGCCGGCGCAAGCAGCAGGCGCAGCGCAGCAGCTCGGTTTGTTTGCACCCGCCGAGGACGCTTTGCGTGTTGCACTGAAGGCCATGGACCTCGAGCGCATGACTCCGCTTCAAGCTCTGCAAGAACTGCAACGCTTGAAAGAGCTCGGCGCATCATGACGCGCGCTGCGTGGGCTGTGCTTGCGCTGGCCTGCGTCGCGGGAGTGTGGTTGCGGCTGGACCATTGCAGCGCAGCCATCGAAGCAGGCGGACGCGGGATCAACACGAGTTGGTACGCCGGCCAAGCGGTGAAGCATTTTCGCGAGTTTGGATTCGCTGCAACCAGCGGTGTGCCTGTGTTGCAAGGCTGGCCAGGCACACTCGACGAGTGCGTGCGCTATGTCAGCCATCCTGCACCGATGACATGGCTTTGGTGGCTTGGCGCGTCTGTTCCAGGTTTGCCGGACGAATTGGGACTGCGTTTGTTTCCGTTGCTCGCAAACTTGCTCACGCTGCCACTGTGTTTTTTCGCACTGCGCAAACACGCCACACCGCTCGCAGCCGCAACGGGCACTCTTGTGTGGGCCACGCTGCCCATGAGTGCTTATTACGGTTCCATTCCCAGCGGTGAATCGCTGTTGTTGCCATGGTTGTTGCTCGTCTGGATCTTGCATGCGCGGTGGCGTGCGGGCGTTGGACGCTTCGCCGTTCTCGCCACTGTGTTCGCTCTCGGATGTTGTCTCGATTGGGCGTTCTATTGGGCTGCTCCAGCGTTGGCGGCGGCGGCTTGGGCGCAGGGGAGTTTTCGGACGCAGACACGCGCGCTGCTGACGTTGCTGCTTCTCGGCGTTGGCGCTTTCGGGCTCTATCTCGTGCACATGAGTTGGGCACTCGGTGGCACGCAAGAATTCTCGGCACAGTTGCAAGCCGCATTGGGAGCGCAGCGTCCAGCAGAAGCAGGGCTTGCAGCTTTTCTCGTTGCTCAGTGGGGTTTTCTGCGCGACTTGTATGGGCTGCCAGCGTTGGTGCTCGCCGTGCTTTGCCTCGGGACCTTGAGTGTGCCGCACGGGCGGCGCTTCGCACCATTTGCGCTGTTCAGTGGCGTGGTGGCCTTGTTGCACGTGGGCTTGTTTCATCGCCATGCGCTCGATCACGATTTCTGGTCCATCCCGCTGTGCTTGTTCTTCGCGATTGCAGGGGCGTCGTTGGTGGATGTGGTCTTAGAGCGACACCGACTCGTTGTGGTGCTCTTAGTGATCGTGTGCGTTGGATTGCCCGGAGCCTTGAGCACACTTGCACTCATGGAAGGCAGGGCCACAGACGAGTTCCGCAGGGACATCGAGGCCCTTCCGAGCCTCCAAGATGAAAACAGCGTTGCACTTGTGGCGCCGTTCTGGATTCAGCAGGTCTACTACGCACAGGCTCACGTGTTCCCTGCGGTCGACACCGTTGAAGAAGCGCAGTTCTATGCAGCCGCGTACGCGCGAGTTTACGCGGGTGCTGCGCATCGCCCGTCCCTCATGGCCGTTTTGCCGCCGGGCGCGCAGAAGAGCGCTGATCTGCAACGCTTGCAGGACTGGTTGGCGAGCCTAGGCATCGTCCCGAGGCGCGAGGGCCTGTGGGACGTGTGGTTCTTGCCCGGCAGATAAGAGCGTTGGCTATTGCAGCCGTGCGGCCACGAGCTGAGACGCCAGCTTGCCGTCGGCGACACCAGCGATGCGTGGCATGAGCACGGCCATCACCTTGCCCTGTTCCTTGCGCAGCACTGCGCCACTTTCCTTGATAGACGCTTCGACGATCGTTATGAGTTCGGCTTCACTCAGCTGTTGTGGCAAGAAGCGCTGCAAGATCTCACGCTGCGCGCGCTCCGGTGCGGCCGCATCTTCACGCCCCGCGGCAACAGCTCCGTCGATGGACTCGTTCATGCGCTTGATGCCCTTTTGAATCGACTGAACCACTTCGGGTTCGGTCAAGGTGCGCCGTTCATCCACCTCGGTGCGGCGCAAGGAGGCGTTGAGGAATCGCAGTGTTTCCACTGTGAGGGTGTCCCGGGCCTTCATGGCGGTCTTCAGGGCGTCGTCGAGATTTTTACGAGTTGTTGACATTTTCTGGGGCTCTCATGTCTTAGGATCTGCGCTCTGCCAAGATTAGTGCTCATCTTGCTATTGCGGAAGGGGCCGGGAGACGACGATGACTCGATGCATGTTGTTGCTGCTGTTGTGCGCCTTCAGCGTTGCACAAGAACCTGTGAAGCCTGTTGAAGCGGTGCCACCAGCGCCGGTTCCCGTGACCCAGCCGGAAAAGTCAGCTGCTCCAGTGAAGGTCGTGAAGTTGGCCGCTGGCGACATGCTGCCCGAGTTCACGCTCGCAGATCTTGCAGGAGGCACCAAGACTTCGAAGGACCTTTTGAAGGGTAAGAAAATCTTGGTGCTCGATTTCTGGTCTGCGTCATGCCCGACGTGCAAAGTGAATGAATCGCGCTTCACCACCTACGACAAGGACTGGGCTGAGAAGGGCGTGGTCATCGTGCACATCGCCAGCAATCGCGGTGAAGTCGGCGATGCGCAAGCGCTCGACAAATTGCGCGAGGCTGTGAAAGCTAATGGGATCAAACTGCCGATCCTCGTGGACACGGGCAATGTGGTCGCGGATACGTTTGGTGCCGCGGTCACGCCGACGACCTATGTCATCGATGCCACGGGCAAGATCCGTTACAGCGGTGCGATCACCGATGATTCGCGCAACCGCAAGGTGACGGTGGATTACATTGGTGACGCGCTCAGCGCGCTGCTTGCGGACAAAGAGCCGGGTATCACCTCCTCCCGACCGGAGGGATGAAGCCTGAAGCGAGTGAAGCGAGCCGGGTCCGGCTCGCCGAAGTGAGATTGAAAAACCTGTGTGGACAGGTGCTGCCAAGAGACAGCAGGGCTTTCAACTCCGCCGCGTCGGTGGGGGTGGGGGGCTTGAGATTGCTGTGGGGCGGATAGAACGCGAACCGCGCGCCTCGTGGTGAGGCGACGCGTATCAATGGAGTACCGAGTCATGGTGGCTGGTTCGTGGGAAGAGAACTTGGATCTGGACTTCTTGGCGGGTCGTAAAAAGGCGGCTGATGCCGGCGAGGCGGATGCACCAAGCAGCGACGCTGCTGAGGCTGATGCCGACGACGACGAGGCTGATGAGGACGAAGATGACGTCGACCTCGACGACGACGATGCAGACGATGACACGGATGCTGACGACGACGACGATGATGACGACGACGACGACGACGATGACGACGACGACGACGACGAAGAAGAAGAGGATGATGACGAAGAAGCTTGATCAGCGTTGCTGAGCCGATCCGGGTCGCCCCCTTTGGGCGTGCGGCCCGGGCTTTCCTGCTCTCAGGGAAATAATTTCTCTGAAATATGCAAGGGGAGGCGTGTTCCGGCCGATAGGTGCTCACAAGGGCGACTATTTCGTCCCCGGAGCACCGTCATGCACCGTTTCATCCTCTCTATCTTTCTTGCAAGTCTCGCGACGATTGGGCTGCTGGCGCAGGAGCGCGTCAGCAATCCCTTGAAGCTCGACGAGATCAAGGCTTTGCATGGTGCAGGCCTTCCGGCAGCGGATCTTTTGGCCATGCTCAACAAGTGCGGCAGCGTGACGCTCGACGCCGCGGCGGTGCAGCAGCTTCGCACCGAAGGCTTGCCGGAACCCGTACTCCAGTGGCTCAATGCCCGCTTGCCTAAAGCAGCCAAAGTCGCACTCACGCTGGCCGAAGTCAAGAATCTGTTGAAGGCGGGGTTACCCGAAGCAGAACTGCTTGGGCTCATCGCCAGTTCGAACAGCCGCTTCGACATCAGCGCCGAAGACTTGATCGGACTGATTCGCGAAGGCGTGCCCCCGGGCATCTTGAAGGCCATGCGCGAGCGCGGAGCAACCACAGCAATCGTCACTGCTGTGGCTCAGCCTGTGACTCTCGATGACATCTTGAGCATGAGTGCTGGCGGCATCACTGCGGAGGAGATGCTGCGCCGTATCAAAGCTGCCGACACGCACTACGACATCGACATCGACGGCGTGCTGCGCCTAACGCGCAACAGTGTGCCGAAGGAAGTCGTGAAGGAAGTTTGGGCCCGTCGCAACAGCGCCGCGACGAACACGGCGCAAGCTACGTCAGCAAACACAGGTGCGCCCGGCAATGCTGCGAACTCTGGCGGAAGCACGCTGAATCCTGAGGCCAGCGGAAGCGCGGCTGTTGCTCCGATAACCACAACGAATCACGAACTCACGCTGCACCGCGAAGCGGAAGGCGGCTACAGCATCATGGTGCCGCGCGGGTGGTTCTTGCACCGCGAGCGAGCGGGTGCGAATGGACTCGTGTCCTTCACAGACACCGAATCGCCTGGCCCTTGTGGGCTCGCCGATTGTGAATTGCAAGTCTTCCGTTCACGCGCCACAAACCCCGAGCGCCTGACGGAAACCAATCTCGAACCGATCGCGGCCAACTTCTTGAATCGCTTGCAGGCAAGTTTCGCAGGCCGCAAGGTGAGCTTCTCGTTTGGCTCGCCAAGCGTGACGCGTTCCAGCGGGCGTGCTGCGGTGGTCTACAAGGTTGCCAGCGCCGCGGCTGATGGCACCACGCATGAAGGCGAAGTCATCGTCACGCTGCGTGATGACCAAGTGTTCGTCATCTCTTGGGCCGTCCGGGCCGAGCAATTGGCGGCACATGGTGCACGCATTGCCGCTTGCGCACAGAGCTTCGATATCACTTCCGATCCCGGCCTCGAAGCCGTCAAGGGCAAGGACGAAGATCAGATTACTTCCGTGTTTGGCGTGTGGCGCACAGCGCTGCTGTCCTCGGATTGGTCGCTGGCGCTGAAGGTGTTGCCGGAAGGCGCAGACACCATCGCCGCACGGGCCCAGTTCGCGGAACTCACGCGCAAGTGCGTGCAGCCCGGAGCCAGCTTGGCACTCGGCGGACTGCGCTGCGAAGGTGACAAGGCCAGCGCGCAGTTCACCTTGAATGGTGCCGACGCGCTGACCGTAGCGTTCACTCGCGATGCCAAGGGTTGGCGCATCCAACCCTAAGCGTACTTACAGATCGGTGTAGCTCATGCGGCGTTCCGTCTTCAGCGGAGCGCCGTCTGCTTCTGCAATGGCATAGATGAAGATGTTCTGCGGGCCGCTGGACGGCGCTGGGTTCAAGACCAGATCGCGACCGAGCACGAACGCGATGCGATCCTCGGTGAGATTGCCGAAGTAGTAATCCGCGAGCTCGGGGTGCTTGTCGGCCTCGGAAATGTCGACGGGGATCCAACCGAGATTTGGCGCATAGAACTCAGCCCAGCAGTGATACCCACCGACGGCGCCAGTGCCGTGCGCTTCAGGAATGGGGAAGCCCATAGTGAATCGCGCTGGCACACCCTTGGCACGCACGATGGACATGAAGAGGCTGTGGAAATCTGTGCAGTTGCCGTAGCGGCTGTCGCACGCCCAGTTCGAATCACCGCGGCCCCAGCCTTCGCCTTCCTTGCTGTAACGCATGCGTTCCAGCAGATAGCGATAAGCTGCGCGCGCGATGGCCACAGGGTCGTTCACACCGGGCGCCACTTCCGCGAGCAGTGGATCCAGTTTGGGGCCGCTCACTGGCACGAGCTTGTGCGCACTGAGCTCCGTAGCGAGGGCTGCGCGTTCTTCTGCACTTAGGGAGCGAACGGCAGCAGTGGAAGGCTGACGCAGCACTTCTTTGCGTTTCGCAGTGACGGTCTGAGTGACGCTCAGCGATGCCGGCGGATTGGCAACGGTCACTAGCCACCAACGGTTTGCGCCGGATGTGCGCAATTCCTTGGTGCTCTGTGCGCCACCAGCGTCGATGCTCAAATCATGCGCAACGATCTGTTGCGAAGTTTCTTCAAGCGGCGCAGGAACCCACATGCGCAGTTCCTTGGTGCCAGTTGCGATTCCGGGCACGGTGGTGGTGGCGCTGAAGCGCACATGACGTTCATCGCCCTTCGCAGCCGGCGTTGGGTTGGAACACTGCTCGCTGTTTGTGCAACATGCAGTGAAAGCGATCAGCATGGCCAATAAGACGCTGCTTGCTCGGTACATAAAGGGGCTCTTCTTTCGGCCCAGAGCAAGCGGGTGGAGCAGCCTCAGGAGGTTTGGCTGCAAGAGGATCCGGACCGGACCCATTCGCCTGTCGGGGCGGTGGGGTGTCGTCAGCTTGGGTGCCAGCGACGCATTGATTCTTTGGTCCTAGGATTCACGCGCGCAGTATAGCGGCAGCGATAGCTCGATTGCAACCGCGCTCACCAGCGGGCTGGAGTTTCCCGCCCCACGCCCGGAAGATGCGTCCGTGGGCCACGGACACGCGCACGCGTCACATCATGTTTTGGCGGCAGACACGCACACGGAGCGTTGGCGCAGCGCCAAGCGTGTGACGCTGTTGGGCATGGCGCTGAATGCCTTTTTGTGCGTTGCTGAAGGTGGGATCGGTTGGATGTGCGGTAGTCGGGCGTTGCTCGCGGACGCGGTGCACACGCTGTCCGATGTGCTCGATGATTGTGTTGTGCTGATAGCGCTGCGTTACGCGGCCAAGCCGCCGGATGCGCGCTTCCCTTGGGGCCGCGGCAAGGTGGAGACGCTGACGGCACTTGGCCTCGCGCTGTTTTTGGTGGCTTTGGCGGTGGGTATCGGCGCGGATGCTGCTGCGGCCCTGCAAGCGGGTGGCGGAGCTGTGCGCGCGCCGTTGTGGGCTCTTGGTGGGGCACTGCTCGGCATCGTGGTGCAGGAAACTAATTTCCGCATGACTCAAGCGGTCGCGCGCCGCACCGACAATGACGCGCTGATGGCGAATGCTTGGCATCACAGGAGCGATGCACTCTCCAGCCTCGCTGTAGCCTGCGGCCTTGCCGGAGCTTGGCTCTTCGATGCTTGGTGGTTGGATGCTGTGGCCGCGATCGCTGTTGGCGGCATGATCTTGCTGGCGGCACTCGGCCTGCTGCAACGCAGCGTGATGAAGCTCGCGGATGTGTCGGTCGATGAAACCACTTTGAAACTGCTGCGTGACGCGGCAGAAGCGGACGCTGCTGTTGCGGAGGTGCACGACCTGCGCGCGCGCGCCGTGGGGCCGCGCTGTTTCGTGGAGCTTCACGCTGTCGTTCATCCGGACATGAATGTGCGCGAAGCCTGTGTTGTGGCGCATCGCATTGAAGCGGCGCTGCGTGCAGCAGTGCCTGCGGTCGAGGGCGTGCAAGTGCACATGGAACCGGCGAAGCAGGGTGTGATCATCCCGCTTGGCGTGGCCAGCGACGGAGGTTGCTGATGGTGCGCTCGACTTGCGTTGCTGGTTTGGAATTGCCCGTTGGGAAGATCGTGTGCGTCGGGCGCAACTACGCAGAACACGCTCGCGAAATGGGTGCAGAGCTGCCGGAAGAGCCCGTGCTTTTCTTGAAGCCATCAACAGCGCTGCTGCTGAACCCAACAGTGATTCACCTCCCGAGTTTCAGTCACGACGTGCACCATGAAGTGGAGCTTGTGCTGCGTGTTGCCAAGCGACTGCGCAGGGCGACGGTGGAGGAAGCGCTCACGGCTGTGGATGGAGTCGCTGTGGGCTTGGATCTCACCGCACGGGATTTGCAGGCGAAAGCCAAGCAGGCAGGCCTGCCTTGGGCCGTGGCCAAGGGTTTCGATGGAGCGGCGCCCATCTCTGAGTTGAGTGCGGTCAGTAGTCTCGCAGCGCTGGCCTTGACCACACTCGGTTTGCAAGTGAATGGCGTGCTCCGTCAGCAAGGCTCTTGTGCTCAGATGTTGTGGCCCTTGCCGCACTTGCTCGCGTTCATCTCGACGCGTTTCACGCTCGAGCCGGGAGACTTGGTCTTTACAGGCACGCCGTCGGGAGTGGCTGCCTTGCGCCCCGGTGACCAAGTCATTGCCTTGTTGGACGGGGTGGTGCGGTTCTCAAGCATCGTGGCCGGCGCCGATTGAAATGTCGTAGCGCCCGCGCGCTGTGCACTACAATCCTTGCGAACTTCGCCCCTTGGATATTTTGTAAAGCATGACCACGAGCGCAATCAGCGTCCTGTTTCTTTCGTTGCTCTTCAGTACGGGCAGCGTGTTGGCTCAGCCCACCTCCGGTGGCGTCTCCCTCAATGTCGCGCAGGTGGGCAGCGCGATTCCAGTGACTCTTGCGAGCGCGACACGCATGGCCGTGGATCGCGACGGCAACGCATTCATCGTTCAGGATGCACTGGGTCCGAGCATGGGCACCGTGTTGCTGGTCTATCCCGATGGCACACAGATCGCCAATTTCATGGTTGGTGCGGGTTTTCTTGGACACCCAACAACGCATCCGGGAGACGGGCGTGTCTATGTGGCCGCGTGGTTGCCGGGATTGCAGCAGTCCACGCTGTACCGCTTACAAGCAGGATTGCTGCCGTGGATTGTGGGCACCATCCCGCTCGTTGCTCATGCGTTGGCTTTCAATCTGCAGGGCGCTTTGCATGTTGGGGCGCCGAGTGGGCCTCAGGGCGCTGGCGTCTACAAGCTCAGCGGATTGGTGAATCCACCACAGTTCCTCGGTGCGCTGCTCAATTGTCGCGATCTTGCGGTGCGCGCTGACGATCAAGTGTTTGCTTCGAATGGAAGCATCCTGCACTTGATTGCGGGTGGTACCGCGACGCCACATTGGACGCCACAAAACACATTGCCGGGTTCCATTCCATCCATTTGCTCGTTGGCGCGGGGGCCTTGGAACCAGACAGGCATCGGCCTCGTGGCCGCAGTGAATGAGAACATCCCTTCGTGCTTCTGCGTGTTCGCGCAGGTCGTTCACCTGAGCCCAAGTGGAGTGACGACGATGGGCGCGGTGCTGACGTCGCCTGATGTGCATGTGGCCATGGCGACCGACAGTGCGCGTGGGCTGTACTTCTTGGTGGACTCAGGGGCGGTGCCGAACATGCAGCGTACTTTGTGGCGCACGGAAGAAGTCGCGAGCAGCGGAGCTCCTGCGAGTTTGCAGAGCAACGCCAGCGGCCAAGTGCTCACTACAACGATTGACGGCCCTGTAGGCGTTCCGTTCTTGCTGGGTTTCATGCCCAATTTCGGCCAACTGCCTCCAGGTTTTTTTGCACCGGGCTACGGGTTGGTCGAGCTTCATCCGTGGGACCCGATGTACTCTCCGGCGGTGGACGGCCTCGGCTTGTTCGGCGCGCCATCGCCCTTTGGTGTCATTCCGGGAAGCAGTGTCGCTGTGCTGCCGGCCACCATTCCACTCGGACTCACGGGCACACTCGTCTCATTGCAAGCTGTGCTGCCGGGACTGACAGCACCCAACGGCCTTTTCTATCTTTCCAACACGCTCACCATTGCGTTGCCCTGAGGGGTGAAGTGCGCGCAATGCACGCGGCTATGATGCGCGCGCATGGACAGCCTCTTCACTGGTGAGAACATCGTCGCGCTCTTGACATTGACGCTGCTCGAGATCGTTCTCGGCATCGACAACATCGTGTTCATCTCCATCCTGACGGGTCGCGTTCCGCTGAATCAGCGCGCGCGAGCGCGCACATTTGGCCTCGCCTTGGCGATGGGCACGCGCATCTTGCTGCTGCTCGGCATCTCGTGGGTGATGAAGCTCACGACAGAGTTTTTCAGAGTCGCTGGGCACGGTTTTACGGGGAAGGATCTTGTCTTGCTTGTGGGCGGAGCGTTTCTTGTGGCGAAGGCCACATGGGAAATCCACGAGAAACTCGAAGGCGCAGAGCACACCACAGAGGCAGCCGGTAGGCGGCAGTTTGTGGCGGTGCTGGTGCAGATCGCACTCTTGGACATTGTGTTCTCGCTGGACTCAGTGATTACAGCCGTCGGCATGGTCGATGATGTGCGCATCATGGTGGTTGCGGTCATGATTGCAGTCGGCGTGATGATGATCTTTAGCGGTACAGTTTCGCGCTTCATCGAGCGTCATCCCACCATGAAGATGCTCGCGCTGAGCTTCCTCATTTTGATTGGAGTGATGCTCGTTGCTGAAGGCTTCGGGCAGCACATCAACAAGGGCTACATCTATTCCGCGATGGCATTCTCGCTGCTGGTGGAGATGATGAACATGCGCATGCGTCGCAACACCAAGCCGGTGCAGCTGCACAACGTGCCCAGCGTGCAGGACGGTAAGGATGTCTGAACCCACGTTGCTGCTCTCGCAGCAGCCGCGTGCGTTGCCGGTGCATTGGCGCATCGTCATTGTGGCCCAACTGGGTTGGTTGAGTGCGTTCTGCACTTTGATGGTGACGATGCTGAACGCGCAATACTGGAGCGCGGAACTGCAGTTGGATACGAGCGCCACAGCGAGTGTGAAGGCTTGGTTGCTCGGCATGACAGGCGCAGGTGGTTTCGTCTTCGGTTGGATTGGCGACAGAGTCGGGCGCAAGCTTGCTATGGGTGCCGCGGTAATTTTTGCTGCGTCGGGCGCCGCGCTGATCGCATTCGCTGACGACGCGGACGCACTGCTGTTCGGCGCCATCATCGCGGGAATCGGGATCGGTGGTCAGTGGGCCTCGGGGCAAACCCTTCTGGGTGAAACGGTGCCGCCTCACTTGCGAGCGCGTCTCGGCGCAATTGCCCAAAGTGGTGCGCCCATTGGGTTGATCCTTGCGGCTCTCGCCACAGCGCTGCTTGGTCCGGCAGACATGCTGGGGTGGCGCAACACGGAACTGTTGCTGCTCAGTAGCTTGCTGCTCGTGCCGGCGCTCGCCTTTGTGCCCGAATCCGATGTATGGCGTGAAGCGCGGCGCGCGAAGGCTCAGCACCATCCCGTGCTCGGACTCTTCACACCCAAGGTGTTACCGGTGTTCGCAGCGGCGTTCCTCGTCACGCTGTTCGCGATGGCAAATTACTGGTGCACGGTGACGTGGCTGCCAGAGTTCATGAAGAAATCATGGGGCCTGAGTGTGCCCGGCTCCATCGGGTGGTTCTTGGTTTTTGGCGCCGGTTCGCTGCTCGGTTACTTGCTCTTTTCGATCGTGGCAGCGCGTACCGGGCGTCGCTTGGCGATGAGCATTTTCTGTCTCGTGATGGCATTGGGTGCGGGCATGTTGCTCTTTGCAGAAGACATTGTGCGCGAACAACAGTGGTTGGTGTTGGTGTTTGCCGCGACCGCGGGAGTCGGCACGGGTGTGTGGAGTTGCTTCGGTCCGCTCTACACCGAACTTTTCCCCACGCACTTGCGCAACACTGCTGGTGGAGTGCTGATGAACGGTACGCGGGCCATCAATCTGCTGGCGCCACTGTTGCCACCACTGTTTGGCGGGAATCTCGGTGCCGGTGTTGCTATTGGCGCACTTTTCGGCGTGCTTTGCGCCGCTGCTGCATGGTTGCTGCCAGAACGCACCGGTGCCCCTGTCGTTGCGGATTAGGCCCTCGTGGCGCGCCTGCTTGCTCCGTAGAATCGCCGCGCCCTGTGCCAAGCCAACCCAGCTGGTACGGGTCCAAAGGAGCCACTCATGGGTGCCATTGTCGCCATCATCTTTTCGCTTGCTACAGGTGCGCGCATCGAGCAAGCAGATCTCATCCGCGAGCTCGCCACGCACGATGTGGTCTTTGTCGGCGAAGAGCACGACAACCGCGCTGGGCACGACGCGGAGTTGGCGCTGTTGAAAGGACTCCATGACGCACGCAAGGATGTGGTGTTGTCGCTCGAGATGATCGAGCGCGATTGCCAAGGCACCCTGAACGATTGGCTGGCTGGGCGCATCGCTGACACACAACTGGCGGCAAACGCGCGGCTGTGGCCGAATCATCCGACCGATTACGCACCGCTCTTGGCTTATGCACGCGAGCACAAGCTGGATGTGATCGCATCCAACGTGCCGCGTCCCATGGCGAAAGTCGTGTCTGATGCCGGCGCAACAGCGGTTGCTGGATTGTTGTATGCACCGCGGCGCACGTCGGCGGATGCGGATCGCTACCGTGAGCGCTTCTATGAGCAGATGAAAGAGCACATGGGTGCGATGGGCTCGGAGCGCACGGCGCGTTTCTATGAAGCGCAGTGCGTGAAGGATGACGCGATGGCCGAGAGCATCGCGGATTGGCTCGCCGCTCATCCTGCGAGGAAGCCTTTGGTCTTGCACGTGGCTGGTCGCTTTCATGTTGAAGAAGGCTTGGGCACAGTGTCCAGACTGATCGCGCGCAGACCCTTGGTCCGCACGGCCGTGGTGCTGTTGCCGAGTGTGGAGCAGCCTGAAGCCGCAAAGGCCACGGATTTCACGGGCCAAGCGCACTTTGTTTGGGTGTGTGCGAAGAACCCGGCCAAGGCTGAAGCGGAGCCAGAGGCACAAGAAGATAAGCCACGTGCGGGCCTCGGCATCATGCCGGACTACGCCGCGGGCGAAGAACCTGGCGTGCTGATCGGCAGCGTGACGCCTGAGGGTGCTGCGGAGAAGGCGGGATTGCGTGCGGGGGATCGGCTGCTCGCCATCGATGGCAAGCGCATTGAGAACATTCAGGCCTACATGGCCGTGCTCGGCGCCAGCAAGCCCGGACAAAAGGTGTCGTTGCTTATCGAGCGCGAGATTGTGGAACTGACCATCCCTGCGACGCTCGGCGTCAGCCAGCGGCGTTGAAGAGAGGCCCAGTCATGAAAAGTGCGCGCGAAGTTCGCCAAGAGTTTCTCGATTATTTCCGCGAGCGAGGGCACACCATCGTGCCTTCGGGCCCGGTGTATCCGAAAGACGATCCCACGCTGCTGTTCACCAACGCTGGGATGAACCAGTTCAAGGATGTTTTTCTTGGAACAGGCAAGCGTAGTTACACGCGCGCGGCAGACACGCAGAAGTGCATTCGCGTCAGCGGCAAACACAACGACCTCGAGGAAGTGGGTCGCGACACCTACCACCACACATTTTTTGAAATGCTCGGCAACTGGTCGTTTGGCGACTACTTCAAGCGCGACGCCATCATTTGGTCTTGGGAATTGCTGACGAAAGTCTGGGGCATTCCGCGCGAAAAGCTCTGGGTCACTGTGTTCGGTGGCGATGTCGCCGACGGCCTTCCCGCCGACGATGAAGCCGAGCGCATGTGGAAAGAATGCACCGATGTGGATCCTTCTCATGTGCTGCGCTTCGGGCGCAAAGACAATTTCTGGGAGATGGGGGAGTCTGGCCCTTGTGGGCCTTGCACCGAGATTCACATCGACCGTGGTGGCCCCGGCTCGAATCCGCTCGACGGCGCCAACCGCAGCATTGGTGTGAATGCTGGCAACGAACGCTTCATGGAGATCTGGAACAACGTCTTCATTCAGTTCAATCGGCGCGGAGATGGCGGCCTCGAAGAACTTCCTGCGAAGCATGTGGACACGGGAATGGGTTTCGAGCGCGTGCTCGCGGTGCTCAATGGAAAGCCCAGCAACTACGAAACCGACTTGTTTCAGCCGATCTTCCGGCGCATCGAAGAACTCACAGGCAAGCGCTACGGCTCGAGTGATTCTGAAAGCGACGTTGCGTTCCGTGTCATCGCAGACCATGTGCGTGCACTGACAGCAGCCTTGTCCGACGGCGCGTTGCCGGGCAACGAAGGTCGCGGTTATGTGTTGCGCCGCTTGTTGCGCCGTGCAGCGCGTTTCGGCCGCCAGCAACTTGGCATGTCACAGCCGTTCATACACGCGTTGGTGGGCACCGTGTCGGAGGTGCTGGGCGATGCTTTCCCAGAAATGCGCGCGCGCTGCGATCACGCGGCTCACATCATCGAGGCTGAAGAGAAGGCCTTCCTCGCAACTCTCGACAAGGGCTTGGTGCTGTTCGAGAAACTCGCGGCATCCGTGGAGCGTGCCGAGAGCAAGGTGATTTCTGGTGGGGCCGCGTACGACCTGTATGCCACTTACGGTTTTCCAAGCGACCTCGTGGAGCTCATGGCTCGCGAGCGCGGCCTGAGTGTTGATGCTGCGGGTTGGAGTAGCGCCGAAGCAGCGCACCGTGCGGCGTCCCGTGGCGAGAATACGGGCAAGTGGTTGGTGAATCCTGAAGAATTGAAAGGGCTGCCTGCGACGACGCAGTTGTGTCATGGCGGAAGCGGATGCGCTGGCATCAGCGCTGCTGTGCGACCGTTGAAACTCATCGCAGGAGAGTTTTTGATTCTCGAGCGCACGCCTTTCTATGCCGAGAGCGGCGGCCAAGTCGGCGACATTGGCGTGGTGGAAGCACCGGGTTTCCGCTTCGAAGTGCGCGACACCAAGAAGATGGGCGATCTGGTTGTGCATGTTGGTGCATTGACTTCAGGAACCGGGCTGCCAGTGCAGGTCACGGCCACCGTGGATGGCGCGCGCCGCACGAACATCATGGCGAACCACACGGCTACGCACCTCATGCACTGGGCCATGCAGCAGGTCCTCGGCACGCACGCCACGCAACAAGGGTCTCTCGTGTCAGCAGAGCGTCTGCGTTTCGATGTCACGCACCCGAAGGCCATCACGCTCGACGAACTCGAGCGCATCGAAGCTCTGGTGAATGCGCGCATCGTGGAAGCGGTGACGGTTCAGACCAGTGTTGAGGATCTCGAAGCTGCGCGCGCGCGCGGTGTGACTGCGCTGTTCGGTGAGAAGTACGACAGCAGCGTGCGCGTCGTCGATGTTGGTGGCTACAGCCGCGAACTGTGCGGTGGCACGCATTGCAGCAACACCGGGCAAATCGGCGCATTTGTGATCCTCTCGGAATCGGCGGTGCAAGCGGGCGTGCGCCGCATTGAAGCGGTGACGCGCGGCGCCGCGGTGAAGCGGCAGCAAGAGCAGCGTCGTCTCAGCCGCGAAGTTGGTAGCCAGCTGAAGGCTGCCGAGGGTGAGATCTTGGCGCGCATTCTCGCGCTGCAAGAGCAGGTCAAGGAACTGAAGAAGGGTGGCGCGAAAGCCGGTGCAGCGAACACTGAGGGCACCGTGAGGCGGATGTTGGCGAGCGCAAAGCCGGTGGGAAAAGGCTTGCTCATCGCGGAAGTGCTCGAAGGCGTGTCCGCAGCGGATGTTGCTGTGATCTGCGAACAGCTACGCGGCTCATCGAAACCTGTGTGCGGAGTCCTCGGGCTCGTGGATTCTGGTAAAGCGGTCATCGCGGTTTTCGCAGCAAAAGAACTGGGGAACGCGGTGCACTCTGGCGACGTAGTGAAAGCCATCGCCAGCATTGTTGGTGGCGGTGGTGGTGGTCGGCCAGATTTTGCTCAGGCCGGTGGAAAAGACCCGAGCCGCTTGGCTGAAGCTGTTGAAGCTGGCGCAGCGCTGCTGACGAAAGCGCTCACCTGATGGGTTCTGCTGGCCCAGCTCCCAAAGCACCACGGGGTGCGCGACGAGTTCTGTACTGGAGCTTGGCGGCCATCTTCTTTGCGTTGGCAGTGTTGGGTGTGGCCTTGCCGGGCTTGCCCACAACGCCGTTCTTGCTGCTCACCAGTTGGTGTTTGCTGCGCTGTTCTCCGCGGTTGCACGCCAAACTGCGCGCTTCGCGGTTGTTCGGTCCACTGCTCCACGATTGGGAAGAGCATCGCGGCGTGCGCCTCGCAGTGAAAGTGGCGGCGTTCACTCTGATGCTCTGCATCGGAGGCGTCAGCCTGCTGCTGCTGGACATGCCGACACTGTGGTGCGTCTTGGTGGGATTGCTGCTGCTCAGCGGCATGGTGGTCGTGCTGCGGCTACGCACCGTGCGCGATTGAAGCTCGGTGCAGCGCTTGACTGCGAAGCGTGCGCTCAAGGGAACAGGCGCCAGACCTCTGCCGCGAAACTGCTGTGGCCAGCGCCGTCCACCACCACCAAAACTGGAATGCCCTTGCGCCCGCGCTTTCAAGCGGTTGGCAGCGAGACCCATGCCACCAATGCATGGTCCGAACCCTGCAGCAAGAAGCAGTCGCGCACTCCGAGTTGCTCGCGTGCGGCCTGCCATGTGGATGCGAGTTCATTCTGTGGATCAGCGACCGCGGTGCGCAGTAGCAGCCGCGCGCTGAGGTCATTCAACTTGTGCGCCTCTGCAGCCTTGAGCAGTGCGTCATGCAGCTCGCGCTCTTTCTGAGGGAGCAGCTTGTCCAAAGGTGCGGCCGTAGTCATGTTCAGAGCGTCGCAGAGTTTCGTGATGGTCGCGAGTTCGGCTCCGGCGGCTTCCGCTTGCAATAGCGCCGCTAGGCCAGAGTCCTTTTGACGATGTTCAAGGCACCATTGCGCACAAGTTGCAGTGTGGCTTTGATTTCCGCAGGGGAACGGGGGTCGGTGGGCGCTTGGACGGGGGTTTGGGCACCGAGCAGCGCACAGAGAACTAAGCAGCTCAGCGTCATTCCAACATATTCGGATACGATGATGAATATATGCCGCGTCATGAACTCACTCGCACCTTGCGCTTACTGGCGGAACCACTCCGTTTGAGGCTGCTGCATCTTCTCACACAGGAGGAGATTGGCGTCGGGGAACTGGCGCAGGCTTTGAACGCACGGCAGTCTTTGGTGTCGACGCAGTTAGCCAAGCTCGCAGAAGAAGGCTTGGTGCAAACGCGCCGCGAAGGGCGGCATAGCCTTTGCCGCAGCGACCCAAAAACTCTCAGTGTTGTTGCGCTTGCGGCGCTGCGCGAACACGCTGCAACGCGACAAGCCAAGAGCGACCGCGAGAGTGTGGCTCAAGTGTTGCGGCGTCGGACGCAGGCGGCTGCTCCGGATTCTCTCGGCGCCGGCTATCTCCCTGGACGCAGTTGGGAAGCGTTTGCGCGGGCGCTTTTGCAGTGCCTCCCGGAGCTTCACATCGCCGACATCGGCATCGGCTCTGGTGAGATGGCGCTGCTTCTCGCGACCCATGCGCGCAAGGTGATTGCCGTCGATCATGATGCCGCTGCACTCTCGCGTTTGAAGGCCCGCGCGAAGCGAGCCGGTCTGAGTGCGCGTGTGGAGTGCCGCTTGCGCGATGCTGCTGCGGCACCGCTGGCGGCTGGAGAGGTCGATGTCGTGATCGTCAGCCAGCTACTGCATGAAGTGGAATCCCCGCGCCTTGTGGTGCAGGCCGCTGCGAAGGGGCTTCGCCCCGGCGGGCAGCTTCTGATTCTGGATTTGCTCACTCACGAGGAAACATGGGTGCGGCAGCGCTACGGGCATCGCAAACTCGGTTTCAGCGAGCGTGAGTTGTTGGGTTGCATGCGCGCAGCGGGTTTGACGGAGTGCAGCGTGCAACGCGTTTCGCGTGATCCGAAACCACCGCATTTTGTGGCGCTGCTAGCAAGCGCGAGGAAAGGGCCACGAACATGAGTCGCAATGTTGAAACTCTCAGCGCCGCACTGGCGAAGCGCATTCTTGTCGTTGACGGCGCCATGGGCACGATGGTGCAAGCGGAGAAACTGGAGGAAGCGGACTATCGCGGCACGCGTTTCGCCGCGCACGCCAAGTCATTGCGCGGCTGCAACGACCTGTTGGTGCTGACGCGTCCGGACATCGTCGCCAGCATTCATCGGCGCTACCTCGAGGCCGGTGCAGACATCATCGAGACCAACACCTTCAACGCCACGAGCATTTCCATGGCGGACTATGGCCTTGAAGCCCTCGTGCGCGAGATCAACACCGAAGCAGCGCGCATCGCAAAGGCGGAGACCCAGCGAGCGATGGCTGCAGATCCAGCGCGTCCTCGTTTCGTAGCGGGTTCCATCGGACCCACGAACAAGACAGCTTCGCTGTCGCCGCAAGTGAGCGACCCAGCGTTTCGCGCCATCAGTTTCAGCCAGCTCGTTGAAGCCTATGCGGAACAGGTGCACGGGCTTCTCGATGGCGGCGTGGATTTGCTCCTACCCGAGACCACATTTGACACGCTCAATTTGAAGGCGGCGTTGTTTGCGATTGAAGAAGTGTTCGCGCAGCGCGGAATGCGCGTGCCGATCGTGGTGTCGGTGACGATCACCGACAAGAGTGGACGCACGCTTTCTGGGCAGACGGTAGAGGCGTGTTGGATCAGCATTTCTCATGCGCCCTTGTTGGCCGTGGGCATGAACTGCGCGCTCGGAGCTGCCGAGATGCGCCCGTGGCTCGCGGAACTTGCTGCGGTCGCGCCGGTAGCGGTTGCGTGCATTCCGAACGCCGGATTGCCTGACGAAATGGGAGCCTATGTTCAGTCTCCTGCGGAGTTCGCCGAGATCATCGCTGGTTTCGCGCGCGAAGGACTCATCAACATCGTCGGCGGATGCTGCGGCACAACGCCTGCGCACATTGCGGCGCTCAGCGCGGCCGTGCGCGGGATTGCGCCGCGCACACTCTCTCAACCAGAACCGCTTCCGCGTTTGTCTGGCCTCGAGCCATTTGTGTTGCGTGCAGACAGCAATTTCACGTTGATCGGCGAGCGCACCAACATCACGGGCTCACGGCGCTTCAGACGCCTCATTGTGGAGGGCGACTTCGAGGCCGCGGTGGAAGTGGCGCGTCAGCAAGTGGTGAGTGGCGCCAACATCCTCGATGTGAACATGGACGAAGGCTTGCTGGATTCTGAAGCAGCGATGACGCGCTTCTTGAATCAGATCGCCGCCGAGCCCGATGTCGCGCGCATCCCAGTGATGATCGACTCCTCCAAGTGGAGCGTGCTTGAAGCGGGCCTGCGCTGCGTGCAAGGCAAAGCTGTGGTCAATTCCATTTCGCTGAAAGAAGGCGAAGAGGCGTTCCTGCGGCAAGCGCGTCTTTGTCAGCGCTATGGCGCGGCTATGGTGGTGATGGCCTTCGACGAAAGCGGCCAAGCGGTCGAGACGGAGGCCAAAGTCGCCATCGCGGAGCGCGCTGTGAAACTGCTGACACAAGAAGCAGGAGTCGCTGCGCACGACATCATCTTTGACGGCAACATTCTCACGATTGGCACCGGTATCGACGAGCATGCGCGCTACGCCATCAACTTCATTGACGCGCTCCGCGCTGTGAAAGAGCGCTGCCCAGGCGTGCGCACCAGTGGCGGCGTGTCCAATCTGTCATTCGCTTTCCGCGGCCAAGACCAGATTCGTCGAGCCCTGCACTCCGCTTTCCTTTATCACGCGATTCGCGCCGGGTTGGACATGGGCATCGTCAACGCTGGCGAGCTGGATCTCTACTCAGAGATTCCCGTCGAGTTGCTCACGCTGGTGGAGGATTTGATCTTTGATCGCCGCCGCGATGCCACGGAGCGCCTTGTCGCATACGGGCAGAGCCTCGGTGCCGATACCAAAACCGTTGTGCAAGACGCCCGGTGGCGCAGCGAAACCCTCGACGCGCGAGTGCGTCACGCGTTGTTGCACGGTGTCACCGAGTTCATTGAAGTGGACATGGAAGAAGCGTTGCGCACGCACGCTTGTGCGTTGGACATCATTGAAGGCCCGCTGATGGCAGGCATGAATGTGGTGGGCGACATGTTTGGTGCGGGCAAGATGTTCTTGCCACAGGTTGTGAAGAGTGCGCGTGTCATGAAGAAGGCCGTGGCGATCTTGGAGCCCCACATGCCGCAAGGCAGCGCCGGGGGGCGCGGCACCATTTTGCTCGCCACCGTGAAGGGCGATGTGCACGACATCGGCAAGAACATCGTGGGCGTAGTGTTGGCCTGCAACGGCTGGAATGTCGTGGATCTTGGCGTGATGGTGCCTTGCGAACGCATCCTCAACGAAGCGCAAAAGTGTGGGGCCACCATGCTTGGGCTCTCTGGCCTCATCACACCCTCGCTCGATGAAATGGTGCACGTGGCCCAAGAGATGCAGCACCGCGGCCTTGAGCTTCCTTTGCTGATTGGCGGCGCCACGACCAGCGCGAAGCACACCGCAGTGAAAATCGCACCAGCGTATGCCGGTCCCGTGGTGCATGTGCTCGACGCATCGCGCACTCCCAGCGCGGTGGAGCGACTGAGTTCAGTTTCCGGTCGCGGAGAATATGTGGCCAGTGTGCGCGCGGCGCAGGAGTTGGCTCGCGTGCAACACGCGGCTCGTGCCGGCGCAGCGCCGCTGCTCAGCCTTGCAGCAGCGCGTGCCCTTGCGCAGCCCTATGGCGCGCATCAGCCCGTGACTCCAGCGTGGAATGGAGTGCGCCAAGTTCAGACCAGCGTGGCAGAGTTGATCCCGTGGGTCGACTGGACTCCGTTCTTTCATGTGTGGGAATTGCGTGGAACGGCGCGCACTCTTCTTGCCGCTGCGGATCCACGAGTGCTGGAACTCAAACGCGATGCGGATGCTTGTTTGCAGCGTCTCGCGGCCGGAAATCTGCTGCATCCGCGAGGTGTCGCTGCGTTTTGGCGCGCCGCGCGTGAGGGCGATGACATTTTGATTTGGCCTGACGCTGCTTCCGACGTGACACGCACGTTGCACACATTGCGCCGTCAAGAGACTCCTCGTGAGCGGCTCCCAGGGCAATGTCCAGCGCTCGCAGATTTCGTGGCTCCTATCGGAGGCCCAGCAGATTGGATTGGCGCATTTGCGGTGAGTGCAGGGGAGGGTCTCGAACCGCTCGTGGCCGCAGCGCAGCGCGATCACGATGACTACAACGTCATCATGCTGAAGGCCATCGCGGATCGTCTTGCCGAGGCGTACGCCGAGAAACTGCATTCTGAAATGCGCGTGGCCGGTGGCAGCCAAGAGCAACTCAGCATTGCGGCGCAGCTCGATGAGCAATACCGCGGGATCAGGCCCGCGCCGGGGTATCCAGCGCAGCCCGACCATTCCGAGAAGCAAGTGTTGTTCGAGTTACTTCAAGCGTCAACGCAGGCGGGCATCAGCCTGACAGAGAGCTACGCCATGTTCCCAGCAGCCAGCGTGTGTGCGCTGGTCTTCACACATCCGCAAGCGCGCTACTTCTCCGTGGGGCGTATCGGGCGCGATCAAGTGGAGGACTACGCGCGGCGCAAAGGCGTCGAGCGGGCGACAGTGGAGCGCCTGCTCGCAGCACAGATGCTCGACACCTGATTCGCAGCGCCGCTCTGCGCTATCCTCTGCGCCATGCAAGCGTTGCAGAACATGCGGGCCGCGTTTCCAGCGTTGGACAACGGGTTGTGCTTTCTTGATTGGGCTTCAACGGGGCTTTTGCCTACGCCAGCGCACCATGCGCTGGTTGAGTTTCTCGCTGCATGCGAGCGCTGCGATTCAGGCGAATCCACTTGGATGCACGCGGCGCATGGAGAAACGCGTAACGCGCTGCGAACGCTTCTTGCGCAACAATTGAACGCGCAAGCGCGCGATATCGGGCTCCTCGAAAACACGACGGCTGGTCTGAATGCCGCTGCCGGTGCGTTACGCCTGCAAGCCGGCGACAACGTGATTCTCAGTGAGATTGATTACCTCGCGGTTGCCATGCCTTGGCGTCATCGCGCGCGCCGCGACGGATTGGAATTGCGTTTCGTGCCGCCTCGCGCTGGCCGCTTGTGCGTCGACGACTTGCTGGAGCGCATCGACGAACGCACGCGCGTTGTGGCGTTGTCCACCATCTGTTGGACCAGTGGCGCATTGGTGGATCTCGCTGCGATTGGTCGCGAGACACGGATGCGTGGCATCCAATTGCTCGTAGATGCAACGCAGACATTCGGAGTCACGCCCTTGGACACGCGTGCCATCCCGGCGCAATTCATCGCGTGCGGCGGGCACAAGTGGTTGCTCGGAACACTTGGTCAAGGTTTCTTGTGGGTTCATCCAGAAACTGCAGCGCGGCATCAGCCACCGTTTGTGGGGTTCCTCTCAGGGCATCCGCCGCAAGGTCACTGGGGCGAGTGGTTCAGCAGTTCTACGAGCAGTTTGCATGACGAAGTGCGCGTGCCTTCGAGCGCGCGTGCGTTCGAAACGGGTGGCACACCAAACTACGCGGGAGCCATCACGCTCTTGGCCTCGCTCCGTCTGCTCGACAGTGCTGGTGAAGGCGCGATTGCGGCGCACGTGCGCAGCTTGGGCACAATGCTCATCGCTGGCTTGCTACAGCGCGGCTACAGCGTGTTGACACCCGTGGAGCCTACCGAGCGTGCCGGAATCGTGGTGTTCGGTGCAGGGGGCGAAGTCGCCGAGAAGGCTCTGGTGCAAGTGCTACGCACACAGCGAATCGTGTGCTCTGTGCGTTACGCAGCGGGTGTCGGTGGTATTCGCATCAGCCTTCATGCTCCCAACACAGATGCGGATGTGCAGCGCTTGCTCGCTGCGTTGCCCGCGCAATGAGTTTCAAAAACCAGTTGTGCTGAGTTGCTCTTGCTTGGCTTCGGCGCACGTTGCCGAGGCACCAGTTTGGTGCCATGTGAAGCTGTGGTGCCACTCGCGATCTTGCTCAATGGGCGCGCGGGTCTTTGACTCGTTCGCAGCGTTCTTCAGCGGCTCCGCACCAGCGCGAGAAGTGTCGTCCATCGTTCCTCCCTCAGCAGGCCTGCAGAAAGGCAAGGCTGCTGAGGGTCGCAGCGTACCCGCCGGCCTGCACGGGAGGAAGCGAACTTGGCACAGGCGTCGACCGATTAGAGATCGATCTGCGCGGCGAACGGGTCGAGAGGATCGGCGACAAGCGTGCCTGTCAAAGTGACACCCGAAGCGAAGGTCACGGAGACTGTGGCTCCAATGAGTACGCTGCCGACGCTGTTGTTGGGCACAAGATCGCAATCCCACACAAGCTCGTCAATCGTCGCGTCAAAACTCGTGAACGTGAAGCTGAGCGTGCTGTATGCGGTGGCCGCCAAGCCTCCAACCGTGGTGGCAAACGGGTTCGTGCCTGTGAACAGACCGGGCGCGGTGCCTGCAAGGCCGGTGAAAACTTCTGTACCGTTGCGGTAGGAGCTTCCGGCGAAGAGAGATCCGCCGCTGTTCAAGGCCCCAGCGGGCGAGAAACCCACAACGCCTGCGCCGAGCGGCAGGCAGTTGATCGTCACCGAGGTGATGGCCGTGCTGCCCGTGTTGCGCATCTCATGAAAACCGAAGACTTGAATAGCAGCGGAGCCGCGCGCTTCCACGTGCGCGTGGTCGCCCGGTAAAGCGTCGGCCCAACGCATCGTGCAGACATTGGAACTGCCGATGAAGCCTTGACTGGTCGGATCAGGTGCAACGAATTGCAGTGCGATGCGGTCACCGTTGACGAGCAGCCCACCGCCGAGTGCTGTCGTCAGCATCAACGGCGACGCCGTTCCGCTGTACGTGTAGGGCAACAGCAAGCCGCCTGCAACGCCAAGGGCCGAAAGTCCAAGTCCGTCCGGCACAATCAGCGCCAACGGCCATCCAGGCAAGCTGAAATTGTGGCCCAGTTCCACCGCTGGGAATCCGGGAGTGATGCAGTTCGGGTTGGTGCCGCCGGGCCAAATATTGATGAGACAACTTGCCGGTGTGCCCGGAAGTGTCAAGCAATCGCCACCCCAACCGATGCCAGTGCCTGCGGTGATGCGACGTTCATTGTGACCCGGTGCATCTCCGTTCACGCCGACAACAGCTTCATGATTATTGAGAGCGAAGTCGCATTCGAAGTACGTGGTTGGAGGCGTGTTCGGCAATCCGGAAGGGCCCATGCCGCTCGCGACGATTTGCCAGTCCGCTTGAATGTCAGCGGTGCTGCGTGCGAACGGGTAGATGCGGATGTCGTCGTACTGTGCTTGCGCAGCGAGCGTCGTGGAAGCGCGGTCGCCCATGAAGTCGAGCTCCGTGCCGTTCCAATTGAAGGGCCCCGCAGTCTGCTGCACGCTCACCATGGAGATTCCATTCATGAAAATATCGATGATGTTTGTTGTCGGCGAGTAGCGCACCGCGATGTGCACCCAGCCATTGGCGTTGACCATGCTCAGCAGCGGGCCGCCTGTGACCGCGACTTCATTCGGGACGCCACGCAGCGTCAGGCCAGCACTGTTCGTCGGTGTGTACGCGGGGCAGTAGCACGCACCGCTTTGAAACATGCGGAATCGTCCGCCGCTGTAACCTGTTAATGGCGACACCATGACGCCGTCACCGAAGATGTAGCCGAAGTTCTGTGCAGCCCATGGACGGTAGTGAAACTGGATAGTGAAGCCCGCGCTGGGAGTCAGCGCCACTCCGGTGGGCAAGTAACTCAGATTCGCCGCGGTGGACGCTCGAGCAGCGCAGCCGCCGCCGAGGAACGGCACTGTGTAGTCCAGCGTGATGCCCGATCCCACCGTTGAGCGCACGAGGCTTGGGGGTGCAATCGCCGAATTCAGAAGTGCGACTTGAGCAGGAGCTGAGACGACGAACACGATGAAAAATATGAAGCAGCGCATGGCAATAGGTTATGCCCGAAGGACGTGTTTTTCGGAATTTTCTTGATTGAAGAGGGGGAGCAAACCGAAAGCTTTCTCTACGTGGCTGAAACGCCACCTACGCGGCGACCTGCGAGATGGAAATCCACAAATCCGGCGGCCGCGCTGGATGCGTGGTATGTTTCTCACGCTTGTGCAAGGGGCCACTCCGCCGAGAGGTCGCCTTGGTCTGAGCAGGACTTGGGGTGGTGTTCTTAGCGTGCATGACCAATCGTTGCCATGAGATCAGTTACCACCATGTCATCTGCTCGCTTTCTCACCACCAACCAGATCGCAGGCCTCATCGGGGTCAGCGAGCGCACTGTCGCCAACTGGATTGATCGCGGCCATCTTGAAGCGCACCGCACGCCCGGTGGCCATCGCCGCGTTTCTCCCGACGAGTTGGTGCAGTTTTTGCACACGCGGGAAATGCCGACTCCCAAAGAACTGCAGAGCGAGATTCGTATTCTCATCGTTGAAGACGATGCCCAAGTTGCGAAAGTGCTGCAGAGTTATTTGCATCACGAAGTCACGGGCTACGCCGTCAATTGGATCAATGACGGCTTGTCTGCATTGATGCAAATCGGTATCAGCAAACCACATATCGTCTTGCTCGATATCCTCATGCCGGGCATGGATGGCCTCGAAGTGTGTCGCAAGATTCGCGCGAATCCCGACCTGTCTAACGTGCAAGTGATTTTTGTTACGGGCACCACAGACATCGATGCTGACACCATCCGGCGTGACACGGGCGCCATCGAGGTGCTCTTCAAGCCTATTCGCGCGACCGAGCTGAACGAAGCCGTCGCGAAGGCGCTGTCCAAGCGCGCTCCAGCCAGCTTCTGAGCGCAGCGTGTCGTAGTTCAGCGCGCAATCCCTTACAAGTTCTCAACAGCTCCTCACGGCGGACGACTTCGACGCAAGCTCGCAAGTGACAGCGGTTTGCGCTACTGGCCATTCGCTGGACGGCCAAGGCCATGCCCAGATAGCAGCAGGCTTTCAACAATAATCAACAAATCTTCTTGATTACCTGTATCGCGATGAGCCATACTGCTCACGGTTGATGAAGGGCCTTGCAAAGGCAGGCCCGCCCGATCAGGTCACCCTTCCGCAACTGAGAGCTTCGGCTCTCGAGATTCACCAGCTCCTGCTGGTGGGGCTCAACTGGCACCCTTGAAAAAGATCCACGCAGTTTGCAGCGATGTCTGGCAAGACGCCGGGCGCGCACGGAGCTGAGATTCGCAGATGGGTGGGAGCCCGTCCCGAGTCTCGGAAACGAGCCGCCGAAGCATCACCAGGTTCGGTGGGGTGCGTGGGAACGAAGTTGGATGCGACGCTGCCCTCCGGCTGGCACTGGACGGCGTACCGAGGGAACCTCGGGGCGCTTGCTGACAGATCCAACCCGTTCCCGCCCACACTGTCGCGTCGCGGCTGGCTCGTGCCGGAGACCGTCGATTTTCGGGGCTACCCGAGGCGACATGTTCGATGGCCCGAGTCCAACGTGATCAGCATGTTGTCTGGGTTCGTACCTTGGCAAGTTTCCCGTCGCTCCGGCTCCGGCTTGGGCGTCGCCTGCTGCTGAGCGGGTCGAGGGGGAGTTCGCGCGCCCCGAGGGTGAATAGCGCGAGTGTGGTCGCCGCGTAGCGTGCGAGGTGTGAACCTCCATGCGACAGAGCACCTAAGGGGGCCCCATGGGCCCGAATGAAGAGCCTTGCATGCTGGCGGAGACGCCGGGCGCGAGGCTCTTCGCCCTTTTTGCGGGTGTGCGCAGGATGCGTACGCTCTCTGTGCAAGGGGTCTGCTTAGCGCGCGCGCGACACGCCGATCCGGAAGGGTTTCTGTGGCCATCGAGAACTCCAGCAAGCCGGTGAGAGCCGCTCAGCGCGTGGCGGGCGTGCGCTATGCGGTGCGCGACGTCGTGGTGCAAGCCGAGCGATTGCGCAAAGCCGGCAAGCGCATGCTGTGTTTGAACATCGGCGATCCGAATCAGTTCGGGTTTGCGCCGCCAGAGCATTTGCTGAGCGCCGTCGAAGGCGCGATGCGCAGAAACCAGAACGGTTATGCCCCAAGCGAAGGAATCGCGGAGGCACTGCAGGCCATCGAGAGCGACGCTCAAGCGCGCGGCATCCGCAACATCTGTCACACATGGGTGGGCAACGGTTGCTCTGAAGTCATCGACATGGCGCTCACGGCGCTTTGTGATCCGGGCGAAAACATTCTTGTGCCGTCTCCTGGGTATCCGCTGTACACGGCGCTTGCGGCGAAGCTCGGCATCGAGGCGCGTCCTTACCAGCTAGACGAAGCCAACGACTGGCAACCCGATGTAGAAGACATGGCGGCGCACTGTGATGCCCACACGCGCGCTGTCGTTGTGATCAATCCCAACAATCCGACCGGATCTCTCGCGGCGCCAGAAACGCTGCGCAGCGTGGTGCGCTTGGCAGCCGAGCGCGATTTGGTGGTGTTCGCCGACGAAATCTACGATCGCTTGCTCTTCGATGGCCGCCAGCACACTCCGCTCGGTTCCTTCGATCCAACGGTGAGCGTGCTCACTCTCGGTGGGCTGTCCAAGAACTGGATCGCGCCTGGTTTCCGCATCGGTTGGGGCGTGGTGAGCGGCGACGCTGAACGCTTGCAACCATGGTTGGAGGCTGTCCGGCAGCTTGGTCGGGCGCGGCTTTCCGCCAATCATCCTGAGCAATACGGCATCGCACCGTGCTTGCAGGGTTCGCAAACGCACATCACGGAAATGATGAAGGCGCTGACCACCTGCCGCGATCTCGCCATGCAGCGCTTGAATGCCATTCCTGGGATTTCGTGCGTAACGCCTCGCGGCGCTTTCTACGCCTTCGCGCGGCTGCACAATGTTGAGAGTGATGTGCGCTGGTGCAGCGAACTCATGCAAGAGACAGGCGTCGTGGTGGTGCCCGGCAGTGGTTTCGGCCAACGCCCGGGAACACAGCACTTTCGCATCGTGTTGTTGCCCTCGACGGAGATCATCGGCGAGGCCTGTGATGCCATCGCGAATTTCGTGGTGCGTCAGCGTTGAGACTTCGCTGAACGCACAATCGGCTGTGCCGTAGGATTCGAACTCATGAGCGATGCCACATGGGGTTTTTCAACGCGCGCAGTGCATGCAGGGGAGCAACCGCGCCAAGCCGGCGAAGTGGCGCCTGGATTGCACTTGTCCACGACATTCTCGCGCGACGCTGACGGCGAGTTGCTCGGCCCGCATCTCTATGCCCGCGGTGGCAATCCCAACCGCGCTGCCTTGGACCGGACTCTTTTGGCGCTGGAAGCTGGCGCGAGTTTGGCTTTGACTTTTTCTTCCGGCCTCGCGGCTACGGCTGCGTTGTTGCGTGTTTTGCGTTCGGGTGATCGCGTCGTGGTGGAGCAGGGCACGTATTACGGCGTGATGAAGCTGTTTCGCGAGATTGAGAGCGCTGGAGTTGTCGTGGTGTGTGCTGACTTGTCCGACGCGCAGGCCGCACGAGCCGCGCTCGCGGCGAAGACGGCGATGGTCTGGTGCGAGACGCCGACGAACCCGATGTTGCGAGTGGCCGACATTGCGCTGCTGGCGCAGTTGGCCCACGCTCAAGGTGCCGTGCTCGTGGTCGATAGCACGATCGCGACGCCCTTGTTGCAATCGCCGTTGAAGCTCGGTGCCGACGCAGTGTTGCATGCCGCAACGAAAGCGCTTGGAGGCCACTCTGATCTCACGCTGGGCGCACTGTTTTTTGCTGACAGCACGAGCGCGTTGGCCCATGCAGCAACGACGCAATGCGAACTGGGCGGAGCGGCTCCGTCGCCGTTCGATTGCTGGCTGTTGTTGCGCGGACTCGCGACCGCTGCCTTGCGGATCCGCGCCCAGGAAGCGAATGCGAGCGCTGTGGCGCACATGCTTGCGGCTTCCAAGGATGTGGTCGAAGTGCTGTGGCCGCTGCTGCCTTCTCACCCGCAGTGCAGTACGGCGTTGAAGCAAATGCGCGGCGGTGGTTCGGTGGTCTCATTGCGCTTGAAGGGCGGCGAAACGGGGGCTGCGCAGTTCATGAGCCGTTTGCACTTGTTCACGCGCGCCACGAGTTTTGGTGGCGTCCACTCACTTGCGGAACATCGCTTCCGCGTCGAAGGGCCGCAGAGCACCACGCCCAAAGACTTAGTGCGACTGGCTTTGGGTGTCGAGGACACGGCCGACTTGCTGAGTGATCTCGAGCAGGCCTTGGCGCCTCGCTGATCTTCGCCAACTCTGCTTCCCCGAGGCCCCCTGCAGCAGCGTAGAATCCTGTGTCTCAATACCGCAGCAGGAGCCAAACATGCAGTTCCCGAATCACGCGGCGCTCAGCGCCGCCATAGTTCTTGTTTTTTCCACGTTTGCCTGCGCGCAAATCACTTGGACACACCAAGTGGGTGCGGTGCCGGGACCCGTGGTGATGACCGAAGGCTGCATCACCGCTGATCTCGACGGTGATGGTGATCACGATGTGGTGTTTGCGAACGGCTATGCCTTGAGCACTGCTGGCACTGCGGCGCTATTGCCAACGCTGCTCATCAACAAGTTCAATCTGAGCCTTGGGTTCGTGGATGAGAGCGCGGCACGATTGCCTGCCATCACGCTCAAAGCGACGCAGGTGATTGCGGCGGATCTGGACCGCGACGGCGATCTTGATTTGGTGTTCGCTTGCAACGGGCCGAGCCAACAGCGGCTGTATCTGAACAACGGCGCCGGAGTTTTTACCGATGCTTCCGCGGCACGCTTGCCGGGATTGAGCATCGTGGCCAACTGCGTGGTAGCCGGCGATGTTGAGCAGGATGGCGATCTCGATCTCTTTTTCAATGATGGCGCGACGAACGGCCAGTTGAAATTGGTGTTGAACAATGGCCTCGGATTCTTTAGCAATGTGACCGCAACACACTTGCCTGTGGCGCCCAAAAGCAATCAGCAAGACATTGTGGTTTGCGACATCGACAACGACTGGGACTTGGATGTGGTGAACAGCGGCAAGAGCGCGGGTCAGCAGATCTTCTTCAACGACGGCACCGGCCACTACACGATGAACAACACGTTGTTGCCGGCCGGCACCACGCTCACCTACGAAACCGATGTGGCCGACCTCGATGGCGACGGTGATTTAGACCTTTGCTACCTGTCGACATCAGGCTTCACGGATGCGGTGGTGCGCAACAACCTCATTCCGAGCGGCACGCTCAGCTTCACGGGGTTGTCGTCCTACTTCACGGGCACGAACGGCTTCGATGACAACGAGTTTGTCTACGCGGATTCTGACAACGACGGCGATCTGGACATTGTCATCGGTTCATTGACGGCTGCGCAGGAGCGTCTCTACGTGAACAACGGCGCCTTTAGCTTTGCCAGCAGTACAACAGGCTTTTCGATGCTCGGAGATCCCACGCTCGATGTGGCCTGTGCCGACATCAACAACGACGGCAAGCTGGACATGGTGACCGCGCAAGGGGAGTCGGGGAATTTCTTGAATCGGCTTTATCTCGGCTCTGTGTTAGACACGCGCTCGCCGCGCGTGGTGCGCATGCGCGGCCCTGAAGGCGTGCGCAGCGTCGGCGATTCACGGCTGGTACAAATCGTGTTGCACGACTCAGCCGTGGACGACGGTGAAACCACGGTGCGCCAAGTGTTGCTCAGTGGCAGCTATGCGCATCGCTCAGGCACCACGGCGTTCAGTGTGCCGATGACATGGATGGGCGGCTTCCTCTGGAATGCAACCCTGCCTGTTCCGCCGGGAGTGGTGCTCATGGGATCTACCGTGACTTGGTCCGTGGTCGCGACCGATCATGCTGGCAATGTGCTCACCACAACGCCACGCGTGTTCAATGTCTGTGGCGCAGAAGCCTATGGCCCGGGTGGACAAGTGGGCGGCGTGAATGCCCTGAGTTTGAGCGGAACGGGTGCGGCTGCTGGCCAGCAATTGAATCTGACATGGACAGGCTTCCCGTTTGATGCTGGGTTGATGGCACTCGCTACGGAGCGCGCCGCGTTGCCGTATTTCACTGGCACTGTCTTGATCGATCCACTGACGATTCTCGACACGCTGCCAGCGTTCTTCGATGGCGCGGGTGTCGGCGGCTTGTCAGTGGGGTTGCCTGCGGGTCCCTCACTTGCTGGGTTGCGTTTGGATCTGCAAGTGCTGCAAGTCGTCGCAGGTGCGGTGTACCTCAGCAACGGCTTGGAGTTGGTGATCTGCCCCTGAAGGCGGACGGCGAACGATTGACGTGCTCAGTGCAAGTCGGGCCTAGTGATGGTGCCCGGCTTGCGATGGCGCGATGCCCATCAGCAACACCAAGAGTTCTTTGCTGCGATTCTCAACGCCGTGCACTGAGCCCGCTGGCATGAACACCACATCTCCAGCGTGCGCTTCGAAACTCTGTTGCTCGACGCTGAAGTGACCAGAGCCACGGTGCACAAAGAAGAACTTGTCTTGCGTCGAGTGGCTGTGCGGCGTTTGGACTTGTCCGGGCTCAAGCGTGTTGACACCGAGGAACAGTGTCTTGCCGTCGAAGAGCGTGGCCTTGTAGGGCTTGTCGGCGCGCGAGCCCGTCGCGTCAGAGATGTGTTTTCGCGCTTCCATGCAGTAAGCATAGCCAGAGGGATGCAAGTGCGGCACAGCTTGGCGCTTTAGAGCGTTGCCAGTGCAAGTTCAACAGCACTCCCAGTTGGTAGGCTCCCGCGCACTTCGCAACAGGAGAGGACTTCCGCATGAGCCGCCACGAATCCGCGCGCGCGACCCCTGGCACCAGCGATCTCAACCTCGGAATTTCAGGTTGGTCACACGCCGACCTCTTTGATCCGCAAGCCCTCGCACGCCTTCATGCTCTGTTCTGCGAAGACTTGAAGCGGCGCGACCCTGTGCTGGGTTTGCGTTACTCGGAACTCTTGCGCGCAGGAGCGCCGTCGCGCGAAGAAGAATCTTGGACCATTGCGGCTCTCGGGCCACATGTAGGGCGCTTTCTCGCCGCGCTGTTTGGCGCCGAAGGTTCGTGCACGCTCTTGACGGACCTCGCTGTTGCGCTCGAACCCGTCTTCGAAGTTCGCCGCGAGTTCGTGAAGCGCCGCGCGCTGAAGAAAGTTGCTGCCGCAGAAATCCCCGCAGACATCACGGAGGTGCGTGCGGTCGCGTCGCGCGTTGCTCGCGTTTGTGGCAGTCCAGCCGTCGGAGAGCATGAGGAACTGAGTTTCAGTCGCGCCGTGTTGGCGCTGCTCGTGCTTGAAAAGGAAATTAAGGTTGGTGCGGAACTGAGTGCCGCGGGCGAAACGGTGCGTGGTGCGCTCGCGCAAGAGTGGCCTGCCTTCGCTGCGTCCAGTGTGGTTGCGGACCTCGATGCTCCACTGCAAGCATTGCTCGGCGAGCTCATGATTTTCTGCGCGGCAAGTGTCGTTCGGCCAGCAACGTGCCACGGTTGGGTGCTGTTCGAGCAACAGCATCACATGGATCATGCGGCACTGGTGCCGCATGTGCGCTCGGTTGCAGAGTTGCCGACTTGCTTTGAAGGGCCTGCGGGAACGAGGCGCGAGCGCCCAGGCTTCGATCTCACCGATACGCGGATGAACCCGCACGAGGTGGCCGCGCAGGTGGACATCTGCATCTTTTGCCACCATCAAAAGCGTGATTCGTGTGCGACGGGTTTGCGCGACAAGGAAGGCAAGGCGAAGAAGAACCCTCTCGGTGTGGAGTTGGATGGTTGTCCGTTGGAAGAGCACATTTCGGAAGCGCACGAATTGCAGCAGGGCGGACATTCCATCGCGGCGCTCGCGGCTGTGATGATCAATAATCCGATGTGTCCGGGCACAGGGCACCGCATCTGCAACGACTGCATGAAGGCCTGCATTTTTCAAAAGCAGGACCCTGTGAATATTCCGCAGATTGAAACGGGCATCTTGAGCGCCGTGCTCGCATTGCCCTTCGGCGCCGAGCTCTATGCGTTGCTGACGCGTTGGAACCCGTTGAATCTACGCCGTCCGTATCAGTTGCCCTACAACGGAGTGAAGGTGTTGGTGGTCGGCCTCGGGCCCGCGGGCTACACGCTTGCTCATTACTTGAGTGGCGAAGGCTTCGGCATCGTGGCCATCGACGGATTGAAGATCGAGCCGTTGCCCGCGGATCTTGTGGGGCCCGAGCAGCGTGCCGTGAAGGACTGGCATTCGTTCGCGCAGCCTTTGGATCAGCGCGTGCTTTCAGGTTTCGGTGGCGTGAGCGAATACGGCATCACGGTGCGCTGGGACAAGAACTTTTTGCGCTTGCTGCACTTGAGCCTTGCGCGCAAACGCAATCTCGCCATGTTTGGTGGCATCCGCTTTGGTGGCACGCTCACGCTGGATGATGCGCGTGAGCTTGGTTTCGCGCATGTTGCGATTGCGACTGGCGCCGGCAAGCCCACCATCGTTGACATGAAGAACAACTTGGTGCGCGGAGTGCGCCAAGCCAGCGACTTCTTGATGGCGTTGCAACTTACTGGAGCCGCGAAGCACTCGAGCCTCGCTAATTTGCAGGTGGAATTGCCCGGCATTGTCGTTGGCGGGGGATTGACCGCCATCGACACAGCGACTGAGTTGATGGCCTATTACCCCATTCAAGTTGAGCGCGTATTGCAACGCAGCGAACTGTTGCAAACGGAAGGGCGCCTGGATGCTTATCTGGCTGCGCTGAACCCTGAAGAGCGCGCCACTTGGGAAACATTCATGGCGCACGGTCGTGCTGTGCGCGCCGAACGCGAGGCAGCGCAAAATGAAGCGCGGCCGCCAAAGCTCTCAGAACTCGTGCGCGCATGGGGTGGAGTCTCCATTGCCTACCGCAAGAGCGTGCAGGATGCTCCGGCGTACCGTTTGAATCACGAAGAAGTGGTGAAGGCTCTCGAAGAAGGCGTGCGCTTCATCGAAAATGTCTCGCCGCAAGAAGTCGTTTCCGATGCAGGTGGCCGCATTCAGTTCCTCAAGCTCACTTCGCCTGCGGGTGACATCGAGTTGCCCTGCCGCGCCTTGATGATTGCTGCGGGCACCAGCCCGAACACTATCTACGAGCGCGAGCATCCGGGTTCGTTCAGTTTTGATGGCAAGTTCTTCCGCGCACACCGCATCGAGGGTTCAGGTGCGAACGCACAGTTGGTGCCCGACAAGAGTCGCGACGCTTTCTTCACCTCGTACATGAAGGACGGGATGAGTGTCAGCTATTACGGCGACAACCACCCCACGTGGAATGGGAATGTGGTGAAGGCGATGGCCTCCGCGCGCAAGGGATATCCGCATGTCGTGGCGCTGTTTCCACAGGAAGTTCTGCAACCTGATGTGGCGCAGCAAGCGCAGCGCGATGCTGCATGGCAGCGCGACCTCGCCAGTTTGAGCCAGCAGTTCCAAGCGGAAGTTGTGCGCGTGGAGCGGCTGACGCCAACGATTGTCGAAGTGGTGATCAAAGCGCCCATGGCAGCGAGGCGTTTTCTGCCGGGGCAGTTTTTCCGTTTGCAGGATTTCGAAGCCACCGCGCCATTGCACCGCGGCCTGCGCATGAGCATGGAAGGCTTGGCGCTCACGGGTGCATGGGTTGACCGCGAGCGCGGATTGCTCTCGCTCATCATTTTGGAAATGGGTGGTTCGTCCAGTTTGTGCGAGCTCTTGCAGCCGGGACAGCCAGTCGTGTGTATGGGGCCCACGGGCACTCCCACCACGATTCCGAAGGGCGAGAAGGTCGTGCTCTGTGGTGGCGGGCTCGGCAACGCGGTGCTCTTCAGCATTGCGCGCGCGCTCAAAGACAATGGTTGTAGCGTGCTCTATTTCGCTGGATACAAGAATGGCGCCGACTTATTCAAACGCGACGAAGTGGAAGCCGGAACCGATCAAGTGATTTGGAGCACAGACAGTGGCGACGCCATTGCGCCGCGCCGCACGCAAGATGCGCACTTTCGGGGCAACATCGTCGAGTCCATGCTCCGCTATGCGCGGGGTGAGCACGGGCCCGGGGTATTCCCGCTGCGTGAAGCCACGCGATTCATCGTGATTGGCTCTGACCGCATGATGGCTGCCGTGGGTGCTGCAAGGCGCGATGAGACAAAGCTCCGGCCATTCCTCGGAACGCACGCCGCTATTGGCTCCATCAATTCACCAATGCAGTGCATGATGAAAGAGGTTTGCGCGCAGTGCCTCCAGCGTCACGTGGATCCTGTCACGGGCAAAGAGAGTTTCGTGTTCTCTTGCTTCGACCAAGACCAATGTCTCGACAAGGTGGATTTCGTTCACCTTAATCTGCGTTTGCGCCAAAATGGTGTGCTTGAAAAGCTCACCGCCGGTGTCATCGCGTTGCTCAAGAACGATGCAGTCAACGGATAGTTTCGCTGACCGCGCAGTCCGCAAGAGTGTTACCTTTTGGTAACAAGTGCGAGTTTCGGTAACGCTTTCCCGCGTGGCAACGGCCAATTTGCGCCTTGGCATTAGCAGCCTGTTGAAGAATGGGGGTTGCAGATGTGAGGCGGGGTGATTGAGCAAGGCCGCAGCAGATCGCTCTCCATTCCGCGTTGCTCATGATTTCCGGCTGATCGTCGGCCAGAAGGGCATCCGGAGGCGAATAGCGGCAAGCAGGGTGCAGAATACGGCCGCCTGCGCATGGAAAGATGCGCCGTGCAGCAGCGGATTGTTGGGAAGCGGCAGCTGGTAGGTGATGCCGCCATAGGCGTCCGTGACGCCGGGCAGAAAGACCACAGGACCGGATAGATCCAGATATACCCCGCAGGTGTTCAGTGGGCTGGTGCAGAGGCCCAAAGAAATTACGAGCACCGCGTGAGTATTGTTCAAGGCGCCAGAAATGCTCGTGGCAAATTGAGAGTTGCCAATCAGGGCATTCGAATACCACAGGCCCGGGGTCGCAGCACCGCTGCCACTGCAACCTGTCCCGAGCAACGCCCGATTGTTGAAATAGTAGAAGGGGCACGCGCGGGGCGTGCCTACCAGGTCCAGATCTCCATCTCCGTCGAAATCGGCGACGGTAAACAAAGGACAGACTCCCGAATTATTCAAACTGTGGGTTGTATCCATGCCGGCCGGGTGAAGTTGCCCGCCGGGAAGCCCGAGGATCATAGCCACATTGAAGTCGCAGAATGCGTTGGTGTTTGTGAATGTGGATGTGTACAGCACATCCCTCCAGCCATCCAGATTGAAATCTCCGGCATGAACTGTCGCGAGATTTATGTTGACCGTGGAGGGAACCACGAAAGTTCCAGCAGGAGTCATGGAGCGCGTCGTGCTGCCGAGATACACCTGCAGCAGTTCGGTGGCCACACTCCCGGCGGTAGTGGGCACGCTGCTGATCAGATCAGTGATGCTGTCCCCGTCCATGTCGGCAGCACCCACGATTCTCCGCCCCGGGATCATGGTGAATCCTGGAGTCGAAGCAGTGCTCGGCGCGGTAAACTGTCAGGCACCATTACCCCAGAGAACATTCGTCGTCGCAGGCGCTCCGAGAGTGAAGAAGCGCTGGATGGCAAGATCAATATTGCCGTCACCATCGAAGTCGCCGATCATCAGCATGCGGAAGTAGCGGCCGGGTGGAATCGACGGGCGACCAGAAGATGCCGCGTAGTGCGGGCGGCAGAGCTCCTCCACACGCTCGTCAAAGTGGTGTTTCATGATGACGTCATTGAGTTTCCTGAAGAACGGATGACCAGGGGTCTTGATCGCGTCCGTCGCGATCCAGAACTCTCCTTGATGCTGCCCCATGCGTCCCATCGACATTGCGCTTTCTCCTCAACCGTGCGGTCGTAAGAAGAAAGCTTCACACATTGATTCACTTCACACCGCGCCGCATTTTTTCAACGGGCTGTTAGGAGCAAGGAATAGCTGTAATTAGCTCCAACCCACCCCGCGCAAACAAGTTGTGGTGCGCGAGCTCTCGGCAAATCCGGTCTTGGAGTCTGTCACGGCACGCTATTTGTGCACTGATTTGCGGAGCCACTGCTCTCAGCAGAGAGCCGCACCATCAATTTGCAATAGCGTCTGAATCAGCGTGGCTTAGGAGGGAGCCAGAGCACTTGCGCCTTGCCGCGCTGGCGCCAGATGCGGAGCGGTGGGACTTCTTCTACTTGGTCTATCCAGATGGAGAGTGAGTCGTGGCCGGTGAGCGCCTGCGCCGGATGTCCATCGCCAACGAAGCGATCGATTAACAGCACCACAGGCTTGTTGGCTCGCGTGATGTATTCGGTAAGAAGCGGGGCAGCCACTTCTGCGATTGGTGCGGTCAAGAGCAGGAAGGGATCGTGATGGATCTGGCGCAAGTGCAGCGCGGTATGAGTACGAAATCCGTGGGTAACCACGAGCGGCTGCTCCGGAGCTTGGCTCCAGAGTTCAGCTTGCGCTGCTGCGTCATGCAAAGTGGTGTCGCGCAGTGCAAGCGTGGTGCTCTTATGCACCCAAAATGTACAGGTAGCGGCTGCAATCAAGAGCAAGATGGCTATACGCGAACGAAACGGAGTTGTGCGAGGAGTGCCACGCATGGTCGCTGCGCACAGCGCCGTTGCGAGCACGAGCTCAACGATCCACCATTCGAAGTTGTGTGGTTCGAACCAGAGGTAAAAGCAGAAACGCGTTGCGGCGATGAGGAGTGATCCGAACAGCAAGCCTGCATGCAGCACTATTGAGCCACGAGCCAACTTCGCTGCGGCCAAGAGCACCGCGAAAAATGCAGCGCCAATGCCGAGGTTGAGCGCGAAAGCGCGGAAATCGACTTGCACTCCGGTCACGGCGACGCCCAGAGCAACGCTGCGCATGACCAGTTCGTTCAATCCAGGCCAGTATTCAGGCGCCCATGTGCGTGAGGCCGTTTCTGCGGTGGACATCAAGAACGAACGCAGTTCTGTGACGCCAGAGAGTTTCCAGCAGACTGCGTAACCGAAGATAGTGAATACGCCCGTGAGCAACAGCCAGAGCGTGAGTTGCTTGATGCGTGCTTCAGCCGGAAGCCGTGCACCAAGGGCGAAGAGCAAGCCGGGCACGATCAAGATGTTGTCTTGGCGCAGTAGCAGGGCGAGTGTGGCGATGACACCGGCGCGCGCCATCGATGTTCCTCGGTCTGCTGCAACGATCAGTGCCCACAGCGCCAACGCTGCTGCTGGCACCACCGTTTCACCAACAGCCGATTCGAGCAGCACAGCGCGCGTGGCCACGAGCATCAACGGCAAGGCCAATGCGGCGCGTCTCCAGCCAGCCAACCTGCCGAGGAGAAGCACGATTCCGGCAAGTGCTGCGCCGCTGACAATTCTGAGCGCCCAGTGTCCGGGATGAGCAACGCCGACAGCGTCGAGCGCGAGAGTGATGGGCAACAGCAGCACGTGAAACAACGGGTGATGCCCACTGATGCTCGCGAGGCCATCATGCTCCGCGCCATGTGCGTACCAGAGCGCATCGTTCACTGCGAAACAACCGTCGGCGTTCCACGGCATGAACAGCATCGCCAGCACGAAAGCCGCAGCGCCAAGGATGGCGAAAGGCCATGCACTTTCCGAATTGTCTGGCGCCGCGCTCATGGGTGACTATTAGAACCCGTCGCAGGAGGGTTGTCAGTGGAGCCGGAGCGCTATCTGCACGCGCTTGGCCATGACGGTTCGTTGGTGCTGGCGGCTAACATGGCACCGCAGCATGGGCATCTTCAACTGGTTGCGTCGAGCAGACACTCTGAGCACGGTCCGCGTGCCGCCGCGGTGCAGCGCGCCGGAAGCTGCCTTGTTCGAGAACATTCTGAAGCGGCTCCGCGAAATGCACGGGGCTCCTCGAGTGCTCGAAATCGGGTGCGGTGTCGGACTTCTGAGTCTGCGCATGGTGCAAGCAGCGCCGAGTTGCTCACTGACAGGACTCGATACTTCGAGCGACGCCATTAGGAGCGCTTCAGGTGCGGCTCGCGAAGCCGGCCTTTCCGGGCGATGCACTTTCTGCGTCTCCGAGCTGCGCTTGTTGCCAGTTGCTGATGCCGGCTTTGATTGCGTTGTGGCTGTACATGCACTGTGCGAGAGCGTGGCGCCAGCCGCGACACTGCGCGAGATTCATCGCGTGCTTGCCCCCGGCGGCATGGCTCACTTGCTAGAGCCTCTCGTTGTGGAAGAGCGGGTCACTCCGACCTTGCCGTTAGCGTGGCGTGTCCGCGGCGTTCCCTTTGAAGCCGCAGAACTCCAAGCGTTGATTGCCGCTTCGCCTTTCGCCAAATCTGCACGCATCAATGTGCCGGCCGCTCGTGGCCGTGACGCCCATGCCGAGTTACTGCTGTTGCGCCGGCCTTCTTGGAACGGCGAGTGAGCCTTTCTGCCGACGAGCAAAAGCGAAAGGCCCCCGCGGTGAGCGGAGGCCTTTGGCTGTGCTGAGTCGGGGCGAGAGGATTTGAACCTCCGACCTCTTCCACCCCAAGGAAGCGCGCTAGCCAGGCTGCGCCACGCCCCGAGTGCCAGTCGTCAAGACTGCACCGAAGTGCAGCCAAACTCCCAAGCGGGGCCATTCTTACGGGGTTCGGGGAGAGGGATCAAGGGAAGAGGCCTCGTGGCGCTGAGCAAAGCACCATGGTTGCATGCGCTCGAAGAGCCATTTTCAAGCGTTCTTTGCACGCAAATCCTGCGTTGATGCCGGGCAACTCGTCCCTTTCTTTAGCCTCTAGGGTTGCGGTAGAGTTTCAGCGCTCACATATAGGTTCACGAGGACTCCAACCATGTCATCCACCTGCATTTTCGACCGCCGCGAGGCGGACCAACGGAGCCACAGTCGCGCTCTTGCGTGGTTGTTGCCAGTGGCACTGCTCGCTTTCGGCGCACTCTTGCCCGCTCAGACGCTCATGTGGATTAATGAAGGATCGACCAGCACGTTTGGTGCAGGTTGGTCGCTCGCACGTGCTGGTGATTTGACTGGCGACGGCGTCACCGAAGTGCTCGTGGGTGCGAACGATCCGGCGCTCGGTGCTGGCACTGTGCGCATCATCTCTTTGGCCACGGGCGCCACGGTGCGGACCCACGTTGGTGAGGCCACCGGCAACCAGTTCGGCTACGACGTCGCGGGCGGTTTCGACGCCAACTTGGACGGAGTGCCAGACGTGCTGATCGGCGCTCCTGGCTTTGATGTGGGCACCTCCTTCGACAATCGCGGTCGTGCCTATGTCTACTCAGGTTTGACGGGCACGTTGCTCTACAGCGTGACCGGTGTGACTTTCGCCGAGAACTGCGGTTACTCGGTGGCGTGGCTCGGCGACATCAATGCCGACGGGCGTGCTGATTTTGCAGTGGGGCTTTCTGGTGCTGCAAGCATGACGGGTCGTGTGCGCGTGTGCAGCGGCCTCGATGGCAGCACCTTGCTGACTCTGAACGGCGAAGCCGTCGGCGATCGCTTCGGCGCCGCGGTGGCCTACGCCGGTGACATGAATGCAGACGGCATCCCGGACTTGTTGGTCGGGGCTCCGTATCAAACTGTGAACGGCATTGCCGGGCGAGCGTATATCTACGCGATGCCTGCGGGCACGCTGTTGCAGGTCTTCAATGGAGTTCAGTCTGCGGAACACCATGGTTGGGCGTTGTGCAGCGTTCCGGACATCAGCGGCGACGGCGTGCGCGATGTTGTCGTGGGCGCTCCGGACTATGACGCGATTTTCACCGACGCAGGCCGTGCGCGTGCGTTCAACTCGGCCACAGGCAATGTCCTTTGGGAATTCGCGGGCAATTTGATCCACTTGAAAGCTGGCATCGACTTGGATGCCATGCCCGATCTCGACGCTGACGGAATCGGCGACGTGATAATCGGCTTGCCGTACATCCCACCATGAAGCGGCGTCCATTACGGCCGCGTGTCGGCCGTGAGCGGTGCCAACGGTGCTGCGATCAGAACTATCATCACTACGGGTTACGAGAACTTGTTCGGGCGCGCAGTCTGCGGGCTCGGCGACTGGGACAACGATGGCAAGGGCGACTTTGCCGTGGGCACTCCCAACGAGGATGTGCCTGGTTTGCTGAACTGTGGACGCGCGCTGCTGTATGGCGGTGGCGTGCGCGACACCAGCACTCTCGAGCTCTTCGGCACCATGTCGGTGGCGAATCCCAACTCGCCATACATCCGCGTACTCGGCACGCCTGGATTGCCTCCAGTAGTGTTTGCTGATCCGATTCCAGGGCCCACCCCGATTCCGCCGTTTGGATTCGCGGGCATCGGCTTTAGCCCGTGGATGTTGTCGTTGAACAACCCCATCGGATTGCTTGGACCAATCTTCGGCTCCAACATGGATTCGCAGGGCCTCCTGCAAATCGGTCCATTCGGGCTGCCATCCAGCGCTATTGGGCTCAGTATTTTCGTGCAGTCGTTCCACCCAACAGCTTTGGCGCCGAACGGAGCGTTCCAACGCACCAACACACTGATGTTGACCGTGACACCTTGAGGGTTTGATCTTGCGGAACGCGTTCGCTTTCTTAGTGCTGCTGGGATGTGTTTGGGCCCAGCAGCCGATGAATCAGTACTCGGTCAATGCTTTTTGGCAGGGAGGTTCCGCTGATCCGCGCGTACTCATGCGCGGGCCGGGCGGACGGCTGTTCACGGGATGCGGTGACGGCAGCGTGCGCATCCTTGAAGACAACGACAACAACGGCGTCGCGGACAATGTGATCACATTTGTTGCGGGTACTTGGGGGCCTCATGGCCTCGCATGGAAGCCCAACGGGATCGGCTACGACTTGTATGTGTCGCACCTGACTTCACCCGCTGGTGGCACGGGCATGATCACGATGTTCACGGACGTGAACGGTGATGACATTTTCGAAACCGTCACCACGGTCATGCTGAACTTGCCGCTCGGTGCCCATCAAGTCAACAACATCAAGCTCGATGCGACAGGCCAATGGCTCTACATCGCGCAGGGTGCAAGTTCGAACACCAGCGCCGGAAGTGGTGCCTTGGTTGCGCGCGTGGCGTCGAACGCGGTGAATGTGCCTTGGGGTTCGCCCTTGGTCACCATCGTCGGCAGCGGGTTGCGCAATCCTTGGGGCATTGAGTTTCATCCGTCAGGCGCGCTGTTCGCAACCGACAACGGGCGCGACGATCTTGGCCCGACAGATCCGCCCGATGAGTTCAACCATGTCGTCATGGGGCAGAACTACGGGTTTCCCGCGGTGAGCGGCATTCCCCCGAGTGGCAACACGACGACTGGACCCATCGGTTTGTTTGCGCCGCACTGTTCCGCGAACGGTTTCGCCATCGACACCGGCACGATGATGACGGGTTTTGCAAACCAAGTGTTCGTCGCGGAGTGGGGTTCTTGGAATGGCATCGCGCCTACGCCACAAGGTGAACGGATCGTGCAAGGGAACTTGCATCAGCGTTCCAACGGTTCGTGGGTGCTGAACTCATGGGACTTCCTCACGAATTGCGGACACCCGTTAGATGTCGAAATCGGCGCGCAGGGGGAGTTGTTCTTCTCGGTGCAGTGGGCCTCTGGGACCTTTGTCGAAGGTGTTTACCGCGTCGTGCCAACGCACGGCATTGCTGTGAAGCTCAGCGGTCTCCCTGAGCTTGGCCAGAGCATCAACGTGACTGTGCGCTCGCCGAGCCGCCCCGGGCACCTATACAAGGTGGCCGCGTCCGCAGGCACCGGGCCTATTCCAACGCCTCTCGGAGGGCTCGGTCTGAGCTGGGACGACTTGTTCCTCTATTCGCTCACGCCCAACCCTTGGCTCAATTTCGCCGCGGTCGGAGTTTTGAATGCTGCTGGTGTCAGCAATGGCCCGGATGTGGTGAACATCCCGGTGTTGCCGATACTCTCAGGTTTGACGCTCTACATCGCAGCCGCGACTTTCGATCCTGTCACCGTGCAGCCTACTGCTGTTTCACCGACTGCGAGGTTGCTCATCTTGTAGGGAGTATTCCTATGCCATCTTTCCGCGACGCCGCCGCGTCTGGGTGAATGTGAAGTGCAAAGACGGCGCAGGCAATCTGCTGATGGAGTACGGCTACTACGATCCGGTTGAAGCCGAACTCGACGAGCACAACACGACGGTCTACGAAATGCATGTGGGTTTGAGTCCGGAAGCAGCGCTGGTGACGGGTTTGCCCATCGGCAACACGACGCACATGTCCACTCGGACACCATCATGAAAGACAACCGCATTCCGCCACGCGGTTTCAACAACGCCACGTTTGCGGCTGGCGGTGCGCCTGCGGTGGACACGGATTTCGCCGATGGGCAGTACTGGCACGACACGCTGTATGTGATTTCAGCCGGAACCGTGACAGCCGAAGTGACGCTGAACTATCAGCAGATGACCAAGCACTACGTAGAGGCGTTGAAGAACGGCAATATTACGAACGGCTGGAGTGAAACGCTGTACACGCTGTGGTTGGCCACCAACAAAGCTGTGCCGGTGCAAATGGTTCAGAGCACACTCACCATCAGCAAGTGAGTGTCATTATTCGAGATTGACGAAGAGCGCGTCCGGATTCGCGGGCGCGCTTTTCAGTTTTCCAGCGGCGTGCATTTGCGCACCGAGGGTGATCCAGCGCTCGCGTGTCATGCGCCCCACGCCAGCGGCACCGCTTGCGCTCGGTGCGATCAGCGGGAGTTGCACTTCGGCGGCGATGTCCATGGCTTCTTTGCGCATTGCAGGATTGAGCGCGGCGATCGCGGTGTTGAAGGCGCGTGGGTCGGCGTTGTAAGCCGTCCAACCCTTGCGCAGAGCGCGCACGAAGGCGGCCGCCTCTTTCGCGTGTCCGTCCAACCATGTTCGACTGCACACCACCACTTGCGCGTAAGGGTCGTATCCGCTGTCGCCGAGAGAAAAGCTGCGCACTTCGATGCCCTGCAAGCGCAGTTGCACTGGCTCTGAAGCGATGAAGCCTTGCGTGGCATCGACGGCGCCGGAAGCGAACGGCGCAAGCTGACCGCTGTAGGGAACAAGCTCCAAGGTGTGGCCGCCGAGCTTGCGGTCGAGTTCAGCAATCCAAGGCAAACCCGGCTCCACGGCGGCGCGTGCCTTCGCGCGCCAAAGCTCTTCCAGCGAATGCCACGGGCTGTCGGCACGCACCACCAACACAAAAGGCGAGCGTTGAAACGTAGTGAAGAGCGCGACGAGTTGTGCACCTTGTTCAGCAAGTGTCAGCACTTCTTCTGCGGAGACAACGCCAAACTCCACTGAGCCCCGCGCGGTCAGTTGCCCGGCTGGCGTGTTCACGCCACCTGCAATGAGCTCGACCACAAGCCCTTCGCTGAGAAATGCTCCCGAGGACTGCGCCGCGTAGAAGCCGCCGAATTCTGGCTCTGGAACCCAGTTCAGTTGCACACGCAATGGCGTTTGCGCTGTGCCGTCTTGCGGCGCTTCAGCAGGATCTGAACAAGCACTTGGTAGTGCGCAGAGCAACAAGGCCAAGCTGAGGTGGATGAGTCTGGAGACGCGCATGAGAGTTCTCAGTGGGCAGACGGATGCCAACGCCGCAGCAGCAAGTGCCCTGTTGCGCTGACAAGACCAAACAGGGCGAAGCCTGCGACAGAGCTTGCAGCGACGGCGGCCAACACGAGGGCGGTACGTCCTTCGCGCATCGCGCTTTGGATCACAGTTCCAATGGGAGGGTCGGACACAAAAGCTCCGATGAACTCACCGACCACGGCTCCGATCACAGCCAATCCAGCAGCGATACGCAGTCCGGTGACTATTTGCGGCAACGCTGCTGGCAATTCGAGGCGCCACCAGCGAGTGAATCGTCGTGCGCCGCACACGGTGAAGAGTTCATGCAGTTTCGGATCGCAACTGCGGATGCCTTCGAGAGTGTTCGCGAGCACAGGAAAGAGCGCGACGATGGCGGCGCTGGCCACAACGGTCGGGCGCCCATAGCCACACCAAATGACGAGCACTGGCGCGATGGCAACGATGGGCACCATCTGCAGCAACGTGGCGAGCGGGTACAAGCCACGGCGCAAAAACGGACTGAAACTGATCAAGCTGCCGAGGGCGATGCCGAGTGCCGCCGCAATGGCGAAACCGATTACTGCGGACAGTGTTGTCTGCGCCAGCGCGCGCAGCAGCAACACGGGTTGATCCAAACTCGCGGCGAGCACGGCTGACGGTGCAGGCAAGACGTAATCACCAGGTTGCAGCAACACCACGAGCGCTTGCCAGAGCAGCAAGAACGCGAGCAGCATCAGCAGGGGAGGCAACATGATGCTGATGCCTTTCATGCTGCGCCTACCGTGCTGCTCTCGTGCAACGCCTGAACAATGCTGGCTACATCTTGCTGGTGCTCTGCGCCGAAGCGGAAGCGAGCGTCGCGTTGGCTTCGCGCCGTCGTGAGTGTGGTCGCGATGCGTCCCCCTTCGGCCGCAAGCACGCAAACGCGCTCGCCCACGAAAGCTGCTTCTGAAGCCGAGTGCGTCACCAACACGAGTGTGAAACGCAACTGTTCCCAGAGCCGTCGGAGTTCCGTATCCAGCGCAGCGCGGCGGATTTCGTCGACGGCGGCGAAGGGTTCGTCGAGCAGGAGGAGTTGTGGATGCGTCACCAAAGCGCGGGCCAGCGCTACGCGCATTTGCATTCCACCGCTGAGCGCGCCCGGGAGTTTTTCCCCTTCCGCTCGCAATCCCACGAGATCCAGTTGTTCTTGAGCCTTGTTGCGAGCTTCTGCTTGAGGCACGCCGCGCAGGCGCAGCGGGAGTGCTGCATTGTCCAAGGCCGTCAGCCAAGGCAACAAGCGTGGTTCTTGAAAGCAGAACGCCGTAGCGAAAGGCGCGCTTCCTACCTCTGCGCCGCTGCCATCGGTGAACATGACACTGCCACTGCTGGGTTTCAGAGCGCCGCCGAGCAGCCGCAAGAGTGTGGTCTTGCCGCAACCACTTGGCCCCACGAGAGCGATGCTCGAACCCGGCTCGGCTTGGAGATTCAGCCGCTCCAACACGGTAGCTGCGCCGAAGCGAAGGGCGCAGTCTCGCAGCGTCCAACCCACACCATTCAAGACAGCGCCGCGCGCCGGAGTCTCATCCATGCGCGCAGCAGCGTATCAGGGCAACTTCCAAGGTGGGCTTCAGCCCTCTTTGGCCTTCGGTTCGTCCTTCACAGACTTCTCTGCGTCGCTCTTCGCCTTTCGCTTCCTTCTCAGCCTTCTCGGCTTCATTGAGGCGCTTGCTCAGTGCTTCGATCGTCTTGCGCAAGGCAGCAGCGCGTGACTTGGCATCGGCAGCGCCGATCTTCATGGCCTTCATACTCCGGATCATGGGCTGCACGGCATGGTGCATGATTTCGCCACGCGCCTGACCACGAGCTGCTTGGTCTTGTGCGGCACGCAGCATGACGCGACGGACTTCAGCGCCAGCGATTGGTGCTCCCTTCGGCGTGACGATTTTGCCGTTGACGCGCACTTCCACTTTCATGGGTTCAGCGCCTTCGGTGGTTCCGTCTTTCACGAAGCCGCCTTCAGAATGGAACGCGGTTGCGCTGATGGACTGCGCACATGCTGCTGCGCAACGGGCCATGGCCGTGCGGCAGGACTTGCATGCCGCTGCAGCCTTCGCGCAGGCCTCCAGGCACGCCACGCGGCACTCAGCAGACTCCTCAGCGTCCTTCTGTGATGCAGCGCATTGCTTCGCGCATTCCACTGCGGCCTTGCATGCCGCGTTAGCGCAGTGGTCGTTAGCTGTGGCGAGAGCTTTGTAGTCAGGACGAATTCCGGGACCGCCGGGGAAAACCTGCACTGGGCCGCCGGACTGGATCATGTGCGAAACCTTTGGAGCCGCTGCGTCAGCGTAGACGAGATTGAGGCGTCTCAGCTTCGTGGTCGCTGGCCCGGTCTGCGCCTGTTCAAAACTCCGCATTCAGATGGTGCGAGATTCGGTTGCCGCCACAGCATTGTCGGTCTCGGTGGTTGAGGCACAGGCTGTGAAGAGGAGGCTTGCAGCCCCCCACGGTCAAGAGAAACCGTGTCATGTCGAGTCTCCGAGGAAGGGCCCAATCGGCGGGCTGGAGCATACAGCGCGGCGCGATCGAGCATCGGCAACAGCCGAACCTGAGCGCCACGGACTGCCTTACAGGCTCATCTCGAACGGGCTCCGTTCGCGCTTGGAACCCGCTACCATGCCGAGCCCATGCCCGCTACCAACCCCAACCAAGCTCTCTTCGCACGCATCCGTGCTGCGGCTTCGCGTATGGAGGAAGATCTTTTCGCTTGGGTCGGCATGGACACGCACACGGCCAACAAGGCGGGCGTGGATGCCTTGAGCGCACTGCTGTGCGAGCGGCTCGAAACCCTTGGTTTTCGTGTGGCGGAATTGGTGAATGGCGTGCACGGTCGCACGCTGGTTGCGCGGCTCGGCGCGGGGCCGGAAGCGAACGACGAAACGAATGAGGCGCCACGAGACATGGCGACAGCGCCGATGCTGTTGCTCGGGCATCTCGACACCGTGCATCCGGCATCAGCAGGTTTCTGCGGATTGCAACGTGTGGAAGGGACCACACATGCCAAAGGCCCCGGTGCTGCGGACATGAAGGGCGGCCTCGTGGTGTTGATTCATGCGCTTGAGGCTCTGCATGCCGAGGGCTTGTTGCACGAACGCCCGCTGCGGGTGGTCTTGAATGCAGAAGAAGAAGTGGGCTCGCCTGCAAGTGGCGAGCTTATTCGCGCTGAAGCTGGAGACTGCGGGTTGTGCCTGTGCTTTGAAGCAGGCCGCACCGCAGAAGGCGGCAGCACTTTCGTCATCCAAAGAAAAGGCATGTTGCGTTTGAGCGTGCGTGCGCGTGGACGCAGTGCGCATGCTGGCGTGGACCCAAGCCTTGGCGCCAGCGCTGTGCGTGAACTCGCCGCGAAGGTCGGACTTATCGAAGATTTGGCCGATCCTGAATCGGGAACAACCGTGTTGGTCGGCACCTTTCATGGCGGCACGGCCGCGAACACTGTGCCCGAAGAAGCCACTTTGGATATCGATGTGCGCTTCGACGATGACGATGTGCGTCAGCAAGTGGAAGACGATTTGCAAGGGATTCTTAGGAAGCCCGTCGTGCGCGATGCAGCGGGACGGCCGCGCGTGGCGACGAGCATTCGCGAGCGTGTGACGCGTCCAGCGATGTTGCCCACAGAGAAGAGCAAAGCGCTGGCCGAAGCTGTGGTGCGCATGGGTGCGGAGCAAGGGCACGCGTTGGTGCCGGAAGCGCGTGGTGGCAGCAGCGATGCGGCGCTTGCTGCAGATCTTGGTTGCCCGTCGCTCTGCGGCCTCGGAGCCGTGGGCGGAGCGTTCCATACGCGCGAAGAGTGGGTTGACCTTGCGAGTCTGCCGCAGCGCACGGCGTTGCTGGCGCGTTTGATTCTCGACCTCGGGAGGTGAAGGCATGGCGCGCCAGAAACTGATTATCGCCGACTCCCGCAAGCTGGATTTCTTGGCGGACAGCAGCGTTCAGTTGGTGGTCACTTCGCCGCCCTACTGGCAGTTGAAGGACTACGGCATCCGCGAGCAGATTGGTTTCGAACAGGACTACGCCATTTACTGCGCCGATCTCGCCAAGGTGTGGGCTGAGTGCTTGCGGGTGCTCTCGCCCGGATGTCGTTTGTGCGTGAATGTTGGCGATCAGTTTGCGCGAGCAAAGTTGTATGGGCGCTATCGCGTTTTTCCGATTCACGCCGATGTCATCAGTGCGGCTGTTGCACTTGGGTTCGACTTTCTCGGCAGCATCATTTGGCGCAAGCTCACGAACACGCACAGCACCGGCGGCGGCGTGGTGATGGGTTCGTACCCCTATCCCCGCAACGGCATCGTGCGTTTCGACTACGAGCACATTCTGCTTTTCAAGAAGCCCGGTGAAACGGCGCCGCCATCGAAAGCAGCGCGCACGAAATCCGCATTGACGCCCGCAGAGTGGAAAGAGTTTTTCTCTGGGCATTGGGCCATGACCGGCGCTCGCGGCGCGCAGCACCTTGCGCCCTTCCCGCAAGAGTTGCCAGAACGCTTGATCCGCATGTTCAGCTTTCATGGCGAAACGGTGCTGGATCCATTTGTCGGCAGCGGCACGACGCTGGCAGCAGCCAACGCTCATGAGCGTGAAGGCATCGGTGTGGACATCGATCCGGCTGCTGAAGCGTTAGTGCGTAGAAAACTTCTCGGTACTGACGCGACCAGTTTGTTCGAGAGTGTGGATTTTGTGGTGGAGCATCACACGGTTGGCCGCGCAGCGACTCCCGAGGACGGTGCGTTTTTTGGCGGAGTGGTGCGCAAGGCAGACCGTGGCAAGACACGCTTCACGGGCGTGCGCGATCGCGTCGCGGAAGTGCTGGGGCCGAATCGCTTTGTCACCAAAGCCGGCAGAAGCGTGCTGCTGCTCGGCACGGCTCCGAAGCCGGGGAAGCAGACGGCCGCCATGAAGCGCCTCGAAGCTCTGCTCAAAGGCCATGCGCTGTTGCTCACCGACCGCCGCAAGAAGGCGTTCGACGAGCAAGATGGCGCCGCCTACGTGCATCTCGACAATCGCACCTTCGTGAACAGCAGACTGATTCGCGAAGGCCTATTGCTTCCAGATTCCAACGACAGCGCGCATCCTCACGCAGCCAAGTTTGTCAGAGACGCTGCGGGCTGAGTCGATCTGCGGGGCGCGCTGCTCTCGGCTACCATCCGCACTCATGGCAACACCTGAAGCACAACCCGCACAGACCGGCGTCCTACGGCGCGTGCTCATGTATGGCATGTTGGTGCTCGTCGCGGGCCTGACGTGGACCATCGTGCACCCTTTCGCGGCGGGGCTTTTGTGGGCGCTGATCTTGAGCGTCGTGCTGTGGCCGTTGCACATCCTGATCCGCGGAATGCTGCCGCGACCAATGTGGCTGGCTCCGACGATCACCACCACAGTGATGACGGGCATCATCGTAGTGCCGATTGTGCTGGTCATCATCTTCGGATTGAACGAAGCGGGACAACTCATCCGCCAGCTTCAAGACTTGCTTGAAGGGCGCAGCGGCAATCTCGAAGGATTGCTGCGCGATCTGCCGTATGTGGGCGACGACCTCGCTGCAGGCCTGCTGCAACTGCGCGCTGAAGGCACCATCCTGCCGGCCATCGTGAAAGCGAATCAAAACGAGCTTGTCGGTTTCGTCGGGCGCGTGATCGGCGGCCTGAGCCGCAATCTTTTCGAGCTCACCATTTGTGTCGTCACCAGTTGGTTCTTCTTCCGTCATGGCGAAGATCTTTCCGAGCAAGCAAAGCGTGCCATCGCTCGCACCGGTGGTGAATACGCGACCGCGTTCATTCCGGCTATTCGCAATACGCTCCGTGCGGTGGTCTACGGTTTGGTAGTGACAGCGGTGGCGCAAGGTGTGTTGATGGCCGTTGGGCTCTGGGTTGCAGGCGTGCCGTATCCACTGCTCTTGGGGCTGCTCACATTTTTGCTGTCGTTCGCTCCATTCGGTGTGGTCTTCGTGTGGCTCGGCAGCGGGCTCGCGTTGCTGTCGGAACAGCGCACGTTGGCGGGGGTGCTGTTGATCCTCTACGGTTTCCTCATCGTCAGCAGCATCGACAATGTGCTGCGCCCCATCTTCATCGGCCGCGCTGCGAAGCTGCCGTTCTTGCTCGTGTTCATTGCCATTCTCGGCGGTATTTCCAGTTTCGGACTTGTGGGTTTGTTCCTCGGACCTGTTGTAGTGGCCGTGGCGCTCACGCTTTGGCGTACGTGGGTTCAGGTGCGCGAAGCGCAACAAGTGCAGGCCGCACCATAGGCCAGAGAGCGTAGTTATGGGAATCAAGGTCGTTGATGTCCGCAAGGGCATGGTTGTGATCTGGAATGGCGACCTGCATCTCGTGGTCGAGTTCGAGCATCACACGCCCGGTAATCTGCGTGCAGTGAATCAGCTCAAGATGCGCAATCTCAAAACCGGCGCCAGCGTGCAACAGCGCATGAGCAGCGGCGAGAACCTTGAACAAGCCTTCCTCGATCAACGCAAATGCCAGTACCTCTATCGCGATCAGGGCACAGGGCACTTTGTGTTCATGGACCTCGAGACCTTTGATCAGCATGAATTGGTGCAGGATCTCGTGGCCGACAAGATTCAGTTCGTGAAAGAGAACCAAGAAGTGGTGGTCACTTTTCACGAGGGTGTGGCTCTTGGATTGGAACTGCCTTCTTCGGTGGTGCTCACGATTGCAGAGGCGGAAGGCGCGGCTCGCGGCAACACCGTGAACAACACCTTCAAGAACGCCAAGACTGACACGGGCCTGAGCTTGCGTGTGCCCGCATTCATCGAAGCGGGAGAATTGGTGAAAGTCTCGACGGAGACGGGCGAGTTCCAGGGGCGCGCCAAAGGCTGAGCTGATGGCCAGTGTCGAGAGCGCAGCACCTTTTTTCTCTGCTCCGGGCTGTCGCCTTCAGCAACTCGACGCCGAAATCTGGCAAGCATGGAGCCCGAGCGAAGTTCTCATTTGTTCCGCTGCAGTGCGCTTGCTGAGTGGCACGGTCGGGCCAGGCGTCGCGATCTATCGGCGCACGGACTTTTGGGCAGCACCGCATTTTTGGAAGCATGCTTCCGAGATTCCCGACCGCACCATGTTGCTGTTGTGGCAGGAGGGCCCGCGCTACGCAGCATTGCTGCCGTTAGCGGGGCGTGATGCACACGTCGAATTGGCTGCACGCGGTGATGGCGTGTTCGCGCTCGTCCAAACGTGCCATCAGGAGACGTTCGAGCAATCCGTGCCGCTTGCTATCGGCGGTCGCGGTGATTGCCCCTACGAACTGACGGAACGCCTCTTCGATCACGCTGCGCGTCTCATCGGTACGTGCCGTCGACGCGATCAAAAGCTCGTACCGGAATGGACGCGACGCCTCGGTTGGTGTTCGTGGAATGCATTTGGGGTTCAGGTCACAGAAGAAAACATCCGCAGCGCTATCGCGAGTTTCGAAAATGCACCTGTGAAGTTGGGCTTCATGCTGCTCGACGACGGTTGGCAGCACGCTGACGCCGAAGGTCGTTTGTTGACCACTGGACCGAACAGCAAGTTTCCGCGTGGGTTGGCTCCGTTGGTGCACGAAGCGAAGCGTCGTTTGGGGCTGCGCCATTTCGGTGTGTGGCACGCATGGCAGGGTTACTGGAAAGGTGTCAGTCCCAAAGGGCCGATCGCGCAAGATCATCGCGTGCTCGACAATGGGCTGTTGCACCCAACAGAATGGGCGAGCTTCTATGAGAAGTTCTACGCCGAGCTATCGCGTGCGGGCGTGGATTTCACGAAGGCCGATAATCAGAGTTTCAGCAGCCATTTGCTGCGTGATGTGTACGCGCACGTTTCTGGAATGCGATTGCTGCGCGAGGCCGTGGAAGGTGCTTCCGCCAAGTGGTTTCAGAGTGGGTTGCTCAACTGCATGTCGCAGGAGAGCACGGTGCTCTATCAGCTCTGGCACAGCAATGTGCTGCGCAACTCGGACGATTTCTATCCCGAGCGCGAAGGCAATCCGCAAGAACACGTTTTGCAGAACGCGTGGAATGCACTGTGGTGCCGCACGCTGGCGATCCCCGATTGGGATATGTTTCAGTCGCATCACCCGCAAGCCGCATGGCACGCAGCCGCTCGCGCTGTGAGCGGTGGGCCGATCACCATCACTGACACGCCGGGCCAGCAGGACTGGGAGCTCCTTTCACGCCTCGTGTTCCCTGACGGTCGCTTACCGCATCTTGATGGCTACGCGGTGCCGGCGCGGCGCGGCCTCTTCGAAGATCCGCGTGCGGGCCAGCCGCTCATCGTGTGGAACCGCAGTGGAATGGCTCGCATTGCGGCTGTCTTCGACGTTGCGGGTAAGGGCGCGACGCTGAGCATTGGTCCACGCGATGTGGATTTCGCTGGCGAAGGTGCACCGCAGGCCTATGCGTTGCTTTCGATGAACCATGGTTGGTTAGGCGCGCTCGGGCTTGAGGACAGCGTCGCGTTGGAGATCGAACCCGGCGGGCACGATGTCGTCACAGTGGTGCCTATCCATCATGGGTTTGCGGCGTTCGGTGCGGAGCACGCTTTCAATCCGCCTGGCTGGTTAGGCGCACAGCAAATCACGCGTGATGGCACGAGCTTTCATTGGCATGCGGAATTGCGGGCTACTGCACCGTTGATTCTCGCGGTACTGCCGACTGCTGCGTGGGTGAATGTGAACGGCAAGTCCGTGCCGTTCACCCAAACTGGTCCGCTGCTTCGCGTCGAGCTGCCGCGCTCTGCGCTACCTGCCGTGATCGACTTGCGCCTGCACTGAGGCCAATGCGCTTTGCGCTGCGCTCACTCAGTCGCTTCGAGAGCTTGACGCAACAATCGTTCGACTTGAAGCAAAGCTGCGCGGTACCGAGCGCGATCGGTTTCGACTTCCTTGAAGCGCTCCAAGAAGACGCTGAGCTGGGCTGCTGATGTTTCGGAGAGCGAAGCCCGCGCAGAACGCAGGGTGCGTTGATGCAGACCTTCGTGGCCTGTAACCGCGGTAGCGGTTGGCGCGAGTCCATGCGCTTCTTCGCGCATGCGGCGCCGTTTCAAGCGGCGCTCTTCAGGGATCATGTTCAGCAACGCCTTGGCGCGGCCATACATGATGGGGTAGATCGAATGGCCTGCGGTTTCTGCGGCTGCACGCAGTTCACCGTAGGGACGATCTCCGTTGGTCTTCAAGTAGTCGAGAATGAACGCCATCGGAGGGGAGTTGCTGGACTTTTCCATTGAAGTTGGCTTTCTGGGTGTCGCTGGCAGCGCGGTCTGCCGACAAGCTCCGTCGGCGCCTATAGGTTATCAACGCCGTGTCAGATTCAAGCAGCCATCAACCGCCCCATTTCGCCTTATTAGCCGTTACTTGTTCAGGGGTGGGCTTGGGGGTGTCCGGGTTTTCCACAGCGGTTTCGAAGTCCGCGCGGTCTGAATCGCACACTGCGTTCAGTGCGACATCTTCGCCGAACGCGGCGGGCACGGAGTCGTCCTTGAAGATGGCTTCCCAAGGGCAAGCCGGCTCGCAAGCGCCGCAGTCGATGCACTCTGAAGGGGAGATGTACAGCTGGTTGGTGTGCTGTCCGGTGTCTTTAGGTATGTAGAAACAATCCACAGGACATTCGGCGACGCAAGCAGTATCCACATTGTCGCGGCAGAGGCGTGTAACGACCCAAGTCATGGCTCTTCTCCAGCTTCAGATTTGATTGAACATTCCGTTCCGAGGTATAGCTTGGCCTGATTGCGACAGAGCTGCAAGTGGGTACTTCTCGCGCTGAAGCGTCATGGAGCCGCAAAAAGCCAGCGCAAATCGTCGGCCTCAAGACTGGGCGCGGCGCCAGCATCAGGTCCGAGCAGGGCTTCTGCAAGATCGCGCTTATGCTGCTGCAATTCGAGAATGCGTTCTTCGATGCTGCCGCGTGTGACCATGCGGTATGCGAACACCGGCTTGTTTTGGCCGATGCGATGAGCGCGCCCAATGGCTTGCGCTTCGACCGCTGGGTTCCACCAAGGGTCCATCAGGAACACGTAATCCGCCGCAGTGAGGTTCAATCCAGTACCGCCGACTTTCAAACTCGTGAGCAGCACAGGCGCGCCATCGCCTTGCTCGAAACCGCGCACCACCTCTTCGCGATTCTTGGTGCGCCCGTCCAAACGAGCGTGGACGATGTTCTCGCGCTCCAAGCGCACACTGATGAGATCGAGGAAAGTTACGAATTGCGAGAACACCAACGCGCGATGCCCCGCGGCGAGGACGTCTTCGAGCTCGGACACGAGTTGTTCAACCTTGCCACTCGGTTCGTCGCGCAACGTCGGGTCGACCAATCCAGGATGGCAGGCTGCTTGGCGCAAACGCAACAGTGCTTCAAGCACTGTGAAGGCGTCGGCACGGCCCGTAGTTTCCAACGCGCCTAGGACATCGCGTCGCGCCGCGGCCAGCAGGGTGTTGCACAACTTCTCCTGCGCGGGCTCCGCTTCTGCGTGGATCACTTGCTGCGTGAGTGCTGGCAGCTCCGGCAACACGGCTTCTTTGGTGCGGCGCAGTACGAAAGGCCGCACAGCTCGCGCGAGCGATGCTGTGAAGGTGGCGCTCACGCCGCCGTTCATAGCGGCCATGAAGCGGCGCTCTTCGCCGAGGATGCCCGGATTGACGGCATCGAGCAGTGCCCACAAATCGCGCGCGCTGTTTTCCACCGGCGTGCCAGTGAGTGCGATCTTCAACGGAGCCTTCAGGGCGCGCACCGCGACTGCGCCGCGTGTTTGCGGATTGCGCACGACTTGTGCTTCATCCAGCACTAACACGCTCAGTTCGCGTTCCGTGAGTTGCTCGACGTCGCGTTGCAGCGTGCCATAGGTGGTCAAGACCACATCAGCGTTGTCGAACACTTCCAATTCGCGCGCAGACCCGTGATGCCGCAGCACTCGCAATGTCGGGGCAAAGCGCTCTAATTCCGATTCCCAGTTCCATAGCAGCGAAGCCGGAGCAACGACGAGAGCCGGATGCCACACACGCCCCTCGTTGCGAGTGCGTGCGCGCAGCTCCAAGAGCAGCGCCAACACCTGCACCGTTTTTCCGAGGCCCATGTCGTCCGCGAGAATCCCGCCGACTTCTTCGCGTGACAATGCACACAGCCAGGCCAACCCGTCGCATTGGTAAGGGCGCAGCGTTGCCTTCAGTTCTTCTGGTGCGCTGACAGCTTGCGGCGTCACCAAGCGCGCGAGGCTGCCCTCCAACTTTGGCGCACTCTCGGCATCGGACTCCAGCAGCGGTTGCAGCAACAGTGCTTGCGCACGACTGACGCGCGTGGGATCGGAAACCAGCGCGGCGATGCCCCCGAGGCGTTCGGCCAGCGCGCCATCCACAAGCAGCAAGCCTTCGTTGTTCAAGTCGAGGAAACGGCGCTCGTTAGCGGCTTTCAACGCGCCGAGCAACGAAACCACCGCGCCGTCGTCGCAGCGCACTTCACCGCCGAGCGAGAGCCGTCCGTTCTTGGTGGACAGCTTCAATTGCGAAGACACCACGCGTCGCACGGGTCTGCCATCAAGGCGAAGTCGCCAGCCGCGTTGCAACAACATGCGTGCACTACTGTCGAACATGGCTGTGCTGGCGTCGAAACGGCCAGCAATGCCCGTTTCAGCATTGAGTCCGGGGATGCCGTCGGCTTCGTGCAAGAACTGCGCTTCAGCTTGCGCGTTGCGCAGATACTGCGCTGGACCGGCAGTGTCGGTCACTAGGCGGGCGGCACTTTCCGGTTCGACTTCTGCGTTGCCATAGAGGAAGGTCACGCGGCCTTCGAGGCTGCGTGCCGTGCTGCGCAGTGTCATGCGTGGAATGGGAGCTATAGCGAGGAGTTCCAGCGCTGCGCTGGCGCCGGGTGGTTGCAGCCGCGGCAGCGGCCCACTTCGCGCGAGCTTGTCGACGAAGCTTGTCCATTCTGCGGCTGCGAGTTGGAAGCCGCGCCCGCGCAGCAGAGTGCCGGGCCATTCTTTGGCGCCGAAGTGACGCAGGTTGTGCAAGCACTCGCCCTTGAGTACGAGGGCGTCGCTTCCTTCGATCAGCGCATCCACTGCGCTGATCAACACACTGCGGCCGTCGGCGTCGACAAGGCGGCCTTGCAGTTCCACTTCGCCCGTGCGTTCCGTTGGCGCGAAGGCGATCACGAAATCGAGGGCAGCGCCCGGCTCAGCCTGCACATGTTTCAAGCCATGCCTGCTTTGAGTGCGCACCAATCCCGTGGCCACCAATCGTGAGAGCAGCGCAGCGCCCTCAGCGCCGCGCAATGCCCAAGGCCCGCGTGGCTCTGCGAGCCCGCCAAATCCATCTCTACCGCCAGCAATGCTGGCAATGCCGAGCACAGTGGCGCGCAAACCCGCTTCAGCGATGCGGTCGATGGTCTCGCCATCGAGAATCAGCGCCTGCGGACCAGACGCTGTTTCTTCCAGCACGCTGAGTTGCACAGCATTTTGCGGCGTGTCGATGAGAAAGCTCGGGACGAGGGGTAAGGGGGGAGGCAGCAACGCCGCTTCGCGCTTGGTGGCCAAATGTTCGAGAGCCAGCAATAGGGCCCACAGGTGCGCGCAGCCCGTGCCTCGGTTTTCGAAATGTGCGCAAGTGCAATCGTGCACCACACCGCCGGGAATGCGTTCGGCCATCACATCGTGGTGGCGCCTGAAGAAATCGACCTTGGCACGCCCGCCTTCGGGCTTGCTGCCTTCCACGAGGTGCACCTTGCCCTCGCTCCACAAAACATCTCCCGCTTC
>SIAO01000006.1 GCA_009691765.1 Planctomycetota bacterium | reverse complement strand
CCACCACCGCAACCCGGAAGCCCGATGCTGCCGATCAACACCATGCCGACTAAGAACCACGAAGCGGCCTTCACCTTGCTGCGCATTACCATCTCCTGGAAGACTGGGTTTCGTTGGGATCCGGAGGCAGAGAAGGCTTCCGGCAGGGCCCTGTTCCAGCAGGGGCCCTTGTGTGTGGCGTTATACGCAAAGCGCGTACCGCCGTCCAGACTGCGGGAATTCAGCGTATTTCTGCCCTACGGCGACCAACTGCCATCTTGAAGGCGTCAGATTGCTTAGGCAGCGTGCAAAATCGCACGAAATCACAGTGCCAACAGGAGGTCGTAAATGGCATGCGTCCAAGCCGTCACTGTGAAGCCTCGGAACACAAAGAGGACCCCCAACAGAACGCCAGCAAGGGCTCTGAAAGCCACTACCCGCCATTCAAACGGATCCCCTAATGGGCCCACGTGGTGGAAGAGGCTGAAAAGTACGGCGCCAAAGAACACAGGGAATCCCAGTGAGAACCAGCGAGGAAACCCCCCCCAGCGGCCAAGAATCCACGCCAGCCCTCCAACCACGAGGAGGCGGAACAACAGCTCTTCATAGAGACCCGCGCCGATGGCAAAGAGGACCTCCACAACCGGACCCCGACCCATCACGGAAGTGGCAAGTGGAACGAGCCGCACGAGCGCCATGCTCAGCGGACCCAACACCAATGCGTAGGCACACGCTTCCAGCAGCAGCGCTGGCGTCAACCACGCCACGACTGGCGTCTTCTCTCGGCGCAATGCTGCAGCGACGAACCCGAGCAACAACAACGTGTTCAACACGAGAGGCAAATGTGGATGAACCGCTGCTGCCCACTCTTTCAAACGCACATCGGCTGCGTTGCGCACATCGCCCCGGGTGAAAAAAAGCAAACCAGCCTCATAAGCCACGAACAACGGAGCCGTGAGCAGCACCGCAATATCGAGCCGCCGCGAATCTTCGAGATAGCGTGATAGCCACGAGGCGGGACCGCGCCTCCCCTGTTTGGGTTTGCTCTTCGGTTTCGTCTTGTCTCGCGTAGCAGCCACGGCGGCACAGGATAGCCACTGGATGGGACGAATGCTCACCCTGAGATAGACTCGCGCTCGGAGATTGGCCATCGAATTTCGCCCGGCCATGGCACGCGATGGGGTCGCGGTGCCACCCAGTGAACCCCAACTCGATTTAGCTTTGCGCCCGCGACGGCTCGACGACTTCGTCGGCCAACGAGGCGTTGTGCTGAATCTGCGTACTGCCATTGATGCGGCCCGCATGCGCGGCGAAGCGTTGGATCACTTGTTGCTATCTGGTCTGCCCGGGCTCGGAAAAACGACCCTCGCAGAAATCGTCGCTGCTGAATCCGGCGTCGGATTCCATGCCAGCAGCGGTCCGGCAATCGAGCGGCCCGCGGACTTGGTCGGGCTGCTGACCGCCCTACAGCCACGCGATGTGCTCTTCATCGATGAGATTCACCGCTTACCACGCGCGGTCGAGGAGTACCTCTACAGCGCCATGGAAGACTTCAGCCTCGTGATCATGCTGGACAAGGGCATGAACGCGCGCTCGGTCCCCATGCAAGTGAATCCCTTCACCCTCGTCGGAGCCACCACACGCGAAGGCCTGCTCACCGATCCGTTCCGCGCACGGTTCGGCCTGCACGAGAAGCTCGAACCCTACGACACGCAGGATTTGCGCGTCGTCGCTGCGCGCTCTGCGCGGCTCCTCAAGCTTCCGATGGACGATGGCGCCGCCGAGATGCTCGCTCAAAGAGCGCGCGGCACACCTCGCATCGTGAACCGTTTCGTGCGCCGAGTGCGAGACTTCGTACAGACCAGCGGCGCAACCCATGCCGATGAAGCGCTCACGGCAACGGCTCTCGCGCGTCTCGGGCTCGACGAATCAGGGCTTCTCCTCCACGATCGCAAGCTGCTGACGCTGCTACAGCGCGCTGGCAGTATTGGCATGGGGCTGAAATCACTGGCCGTCGGACTCGGTGAAGACGAACGCACTGTTGAAGATGTCTACGAGCCGTTCTTGATCCGCGAGGGATACATGACCCGCACACCGCGCGGACGCATGTTGACGGCGCGAGGCACAGAGCTTCTCGGAAACTCCCAGACTGAAAACCGCCTCACGCCGGACTGCTAATGCGCCACGCACGACGCAGGACGCGGACCTCCCGCGGTGTTGTTCTCGTGGTCTTGCTTGCGGTCGCTGGCCTGACCGCGCTCATCGTCTCGCCGCCCGGACGCAGCACAGTCCCAGATGGTGCACCTCTGGATTTGTTCCAAGCAGAGCCTGACATACGTGCTTTGCTGCGCAGCGTGCGCGCTGGCGGGAACATCCTTCTCGGCGAAGATGGCGCGAAGATCCTCACAGATGGTGCAGAGATTGCCATGCCAGAAGACACGACTCTGACATGGAATGGACAACAACTTGTCTGGGGTGATCGCGCGATCCGATTGCCCTGCACCCTGGGCCCGGCTTCGGGCGACACCATCAACCTCGATGATGGCCAATGGCCGGGCGAAATTCACTTCGAGACCGACGGCGCGACGTTGCTCGTGATCGCTCACACACCCCTCGAGGAGTACCTCGTGGGCGTGGTGCAAGCCGAAATGGGCGCCTCTTTCGCAGCCGCGGCTCTCGAAGCGCAGTCCATCGCATGTCGCTCCTACGCCGCAACACAAATCGCCAACCGCAGGAGCGCACGCTACGACGTGGACACGACGCAACTTACGCAAGTCTGGCGCGGCGCTGGAAGACCCAGCCGCAAAGTGCGGCGTGCGGTGGAAGCAACGCGAAGTTTCGTGCTCAGCCACGCGAACAAACTTGTAGAAGGTGTGTTCTCCGCGACCTGCGGCGGCGCAACGCGTAGCGCTGGCGAAGCCTTCGGAGGGCGCACGACTCCCCCGCTCGCAGGAGTCGAGTGCGGGCATTGCAGCGCTGCACCGTTTGCAACATGGAGCGCCGACCGCAACGCGAGTGAGGTTGCGGCTGCGCTCGGACTTCCTGGCACCGTCAACATGATCGGCGCGCTTGAGTTCGCAACCTCAGGGCGACTCGCTAGCGCTGTCGTGCATTGCGATTCAGGGCCAGTTTCGCTGTCGGCCAGCAAAATCAAACGTGCCCTCGGACCCGAAGCCCGGAGCACATGGATCACTCGCTTGCGCGCTGAGGGCGCGAATGTCCACGCCGAAGGGCGCGGCTTCGGCCACGGCGTAGGACTGTGCCAACACGGCGCCGGAAGTATGGCCAGTCGCAGCGGATGGAACTGCGCGGCCATCCTTGCGCACTATTACCCGGGCGCCAAACTCGCGCGCCTGTATCTTCCATGAACAACATCCACGCCGGACAACGCGGCCCCTTCGCCAGCGAAATACTAGCGCAGTGCCCCAAGACCGCAGCACGTCGCACTCGCTTGCGCACACCGCATGGCACGGCAGAAACGCCAGCATTCATGCCTGTGGGCACTGCGGCCACCGTCAAGGGTGCAGACCCTGAAGCGCTGCTTGCCACGGGGTCCGAGTTTGTGCTCTGCAATACCTACCACCTCGCTTTGCGCCCAGGAGCCGAACTCATTGCCGAACTTGGCGGGCTCCACCGTTTCATGGGCTGGAACGGCCCAGTCCTCACGGACAGCGGCGGCTTCCAAGTGTTTTCACTGGCTCAGCTACGCAAGGTCGATGATGACGGCGTTTCGTTTCGCTCGCACATCGATGGTGCCGTAATGCGCCTCACTCCCGAACGCGCCACGGAAATCCAACTGCTGCTGGGCGCTGATGTGATCATGGCTTTCGACGAGTGCTTGCCCCATGACGCAGATGCCGCCAGCGTGCGCGCTTCCGTGCAGCGCCGCACATTGCCGTGGGCCAAGCGTTGCCTCGCACTGCATCCGCAAGATGGCCGCGCCTTGTTTGGTATTGGCCAAGGCGGCATGCACGAAGATTTGCGCCGCGAACACATGACCGCGCTGCGCGAAATGCCCTTCGACGGTTTCGCCGTCGGTGGATTATCTGTCGGAGAGAGCAACTCAGACTTTCGCCGCATCCTCGCTGTCACAGCGCCGCTGATGCCGCCTGAGAAGCCGCGTTACTTGATGGGTGTGGGCTCTGTCCCAGAAATCCTCGACGCTATCGCTCTCGGAATCGACATGTTTGATTGCGTACTCCCGTCGCGCAACGCTCGGAACGGCCAAGCGCTCACGTTTGCTGGCCCGGTTCGCATGCGCAACGCAGCGCACACGCGCTCAGCGCAACCCCTCGAAGCCGACTGTGATTGCTCTGCCTGCTCACGCGGTTTCAGTCGCGCTTATCTACGCCATCTGCTGATGGCCAACGAGATTCTTGGTGCGATGCTCATGACGCTCCACAACCTGCGCTTCATGCAGCGGCTGATGGAACGCGCTCGGGACAGCATCGTGCGCGGCGACTTCACTGAGTTTGCCACTGCCACCAAAATTGCATTCGGGAGCGGCCTCGTCAACAAGGACGCTCCCAACGCAGACTGAACTTCGAGCTCAGTTCAAGATTTCGAGCTTCAACACTTCCATGCGACGAACGGCGCGGCCACCTTCACCAGTTGGGCCTTCGCCAGCAACAATGCCCACGAGGCGGCCGTTGTATTCGTTGAGGTCGTAACGAGTGGAGAACAAGAGCAACTTGCGCAAGTTCGCTTGCCAAAGCGCCCATGGCGTTTCACTATCCACCACGGCTCCGATCACAGGAATGTTGGCGCGCAGATGTCCGGTTTCGACATAGGGTTTCCCAGCTCCTCCGAGACGATTGCGTGCTTCCTCTTCTTCGCGAGCTTTGCGCAGTGCAGCAAGATCGCGCGCGTACTTTGCTTCAGAAGCCGATTTGATCTTCTTCGCCTCTTCGACGCGCAACTTCGCCGCAGCGATTTCGCCACGCATCCGGTCCCAAGAATCCACTGTGCCTAAGAGCTGCACAGCCTTATCACGCTGCGGGCTGCCTGCAGGCACTAAGTCCCGCGCACCTTCGAGCGCCTTGCGCACAGCCGCACTATCGCGCTGTTCCACCGGCTTGCGCGCTTCACCTTCAAAAGCCGTGAAGGCTTTCTCGGCATCCGCAGCGAGTCTGCGACGCTCAGCTTCACGCGCCACGAGTGCGCGCGATTCTTCACCTGACTTCAGCAGGGCTTCTTCCGCCTTGCGGTGCGCCGCGACGAAATCTGTTTCCGCAACAACTTGATCCGCAGAGGCACTGACATAGGCCGCGTAAATCCATGCTTTGATGCCCGCAGGCGCCAGCACGCGAGCGAATTCACCTTTGCGCTCGATGATGACGACACGGTCCGCTGTGTTGAGCTTTCCAAGGAAAGGACTCGTCGTGCTGGGCTCAGCGCGAATCATCAGGTCATCAACCATGACGACGCCTTCGCCAATTTGCGCCTCATTCAAATAGGTTTTGCCGGCGTTGCTGATGGCGACATATACGGCGAGCCCACCGGGGACTTCCACGCTCACCCAATCGCCTTCGCGCGCAAGCACGCGCACGGGCGACTGCTTCGGCAGTTCGCGCAAGATGGCATGCACGTCACCAGGCCCACTGCGCACGCGCACCTTGTCGGCGCTCACCACGCCAAACCATGGCATCGCGGGTTGCGCAGGCTTGGCAACAACAGTGTCCTGCGGTGGCAGGACGACAGGCACCGGTGCCGACGTTGGAGCGCCGGTTGAATTCACAGGTGTGACAGGAGTCTGGGCCACAGCCTGCATGCAGAGCAGGCTCAACAGCAAAAACTTCTTCATCGTGGTCTCCCCAAAGCACGCGGGCACGCGGAGCACGCCCGCCAGCGTGCGAACCATGCCGGAAAATTCCGGCGAACCCGCGAGCATTCTATGCAACGCCAAAAAAACAGCCAGTCACAACGCGAAGTTCAATCCGGAAGTTCCGCGACGGTCAGCTTCAGCACGTTGGCTTGGAGCGGTAGGTCCAAAGAGCCCGCTCCGTATCCTTCCGCAACGACGCGGTGGCGAGGCACCACGAAGGACGGATTCAGTGCGCGCAACAAGGCAGCGCCGGTCGGCGTCAGCAGTTCGCGGGCCACGAGTGTCTGTCGCAGTGGGAAATCACCAAGAAGATGCTGCGTAGCGGGTGCTGGCACGGGCACCGTCCCATGAGCGCACGCGACCACTCCGCTTCCTGTTGCGACCGGCAACGAGAACACCCTTGTCACTCCAAGTTCGAGGAACAGTAGAGCCGTCCCGCAGATGTCCACGATGGCATCCGTTGCGCCGACTTCGTGAAAGTGCACCGCGTCGATGCTGCAATTGTGAGCCCGAGCCTCCGCTTCACCCAACAGACGGAAGGCGTGAATTGCCAAGGACTTCACTTCACTTGGCAAGGCGCTGGCATGGATGATCTTCAGGATCTCGGCCAAGTGGCGGACCTCGCCATGACCGCCTTGCGGACCGGCATGCCAGTGCGGCGCATGCCCTTCATGCTGATGAGCGCCAACGCCGTGCAGCACCGCGCCCCCTGGGCCCTCCTCGCCGCCGCCCAAGACATCTAGGTGCACGTGGACTTTGGTGGCACTCACTCCCCCACGCAAGACGCGTTCTTTCCGCAGTTGGAAGCCACCAGCGGGCAGCGTGGCCAACGCACGGCCGAGAGCGTCAAAGTCGACGCCAAGGTCCGCGAAGGCACCGAGGAACATGTCGCCCGCCGCTCCGGACGCTGGATCGATAATGAGGATGCGTGCGCCCATGTTGGCTCAGTGACGCGGCCCGAGCATCGGTTCGAGTTCGGCGAGCTTGAGGGCACAAGCCGCGGCCGTGTCGGCTTCGAGATTCAAGCGCAACAGAGGTTCCGTGTTGCTCTTGCGCAGATTGAACCACCAGTCTGGGTATTGCACGGTCACGCCATCCAACTCGTCTTGCTGACCATCCGCGTATCGCTGGCGCACTCGCGCGATCACCGCATCTTGATCGGCCACTTCAAAGTTGATTTCGCCCGTCGAGTGGTAGCGCTCAAAGGGCTTCAAGAGTTCCGCGATACCACGCTGCTGCTTCGAAAGAATCGAGAGCATGCACAGCATCGCAATCTCACCGGAGTCCGACACAAAGTTGTCGCGAAAGTAGTAATGCCCCGAAAGTTCACCACCGAGCACGGCACCTTCCTTGCGCATCGTGGCCTTGATGAACGAATGCCCAACGCGATCGCGGATGGGTCGCCCACCAGCCGCAAGAATGGCGTCGCGCGTCGAGCGAGAACTGCGCAAGTCGTAAACCACCGCGGCGCCGGGGCTGCGTTGTAGGAAATCCTGAGCGAACAAGGCTGTGACAAGGTCTGAGCGCACGGCGCTGCCATCAGCCGCCAAGAACACACAGCGGTCTGCGTCGCCATCGAAGGCCACGCCGAGGTCCGCACCGCGCTCGCGCACTGCAGCGGCCAAAGCAAGCTGGTTGCGCGGCTTGATCGGATCGGCCTCGTGGTTGGGAAATGTGCCGTCGAGTTCGGCGAAGATCACCGTCGCATCGAGCGGCAGACGCGCGAGCAGCCGAGGCAACATGTGCCCGCCCATGCCGTTCGCCGTATCAAAGACGACCTTCATGGGGCGAATGCCACGAGCGAATTTCAGCGCGTGATCGACATAGGCCCCACTCACATCGCGGCTGCTCAAAGTGCCGCGCGTTGCAGCTTCAGGCAACACCACGTCGGACTGCGCCAGACGGCCCATCGCGGCAATGCCCGTTTCGCCCGACACAGGCACACAGTCTTTGCACGTGAACTTGAACCCGATGTACTCAGCGGGGTTGTGCGAGGCCGTAACTTGTACGCCCCCTTCCACTCCGAGAGACCCGATGCCGAAGTATGTCATCGGCGTGCTGGAAAGCCCTATGTCGATGACATCCGCTCCAGCAGCAAGCAGCCCATCAATGAGCGCCGCGGCCATACTCGGTGCCATCGAACGCATGTCGCGTCCTACGACGAAAGAGCGCGCTTGCAGCACTTTGACTGCTGCGAGTCCGATGCGCCGCGCGAGTTTCTCATCCAACTCTGTCGGATAAACGCCACGCACGTCGTAGGCCTTGAACACACCCATGTCACGCTCCCCCTGTAGTCATGGCTGCTTGCAACGCCGACACCGCACGCTCGACATCCACTTCGCTCACATCGCGATGCACCGCGAAACGCAGGCGCCCAGGACCGAAACCAACACACAGCACACCGGCGCGCGCCAAGAAAGCACGTACAGCTTCTTGCGGCGCAGATTCCAAAGTGAGCACCACGAGATTGGTTTCCGGTGGCTGCACGAGAACACCCGGAATGGTCGCAAGCGATGCAGCAAGCTGACGCGCAAGCAAGTGATCGCGCTGCAAACGCGGCAGCCAATCCGAAAGCGCCACTAATCCCGCCGCCGCCAACACACCTGCTTGACGCATTCCGCCACCAAGGAGTTTGCGTGCGCGTCGTGCCGCCGAACAGAACTCGCGTGATCCGGCCAGCATGGTGCCCACGGGAGCACCGAGGCCTTTGGAAAGACACAAAGTGACGCTGTGCGCTGGCGCCGCTGCGCTCGCGATGCTGCTGCCGCTCGCAGCCGCCGCATTTGCGAGGCGCGCACCGTCGAGGTGAAGTTGTAAACCGAGTTCGTCCGCGAGATCCCGCACTTGGGTCACATAGGTCTGCGGCAGCACGACGCCGCCACACAGATTATGAGTGTTCTCCAAAACAATCAGGCGCGAGCGCGGAAAGTGTTGATCGTCAGGTCGCAATGCACCGCGCAATGCTGCGAGCGGCACTTGCCCAGCAGCCCCTGGCAACGGCACCGCTTGCACCCCGTGGAGAGCGGCGAGGCCACCTTGCTCGAAGCGATACACGTGACAGCCTTCGTGCAAGATCACTTCATCACCAGGGCGCGTGTGCACACGCACCGCCACTTGGTTCGCCATCGTGCCTGATGGCAAGAACAAAGCGGCATCCTTGCCAAGCAACGCCGCAGCGTGCGCTTCCAACTGCTGCACCGTTGGGTCATCACCGAACACATCGTCACCGACGACTGCTGCGGCCATGGCCTCACGCATGGCAGCATCCGGCTGCGTCACTGTGTCACTGCGGAAATCACTGCGGGCCAACATCACTTTCGGCCGAAGAGCCGCTCCATGCGAGCAAGCGCCTTGTCGATGTTCTCCATCGAGTTGGCGTACGAGAGGCGAATATGCCCTTCGCCATGCGCACCGAATGAAGTGCCCGGCAGCACTGCAACACCAGCTTCATTCAGGAGCAAGTCAGCGCATGGTTGCGATTTCATTCCTGTGCCGAGGATGTTCGGGAACGCATAAAACGCTCCCGCCGGCGAAGCGCAAGAGACGCCGCGCACTGCATTCAACCCAGCAACGATGCGGTCGCGCCGCTGACGAAACACAGCAACCATATGCGCTGGCTGTTCTTGTGGCCCTGTGAGCGCTTCACAACCCGCGAGCTGGGTGAAGGGTGCTGTGCAGGATGCAGAGTTCACTTGCAACCGCGTCATCTGATTGATGAGCTCTTTGGGCCCAAGCGCATAGCCGAGTCGCCAGCCCGTCATGCTGTAGATCTTGGAGAAGCCATCCAAGATGACCGTGCGCTCGCGCATCCCCGGCAGCGCGGCGATAGACGAGTGCTTGCCTTCGTACAGAACGCGGCAGTAGATTTCGTCCGAGAGAACCCAGAAGTCGCGTTCGACGGCGAGACGTGCGATGCCTTCAAGAAGATCAGCTGAGAGCACACCGCCAGTCGGGTTGCTCGGCGAATTGAGGATCACCAACTTGGTGCGCGGCGTCAGCAACTTTTCGAACGCAGCGAGATCAAAGCTGAAACCGTTTTCTTCGAGCAGCGGCACAGGCACCGCGCGACCGCCCGCGAAGTTGATCATGCTCTCGTAGATGGGGAATCCCGGATTGGGGTAGATGACCTCATCACCATCCTCGATCAACGCGAGGATCATGTAGAACATGACGGGTTTGGCGCCGGGACATACAAGGACTTCCGCTGCACTGTGCTCCACGCCGCGCGCACGCGCAGAATCTGCCGTGATGGCCGCACGCAACTCAGGCAAACCCGCCGCGGCAACATAATGCGTGTGGCCAGAACCAAGCGCCGCTTGTCCTGCGCGCACAATGTTGGCCGGTGTGTCGAAATCAGGTTCACCGATTTCGAGATGCACGATGTTTTTGCCTGTGGCTTCAAGAGCTTTGGCACGCGCAAGAACTTCAAACGCTGTTTCGGTCCCGAGGCGACTCATGCGACTGGCAAGCACGCGCGGCATCTGCGATCTCCGTGAAAGTGAGGAAACGAAGGCGTCTGACTGTACGGGCAGCGCAGTGTGTGTCCAAGCGCGATAGGCTAAGGCGATGCCACGCACAGTGACGCTTGCCAACGGATCGATGCTGGTGGCCTTTGATGCCCAAGGCGCGTTGCGCGACTTGACTTGGCCACAAGTTGGCTCAGAGAATCACGCCCAAGGCAGAGCCACGCAACTGGCACTGGTGCGTAGCGGACGCGGCTGCGTTCTCGGCGGTCCTGGTAGCACGATCGCGCAGGAATCTCTGCCTGCTGCACTCGCAGCCAAGAGCAGCTTTGGTCTTCCACACTTGGGCACGAGCGTCGTCGTGGAAGACACGCTCCTCCCCGCAAACCCTGTCCTGCTGCGCCGCATCACGATCCACGACGATTCAGGTGCTGGCGGCAGCGTACAACTGCGCATCCTCACTGGTTTCGAGATCTCAGAGAGCAACGCGTTGAACGGTGTCGCCTATGAACCTGCACCGCGCACGTTGCGTTTCTTTCGCCGCCGCCGCCATCTGTTGTGGGGCGCTCTTCACGAAGGCCAGAGCGGTTTTGATGAATACTTGTGCGGACATCACCGCTTGCCGCGCGGCGGCACACCGGCTGATGCCTTGCTTCATCCAGGACAACACGAAGGGTCCACAGCCTCTGTTGGCGACGTCGAAGCCGTAGGAGGCATCAGCATCAATCTGCAACATGGGCGCGCCGAAGTGTGGCTGTGGCTTTGCGCCGGAGCAACTGCCGTTGCTGTGCACGACCTCAACGCGCTCCTCTTGCGCAGCGGTCCCGAAAAACTTTTCAACGCTGCTCTTGAACACCAACGCTCTTGGCTGGCAGCACGCACGCAGCAAGACACCTCGCCAGACGAGTTCAGCACCGCCGAAGCACACTCGTTGCACATCGCCCGTGCTCATGTGGATTCCGGTGGCGCGATTGTCGCTGCCGTGGACAGCGCCACGCTGGATCCGGGACGCGAGTCTTATGCCTACTGCTGGCCACGTGATGGCGCGCTCATCGCCGACACACTTTCCGCTGCCGGAGACATCGACGCAGCAGCGGCATTCTTCCGTTACTGCGCGACGTTGGAAAAAACTGATGGGGCTCTGCTTCAGCGCTACCACCCCGACGGCAGCGTGGCTTCAAGTTGGATGGCTTCTGTCGAAGCAGGGCGCACTGTTGTCCCTGTCCAAGCCGATGAAACGGCACTTGTGCTCTGGGCACTCGAGCGGCACGTAGGTCGTCACGAAGATCGCAAGCTCGCGAAGGAGTTGCGCGACACTCTCTTGCTGCCCTGCACAGAGTTCTTGCTTCGCTGGCGCGGACCAACGGGTCTTCCCCGCGAAAGCGTAGATCTGTGGGAAGAACGCCGAGGAATTCACGCTTTCACCGCAGCAGCGAGCATCGCTGGGCTGCGTGCTGCGGCGCAACTCCTGCCGCAATGTCATCAGCGCCGCCTCGCCGCCTTGGCGAAAGACGCAGCGGACGCCATGGAGGCCGCGCTGCGCGCTTCATGGCATGCGTTCGATCTGCCACCGCGCTCACAGCGTGAAATCAGCCACGACGGTGCAAGCCTCGGACACGCAGATACGCGCGTCGATGCCAGCTTGCTCGGATTGCAAATCTTGGGCGTTCTGCAGCCGAAAGAAACCATCGCTGCCAAGGTCCGTGAGGCTTGCTACGAGCGACTTCAAGTTCCCACATGGGTGGGCGGGCACGCGCGCTACGAACAAGATCAATATCTGCGCACGCCAGAAACCGATGCTTGCGTACCGGGCAATCCGTGGCCTCTCGCAGGATTGCTTTTGGCGCGCGCCTTCGCAGAAGCTGGCGAACACGAACGCGCGCGAAGTTTGATCCGCGGTGTGCTGTTGCGCGCTGGTCCCTGCGGCACACTCGCGGAACAGCATCATCCGTCGACCGCCGCGCCCATGGGTGTTGAACCACTTGCTTGGGCTCATGCTGCGCTCGTGGATGCGGTGCGCGCACTACGCTGAACACAAACCGCAGCGTCAGGCTATGCTTGCCGCCATGCAGAAAAGTGTGCTCGCAATGGTCATGGCCGGCGGACGAGGGCAGCGCTTGCACCCTCTCACCGCCACACGCGCCAAACCCGCCGTGCCGTTTGGTGGCCAGTACCGCATCATCGACTTCGTGCTGTCGAACTTGGTGAACTCGGGGATCTACTCGATCTACGTGCTCACGCAGTTCAAGTCGCAGAGTTTGACGGAACATCTGCAGTACGGTTGGGGCTTTGGCAGCATCTTGCGCGACCACTTCGTTACAGCAGTGCCTGCGCAAATGCAAACGGGCGACGCTTGGTACCGCGGCACCGCGGATGCCATCCATCAAAACCTGAATCTGGTCCGCGAATCGCGCCCACACATCGTGTGCATCTTCGGTGGCGATCACATCTACCGCATGGATGTGTCACAGATGATCGCGTGGCATGAACAGCACATGGCGGACTGCACCGTGGCGGCTATCCCCATGCCCATCGAAGAGGCATCCGCCTTTGGTGTGATGGAAGTGGACCGTGAAGGGCGCATCGTGGGTTTCGAGGAAAAGCCAGCGCATCCGAAGCCCATGCCCAACGACCCGACAAGAGCGCTCGTGAGCATGGGCAACTATGTTTTTTCGGGGCGCTCGCTGGTGCACTTGCTGCAACGCGATGCCGAAGACCCAAAGAGCAGCCGCGATTTCGGTAAAGACATCATCCCCGGAGCGCTGAAAGATCACCGCATCTGGTGCTACGACTTCACGTGCAACCGCGTACCAGGACAATCGCTGCCGAACGCCTACTGGCGCGATGTGGGCACCATCGACTCTTATTACGAAGCCAACATGGACCTGCGCGCCGTCGTGCCGCAATTCAACCTCTACAACGCGCTCTGGCCCATCCGTTCCACGCGCTTCGACGATCCACCCGCCAAGTTTGTGCACGACATCGAGAACCGCACTGGGCGCGCTGTCAACAGCATTGTGTGCGCCGGCACCATTCTCTCAGGCGCGACGGTGCGCAACTCCATCATCGGCCGCAATGTGAAGATCCACTCCTTCGCCGAGATCACCGATAGCATCATCTTCGATCACGTGAAGATTGGACGGGGCGCCAAACTCCAACGCTGCATCGTGGACAAAAACAACCGTGTTGCAGACGGACTTCACATCGGTGGTGAAGCAGGCAGCGCCGGGCATGACTGGACCGTCACACCGAGTGGGCTGGTCGTTCTGCCGAAGCAACCGCGCTTCGAAGGCGGCATCGGCAGCATCAGCATCTGAACGCAAACCTCGCGGGCTTCAGACCAAATCGAGCTCAGTCTCAGCGACGAGGTGATCGACGACAGCGGTCAATGTGCCGCTCTCGGCATAGACGGCGCGCTGGCGATCCGCGGAAGATCCGTGCTCAAGGATCTCCACAAGCCAGCCCATCTCTTCTTGCACTTCCAGCAGGCGAATCTCGTCCGCGAACTCGTCCAGCATCTCCATGATCACTTGGCGGAGTGGCTTCAACTTCTTGGTCGCGAGATCGATGAACTCCGCGGCAACTCCGTGACGCATGGCGCGGTAGAGATTCTCGTTGATCAGCATGCGCCTAAACTGCCGGTAGGTCATGTTGCGGTGCCACAGATTCAACAAGCGCGTGCAAATCACTTGGAGGAACGCGGTCAGCGCTGCCACCTCGTTCACGCGAGTGGGCACGTCGAGATTGCGCACTTCAATGGTTGGGAAGAACGGGTGCGGACGAATGTCCCAATAGATCTTCTTGGCGTTGTCGATGCACCCGGTTTCCACCAGCGTGCGCACATATGACTCAAACTCAGCCCAGTTTGCAAAAGTGTCGGGAATGCCAGTGCGCGGGAAACGGCGGAAGATGCCCGTGCGTGTGGTGGCCAATCCTGTGTCGCGTCCTTGCCAGAAGGGCGATGAAGAGGACAGCGCCAGAATGTGCGGCAAAAAGTAGCGCATCGAGTTCATCACTGCGATGCGCGCTTCGTTGTCAGCGATGCCCAAGTGGCAGTGCATTCCGTAGATCAAATTGGAGCGAGCCAAGTCGCCAAGGTCCTTTTGAATCTGCAGATAGCGCTCACCCGGGGTCAGTCTCACACTGGTCCAATGCGTGATCGGATGCGTTGATGCTGCCGCAATTGCCAAGCCGTGCTTGCGCGCAAGCCCTACCACCGTGCGGCGCAGCTCCACGACTTGCTCACGCACTTCGCGCACGGTTTGGCACACGGTCGTGACGCACTCGAGCATCGGGGCATGGAACTCGGGACGAATGTGCGAGCCATAAATGGCGGCACCTTCGGCCAAGATGTTTTGAGTGTCCGAGCTCAATTCCCGCGTCAGCGGGTCGAGCACTTGATACTCCAGCTCTACGCCGAGAGTTGGGATCTCTGTAACGCGCCCGTGTTGGCTGACACTCATGCTGAGATCCTACGCGACAGCACCCAGCCCTGACACATCAAGCACTCTGCTCCGCGTTGCGCGCTCCAGTTCCGCCTCGCGGACGACGCGTCGTTGCACGCTTTGGCTGCGTTGCTGCTGCTGTCGCCACGGACTGCGTCTGAGCGAGCCGCAACGCCAAGTTCCGCACAACTGTGTCAAAAAACACAGGCCCCATGCCGTCCGGATCCATCTCCGGCGCCGCAGCATCGACAGCCAGCAACACTGGCCCATCAAGAGTGCAGCAAAAATCTATTGCTGCAAAATCAAGCGCAAGGATTTCGAGGAGACGATTCGCTACGGGCAACACTCCAGCGCACGTCTCGGCTGCTGGAGCCATGTCGGGCACCATGCCCGTTTCAGCATCCAACTTCTGCAGAACTGGAAGATGTCCGCGCACGCACCACGCACGAACGAGTTCGCCATGCTGCGTGGCTTGCAGCAAAGTCGGTGTCGTACCGGTTTGGTCGTAGGCCGCGAGCAACATGCCCACGTCATCTACGGGAATTCCGCGCGCGCCCGGCAGTGCAACGGCAGGTAACAGCACCGCGCTGCCACCAAGGCCCGCGAGGATCGCGTCCCAATTCAGCGGAAAATCGAGATTGTGCAACGCTGTAGCACCAATGTGCGTTGCGTAGGACTTGGCCGGCAAGAGCACACTGTCCACCACGCGAAAACCCGCACGCGCTGCTTTGACCAACTCCGCGAAACCGGCGCCGGGGCCAGTGCGCGCTGGAGGATTTACGACACGCACGCCGTGAGCTTCCGCTTGCGCTACCCATGCGCGAAAGAACGCGTTTTCATGCGAAGCGCGGTCCAACAAAACATCCAAAGCCGGTGCCGCCGTGCAACCCGTTGCGCCAATGCGCAAGTTCACCACTTCCACCGACGGCAGATTCCCCAGTTGCACCGTGAGGGCATCCACCAGAGCTTCATCGAAACCCGCGAGTAGTCCTATCTTCATGTTGCCGATCTCCGAGTCGATCGTAGCGCAAGCACTCACGCTTCCGAGGACGTGGTTTTGTGCCGCAAGGAAGGGCATAGACTTGGGCGCATGAAAGTGCTGTTCGCTGCTTCCGAAGTTCATCCCCTCGCCAAGACAGGCGGCCTCGCCGATGTGGCCGCTGCGTTGCCACGCGCCCTCAAAGCCAACGGCGTGGATGTGCGTGTGTGCTTGCCGCTGTACCCGCGCGTCCGTCGCCAGATGGGAAATGTTGAACTGGTTGCCAAGAACATCGCATGCCCCTTTGCGGGAGGAAACCGTCCGTTCAACTTGCTGCTCGGGACACTCAAAGGCGATGTGCCAGTGTTCCTCGTCGAAAACAGCGGCATGTTTGAAGTTGAAGAGAGTTTTTACGGCGTGCAGCCAGGCAGTTATGGCGATGCCCACCTGCGCTTTGCGTATTTCGCGCGTGCCCTTTTGCGCATTCCAGCAGCCGCGGGTTTTCATCCCGACATCTTGCATCTCAACGACTGGCAAACGGCTCTTGCTGCACTGTTAGTGCGCAGCGCCGCGGAGAAAACAGGACCTGCAGCGAAAGCCGCCACGGTGCTCACCATTCACAACCTCGCCTATCAAGGCGTGTTTGCTCCGGCCGATCTGCGCCAAGCGGGTATCCCTAGCGCACTCCTAAGTGAGGGCATTCTGCTGGTGCGAGGACAAGCCAACCTCCTAGCCGCTGGGCTGCGCGCTGCTGACATCATCACCACGGTGAGTCACACCTACGCCGAAGAAATCCTGACGGAAGAATACGGCAACGGTTTGGAAGGCCTGTTGCGCGCGCGACGCAACGATCTCGTGGGCATCATCAACGGCCTCGACACTCTCACGTGGGACCCAGCCACGGACCCGCATCTTCCAGCGCACTTCAACAGCGCTGATCGCACAGGCAAAGCGCAGTGCAAATCGGCGTTGCTCGAAGGTGCAGGCCTCGAACCCACCAACGGTCCACTGTTCGGCGTCGTTTCAAGACTCGCAGAGCAAAAGGGGCTCGATCTCGCACTCGCTGCGATGGATCGCATCCTTAGCGAAACGACAGATGTGCGACTCGTGGTGCTCGGAAGCGGCGAGAACCGACTCGAAGCAGGCTTCAAGGCTCTCGAACAGCACTACCCGCGGCGCGTTTCCGTCAGGCTTGCTTTCGACCCGGCATACGCGAGCCTCGTGGAAGCCGGTAGCGATCTGTTCTTGATGCCATCGCGCTTCGAGCCTTGCGGCCTCAACCAACTCATCTCGATGCGCTACGGCACCGTACCCATCGTGCGCCGCACTGGCGGGTTGCAAGACACAGTGTGCGACACGGACGCCGCAAGCCTGCGCGCCGGCACGGCCACGGGTTTCTGTTTCACAGATCCAACACCTACGGCGCTCTACCTTCGTATTCGCGACGCGCTCGAGGTGTTTCATGCGCCCGAGACGTTCCAACAACTCATCAACACAGGCATGGGCACAGACTGGTCGTGGAATCGAGCCGCCCGACGCTACGCCGACATCTACACGGCAGCCATCGAACAACGCACACGTGGTGCTGCATCGCGCTGGATTAAGAGTGTGCTGCCGCCCGACCCAATCGAAGTTGAACTGCCCGTCTTGCCGCTGATCCCAGCCGGATACGCGCACGACGTGCTGAGTGTCCAACCGCGAGATCCACACACGCTGGTCGTCAGTTGGGAATTGTCCGAAGTGGGCAACGACCATGGCCCGCGCATGGTGCTCATCGAACTCCAAGAGCTTGAGTGCGGCGGCATGGAGCGGCGCAGCATCGAAGCCGGCACGCGACAGAGTTTCTTCAGCACACGCCCCGACACGCGCTACCGCGCACGTCTGCTCGACAGCAAGGGCGCTGAAATCTTGATGAGTCCCGTTGTGCGCACACCGCGCCAACGCAGGAGTCACTGAGTGTCGCTTGGGCAGATTTGCCTCGTGCTGCACGGCCACCTGCCGTGGGTGCATGCACCGCAATACCCCGAGTTCCTAGAAGAGGACTGGTTGTTTGAAGCTGTGAGCGGCACCTACTTGCCACTCCTCGACATGCTTGATCGCCTCGAAGCCGAGGCCATCCCCTCACCCATCACTCTGGGGTTCACTCCACCGCTGCTCGAAATGCTGCGAGCTCCTGCGCTGGTCAAAAAGATCGGCGTGCAACTCACTCGCAGATTGAAACTGGCCACGCTCGAAGCGCGACGTCTCGCAGGGCAACAACCGCAATCTGCGGCTGCTGCGCATTATCTCGAACGCGCTGAACGCGCGCGCACGCTGTGGCGCCTGCATGCCGGCGATTTGCCTGCCGCGTTCGCGCACCATGTGCGCAGTGGTCGCGTGACCGCCATGGCCTCGTGCGCCACGCACGCCGTCTTGCCGCTCGTCGCCACGCGCGCCGCCCGCGCCGCACAGATTCGCGTTGGTTGCACTTTGTTCGAAGAAGTTTTCGGCGCCGCACCGCAAGGGTTCTGGTTGCCGGAATGTGCCTATGAACCCGGCATCGATGCACTGCTCGCAGAACAAAGACTGCGTTGGACGGTCGTCGAAACTCATGCCATCACCGATGCGTGGCCAGATCCAGAGCACGGCCCGCTGCGTCCGCTCGAATTGCCTTCAGGCGTTGTGGCTCTTGCGCGCGATCCCACGGCGTCACGGCAAGTGTGGGCACAAGAAGTTGGTTACCCGGGCGACCCGCTCTATCGCGAGCTTTACCGCGATCTCGGCTTTGACGGCGAATACACCTATGTGAAGCGTTTCCTGCATGCCGACGGCGTGCGACGCAACCTCGGCTTCAAGTACCACCGTGTCACGGGCCGCGTGGAACTCCACGAAAAGGCTGCGTGGAATGTCGAGCACGCACGCCAACGCGCAACGGTACATGCGCGCCATTTCTTAAGCGAGCGCCGCAACGCCGCGCATGCGCACGGAGCGGGCACCGTGATGACGGCGCCCTACGACATGGAACTGTTCGGACACTGGTGGTACGAGGGTCCGTGGTTCCTCGAAGCGCTGTTCCGCAACGCCGCCGAGTTTGCGCCGGACTTGCAATTCGCGCACCCCGGCGCAGCCATCGAGAGCGCAGGCACATTGCGCAGAGCCGATCCACCGCTCTCCACATGGGGCGAAGACGGTTACCTCAAGGTGTGGCTCAATGAAGGCAACGCGTGGATCTTGCGCCACCAACAGGAAACCGAACGCCGTGTGCTCGAAGCCTGTTCGGGCGCGGCGGCCGCAGACCCAACAACGGAGCGCCTGCGCATGCAACTGCTACGCGAGTTGTTCCTGCTGCAATCCTCCGACTGGGGTTTCATTCTCACCAAGGGAACCGCCGATCACTACGCGCGGCAGCGCGTTTGCAATCACGTGGCACGCATCTTGGGATTGCTCGAAGCGCTCAAAGACCCGGCGAAGCTCGATGAAGCGTGGTTCTCAGAACTCGCAGCCGAGGATTCCATCTTCCCCGGCCTCGCAGGCGATCCGTTCTCTGCGGCATTTCCACTCAAGGCTGCTCGGATTGGCCACGCACCAGTGACGCCGCTGGCATAAGCACCGGCAACGCACGCGCGCTGCTGCGAGCTTCATGCAGCGCCACGCCGTACAGCGGCTCCAAAACGGATGCGCGCAAAATCTCTGCAGGCGTCCCAGCCGCTGCAATGCGCCCACCCGCGAGCACGAACACTTGATCCGCGAAATCTCCTGGCAGGTTCAAGTCGTGCGAGACCAAGAGCAGCGTCCGGCCTTCTGCTGCCAAACTGCGCAACAAGCGGAAGGTGGAAAGCTGATGGCACAAATCGAGAGCGCTGGCAGGTTCATCGAGCAACAAGACTGCGGGATCGCGCACCAACGCACGTGCAATGGCGAGACGCTGCCGCTCCCCACCTGAGAGCTGATGCACTTGCCTGTTCGCGAAATCCGCGAGATCGACCCGCAGCAACGCCGATTCCGCTGCCGCGAAATCCGCTGTATCTGCGAAAGGCCACCAGCCTTGCTGTGCGTAACGCGACAGCAACAACACTTGCAACACCGTGAGCGCCGATTCAAGCCCATCGCGTTGCGGCAAGAACGCCAGCAAGCGTGCGCGCTCCCGTGCCGCAAGCAACGCTGGGTCTTTGCCTCCGATTGAAACGCTGCCAGTTTGCGGCCGCAATAAACCCGCCAAGAGTCCGAGAAGTGTGCTCTTGCCGGAACCGTTAGGCCCGATCACTGCACTAATACTGCCGCTCAGAGCGCGCAAATTCACGCCTTCGAGCAGCGGCTTGCTGCCCCATGAAAAACCAAGTTGTGTGGCGCTGACTTCAGCCATCGAGCCCCGCTCGCGTGCGCCCACCACGCGCCAACAAAAGAAGGAACAGTGGTCCGCCCAGGACTGCGGTCAACACGCCTGCGGGCAGCGGCACCGAAATCAGAACTTGCGAGCACACATCCACCAGCACCAAGAAGGCCCCGCCGAATCCGAGCGCTGCTGGCAACAACAAGCGATGGTCGGCACCGAGGCACAAACGCATCCCATGCGGCACCAGCAAGCCAACAAACCCAATCGGCCCAGCCAACACCACCGCGAGCGCTGCAAGCAAAGTCGCGAGAAGCAAGAGCACAACGCGCATGCGAGCGACGTTCACGCCAGCCTCTGCTGCGAGTCTCTCCCCGAGCGAAAGCAGATTCAGCTCACGAGCGAGCGCCAACAAGACCAGCAAGACAGCGATCACACTTCCTGCACTCAGCCACAGTTCCGAGTTTGAGTAGCGTTCATCGAACCCACCCACCAGCCAACGCAGAATGCGCTCTTGATTGCGCGGCTCAGCGAGCACATTCACGAAGAGCACGGCCGATCCGAACAACGCGTTGACCACAACACCTGCCAAGAGAAGTGCCGTGTTGCCGCCTCCTCCCGCGCGCGCCGCACCGGTGACTAACAACAACGCCAACATGGCTCCGGTGAATGCGCACGGTCGCACCATCCACCAACCCGCTGAAATGGCCGACACGGCCCCGAAAGCACCACCACTGCTCACGCCCAACACATACGGCGACGCCAAAGGGTTCTTGAGCAGTGCTTGAAACACAAGACCAGCCAACGCCAAAGCCGCGCCACTGAGCGCGGCGGCAATCCCTCGCGGCAAGCGCAGCGAAAAAACTTTCGCGTGGTCCGCTGAGCTCGCGTCGTTCCACGCGCGCGCAAGATCCACTTGAGTCGGCCCAAAAGCAGCTGCAATGCCGAGGGCCACAACAAGCAAGATGACTCCGAGCAGCGCGATCAAGAACACACGCCCTGGGCTCGCGACGTTGGCTCTGTTGCTGCACTGAGGATCCGACATGGGCCGGGATTGTAGCCCTGCGTTTCTGCTTGATGCTCGTGGATGGGCAGCTACGATGCCGCCCGTTCAAGTTGCTGGGGAATTAGCTCAGTTGGTAGAGCGCCACGATGGCATTGTGGAGGTCAGGGGTTCGATCCCCCTATTCTCCATCCAGCACAGACCCGTGCGCTGCAAGGCGTGCGGGTCTGGTCATTTCAAGATCCACTGTTCCAGCGCGGAACGGCAGGCAGACTTGGGGCCATGAGGCCGAGGATGGCCATGGCGCTGCCGAAGCTCTCTGAGCGCAAGAACACGCGATCGTTCCAACCGCCGTCGGCCTCGCGAGTGCGCCAGTAGAGCGCGCGCAGTTTCTGGCGCAACGCAGGACGCTCCGCTTCCGGCAACATCTCGATGGCCTGCGCAGTGTAGGTGTGCGCGTAGTGAAAGTAATACGGCGCGATCATGTACGGCGGAATGTGCGTGCCTGTTTGAGCGCGACGCTTCTCGAGATGTTCCCAGTGTTCGAAGAACGCGGCCGTCGCGCTGCGCACGCGATCCACACTGCCACGACCGGCGAGCAACAATGTGGTTTCACACACGGCCATGCGCGCACAGGCTCCGGGGACATCTTCGAAGCCCTTGCCGTTCTGCTTCGCCTTGTCGGTGCCGTACTGAAAGGCGCCGGTAGCGAGTCGTGCGTCTTCGAGAGTTTTCAGTGCGCGAGCGACGACGCCCTTGTCCACATTGATGCCGCGCTCCTGCGCAAGAAACAGCGTCTGCAACGTGGGCGCCGTCATGAAAGTGCTGGCCGCCGACGGGCCCTTGCCAGCGCGACGTGAATAATTCCAGCCGCCCGTCTCGCTGATTTCTGTGCGCTCCAGCGTGGTCACCAATGTTTTCGCCGCTTTGAGCACTCGCTGCGCCAGCGCATCAGAAAAAACTTGTGCCTCCAAGCCTCGCAGGAACCACTCAAGCGCGTAGGTGTGTCCCCAACCACGCACGTCGTACGAACCGAGAAACCCCTCTGCCATCAAGGGCTCATCTTTGAGTTCGCGCAGCATGAACTCTGTAGAGGCGCACATGGCTGCCTTGCGCGCGGCATCTTTCGCAAAGCCAGGAGCACGCAAGAGACCAAGACAACAAATCGCGCTGCCTCCAACGCGATACCCCGGAGGGAGTTCGCCGGACTGAACGCGGTACACCCCTTGGTATGGCCACTCCGTTCCGGGCGAAAATCCGGGGATGCCTTTGGGAGCCTCTTTCGCCGCTCGCGCCTTCTGATCGGCGTCGCGCTCCGCCTTGAAGTCGTACTTTTCCTGTGCCGCGAGGATGAGCTTCACGGCCTGCAGCGACGCATCACGGACGCTTTCCTCCGAGATGGTCTGCTCTTGAGCCGCGCAGAAGGGGGCCGTGAAGGCGATCAATAATGCCGCGAAAAAGGCTGTGCTCATGATTGCGGATTGAACCATGCAAACGCCCTTGGTAGAAGCTGACCTAAGAATTGCTGCTGTCCGGGAATCCCGGCCGCAAGCTGGAGACCCGCCATGGGCAAGAAGTCGAAGGACAAGACAGAAATCATCTTCCTCGTTTGCAGCGAGACTGGCCAGCGCAACTACACCTTGAAGAAGCGCGGCAAGGGCAAGAAGCTGGAGCTCATGAAGTACTGCCCCAAGCTGCGTAAGCACACGAAGCACACCGAGAAAAAGAAGTAACCAAGCGCTTCAGCGCTGGGTGCCAAGGCCTGCAGCTACGAGCTCGCGGGCCTTTCGCGTTTTGGTGGGCACGAGGCGGCAATCCAAGCGAGGTATTCGGGCAAGCTGCCCGAGACTGCGAAGTGCAGAACCTCTGGCAGCGCATAGGGGTGCAGAGACTTCACTCGCTCTGTGAGTTCTTCCGTGCTGTGTTCGGGATGCTTGATCAGCAGCAGCACTTCGCTAGCCGTGTCGATGCGCCCTTCCCAGCGATACCAAGACTGCATCGGTCCAAGAGCGCTGACGCAGGCTGCGAGCTGTTCGGCCACCAGCGTTGACGCAATTTGAGCTGCCACTTCAGCATTGGGGACCGCGCAAAGCGTGAGTTTTGTTGTGGCCGTTTCCATGTGAGAGCAGATACCACAAAGCTCATAGAAGTGGATATCATCCACGCCTCTGGAAGGAACTGCGGGAATGCTGCAAAGATTCGTCCTTGCGCTCACGATTGTGCTGTCTGCTGCGTTGCAGGCGCAAAGCCCTGCCACACTGCGCGTTGTGGCCATGCCCACACTCGCTGACTTGGAAGGCACATCCACGCCGAATGGCGCACTCATCGACGAGCGCTTCTTGAGTGCATGGCGCCACGAGCGCGACGCTGCGGTGGCCGACAGCATTGATGTCCTCGTCTTCGAACTCAGCACGCCGGGCGGCACGCTGTTCCACACACGCCAAGTGATGGACGACTTGCAGACGCTGCGCGCAGCCGGTGTGCGCACCGTGGCCTATGTCCCGCACCAAGCTCTTTCAGGCGGCGCACTGCTCGCTGCCGCTTGTGCAGAAACGGCCTGTGCACCCGGGGCGGAAATCGGCAACGCCATCCCCGTGGAGTTCAACGACACCGGACACATGCGCGAAGCTCCGGCCAAGATCTTGTCCGATGTTTTGGGACTCATGCAGCGCTGCGCGGCAGCAGGCAGCTTTGCAACCGCGCCGCTGCTCGAAGCCATGGTGAACCCCGACACGGAACTGCTGGTCGTGACGCCACCCGGCAGCGCCGCAAGACTGATGACCCTCGCGGAGTACCGCCGCGACTTCCCCCAAGCCGCCGGAAACATCTCCGTCAGAACAGTGAAATCCGCGGGAACAGCCCTCGTGCTGGTGAGTGGTGGAAACACGGTTGGATTGCCCGGATTGAAACTACACACCGTCCGCGCACGCGAAGAACTTCCTGCTGCACTCAGCCTGCCGGGACGAACGCTGGATGTGCGCACACTGCCGCTGCAAGGGCGTGGGCTCTTCGGCGTCGCCTTCGGGGACATCGACTTCAGCCTGCTGTTGATCTTGCTGGGCCTCTTCTTCCTCGTGCTGGAGCTGAAGACTCCTGGTGTCGGCATTGCCGGCGCGTTGGCGTTGCTCTGCCTCGTTGCGGGGTTCCTGATGCGCAGCGCTGATGGCCCGCCGATCGTGATCACCGCGGGATTGCTGCTGTGTGGCGTACTGCTCTTGATGCTCGAGTTCGTAGTGTTCCCTGGCTTCGGAGTGCCGGGTGTCGCGGGCATCATTTTGGTGATCCTGTCGATCTACACTGCCACCGTGGGCTTGCCCGGCAAAACGCTGCTGGAACAAACCATCCCCGATTCCCCTGCGGATTGGCTGCTCGTGAAGGGCTTCGGCCTCCGCTTCGTTCTCAGCATGCTGTGCAGCGTCGGCGGAGTGCTCCTGCTCGCACCCACCTTGCACCGCTTGCCGCTGTTCCGCGCAGCATTTCTCTCACCACCCATCCTTGAACCTGTCGCATCGGGTTCGCGCAGTCCTGCAGCAGCAGGCGCTGTGAGCGCAACGGGTTTCGTGGTTGTTTCTACGGGCGCGCTCGGAATCAGCACAACGCCGCTGCGCCCCGCCGGCAAGGCCATGTTCGCTGGGCGCGAAGTGGATGTGGTCAGCGAAGGCCCGTTCATCGACAGCGGGTTATCCGTACGCGTGTTGCGCGTGAGTGGCAACCGCGTGGAAGTGCGCGCCGAGGAACTCCGCGCATGACGCTCGCAATCATCTTGATGCTTGTCGCATTCCTCTTGGTGACCATCGAGTGCTTCATCCCGAGCTTTGGGCTGCTCGGCATCCTCGCGGCCACGGCGTATGCCTTTGCGTTGATGGAGGCGTTCGCGGTGGAAGCCGCCACCGGATGGACATTCGTCGGGCTCGGCGTCGTGCTCTTGCCCCTTGCACTTCTTCTCGGGTTTCGAGTCTTGCCCAAGACTCCAGTCGGCCGCGCTTTGATCCTGCAACCGCCGACACCTTCGAAAGCCGTTCACGCGGTTGCTGTCGGCGCACGCGGGCAAACTCTGACCGATTTGCGCCCAGCAGGTGCAGCCGAATTCGCTGGTTCGCGCATCGATGTTGTGTCCAGCGGAACTTTCATCGCGCAAGCTACACTCATTCGCGTCCTAAGCGTCGAAGGAACCCGCATCGTCGTGGCTCCAACTCCCGAGGAAAACTAACCATGCTGACTCTCTGCCAAACCAACCCCGGTATCGACACCACTGTCATCATGATCGCTGTAGGAGCTTTGTTCCTTTTGCTGCTGTTGGTGTTCCTGTTGCGCTACTTGGCTTTGTATGTGCGCGCTTTGTTTTCCCGCGCCGAGATTTCCATGTTCGAACTCATCGGCATGAGTTTGCGCAAAGTGGATGCTCAGCTCATCGTGCAGTCCAAGATTCGCGTGGTGCAATCGGGACTCAAGATCAGCACCCAGGAACTCGAAGCTCATTTGCTTGCAGGAGGCAATGTCGCAGCAGTGACCAGCGCCATCATCGCGGCGGACCGTGCAGGCATCGAACTACCCTTCAAGACCGCGGCTGCCATCGATCTCGCCGGTCGTGATGTGGTGGCCGCCATCCACACTTCGGTCGATCCGAAGGTCATCGACTGCCCCGCGCGAGGTTCCGACCGTAATGTGATCAGCGCTGTCGCCAAGAATGGCATCGAACTGCGCGTGAAGGCGCGAGTCACCGTGCGCACGCACATTCCGCGCCTCGTAGGCGGTGCAACTGAAGAGACCATCATCGCGCGTGTCGGTGAAGGCATCCTCACCACCATCGGCTCTTCTCACGACCACAAAGAAGTGCTGGAAAACCCAGACCGCATTTCCAAGACGGTGCTCGCCAAGGGGCTCGATTCCGGCACGGCGTTTGAAATCCTCTCCATCGACATCGCTGACATTGATGTTGGCGAGAACATTGGCTCCAAACTGCAAACGCAGCAGGCAGAAGCGGATCTGCTGGTGGCGCAAGCCAAGGCCGAAGAACGCAAAGCCATGGCCATCGCACGCGAACACGAAATGCGCGCCAACATCGCCGAAAATGAAGCCAAGCTCGTGGCCGCCCAAGCCGAAGTACCGCTGGCCATGGCCGAAGCATTTCGCATGGGCCGCCTCGGAGTGATGGATTACTTGCGCATGAAGAATATCGAGGCCGACACCAGCATGCGCGAGAAAATTGCAGAACCGCCCAAGGACGCCTGAGGGATGAATCCGTCGATCGTCTTCATTCGCGACTTGCTGAGCTTCCTTGCAGTGGCCATTCCGGTGCTGCTCGTGCTCCGCAAGCTCGTAAAGGCTGCACGCGAAGCTCAAGCGAAGCAAGAAGCTGCGGTTGCGAAGCTGAATATGAGCGTCCACGCCAAACCCGGACACAGACGTGACGCGGTCGCGAGCACGAGTCCACCGCTTGCAACAAATGCTCCAGCGCGCGTGCGCACTGCTGCATCGTCCCGTCTGGCCGCGGCGCCGCCCTCCATTCTTGCTGCGCTGGTCAACCAACCCGAGCCTCAGCGCGCCACCCGCGCACAAGCTGCGGAGCGACCACAAGCCTTGGGCCGACGGACCAAGAAAACTACAACACAACGCACTCGACGACCGCGTGCGAACCTGAAGGCCGTTCGCAACGGGATCATCTGGTCCACCATCCTCGCGCCTGCGCCCGGTCTCGGCTGATCACTCGGCGCGCAAGCAACGCACCGGGTCGAGCGATGCAGCGCGCAGCGCCGGGATGATACTGGCGACTAATGAGGCACCGAGCGCGATGAGCAGCACCGTGCCGATGGAATCCGCCTCGAAGCGCACAGGAATGGTCTCGAAGCGGTAGACGGCCGGATTGAGCAGTTCAACGCCAGCGAGCGCAGAAAGACCATTCACGATGGGGTCGATCTGCTGCGCCACCAACAAGCCCAACAACAATCCACACAACGTGCCGCCTGCACCGAGCAACAAGCCATAGCCAGAGAACAGCACCACGATGCGCCACCGAGCCAAACCCATGCTGCGCAAAATGCCGATGTCGCGTGTTTTCTCTTTCACCATCAGCCAAACCATGCCGAGGATCGCTACGGCTGCCACCGCAATCACCGAGGACAGAATCACCAGCATGATGCGCTTTTGATCTTCGATCGCCAGCAATTCACTGCGATGCGCTTCAACGAAAGTCTGCACGATCAACTCGGGCTGCCGCTGGCGTAACCCTGCAACAATTTCTGCTGCGTCCGCGTCGGGATCGATGCGCGCGTGAAAAGTGATCGGGTCCGTGGCGCGCGCTGGATTTGGGTGCTTCAAAGTGCGCAACACTTTGCGGTCCATGAGCGCCACAGTCCTGTCGTGTTCCGCGTGCCCACTGGAAATCGTGCCCACGACACGAACCACAGCAGTGCGTGTCTCATCGAACGCGGGCTTGCCGTCGGCACCAGTCGTGGCGCGCGCCAGCGCCAGCGTCACTTCATGCGGCCCGGGCCCAGCCGGACCAGTGACACCAAGCGCAGCAGCCAGCGCATCACCGAGAATGATGCCTCCAGCGCCCAGAGGATCAGCGCGCGTCTCCATGGGCACCGCGAAGTTGGCGTCTTTCACGGCCGCCAACATGTCATTGAGTGGCGTGACTTGCCTCTCCTCGCTCCAGTCCACACCCCAAACACGCACGCCTTCAATACGCTCTTCGAACACCGGATCAGGGCTGACCTTGGGAATGAGCAGCGCCAGTGTTTCTGTTCGTGCGCTAAGGGCCACAAGAGGGCCCTGCGGGCTCAATTCAGGGAGCAACATGTGCCGAATGGCGGCTTCTTGTGCAGCTCCGCGGTCTTCGTGCACCAAGACGAGATCCGCTTGAGTGTGGCGAAAGTGATCCACGAGAAAATGCTGCACACCGGCCATGAGCGCGAGGATCACAATCATCGCCATGACACCGAGGCTGATGGCAACGACCGCCAACAGTGCGATGCGCCGCGTGAGCAAGTAACGCAGAATCAGCGCGGGCATCTCACAGCTCCGTTCCAATCAGCCCATCGCGCATCACCACGCGGCGGTCGGCAACAGCGGCCATATCAACCTCATGTGTGACAACCAAAATGGTCTGTTGCAACTCGCGGTTCACGCTCACAAGAAGTTCGTGAATGGACTGAGCTGTGCGCGAATCGAGATTGCCGGTGGGTTCGTCGCAAAACAAAATCGAAGGCCGATTCATGAGACCTCGCGCGATGGCCACTCGTTGACGCTCACCGCCGCTCAGTTGTTGCGGCCGATGACGCATGCGTTCTTTCAATCCGACGCGTGTGAGCAAATCCTCAGCGCGAGCGCGGCGTTCAGCAGCACTCGCCGGTGCGCGCCCACGCCCGCGAGCAATTGCGGCCGGCATCATCACATTTTCGAGCGCCGAGAACTCCGGCAAGAGGAAATAAAACTGGAAAACGAACGCCGATTCTGTTGCGCGCAAGACGGTGCGGCGTGCCTCACTGGCCTGTGAAACCGATTCACCATTCCAAAGGACTTCCCCGGAATCGGGCCGATCGAGCAGACCGAGGATGTGCATCAGCGTGCTCTTGCCGGCGCCAGAAGAACCCAAGATCGCAGCGAATTCACCCGCCGCCATGCTGAAGTTCACGCCACGCAGCACTTCCACGCGCTCTGCGCCAACTTTGAAGTGCCGCTTCAATCCACGCGTTTCAAGAACCGGTGTGCCTGCAATGCTCATGCGTTGTGTTTCTGCTCATTCATAGCTGAGCGCCTTGAGCGGATCTTGCCGTGCTGCCTGCCATGCCGCGAGCGCCGCCGCCGCAACGCTGAGCAAGAGCGTGAAACCTCCAATGAGAACCACGCGCCCTGTGTCCAGCACCGCTGGAATCTCGCGCGTGCGGTAGGGCACGCTGCTGTCGAAGAGGCCGATGCCGACGCTATCGAGCCATCCCGTGATTTCGTTGAGATGCTGCACGACCTGCACGCCTAGGAAACAGCCGAGCACGCTACCGATCGCACCGAGCACCAATCCGTACAGCGCAAACAGCGCGAGCACTCGCGTGCGACTGAGCCCCATGCTGCGGAGCACGCCAATGTCGCGCGTCTTCTCTACGACCATCATCAGCAGCAAGCCGCAAAGCAACGCGACTGAGAAAAACACGATGAAGCCCAGCACGATGCCCATCACTTGCCGTTCCACGGCGAGGGCATCGACCAAACTACGATTGCGGTCTTCCCATGTGGTCACTTCGAGATTCGGGTGATCGCGCCGCAACGCGGTGGCGACAGAACTGACATCCTTGCGCCACGGGTCGGTCACACGCGCATGAACACTATTCGCATCGGTGCGCCCACCTTCTGGACCGAAGCGCAAACGCTGCAACGCGCCACGCGAAACCACCACTCGGCGCGCATCCAATTCGTCACGACCGCTGTCCACAAGGCCCGTCAAATCAAAGATCTGATTACTGGGCTCGAAGCGAGCTTCAGCACCAGTGCCCACAAGTCGTCCTGTCATCAATGTGGCTGACGAGCCTTGCAGCGGCAGAGAAAGACTGCGAAGCAACGGGCGCCCGACCAGCAAACCAGGCACCGCGCGCCCGCCCAAGAGATCCTCACCAGTTTCTGTCGGTTCCGCGGTCAAGAGAGCCGCGTCGAGATCCGTCACAGCGCGCTCTTTAGCAAAGTCCACACCCGTAATGCGCACGCCCTCCATGCGCCAAGTCTGGCGATGCTCCGCGAGGATCACACCTACGGTTTCCACTCGCGGCGAGAGCGCCACCAGCGGCCCTCCGGCGTTGCTCATCTCGCCCTTCAACTCGGCGCTCACGCGTGCAAAGTGATCGCGCGGCACGTCGCCACGCCAACGGAAACACAGATCTGGTTCCAAGCAGCGGATGTGCTGATGAATGCGCTCGCGAAAACCCCCCATCACAGAAGTCACGAGCACCATGGCGGCGACCGTGGCTGCGATGCACAGCGCTGAGACCAGCGCCACCATGCGTGTGCGCAGCCAGCGCCTCACAATCGTCAGAACCGCCATGGCAGGGATCATACTGCGGCACTGCGCGCAGCACCGCGCTGCGCGTCAGCGCGATAATTCCCACTCCACGCGTCGATCAGCATAGGGGTGGATGTCGAAATGGCGGCGCAGATCTTCGTCACCACTGCTGGCTCGGCTCGCGGCTGCTCCGAGGGCGCGCGCAGCAGCACTGCCTCCACCCGGTGCCGCACCACCGCCACCGCGTGGGAGTGAGTTCGTGAGATCCAGCACTTCGTAGAGCTGCTCATGCAGCGAGCACAAGAGATTCCAGCTGGCGGCGCCACCCGCTTCGTCGAGCAACACTTGCAAGCGCGCACGCGCAAGCTGCACGGCGCGCGCCGGATCCTCTGCAAGCAGCGCCAACGCGGCCTCAGCAGCGGCTCGGATGTCTGCATGCGTCGAGTCCTTCAGCTCACGCAAAGCACCGCCCGCTGCTATTCCGCGTTTCCAAACTTCACAGTGCAATGCAGCGAGCCGCACACTCTCAGCAGAGTCTTGAGCATGAGTCAGGCATGAAGTGTCTTGCGTGCTGAGACGTGCAACGGCAATAAGAGCCGTCAAACGCACTGCAGGCTCGGCATCGGCGAGAAGTTCCATGGCGTGCACGCGAGCACTGTCGCGCCGCAATGCCGCCGCAGCTACCGCAAGCCGCACCCTGCTATCGCGATGCGTTCGTGCGAGTACGAGGATCGGTGCAAGTTCAGCCTCACTGAGTGCTCCCGTCAGGGCCGCCACCAACCGCGCCTGTTCAAGATTGGACAGTGTCGCGCGCATCTCCCAGCGCTTGATCAAGCGCTGCGCGGCCAACTCTGAGGGTGCGTCTAACGCGAGTCCCTCAAGCGCGATGCGCCTGCAATGTGCATCTTCGTCATCCAAGGCATGCAGACGTGCTGCCATCGACTCGGTGCTGCGCAACATCCCTGCCGCCGTCAAAGCTGCACGTCGCACACGATCCTCACGCCGGTTCAAAGAACTCTGCAGCGCTGAAAACTCACCGCGTGGGCTAGCGAGCGCAAGTGCCAGCAGTGCTGTAATGCGTTCGAGCTCCTGACCGATGTCGGTGCGTGCAGCAAGAAAGCGCACGCCGTCCTCAGTGCCGAGACGCCCGATGGCCAACATGCCAGCGCGACGCTCTTCAGGTTGCGCAGAATCCGTCAGCGTCAGGAGTGCTGACAGCACATGCTCGTCGCCCAACTTGCCCAGCGCAAACGCCGCAAGTCCACGCGCGCCTTTCACTTCTCCGCGCACCAAGCGCAACAATGCTTCTGGCGCCGTGCGCGGCCCTGTCTCCATGAGCACCAGGCACATCTGGCGTTGAACGAAGTGGTTTCCACCAACGAGCGCGCCGCACAGCAGATCATCGATGCACGCGGCGTGGTCAAGAAGATCCGCGCGCACAATAGCTCGGTCATAGCCCGTTCCCGCTTGCAACAGGCGCTGTGCTTGAGCGAAATTTCTGCGCGCCGCCGCCATTTCGACGCGCTCTGGCGGCAACGCGATAGCCCCAATCGTGCCGGATTGTCCCAGCGCACTGCTCCACAATCCGCATAGAAGGACAGCTGTCAGAGACCATGCCATGGTGTAAGGACCCCCTCGAAACGAGGTGACGCGTTGAACCATACGGCACGAATCGGCGCGCTGCAAAAATTCACTGGACGAATACAGCCACGGGCTTAGATTGGCTGTGCTTGGTTGTCTCGCTTGTCGGGTCTCACCGACGCGCGACCGCGAGCACGGGAATGACCGCGTCGGCGCGAGCGGCAACAAACGAAGGAGTCCGACATGTCTTGTCTCAGGATTGCGCTCATCCTGGGAGCCGTACTCGGTGCAGTGGGGACCGAGGCCGTCGCCCAATCAACCCATTGTGTGCTGAAAGTTGCAGCAAGATCGGTGTCCATCGGCGAGGTGGTGCCGTTCAGTCTTTCCAATCCAGTTCCAGGCCCGATGGACTTTGCTCTGTATGTCGCCCGCAGCACGGGAACATGCATGTTGACTGTTGGCAGCAGCAGCCTTTTTCTGCCGCTCGACAACACGTTGTTGCTGGTAGCCCAGGGCAGTTCCGCGGTGAATCGTTGCGCAGGCAGTTTCATCGTTCCAGCACTGCCAGCGATCACTGGCCTGATGCCACGCGCGGCGGCGGTCACTTGGTCCGCAGGCACTCTGCGTGTCAGTGCTGCGATGCCGTGGGGCCCGATTCTCGAAGATTCGTTGCAGTAAATCTGTGCTGTGTGCAGGTGACGCCGGAACCCACAATTAGTGGGATTCCGGCGTTTGCCGTTTTTCAGACAGCAGGTCGTGCACACAAGCGAGCACCTGTTCGAGGTCGAACGGTTTGGTGATGATGCGATCCACCGCCTGACGCCGCGCGCCATGAGGATCTATCTCGCCGGCCCATCCCGTCACCAATGCAACCGCACAGCGTGGATGGCACTGTCGCGCACTGCGCGCTACATCCCAGCCTGTCAAAGGCACCATCCCGAGGTCAGTGATCACGAGGTCGAACGGCTCAGCCTCGATCAGTTTCACAGCTTCGCGGCCGTCGAGCACACCTTGAACACGGAACCCCGCGCGTGTCAGCACGCCACAAAGCAACTCGACAATCGCGGGCTCATCATCCACCACGAGAATGTTTGCGCCTTCAGCCCGCGCAGCGGGGCGCATGATTCCCGCAGCATCTCGCGACGGCGCATCACACCGCGGCAAGTCCAGTTGAATGCGCGTGCCTTCACCCGGTGCGCTGTCCACGCGCAACGTGCCGCGATGACGCATGATGATGTTGTAGACAATGCTCATGCCGAGACCGGTGCCGTCCTTGCCCTTGGTCGTGAAATACGGGTCGAAGATGCTCTCGCGAACTTCCTCGGTCATGCCGACGCCATCATCCTCGACGCTCACCAAGGCGCGCTCACCCTCGCTGCGCGCATGAATGGAAATATTGCCTCCTCGCGGCATAGCCTGCACGCTGTTGAGGATCAGATTGCGGAGCACTTCGCGAATCTCGGTTGGGTTGCCGAGCGCATGCAAACCAGGTTCAAGCTGTGTGTGAAGTCGAACCACGTGCCCACTCCGCAGCGCGTCGCCTTCCCAACTGGTGCGCGTGAACTCAACGCAACTTTGCACTGCATCAACAAGGTCCATGGATTCGAAATCTGTTTCGCGCCGCACACGCGTGTAGTCCTGCAGGCGCTTCACCGTCGCCGCGCCGTCGCGTGCAGCTTTCAAAATGGTGCCGAGCCCATGGTCAAGATCACCGCGACGCTCTGGGACCATCAAGGTCTGAGCCCAACCGATAATCCCGGTGAGCAAATTGTTGAATTCATGAGCAAGTCCACCAGCGAGATTGCCCATCACACGAATCTTCTCGTCGCGCGTGAACTGCCGCACGAGGCGGGCATTCTCCAATGCAATGGCAACTTGAGTTGCGAACAAATCCAGCAATTCCAAATCGGCATCGTCGAAATGCGCGACACGCGAACGGTGATCCACATAAATGACGCCGCTCACTTGCGCGTTGTGCAGCATCGGCGCGCAGAGCACGGAACGCAGCTCAAGGTTCACGACGCTCTCGCGCGTAGCAAAGCCAATCTCTGCGCTGGCGTTTTCAATACGGACGCCTCGGCCACTCTCCACAACGCGATTGACAATGCTGCGCGATATTTCCTGGAATGGGTCCGCGATCGTCTCGCGATCCCGTGTACGCGCCATGGGGATGCGTTGCCGACCGCGTTCGTCCACTGTGATGAGGTAGCCGCGCTCAGCACGGCAATAGGCCACGACGCCATCAACCGCTTCGCGCAAGAGATCTTCCGGCTCACCTGTGCTGCGCAAGGTGCGTCCGAGTTGCAGGACCCGCATCAGCGCTTCGTCCATGCGCCTCGGCGCGCGACTGCGCCCATCGCCGCGATACCCAGCTTCCAACAGAGTTGTCCGCAACTGACGCAACCTGTCCGCGGCAGGGCTCGCGAGGCGCGCTGCAGGATCAGGGCGCACCTGTTCTGCGAAAGCAAGAACTGCGGTCGTGAAGCTCTCCATCAATGGCGTGCCCAAGAACGCTTTCAATGCAGCCCCATCACCGAGGCCTGCCAATACCCCTTCGAGCGCATCGCAGGCACGCAACCATGCACCTTGAGCCAAGGCGGTGTCACCCAAGTACGTGCGAATCCGTGCTTCAGTGAACGCACATTCATGGGCCAGCAGCGGCATGCGCGCTCGGAGAGCAAAACGCTCTCCCTCGACAAGCTCTGTGAGCACCAAGCCAACGGACGCCGCCTTTTCCAGCAGCAGTGCTTGAGCACGCATGAGGTCAACGCGAATGCGCGCTTCGGGAGACAAACTGGCGACGTTCTGCGGCAAGAACTCGAGTGCACGTTTCGGTTGCGAGCACAGTAAGGCTGCCTTGGCTGCTTCAACAGCAATCTCAGCCGCAAACTCTGCGTCGGGCCCGCTCGCCGCATGCAACTTCTCGAGGACTTCGAGAGCGAGTGGCGCAAGCCCCCGTGCGAGGTCGAGGCGCGCTTCCACGAAAGTCGCTTGGCGTACGCCCTCAAGATCGCCACGCTGCCTTAGCACACGCTGCACTACTGCGAGAATGCGCGCTGCGCGATCGAGGACTCCAACACGGATGTACTCCTGCGCCATGTTGAGACGTTTCGAGAGAGCCGCTGCGATGTTGCCAACGCTACGGTCAAGCGCTTCAGCTTCGCGGTAGCAGCGCAAGGCCTGCAATGGCTTGTCGCGCAAGTGGTGCACGGCACCGAGATTATTCAGGACCTGAGCCTGAGAACGCACGTCACCGAGGCGCTGCGAAACTTCCAACGCTCGCTTGAGATAACGCTCGGCTGCTTGCAAGTCGCGCCGTTCGACATGCACATTGGCAATGTTGATGCACGAGAAAGACTCACCCGCCACATGCCCAATCTGCTTGCGGATTCGAAGTGATTCACGGAATTGATCGATGGCTTCCGCAGATCGCCCGAGCTTGCGCAACAGCACACCCAAGTTGTTCGCCGAATCAGAAACCCCAGAGAGATCCCCAATTTGCTGACGCAAGTTGAGGGCACGACGCAAGAATCGTTCCGCATCTTCGTGACGGCCCGCAGCGAGATGCAGAGTGCCCAAACCATGCAGCACCCGTCCCTGCCCCAGCAAGTCGCCAAGGCGTGCATGCAACTTCATCACCGCCATGTAGCAGCGAAAAGCACCATCAAAGTCCTTTTCACCACGCTCGATTTCGCCCCAAAGGAGCAACCAGCGAGCCAATGCCGCAGCACCGTCGCCCGGCCAACGAAAGCGCAGGCCTCGCGGCTCCAGAGCATCGCTAATCCGTTCGCGCAGGCGGGCAAGCGGAAACATCTCTTCGACCAACGACTCGACGCTGGACAAGAGACCACGCGCATCCATGCTGCGCCCAGCTTGGTAGAGCAATTCAGCATGATCGACCGCTAGGGCGAGCTGATCGAGCGGAGCGAACGATGAGCGCCAACCTGCAAGCGCGTCCAGTGCGCTGCGCGCCGCGGGCAGATTCCCTTCACGCGCATGCAATGCAGATTTTCGCCGGAGAGCCCCAGGGTCACCGAATGGAGCGGCTTCCAAAGCGTCGGCCACCAGCGCGTGTCCCCGCCTCAAATGCCCGCGTTGCAGGCACAGGTCCACAAGCCGCAATCTCGCGACACGCACAAGGAAGGCAGACACGCCCTGCGCACGCAACATGAGTTCGAGGAGCCGCGCACCTTCTTCATCGCGACCATCTGCCAACAGGTGTGGCAATAGCTCGTGCACCTCAGGCGCAAAGATGCTGGCGGTGCGTCCTTGCAAGCGGTGCTCAAGGATGAGATTCCGTGCTCCGTGACGCTCTTCCAAATTGTCCGCGATCGCATCGTGGAGCTGCGCAGCCATGTGACGTTCAAGTTCGGCAGCAAGCACACGACGTGTTGTTTCATCTTCAAAACGAAACAATCCACCTTCATTGCGCAGGAAGCCAGCGGTCGCAAGCTGCTCCAGCGCAGCGGCCTCAACACCGAGAATGCACGAAAGTCCAAGAGAGAGTGGCTCTTCCGCTACGGCGAGACGCCGCAGTGAAGCGCGCTCGCGGGTTGGCACCAAACTGAGGCGGCGACGTACCACAGCATCGAGCGAAGCAGGAATGTCATCACGTGACGGAAAGTGCCTCGCAATCGAACCCAAGAGAGTTCCGTTGCCGCTCTGATTCAAAGGATGCGCCAGCAGTGTCTCACGCACAAACAAAGGCACGCCACCAGTGGCATCGTGCAAGAAATCCAACACGTTTCGTCGCACCAATTCTGGGGCCACCATGCGTCGTAACAGAGCAGCCGAGGAGTTCCCGTCCAACGGTTTCAGTTCAATTTCAGCAAGCAATCCGGAGCGCCCTGAGTGCTCCAGCCACGAACGCAGCGCATCGTCGCGCAGGTCCGGGAGCTGAGCGCAGATCACCAATTCGCAAGGACTACGACCACGGGATTCCCATGTCTCATGGGCGACACGTCGCAAGAGGTGCAGTAGGAACAATCGACTTGCCGGGTCGAGTTCATGCACATCTTCAAAAACGAGAATGGTGCGGCGGACACGCACGCGACGGAGCAACTCAGCGGACAGGCGATCCATCAATCCCAACCGGTCGCCACGCAGTTCGAGTTCGCGAGGCGCTGGCTCCGTCGGCTCAGCCAGCAATTCGAGCTCTCGCAACAAATGCTGGATCGCACCAAGCGTGCGGACGATGCCGCTCTCTGGCAAGACACGCAGCACGCGCGCGCCACCGAGCTGCCAACGTGTGATGGCCTCTTCAACGAGGCGCGTTTTTCCTAGCCCGAGAGCCCCGTGCACAAGCGCCACCGGTGGTGTCGGGCGGCGTTCGCGGCGCACTGGAACGGCGGTCAACAGAGCGTGCAGTTCGGCGCGACGGCCAACAAAACGAGGAACGCTCAAGATCTGCGTACGCGTGACGCTGGTTTCCAAGGGAAAGCGAATGCCACAAGAACGCAGCAAGCGCAGAGCATCGCGCGCCGAACGCGGTCGCGTTTCCGGATTCGCGGCGGTCAAGCGCCGCAAGAATGTGCGTAGCCACTCTGGCTGCTCTGGCCCGGGGTCTTGATCCACTGCTGGCAAGCCACCCTCTGGCCAAACGCCACGCAAGAGACCGACCAAAGTGACGCCAAGCGAAAAAAGATCCGCACGTGCATCAGGCTCGGCATCACCAGCCATGATCTCCGGCGCAGCAAAGGGTGCCGTGCCGCGGCCGCGTGCGGCCTCAGGCGTAGAAGCCAAATCAAGATCGATGAGCACACTGTGCGCCGCCGCCTTGTCATGAACAATGTTCCCAGGCTTCACATCGAGATGCAGCACGCCGCGCGCATGCAGATGCCCAAGCGCACGCAAGACATCAGCCGCAATCAAGGCGACGTCGAGTGCTGCGAGTGGCCCGAGCTTCTCGAGAGTCTTGCCGCGGACAAACTGTGTGACCAAACACGTGCTGCCCTCGGCCACGTCGACGGCATAGTCCAGCGCGTGCGGTAGCCCCGGGTGCGAAAGCCCACGCAGCAAGCGAAATTCGGAAGCAAGGCGCGCAGCACGCGGCGCTTCCGCAGCAAATCCAGCCGCACGCTTCAGAACGCATTCAACCCGAGGATTGAGCCGATCAGTAACGCGCCAAACTTCGCACTCCGGACCACGGTGAAGGAGCTCCAACGCTGACCAGCGTCGTGCAAACACACCAGTAGGAAGTGTTGAAAGATCTGGGCGCTGCGTGTCCACCTGCTCCCCGCACGCGTCCGAGCTGCGACGCGCTCTGAGTATAATCCCGCGCCGCGGGCGCACATGCTGCCAGCGCAAACTATGAGTACAACAACTGCTATCGCACCACTTGTGCTCCTTGATGGATCTGCACTCGCGTACCGCGCACACCACGCGCTCCTGCGCTCCGCGCTTTCGGCTCCAGACGGCCGTCCGGTCGCTGCAGTGTTCGGCGTAACCATGGAAATCCAGCGCCTGTTGAAGCGGATTCAGCCGGGATACGCAGCACTGGTGTTCGACACGCCCCATCCGACTTTTCGCCACGTGCGCTACCCGCAATACAAGGCACAGCGCAAGCCCATGCCTCCGGAACTCGTGGAGCAGTTGCCCCTCATCAAGCAAGCCGCTGCTGCAATGGGATTCCCCCTTGTGGAACTGCCCGGCTTCGAAGCCGACGACATCATCGGCACGCTCGCGGTGGAAGCTACACGCAAGAACATTCCCACCATCATCGTTACTCCAGACAAAGACATGCTGCAGCTCGTGCAGGAAGGTGTGACGGTGTGGCGGCCTTCAAAGCCAGGCGAAGAAGCCAAGGCCCTCGATGCTGCCGAAGTCCTGAAGTTTTTCGGTGTGGCGCCGAAGCAGGTGATCGATGTGCTCGCCCTCATGGGTGATGCAAGCGACAACATTCCTGGCGTTCCAGGCATCGGTGAAAAGGGCGCGGTGAAGTTGGTGCTTCAAGCGGGATCGGTTGAAGCGCTGCTCGCGGAACCGCCGAGCGACATCTCACCCAGGCATCGCCAAGCGTTGCTGGAACACGCAGCCGATGCACGCCTCTCGTACGAGTTGGCCACGATTTGCACCACTGTGCCTGTGCCGCAAAAACTCGAAGACTTGGTGTGGCACGTGCGTGCTCGCGAAGCTGCCACGTTCTTTTCATCACTCGGATTCCGCACTCTCGCCGCCGAATACGCCGCTCAAGCCGGAACCACTCCCGCACCGGCGTCACTCACGCACGATTGGATTCTGGTGCGTGATGCCGCGATGCTTGAGTCCATGTTGGAGCAACTCGAAGCGGCGCCGCTCTTCTCCGTCGACACTGAAACGACCGGACTCAACACGCGCAAAGTGCGCATCGTCGGATTATCTTTCTCCGATCGCCCAGGGCGTGCTTGGTACGTGCCGCTCAATCTCGAACCAGCCGTGCTGCCGGACGCACCGGGCTGTGCTGCGGGAACCGCTGTGCTTGAGCGCCTACGCCCGCTTCTTGAAGATGAACGCCCACGCAAGTGTGGCCAGAACGCTAAGTACGACCTGCTCGTGTTGCGTCACCACGGCATCAACTTGCGCGGACTGCGCCTCGACACGATGGTGGCCAGCTACCTCGTCGAGCCCGAGCAGCGCGAACGCAATCTCGACGCCATGACCCTGCGTCATTACGGACACATCAAGATCAAGACGGAGACACTCATCGGCGGCGACGGGTCGCTCCTGACCATGGCCCAAGCGCCTGTCGAAAGCGTGGCCACCTACGCCTGCGAAGATGCTGACTTCACTTTACGGCTGGGACAGAAGTTTTTGCTGGAACTGGAAAACCTCGGGCTGCTGCATCTGCACGACCGCCTCGAACTGCCCATGGTGGGTGTTCTCGCGGACATGGAAGACCTCGGGATCCGTGTGAATGTCCTAGTGCTGGAAGTGCTACGCGTTGAACTCACGCGCGAGATCGCATCGCTTGCCGCGCGCATTCACGAAGTTGCAGGAACACCCTTCAATATCAACAGCCCCCGCCAACTCGGAGTGGTGCTGTTCGAAACACTGAAACTGCAAGACATTGCCAAGATTCGCCCGAAAAAGACCGCCACAGGGTGGTCCACAGGGCAGGAAGTCTTGGAGAGCCTCGAAGAAGTGCATCCGTTACCGCGCTTGGTGCTTGAGTACCGTTCACTCACCAAACTCCTCGGCACCTATGTGGACGCTCTTCCCCTCCTCGTGCAAGAAGACCAGCGCATCCACACGTCCTACAACCAGACGGTGGCAATCACCGGTCGACTCTCGAGTTCAGATCCGAACCTGCAAAACATTCCTATCCGCAGCAGCACCGGCAGGCGCATTCGCGAGGCATTTGTGCCGACCGAACAGGGTGGTGTCTTGATCAGCGCAGACTACTCACAGGTCGAACTGCGCATCCTCGCGCACATGAGCGGCGATCCCGCGCTGACCGAGGCTTTTCACAACGGAGCCGACATCCATCGCGACACAGCAGCACGCGTGTTCGGCGTGGAACCTACCGCGGTCGACAGCGACATGCGCAGTCGCGCAAAAGCCATCAACTTCGGCATTCTCTATGGCATGGGCGCAAGGCGCCTAGCGCAATCGACTTCGCTCTCGATGAAAGAAGCGCAGGAGTTCATCGCACGCTATTTCACCGTCTTCCCCACCGTGAAGAGTTTTCTTGAAGGCCTCAAGACTTCGGCACGAGAACGCGGCTATGCCGAAACTCTGCTCGGGCGCCGCCGCCCTGTACCGGAAATCAACTCCAGCGAACACATGCTGCGAGCCTTCGCCGAAAACGTCGCCGTCAACACTCCCATCCAAGGCAGTGCCGCCGACATCTTGAAACTGGCCATGATCCGCGTGCATGCAGCGTTGCCGGCACACGGCCTACGAACGCGCATGCTGCTGAGTGTCCATGACGAACTTGTCTTGGACGCTCCCGCGAGCGAGGCCGCGCAAGCTGCCGCGTTGGTGGCTGCCGAAATGTCTTTGGCGTTCCCGCTCAGCGTGCCGCTTGTCGTAGAAGTGGGGCAAGGCGCAACCTGGGCTGCCGCGCACTAATCCTGCTGATCTGGCACACAAGTTGCCGCTCCGCCAAGCGCCCATAGAATCCGGTGGCCCTCGTGGGCCCTCAAGGAGCAGCGCGCTTGCCACCCAGCACCAGTAGCACCACACGCGGTCGTCTCTCGATTGTCGCTTGCGAATCCGGCCGTCCCTTCGCGGACCGCATGAATCAAGAGCTCCTCGAAATCATGCGGGCTGAGAATCCTGGCATCGGCCAAGTGCTGCGCTCCACGGAAGAGGTGGCCTTCGCCAACGGCGAAGTGAAGACCGTGGTGAAGGAAAACATCCGCGGCGACGACGTGTACGTGATCCAAGCCATAGACGATCCGTTGAGCGGACGCAGCGTGAACGACAACTTCATGGCGCTGCTCACAGCCATCAACGCGGTGTATCAATCCGATCCCGATTCGATCACGGCTGTGATCCCTCAGTTCCCGTACTCGCGCCAAGAACGCAAAAAGGCGCGCGAAGCCATCACAGCGCGCTTGGTGGCAGCAGCACTCGAAGAAGCGGGCGCCAACCGAGTCATCACGCTCGACATCCACGCGGAAGCCATCGAGGGCTTCTTCAGGCGCGCCATCCTCGAAGACTTGCACGCAAGCAAAGAGCTCATCGCCTACTTCCGCAGCATCCTGCCAGCGGGTTGCGAAGAGGAATTGGTGGTGGTGGCGCCTGACACCGGTGGTGCCCACATGGCACGGCACTACTCCATGGTCTTTGGTTGCGGCTTCGCCGTGGTGGACAAGGCGCGCGATTACAGCCGTGCCTCGGTGGTGGAGAGCATGCGGCTCGTGGGCAACGTGCGCGGGAAGCGCGTCCTCATGCCCGACGACCTCATTGCTACCGGCGGCACGTTGATCAACGCCTGCCGCCTGCTCCGCGAAGAAGGCGCCCGGGAGATCTATGTGGCTTGCTCGCTGCCCTTCTTCAATGGCCCGGCCGTCGAGCGGCTCGACAAGGCCCACGCCGAGGGCCTATTTGAAAGCGTTGTAGGCACCGATGCCGTTTGGCGCGGCGAGAAGTTTGCCCAGGAACACAGTTGGTACCGCGAAGTTTCGGTGGCCAACCTGTTCGCGCGCGTGATCTTCAACATCAACCGGCGCCGCTCGGTCAGCGAGCTTTTGAAGTGATCTGGTAGGGGGCCATGCCCCGTCCGACGTACGGATGCTGCTATAAACGAAGGCCTGCACCGTCCCCCGGCGGTGCCTGCACTGCGGAAATCACCACCATGAAGCCAATCCTGTTGTTCGCTTTGTCGTTGATGCTGCTGGTCGCTCCGCTCTGCGCCGATGAAGTCACGCTCAAGAACGGCACCGTGCATAAGGGTGTGATCCTCGAACAGAGCGCAACTTTCGTCCGCATCGAAACCGCTGATGGCAAGGTGATGCGCATCAAGCAAGATGAAATCAGCAGCGTGGCTGAGAGCATGGAAACCGGCGATGCAGTGCTCGACGAGAAACTGAAGGGCGCCAGCGGCGACAGTGCTCAGGCGGTCGCGGATGCCGCCGTCGCAGCCAAGGAAGCAGGTTCCAAGGCTTGGGCACTCGGGGCGCGACTTGCGCTGCGGCGCGATGAGGCCAATGACACTGCGCACGAACTGCTCGGCCACATGAAGGTGGGCGAGAAGTGGTTCACGAATCGCAAAGATGCTGAGGCAGCGCTCAGCAAGGAACTTGCAGAGAAGTACAAAGCTGAGGGGTACCTCAAATACAAAGACGGCTGGATCAAGAAAGAAGACCTGCCGGCGGCCCAGAAAGATGCCAACGCGTTTTTGAAGGGCGACGATCTCATCTACCGCGATAAAGCCACTGTGATGAAGGCTCAGGGCTTCACACTCGTGGGTGGCAAGTGGATCAAGGCGGGTTCTCCTGAAGATCAAGCCGCCATGACCAAGTTCAAGGAACTCACTGGTGAGTCCATCTGGATTCACACCACCCCACATTTCAAACTGCACATGCAGCAGTATCAACCTGACAAAGTCGCGGAGTTCGGCGACCTGATGGAAAAGGTGTACGCGTGGTTCGTGAAAACCATGAAGAAGCCGCCAGAGTTTGATGTCTTCCGTGGTAACCAAGGACACATCTGGGTTCTCAAAGACAAGAACGCGGTGATGGACTGGTACAAGAATTACCGCAATCGGTATTCGCTGGATGATGGCTTCGGAACGTTGCTCGAACGCGGCGGTGGCAATGTGCAAAGTCCACCGCAGCTCATCGCAACTCAGGTTCCGAACCAGTCCGGTGACATCCGCAACCAGCTCGTGCATGTGGCTGGCCACTTTCTCATTGGTCACTTCTGTCGTGGCGTTGAACACGGCACGCCCGCATGGCTCGCCGAAGCCTTCGGCCATCTCGCCGAAGATGTGCATCTCGGCAACGGCATGGTGAATTGCTCTTCACTCGCGAAGTACGCGGCAGGTGGCGGCGTCGCAGAAAAAGAGTTCTCAACGAAAGACGCCAAGGACCGCGGCAAAGCCCTCGCTCGCACGAAGAAAGACGCCCCTTTCAGCGAGCTCCATGCGCTCGATCTCAACAGCCTCAACGGTGATCACCTCACCAAAGGTTGGACTCTGCTCGCCTGGATGCTGAAGATGCATCCAGACCAGCTCGTGGCTTGGATCGAAGGCATGAACACCGCGCGCGCTGAAGAAGCCCTCGCCAAAGCCACTGAAGGCTGGTCCACAGAACAACTCGACGATGAGTGGCGCAAGATCCTGAAGACGGGGTTCTGAACCTCGGCAGGAAACGCGGTGGTCGCGCGAGCGGTGGTTCGCGCAGGCTTCGTGCAGCCGGAGAGGACTACGCATTACGGCTCGGATGCCTGCTGGTTCGCGCCGACTGCGCGCGGGAGGGGGCGCCTCGCAGGTCGGTCGGATGCACTCCAACGACCTTGTTCGGTCACCCCCCTCAGCCGCGCTCCGCCCGCGCTCACTTTTGCCCATGCGAACAGATTGCTACAGACTAGTTGCGCATCACATGCCGCGTTGGAAGTAGCAGCACGGCGTTCATGAACATGCGTGTAAGCCCGCGCCACGCCCCGCGAAAATTCGGATCGTCGGCGAAAAGCACTATTGCGCCCTGGCCTTCATCAAGGACTGTGGCATAGGCGCGGCCGCCGAGAGCCTTGGCGTGTTCCGGCGCTACGTAACCCGAAACTTCTGCGGCTTCCTTGAACAACGCCACATGTGTTCCGGCAAGCGCCGGATCAAGCGCGCGAACCCCAGCCTTGAAGGCCGATAGTTCGCTGCGGTACCCAAAGCTCAACGGGTGCGCTGGATCCAATTCAACGCGGAACACCGATCCCGGCTGCTGCAACCGGCGCTCCTCCGCTTCACGCTCCTCAATCCAGCGGCGGCGCGGTGCCTCCGGCGTCGGTTTCCCTGCAGCGGCTTCCGCCTTGGGTACCAAGGCGAAAGCAGAGTCGCCCATGGCAACCACCACGCCGCCCAAGCGTGCAAAGCGTTGGAGTGCTTCTTTCAGTTTGTCACTCACGCGCCCCTCGGGCAGAACCACGGCGCTGTAACGTGCATGGTCTGCGGCGAGGAATCGATCCGGTGTGAACACGCTCAACGGCGCGTGCAACACTTCATCCAGCAGATGTCGCGTGGCCCCGAAAGATGTCTCACTGAAATCTTCGCCGCCAAGCAACGCGATGCGCGGCGGCACAATGGGAGTGATGGACACACTGCCAAGATCGATGCCCTGTGCCGTGAATCCGCTGTCGACAGGCATAAACACGACATGGTGCTTACGCCCGATGCGATCCAAAGTGGCGCGCACATCAACGGCATTCTCATCACGACGAAGCAACAGCGTGCCGCGCGCAAAGAACTGATCTCCGAGCAGAAACTCCTTGTGTGCAGATTTGACGCGCACACCTTCGGCAAGAAGCGCCACCAACGCTTCCACTGCGCCGCGCGTGCCATAACGCACGAGCCAACCCACCTTGGGTGCCGCTTCTGGGCATCCACCTGCGGGCGCAAGCAACTCGTCTTTCATGTGCAGCGGCACGCTCGGCAACACCGGCGATTCATACACCTGCACACCATGCGCCAGCGGCAAACTCCATGCCGAGATGTCGTAGAAGAAGAGTTCGCGAATCACCGTGCGCGGTTCCAAAAGGGTCTTTGCCAAGCGCTGCGCTGGTTGTGCGAGATCCACAATACAAGTCCCAACTTCAAAGGTGCGGTCGTGCACCACACCACCGAGGGCGTCTTTCACTTTTTCCGCCGTGAAGGCTGTGCTTGCACACTGCACGCTGATGCCTTGCAATTGAAGCGTTTCCACAAGTGCATCCAGAGCGCCCGGATCTTGCCCCGGTGCCAGCAAGAAACTCCTCACAGCGCCAGTCCGGCCTTCTTCCAACGCCGTGCGTCGAAACATGGCGTAATCAGTCAGCAATTCTTGACGGCGCGTTGCTGCGGTTGCAATTGTGGAGTAACTCGCGAGTTCGTGGTGAGCTGCACGGTCTGCAAGCGTCAGCACGCGCCCATCAGGAAGTCTCACTGCTGATCCTGCGCGCCCTCCTCCGGCCTGTTCGTACGTCATGCCGATGGCACCGTGCAAAGAAGGCCAACTGTCCCCGTACCCTGGGTAAAACAAATCGAAATCCTCGGCCGTGTAGTAGGGCCAGCCACGCTCATCGAAAGCGCGCGCGTTGCCTTCGCCGAACAGACGTCCCCATTTCATGGTGTGTTCAGGCAAATGGATGTTGATTGGCTTTTCTGCGGGAAAGAAGAAGTAAGTGCTGCGATAGCTCATCTCGTGCAGGTCTGCGTGCACCTGCGGCTGCCATGCAACGAAGTGCGGCAAGCGAGCACGCGTCTCGGGCTGCGTTGCAAAAGCCCAATCTCGATTCAAGTCGAAGTACCAGTGATTCTCTCGTCCGCCCGGCCACGGTTGATCGTGCTCCGCGGTGTGAACATCCACGTCCGGTGCGATGCCTTGCACTGAGCGGAACCACTGCACGTAGCGGTCGCGTCCATCAGGATTCAAGCAAGGGTCGATGATGATGATGGTGTCGCGCAACCAGCGCACAGTCTCTTCGTCTGTTGCTGTGAGCAAACGGCGCAGCACCAACAGCGCCGCCTCAGACCCTGACGCTTCATCACCGTGCACGGTGTAGGAGAGCCAGACCACCGCAGGCAAACCCTGCACATTGGCGGCGATGTCCACATCCGCTCGCCCTGAAGCCAGCAAGGCATGGCGTGTGCGCAACTCTTGCATGTGCTCGTGGTTGGCTTCTGCGCTCACCACCACCAACAGCAATGCCCGCCCTTCAGGCGTGCGGCCGTATTCCACGAGCCGCGCGCGCGGAGAGGCTGCTGCTGCTGCGCGCACCCACACCTCCAACGCTGCTTGCGGCGTGAATTGCTCTCCAGGGGTATGACCGATCAGCGCCTTGAATTCGGGAACCGCTTGAGCTTGGACAACAGCAGTGCAAAGCAGTACGAGGAATACACAAACACGCAGCATGAGCAGCTCCTTGGGGAGAGCGGATCATAGCCCGCTGCGTCAGCGGCGTAGCTTGCGCAGGGCCACTATTACGATCAAACCCAGCACACCAACAAGCATGAGGACTACGAGCCCGACACGTCGCCACAGCGGCTCTGGAGTGATGCTGTCCAACTTCTCTCGAGCGCTCTTGGCCGCGAAGCGCCCTTCAAGTTCCACGGCTTCGACTTCACGCTCCGTATCATCGCCTCCGAGAGTAGGCGGTCGCGCTCCCTGCGCTGGTGGATTGCGCTGCCCCGCTGGTTGCAGCGGCACTTCAGGCGCGGCGTCGCGGTTGATGACGATTGGTGGCGGCTTGAGCGGATCTTGGGCCCGCGCAGAAAGCGCAAGCAACGCACACGCACAGCTCAGCGCACGCGTCCACCCAAGCGTTGCACGGCTTCGAGGGCTTCCTCCATCATGAGATGCGTGCGTGGGTGACTCTGCCATTCTTCGACTCCGGCGCGCAAGATCAGGGTCCATTCTTGAAGCGCTTCATGCGCTCGCCCCGCAAGCTCCAGCACGCGCGCACGATAGTAATGCAACAACGGAGAGCGTGCCTCCGTCACCGACTGTGCTTCGATCACAGCCAGCATCTGCGAAACCTGCTCGCTGGAGGGTGTCACGAAACCGTGCAACGGCGCGAGAGTCATTTCCAACAAGGCCTCAGAGTGATTCGGTGCGAGGCTGACGATGCGCCGCCACAGCACCTGGGTGCGCGCGCCCCCTGGCCCATACAGCCCGGGCGCTGTTGCCAACAGCCGCGGATGTCCGGCCAGTCGTGCACATACAGCCAACAAGTCCGGAAGCAACACAGCATTCTCTTCCGCCTTTGTCAGCAGCCCCACAACTTCAACAGGATCTCCGCCTGAATCCAGCAAGAGTCGCGCTAAAGCCAACCGTGCAAGCGGCATGAACTCGCGCGCGGCAGCCGCTTGTCGGTATTGCGCAAGCGCCGCATGCAAGTGAAGTGGATTCTCGTTCGGAGCGCGACGAGCCCAACTCTCGAACACCTGCCCCAACGCATACCGCAATTCCGGTGAGTGCGGCTGAATCAAGATCGCGCGGCGCAGCAACTCGTAGGCCGAAGGCAACTCGTCGCGGCCTTGCAACAACACGGCCTTCAGCAGCAAGCCATTCACGAAATCTGGATTCAGCGCGAGCACACGATCGAACGCATCCAACGCTTGATCATTCAGTCCAAGGTCCCACAACGCCAAAGCACGTTCTGCGTGCAGTTGATAGTCGCCAGGCCGTCGAGTGAGCGCGCGATCCATCGCATCGAGCGTCTGAATTCGCAGGAGGCGCAGTGCACTCGGCTCAGTCAACTGCAACGACAAACGCGCCGTGCGGCCTTGCTGCAGCATGCGGCTGGCTTCCACGCGCGCGTGCCACGCAAGCGCAAGCAACACCGTCACACAAACTGCAAGCAACGCGATGGACCACACGTTGTTGATCTGCACATCGCCACGACGCTGGCGTAACGGTGCTGCGACGAGCGCGCCCAAACTCATGAAGGCGGCTGCTGCTGGCACTGGATTTTGAAACACATAAGCAGCGATCGAAGCTCCAAGCACTGCGACCACCAACGCAAGAAGTGGCACGAGCTCCATGCCGCGACGCCATCCTTCAGCAAGCGCACTCAAGAACACAGCAGCCATGAGCATGAAGCCGACGATTCCGGTTTCGCAAAGAAGTTGCAACGCCTCCATGTGCGCAGCTTCAGGTTGGCGCTGCAAGTTGTAGGCCTTGGGGTTCAGGACTGCCACGGCGCGTGCGAATGCCGGATAGGCCACACTCCAGTTGCCGGCGCCAATGCCGAGGAACGGAGCGGACGCACACATCGCGAGCGAGTTTTGCCACAGCACGAGACGCTCACGTTCAGTGCCGCTGTCCAGCGAGAACAGGTCGAGCACTCGGTCGCTTGGATGAACGCCTGCGCTACCACCACGTCCGGGGACACGCACTGCCGGGTCAATCGCCATCAACAACATCACAAGACACGCTGCCCCACACGCGAGCTTGATGCCGGCTCTGCGCCGTTGGTCGCCATCAAGGCTGCGCAACCAGAGGCTGGCAAAAACCACCGCTCCAAGGGCGGCTCCAATCCACGCGGCACGGCTGCCGGCAACGATCAAGAAAACGCTCGTGAGGATGGCGCCGCACCAGCCTAGGGCCTTGAACACGCGGCCAGCTTGTCCTTGGATCACAAGACCGAGCGCCCCCCAGAAACCACACAAAGCTGCCTCCGCGGCCATGTTCACATGCCCAAAGGTGGCGGCAGGCCTGTCTACCTGAGGCAGCCCCGCAAACCGCTCAGCGAAAGTGCCTAACAACACGGAGTCCCAATGCAGCCACTGCAACAACCCTAGGATCGAGGTTGCAAGACCACCCGAAGTAAGCCCCAACAGAAACGCCTTGCGGGCCGTACTCTCCTTGAGCACCCATGCCCCAAGGGCAATCCACACAACATTTTGAAGCGAGAGCAGTGCAGCCGAAACACCGGCCGCCGGGCTACGGGCCCATTGCAAAGTTGCCATGGCGAAGACAGCAAATAGGCCAGCCAGCCACAATTCGCGGGGGCAGCTCAACGACCGGCGCGCAATGGCGGTTCGCATGAGCAGGGCGCAAAGAAGCAACGCTGGTACCAACGCGGCCCACAGCTCTTTGGGGAGCGTATATGGCTGTGCAATCTCGATGTCAAAGCACACGGCGGCAGCCGCAATGCCGAAACCGAGGACGCATGCACAATTTCTTGCAAAGCCGAACGTAAGGCCGCTCATGAGTTGGGAGCACGGAACCGACCATTCGGCGTGCGCTCCCCCGTCCTATAGCACTCAAGAGCATTGCAGAGGAAGCACGCAAATGGTCGAAGAGTGTCAAATTCTGTCCGTCCGAAAGCCCTGCCAGTGGCATTGACCAATCATGACAGCACTCATAAACTCTCAGTGCCTACGGGACTGCCGTGGGCGCAAGGGAATGGGTCAGAGCTGTTCGGTCTGATCGGGAACATCATCATGGGGAATGACATGTCTCTCCTTTATCGGAGTGGTCGTTGTGCTGTTGGCATCGCGCTCGTACTGACTTTGGTCACTGGCTGTTACGACCACGGCAGTGGCATCACGCCTCCACCTCCACCTCCGAGTGGCATTACTGCATTGGTCGCAGAGCCGGACAACGCCTTCGCCCCGTCGCACGGCGTTGTGGTGTTCACTTGGAGCGTCACGGGTCCTGCGGGCAGCGTGATAGACATCTTTCCCACGTACGTCGTCGGCACCACCGCCGGCAACGCTGACGGCATTCCAGGTTTTCCTGCAACACCTGCACCGGGGAGCTTTTCGCCACCCGTGCCCGCCACCACGCCTAGCGTCCTCTCAGGACTCATCATTCCACTGGGCGGAGTGCTGAATGGATCATTCAGTTGGTTTGCTGGCGCAGATCTCGGTTTCATTGGGGCCATTTGCACCTTCCACCTGACCACTGTGTCTAACGGCATTCAAGGTGGCTCAGGTTCGTCTCCATCCTTCAACTACACCTCGGGCCTGCCTGCTCAAAGTGCGAACGGGCCAATCGCGCCGCCGCTTCCACCCGGTGGTGTGGGTACAGGTCGAGCGGGGCACACGGCAAATGCGTTGCCAAACTCTGGCAACCTTCGCCAATTGCTCATCGCCGGTGGTACAGGATCGTTAGGCGACGCCTACGACAGCCTCGATCGCCTCGTCTTCGACCCTTCAACGTATCTGCTCAGCCTCGGCAATACTGCGCTTGGCGGAGCCAGAGCCATGCATGCTTCCAGCTTCTTCCTTGAGCCGGCTATCGGTCCAACAAACGGCGAGCTGCGCGTGCTGGTGTGCGGTGGTGCAACAGGTGAAAACTCCCTCGACCCGACCACAGCAGGCTACACCCTGCTCGCGCGCGCTTTAGGACAGGGCAATGTTGGTACCGGCATGATTTACACGCCGAGCCCCGAAGGAATCTCAGGTGCATCCAACCCCATGGGCCAAGCACGCTTCGCGCACACGGCTACATGGGTGCCTTCGAACGCGATCATCATCATCGGCGGTGCGAGCATCGCAGGTGCCGTGTTGAACGCTACGAGCACGGTCGAGAGCTTTGACCCGACGTCCAGCACGTTCAGCACGGTTGGTGCCGTGAACATCACACGTGCGGAACACAGCGCGACACTGCTGGCAAACGGCAAGATCCTCGTTGTTGGAGGCTATGACCCAACAGCACCGGGAGCCTCACTGACAACGGCTGAACTTTACAACCCCGCAAACGGCAGCAGCACAGTGCTGAACAGCGCCAACTGCCCTAACGTTGACGTAGCAACAGCGCGTTGCGGTCATTCGGCCACGCGCCTCGCCAATGGTTGGGTGCTGGTTGCCGGTGGTCGTTCGCCCGATACAGGCAACATGCTGAACACCGCATTCCTCTATAAGCCAGAGAATGGCCCGCTCGGCGAATTTGTCGCGATCTCTAATCTCCCCAGCCCGCGTGCTCTGCACACAGCCACTTTCCTCGACAACTCGACCGTGATGTTGGCTGGCGGTCTATGGCAGGACACCTTCTCAGTGGAGAGCTTCACGAAGGACACCACGCTGTTCCTGTTGCCCTCGATCTTCTCGGCCAGCGCGCCGACGACGTTCACAGCAACTGCGACCTCATCGCAATTGCAACTTGCACGCGGCATGCACACGTCAACAGCGATGCCCGGCGGTAACGTGCTTGTCGTCGGCGGACGCAATTCCACCACCGCAGGTGCGCCGTACATCGCAGGCAACACGGAAGTGTTCGCCTTCAGCAATCAGGTACCAGTGGTCTCCGTGCCGATGAGTTCCGCGAACGCAACGGCAGGAGTCGTGAACATCAACTTCACCGTCAGCGACGTCGATGGCGACGGCGGTTTTGTCGTCGTGCGCTTCCGCCCTGCGGCATCGAGCACTTGGTCGACGGCAACCATCGTCTCCCAAAGTCCACTCAGCCCCGGGATCACGACACCAACCATGGAAGTCGCACCAGGCGCTGTCAGCATGGCTTGGAACTATGGCGCCGATGGAGTGAGCAGTGGCACTTCTGTTCAGGTGGAGGTCATGCCCTTCGGCGCGACCCTCGGCACACCGATGGCCGTCACCTTCACAGTGCAATGATCTGAAGCGCCATAACGGTTGCGCTTGAACAAATGGCCCGGCGAGATTTCGCTGGGCCATTTGCATTTTGCAGCACTCGCCGAGCCCCAGAGTGCGGCTAACATCCCGTGCCGCAGACGAGACATTCAGCAGCATCGCAGCTTCGTGCGCTGCTTGCTCCACGATGTTGAGTGCGGCAGCGGAGACAACCCATGGCCACTGATCGCATGGAACAGCTCGTTTCGCTCTGCAAGCGCAGAGGTTTCATTTTCCCTTCCAGTGAGATCTATGGCGGGCTGAAGTCTTGCTGGGACTACGGTCCTCTCGGTGTCGAGCTGAAACGCAACATCAAGGACGCGTGGTGGCGCGCCATGGTGCGCAGTCGCTCGGACGTCGTTGGAATCGACTGCTCCATTCTGATGCACCCCAAAGTGTGGGAAACCTCGGGCCATGTAGCTGGCTTCAACGACCCCATGGTGGACTGCAAGAAATGCAAAGCACGCTTCCGCGCCGACACCATCGAGAATCAACGCTGCCCTGAGAAGCCTTCGAAACGCCCCGGAGAATGCGAGGGCGAACTCACCGAGCCACGCCAATTCAATCTGATGTTCAAGACCTTCATGGGCCCCGTAGAAGATTCCAGTGCAGTGGTTTATCTACGCCCTGAAACGGCGCAGGGCATCTTCGTGAACTTCAAGAATGTCTGCGACACATCGCGCATGAGGCCTCCCTTCGGCATCGCTCAACAGGGCAAGAGCTTTCGCAACGAGATCGTCACGGAGTACTTCATCTTCCGTAGCCGCGAGTTCGAACAGATGGAAATGGAGTTCTTCTGTCCGCCTCCTGAAGCGCCGCAGTGGTACGAGTACTGGCGCAAACTCCGCATGGATTGGTTCACCAATCTTGGAATGCGCGCGGACAATTTGCGCTTGCGCGACCACGCGAGTGATGAGCTGGCTCACTACAGTGCAGCCTGCGCAGACGTGGAGTACCTCTTCCCCTTCGGGTGGAAAGAGCTGGAAGGCATCGCCAACCGCACGGACTTTGACCTCAAGCGCCACTCAGAAGCCACAGGCAAGGACTTGGCATGGTTCGACGATGCCACGCGCGAGCGCTACGTCCCCTATGTCATCGAGCCCGCTCTCGGTGTCGACCGCGCCTGCCTCGCGTTCCTTTGTGACGCCTTCCAGGAAGATGAAATCGATGGCGAAGTGCGCACGGTGCTGCGCTTCCATCCTGCGATTGCGCCTGTGAAGGCCGGCATATTCCCGCTCATCAAGAAGGAAGGCCTGCCGGAAATCGGGCACGCCATTGAGGCTGAACTGCGCCGCGAGTTCTCGGTGTTCTACGACGAAAAGGGCGCCATCGGCCGCCGCTATCGGCGCCAAGACGAATGCGGCACACCGTTCTGCATCACGGTGGATTTCCAGAGCAAAGACGACAACACTGTCACCGTGCGCCATCGTGACGATTGCCGTCAAGAGCGCATGCCTATCGCTGCGTTGCGTGACTACCTGCGCGAGAAGATTTCGGTTTGATCAGCCCGAAGATGGCTGTGCAATACGACGGCGCGCCATTTCGACATGCGCTCTAAACAGTGCATGGTGTGCTGCGTGTTCGCGCCAGAGCAGCTCGGGGTGCCATTGCACTCCGAGCATGAAGGCATGGGCCGGGCTCTCGATGGATTCAATCACACCATCTGCAGATGTGGCCACAGCGCGAAAGCCTGGTGCAACATCCTTGACGGCTTGATGATGATACGAGTTCACAGCAAGCGCTGACTCGCCCATCACGGTGTGTAGCAACGACTGTTCCGCAACCTGCACGCGATGCCACGGACTTTCATCCACGGTTTTCTGAAAATGGCGCAAACACTGTTTGCCCAATGCAACATGGATGTCTTGATGCAACGTGCCACCAGCAGCGACGTTCAAAAGCTGCTCGCCACGACAAATCGCGAGCACAGGCATATTTTCGTCGAGCGCGCGGCGCGCAAGGACAAGCTCAACGCGGTCTCTGCGCGGATCAACCGCTTCCAACTCGGGCCGCGGGTCTTCTCCATAATGCTGGGGAGAAACATCTTGGCCGCCTGGCAACAGCAAGCCATCGATGAGACGCCAATACGAGTTCAGGACGCTAGGCTCTTCGCTCAGTGGCAAGATGATCGGCGTGCCACCGGCTGCTTCCACCGCTTCGCAGTACGCAATGGCAACGCCAAAGCGGTCGTAGGATTTCCCATCCTGTGAAAATGCACACACCCGGCTGGTCAATCCGATTACTGGCCGTCGCGGCATGCAGAGCTCCTAACCGTGCCCCGCAACGGGTGCATCGGGTTTCTTGAGGAATCCTGGAGTGCGCAAAGCAAGGCTCGCTACCTTGCCGAGTCCGCGTCCTTCACAGGTAATGCAGGATTTGTACTCGATGCGGCGCTTGGAGGTGTCACTGCGCATCTTGCGGTAAGGCTTACCGTTCCACACCGCGTCGAAGCCGTCCTCGAACATGTTTCCGAGCGACACCTTCTCGTCCATTTGCAACGCACAGCAAGGCGTGACCTTGCCATCCACCGCGACATACACCTGCACCCACGGATAGATGCAATCCGGCGAGCGCTTCTCGGGATTGAATTCCGGTGTGTAGCGCACCTCATAGAAGGGCAGCAAGCTGATGACCTCTTCGAGGTTGGTGGCCACGTGCTTGCTCTTCGCGTGCACTTTCGCCGCCGCAAGCGCATCGCGATACTGCTGACGCGTCATGCCGCCGAGCAGTTCTTGTTCGCGCTCTTCAATACCCACGAGATTCAGTGGGCGAAAATTGACACGGCAAACTTCCAGTTCCGCAGCAAGGTCGATCACAGCCTGCATCTCGTGCAAGTTGTCGCGACCAAGCACATATTCAAAGCCAATGTCCGGCTCGCGCAAGCGTTGCTCTTTCTTGAGAGCCTGGAGCTTGCGTACGCCCTCGACGATGACGCCGTGATAATCGGCCTTGCGCATCGCCACATACGTGCGCGCCGTGGCTGCGTCAATGCTGACGCGCAACGCCGTCAAGCCTGCGTCGATCGCCGTCTGCGCAATGCGCGGGCCGATGGTCCAATTGCTCGTGATGATCGTGCGCGCCCCTGCAGCCTTGGCGTGAGCCACCATTTTCCAGATATCTGGAGCAAGTGTGGGCTCTCCGTCGCCAGCAAAGGTCACTCGCAACGGGCGAACTTGGCCGAACACACTTTGGAACTGTTCAAGAGTCAGACTCTTCGGTCGAAAGACATTTTTTTCGCGCACGCAAAAGGAGCACTTCAAATTGCACACCGTGGTCGGCTCGATCTGCAGATGCAGTGGCCGATTCCAAGTCTTGACTGGCCGTGCAAGCACTGCCAAGCCAGACTGCAAAAGTTTCAGGGTTGCTGTCATATAAACTTTGAAGAGTCTACCGCGACGGACACCTTGCGCCCGCTGCATCTATCACGCCTGGACACAAACCCCCGTAGATAGGGAGGATGCGTTCGATAGCCGCGCGCCATGAACAATGCGCTTGAGCCTCCTGACGCTGGTGCGCCACTTCAAAGCGCACCTCCTCAGGTGCCATGCGCATCCACTCCTTGATGGCTTCCGCCAGCGATTCCACCGAACCGGCGCGGCACAATCGCTTGCACCCCACCAGCCCGAGGATTTCTTTCACACCACCAACATCGCTGCCCAACATGCTCTTCCCAGCAGCAGCAGCCTCCAGCGGCTTCAAAGGCGTCACGAGTTCCGTCAATCTCACAGAAAGCCTTGGATAAACTAGGAGATCAATGATGGAGTACCAGGCTTCGACCTCGGCGTGCGGCACGCGGCCAGGCAACAGAACTTGCCCCGAGAGCATGCGCCGATCCACTGCGTCACGAACGGCACCTTCGTCTTCGCCGCCTCCCAACAAGATGAGCTTGGTGTTTGGGAACTCTTGCAGCACCGAAGCAAACGCCTCGACCAGCAAAGGAAGCCCTTCATAACGGAAGAAGGAACCCACAAAGCCGATGACGCGTTGCTGACTCACGCCGAGGCGTGCCGCGAGAGCTTCGTCACGCGCGATAGGTTGGAAGCGATCGGCATCAACGCCGTTTGGGATGACGTGCACTTGCTCAGGCTCGAGCCCTCGCGCCAACAAGTCATCGCGAAGGCCAGAGCAAATCGTGGTCACCGCTCCAGCGCTACGGCAAATCGAAGTTTCTGCGGCGCGCACGCGGGAGTAGATGAACCCACCTTCAGTGATCTTGCGTTTGTCGACCGCATCGTCCTCCCAGAAGGCACGAACTTCATAGACATAGGGAATGCCGAGGGCACGGGACGCGCGACGCGCTGCCCAGCCATCAAAAATAGGTGAGTGCGCATGCAACAAGTGCGGCTGAAAATCGCGTGCAACTTCGAGCACGCGTTGTGTCAGCGCAGCTGTCATTGGTCGCTCACGCAAGAAAGGCAACTTGAGTTCCCAATCTGTCAGCAAACCGTGTGGGCGGGATGTGCGGTGAAACTCGATGCCATGAATGGTCTCTGTGCTCTCGCCGGTGGCTGGATGCCGCGCTGAGGAGACTACACGAGCATCGATTCCAAGGGCGCGCTGCTGCGTCACCACTGCGTGGCTTCGCACTGCATACCCGGAAAGTTCGGGAATGGTGTGATCCTGAATATGTAAGACCCGAAGTGTCATTCCCGTCAGACTATCGACAGTCGCGCCATGGCGGCTTGGACGCCACTAAAGCCTCGCTGCGGCGCACCTTCAACCGAGCTTGCAGACATGCGCATCTGGTCCGATGATAGCCAGTGATGCGACTTTGGCGATGGGCCGCTTTGACTTCCGCGACGGCGTTGCTGGCGGCCTGTACCAGTAGCTTTCCGAACGCTTCCGATGATGTTCCTTCAGGATTGCGCCGCCTTGGCTCGGTGGCTGGTAGCTCGGCCAACACGCCAGCGATTGTGCTGTTGAGTGACCGCCATGAAACCCACGGAGCGATCACGCACAGCAGCGCCGCATGGACCGCTTTGCGCAAAGCCAACGCGCGCGCCGTTCGTTTCTTGGTGAACAAGGGCTACCGCCTACTCGGCACCGAAGCGTCCTTGGGGTCGCTGCCAGACGACGATGCAGCCGCAGCTCACCACAAGGCATGGACGGAGGCTCGCGAAGACGGAGAGGACATAGATTCCTTCAGTCTTTACCAACCGCTGCGCTTTCAATGGGAGCACGCGGAGCGCCTTGAAGTGTTTGGCGTTGAGGACGAACACTTGTATGCGCTCGATGTGGCCGCTCTCGAACGCATCAATGCCTTGAAACGAGCCGACCTCGAACCTGCTGCTGATCACACCGCGGCCAAGGACGCCATCAGACTGCTCGTTGCCGAAATCAGCGGCCATGCCGACCTTCGTGGCGCCGCTGCAGCTCGCAACCTGCATGAGCGCATGCAACAGCGCTCGGTGCCGCGCGCCATGCTGATGCTGGGTAGCGCACACTGTCCCGCCGCCGTAGCTGAGTTGCAGCACCTCGGCTACGACGTGCTTTACTTCCGAGCAGACGCCATAGACAAGCTCTCATTGCGGCGGCGATAGACTCCCCCGCATGAACCACGAGGCGAACACAGCCCGAGTGCCCGCTTGGTGCTGGGTTGCCGCACTGCTCGCTGTGGCCGTATCCCACACACTGTGGTTCGTGGCTGACCAACGCGGCCCCAGCCAAGACCAGTTCCGTTACTACGAAACGGCGCTGCATCTGCGAGGCGACCCGCTCGCGGCACCACACGACTCGCATCCACCGCTCTACTCCGCACTCGCAGCACTCGTGCCCGGGCGGACTTTCCATGCGCTACGGCTCATCAACGTTGTGCTTGCGCTTGTCACTCTGCTTGCCGCCTGGCATCTGGCGCGCCACTTTCTATCTCCACTCTATGCCCTGATGGCTGCGCTGTGCGGCACGCTCACACCATTGGTGGTGTCGGTGACGCACCTCTTCTACTGCGAGAACTTGTTGCTGCCGCTTTGCCTCTTGGCGCTTGACTTGTTTCTCGACCAGCGCACGCGCACGCAAACGGCGCGTGCAGTGCTCCTCGGTTTTGTCTGCGCCGCAGGATGTCTTGCCAAGTGGACCTTCCCGATTTTTATTGCTCCAGCGGCAGTGCTGTGGTGGTGTCATGCTGTAACACGAGCACGCTGGTCCTCAGCGCTTGTGTGCATCGCGCTCGCAACACCGTGGTATCTGCTCCACGCGAGCGACATCTCGGCGTTCATGGAGCAAGGCGTTCTCGGTGGCGCGGGACAGATTTCGCGCGTCGAAGGCGTTGCCGGGTGGCTCTACTACCCGAAGGCTCTCGCAGGCTCATGGCTCGGATTCATGACAGTCGCTGCTGCTGCCATTGGGTTACTTCATCTTTGGCGCACACGCCGCCATCAAGCACTTTGCGTTGCAAGCGCGCTCCTCTTGCCATTGATCGCATTCTCCCTTGTGGCCACCAAAAAGCCTCGGCACCTATTGCCCCTGCTCCCCTTGCTCGCAATCCTCACAACACTCGCGCTGGAGAGGATTCGAAACACCACGGCGCGACGCTCACTCGCGGGCGTCTTCATTGCAGCCACACTCGCTGCCGGATTCGCAGTGGCCTTCTGTGAAATTGAAGTCAGTGCGGGCAACCTCGGGCCATTACCTGTCTGCATGCGTCCACATAGTGATGATCCAGGCGCCCCGGGCACCGCTTCCGTCGGTGCTGCCCTAGCGTTGAAGAGCACAACTCTACTTGCGAGAGGCAGCATTTCGTTGCTCAGCTTTCACACCCCAACACTTCGCGACACCGATTTGCGCGCCGCGGTTCTCGAGCGCAGCGTGGATGTGCACTTTCGTTTGCTCCCGCTTCACTTGCCCGCCTCAGATGGAACTGTGCGCTTCCCCTTGCATGCAATCCCAGATCCCGATGGCAGCGCTGGTTTGTTGGAGGCCAGTTCACTCTGGGTGAAGAGCGGAATGCTGTGGACTCGTGTACAGAGTGGATTGCCCGTACACCGTCATGCCGCCGCTGTCACGGAAAGCGTGCTGGACCCAGACGGAGCGCTGGCAACACTGCGAGTGCTGCACGAAGAACGCCTCGAAGACGGCAGCATCTGTCGGCTACTTGCACTGCCGCAGGATGCCGTCACGCGGCGCAGCATGGCGCAACTGGCCTTGCAGCATGATCCAGAGAATCCTGATGCTTGGGCTCTGCTGCAGATTCCCAAAGCTCAGCAGAACCTGCGCACGCTCGTGGAACTTGGCATATGGCCAGCGGCCGCCCTGAAACTCGCCGACCCGGAAGCCGCCGCGGCTGCAGCGGAAACACTGCTCGCGAATCACTCCCACCACCTAGGCGTGTTGTCGCTGTTGGCCCAGCTGCAAGGCGATTGCGGAATCTCAGCACGTCGCCTGATCGACTTGCGCGATGCGTTCTACACCCGCAACGGAAATGCTGAGACAGTCGCCTATCTCGTGCGAGCGCACTTCGCGTGCGGGGATCAGCGTGCAGCATGGCGTTGGCTGTATCGCGGCCTTCTCGCAGGCCTGCTCAGCACCGACAAAGCGAAATCCATGGCGGTCGACACGGGCTTGCCGAGCGACGTTGCAGCAGAATCCATGCTGCATGCAGAGCTCGCGCGCCGACTCCGACTACAGACCCGTTGACGGCACGAACCAAGCACCACCACTCAGCAAAGTGCCCTGAGCTGTCACGAACGCAACGTTGTAAGGAATGCCCGGGGCTGTAGAGACCAAAGGAATCTGCGACTCAAAGGCCACTTCCTCGAGACCCGAGACGGTTGTTGTCGTGCCCAAAAGCGCGATCTGTTCCGCAAACTGCCCCGCCGTAAGGAGTGTGCCGATGAGCTCCGCCGGAATACTCCAGCCGTTGACCTCAACGCTGTATCCAAGAGACCCGAGGTAATTGGGAGCACACACGCTCCAACCGAGCCGACCCAAAGGCGTTACCCACACAGCGACACCCTGCCCTCGCGTGTCCGTGCCGCTGCCGTCGTAGGCTGAGCAATCGTCCAAGATGCCCTGCGGTGTCACTGTGAAAGTCACATACAGCGAAGCCTGCGTTACAGGTCGCGAGATAGTCCCCATGACACTTCCGGTGCGATCATAGAAACGCATAGAACCCGTGCTTGCACTCCAACCGAAGGCCACACGAGTTTCAGCAGTCGTCGGATACACAATTGAGGCAATACCGCCAGCTGCCAATGAAACTTCTGCAGCGATGCCGCTAGCCACGCGCCGAAACACAACCTCAGCGACATCACCTGTCCCGAGCGCCGAGCCGAGCCTCATACTGCCTGCGATGCTGTTCACCGCACCGACAGCTTGAACATCACACCCAATCCACATACTGCCCGGGTGCCAACTTGTTCCACCGTGCATACAAAATGTCGCTGTGCCACTGGACGCGGTAATCCGTCCATCGATTGTGGGGATCAGTCCGGGCCCGGCAATTCCATCCAGCCACTGACCGTCGCTGAATGTGTGAAACTTCGCACTCGAACCCCAAACCACTGCTGGCGGTGCTGTACCGCCTATCACCAAGTTGCTTCCTGTCTGCGAAAAGTTCACTGCCACACCATCGACACGCACACTGCCTACCGGCCAGCCAAACGGAATGTGAAGTGATACTTGGAGCGGCGTGGCAGTAGGGGCAACGCGTTGAATCGAAACGCGTCCATTGACCACCGACACACAAATGGTCTCGGCTGCCGCGACAAACGACCATCCCGAGTTGTTCAGCGTCGTGCCTTCAAGCAGGGCATAACCATTAATGGCGCCCGTGCTCGATTTACGCAACCACAGCATGCGACCGTCCGAGGTGCATTCAGCGTCGTTCAAAGCACCGCTCGTTGCGCGAGCGAGAAGCTTGTGAGTCTGCCCGTTGAGCACGAAAGAACCACCGACCACTCCAACGCTCGGCGCTATGGCGGGCACATACTGCTGCATGACACCCGTTCCGTGAACACTCAGAAAGGTCTTTGGCCCCGTGGCTGGCGCACGCACAATGTGCGGATAATAGGTAATCCCGCTGTAGGGCGAATACGTTGATGCCCCTGCAACAACGGATACGGGACCATCGATCCACGCTGAACGAAGGGTGACGCCCGCGTTGGTGACGAGCATCGGGTTGACCACAGTGCCTGCACCACTTGCTGGCCCAGTGGAGTTCCAACGTTGCTCCATGGTCACACTGGCCGTTCCTGATGCGTTCAGGGCATCGAACACAACCATAAACGGCACCGTTTCATCGCGCACCAGCAGGACGGATCGTTCTGCCTGCTGCATCATCCACATGTTGGCGTGGGTACCTCGTACATAGTCAGAGCCAGAACTTTCGCAGAGCAGTGAGGCAACTTTGCTTCCGAGAAAACGCCCATCCGCGCCTGGAGGATTGAAGTGGTTGGACCCCCCGAATGCAGCGCCTCCTTGCACAGTGACAATGTTGTGATCGCTGTGCTGCGCGTTCAGAAAGCTCCCGCCGTTCTGCGCGTAGCCACGGTCGATGAAGTGCTCCACACCACCAGCAGAAATGCTGAGATGTCCGTCGTCTTCATGGGCGTGGTTCATCCACTCATCACGAATAATGAAACACGCATCAAGCGCAGCACTGCCAACGGCTCCAGCATGTAAGAAGGCCGTCCCTCCGCTGCCTTTCACATCGAAATTGTGCGTCTTGTTCCATTGTGCGGTTTGCCCAGCCGGCACTTGGTTCTGGTTGTCACTGAAGAATGCAGACGGTTGCGTCGGCGCCTGAGCTGCGAGATTTTCCGGATAATGCAGCACCACAGAAATCCATGCAGAAAACGCAAACGTGCTGGCGTTGGCATCGATGGGTTGCAGCGCTTCGATACGCAGAAGCCCATGCAATCCAACGGCATCGTTTTCACGCGCCACTGCGTAATACAGAACTGGATCGAACCGCAAACCACGATGTGTCGGTCCGGAATCACCGAGCCACGGGAATGTCGAGCCCACAAGTGAATAGGCATACCATCGAGGAGTTTTCAGGATGTTGGTGTTGGCAATTCGGTCACCAAACCCACAGTACATGCCTGCGATGAGCGCATTCAGACAATACACATCGCCGTAGCAGGCATAACCGAACGACTCATCAACACTGCCATCTGAACTGATGGCGTCTTTCAAACCATCGCGGATAAAATTGAGCCAAAGCGAAACCGTTTGCGGAATCAGTGGCAAAGTGGAATCGCCCCAGATGGCAAGCAATGTGATGCTGATGCCAGTTGCGAGTGCGAAGGAATGATTGTCGGTGGCGCCGCCATAAGAGCTCAACGGACCCACACCAGAAGACCCGAGCAACAAGGCAGCCACCCACTGTTCGAGTTTTGCCACCACTGCCACCCGTTCTGTCGTGCTCAGCAACGGGTGAATCAGGTCGTACGTGATCGCCATAGCTGCCGGATAGCTGCCATTGACGTAGCCACTCAGGCCAGTAGGTGTCAGTATGTTCAGACAATTCCAAGTTCCTGAACAGAGCAGCGCTTTGGCGCTATTGCCCGCTGCAGTGTCGCCGCCAACGCGCCAGCGGAATGCTTGCTCTGTCATGAAACGGAGCGTGCGATACACCCGCCACGATTCTTGAGATCCGCCAGGGCATGCGCCTGAGCTGGTGCCGCATTGGAAGCCGTAACTGCTGCTCAGTTGCGCATACGCCTCGGCTGCTCGTGAACCGGTCACAGCTATGCGCTGTTGAACGCTCGCCAAGTCTTGCGCTGCGAACAGCAGGCGCGGTCGTGGCGGTGGCGCAGAGGGCACAGGAAAAGAGGTCTGTGCTTGAACTACAGAACACCACATCAGCAACAACAGTAGAAGTCTTCCCATGCTGAATCTGGCGCGTCAGACAGAATCACTTGAAGTGGGCCGGCGGACCCTAACTCGACAACACTTCTACCTTGCCGGAGTCCAAGTGCGCCAGTACCTATCTCCAGTCCACAGCAGATTCCCATGTTGTTAGGCTGCCCGCGGATGGCTGGGCGATCGCGGCGGAGTGATCCGCCGAGGAAAGTCCGGGCTCCACAGGACAAGGTGGTGGGTAACGCCCACCGACCGCAAGGTCAGGGAAAGTGCAACAGAGAGCAAACCGCCGATGGCCGCGCAAAACGCGGATCAGGCAAGGGTGAAACGGTGGAGTAAGAGCCCACCGCCGCGACGGTGACGCCGCGGGCACGGCAAACCCCACCTGGAGAAAGGCCACGTAGGCAGGAATTCCGAAAATTCGGAGGGATGTGGTCCGCATCCCTTGACCTGCGGGTAGGCCGTTAGAGCTGAACGGCAACGTTCAGAGTAGATGCATGATCGCTATGTTTCGTACGCGGAACCACAGGACCCGGCTTATAGGTCATCCACCGAGGCTCGCTGCTTGCAGCGAGCCTCGTGTTTTTCGCAGACCTAGGACCCCGCCTCTTCAGGAATTTCGCAGAGTATGAAACGATGCTTGCCGCTGGCCAACGGCACGAGAGTGGCGGTGAAACAGCATTCGACGCGCGTTGAAGACCCAAGGACCTTCGCAACTCCACGGCGCAAAAGCAGCTCAAGCGCGGGCCGATCTGTGGTTTCCGCTGCTTCAACTTCGACCAACAGCGAGCGATCGCGTCGTTGCGTGCAGCGAAAGCGTTGTACGCCAGGCTGTTCCCGCAGGATGTAAATCAGTGCAAGGCCGTGAACCCGTGCGCCATCGTCGCGCACGAGCGAATCCGTCATGCGCCCTTCGATGGCGGATAGGACTGGATGCGGCAAGCCGCACGAGCACGCCTGCTTCGACCACGCAGCCCGGTCCCCGGTCCGGTAACGGATCATCGGATACCCACGAGCCCACAAGTTGGTGAGCACGAGCTCGCCAGATTCGCCCAGAGCTGTCGCACTTCCATCCGGTCGCAAGATCTCGACATGGACCGCGTCATGCATGACATGCAGCGAGCCGCGCGGGCATTCATGAGCCACCAACCCTCCATCGCGGCAACCGAATTCGTTGGCCACAGGAGCGCCCATAGCCTTCACGATGTCGGCGCGGTCTGCATCGAGCAGCACCTCGGCAGTGGATATCACCAGCTTGGGGCCGCCGAGCTCCAAGCGTTCACCATGCTGCAAGAGGTAGCGCGCATAACGTGCCAGCGCGGATGCGTAGCCGTAGACAAAATCTGTGCGGCCTGAGCTCAACCAGTGCCGAAATTTCGCCATGGTGCTGTCTTGCAAGGCAAACGCCGGGAGCAAGCGCACCCCCAGCATCCACGCTGACAACTTGCGCATGCGTGCATGTGCGGCAAGTTCGATGGGAGAACCCCAAAGATCCGTCTCGCGATGCCCCGCGTGAAGCCCGAACCAAGCGCGCGCACGTAACTTGATGGCCAACTGGCTGGATTCACGCCTTGCGTCGCTCCAAAAACGTAACGGTTCCCCGCTGCTGCCACCTGTAGCCAGCGGAATCAGCGGCAGATCAAAACCCTCGGCAGCCAATTGCTGGCCAGCACTGCGCACCATGGACTTGTCGAGCAGAGGAAAGTTCGCGAGATCCGCCGGTGACTGCACGGCTCGCACCCGCTCGCGGTACCACGAGACCCGCACCTGCGCGTGTTGCAAATGCTCGGTGAGACAACGCTCGTGCCACGCTTGCAATTCAGCAACAGAACCGCGGTCGTGATCCATGTACAGCTTGCAGAAAGTATGCGTCGACCGACCGCGCAAGCGTTCGTGCAGAGGATGAATCAGCGATTTAACAAGGAATCGCGGCAGCATTGCTGCGGACCAGCTTAGGCCCACTCGCTATCAGCCGCAGGCAATAGGAGGCGCTGGCATGTAGGGCAGTCCGGCAACTTGCCACTTCTGCTCGCGGTTTCCAGTTGCGGCGTGAGCCTCGTGCCGCACGCGGCGCAGAAACCCGAGCCATCCACTGCGGCCGCGCCGTAGTCACCAGCGCTGTCGCGGCGGGTGCTGTATGAAGCCAACAGTTCAGCGCCAACGGCAGCAGCAGCGGCATCCCAATCCAAGGCAACTTGTGCCAACCGCGCGTTGTCCTCGCCCGTCTCTTTAGCGGCAGTCTCGTTGCGTAGAGCGAGTCGTTGCAAACGATCAGCCGCAACCGAACGCAGTTCCTTCAAACCGGCATCGGCCTTTTCCATCACTTCCATGCTCTCGAGGATCCGGTCTTCGGCGAGCCCCAACTCTGTTTTCTTGCCGTCAATCTGCGTCTGCATGCGCGCAAGGTCTTCAACACTGCGAAGCTGAAGCAACTGTTGTTCGTAGCGTGCGATCGCGCCTTCTGCGGACTTCAATTCGACTTGGCGCGTGTCAAGCTTTACGCGCAACACCTTGACCTGCTGCGCAAAACTGCTCACGCGCTGGTCGGCTTCACGCACCAAACCTTGCTCTCGTGCGAGCTCGGCGGTGCGCTCTATAGCGCGTCGCCTGAGCCGCACCGCTTCGCGGTCCAGCTCCATCAACTGTCGCAGACGACCAATCCGTGGGTTGCTCAGAGGGGATGATCCTCAATGAAACCTTCAAGTTGCTTCGAGCGGCGTGGGTTCTGCAGCTTGACCACGGCCTTGGCCTCAATCTGACGCACGCGTTCACGTGTCACTTTGAAGATCCGGCCCACTTCTTCAAGCGTGTAGGTGTAACCATCGCCGATGCCGTAACGCAATTTGATGATCTCGCGCTCGCGGTAGTTCAAGGACTGCAAGACCTCTTCGATCTTGTCCTTCAACATGCGGTGGGTCGCCGAAGTCACAGGCGACTCCGCCGAATGATCTTCGATGAAGTCCCCGAAGTAGGAATCATCCGATTCGCCGATCGGACGATCGAGACTGATCGGGTGTTTTGAAATGCGCATCACGCGCCGCACTTCGTCCACCGCAATCCCTGACTCGCCCGCCACCTCTTCCACACTGGGCTCACGCCCCATGTGCTGCAACAAGCGCTTCTGCACATTGCGCAGCTTGCTCATGGTCTCAATCATGTGCACAGGAATGCGAATGGTGCGCGCCTGATCGGCGATAGCTCGTGTGATCGCCTGGCGAATCCACCAAGTCGCGTAGGTGCTGAACTTGTAACCGCGGCGGTACTCGTACTTCTCCACGGCTTTCATCAAGCCCGTGTTTCCCTCCTGGATCAAGTCGAGGAAAGACAAACCGCGATTGCGATACTTCTTTGCGATGCTCACCACGAGGCGCAGATTGCCCGAAGACAGCGCGCGCTTGGCATCTTCGTAGGCACCGAGGCGTACACCGATTTGCCCCACACGGCGCTTCAGACGCGCAGGTGATTCACACGCTTCGCGCTGCAATTCGCGCAGGCGAACATAGATTTCTTCGGCTTCCTTACGGCGCTTAGCGCGCCGCAAGATTCTGTGTTGCTCTTCAACCTCCGCCATTTCGCGATGAACGTCGAAGATGCGGTCCATGAGCGGCCGGATGTGCTTGATTTGCAGCCCGAGCTCCTCGAGCAACAAGACGCACTTCTTGCGTCGCGCACGCACACGACGAGCGAGGCTCACTTCCTGCGGATCGACGCGGGATGAGTTCGAACCTTCGTGTACGCCGTCACCCGACTGGAACTTCTCTTCCCAAAGTTCGAAGTCTTGTCGATTGCGCTCAATGATCTTGCGCACGGTGCCGACATTTTCTGGCAGGCGGTGAGTGATGTTTTGCTTATCCACCTCCTCCACTTTGAGCGTGCGATCCAGCGGCAGCACCCCACTGTCAACATCTTCGAAGATCTTCATGGCGCCCGCCGCAGCAATGGCGGATTCGAGCACTTTCTGTCGGTACAAGTCGCGCGCGATGTCGATCTTGCGAGCGAGGAAGATCTCTTGCTCTCGCGTGAGCAGATCGATTTCGCCCATCTGCGTCAAGTACATGCGCACCGGATCGTCGATTTTTTCCGCGGGACCTGTGGGCGCCGCTTCATCATCATCACCATCGTCATCTGACGACGGTGTCGCGTCGGTAGGACTAATCCCAGAATCGCCGTAACCGCGCTCCTCCGCGTCTTCCGCATCGATGACTTCCAAACCGCGACCACGAAGGTCGAGCAAGATGTCTTCGAGCAATTCCGGATTGGTGACTTCGCGCGGGATCGCTGCGTTCAGTTGCTCATATGTGACAAAGCCGTGCCCCTTGGACTTTTCGATCAGCGCAACGACGTCTGTAGGAAGATTCTTCATGATGATGCATCTGGAATCAGACCCGGCATGCTTCCGGGCTGACCCGACTTGCTGGCACGATAGCGCCGACTGAGTTCTGCCAAGGCCTCCGGGTCGTCGCCGAGACGCTCCTGCAGGCGTTGCACTTCACCCCGCCCAGTTTCTCGGGACAAAGAGGCTAGTGCGTCCAACCCCATGCGGCTCAAATCATGCCCGTGGTTCTCTGGAAGGAGAGCCCGTCGAGCCATTTCCCGCAACGCGGGGTCTTCAATGCTGTCCAGCAAACTGCCGGGCGTCGCTCCAGCGTTGGCCGCTGCGCTTGCCATCGTTTCAAGAATGCTGCGCACGCTTCCTGCAGGCACACAGGCGATCTGCTCGATGGTCAGACTCGCTGCAAACGCCGGTTCGTTCAGGGCGGCTTGCACGATCCATAGGCTTGCCGTCTTGCGCGCGTTCTTGGGCCCACTCTGCACCCAGGCGCTTGCTGCATGCTGTTCACCTTGCTCAGACGGCCGTGGCTCTTTCACCTCAGCGACAACACGCTGTTGCAAGGCTTGAGTGCTCACGCCAAGGCGCTCTGCAACGCGTGCAAGGAGCAACTCTCGCGCCACAGGATCCGACACAGCGGCCACATTGCGCGCCAGCTCATGCGCAGCCTTGAGCCTTCCGCTGATTTGAGTGAGATCATGGCGCAGCGCTACACGATCCAAAAGAAACTCCACCAGCGGCACGGTCAATCCCAAGAGTTCTGGCACGCCAGCTTCGCCGCGAGCAAGAAAGAAGTCACATGGATCTTGCCCGTCGGGCAACACGGCAACTTGAATATCGAGTTGCCCACCTTCAAGCAGCAAGCGCGCGCCGCGTTCAGCAGCAGCGAGCCCAGCCTTGTCACCGTCGTACACAAGAATGATGCGTTCGGTGTAACGACTGAGGATGCGTGCGTGGGCGCTGGTCATCGCAGTCCCAAGCGTCGCCACACAGCCGGGCACGCCGGCTTGCGTGCTCATGATGACGTCGGTGTAGCCCTCCATCACCAACACAGGCGCAGTGCGTGGATGGTGCTTCAGGCGCTCAATGCCATAGAGCATGCGGCCCTTGGAAAAGATCGGCGTCTCGGGCGAGTTCAGATACTTGGGCTCAGAGCCATCGAGTGAGCGCGCACCGAAAGCAACGATGCGTCCAAAACTGTCCTTGATTGGGAACGTGAGTCGACCGCGGAAACGATCGTAGTGGCCGGGGCGCGTGGATCCGGGCAGAGCAAGACCTGAACGCTCTAACACCGCAGAGGAAATGCTCCGCGCCGCGGCTGCATCGACGAGCCCTGACCAGCCTTCAGGCGCCATCCCGAGGCCCCACGCTTCCGCCATCTCGGGACTAATCCCACGCTTCGCCACATACTCACGCGTGGCTGTACCCGATAACGCTTTGTAAACAGATCTGAACAAGTCTTGAGCGCAAGAATGCGCTGCTATCAGGGGCGCGCGATCTTCACCGGCTCCTCGCCCATCCAAAACCACCCCAGCACGCTCCGCCAACACGCGTAGTGCTTCCGCAAACTCGACGCGTTCCATCTTCATGACAAAATCGAACACGGTGCCACTTTCGTGACAACCGAAGCAATGGAATGTCTGTCGCGTCGGCGAGACGTGAAAGCTGGGTGTCTTTTCGCGGTGGAAGGGGCAGCATGCCGAGAAACCAGCGCCCGATTTCTTCAACGGCAAGTAGCCGCTGACCACCTCCACGATGTCAGTGGCTGCACGCACTTCTTCGATGCTGTTTCGACCGCTGCTCGCCGCCACTAGGTACACCGTGCCGCACGCAGGACCTCTGGGCCCGATGCGCGCGTGCAGATCATACCGCAGCTCATTGGCCACAGCCGCTGTGGAAAAGGCTCAAAATCTGCGCTACCTCGAGCACATCGGCGCGCTCATCCCCATCGAGCTTCGCGTTCGTGAGCGCGCTTTGAATCTGTGGCTGCGACACTTCCAGACCAAGCGCTGCATAGGCCCGCAGCAAGGTGCGACGCAGCGTCTGTCGCCGATTCCCCAAGAGTGCGCGCCCGAAGGTGAGCAGTCCATCCAAATCGGCGGGCACCGGGAGTGGTGTCAAACGCACGACAGCCGACTCAACATCGGGTTGCGGATAAAAACAGTTAGCGGGCAATGTGCGCAAGAGCTCGACCTTGAAACACAAGCGCGCAAGGAGCGACAGCGGTGTGTAGTACTCACTGCCCGGCGCGGCACGCAAGGCGCGGGCCACTTCCTTTTGCAGCGTCAGCACGACGCGCTCGGGTGCCACGGCCATGTGCGGCAAGGCGGCAAGAAACGGTGAGCTGATTTGGTAGGGCAAATTGGAGATAACCAAGTAGCCCTCGGTCCACGCGCCCGCCTGCGCAAGCATCTCGAGAAGTCTTGGAGCAAGCACTCTTCCCTCAAGACAATCACCCGCCACCAAGGTGAAGTGTGGCGTCTGTGCGAAGGCCTCGCGCAGCACGCTGCAATAGCCTCCGTCGATTTCTGCGGCGACCACCCGCGCACCACGCTCAAGCAACACGGTGGTCAACGCACCAAGACCCGGCCCGATTTCCAAGACGACACGCCCAGAGAGCGTTCCTCCTGCGTCAGCGACGTGGTCCAGTGCGCCAGCATGCACCAAGAAATTCTGGCCGTAGCGCGCGAGAGGCGCTAACCCATGCGCCTCTAGAAAACTGTCGATCTCAGCGCTCGTGCGCGGCAGCATCAATGCTCTCCGCGACGAATCGCTTGCGCCAATTCGAGTAGACGCTCGGCCAGCGCGGCATTATCTGTCCGCATGGCGTATTCCAAATAGGGCAAGGCGACAACACCGAGTGCTCGCAGTTTCGACTCCGCGCCACGTCTATCAAAAAACCAGCCCCAAGGATCGCGTGCGCCTAGTTGGCTCACGAGCGTACGAAGTTCAATGTCCTGCGCGACAGCAGCGTCTTCAAGCGCGCAACGGAAACCTGTATCGCTGAACCACGCTTCAGAACCAGCAAGGCGCCACGGAATCGGCAACCATCCAGCACCCAACGGAGTCCACGAATCCAGCGCTGTCAGCAGAGTGCTGCGGTCACGTGCTGGATCCAGATAGGACCCGCCCTTAATGAGATAGCGATCCGGCGAATGCAAGCCTGCAGGTGAGTTCGTCCATTCAGCTGCGTTACCGACAAGGTCATAAGCACCAAAGCGTGAGCGACCACCTTCGAACATGCCAACAGGGGCGAGCGCCTCGAGCCCAGCCTCTAGGGTGTTGGCGAGCGGCGTCATGGATTCTGCGTCTCCCCATGGAAACTGCAGATTCGCAGGCCCTGCGGCAGCCCATTCCCACTCCATCAGAGTTGGCAAACGCTTGCGTGCATAAAGTGCAAACAACCGCGCTTCCTCGAGAGTAACGCGCGTGACGGGCAAGTCTGGTTGCCTCTCCAGGTCTTGCACGGTGAGACCACGCGCCGCATCCACGCATATTGGATTGTCGGCGAGGAACAGCGCATAGTCGTGGCGCGTTGCCTCGAAGCGATCGATCCAGAACGCCGCGACGCTGTGCACAGCTTCAGGACCCGAAGAAGTTCTCAGGCCCGATTCGCAGTGCACCATGTCGCGCGTGCGTTCTTGAGGGAGCTCTGCCTCAAGCGGAGGCAGCAGCAATCGCCAGCCCAAGAACACCCATGCAGCCAACGCCAGCATGAGTGTCAAGAGAAGCGCGATGCGAGATGCAACGCGCCTCTGCGCCATCACTTCATGGCCTGAGGTTTGAGCACCACGATCTCGACACGACGATTGCGGGAACGTCCCGAATCAGAACCGTTGTCGGCAACCGGGCGCACTTCGCCGTAGCCGGCGAAAGAAACGCGCTTCGCTTCGAAGCCACATTCCTTGATGAGCACATCGGCCACAGCAAGGCTGCGCGCTCCTGAGAGCTGCAGATTGCCGAGCGGGAATTCCTTGGTGTTCAGGCGTACCGGCTGATTGTCCGTGTGACCTTCGACGCGAATATCACCCGTCATCGCGCCGAGCTTCACTCCCAACTCCTTCATGAGCTTCACACCGGACTTCTTGAGTGTGGCCTTGCCGCTGTCGAAAAGTAGCGTTTCCGCGACCTCGACGGCGATGCCATCACCACGCGCCTTGAAGTGGACATCGCCTTGTTGGCCGAGTTCGGCTTCGAGCTTGCGTAGCATTTCTGCTACATCGCCCATCATGTCGCTTGCAGAGCGTTCGCCCTTGAGGCGCCCATTCTCTGCCCGGCTGGCTGCAAGTTCAGTGTCGAGCAACTTGTTCTGCGTCATGAGGTCTTCATTGCGCAGCGTCAGACCCCTGATCACTTGATCTTGGTTGCCAATTTCCTTCTTGGCGTCATCAACGCTCTGCGAAGCACACGCTCCGAACAGCAGCGCAACAGATAGCCCCAAAACTGCAGAACGCATCGTCATCCCTCCCGAGCACACCCTGCCCTCGCCCTCGCGCGGACTGACGGCGCCCACCGTCACGCCCGCAAGAGTCGAAGTGAGCAGAGAATCAGTTCTATTTACCGAAGGTCTCGAAAGCCCAAGTCGAAATGCCCTTCGTCGCGCCACTCGCATGGTCGTTGGCGGTATCCCACCAAACCATGGCAGCGAAAAGGCACACCAGCGATGCGACGGCGAGAGCGGCCACCATACCGGCGCCAGCGCCAGAGCCATCGTCAGCTACTGGAGCGCCACCACCGGCGCGCACGGTGCTGCGTCGAGCTGCAGAGGTCACCGCTGGTGCTGCCGCAGGAGCCGCAGTACTGCGGCCACTTGCCCGCGTGCTGCGCACAGGGCTCGCAGGAGCAGGCTTCGCTGCTGCTTTCGCATCGGTCTTGCTGGGCACAGCGGTCTTGCCGCCGCCACCGACTTGTGTGGTGTCAGCACCAATCTGCGCAGTGGCCATGCCTTCATCAGCCATGTCGAGATCTTTGCCTTCATCGAAGAGCAAGTCGTCTGTCAGTGTCTCAGCGCCCTTGCCCGTGGTCTTGATCTTGTCGATTTCTTCGCGGCGGAACTTCATTGAGTTGTTGTCGCCACGGATGGCGCGGATTTCGCCCTCCGAAACCAATCGCTTCAGCTGCTCCTCAGAGAGCTTCAGTTCCTTCAAAGCGCTTTCGAAATTCAGGTACTCGTCGGCCACGATCGTTCTCCTGTTCCATGCCGCCGCATATCATGCAGGCGGATTCCAGTTGCAAGTTTCTTCAGCGTCCGCCTTCTGGCGGTTTTTCTTTTCCAAGCTCCGTGGGGGCCGAGCCCCCAGAAGCTTCGGCATTGTACTTGGCCCAGTGCTTGCGAAGCACTGCAGGCATGAACTCTGATTCTGTGCCATCGCCATAGCTCTCAAGCAACATGTCGAAGGTGCAATCGCGCGCCGCAACCAGTTTGAGGCTTCGGCCGTTATCCACACGGTAGACCGCGAGGTGCTTCGTGCGGGCATCCATCACATAGAGCACTTCCATGCCATTGGCATAGCCACCGGTGACCACCACAAGCTCACGGTTACCATCGGAATCGGTCACAGCGACTGCAGGCCGCGTAGCCAGAAGCCATACGGACAGAGCTGCAAAAACACAGCACAACACAATTGCGGGTTTGGCTTGGTTCATCGAATAGAGGCGCCTTGGTGAAGGCGCGAGCAGCATAGCCGCACGCCACTTTTCTGCCAACCGGCTCTGGAGTTCAAAAACAGGCCGGGAATCAGCACTTCACTGCGTCAGCGCTCGAGCGGTGCCGAGCGGAAAAGGACGTCCACAATATCGGCCGTAGAGATCACCCCGACGGGCCGGCCACGGTTCATGACCAACCCAAGCGGGCAACGCCTGCGGCGAAGTTCATCGAGCGCAGCCACCGAGTTCGTGCCGACTGCCAGCTCGGGGATCGCTCGCCGCTTCTCGCCAGCCCCGAGCTTCGCCGTGTCAGAGACATCGTGCACCGAAACATAGCCAAGGACCGCTCCGGCGGCTCCGGCGCGTACCAAAAGCCGGGTGTGGCCTGACGCAGAGGCCATTGCGCGCACAGTAGCTGCGTCCGCTGCCACATCCACCCAACTCGCCTGTGCAATGGGCACCATGATCGCATCCACGTGTTGGCGCCGGAGAGCAAGGACCCTGTCCGCGAGGGCCTTCTGGGAATCACTCACTTGACCTGACGCCTGCGCCTCGGCCAAGGCTGTGGCAACCTCTTCTCGCCCAAGCAAGCCGGTCAATTGCGATTCTCCTCGGAAGAGTCGACGCAGCAGTCCACCGAGGATCACCGCGGGAATCCACAGCACAACTCTGCTGACTTCGACCAAGGGTAGGCACAGAGGCATGAGCTTCGCCGGATGCCGCATAAAAAGCGTCTTGGGGACCACCTCGCCCAAGACAAACACCACCGGCACAACGCAGCACAAGTTCCACAATTCGCGATCGACGCTATCTAGCGCCGGGAAAGCCACAGCCACCAACATGCTTCCAGCAAAGGACACAAACCAGTGTGCGACGTTGTTGCCGAGGAGCATCAACACCACCGCGCGGCCCTTCCGGCCGAACCAATGCAGGAGGCGACGTGCTCGACGATCTCCTCCGGCCGCCAGCACGCGCAGGCGTACCTGCTCCATGGAGTAGAGCCCTGTTTCGAACCCTGCGTAAAAAGCGCAGAGCAGTAGGGCTGTCATGAAGATCAAGAGGGCTGCGATCATGAAGCACCCTCACTCAGCAGGCGCACGTGCACGCGCACCGGACGGAAGCGGCGCATTTCTGTCACCTCGAGATCCAACCCTACATAGCGCACACGATCGCCGCTCAGAGGGATGCGATCGAGGAGCGCCATCACGACCCCGCCGACACTCGCCGCCTGCTGGCCTTCCTCGCCACGACGGCCCGTCAGCACATGCAAGAAATTCAGACCGAGAACTCCGTCAACGCTCCATTCGCCTACACCTATATGCGTGATCAGCGCTCGGTCGCTATCACCTTCGTCTTGCATGTCTCCGAGAACCGCGTGCTCAAGATCCGCGTGAGTCACCAAACCGGCCGTTCCACCGTATTCATCCACCACCAACAACATGCGCCGTCGCTCGTCGATGAGCAATGGCAAGAGCGCTGCAACACGCGCCCCCTCGGGCACAATTCCAAGCGGATGCACCAAGGAATCTAGCGCGGCTTCAGGATGAGCTCCGACTTCCTTGGCATCCAGCCAACCGTCGATGCCATCCAAGTCGCCGCGATGCACAGGGATCTTGTTGTGCTGGCAAGAGGCTGCCAGCGCAAAAAACTCGCGCCGTTCGAGACGCAAGTCAAAGGCGATCAGTTGCACACGAGGAACCATGATCTCGCGCACCGTAACGCGCGAGAGCAGCAACACGGTTTGCAACTGTTCGCGCTCATCGGCGGCAATGTGACCGGCCTGCGCACTCAGCCGCAAGAGCTCATCCAACTCCACGGTGGCCAAGCGGCCTTCAGCGCGCCGAGGGCCGGTGATGAAGCGCAACAGTGCGGTAGAAACGAACGCCAAGACACTGCGTATCGGGAGCAACGCCACATCTACGCAGGTGACGGGAAACGCCACGAGCGCAGCAATGGGCGCCGGGTTGCGCACTGCCACGAGCTTCGGTGTCACTTCTCCGCAGAGAATGACAAGCGCTACCGCTGCGGGCGCAACCGCATCCGCCCAAAGCGGCAACATGTCAGAGCGGAGTTGTTCAGCCAGCACATTGCCAAGCGCAAAAAAGCCGAAATTCGCAATGAGATTGCCAAGCAAGAGACTGATAAGCACACCGGTCCTGCGCGCAACCAAGCGCCGGATGAGAGCGCGTGAACCGGCCGAAGGGAGACGATCAACGTCTTTGTCCGCCAGCGAGAAGATGGCTGTCTCGGCTGCAGAAAACAAGGCGCTGCTGCACAGCAGCAGCAGCATGGCAATGAGCAGTGGCAGCATGGCAAGTGAAGTGCTCTAACTCAGCTCCGGCCCACGAGGCGCGGCAAACGCAACAACACACGTGTTCCCTTCTGTGCCTCCGTGTGCAGTTCCACCGTACCACCGAGAGCCGTCACAACACTGTGAACCATGGCGAGGCCCAACCCGGTGCCTTCACCCGCCGGTTTCGTTGTGAAGAACAAGTCGAAGGCGCGTGCTGCGACTTCAGGCGCCATACCGGCTCCATCATCGCTGACTTCAAGCACAACATGAGCCCCCTCTGAGCGCACACTCATGCCTACATGCCCGCCCGGCACACAAGCATCCACCGCGTTAATGGCGAGATTCAACAGCACTTGGCCGATTTCGTTGGCTTCACCCAACACAAGCAGGTGCTCATCCGATTGAGCGTTGAGCGTCAGCTCAACCCGACAGTGGTCGGCACGGTGGCGCACGAAATCAAGAGTGCGCTGCGCGGCGATACGTAAGTCCACGGCCACTGGCGTAGTCTGGCGTGGTGAAACCTCCAGCACTTTGCGCACGATGTCGCCAATGCGCGTGACCCCATCTTCGATGAGCGCCAAATACTGTGCGCGCTGCTGCGGAGTAATGTCTGGACGCTTCAAACGCACAGCAGCATTCAGCACACCGCCAAGAGGATTGTTGATCTCATGCGCGATACCCGCTGCGAGCGTTCCCGTGGCTGCGAGCCGCTGACCCAAGAGAAGTTCGCGATTTCTGGCTTCGAGTTCTTTGGTCTTCTGCACCACACGTGCCTCAAGTTCGTGGCGGTAGACGTGAAGCTGATCGAGCATGCGGTTGAAATTGCCCGACAGGCGGGCCATCTCATCATCGGCTGAACCGCGCACGGTGGCACGGCGCGAGGAGTCACCAGCGCCTGCGGAACACACCACAGCATCCAACTCCTCCAAGGGGCGCAACACTCGGCGTGAAAGAAATGTCCACAAGGCGAGAAAGAGCAGCCCAAATGCCGGCAGTAGGACAAAAGCCACGGTCTTCACCGCGAATGACGGTGCCAAGCTGCTACCGATGGCGGGTGCCATGCGCACGAAAAAACCACCCCAATCCACACCAGCGCACTTGATGGGCCCAGCAAAGTCAGCGCCATCATGAACGGACGCTCCTTTGGCTAGCGATTCCTGCACCATGCGGATGGCATGACTGCGATCCAGATCTGCGTCGAACACGTAGCGCCGACGAAGGTTGTAAATAGTCCATGGCTGCGCGCCGTTTTCACAACGCACCAGCACCACCTTGTCAGCCAGCTTGCGAAAGATGGCTTCGTCAAAGAACGGCAGAGCTCGCATGGCCAACAACGTGGCCATCGGTTGGAGATTGCGCTGAAACACACCATCAAGATCGCGCGCAACTGTCTCGGCCAACGCTCCGGCAAGAATGTCAGACGCGCGTGCAGACCGTTCGCGCTCCGAAGACCTCCGCCCTTCCTGTTCTACATACAGCAGCAGCCCCGCAGCAGATACGAGGCTCGTGACCAAGAAGATCAGCAGCGCCTTGCGCCGCAGTGACAAGAGTCATCCTCCTACTTGCCGATGAGCTCCTGGAGCTTCAGCAGCGGCAGATAAAGCGAGACCACAATAAACCCAACGATCACAGCCATCGTGACGATCAGCAGAGGCTCGAGCACGGCGGTCATGGCCGCGACGCGCACATCCACCTCCGTGTCGTTGTTGTCTGCGATCTTCATGAGCATACGGTCGAGTTCACCGGTTTCTTCACCGACATCCACCATGTTCACGACAATATCGTCGAAGAAACCGCACTCCCCCATGGGGCGGGCAATAGGTTCGCCCTCTTTGACTGCGACCTTCACGGCGTCTACTGCTTCGCGCATTACGACGTTGCCGGACGCCTCACCGGTGATTTCGAGCGCTTGCAGCAGCGGCACTCCGCTGGAGCTGAGCGTGCCCAGCGTGCGAGCAAAACGGGCCACTTGAGAACGCTGAATGATGCCTCCAACCAGCGGAAGTTTCAGCCGTACGCGGTCGAGAAAGTGCCGACCAGATGGGCTGCGCCCGAGCATCACAAGGGTGCTCCACACCGCCAGCGGCAAGGCAAGTAGCAAATACCAGTGGTCTACCAGCCAGCGCGATGTGTCGATCAAAAACCGAGTCATCCCTGGCAACTCGCCGCGCAACTGTGCGAATGCGTCTTCGAACTTCGGCACCACAAAAAGCATGATGAACGTGACAATGGCAATGGCGATCAACATCACCATCATGGGATAAACCATGGCTCCGCGGATGCGCCGACGAAGAGCCTCTGCCTTCTCCATGAACCCCGCGAGACGATTGCAAATGATGGTGAGCGCGCCCGACGCTTCGCCGGCACGAATCATGTTCACGTAAAGGTCGTCGAACACGCTAGGATGCTTCGCCATCGCTTCCGAAAGGCTGCTGCCTGCTTCGACATCGCTGGAGATCTCACCAACAACCCGCTTCATGGCGCCCGATTCCATCTGGTTCTCAAGGACCTTCAAGCTGCGCAGCACAGGCAGACCGGCGTCTTGCAGCGTCGCAAACTGCAAAGTGAACAAGACTTTGGCTTTGCGCGCGACATGGCCCAAAGATCGCCTTTGTGCACTTGGCTCTGCCGCTCCTGGCCCTGACGCTTTCTCGGCCAATCGTTCGCGTCGTGCTTTCAACTTGTCAGACATGCATTACCTCAGCTCTTTCCGAGCGAGCTCCCGCAGCATTGTGCGGGCCATCCTCGGCAGGGTCAATCACTCAGAATGTCGCCAGTGTCTCGCGCACAACCTCTTCCGGTGTTGTTTGACCATCGAAAATGGCGAGCAACCCGTTGTCTCGCAAAGTGCGCATGCCGCGCTCACGAGCGAGGTCGCGGAACTTTCCGAGCGATACACCTTCGACGATGGCTTGCGCGAGCTGGTCATCCACCACGAGCATTTCAAAGAGCGCCATACGCCCCTTGAACCCCGTGCCGTTGCACTCTGCGCAGCCACGCCCGCAAGCAAACTTTCGGTCCTGCATGGTCTCGCGCGTGAGACCAAGCTCGTAAAGCACTTCATCGGACGGCACGTTCCATTCGCGGCACTTCATGCAAATGCGACGAACGAGTCGCTGAGCCACAATGCCCTCCAAAGTCGCCGCCACGAGGTACGGCGCGACCCCAATATCGACGAGTCGCGTCACTGCCGACGGTGCGTCATTGGTGTGCAGTGTTGTGAACACCAAGTGTCCAGTCAGCGCCGCTTCCACAGCGATCTGAGCCGTCTCCTTGTCGCGCACCTCGCCCACCAAAACCTTGTCCGGGTCTTGGCGCAAAATGGAGCGCAAACAGGCCGCGTAGGTGACTCCAATTTCCTCGTTCACTTGCACCTGAACAATGCCATCAAGGTCGTATTCCACGGGATCTTCCGTGGTGATGATCTTGATGCCCTCATCGTTCACTGCGTTCAGCGCCGAATAAAGCGTGGTGGTCTTGCCCGATCCCGTTGGGCCCGTCACGAGCACGATGCCGTGAGGGCGATCAATGAGATCCTTGAGCAACACGAGGTCGTCCGCACGCAAACCGAGATTCGCAAGATCGAGGCGCACCACACTGCGGTCGAGAATGCGCAACACACAAGACTCGCCGAACATCGTGGGCAATGTCGAAACGCGGATGTCCACACTGCGCCCAGCCACCATGAGTTCGATGCGCCCATCTTGCGGGACGCGCACTTCAGCAATATCGAGGTTGGCGAGCACTTTAATGCGCGACAGCAACGCCACTGCCAAATGCCGCGGTGGCGAACGCAGTTCGAACAAGGTGCCGTCGATGCGATAACGAACACGGAACTCCTCTTCGAACGGCTCGAAATGAATATCGCTGGAGCGATCGCGGATGGCGGCCACCAAAATGTGATTCAGCAGACGCACCACGGGTGCAGAGCGCGCCGCAGAAACAGGGTCGTCGATTCCTTTGCTGGCATCGGCGCCAAGCCCGTCAAGGAAATCGTCGAGATTCTCCTCCACGGGATGCAAACGCTTCAACGCCGCAGCGATGGCCTTGTCGGAAGCCAAGGCACCGCGCACCTCGAGACCGGTCATGAAACCAATATCGGTCAGTACTTGCGTGTTGAGCGGATTCGCAAGCGCCACATGCAGCACGCGCCCTTCCAGCTTCCAAGGCACGCACTGAAACGCTTGCATCGTGGCCGCATCCACCTTTTGGGCAGCTTCGGGCTGCACCGCGACCACTTCGAGATCCACGGCAGGCATGCCCGCTTGCTCCGCCAATGCCGCGAGCAACTGTTGCCGCGTAATCGCGCCTTGCTCCAACAGCAACTCACCGAGCAGGCCACCCTTCTCCATCTGAACGGCAAGGGCTTCCTGGACTGCTCCGAGCCCGCAGGCCTTCATGTCCCGAAGAATCTGCCCGAGTAATCTGCGTTTGATTTCTGTCATCGCCGTCAGGCCATTCGGTTGCGCATTTCGATGCGATCTTGCGCGTATTCGAGCGCTGTTTCGGCTTCCAGTTTTCCTTCGCGCCAAAGCTGCAACAGGTGATCATCCAACAAGATCATGCCGCGCTTGCGTCCCGTTTGAATATCGCTGGAGATCTTAAACGTCTCTGCTTTGCGAATGTAGTTCTCGATGGCTGGCGTATTGATCATGAGCTCGAACCCAGCAACCATCCCACCACCCTTGCGTGGCATCAGCACTTGCGAGATGACGGCCACGATGGACAGCGCGAGCTGCGTGCGCACTTGCTCCTGCTGATCTTTGGGGAACGAGTCGATGATGCGATCCACGGTGCGCGCACTGCCTGTGGTGTGCAGGGTTCCAAAGACCAAGTGACCCGTTTCTGCAGCCGTAATGGCCGTACTGATGGTCTCGTAGTCACGCATTTCACCGAGCATGATCACATCCGGGTCTTGGCGCAGCACACGGCGCATGGCTTCAGAGAAATCTGGAACATCCACACCCACTTCGCGCTGCGTGATGATGCTCTTCCGCTGTGGATGGAAATACTCGATGGGGTCCTCGATGGTCACAATGTGCTTGTCGAGAGTGGCGTTGATTTCGTTGATAAGCGTCGCCAGCGTCGTGGTCTTGCCGGAGCCGGTAGGCCCAGTCACTAAGATCAAACCGCGTTGGCGCGAGAGCAGGTCCTTGATGTGATCCGGCAAACCGATTTCCGGAAACTCGAGAATCTTCGAGGGAATGCGGCGCAATACGAGCGCTTGGCCCGCCTTCTCGCGAAATGCAGAACAGCGGAAGCGTGCCTCCGTCCCAAAGGTGATCGCAAAGTCTGCCGAACCACGTTCATTGAGCTCCGCACGCAGTCGTTCGGGAAGCACTTCGCTCACAAGCTGCTCGGCTTGCTCGGAAGTCACCACTTCTTCCGCGAGGTCGCGCAGCCGTCCAGACACGCGCAACACGGGCTTGCGCCCCACGCGGATGTGGATGTCGCTTGCATTCTGAGAAATGCAGGTGCGCATCAGGAGTTCCATGTTCATTGCATCACTCCATGACGGCGGCGACGCCGACGCTTTCTTTGGACAAAACTCGCAACACTTCTTCGAGAGATGTGGTGCCCGCAAGCACCTTGCGCAACGCATCTTCGCGCAGCGGCAACATCCCGCCAGAAGTGCGCGCATGTTCACGAAGGCGCGCTGTGGGCTCACGATTGAAAACCGCTTCGCGCAAGTCTGGACTCATTTCCAACATCTCGAAAATGCCCACGCGACCTGAATAGCCCGTGTTGCGGCAATCGTCGCAACCTGTGGCGGCCCACACAGTGCGTCCGCCCAATCGCTCTGGCGAAAGCCCGACCGCGGCAAGTTCTCCGGCGTTCGGATGGTGTTCACGCTTGCAACGACTGCACAGCTTGCGCATCAAGCGTTGCGCCAACACCGCGGCGACGGAGGAAGAAACCAAGAACGGCGCGACACCCATGTCCACGAGTCGCGTGAGTGCCGATGGCGCGTCGTTGGTGTGCAAGGTCGAGAACACCAAGTGTCCGGTCAACGCTGCTTGAATGGCAATAGAGGCGGTTTCGTGGTCGCGGATTTCGCCCACAAGGATGATGTTGGGCGCTTGGCGCAACATGGCGCGCAAAATGCGAGCGAAGTCGAGACCAATCTGGTGATGCACTTGGCACTGATTGATGCCCGGCAAGTGATACTCAATCGGGTTTTCGGCCGTGATGATCTTCACATCGGGACGGTTCAACTCCTGCAGTGCGGCATAGAGCGAAGTTGTCTTTCCTGAACCCGTCGGACCCGTCACGAGCATGATGCCGTTAGGACGCTTGATCACACGCCTGAAGCGGTCGTGATCGCGCGCGTCGAAACCGAGGCGTTCGAGACTGACCAAGCCTTCCTGTTTGTCCAGCAGGCGCATGACGATGCTCTCGCCATGAGTGCCCGGCAACGCACTCACGCGCACATCCAGCTTCTTGCGCACCGTTTCCGCTGCAGCACGACCGTCTTGAGGCTTGCGCTTCTCGGCAATGTCCATGCCCGCCATGAGCTTCAATCGTGACAGCACCGCGCCTTGCAACGCCTTAGGCAAATCAGCCGCAACGCGCAACACTCCGTCGACTCTAAAACGCACACGCACACGATCGGCCATCGGCTCGACGTGAATGTCCGATGCTCGCGCTTTTGCTGCATCTTCAAAGAGATTCTGCACCAGCCGAATGATGGGACCATCTTCATCACCGCTCTTCGCGACCTGAGCCGCTTGCTCTGTGATGCTCAAGGCCTGGCGCTTGTCGATGCCGTAATAGCGGCGCAGACCCTCGAGTAACGCTGTTTCCGTCGTGAGCGCACAGCGGAACTCAATGTTCAGCGTGAAACTCAAATGCTCGAGGTTGTAGATCGCCAACGGGTCAGTCACCGCAATGACCAACTTGCGCGGACCTTCGAGCTTCACCGGCAACAGATTGTGCGCTTCAGCTGTTTCGCGTGGGATGAGCGCAATGGCCTCTGGATCGATGCTGCCCTTGCCAACGTCCACAAACGGAATCCCGGCTTGGCGTGCGAGCGCGCGAGCGACATCTTCTTCGCGGCAATGCCCCAAACGCACGAGGCACTCCCCAAGCTTGAGGGATGTCTCTTTCTGATAACGGAGTCCATCCTGCAAAGCGGCATCGGAAATGACCCCGGCCGCCTGCAAGATTTCACCGATGCGTTTTCTGGCGCTCGTCTGATTCATCTGCCGACTGTCGGCGCTGTCAGGGAGGCACCGCCGCTGCTGATTATCTACAAAGAGGCCCACTGAGTAAAGCAGTGGACTTGCACTTGCGCCAAGGCTACCCTGCGCGAGCCGTGAAAGAGCATGTTCGCACAGGTTTGGCGTTGTGCTGCGTAGTGGTGCTATGCGCATGCTGTGTTACCGCACCGCCGGTGCCTGACATGATGCGCATGCCGGGGTACACGCTCGCATCTCCCACGGCTACGCTCGAATACTTCAAAGCGGCACTCAGCGACACCAGCGAACAAGCTGTCCGCCACCAATACTTGTGCTTCTCGGATGCGCTGAAAACCGAGATTCTGCGCAAGCACGGGCGTGCTTTCACGCTTGAGACCTACATGCAAGTGCGCGAAGACGTTCGCGCCTATGTCGCCGCACGCATCGGCGGTGACATCGCTGCCGCTGAAGTCGGCGCTGATCGCTCCCTCGGTAATGGGCTGGCCGCTGTGAATCTCAGCCTCGCGGGCCGTCAACTCGTGGTGCAGCTCGTGCAAGAAACCAACTACAGCATTTGGTGGACCGACCCCATGTTAGGGCGCACCGATGGCACTCTGCCCTTCGGCACTGAGGCTGCGGAACTCACGCCGCAAACGATGCTACTGCGCCTGAGCAGCACTGAGTTTCCTAGTGGCACTGAACATCCACAGGTGTATCGCGTGAGTTACGAAAAATCGTGGCGCGTCTTGGGTGTAGAGGGTTCAGATCTCGCCACGGATGTCGAGCGCTTTGTGCAAGAGCGTGCCCGCGAGCGCGAGGCTGCGCCCAAACACTAGGCCTCACTCTTTCGCGAGCTTTTCAGCCAGCGCGCCCTGAATGTCGAAGTTCGCCGTGACGCTACTCACATCGTAGTTGTCTTCGAAGTCTTCCATGAGCGCGAGAACCTCACGCGCAATTGCCTCATCCGTCAGCTCGACCTTCAGTAAGGGTACGAAACTGATTTGCGCTGATGTACTCTCGAGCTTGGCAGCAAGAAGCGCGTTGCGTAGAGCGGCGAAACTCTCTGGCGGACCCGAGAGTTCGAAGTCATCACCATCCAACACCACATCTTCACCACCAGCGTTGGCAACGAGCTCGATGAGCCGCTCCTCCGTCGCGTTCTGTGTGGCCACACGAAACACAGCCTTGCAAGCAAAAAGGTGTGCAACACAACCGCTGGCTCCCATGTTGCCGCCATGGTTCGAGAAAAGCAGTTTCACATCTGGCGCGGTCCGATGGCGGTTGTCAGTCAGCGCCTCGACCAAAACGGCGACGCCGCCCGGCGCGTATCCTTCGTAGAGAACCGTCTCAAAACTCTCGCCCTGATTGCCGCCAGAAGCCGCTTGAATGGCACGTTCGATACGCTCGCGTGGCATGTTCGCGGCCCGAGCCTTCTCGATGGCATAAACCAGCGTGAGGTTCATGTCTGGATCGGGCCCATTTTGGCGCACCGCAGCCATGATCGCCTTCGAGCATTTCGAAAACAGAATGCCCCTGCGCTTGTCTTGCGCGCCCTTGCGATGCTTGATGTTGGCCCACTTATTGTGACCGGCCACGCTGGCTCCTCACGATTTGGAAGGTGCGAAACTTAGCCCCACGGCGGCGCAGCGGCAAGCGGCGTTGCCGCAAGATGAAGCTCTGGTAGCGTGCCACAAGGTTTTCTGCTCTGATGCCCTCCAATCCAACTGACCAACCGCGCCGCTGGCACGGTTTCGAGCTTTACCCATTCCAAGCCCAGGCCTTCGACTCCGTCGATGCCGGCCATTCCGTGCTGGTTTCGGCACCCACCGGCGCGGGCAAAACCGTCGTGGCAGAATACGCAATGGAGCTCTGTCTCTCGCGTGGCGAGCGTGTCATCTACACCTCGCCGGTGAAAGCGCTGAGCAACCAGAAGTTTCGCGACTTCCGCGCAACGTGGGGCGACCGCATTGGCATCATGACCGGCGACGTGACCATCAATGCCCAAGCTCCGGCGTTGATCATGACTACGGAAATCTTCCGCAACACGCTGATCACCGGCAACGAACGCAATCTCGGCGCGCGCTGGGTGATCATGGACGAGATTCACTACATCGCCGACAGCGATCGCGGCACGGTGTGGGAAGAGTGCCTCATGTTCGCGCCCAAGGGCGTGCGCTTCCTCGGACTCTCAGCCACCATTTCAAACCTCCAGCAGTTCCGCGATTGGATCTGCAGTGTGCGCGAAGAGGATGTGGACCTAGTCATCACGCGCGATCGACCCGTACCGCTGCAACATCATGTGTTCACACCTCAGACCGGCCCGATAAGACCCGGCGAGGCGCGGCGCCAAATTGAAAAGCCGGTGCGCGATCGACATCGCGGAGCCAGACGTGGCGAGCACGGCACAGACTTGCTCGATTGGGTCGCGCAGAATCACATGCTGCCAGGTTTGTTCTTTTGCTTCTCGCGCCGCGAATGTGAAATGCGAGCGCAATCAGCGTGCAAGCGTCACCTTGTCGATGCAGAACAGCGCCGACAACTGCTGGACGCTTTCGACGCACTCTGCCGCCTCTTCAAGATCGAAGATGATTCCGCCACACCTGACATGCGTGCGTTGGCCGCGCATGGGGTGCTCTACCACCACGCAGGCATGCTGCCCGTGTGGAAAGAAATCGTAGAACGCCTTTTCACGACGGGAGCTTTGCGCATGCTCTTCACCACCGAGACCTTTGCGCTCGGTGTGAACATGCCAGCGCGCTCCGTATGCTTCTCCTCGCTACGCAAGTTCAACGGCATCGAGTTCGACTGGCTCACGCCACTTCAGTACCACCAGATGGCGGGCCGTGCCGGCCGTCAAGGCATGGACACCGAAGGCTCCGTGTTTGCAAACATCGATCCCGAACGCGACGACCCCAAAGCGGTGAAGGATGTGATCTTCGGAAAAGTTCCGCCGCTGACCAGCCAATTCAATCTGCCTTACAACGCTGTCCTGCGCTTGTGGCACGACGTTGGTGAGGGCATTTATGACGCTGTCGGCAAGTCGTTCGCCGCATGGTTGCGTGGCGACAAAGGAAAATCCGGACGCGCCACCCTGCGCTCACGCCTGAAAGTCTTGGAGCGTGCGCACTATCTCGAAGGTCGCACATTGACAGGCAAAGGTCGTCTCGCGACACGCTTGCAGGCCTTCGAGATCAGCATCACTGAACTGCACGCGGCCGGTTGTTTCGAAGACTTGACGCCCGGTGAGTGCGCCATGCTGCTCTGCGCTGTCGTGCATGAAGCGCGACGCGGGGAAATGCACTCACGCTTTGCTTCGCGCACACTCGACACCGCCGCGAATCGCGCACGCAAGCGTTGCATGGAATTCGCTAAGCTCGAACGCGCTGCCGGCATCGAAAACTGCATCAAACCCCCAGATTTTTCAATGACAGCCGCCATGGCTGCGTGGGTCGATGGCAGCACGTTCGACGACCTCCACCAGTTCACAGCCGCACAAGCTGGCGACATTGTGCGCACTTTTCGCATGACGGTGCAAGTGCTACGCGATTTCGCGGAAGGTGTGCCAGATGACAGCGGTTTGCGTGACCGCTTGCGCGCGGCGGTGAATCTGGTCAACCGCGCTGAAGTCGACGCTGAGGCCTTGCTACTGCTCAGCGCACGAATGCAGGAGCCAGCGGCTCAAACTCAGCCACCGAAGCCCCCAAACGAACCTCACGGAACTCGGTAGTCCCGAGGCCTGGTTCATCCTCATCTTTGCTTTGCTTGCTCACACTCGCTGGAAGCAAGACACCGTCCACCGTTTGCCATTTGAATTCGTAAGCGTAGGTGTGGCCCTTTTCACTGGTGACCGCGGGCGTCTCCATGTGCTGCAACACCAACAACGCAAACTTGTCACCACGCGGTTCATACTGTGGATGTTGCAAGACGCGATCGCCATTGGTCATGCTGCGCTCAACCTTCCAAGGAACCCCGCGCCTATCCAGCCGAATGACAGTGCGCGCCACTCGCTGCCGCTCTGCCGGCTCGAGCACCACGGAAACCTCTGCGACACCATTCACAGTTTCGCGTTCCACCCGCCCGCGACATCCTGAATAGGCCTGCACGTGCGCACGTCCACGAAAAAATGCTGCCAGACCACGAGCCATGTTGAGGTGTTGCTGCAGCGCCCCAGCACGCTGCTCCACTGGTGCATCCGGCACATGAGCACATGGGTGCGATTCTGCGTCCAGAAAGTCGACGCGATCGCCGACGCCATCACGCCACGAGTAGCGCACGCTCCATAGAGCGGGCGTGGCTGCTGTGCCGACGACACGGATTTGCGGGCGATACACGAAGCTAACAGCATGGGCACGCAGCGGCTCCAGCAAGCGCGCGTCAACCGCAGTCAAGACTTGAAGCGCTTCGCCTTCCAACATGACGCTCTTGGCCTGTGCAGGAATCCACGTGCAACTGATGCAGAACAAAACCAATGCCAGCCGCGCCATGCGCCTCAGTTTAAGGGCGACAGCTGAGTTTGCATTGCAGCCAAGCGGGCTGGGGCAACAAGTGTGATGCTGCTCACCGAGTTTTCGTAGCCAGCGCGCATCACGGTCATCCATGCATCGCCGGACGGCAAGCCATCGAAATGCCAGCGCCCGTCAGGACCGGTCAGAGTGAATATCGGCGCAGCTGCATTATTCGGGAATGTCAACTTCACAGCTGCACCTTGCAAGGGTAGGCCGTGAATGCTGACGACGTGTCCGTCTGCAGAGAGGGCTTCTTCAAGTACAGCAGCAATCTGCGGATTCAGCGCAGTGAGGCCAGCAGCCTGAAAAACGGCAAAGCCTGGAGACACGGCAATCAGGCGATAGCTCATGCCGACCACGAGTTCCTTCACAACGAAACCGCCATTCGAACCCGTGATGGTCGTCGCGCTGTTAGTCCCATTCTCGGCCACAAGCATGATGGTTGCATCTTGGATTGCAGTGCCACCTTGAGCTGTCACGGTGCCCTCAAAGACCCAACGAGGAGCCAAATGCAACTCCACCAGAGGAGCAGGCCCTTCCCGAGGCACGTGAATCGTAAGCGATGCAGCACAATCTTCGCCGTGCGCGCTAATGCGGTAGCGCCCACCAAGCATGACCGACTGCATCCTAAACATCCCGTTCAGATCGGTGAGCAAAGTGCCGCAAGGCAACATGCGCATCAGATCCTGAACAACCACAGTGGCATTGCTGGCAGCTTGCCCGTTTGCACGCAGCACGCGGCCGGTGAGGGCAGAGCCGATCTGCAGAGAAACATCCAGCACAACTTCTTCATCCTCGAGGATGGCGGGAATGCGCAGCAACTGAGGTTCAAACTGCGGATGTGCCACTTCAAGGAGTGCTGCGCCACCCGCGACCTGCTCGAAGCGATAGCTCCCAGATCTGCTCGTGCTACCAACGATGCGGCGTGACCCTTGCACGAGATTGAGCTCGGCACCTTCGATGGCATTCCCATTCCCATCGGTCACTGTGCCTGACACTGTCGCCGGCAAAGTCAGTACCGCGGTGCAATGCGACCCTTGCTGTGAAGTCAGCGTCTCCGGTGCAAAACCTGCCGCGCTGATGACGAGGTCGTACAGCACTGCACCTGCATGGCGAAACGAGAAGCGCCCCAATGCGTCACTGTTCGTGAAACTCGCTGGCTCCAACGGATAAAGAGACTGTCCTTGTCCATCCAACATGTTGACGCGTGCGGTGACGCGTACAACGGCGCCAGGCACGGGCACTCCGCGTGTGTCCGTCACTGAACCCTGCACGAGGTTCTGTTCGACCAGTGGCACAACCGCCACTGCGAGCACGGCAACAGGCTCCTCGGTTGCACGCATGGCAATGTTGCGGATGACTTGCACCGGTTGCTCGATCATCGGGCCCGCAGGCGCAACACTCTCCCACTCCGTCTGCTCACCACTTCGTGGCAGCAAAAACACCACAGCCCCGGTGAGCATCACCAAGGGAATGGCAACAAGCAGAAGACTTTCGCGTGAGGACTTCAAGTTTGGTCGCTTCGAATTGACAAGAATCAGCGCACCTTCGGGGGACTACCGCAACTCTTACTCCGAGGAGTTTGCCCCAGCATCACTACGGGGCCACTCCATCTTTCGTGAGTTGATTCTATTCCCGAACGCAAGCAACACGCAAGCAGCCAAATGCTTCAAGCCGGCGCTTTGGTGCAACCTTTCATCGCGGGCCGAGCAAAGGCCCCCGGACATGCCGCAACTCCTTGTCAGAACGGTACTTCGTCGTCGTAATGCGCCGCTCCACCTCCGCCGCTGCCAGCACCTTCGTCCATGTGGGCCGCCTGCTGCTGGTGGGCGTCAGAGCGGCCGCCATCGCCCGAACGGTTCTGACCGCTCTCGCCATCTCGGCCACCGATGAACTCAAAGCCCTCAACCACAACCTCGAGTTTGCTACGTTTCACTCCATCCTTTTCCCAAGCGCGATAGTTCAGTCGGCCCTCAATAAAGATGGGTTTGCCCTTCTTGAAGAACTTGCCGATGTTTTCTCCCGTGCGGGCGTAGGCCACGCAGTCCACGAAAGTGACGGCTTCCTTCTTCTCCTTGGTTTGTGGGTCGAACCAGACCCGGTTCGTCGCCAAACCAATCTCACACACCGCATTGCCGTTCGGGAGGTACTTCACCACGGGGTCCCGAGTGAGGTTGCCCATCAACATGACCTTGTTCAGATTTGCCATAACCACTTCTCCAAGGGTCTCCACCCGGCCGGAAAACCCGGGCCGAGAGTGAGAAAAAAGTTCAGCAGCCACGCTGGCCCCGCCGAAAAAGCGGAGATCAGCCCGAACCGCACGCGATCATAAGCTGCGGGGAGGACACCCGGAAGCTCTCCCGCGCCCGAGGGAGCCGCCAAAAGAAAGGAACTGCGATGACTTTCAACGATCGCCGTCAAGAACCCCGCGTCGACACGCTCATAGATGCCAAGCTCTCAGGAACCGAAGAGGTTTCCTGCAAAGTGGCGAATCTCAGCCGCAGCGGCGCCCTCGCCGTGTGCAGCATCCCGTTGCCGGAAATGGCGCACATGAAGGTGCGCCTCAATGTGGCCGCCGTTGGTAATGAAAGGGAAACCAGCTTGGTCATCGAAGCGGCCGTGGTCCGCTGTGAACGACGCACGGATGGCGCCTACGACCTTGGGCTGTTTTTCACCAACATCACTCCCGATGTACGCGTGAAGCTCGACAGCATGATCAAGGCTGCCACCCTCTCCCCAGCCTGACCAACCGTGCACCCTTCTCAGCCGTAAAGCAACACTCGCTGGATTCCAGCAAGGTCGGGCAAGGTGCTCGAAGGACGCTCCGCCTCCGTCGGCTGCATGCGTTTCAAGCCAGCAGCGTCCAGCGCTGGTAACTCCAACACCATGACCCCTTCAGGAGTCAGGATGCGCTCCGCGACCGCGAGCAAGCGCGAGTGGAAAGCCAGCGGATCGGCTCCACTGAAGAGCGCAAGATGCGGTTCGTGCTCACGCACATCGCGGTCCAATCCACTGCGCTCGGCATCAGTGATGTAGGGCGGATTACTCACCACGAGATCGAAGCGCTCGCCACTTTGCAGAAACTCAAACATGTCAGCGCAACGAAAGTCCACCTTGGCCTTGAGCGCGCTCGCGTTGCGTGTCGCTAACTGCAATGCACTTGCACTCAGGTCGACGCCAAGCACTTCAAGGCTCGGCATTTCTAATGCAAGCGTGATGGCGATACAGCCGCTGCCCGTACCGAGATCGACACAGCGCAAGCGCCGCTCCTGTACGCCGCGTCGGCGCAACCGTTGCAGCGCAGCATCCACGACATGCTCGGTCTCCGGACGCGGAATCAGACACGCTGGGGACACTACGAAATTGCGCCCATAAAACTCGCGGCGGCCGAGGATGTAAGCCACGGGTTCGCCGCGCTGCCGACGCTTCAAGAGTTCGCGGTAGCGCTGCATCACATCCGCGGCTACTGGCATGTCGTGGATAAGCCAAAGTCCTAACCGATCACGCTCTAACAAGACTGCCAGCAGAAGTTCGGCGTCGATGCGCGCACTGCTGCATCCGTGGTCTCCCAGCCAGCCTGCAGCAAGTGTCACGAGCTCTTTGACGCTGTGCACCCGTTCTGCCGCGCTCATGGCCGCAGCGCTCTCACGCCTTCTCTTCTGCCAAGGCCTTCAGTCGCGCTTCCAGTTCGCTCTGCGCAAGCGCCTCAATAAGCGCATCAAGCCCACCTGCAAGGATGCATGGCAAGTCGTGAAAACTCGCTCCAATGCGGTGGTCCGTCACACGATCTTGCGGGAAGTTGTAAGTACGAATGCGCTCCGAACGATCGCCGGAGCCGATCAAGACGCGACGCAATCCAGAGCGCTCGCTGTGCAGACGCTGCGCCTCGAGATCGTGCAACCGTGCACGCAAGATTTTGAGTGCACGGGCCTTGTTCTTGTGCTGCGATTTCTCGTCTTGGCACGAAACCACCGTGCCCGTGGGGATGTGCGTAATGCGTATCGCCGAACTGGTCTTATTCACGCTCTGTCCACCAGGTCCGGAAGAGCGGAACGAGTCGATGCGCAAATCCCCGTCGTTGATGACGATGGCGGCTTCGTCAGGCTCGGGCAGCACTGCGACCGTTGCTGCGCTGGTGTGCACACGGCCTTGAGTTTCCGTGGACGGCACGCGCTGAACACGGTGCCCCCCGGACTCGAATTTGAACGCCGCCCACGCGGCCTCACCACTCACTCCGAGAACTGCTTCGCGCACGCCTCCAAGCTCGGTGTGGGATTCGTCAAGCAACTCCGCCTTCAAACCGCGCCGTTCGCAGAAGCGCATGTACATGCGCAGCAGTTCGCCGGCGAACAACGCCGCTTCATCTCCGCCAGTGCCTGCGCGAATCTCAACGATGAGACCCGGAGGGGTTTGCTCCGTGCGGCTGACGAACAGAGTGACCAAGCGATTCTCGATCGAAGGCAGTTGTGCATGCGCCGCGTCACGGGCTTCATTTGCCAGCTCTGCGAACGACGCATCGGCTGCCAAAAGCTCCTCTGCCGACTGAAGGTCTTCAAGCAGGCGGCGACGCCCGCGCACCAACTCCACGAGAGGCGCCAGCGAGCCGCGCTCTTTCATGAGCGTCGCGAGCCGTGCATGCTCGATGGGCCCCGCAGCTAACTCGACGTCAATTTGGCTAAAGCGCTCTTCAGCCCGGAGCAAGCGCGGCAGTAACAGATCAACTAGCGACACCTGCGGCACCGCAGGTCACTTGGCAGGCTGCGCGGGGCCAGCGCCACCTTCCAACTTGTAGCGGCGCATGAACTTCTCGACGCGCCCTGCGGTGTCCACGAACTTCTGCTTCCCTGTGTAGAACGGGTGACAAGCAGAGCAAATCTCTATGGCGATGCGTGCGATAGTGGCGTGCGTTTTGAACGTGTTGCCACAACCGCAGTTGACCGTGCACTCGACATACTTGGGGTGAATACCTTGCTGCATTTCAGTTCTCCGGGCGCTTTGCCGTCGACCACTTCAGCGGGTCGGCTGCCGCAGGCGCAGGAATCTTTGGGACCGCAGGATACACCCCAGCAGTGCGCCGCCCAAGTTGGCGGAATGTCAGCCTTTGAGAGCTGCGATCACGGCCTCCGTGATATCGAGACTGTTGTCGCTCCAGATCACGGGCCGCGAAGCGATTTCGTTCATCACTTCAGACTCCGTACGGCCGCCAACGCGCCCGCTCGTGGTCATGAACACCATGCGCAGACCCTTGCGCTGCGCCACCTCGCCCACGGCCTTCACACTCTTTTCATGGATGTCGCGCATCACCGTGACAGTATCGATATTCATGCGCGCAATCAGCAGCTTGCGATCAATCTCGAAGGTGGCCTTGAGCTGACTGATCTTCTTCAGTTGCTCAAGTTGCTCTGGCGAACCTTCCTTCAACAGGTCGAGTTGATCATCCAGCGCCTTGGCCTTCGAGATCTCAACCTTCAACTTCTCGATAGAGGCTTCGAAGTCCTTCTTGATGCCTTCCATACGCTGTTTGGTTTCAGGATGCTCGTTGAGCACCTTGAACATGTCCACCACACCAGCAGTGACAGGCGCGGGCGTCTGAGCGCTGAGCATGGACGCAGAGAGGAGCAGTACACCAACAACGATGAGCGAGAGACTGCGCATGGAGGAACCTCCTAGAGAACCGCGCGATGTTGCGCGAGGCTTGTGCGTCGATGGCCAGACCCAGATTTGAACTGGGGACCCTAGCATTTTCAGTGCTATGCTCTACCAACTGAGCTATCTGGCCGGGTGTGGCGAGAGTCTACGACGGCCCCGCAACGCGTCAACTTCGAGGCGCACGAACGCCAATCCAAGCGCGGAAATCGCTGATGTCCTTCGCGATTTGCTGAGACAGCGCGTTGGTGTCAACGAAACGCTGTTCATCGCGCAAGCGCGTCAGAAACAACACCTCCAAATCTTGTCCGTACAAGTCCATCTGCGTGTCGAGCAGGTGCACTTCAACATGCTCGTGCGCGTCGCGTTCGCTCCACTCCGTTCCCACGACACCGCTTGAAACCAAAGTCGGACGCACGCCAATGTTGAGAACTCCGAAGATGCGCACAGATCCCAGAGTGACAGAGCACCCATACACGCCACGTGGTGGGCGTACCTCGTGATGCAAGTCCAGATTGGCTGTGGGAAACCCGAGCGTGCGACCACGGCCAGCGCCGTGAATCACTGTCCCAATCACTGAAAACGGGCGCCCGAGCATCATGGACGCCGACTCGAGATCGCCAGCGAGAATCAGCTCGCGGATGCGCGTACTGGAAAGTGCTTGGCCACCGACACGCACTTCTGCGAGTTCTTGCGCAGTAAAACCACAGCGTTCACCAACCGCCTTGAGCGTCGCGAAATCACCGCATCCGCCAGCACCGAAGCGGTTGTTGTAGCCCAGAACCACGTGCGCTGCGCCAAGCGTTTCGTGGAAAAGGCGCTGCGCAAACACCGTGGGCTTCATGTGACGCAATTCATCGTTGAAAGGCAAGACGACTGTTACGTCGAGACCGAGTTGTTCGAACAACTTCAAACGGTGCGGCAGTGCCGTGAGCAGCATGGGCGCTGAGCCCGTAATCAACGCGCGCGGATGTCGCGCAAATGTGACCACGACGGATTGACTCAAACGCTCGCGAGCAAGGCTCACCACATGCTCAAGCACGAAGCGATGGCCGATGTGAACGCCATCAAAGACACCAAGCGTTACCACAGGATGATGCAGGCCACCTGCAGCCGCAGCTGCCATGCCATCAAGGACGATCACGGTTTCTCTGCGCCACGCTTTTGGTGGCGCTCGACGAGCTCCGCGAGCAACGGCTTGTTCTTGGCGCGGTCCTCCGAGTTCATTCGCGAAATGAAAAGCACGCCATCCAAATGGTCGATCTCGTGTTGCAGTACGCGCGCAAACAAATCCTCGGCATCAATTTCGATCACATTGTTATCGAGGTCATGAGCGCGCACGCGCACGCAGCGGTAGCGCGCAACGTCGCCATAAATGCCAGGAAAGGAGAGGCACCCTTCTTGGTCCTCTACGAGCCCACCACTCTTGTCGATGATCTCAGGATCGACCAGCACACAGGGCTCATCATCTTCAGCTCCAGTGCAGGCCACGAGCAATCGCGCGGCCCAGCCCACTTGGGGCGCCGCAAGCCCGATGCCATCTTCGAGCTTCATCAGCGGCACCATTTCGAGGGCTTTCTTGCGCACCTCTTCCGTGACTTTGCCGACTTTGGGCGCGGGCGTCAGCAAGATAGATTCCGGGTAGTGAACGACGCGCATGTGCTGTGATTTCCGCGCGCAGTCTACCCCCGACAGGTGGGCTCCAATGCGTTGAACGGCATGGAATCGACTGATATCGTGCTCCCCTTCCGCATCTCCCCGCAGGTCGTGTGCCTGCATGTTATTGGAATCAACCTGTGGTGGACGTCAGCAAGTACATCGAACGAGCCGAAAGCGATCTAAAGCGCCGCAACTGGGATGCTGCCATCACTCAGTTCGAGCAGATTCTGAAGATCGATCCGGATTGTCCCGAGGCGCGCACCGGCGTGCGCCAAGCCAGCCTACGCAAACTGGAGAAGCGCTATCCCTCAACCATCGAGCTCGCGCTGCTCAACTTACCTGTCAAAACATTGCTGCTGCTGGCGCGGGTTTCACGCGCAAAAGCGTGGGAGTGCGGCCTGCTGGAATCGGCCCTCAAGCGCGACCCTCGTTCTGCGGCCATGAACCATCGCTTGGGTGCGCTGTTGATGGACCAACAACACATGCGTGGCGCGGAAGCAGCTTTCCAACTTGCAACCGAGGCTGATGGCACTGCCATCGAATCGCTCAAGCTCTTGGGTGGGCTGTACGCAGCTCGCAGGGAACACAGCAAGGCCATCGATTGCTTCGAGCGCGCCCTGCGCATCAATCCGCGCGATCAAGAAGCCGGACGCATGCACAAGAACCTCGCTGCCGAAGGAGCCATCCGCTCCGGTGGTTTCGAGCAAGCCAAATCGGCGCGTGAATTAGCAAAAAGCGAACGCCAACTGAAAGAAACCGAACGATCGCAGCGCATCGTGCGCACGGCTGACGACATCGAAATCGCCTTGCAAGAACTGGGCGAAGAACTGCAAGCCAATCCGAACGAAGCAAGACTTCTGCTTCGCCGCGTGGTGTTGTTGCAGCAGAAGCAGGACTACGCCGGTGCTGAAGCCGCCTGCCAGGCACTGTTGCAACGCGAGGCAACGCATCCTGAAGGGCTTGAGCGCTTGGGTGAGATCCGTTTGCGTCGTTTCGAGCTGGACTTGCGCGCTGCGGATGAAGAAGCCAAGCGTGGCGAAGACGGTGCTGAAGATCGCTTGCGGCGCCTGAAGCGCGAGCATCGCGCCTTCCGCTTGCAGGAAGCGCGTCGCCGTGTGGAGGTGCACCCCACGGACATGGCTGCTCGTTTCCGCTTAGGCCGCGCTCTGCTGGACGAAGGTCAGCACGACGAATCTATCGAACAGTTCCAGCAGGCCGTGAGAGACCCCAAACTCAAGATCGCAACCCTGCAAATGCTCGGGCGCGCTTTTGCCGCCAAAGGAATCCTCGATCTTGCCATCAAGCAGCTCGTTGAAGCTACTGGCATGATCGCTGGGATGACCGATCTGAAAAAAGAGCTCCTGTACGAATTGGCCGAATTACAACAACGCCAAGGCGACCGCGCCACGGCGGCTATAACATTCAAGCAAATCTACGAAGCCGACATCGCATATCGTGATGTCGGACAACGCATCGCGGCTTTGGCGTCCTGACGCCGATCCCCCGGAGAGAACTATGGCTCACAACAAGCAAGCAAAGAAGCGCATCCGCACCAGCAACGAAGCCCGCATCCGCAACAAAGACAAGTCTTCGGCGATGAAGACTCAGATGAAGAAGCTACAAGCTCTCATCGACGCCAACGACAAGGCCGCGGCCGCCAAGGAACTGCTGGTGACCTTCACCCACATCGATCGTTGTGCCAAGCACAACATCATTCATTCCAACACCGCCGCCCGCAAGAAATCCATGATGTCCCGCCGCGTCAACGCCATCGCCTGATGCGTTGAACCGGGCGGCCTCGGGCGGCGCTCAACCATTACGAGGTCGCCCTGTTTCAGCTCATGTATTCAGAAGGCAGCAACCGTCGGCTTACGAGAATCGTGCCACCGATGCGCTGGCGCGCCGATGTGATGATCTGCGCTGCAGCCCTGCACGCGGGGTTGTTGCTCTGGGCCGCCCACACGCCACTGAACCTGCCCGCAGAACGTGCAGACGTGGAGTGGGTGATGGAAGTCACCCTCAGCACCACACCTCGCGGTGAGCGGGCCACTGAACTTGCCGAGCGTACGGATCAAGCCGAGCCCATCACGGAAGTCCTCCCCACACCGGTGCTGAACGCGGTCGAGCCTGCGCCGCTCGTTGAGGCGAATGCCCCGGTCGATCCCGAGCAGCTGTTGATGAACTCCGTTGTTGCAAAGGCGCCGATCGCTGCTGAAGCGGCGAAACCCGTTGCGAGTGGCGAAACCGAATCGCTCGCAGCCCCGACACAGTCTGAAGTCCAAGCGTTTGCGCGCGGCAGCAGCAGCGTCGAGAGTAGCGCGAACGGTCCTACGAGCACCACGTCAACGCAACATGTCGCTACTGGTGTCACTACAGTCCCAGCCACGGGCGGCGGTGAAGATCCTCGCGCTCTCATCAATAAAGGCTCGCGCGACGGAGCAGGTCGTATTGCTGCGCGCCTCTTGAATCACGAGCGCGCCACGCAACGCCTCGCTCGTGAAGCCGGCCGCAACGGCTGGCGCGGCAGCGTCGAAGTGTTAGTGGACCTCGACGCCACAGGGCGCGCACTGACTGCGTCCATCAGCATCTCATCGGGCAACGCAGCGTTGGACGCAGCGGCGCTGCGCACAGTGCTGGGTTTCAGTTTCAGTCCTGCAATGCAAGACGGGGCCGCAGTGGCCTCAAAGCTCCTCGTGCCACTGCGCCTCTGATCAGAAACGCGCCTCGACGCCGAGGATCATGTTGAAGCCGGCTTCCTGCTGACCAGAGCCATGCACGCGGTACTCGATGTCGCCGAGGTTCGCGAGCGACAACCATGCGTTGCAGCGCTCGCTAAAGCGATAGTTGAAGTCCAAGGTGAGCACGCTGTAGCCAGGGCTGCCGCCCGGCGGAATGCGCTGAGTGTCGCGAATATCGTCGGCGGAAAGGCGCTCTTGATGTGCGGCCAGCAGCAGCGAAGGCTGCATGCTGAAGCAGCCGTCGTCGCTTTCGAAACGAACTCCGATCAGGCCTTGGAAAGGAGCAAGACGTGAAAGAGGACCAACGGTAAGAGTTGGTCCGCTGGTGGCGAAAGCCGCAATGCGGCCGTCAGTCGCAGAAAGTGTTCCGAAGCCGGTCCAGCCGGATCCGAGCAAGCGCTGCACACCAAGATCGATGCCTTGCAAATGCCCCTCGCCCGCGTTGCTCTTGGTCACTACCACATTGGTGCCAATCATCTGCGTCGTTGGCTGACGGATGATCATGTCGTTCACGCGTGTGTGCCACAGCGCCAACGATCCTGTCCAATTCTCACTCTCAGTCTTCGCACCAATTTCGTAGGTCAAGAACTTCTCGGGGTTCAAGCCGGGGGAAGGCAGTTCCACTTCCCCACTGCGCGCAATGTCGAAGCGCGACAGGTCTGAGAGATTGGGCGCGCGAAACCCCTGCGAGAGCCCCGCGTATGCGTTCCAGTCTTCGCCGAGTCTCTTCGAAATGCGCAACGATCCAACCACCGTCGAGAAATCATCGGAGAGACTGATCGCTTGAGTCGTATTCGCCGGATCGACGGCGCGACCGATATCAGCGCTCACCCAAGTTGCTCGAACCCCTACGAGTGCCGAGAACCCGCTTCCAAGCTCCAAGTCATCTTGCAGAAACAACCCCGCAAGGTCGTAGCTGGCGTCATCGCCCACTGGTCCTTGAATGCCAACGGAAGTCACTGCGCCTGCTGGGTTGTAGTTCGTCCGGAAACTCGATACGCGATCGTGGTACCAATCAAGACCTGCAGAGAGAACGCCGATCTCCGTAGACTTGGAAGCCTCGATGGCGATGCCGAAGGTGCCCACATCGAAGCCCTGCTCCTCGCGGTTGTTGTTGGAACGAATGCGGTTCGAGGTTTCCTCAAGCTCTTGCCAAGACACGCGCACTTCAAGGCGATCCACTGCGCCATCGAGATTCACGCCTTCGAGCAACAACGCGCTGAGGTTTCGCTCGTAGTCCGCTTCCAACTTGCGGTCGGTGCCCACAGTGGTCCCGTGATACGGCACTGCGACGTTGGTGCGGTGCGTACGGTCTACGCTGTCGAGATCGGCGCTTTGAACCAGCAATGCCGCGGTCCAGTTGTCTGACACCGCCACATCGAAACGCGCATCCATGAACCCCGAGCGATAGCCGGTCATGGGTTGACGCCCGGCTCCACCTTGATCGAGGTCGCCGTAGTGCGCCAGTGTTGTGCCCAGCACATAGCCGACACCGCCTGCAGCACCTGAGACTTCCACGCGCCCGGTGATCGATGCCTCAGCCGTGGAGTAACGACTGAGCGTGCGCACTTCGGTCGCCCTGTTTTCGCGCGGATCGCGACGACGGCTGAGCGCATTCAACGCCCCACCGACTGCATCTGATCCGTACAGCACGGACGCTGGGCCCATCACCACTTCTAATCGCTCGAGTGAGTGCGCGTCGATGGTGGCGGAGTATTCGTTCGGCCCAGAGCGATAGACCGAGTTGTTCAGCCGGATGCCATCCAGCATCCACAGCGTGTGGTATCCGGTGAACCCGCGCAGGTACGGACTCGACTGGCCATAGCCCGTGCGTTGCCCGGCCACACCAGGAAGGCCTCGCAAGGCATCCGCAAGAGTACGCACGCTGCCGAGGCGCTCGGACGTGATAACGACCGCTTCAAAGGGCGCTTCGAAGATGGTGCCGGATTCCAGCAGCGGCGTCACCACAATGGTGTCCAAGCGTGAAATGACTGCGTTGACTTCCTGCTCCACCGCACCGCGTTGCACTTCTGGAGGCTGGGGAACCGGATCTTGGGCAAACAACGGTAGCGAGAGCAGTGCCAACAGAAGTGCGGCCAGAGTGCTTGAGCACATGAGCTAGAGTGTCCTTGCGGCAGTTAGCGCAGAATTGGCCGCTCGGTTCAATCAACCGCGCGAGAAAAAACCAAGGCCTTGAGTCAAACGCCCGCCAGCGTGACCTGCGAGCCCAATACACACAGCCGACGCAGTGAGAATGACGCGGTAGGCCCAACTGACAGCCGTGACGCGGGGAGCCCAACATGAAAGCAACAGCGCCAATGCAGCGCACCCTGCTCCGCTCCATGCATAGAGTTCATGGAGTTCGAGCACGGCGTGACGCTCGCCAACAAAGTCCATGGTTTCTTCGTAGAGCAGGCCAAGCCCGATAGCCACGGCCGCGGCTGCCACGCCGCCCGCGAGCACGGCGCGCACGCCTGGCGCGCAGGGCGGTCTGCCGCGAAGCAGCAACATGCACTCCCATGCGCCAGCAAAGAGAATCAGCGCGATAGGAAAGTGCACCACGACAACATGGAAGCGTCCGAGCCAGTCCAAGAACGGCGTGGATTCTGTTTGCGCCGTTGGGATCACTGCAAGTGGCAAAACAGCAGCTGTCGCTCGCGCCACGTCTGCCGGCACCGCGAATTGCGGCAAACCCTTGATGTAACGCTGCGGCTCCTGAAGGAAGATCTGCTTGCACTTTTTGCAACACAAGTTGATCTTCTTGCCCTCGTACTCGATGACGACAGGATCATCACCGACCGGCTCCCCCTCCATCACGGGGCAAGTTTTGTTCATCACCTGCTGCGGCGCGGTTGGTGCGGCCTGCGGAACCGGGTTGGACTCTTGTGACTTGGATGCACTAACCGGCTGCGCGAAGGCAGCGCAGGCTAGCGCAAGAAGCAAGAGACAGCAGCGCACAGTTCGACGCATCGCGTGGTTCCTCAGAACTCAGCCGCCACCCGTACCAGTGCCGGGCGCACCACCTGTGCCACCGGGCTGCCCGGGCGCCTTCTGCGCAGGCAAGTTCTTCATGTGCTTGGCTGCATCAAAATCGTCGACGCAGGAATCGCAACACAGGTCGATGAGTTTGCCTTTGTAGAGAATGAACATGTCCGCTTCCACATCCTCTTCAGGCATCACGGGGCACTTTGTGTTGCCCACTGCCACAAGGTCTTTATTAAGCGCCATGGTGAGAAAGCGCGCAGGCTGCTTTGGAAACCTGCCGAGACACTTCTTGCAGCAGAACTGCACCTTGTGGCCTTGCCAGACCGTGCTGAACTCGGCCTTCGCAGCCTTAGGCATGCAAGGGCACGTCGCGTTCTTCACATCCACGACTTTGTCGGCCGGGTAGGCCTTGGCGAGATTGGCAGCAAGGTCCGCATCCACTTTCTTGCGGCAGTCTTTGCTGCACACATGAATGCGCTGAGCTTCGTGTTCAGCAAAGAGCTTGCGATTCACATCCTTGCCCTCGATAGGGCATTTGGCGTTGCCATAAAAAGGCATGAAAGCCTTGTCCTGAGCAACACCTACACACAGCAGCAACACCAATGCAACCACAATTCGAGCGGACATGAGTAGCCCCCTTTCGAGCGGCATGACTATATCAGCGCCCCTTGACGCGCCGAAGTTCAACCACAAGCTGAGCACGTGAGCGACGCTTCAACCTCATTCCACAAGACCACCTTGTGGTGCCTTGCGGCAGGCACCGCACTGCTGTGTGCGCTCCTTGTTGTGCTGCTTCCCGCTGTGCCTCAAGACCCCGGCTACCACAGCTTTCATGCAACTGCGTCATGCTGTGGCCTGTCGCATGCTGAATTGGTGCTCACCAATCTCCCGTTTCTGTGGGTCGGGATCGCTGCTCTGTTTGCACTGCTCTCACCTTCGCGAAGCTCATTGACACGCGCCGAAGCCTTGCCTTGGATCGTCGCCACCCTTGGCATCGTTGCGACTGGTTTGGGATCAGCTTGGTATCACGCATCCCCCTGCACGGAGCGCTTGTTCTGGGATCGTCTCCCCATGACCGTGGCTTTCGCGGGGCTGCTCGCTGCGGCCATCGCCGAACGCCTCGGTCCGAGGTGTGGCACCTATGCGCTCGTAGCGCTGCTGCTGATCGATCCCGCCACAGTGTTCTGGTGGAAACACACCGAAGCGCTTGGTGTCGGCAACCTCGTCCCCTACGCGCTGGCGCAATTCTTGCCGCTGATCTTGATGCCCGTGCTCATGGCACTCACGCCGCGACGCACCACAGGGCTCCTCGCTTGGATTGGCGCCGTCGTGCTCTATGCACTGGCCAAACTTCTCGAACAGGCTGACGGAAGCCTCGGGCACACTCTTGTTCTCAGTGGCCATGGATGGAAACACGTGCTTGCTGCGCTTTCGTGCGCTGCACTGCTGCAACACGCGCTGCGTCGCAGAGTCTTGCCGCAATTGCCCGATTGTCGCGCCATCACACCAAACCGCATTCTGAAGGCCGACATCTTTGGTTCGATCGCATTCGCCGATGGCGCGGACGGCCCCGTGGTGCTGCGCGACGTGCGCAACGCACGCTGGTGGGCACGGCCTCTGGCAGCAGCGTTGTTGCTGCGCGAAGAAACGGCGTTGGTAGCGCTCGCCGGTAAACCCACGGGCCTCGTCCCACAAATCCGCGCACGAGACAATGGGCGCTTGGCGCGTTCGCGTCTCGAAGGCAACCCTCTGCAAGCAGCCTCTCCGCCAAGCGTGTTGGCCTTCCGCGAAGCGCGCAACTTGCTGCGCTCGATGCGTCAACGCGGCATCACCCACAACGACACGCACAAGCCGCCCAACTGGATCGTGCTTCCAGATGGCCGACTGGCGCTGATCGACTTGCAATTAGCTTCCGTGCATCACCGCCTTGGCGCTTGGTTCCGCTTGCAGGCGCGCGAAGATCTGCGTCACCTTTTGAAACAACAAGAGCGCTACCGCCCCGGATCGGTGTCGCCACGTGGTCGTTGGCTGCTCGCGCGCAAGGCATGGAGCACACGCCTTTGGATGAGCACTGTGAAACCCGCTTACATCTTCATCACGCGCCGTGTGTTGCGTTGGCGCGACGACGAAGGCCGCGGCTGAAGCTCTACAGCCGCGTCACGCTGAGTTCGCGCAACCAGAAGAATTCGCCCTCGCCGATAATCGCAATGTGACCGTCCGCAGGCAATTGCATGCTTGTGCTCGCCGTGATGACGCCATTCACGCTCACTTCGATGCTGTTCCCACGCAGCGTGATCTTCATGGGATTCCAAGTGCCTGTGGGCTGCATGCAAGCACTCCGCGCTGGTGTCACTCCGCGAAGGCTGCCGCATGCGTCTTTGCCAGCCATGGGAGCGCCCATATCAGCAATCACAACTTCAACTCCCTTTACGCCAGAACGCGGATCTGCTCCACAGCGCAAAGCGATGGCAGCGCTGGACATGGCATCGCTGCGTACTTGACATTGGAATACGAAATCGGCATACCGCTCGCGCGTGACCAACACACCTGGCTCATCTCCGCACGCGAAAACGCCCTCTCCTTCAATCATGAAAGAGCGCTCGCCGCCGCTCATGTTCCAGCCAGCGAACGACTTACCATCGTAAAGAACTTCCGGTTCTGCCGAACGTTGCTCTTCCGAACACGCAACGAGGAACGAAAGCAAGACGAAGGCCAAGAGTCGCAGCATGCGCCGTAGTATAGGGAACCATGGCAGCAACTCCCAACAGCATTACCTTCGAAGCTCTGCGCTTCGACGAGCTCAGCACACAGCAACTCCACGAGATCCTGCGTACACGCGCGGAGGTTTTCGTCTTGGAACAGCGTTGCTTCTACCTCGATCCTGATGAACATGACGCGGAATCCCTGCATGTCTGCGGCAGACTGCAAGGACGCTTGGTCGCCTACGCACGCTGCTTTCCACACGGCGGGGCCACCAAAATCGGCCGAGTGCTCACGACGCAGGAAGTCCGCGGCACTGGCGCAGGCAAGACTCTCATGCTGACCGCCTTGAATCTCATCGGTCGCGGGCCCTTCGTGCTCGAAGCGCAGGCCTACCTTGAACGCTTCTACGCAGGCTTCGGTTTCATCACGACGGGGCCTGTTTACAGCCTCGACGACATGCCGCACATTCCCATGCGCCGCGAATGACGCGGCGTGCACATCAGTTGTAGGTGTACGTACTGCTCGCGCTGCAACCTTGCGGCGTCGTCACCACGAGCGCAGCTGGCCCGACAGTTCCTGGAGGCGTGATGCAAATGATCTGCGTCGGAATGTTGGTGGTGATTGTCGCTGGTGCCCCGCCGATTGTGACGGTGCAGCCCGGTGCGAGCCCACTGCCCAGAATGTAGAGATTGGCTCCGCCAGAAGCGAGGCCCGAGCTCGGCAACAATCCGCTGATGAGCGGAGTATTGAAGTTTCGAGTAGCGGTCTGCCCATCAGGGTTGGTGAGCAGGAGCGTTCCGGGACACGGAACCCCTGTAGGCACAGCGGTGACGATTTGCGTTGCGCTTTGCGCACTGATCGTCGCGAGCACACCTCCAAATCGGACGGTTGCTCCGGGCAAGAAACCAGTCCCCGTCATGGTGACGGTTGCGCCTGCATTGCCGTAAAGCGGCGAAAGGACTGTGATGACGGGCGCTGGCGCCGGCACCACATTGATCGTCACCGAATTGGTGATGGCGGGTGTTCCAATATCAATGAGCGCCCCTTGCAGAGTCAGCGTGAGCGGTACAGCGATGCCGCCCGGCATAGTAAAAGACCACAATCCGGGCGCCGAGGGAATGAACCCAGGCATTCCCAAGCCGATGCAATCGGTCAGAGTGAAGTTGAACGGATTGAAAGGATCGAGGAACTGCGGAATGAAACACAAATCACCATACGGCGTAAACAGAGGCACCAGCGAGCCCGCAGGTGCCACGATGCCCCAAATCACGAAAGGTTGAATGGCGCCACCAGGGAATGGATCGAAGGAAACCGTGATGTTGGAAGAAACCGTGGTGTTCACAATGTGCTGCAAACCGCCAGAGGATCCGTTCACCTTCAGCACCTGCGCCGGATATGGAAGCGTCGCTGCACCTACGTTGCCGCTGTAGCAAGTGATCGGCGCATTCGTTGAAGTCCATGTCCAATTGTGAATCTCGTGTGATTGCGAAAGTCCTCCGGTCCCACCTGTGAAGCCAACCCATGCAACACCGTTTGGCACGCTCAGTCCCGGTGCCGGAGTGCCCGTGTTCACATAGGTACCGCCCGGAGCGAAGTCGTACGGAGTCACCAGCACCGGATTCAACATGTCATCGAGGTACACCGACAGAGTTCCGGGCACATAGTTCACACGCAGCGTGTGAAGCAATTGGTCATTCATCGGAATCACAGGCGTCACGCGGCCGATCGAAGAGGATTCGTAGGCGTTGATTGCAGCGTTGCCCATGGTGTGAATGGAAATCTCATTGCCACTCGTGTCGAAATACGGCGACGAACTCATGTAGTACATGTCGAGTTCGATGGCGAGCGCGTTGCTGATGCCCGGGCTGCCGCCGTATCCGTTGTCACTGCCAGTGCCCCCCACGGACGCAGCAGCGTTGCCCGCAGCAGAATTCTGTATGACGAACGCCATGCCGTCGGCACCCACGCCAGTACGCGTCACCTTGAATTGAAACACCGTATCGAAACCGAAGGCCACATAGACCGGTGCGCTCGCCCATGCGCGCCCGGACTGCGCGATCGCATTGGGGGTCACCATCAAGACGCCTGACGTCTGGTCGATGAAAGCAGCTCCATTGAGCGAAAGTCCTGTGGCTCCCGCGAAGTTGCCATAGCCAAACACTTGTGCATGACCGCTGCCTACGAGAAGTGCGAACACCACCAGTGCTGTGAACAACTTCATGGGAGGCTCCTAGGTAAGCCGAAATCCTACACCAAGGGTCTGCCGTCTATGCGATCGTGACGAGTGCGTCGCCTTGGGCGACAGCTACGCCCTCGCGCACGTGGATTTTCTGCACCACACCCGCAGAGCTGCAGCGGATCTCGTTTTCCATCTTCATGGCCTCGAGAATCAATAGCGGCGAGCCTGAAGCGACTTCTTCCCCTTCACGCACCAGAATTCGTGTGACGCGGCCTGGCATGACGCTTTTCAGCGTATGCGGACCAACGCGCTCGCCACCGCCTTCAAGCAAACGGGCATTGCGGGCCTGCTCACTTTCCACGCGCAAGCTCAGCTGCCGAGCACGCAAAGTCACGAGCACATCCGCCTCATGCCGCACCACTGCAGCTTCATAAGACTCCGTACCGAGGAGAACGCTCCAAAGGGATGCCCCGCCGGCCGAGCGCAGATCTACCACCCATTCGCGTTCATCATGGCGCACGGTGTAACGACCATCTGCGCGCAGCTCAGCATCGAGCACGAGTTCCTTGTCGTTGTGCGTGACGACCCAGCGCATCAGCGTCCCCTCATGTTGCCGCGACGCCCCGCGAGTTTCCAAGGATCGACACTTGCCGTGTTGCCATTGGCGTCAGGCCGCGCCGTACGCTTGGTCTCGGCGCAAATCACCACCGCGATGATGGAAGCCGCAAGCACGAGATCGTCGGGTGCCTGTGGTTTCGGCATGCGCGCAATAAGCCCGGTGTCATACACGCCCGAGACGAACTCCTCATTACGCACCACGCGTCCAAGGAACGCCACATTGGTATTCAAATCGGCAATTTTTATCTCTGACAAAGCCTGCCGCATGCGCGTCAACGCTTCGGCACGATCGCGGCCATGCACCACCAGTTTGGCCAAGAGCGAGTCATACCAAAGTGAAATCACCATGCCGGTGAAGAGCGCAGAGTCAAGACGCACGCCGGGCCCGCCGGGCAATGCGAGAGCATCCACGCGGCCCACACAGGGCAAGAAGTTGTTCTCGGCATCCTCAGCGCAAATACGCACTTCGATAGCATGGCCTTGTTGCCGCAAATCTGCTTGCGTGAATGAAAGCTCTAATCCGGACGCAACGCGAATCTGCTCGCGCACAAGGTCGATGCCGGTGCACATTTCTGTCACCGTGTGTTCAACCTGCAAGCGTGTGTTCACTTCGAGGAAATAGAAGTTGCGCTCAGAATCTACGAGGAACTCAAACGTGCCTGCGCTGCTATAGCCAATGCTCTTGGCCGCATTCACAGCGCAACGCCCCATCGCCTCACGCAATGCAGCAGTCACAAAGGGCGAAGGACTTTCCTCAACGACTTTTTGGTGCCGACGTTGCACACTGCATTCACGATCGAACATATGCACCACATTGCCATGTTGATCGCCAAAGATCTGAATCTCGATGTGATGTGGGTTTTCTACATAGCGCTCGATGTACACCGTCGGGTCGCCGAAGGCGGTGCGCGCTTCGCCTTGCGCGCGCTCGAAAGCGGAGAGCAGCTCGTGAGGTTGACGCACAATGCGGATGCCCTTGCCGCCGCCGCCTGCAGAGGCCTTCAGCATCAACGGGTAGCCCACGGACTTCGCGGCAGCACTGAGGTTTTCGCGTGTGATGCCGCTCTGCCCCGGCACCAACGGCACGCCAGCAGCACGCATGGTCTCGCGAGCGCGAATCTTGTCGCCCATAGCATCGATCACTTCAGGGCTTGGGCCAATGAAGGTGAGCCCTGCAGACGCGACGGCGCGTGCGAATGCAGCGTTTTCTGAAAGGAAACCGTAACCAGGATGCAACGCGTCACAGCCGGTGCTCTTGGCAGCCACCAAGATGAGCGCCTGATTCAAATATGTCTTTGATGATTCCTCGCCCGGCAGATGGAACGCTTCATCGGCGTAGCGCACATGCAAGCTGCCACGATCAGCATCAGAATAGACCGCGACAGCTTTCAATCCCATCTCATGCACGGCACGGATCACGCGCACCGCGATTTCGCCGCGGTTGGCTACGAGAACTTTGCGGATGGGGTTCAGCGCTGGCGTCATCGCTCTTGCGTACTCACAAAGGGATGTTGCCGTGTTTCTTGGGCGGATTGCTGTCGCGCTTCGAGGCCAAGAGCCGCAAAGCGCGAATCAAACGCGGACGAGTTTCTTCGGGTTCGATGATGTCGTCGACATAACCACGTGCAGCAGCACTGAAGGGATTGGCGAAAGTCTCGGTGTATTCACGCACCAAGCGCTCCTCCACTTCGGCGCGCTTATCGCCAGCCTCTTCGATCTCGCGCTTGAAGATGATCTCCACAGCGCCGCGCGGACCCATGACGGCAATTTCTGCGCCGGGCCAAGCCAAGTTCACATCCCCGCGAATGTGCTTCGAAGAAAGCACATCGTAGGCTCCGCCATAAGCTTTGCGCGTGATCACCGTGAGTTTGGGAACAGTCGCTTCGCAATACGCATACAAGAGCTTCGCGCCGTGGCGAATGATGCCGCCGTGTTCCTGCGCAACTCCGGGCATGAAGCCAGGAACATCTTCGAAAGTGATAATTGGAATGTTGAAGCAATCGCAAAAGCGCACGAAGCGCGCGGCCTTCACCGATGCGTCGATGTCCAGTACTCCGGCCAACACTGCGGGCTGATTGCCAACGATGCCCACAACGCGCCCATCCATATGCGCCAAACCCGTGAGGATGTTGGCGGCGAAACGTGCATGCACTTCGAAGAAGCGCCCGTCATCAACGACGCGCGTGATCACCGCGCGCATGTCGTAGGGCTTGTTGGCTTGCGCCGGCACAATCTCGGCCAATTGCGGATCGCGGCGTTCAGGATCGTCGCGCGTCGGACGCGTCGGAGGATCCTCCATGTTGTTGAGCGGCAAGTACGAGAGCAACTCACGCGCCACTGCGATGGCTTCGGCGTCGGTAGCGGCGGCAAAATGCGCAACTCCGGATTTTGCTGCATGCACTTCGGTGCCGCCCAGTTCTTGAGAGCTCACCGTTTCGTGCGTCACGGTTTTCACCACGTTTGGTCCCGTGATGAACATGTAGGCACTCTGTTCCGACATGATGATGAAGTCGGTGATCGCAGGGCTATAGACCGCACCGCCTGCGCAGGGCCCAAGGATGCACGAAATCTGCGGAATGACGCCTGAAGCCAAAGTGTTGCGCAAGAAGATGTCGGCATAGCCACCCAGGCTCACCACGCCTTCTTGGATGCGCGCGCCACCAGAATCGTTCAGCCCGATCACGGGCCGACCGACTTTCATCGCCATGTCTAGGACTTTGCAGATCTTGGCGGCATGAGCTTCCGAGAGCGACCCGCCGAACACAGTGAAGTCCTGCGAAAAAACGAAAACATCGCGGCCATCGACGCAACCGTGCCCAGTGACGACTCCGTCACCAGGAATTAGCTTCTTGTCCATGCCGAAGTCATGACAGCGATGCGTGACGAAAGCGTCGAACTCCACGAAGGAGCCTGGATCCAACAAGAGATCGATGCGCTCACGCGCCGTGAGTTTGCCACGCGCGTGTTGCGCGTCGATGCGTTCCTGACCGCCGCCAAGTCGGGCGGCTTCGCGCATGGCTTCAAGGCGCTGGCGTGGATCCATAGGTGCGGGATAGTAACTCAGTGCGCGACGCGCGGCTGAGCTTCGGAGAGTTCCAGCAGCACCCCACCAGTCGCAGCAGGGTGCACAAAGGCAACACTGCGCCCTTCGGCACCGGGGCGCGGAGCCTTGTCGATCAGTTTCATGCCTGCCGCTTCCAGCGACGCGAGCAGTGGGACGAGCCCTTCCACATCAAGGCATACATGATGCAAGCCGGGCCCGCGTTTCGCCAAAAATGAGTTCACCGGCGAATCGGTGGCCGCTGGCTCCACCAGTTCAATGCGTTGCGTGCCCTTCATGAGCACGGCCACGCGCACGCGCTGGTCCGCCACATGTTCAATACACTTCAACTCGAAACCGAGCAAACCGGTCCAGAGCGGCAAGAGTGGATCGATAGCCGCAACTGCGATGGCCACGTGATGAATGCCATTGATCATGCTGGCGACCTCAAAGTACCGGGACCTCGCGGTGCTTGCCGAAAACGGTTTCGAGAGCGCTGCAGATTTCACCGATCGTCGCGCGCGCTTCCACAGCGGCGAGCACGGGAGCGAACATGTTCTCTTTGCCGCGTGCTGCTGCGACGACTCGCGCCAGTGCACCGTTGCAAGCACCTTGAGCACGCCTAGAGCGCACCGCCTTCACCGCTTCGCGTCGCTCGTCGCCGAGAGTCTCGTTGGAGCAGAAGAGTGGCACCACAGCGGCACCATCTTGCTCGTGGCAATTCACGCCAACAACGCGCACAGTGCCCGCTTCTACCGCTCGTTGATGACTGAAGGCGGCGCGTTGAATCTCACGCTGTACAAAGCCCTGTTCAATGGCACAGAGCCCACCGCCGAGCTGATCAACCTCGCCAATGATGCGCCGAGCTTCGCCCTCGAGCGCGTCAGTCAACGCTTCAATGAATGGAGCGCCGCCAAGAGGATCCACGCTCGCGGTGACGCCACTCTCACATTCGATGACTTGCTGTGTACGCAAAGCCAAGCGTGCAGAATCCTCGCTCGGCAAGGACAGCGCCTCGTCGAAAGCGTTGGTGTGCAAACTCTGCGTCCCGCCCAACACGGCTGCGAGAGCTTGGTAGGCCACGCGCACCACATTCACCATCGGTTGCCGTGCCGTCAGCGTAGACCCCGCAGTTTGCGTATGGAAGCGCAACATGCAGGACCGCGGGTCCTTCGCATCAAAGCGCTCCTTCATGATGGTTGCCCAAAGCCTGCGTGCAGCACGAAATTTGGCGATTTCTTCAAAGACATCGTTGTGCGCGTTGAAGAAGAACGAGATTCTCGGTGCGAAACTGTCGACGGCGAGCCCCGCGTCGCGAGCCGCAGCGACGTAGGCAATGCCGTTCGCGAGAGTGAATCCGATTTCTTGAGCCGCAGTGCAACCGGCTTCACGCATGTGATAGCCAGAAACAGAGATGGGATTGAATCGAGGCAAACGCTCGGCGGCGGCTGCGAAGATGTCAGTCACTAAGCGCAGCGAAGGCCGCGGCGGGAAACGCCAAGTCCCGCGCGCCGCGTATTCCTTGAGAATGTCGTTTTGAATAGTGCCTGTGAGCTCCGCTTCGGCCACGCCCTGCTCACGCCCCACGGCTGCATACAACGCCAAGAGCACGATGGCCGTAGCGTTGATGGTCATCGAAGTCGACACACGGTTCAACGGGATGCCATCAAACAAAGCCAACGCATCTTCGAGCGTGACGATAGACACGCCCACGCAACCCACTTCAGCCGCCGCCAAAGGATGATCCGGGTCGTAGCCCATCTGCGTCGGCAGATCGAACGCAGTCGAAAGTCCGGTCTGTCCCGCTTCAAGCAAGAAGCGAAAGCGCTTGTTGGTCTCGGCTGCGCTGCCAAAACCTGCATACTGGCGCATGGTCCATGCACGGTCGCGATACATGCCCGCGTGCACTCCGCGCAAAAACGGATGTTGGCCAGGCAATCCGAGACGCTCGATATCTCCTGGGTCCGCGTAGAGCGCCTCCACAGGAATCCCCGAAGGCGTGCTGCGCGACGTGTCGCGGCGGGCGGCTCGGTGACGATTCAGCGCCTCGTCGTCGGCTGGATTCACTTGCCGCCCCCAAAACGCTTGCGTTGCCTCGACGATGGGATGCCCAGCGCATTGCGGTACTTCGTCACTGAACGGCGCGCCACATCAACACCGTGATCGCGCTTCAAACGTTGCACGATGTCATTGTCATCCAGCGGCTGCTGCGCGTCTTCTGCTGCAACCATGTCGCGCACCTTGAGCAACACACTGTCACGCGATTTTGTGTTGCTGCCACTCGTGCTGCGCGCCGCTGTCGTGAAAAGGTCTTTCATCGCGATCAAACCGCGATGCGACTGGAAATATTTCTCACTGCTTGCGCGCGACACGGTTGACACGTGGATGCCCAATTCTCCTGCCACATCCAGCATCTTGAGCGGCCGAATGAACTGCATCCCGTGATCCAAATAGTCGCGCTGATGTTTCACAATGCACTGCGCCACATTCATCAGCGTCTGCTTGCGCCGCTCGACGGCCATGATGAACGAGCGCGCCGAATCCACCTTGCGACGGACATACTCTCTGTATTCTTGAGGGGTGTCTCGCGCAGTCAGTGCCAATTTCCACGCGTTCGAAAGGCGCAGCTCTGGCACCCAGTCATCCGCAAGACGCAAGTCGTAGCCGCTGCCATTCCACTCGATGATGACGTCGGGCTTGATGTAGTGATTCACTTCGCCGCCAACGCTGCGGCCCGGATGCAACGAGAACCCACGCAGGCGCTCCGTGAGCCGTTCCACCTCTTGCACAGTGATCTGCATGAGCAATGCAATCTTGCTGACGCGGTTCTTTTCTATGTGCTCAAAATGGTCCAGCACCATCGTGCGCAGCGCGAGCGCGTCAGGATCATCTTTGAGGATCTGAAGCAACCAGCACTCGGATTTGTTGCGCGCTCCAATGCCTCGCGGTTCGAGGCGCTGTACGCAGCTCAGAATGCGTGCGGCATCCTCCAGACTGAACTTGTCAGCGTGAGGCAACAACAGCTCTTCCAGCCCACAACTGAGTAGCCCATCGTCCGTGATGTTGCCGATGATGGCTTCCGCCAATTCGTCAAAGCGCGCGTCGACTTCCAGCAAGGCATACTGCCGCCGCAGGCTCTCTTGCAAGCCCGGAGCGATGTTGGGCGCGTTGTACATCGCCTCCATCTTGATGTCGGTGCCTTCGTCGCCGCGCGAACGTGAACGCCGCGTCTCCGCGTCATCCCAAATGTCCATGCGCTCGTAGCGCTCTTCTTCGGCTGCGTCCCGCTCGCGTTCAGTGCTGTCGTCGCCAGTTTTCTCCGTCGGCGCAACACGCTCGAGGAACTCGTTGACGTCAAGTTCTTGCTCGATGGCGTCGTTGAGATCCAGCGCCGGGAGTTGCAACAACTCGATGGACTGGATCATCTGCGGCGCTAGGCGCAAACCCAGTTCGAGCTTCTGATGCATGCGCATGTCTATGCCCATGTCAGCGCTCCATGCTCACTGCCCGCCGCTCTTGCAAAGCCTCTTCGAGAATCGGCGCGCCGAGGTACTCAATGTTGGCGCCTTGCGGCAGACCACGCGCGAGGCGCGTCAGTTTCACTCCAGACCCAGCAAGGGCCTGCACCACCGGCCCCAAAGCGAGGTCGCCATGCTTGTCGGGGTTCGTGCCGAGGATGATCTCGCGCACACCACCACCGCGCACGCGTTCTTGCAGGCGTTCGATGGGACGCGCGGCGTAGCCACGGCCTTCGCTGGCTGACGCTCGGCCTCCGAGCACGTGATACACGCCAACAAAACGCCCCATGCGCTCAAACGCGGCCAATTCGCGCTCACTTTCGACCACCAAAACTAGGCCTTGATCCCGGGCCGGATCGGAGCAAACCGCGCAGCATTTCTCAGGCGAAGCTGCTAGGCAGCGCTCGCAAGGACGCAAGCGCTCCTTCACATCGCAGATTGCCGCAGCCAACGCGAGAGCTTCAGGCTTTTCCGCCTGCAACAGGTGGAAAGCTAAGCGTTCCGCTGTTTGCTCCCCCACGCCTGGGAGTTGACCGAGCTCTTTGATGAGCCTTCGTAGTGGTTCCGGCAGTGATCCCAAAATCCGCTCCGAGCTTTGTGTAACGCCCGTCGCCACTCAAAGCACGGCAAGAGAATACGCCCGCCGCACGGCTTTGGGCAAGTACGGCACGAGATTTGCTTAGGGCTACGAACGGGGAGGAGCGAGCGTTGAATTTTTTAGAACAAACCGCCAAGTCCGCCGGCGCCGCCGGTGATGCGTCCCATGGCTTCTTCGGAGAGCTTCTTGGATTTCGCCAGGCCGTCTTGCATCGCAAGCAGCAGAAGGTCTTCGAGCATGGTCGGATCTGACGGATCATGCGCGCCTGCGGCAATCTTGACGCCCACGGGCTGCTGATTCCCATCAAAGGTGATGCGCACCAGGCCGTCGCCAGCCTTGCCTTCCACCATGCGCTCCTTCAATTCGGTTTGGACGCGGTCCATGTCGTCTTTCATCTTGCGCGCCTGAGCCATTAACTGTCGCGGATCCATGCCCTTCATCTTTCACTCCTTCACTTGCGGACCATTGTCACTCTTGTGCACAAGCGTGCCATCAAACGCACTCATCAATTTCATCGCGCCCGGATCGCGGTCGGGAGGCTGTGCGCTGACCGTGCCTGCAGGCGCCGCTGCCAGCGCCTCAAAGCGCATGCTCACCGAGGTTCCGAACACACCGAGGAACGATTCTTCGAGCACATCGCGCTGCGCCTTTTCTCCAAGGCTCGTGCACGCGAACTCCGAGCGCAAACGAACGAGAAGCAAGCCCTGCACGAACGAGGCCGGCTCAGAACCATCAAGAAAGCCCGCAAGGCGTTTTTTCTGCTCGCCCAAGAGCGAAAGGAACTTCGGCCAACCCGCTTGAACAGTTTCCAAAGAAAAAGCACCCGCGCTGCGCGGCACGGGTGCGGCGACGGGTGCGGCGACGGGAGCGGCAACAGGTGCTGCGACAACGGGTGCGGCAACTGGTGCTGCGGCTTGTTGCACCGGAGCGGGCGCTGGTGCAATGGTGATGGGCTGCGCTCGAACTGGAGGTGCGGGCGGACGACGCTCGAATGTGCGTGCTGGCGCCGCTCCTTGTCCCCCAGCAGCAAGCAATGCGCGCAGCTCTTCTGCGCTCATCAGCGACTCACTGTGCATCACTTTCAACAGGGCCAATTCGAGTTGGATGCGCCCCATGCCAGCGAGCCGCACTTCGCGCCGCGCATTCAGCAGCAAGCGCAATGCCAACATCAAGCGCTGCAAGGACCACGCATGCTGCAACGCATCTGCGAGTTCACGCTGCGCTCCTGAAGCGTGCTCTTGCTCTGTCGCGGATGCAACCATGGCAGCACGCAGAATCTCCACGAGGTCATCGATGAGCTCTTCGACATCGCGACCACGCTCAAGCGCTTGATCCAAGCCTTGCAACAACGCGCCAGCATCCTTGGCCAGGAGCGGCCGCACGATGTCGCCGCACACTTCGCGCCCGACCAGCCCCAGAGCACGCCGGGCATCTTCTGCTGTCAGTGTCGCGCCCGCGTAGGCGACAGCTTGGTCCAGCAACGACAGCGCGTCGCGCAGTCCACCTTCACACTTCGTGGCGATCAGATGCAGCGCAGCCGTTTCAACACTCAAGCCTTCTTGAGCACAGATGTACTCGAGGCGACCCACGATGGCGGCCACCGGAATGCGCAAGAACTCGAAGCGTTGGCAGCGCGACGTGATCGTCTCCGGGACGGCTGAAGCTTCCGTTGTCGCAAACAAGAACTTCACGTGCGCCGGCGGCTCTTCCAACGTTTTCAACAGCGCGTTGAAGGCCTGGATCGTGAGCATGTGCACTTCGTCAATGATGTAGAGCTTGAAGCGCGCACGCGCTGGCGCGTATCCGGCGTTGTCGCGGATCTGGCGGATCTCATCGATGCCACGGTTGCTGGCGCCGTCGATTTCGATGACGTCGATGTCGTCACCGCGAGCGATGGCGCGGCAGATGTCGCACTCAGCGCAAGGTTCACCATCCTTGGACTCTGGGCACTCCAGCGCTTTGGCAAAGATGCGCGCGGTGCTGGTCTTGCCGGTGCCGCGGCTGCCGCAGAACAGAAACGCATTGGCCAAGCGCCCGCTCTTAACGGCGTTGCGCAGGGTGGTCGCCACGGCTTCTTGCCCCACAAGATCCGCGAAGCGGCGCGGCCGATACTTGAGTGTTAGGGGTTCGTAGCTCAAAGCGTGTCTCGATGGCTTGTCACCACACGGCGGAGGCCCCGAACCACCGTCCGATCATGCTGCTCCACGACACACGGGCAGATCCGCGGGAGGCTGCTCCATTCCTGGCCTGACCTGATTTGCGGTTGCCCGTTGCATGGGACACGACCGGGCGGTGGTTCCGAGCCTCCAACCCGCGCAGTAAGCGAATCGCAGTCTATGCGCCGACTCCGACTCCACAAAGCCTGCTGCTGCACACTTCTGCGCGGCGTTGCGCACGAAAAAACATGGTTTCCTTCGTGGTGCGTTGATGGAGGACGATGGCAGGCATAGAATCGCGCCCTCCCGGAGAGGTGCCGGAGTGGTCGAACGGGCCGGTTTCGAAAACCGGTATACCCTCACGGGTATCCAGGGTTCGAATCCCTGCCTCTCCGCTGGAACCAAAGCGATTCGCGTCCGGTTCCCAAAAATTCCTGGGAGAGGTGTCCGAGTGGCTTAAGGAGCTCGCTTGGAAAGCGTGTATACGGGTAACCGTATCGAGGGTTCGAATCCCTCCCTCTCCGCATCCTTGGGAGCGGGTCGTGTGGCAACGCATGACCCGCTCTTCCTTTTTCCCCCATGCTGCCGTCCTTTCGCACTGATGCCGCGCGTGCGGCGGCCCTCGCCGGGCACCTTGCGGTCTTGCACCCGCAGGCGGCGTGGTTTTTTCCCAGAGCCCAAACTCAGGCCGGGCGCCTGCACGAAACCGAATTTGTGCTGGCTTGGGTAGGGATATGCCACCGCACACGAGGTCTGCAAGCCATAGTGAATGGACGCCTGCTGCATGGCAGTGACGCCCTTGCACAGCGCTTCCGCGAAGTGCTGGACATAGATCCTTCAAGGTTCGAAGCCTCACGACTCGCAATGCTCAACGCCGAAGAACTAGCAGGATGGTTCGCTGACGCACCCGCGCCACTCACGCGCGTGCAAGAGCGCTGTGCGCTGCTCAACGATCTTGGCCGCTGGCTGCAAACAGAATGTGGCGGGACACTCGCAGGCGCGATCACCGCCTCTAAAGGCAAACTTGCTGGAGCTGCCGGATTGTTCGCACGTCTTGCGCGCACACGGGCCTACCGCGATCCAGTACGCAAGAAATCGCATCTGTTGCTGCAAACACTGCGCGCCATGAGTTTGTTCGAAGCCGCAGATCCGGACGCGTGTGGGCTGCCCATCGACAACCATCTCATTCGCGTGTTTTTGCGCACCGGCGTGTTGGTGCCAACAAACCAGCGCGCCTTCGAACTCGCTGCGGGTGTGCCGTGCAACGCGGAAGAAGACTTGCTGCTGCGCAGTGCAGCTCTTGCAGCATCGGCGCCCATGGCAGCGGTGGCCGCACTCGCGCACATCGATCCATTGCTCTGGATGGTGGGGCGCAACTGCTGCAGCGGCGAGCGCACGCCCGTTTGTTCTGTGCCGCAGCAACCGGACTGCAACCACGCGACCGATTGCAGCCTGCGCGCATCAACGGCTCATGAATGTGGCCTGCGTTGTCCGCTACAAGCGAGTTGCGCCAACGCAGGCTCGGCATCAAAGTTTCGCGAACCCGAGCACGACACGGACCTCTACTGAGGCTCCGGCGCGCGCCTCACTCAATCCTCAACGGCGGCGCGACGCTTGCGGAAAAACTCGCTAAGCATGTGCCCGCACTCTTCCCCGAGAACGCCACCTTCGGGTTCAACGCGGTGGTTCAAGCGCTCGTGCCTCGTGATATCCAACACCGAGCCGCACGCGCCAGCCTTCGGGTCGCTTGCACCAAACACAAGGCGCGGAATGCGCGCGAGCACGATGGCGCCAGCGCACATGGCGCAAGGTTCGAGCGTCACATAGAGCGTGCAATCAAGCAGACGCCAGCTTTCGAGTTCACCAGCAGCCGCTGTGATGGCGATCATCTCGGCGTGCGCCGTCGGGTCGTGCAGAGTTTCACGCTGATTGCGTCCCCGCCCCAAGATGCGTCCCTTGTGCACGATGATGGCACCCACGGGCACCTCGCCATCCGCAGCAGCGGCTTCCGCTTCGCGCAGCGCTTTACGCATCCACACTTCGTCTTCAGCAGGCGTGCTCATGCGTTCAACGGTCCGGAACCGCGCATGCGCACTTCCATTTGCGGGAATGGAATGTCAATGCCGTTGGCTTGGAAGCTCTCCAGCAAGGCTTCGCGCACCTCAGCTTGAATGCGCACGCTCTGCTCCGCGCCCGCGACCCAGAAACACACTTCAAGGATCACCGCGGAATCGCCAGCGTCGATCACGAGCATTTCTGGCACCGGTCGTGTCTTGATCACGGAGTGCGTTGCCAAGACTTCGCGCACGAGGGTGCGTGCTCGCCCGATGTTGGTTGCATAACTGACTCCGATGCGCACACGGAAGCGCGCGAGTTCCCCCACTGCGACGCGGTCGGTAATCATCTCACTCATGAGATTCTGATTGGGCACGATGACCGTGGCGTTGTCGACCGTACGGATGGTGGTGGAGCGAAGCGTGATTTCTTCCACCGTGCCGGACTGCGCGCCCACGGACACATGGTCTCCCACGCGCACTGGGCGCTGCACCAAAAGCACGAGCCCGGCGACTGAACCGCGCACAAGATCTTGCAGACCAAAACCAATGCCCACGGAAAGTGCTGTCAGCGCCCAAGCGATCTGAGCGCCCTCAACCGAGAAATTGCGCAACACCACGACAACTAATGCTGCCACGAGCAGGTAGGTGACGAGCGTCGCCAAGGCGTACTGCACCCCGGTGTCCAGATGCGTGCGTGGCAAGACGACATAACGCATCAAACGCGAAACATGTTGCAAGAGCACGATGCCCACGCCAGCAACCAAGAGCCCCCGCAAGATGCTCACACCGAGCTGCCACTCTCCGCCCGTCGTGATTCGCTCCGGCACGGACTCTTCCAGCACACGACTGCCGAGGCGCCATAAAAGCACGGTGGCGGGACCGAAGAGCAACAAGCGCACACTGGCGCGCCCTGCGAGAGCCGCGGCACGACGCGTCGCCGCCTGAGCGAACTCCTGTTCCGATTCAAACGAGTCCCGCTTCAGAGCCTCCGTATGGAGCTCCCGCAAGAAACGACCAAACGCGAGGTGATAGACACTGATCGCTATCGCGAGAATCGCGGCGGCTTCTAGCAACGCGCCTTGAAGGTGCTTCGCTGCGGCCTCGTAGCGCAGCATGTAGAGCGCCAACAAACCCAAGATGGACACGAGCACCAAGGGCCAGCCCATGATGAGGCCGGCGCGCACCGAATCAGTCACCACACCCCGCGCACGCATCCAGCCGGAGAGCAACCCCGGGCGCAAGAATCCGATCAAGAGCAATGCAAGGAAGCCAAGGCTGTACGCAAACCACCACAGCTCAAGAAAGCCCGGATTGCGCTGCACATACCCGCCTTCTTCCAAGAGCAATCCTGCGGGCACCAACAAGACTGAGAACAGCAAGAGCCTGTTGACGGTGGTCTGCAAAGCGCCTGCGAAGTCGTTGTCGATGCGCAGCACGCGATCTGCGCTGCTGTTGCGAGCGAGCAAGAGGCTTGCTGCGCAGCGCAATCCCAGCCAGCAGAAAGGCGTGAGCAACAGCACGGCCCCCATTCCATGCAGAGGATTGCGGCTCTGCGCGAAGTTCACAGCACACCAACCGAGGGCCAACAAGAAAACCAGATTTGTACGGCGCACAAAGGTCGCCAACAGGCGCCACAATCTGCCGCTATCGCCGTGCTGATGCGCTTCCATCCATGAGAATGTCTGAGGCAGCCAGCGCCTTATGAGCAAAGAGCCGACGATCATCACGAACAAGGCGGCCAGCACGAGAATGGTGCTGCGCAAGTTCTGCGAGTCGCTTGCAGCTTGCCACCAACTTGTTGCCTCTGCCTGCAGCGAGGAATGCGCAAAGCCTGCGAGCCCGTCCGCGTCGTTCCACGCCTGTTGCAGCGTGCCGAAACCGAGGCTGCCGCCACGCCGTGTCCACAAGAGTCGAGTGCGCACATGACGCAGATTGCGCTCAGCACTGAGACTCAAGGCATGCGCCGTTTCGCGCGCCTTGCCGAGTGCGGCTTCGAGACTATCAATGACTTGCTTCTGTGCGAGAAGCGCGCCGTTCAGTTCTGCGCCCCCGCTCGCGGAAGCCACGGCCGCACTCCGCAACTGCGCTGCGCGCGACTGCTCCAAATCGCGTTCTCGTAGCGCCGCGAGTTTGACGAGACTCTCGGCATGTTGTGCCAGTTCCTCCGTCAACGCGACAATGGTCTTGTGCTCTGCGGCTGCCCGCGCCTCCAGTGCGTAGATGGAATCGAAGTCGGAAGGCAGCGCGCGTGCGTCTCCTGCATGCGCCGACTCCACACGCAGCGCAAGCGCGTGGATAGACACACCCGCTGTGAACAAAACACCACTCGCTGACATCTGCCGCACTTCGCCCAACGAGCGCTCCAATCCGAGCTGTTCTCTGCGCACTTCCAGCGCCTGCAATGCCATGGCCTTTACAGGGTCGGTTGCTGCCTCGGCGCGCAACGCATTCGCAGCGGCAGCGAGTGCTTGGTCCTCAGCTTGCAGGCAAGAGCGCTGTTCGATCTCGATGGCGGAGAGCCGCGCGAACAAAGCCTCCTTGCGGGCCTCGGCTTCGTCTTGGTTCAACTGCGCCAATTCAATTTCCATCGCGCGAACTTCGAGCACAGCAGTATCCACTTGAAGCAGAGATGCTTCGATGCGCAAGATCTCAAGCTCACCGCTGTACTGCCGCTCGCGGGGCAGCCACAAAGCCGCGCCGGTCTCGCCCGCTGTCTCTACCGCCACGCATGCACGCTCTAGGGCCGCTTGTGTGGAGCGAGCCACTGCCAACTGAGAGCGCAAGCTCTCCACGCGATCAAGGCGACCTGTCATGGCCTGCGCCAAGGTGGTCACCCGTTCGCGGCGTGTGCCCTCTTCGTCCGAGGCAACTGTGATGAGAGCCTGAACCGCCGTAATCTCACCCGACGATTCGCGGCGCCGAATGGCAAGAGCGTCGGCATCGATTCCCTCAAAAACGCTCGTAACTGAAGCTATAAATTCGCGTTCACGCTCGCGCTGCCCTTCATGGGACGCACGCTGCAACCTCACTGCGTCGCGGGCATCGCCGATTTGAACATCCAAAGTGACGCGTCGCGCCGGCAGACGTTGCGACTCATCGGAGACACGTTCGATATCCAACAACGCACTGCGTTGATGCTCGAGCACTTGAACAAGAGCTTGCAAGCTGCCTTGATCGCTTGTGCCTCCTTGCAGCAACAAAGCCACGCGGCGCGCCCCGGCTTGCACCGCGATGAGGGCTTCGCGAGCCTGTTGCGCCGTGTCGACATTGCGCAGCCGCCGCACAAGCGGCGTTTCAAGCCAACCCTCATGCGCCCCTGTGGGTACATCTTGCGCCGGCAACAGCATTGCCAACGCACACAGTGTGAAGATAAATGCGGGAAAAGCGCGCAATCTGTGCATCGGGCTGCGCTCCGCGGCGCGAGGTTGCGATGTTAGCATCGCGCGGCCATGGACGGCCGCTGATGCGTCAGGAACTCATCATCATTCTGGCGATTCTCGTGATCGGGCTCGGGGCACTCGGATTAGAGCTCCTGTCCCCCGATGCGGTGCGCGTTATCGCCATAGCATTCTGCATCTTGCTGCTTCTCGCGTTCGTGGCCGGATATGTGGCCCGGGCTCGACGGCATCGCGGCGAGGAAGCCGCCTCTTTGCAGCCGGAGTCCACACTTCCCGGCAGCGACGAAGAGCCACCTACGCCAGCAGTCTGAAGTCAATTCGGGACCTACTCCGAAAACGGATGCCCCGTTATCCTGCGCGCAGCGGCTGCACACCATGGGAATAGGCTTCATCAAACGTCGTGCTCAAGACCTCACCGCCGAGAAGAGCTTGTCTCGTCCCGGCGACGCTCCCGGCACGCTGTCTGTTGCGCCTGGCTCGCCCCGTCCGACGATCCAACTCCTCGCCTATGGCCCAGACGAGATCATCGAAAAGATGATTCTGGACCCCGAGGAAGCGCGCGATTATCTCGGTGTGTTTCCCGTGGTGTGGCTGAATGTTGAAGGCCTCGGCGACACGACGCTGATCGCTCGCATCGGCGAAGTTTTTGGGCTGCATCGCCTCGCGCTCGAAGACATCACAGACAAACACCAGCGCGCGAAAGTGGACTACTACGCCGACCATTTGTTCTTCACGTCGCGCATGACCACCTTCAACTCCGTGTTGGAAACCGAGCAGCTCTCGATCTTCCTTGGCACGGGCTATGTGGTGACCTTCCAAGAAACGCCGGGCGATTGTTTCGATCCCGTGCGTGAGCGCTTGCGCATGAAGCGCGGACGGCTGCGTTTCTGCGGCCCGGACTATCTTGCCTATGCGTTGCTCGATGCTCTGGTCGACAACTACTTCCCAGTGCTCGAGCGCTACGGCGATCTCATCGAGACTCTCGAAGACGAGGTGGTCTCGAGGCCGAGTCCGCGGCTCATCGGCAAGATCCACGAGCTCAAGCGCGACTTGCACGCCATTCGCCGCGCAGTCTGGCCGCTGCGCGAAGCGATCAACGCTTTGCTGCGCGACACATCACCACGCTTCACCGAAGAAACACGCCTGTACCTGCGCGACTGCTACGACCACGTGGTGCAGCTTTTGGAAATGTCAGAAGCCTATCGCGACGTCGCCACTTCGCTGATGGAGACTTATCTGTCGAGTGTCAGCAACCGCATGAACGAAATCATGAAGGTGTTGACCATCATCTCCACCATCTTCATTCCGTTGTCGTTCATAGCCAGCGTCTACGGCATGAACTTTGACAACATTCCAGAATTCCACTGGGCGTTCGGGTACCCCTTTGCGCTCTCGATCATGTTGGCTGTTGCTTTGGGTTTGCTCTACTACTTCCGCCGCAACGGCTGGCTCGGGCCAAAAAATCCGCGCGATTAATGCACCCCCGTGCCTGACGCCGTTTTAGTCTTCATCGTGATCGTCGCGGGCTTGCTGGCCTTAGACCTCGGTGTTTTTCACCGCAAAGCCCACAAGGTCTCCATGCTCGAGGCCGTGGGCTGGACCATTTTTTGGATGGCCTGCGCGCTTCTCTTCAATGTTGGCATTTGGGCGGCCTACGAGCATCACTGGTTCGGATTGATACCGCGCCCGGATCTGGCGCATCACCCAGCAGACGCGATGGACGCGGCGCTGCAATTCCTCACCGGCTACGGCTTCGAGAAAGCCCTGTCGCTCGACAACATCTTCGTGATCGCGGTGACGCTGCGCTTCTTCCGCATCCCTGAAGAGCGCCGCCATCGATTGCTGTTTTGGGGCATCATCGGCGCAGTGGTTTTGCGCGGGTTGTTCATCTACGCGGGCATAGCGCTGGTGGAAAAATTCACATGGCTCTTCACCGTGATGGGCATTGTGCTCATTATCTCGGGGCTGAAGCTGTTCTTCGCCGGCGAGTCCGATGACGACCCAGAGCAAAGTCGCATCTACCGATTCTTCACGCGCCGCTTGCGTGTTGCTGAAGGCGACCATGGCGCTCGGTTCCTCGTGCGCCAAGGTGGCAAGTTGTTCGCAACGCGCATGTTAGTGGCGTTGCTAATGATCGAAGTGAGCGATGTGATCTTCGCCATCGACTCGATCCCCGTCATCTTCGGCATCACGCTCGACCCGTTCATCGTGCTGAGCAGCAACATCTTCGCCATTCTCGGACTGCGCTCACTCTTCTTCGTGCTCGAACGAGCGCTCGTGCAATTCAAGCACCTGAAGCGCGCTGTCACCGTCATCTTGGTGTTCATCGGGCTCAAAATGGCCTTGCATGAATACTTGCCGATGCCAACTTGGGTTTCGCTCACCGTGCTCGGCGCGAGTGTCGCCGTCGGCATCGCACTCTCGCTCAGGACTCGGCCGACCCCAGCTCACTGAGAAGCAACCGCGTGGTGGCCGCAAGCCGCGGCGCGTCCAACAAATCGCGCAAGCGCGCAGCGCCATCAGGAGCTTTCGCCAGCGCCTGCGCCAGCACCACTTCGGCTTCCACTGCCGGCAACTGCGCGACATCCACCATGAACTGCAACACTTCGGGCAAATCCGTAAAGAGCACATCCAAGCGTTCGATCAACTGCGCCCCTGCGCATTCATTCTCGGCCGCTTCATCCGTCTCACCGTCGCAGGCCGCGAGATGCGTGCGCAGCGCAGAGTCAAGCATGAACGCGCAGCGCATCGAAGACATCGCGCCTTCTTGGTCCTCCAAGAGCAGCATCGTGATGCCGTGAAGCAGCACTTCGGCGCTGTCCGCCGAAGTGGCATCAAGCAAAGCCCGAGCCGGTTGCGGCCTTCCGCTGAGCAGCTCGACCTCCGCCAGCAACACCGCGAGTCCACGATCCGTCGGCGCCAATTCGCGCAGGCGTCGCAGCGCACGCCCAGCATCTTCCCAACGCATCAGCAACATCAACGCTTTCGCGCGGCTCGACAAAGCGGTGGCCAGCGTTTCCAGAGCTTCAGCAGGATGCAGGTCTTCGTTCTCCGTTTTTCTCATGGCACGCTCGAAGGCATCGGCCGCTTCTTCGTATTCACCGCGCGCAAAATGCACATCGCCTAAGAGCAAGAACCCATCGGGCCGCATGATGTCCGCCCTGATGACTTCGCCCGCCATGGCCAGCGCCTCTTCTAACCGCCCAGCCTGCATCAACGCTTCCACTTGAATGGCAAGAATGCCGATGTCCTCGCGTTCAATGTGCGCCGGAGGTTGTTCCGGGCGCCCAAAGCGAGGCTTACTTTGTGGTCTGCGATTGCCCATGGGTTTCATACGTGCGCCTCTGCGGCGAGCAGTTTCGTGCATTCCGTTGTGATCATGCGCTGTGGCCGAGCAAGATCGACCAACGCTGCGCCGCGCAAGCGTCCGCGAGCAACAACTTCCACCAAGCGGCAACGCAACCGGTGATGCGTGATGCTGTGGTTTGCGCTGCGCAGCAGTTGCCCAGTGCCCACGGTTTTGAGTCCGAGGGGTGCGAGCAGCGCATGTAGCGTGCCTGCGTCGGTTGCACTGCCGCGTGGCAGCCAAGCGCCGGGCAATTCCCAGAATCCCGGCAGCAATGACGCATCCGCAGCGCGCTGCACCATCACCACGCGGGTTCCTCGACGCACCAACAAGCGTAGTGAATCCACCTCTGTCGCAGCCTTGCGCTTCTCTGCCACAGGAAACTCCATTTCGCGGCCGGTGCCGTGCGCAACGCAAGTGCGCGCCAAGGGACAAGCGGCACATTCAGGTTGCAGCGGGCGACAAAGCAGAGCGCCAAGTTCCATCAACGCTTCCGAGAAATCACGACCCTGCGCCGGCATAGATGCGAGGAGCCGTTCACGCGCGGCGCTGCGAAAGTCTCGTGAGCTCGTGACGCTGCCATGCCCGAGCCAGCGCGCAAGCACGCGGGCGACATTGGCGTCGATCACTGCAGCGCGACCATCGAAAGCAAAACAAACGATGGCGGCAGCGGTGTATTCGCCAATACCCGGCAACGCCTCGAGTTCAGCCTCGGTGCGTGGGATCACACCTTCATGTCGCGCTTCAACTACCTTGGCCGCAGCCTGCAGCGCACGCACGCGGCGGTAGTAGCCGAGCCCAGCCCAAGCAGCGAGGGCTTCATGCTCTTCAGCTTGCGCGAGGGAGCGTAGGGTCGGAAAGCGCTTCATGAACTGCGGATATCGCTTGAGTGCCACGGCAACTGTCGTCTGCTGCAACATGGCTTCCGCTACCCACACACGCCACGCCGTGCGCTCATGACGCCAAGGCAAATCGCGTTGCGTTCCGCGGAACCACGCGAGCAGCGCACGCGCTGGCAGTCGCGTCACGGGATCTGACCCGCGGAGCCCACTTGAGGCTGACCGAGGGGGTGGAAACCACCAGTTTCTTGATCCTGCACGCCGACGATGAAAGCACCACGCGCTGGTCGCTCGGACCCTGCTGCGATAAAGGCACGCGTGCTGAGTTCCAGCACACCGCGTACGAGCACGCGCCGTGCTGGCGGCTCGGGCAAAACGCCTTCGATCACACCGCGAGGCGTGAACCACCCACCTGCGAATTCGCCGCGAAGGAATGGCGCAACAGGGGCAGCCGCTTCATCGACGCTGTGAAGCGCCAACGTAGGAAACTCGAGCCAACCCTGAACGCGCAGCGCTTCAGGTTTCGCTGTCTCGAGCGACACCAAGGTTGCGCCACCGACGGCATCGCTGCCCGTCGAACAAGCGGCGAGAATAAGTAGTGAGACCACGGCAAGGCTGCGCATGGCGGGCATCTTGCGGCAAGGACCCAACAAGGCCAAGCCCCGTCAGACCGTAGCCACGCGGCCTGTGGATTCAGTGTGGCGGCGAATCTCTTGCAACACGCGACGTGGAAATACACCGGTGTCGATGGGCTTTTCCACCATGCCGCCTACTGAGAGACCGTTGTTCATGCCCAAGATGGCATCGAACATCTCGCGCTGTGAGCGATCACCCACAGTGACCACAGGAATCCCGCAGCTCCCAAAGCCACACAGGGCTTGCACCAGGCGGCGCCCCTCCTGCTCGGCGAGGTCCAAGTCCAGCACCACGAGAGTGGGTTGGTGTTGTTCGCACGCAGCTATCGCGGCATCGGCCACCGTGACGCGCACGGTGCGAATGTCGTTGGCTTCCAGCAGGTCACCCATGAGGGTGAGATGAAATGGGCTCGAGGCCACGATCAGCACGAGCGGAGTTTGCATAGCAATCCGCCTCCGCGGAGTTTGATCACACAGTCCAGCGGGCCTTGGACGCCCCGATTCTATGCCGAAAACTGAGGTTCGCCACCGAAATCCTAAAAACTGCGCGCTCAGAAGGGGTGCACCGCGTGCAGACGGAAACCGTGTGCAGCGGCGAAGGCTCGTAGCTGCGGTTCCGAGCCAGGCTGCGTCAGCAACACGAGATGACCGCCAAAGCCGCCACCCGCAAAAGTGCTGGCCAAGACTCCTTCGACCTCCCGAACCGAGCGCAAGCCAATGACGGTCTGGGGCACACCGACATCGAAGAAACGCACGAGGCTTTCAGCGCTCGCATTAATAAGTGCCGCCAGCGTCGGCAGATCGGCATTCGCCACAGCGTTCACCGCGAGGCGCACTCGCTTGATTTCAGACAGGACGTGCTCGGCTCGCTGCGCCAAGACCGGTGGCAGTGTCGAGCGTAGGCGCCGCAGAGCTTCCACTCCGACAGCACCAAGGACGGGGTTTTCCGGTGGCGCCCCCAAGAGCCGCGCAGCTTCCGTGCACTCCTGCACCCTGCGTGCATAGGGCGTCGCCGGGAGTTCACGACGCACGCCTACATCCAGCAACCACCACTCATGAGGCGGGAACCGCGCCGCAAAACGGTGGAGGCGAACGGTTCCGTCCGCGCAGTCGATCACCACCAGCGTACGCGCTTGTCCGTGCAAGATCACACTCGGGTCCAGCAAGCCCACCGGCGTGCCAGTGACGGAACGCTCACTGTCGCGCACGAGGCGCACGGCATCCGGATCAGCGATTCGGAAATCGTTGGCCGCCAACAATGCCCGCAGCACCACCACTTGCAAGGCTGCGCTGCTGGCAATGCCGCCGCTCGGGAGATCGCCGTGCAAACGCCCACGCAAGCCGCGCTTCAACGGGAAGTCCATTGCCAGCGCGCCACGGATGCCTTCCGCATAGGACGTCCAAGTGTCCGGAGCGGTTGCGCACCACGCTCCGCGCAATGGTGCAGGCGCGAGCACGGAGCTGCGCCATGCCCCCGCGAAATCAGCGCTGTTCACTTCGATGCTGCCATCCCCGGTAGCGGCTCCTCGGAAGTGAACGCCCTCGCGCAAGGTGAACCCACAGGTGCGCCCGGCTTGATGGTCCGTGTGCGCACCTACGGGGCTGATGCGATAAGGTGCAAACGCTTCAATGACAGTTATCGCTGGTTCAAACATGACGCAGATCATGCTCCGTGAGGCGCCGTGCTGCACAAGAGCGAAACATGCGGGTAACCGGAGCGTTCTTGAAGCGGACGAAAGAGGATCCTTCCATGCGCAACACCATATCGCTTCTACTGTTCGCTCTGTGTTTCTCGCAACTTGCTGCACAACAAGTGGCCTTCGATGAAGCTGCTGCGCGCCATCTGCTCTCGCGCGCGGGCTTCGGCGCAACGGCCGATGAAGTGCGGCAGATGAGTGCGTTGGGCTTGAACGCAGCGGTGGCAGCGCTGCTTGGTGGTGCGGCACGAGCTCCGGCAGCGCCGTTCGAGTCCAAACCGATTCGCATGGAGCGTTCCGCGGCGGCAAAGCTCTCGCGCGAAGAACGCGAAAAATTGCGCAACAGCTTGCAACGCGAAGACATCTCGCAACTGCGCAGCTTCACCGTGTGGTGGTACGAAGAAATGACTCGCGGGGAATCGGGACTGCGCGAAAAGATGGTCCTGTTCTGGCACGGCTACTTCACTAGCTCGATGCGCGACGTGCGCGACTCACAGCGCATGATCAAGCAGAACGACTTGTTCCGCCGCGAAGCCGTCGGCTCGTTTCGCAAACTGCTGCATGAAGTGACGGTCGATCCGGCCATGCTCGAGTACTTGGACAACGACGAGAACCGCGCTGGCAAGCCTAACGAGAACTATGCCCGCGAAGTGATGGAGTTGTTCACCCTTGGTGTCGGCAACTACACCGAGAAGGACGTCAGCGAGGCTGCCCGCGCTTTCACCGGCTGGCGTGTGCGCGGCGATGAAGTGAATCTCGAACGACGTGGCGTCGATCGCGGTGCCAAGATCGTGTTGGGCAAGAGCGGCAAGTTTGACACTGATGAAGTCCTCGAAATCCTGCTGGCACATGAGGCCGCGCCACGGTTCGTTGCTGCACGTTTGCTGCGCTTCTTCGTGGGCGATGTCGTCCCCGCTGGGTTGCAGGACCGCATCGCCGCAAAACTTCGCGAAAGCGATTGGCAACTGACGCCTGTGTTGCACGCGCTGTTCACAGACCCAGCGTTTTATTCAGATGAAGTGCGCGGCGCCCACATCCTCTCCCCCGTGGAGTTCGTGATCGGCATTGCTCGACGCCTTGGCGAGACACCACCAGCCGGACTGATGGCCGCATCGGCATCGTTGATGGGCCAGACGCTGTTCGATCCACCAGATGTGAAAGGTTGGGATGGCGGGCAAAGCTGGATTACGAGCGCAAATCTGCTGCATCGCAATAACTGGGCCGGCTACCTCGTGGAAGGTGTCAACGCGCGCAAGCTCGTTGCTGATTTTGAGAGCAAGGGAAACCCGTTCGGCGAGCGCGCCACCAAGGAACTGCTCCGCACTCGAGAGTGGAAACCAAGCAAGAGGCTCAGTCCCGCACTGGAGGCCGCCGGAGTGAATAGCGCTGAGACCTTGGTGGATCAGCTATGCCACAAGTTCTTGGTTGTCGAACCCACCAACGCATCGCGTGCGCAGCTCGTGGAATACGTGTTGCAGCAAGGGCACTTCAAATCCAGCACGAAGCTGCCTCCAGAGTCCTTCATCCGTGCTCTCGTGCACATGATCTTGTCGTTGCCTGAATCCCAACTTAGCTGAGGAGAAACCCATGACGCTCAATCGCAGACAATTCCTTGGCACCACCGCATCAGGCGCTGCCATCTTCGGACTCTCCACTCTGTCACTCTCGCCACGCTTCATGCGCAACTTAGGCAAGAACGGACCACCCGAAAAGATCCTCGTGGTGCTGCAACTCTCCGGGGGCAATGACGCGTTGAACACGCTCGTGCCGTTCGCGGACCGCGCGTACCACGCCGCGCGCCCAGGCCTCGCGCTCAAAGAAAGCGAAGTGCTGAAACTCAACGACACCTTGGGATTGCATCCGGCGCTTAGTGCATGGCACAAGCTGCACGCAGATGGCCGTCTCGCGATCATTCAAGGTGTCGGCTACCCAGATCCAATTCGTTCACACTTCTCCAGCATGGATGTGTGGCACGCGGCTGATGCTCGCGGACGACTCACTGGCCGCGGTTGGTTGGGCAGCCTCGCCGAAAGCGCGTGGCCTGACGAAACCGATCCGAACTTGCTGATTCACATTGGCACGCGCACTCCCTTCGCGATGCAAAACCGTTCTCATCCCGCCGTCACTTTCTCGACGCCAGCAGCCTACCGCTGGGTAGGAGCGCCTGAAGAACTGGCCACCGTCGAGCGCGCCGCAGAAGCGTGTGACCAAACTGATGCGAACACCAAACCACAGAGCGGACGCGATCGCGCCTTGGACCGTATTCAACGCACTCTGAGCGATGCCCACGCTTCTTCCGATCGCGTGCGCGAGGCAACACGCAATTTCAGTCCGAAGCAGACTTTCGGTGCCAACACTCTCGGTGCTTCACTGGCCACAGTGGCCGCACTCATCGCCGCGGGCCTGCCCACTCGCATCTACAGCGTGGAAGCCGGCGGATACGACACGCACAATCAACAGTTGCAGCGTCAGGCGCGTTGTCTCACGGAACTTGATGGGCTCGCTGCCTTCCAGCGCGAGTTGGAATCGTTAGGGATCGCAGATCGCGTCGTGACCATGGTGTTCTCGGAGTTCGGCCGTCGTGTTGCGGAAAACGGTTCAGGCGGCACCGACCACGGAGCAGGCGGTCACATGTTCATGATGGGCAGCAAAGTAAAGGGCGGGCTGTATGGCAACTACCCGAGCCTCACAACCCTCGAACGAGGCGACATGATCTTCACAACCGACTTCCGCCGCGTGTATTCGTCCATTACGTCGCAGTGGTTTGGAATCCCGCCGGGCAAGGTCCTCGCTGGCAACCATGAGGCTCTGGCCCTGCTCTAATCCTGAAACACCACAAAACAGCTTGGCTGCGCTGCCAAATGCGCTGCCAAAGTAGAGCTGCGCACGATTATGATGGCGCCCATGCGATTCTTGAGCAGCCTCGTTGTGTTTGTGTTGGCCCTCAGTGCCAGCCCTTTGTTTGCTGACGTAGTGAGTGCCGGTGCAGTGCAAGTGCTGCTGCCAGTGAACGGGTCTATTTACGGAATCACCTCTGTCGTGGCCACCGCGCGGGATGGCCGGAGCATGGTTGTGTCCAGCGGCGCACTGCTCGTCGGTGGCACCACTTTCAACGCGTTCTTCTTCGATCGCTTCGGGCAACAAGTCGCAACGCCCTTCGTCATCTCCTTTCCAGCCGGGCAAAGCGCCTACAGCTTTGACATCGGCGTTTCGTCGAGCGGCTTCATGCTGGTCTACGATGCGACACCGAATGCGGCGGCCGGCAACAACCGTGAAGTCTTTTTCCGTCAGTACAGCTTCACTGGGCAGTTGCTGGCAAGCGGACAAGCCAACACACTCACCACGCTCGACGAATCGCGTCCTTCGTGCACAGGGCTCGCCACGGGCGGCTACGCCATCACTTGGGTGCGCCGTCCGCTCTTCACGCCCGGAGCCTCGCAAGGAATCTACCTGCGCCGCTTTGACGGTATGGGCATGGCGGTTGACACCACCGAAGTGCGTGTGGACGCTGTTGTCGGCAATTTCGGCGCGCAAGACGCTCCGGTGATTAGCGCGTGGCCTGCGGGTCAGATGGTGGTCGTTTGGCTCGACGGCCCTTCGAACGGCAGCTTGGGACAGTCTTCACCCGACAACTTTGGCCAAGCCATCGTCGCGCGCTTTCTCAGCAGCACATTGCAACCCGCCAGCGCCATCAATCTCGTGGTGAACAGCATCACGGCCAACGATCAATTCGATCCACGTGTAGACGCCGACGACCGCAACACTTGCATTATTGGTTGGTGCGGAGAAACCACACCCGCGCAGGTCGATGGTTACAGCCGTCGTTTCAACAGCAGTGGATTGGTGCTTGACGCGACCGACACACTGCTCACTCCCACGAACACCACGAGCCAGTACCTCACCAGCGTCGGAATGAGCAGCAACGGCGAAGGCACCGCCGTTTGGATGGATGGTTTATCCACGCCGGGGCAGCCCGCACCTCGCAACAGCTTTGCACGCCTTTCGCAACAGGGCACTCTTATCGAATCCAACTTCGTGGAAGCTGGCGGCACTGTCAACGAAACCCACAGCATCCCCAAAATCGGCGTGGACGAGTACGGCAATATTCTCTGTGCCTACAGCGTATCTCTCTTCACAACGACTTCGCAGCCCACGTTGCGGGTGAGGCGCTTGGCGCGCACATGCATCACGCCTGGCTCTGCAACATTGCCGCTTGGTGGCAGCCTGAGCCTCATTCTGTCACTGCCTTCCGATGCCAACCGTCCCTACGTCCTTGCCGCATCAGCAGGCCAAGGCCCGCTGCCGGTGGACACGCGCCTGCTGCGCCTGAATTGGGATCTGATTCTCAACCTGTCAGTGTTCCAAGGCGGCGGCGGAGTTTTCTACAACTTCATCGACATCCTCGGTCCAGGCGGCTACTCCTCCATGCCGGCGGTAATCGTGCCCAACTTGCCGTCGCTCGTAGGATTAAACATCACCTTTGCCGTTGCCACCGGCCTCACCACCGCGCCTTCTGGTGTCAACACTTTCAGCGACAACCTCGTTTTGCAGATTCAGTAGCGCTCGAAGAGTTCGGCATAGCGAGGCAACGCTGCTGCCCAGAATGCTCGGCCAGCCGCACTCGGCATTTCGCGCTGTGCCGCGAGACGCACGAAGGGGCGCGCGAACTCACCAGCTTCTTGAGTGCTTCCTGCAGCGCGCTTGGCAACCCATGCGGATTGCAATGCTGCACCAAGCGCCGCAGATTCCAGTTCCATCGGGCATTCCACTGTCACATCGAGTGCATCTGCGAGCATGCTGCGCCATAGCGCATTGCGCGCACCGCCACCGACACAACGCACGCTTCTCACCTCGACGCCAAGCGCACGCAATCGTTGCACACCCAAGGCGAGATTAGCTGTGATGCCCTCGAGCGCCGCGCGAAACAAAATGCCCGCACGGAATGAGCCTGACCGCAGCCCGCGAAATGAGCCTGTTGCATGCGGCAAATCTGGGACACGCTCACCGCCAAAAAATGGAATGCAACTTACGCCTTCACACCCAGGTGCGACGCGCGCGGCCTCTTCCGTAATGGCATCCATGCTCATGCCGCCGAACCCAAGGCGCAGCTCTTCCAAAACGCCTGTCGCGTTCATCACACACAACAACGGCAACCATGCACCAGTGCTGTCGCAGAACGGAGCGATAGCTCCCGTGCTGTCGATGACGGGCTCGGCACTCCGCGCAAACACGGTGGCAGAAGTGCCGAGGCTGAGCACAACGATTCCGTCATCCCCTGCGCCAGCGCCAAGCGCGCTCATCATGTTGTCGCCGCCGCCAACCGCGATGGGCAACCCTTCAGGCAAACCGGTTTCGTGCGCGGCCTTGGCACTGACGCGGCCTGCAAATTCGTGCGCTGCCTTCAGTACTGGCAAACATGCTTTGAGGCCAGACCCGAGTGCCGCGACGGCGCGAGCGTCAAAGCAACGGTTTCGTGTGTCGAAGAATCCTGTTCCGGAAGCATCGCCGCATTCCATCCATGGGGTGCCGCTCAAACAGAAGTTGATCCAGTCATGCGGCAGCAACACCGTTGCGATGCGCGCATGCAGCGCAGGTTCATGCTGAGCCATCCAAAGCAGTTTCGATGCGGTGAAACCCGTGGGAATGGAATGTCCGAGAGTGCGTGAGAGTTCCGCCGCTTGCGTACTGGTGCTGGTGTCGCACCACAGTTTCGCGGGGCGCAGCACTACGCCGTTCGCATCGAGCACCACCAAACCATGCTGCTGCCCAGACACAGCGATGCCACCGAGAGCACGCCCCACAGCAGCGGGTGAGGCCAACAGTTCCTTCACCACGGCGCACGTCGCTTCCCACCACGTGTGCGGATGTTGCTCCATCGCTCCAGGCGGCAGCCCTTCGATGAAACCGTACGACCGCGCGGCTCGCGCAACCACAGGATCAGCGTTTCCCGAACCCGTGGAATCGGAATCCAGCAGCACTGCTTTGGTGCTTTGAGTGCCGACGTCAATGCCGATGAACAGCAAGCCTCTCACCCGCGGGCTCCGAGCAAATGTTCGATCATGATCTGATCGAGGCGCTCGTAACGCAGGCCTTTGGCCCCGATGGCATCCGGATCGATCACCGCTGCACGCAGTGCGGCGCCGCGCTCGAGGCTCCACCCAGCGGCAAGGGCGTCATTCAGCGCCGTGTTGCCCTGGCCACCAAGCAAATCTCGCACTTCAGGATCGGCATCGAAGGCGAAGGCGCGCGCCTTGAGAATCTTGTAGGTGCGCATGCAGCCAGTAGCGAAATCCCACACGCCTTGTTGGTCTTCGGTGCGGTAAGCATGCGCATCGAAATGCAGCGAGCCTGTGTAGGGAGCGTTGCCCGCGCTGCCTTCCAGCAAGCGCACTAACAGGAATGCGCCGCGTACATCTTCACTGCCGAAGCGCAGGTCTTGGTCGTAGCGGCCGATCTTCTGTGCGTTGAGATCGATGTGAAATAATTTCCCCGCTTCCATTGCTTGGCCAACGCCGTGGACCATGCTCAAGCCCGCCATGGTCTCGTGCGCTACTTCAGGATTCACTCCCACCATTTCTTGATGCTGCAAAGTGGAAATGAAATGCAGCATGTGCCCAGTCGTCGGGAAATAGGTGTCGCTGCGCGGTTCGTTGGGCTTGGCTTCCAGTGCAAACACGATGTCGTAGCGCCGCTCCTTCACATAGCCGCACAAGAAATTCAGGGCCTCGCGCATGTGACGCACCGCAACGATGGGGCTGCGGCACGCGTCCGCTTCGGTGCCTTCACGCCCGCCCCAAAACACGAACACACTCGAGCCAAGATCGTGAGCGAGATCAAGCGCATCCATGCATTTGCGGACAGCGAAAGCGCGCACCGCAGGGTCGTTGGAAGTGAAAGCACCATCCTTGAAGATGGGATGACTGAACAGATTGCACGTGGTCATCGGCACGCACATGCCGCAGCGCTTCACCGCCGCTTTGAAGCGCGCCACAATGTTGTCGCGCTCTGTTGCGGAAGCGCCGAAGGGCACGAGATCGTTGTCGTGAAGATTCACGCCCCACGCGCCACACGCGGCAAGCCCTTCAACGAGCTGCACCGGATCCAATGTTGGACGCACCGGGCCACCGAATGGGTCGCGCCCCGGGTTGCCCACAGTCCAAAGGCCAAAACTGAACTTGTCTGCTGCCACCGGGTCGAATGCGCTCATGGAATGCTCCGGCGCGGAGACTACCCCATGCGAGCCAGTTCAGACGATGCCCAAGAATGCGTGCGCGTTAGCTGTCGTTTGGCGAAAAACATCCGCCTCTGCAAGGCCTTTCACTCGGGCCAGTTCGCGCGCGGTGTGCACCACATGCGCCGGTTCATTGCGTTTGCCGCGGAAGGGCACCGGCGCGAGCCATGGCGCGTCGGTTTCCACGAGACAGCGCTCGATCGGAACCTCGCGCGCCGCTGCACGCACATTCTCGCCTTTCGGGTACGTGATGATGCCGCTAAAGGAGATGAAAAACCCCCACTCAAGAAAGGGATGCAAGTCTTGCGGATTGCCGCCGAAGCAATGCAACACCGCGCGCAATCCACGCGAGACATAGGGTTCTATGACTTTCGCTGTAGGCGCGTAGGCCTCACGAATGTGCAGCACCAGTGGCTTGCCCAATTCGAGGGCGAGTTCTGAGTGCCAGCGCAAACTGGTTTCTTGCACCGCCGCAGCAGATGTGTCGCGGTAGAAATCGAGGCCCGTTTCGCCAATGGCGCGCACACGTGAATCTGCAGCGAGACTGCGAATCGTCTCGAAGTCCGCTGCGGTTGCGGCACCAGTGTCATTCGGATGGATGCCCACCGCTGCCCAGAGGTTTTCGTGAGCATGAACGAATGCGAGCACGGCGGTGGAAGTGGCAGCATCAATGCCCACTACGAGCGCTTCCGTAACGCCATCTGCACGCGCGCGCTCCCATGCAGCAGTGCCGTCGGGCGCCAGCTCGCCGAGAGTGAGATGGCAATGTGTGTCGAAAAGTTTTTCCATCTGTGTGTCTTAAAAACGAACCAAGGCCCCGCTCGTGGAGCGGAGCCTCGTTCAAACTCAAACGCGAAGCGTTACTTCTTCGCGAAGCTGGAGAGCCCGAAGCCCTTGGACTTCAGTGCCTTCTCGGCGTCTTCTTTGGTGAGGGAACCGGTCTTCATGGTGACGGAAGCGACCTTCGCTTTGAAGTCCACTTCCACCTTCTCGACACCAGCGAGCGCTCCCAAGGTCGCACGGACCTTGGCTGTGCAGCTCCCTGCTCAAGTCATCCCAGAAACACCGACCAAGAACACAACCGGATCATCTGCGGTCGGCACCGCAGAGCCGGACGCCGCGAACATCGCCGGTATAACGACGAGGCTCAGGGCGAGCGCGAGAATGGCAAAACGCATGGGGTATCTCCTGCCCAAAGGGCGCCCATTTATACCACCCCTCGCATCCAACGCTCCATCCCGGCCTGAAGAAACACAGGGCGGATCAAGGCGGCGCCAAGGGGGTAAAGCTGCAGCCCATATGAGAAAACCAGCCACAAAACACCTGTGGCAGCTCCTCTTGACCCGCGGTGCTGCGCCAAGAGGCTGTGGGTTGGTAGAAAGCTCCCATGGGCAACAGCCCGATGGGACAAAACACCGCTGAAACGCTCGGGAAAACGGATGCGGACTTGCTCCGCACACGCCTGTGCGATCTACCTCTACGCCTCGCGGACTGCGAAATCGGCCCGTTGGTGGAACAGCTTTGGCGTGAGCTGGCGGAACGCGGCTTGAGCTTCAAACCGCTGTGCTTTCTGAGCACGGAGTGGTTTGTCGAGCAAGGCGAAACCTGCATCGGCATACCGTTTTATTTGGCGCATCCGCGGCTACTGCGACTTGAACGCCGACAAGTTTTGGATGTCGAAGGCGGCACCGCTGACGAAGCCATGCGCATCTTGCGCCATGAAGCCGGACACGCTGCGGATTATGCGTACCGCATGTCGCGCCAACGCGGACGGCGCGAACTCTTTGGCAACAGCAAACTGCCCTACCCCGACAACTACACGCCCAAACCGCACAGCCACGCTTTCGTCCGCCACTTGGACAACTGGTACGCGCAAAGTCATCCCGATGAAGACTTCGCCGAGACCTTCGCCGTGTGGCTCTCACCGCCGAGCACGTGGCGCGAACGCTACAAGACTTGGAAGGGCGCATTGCGCAAACTGGAATGGATGGATGCGCGTTTGACCAAACTGCGCGGACGCGAACCGCCGGTGCAATCGAAAGTGCAACCGCACGCCATCGCCGCAGACCAACGCACGTTGCAAGAGTTTTATGACGAGCGTTTGGTGGTGCTCGCAGAAGAAACGTCACCTGAATATGTCGATGGTGATTTGCGCCGGATTTTTGCAGGACGCACCGGCCATCCTGAAGCCGAGAAAGCCGCAGAGTTCATCAAGCGCAACCGCAAACGCCTGCGCGAAGTGGTCGCCCGCTGGTCCGGCCTGAAGAAGTACAATCTCGACGCCATGCTCTCCGCCATGATCGCTACTTGCCGCGAATTGGATTTGGTCCGCACCGCGCCCGAAGAAACAGCACTGCTCGATCTCGCCGCTTGTTGCGTGTCGCTGTCCAAGAACTACTTGTTTGCAGGCCGTTTCTCTATGTCCTCATGAAAAGAGAACACAAGCGAGTCCTTCTCCTCTCGTTTGTCACCCGCAAGGAAGACCTTGCTGTCGATCTTGCAAGCGCGCTGAAAACACCTGAGTGGCAAAGTGAATCCGACATTGCACGTGCACTGAAGCGCCTTGGGCATGAAGTGGATGTGTGCCTCGTGTGCGATGAGGTGGAGCCCGTGGCTGCGCGCGTGCGCGAATGGAAGCCAGACATCGTCTTCAACTTGGTGGACGAGTTTCGAGGCAAGAGTGTGAACGACTGGAAGATCGCGTCGTACCTCGAACTCTTAGGCGTGCCTTACACCGGCTGCGGCCCGCGCGGTTTGTTGCTTTCAAAAGACAAAGAACTGGCGAAGAAAGTGCTGCGCCCTCATCGCATCCGCGTGCCTGATTGTTTCGTGTGCGAGCCTGGCACCACTCCGCGCAAACCGACTCGCCTGCAATGGCCGTTGATCGTGAAGACGCTGTATGAAGAAGGCTCTGTCGGTATTGCGCAGGCTTCCATCGTGAATGATGAAGCTCAACTCAAAGAGCGGGTGGATTTCATTCATCGCACCTTTACGCAGCCCGCGCTCGCAGAAGAGTTCATCGAAGGCCGCGAGATTTACGTGTCCATTCTTGGCAACGAACGCATTCGCGTGTTTCCGCTGCGCGAGATCCGCTTCGGAACTCTCCCGGCGGAAGCGCCGCGCATCGCTAGCTTCAGCGCGAAGTGGGACGAGGAGTACCGCAAACGCTGGGGCATCAACAACGAATTCGCGACAGACTTGCCGCCAGAAACCGTGCGCCGCATCGTGCACCTCGCCCGCCGTACTGCGCGTGCACTAAACTTGGATGGCTACGCGCGGCTGGATTTACGCTTGCCCGCAGAAGGCGCGCCGGTGCTGCTCGAAGCAAACCCGAACCCGTTCCTCGCACGCAAAGAGGATTTCGCGCTCAGCGCTGAAGCGTCGGGCCTTGGATTCGTCCGCCTCATCTCGCGTGTGCTCAAGCTCGGCTTCGCCCGCGTGAAGTGCTGAGCGTCACGCCCAGCTTCACGCTGTGTCTGAGTGAGAACTACAGGGACGACTTGAAGTAAGTGCTGGCCTTGCGCAGGAAGTGCAGCATGGAGCGCCCGCGCAATCCGTGCAGTTCGCCTGGGTAGATCATGGTTTCGACTTCAACGCTGTTGTCGATGCAAGCCTTCAAGAACGACAGAGTGTTCTGCCACACCACCGTGTCATCGGCGCTGCCGTGCACGACGAGCAAGCGGCCGCGTAAACCCTTCACATGGCTCGAGGGATTCGCTTCCTTGTAGCCAGCGGGGTTTTCTGCCGGCGTGTCCATGTAGCGCTCGCCATATCCCGTTTCGTAATAGCCCCAGTCGGTCACCGGCGCTCCGGCAATGCCGGCTTTGTAACGCTCTCCCGCGCGGGTCATCAGCGTCAGCGTCATGAAGCCGCCGAAGCTCCAGCCGACCACGCCCACGCGCGCACTGCTCGCTTCGGTGCGCAGCAGCACATAATCCAGCACCGCCAACTGGTCGCTCAGTTCTTGCGTGCCAAGTTTGCGATGCACCGTTTGCTGCCAGTCGATCCCGCGTTGCAATGTGCCGCGGCCATCCGCGAAAAACACCACATGGCCTTGCGAAGCCATCGTTGCGAGCCACAGATTCCAGCGACCGCCGCCGCTCAGCCATTGATCGGTCACAAGCTGGCTGTGCGGGCCACCGTAGACGTAGTGCACGACGGGCGCGCCCTTCAACAACATGCCTTCGGGCGGCAGCATCATCCAACCGTGCAGCGTGGCGCCATCTGCTGCGGTGCAAGTGAACAACTCGTCGCGGCCGTGGCGGAAGCCCGCAAATGGGTCTGGCGCGGTGTAGAGACGGCGCGGATCAACATCTTTGTTCAGAGCGACAACATCGACAGCTTTCGGCAATTCGAGATTGGTGTGCGTATCGAGCAACCATTTGCCATTGGCACTACGCAGCGCGCTGTGATGCCCACGACCTAGCGTGAGCTGGTGCTGCTGGCCTTCCAGCGTTGCATGAAACAAGTGTTTATGCAACGGATTCTCACCGCTCGCGCTGAACTGAAAACCTTTGCCATCGGCATCGAAGCCGAGAAACTCCTGCACATCGAAAGTGCCCTTGGTGATTTGACGCTGATGCTTGCCAGCAGCATCGAAGAGATGCACATGACGGAAACCGTTGCGTACCGAGAGCCACAAGAATGAGCCTGCGCCACCGGGCACAAACAGCGGCGGCGATTCCGGCTCGATCCACTCGGCATCTTCTTCCACCAACACCACGCCGCGCAGCGCACCGCTGGCGGCATTCCACGCGCGCAATTCCATGCGCGACTGAGCGCGATTCACATGCGCGATCCACACTTCGCTGCTGTCTTTGCTCCAAGCCACATTGGTGTGCCACTCGTCGGCGACAGAGTCCAGTGCCAGCCACTGCGTCTTTCCCGTTGCAATTTCATGCACGCCTACAGACACCACGCTGCTATTGCGCCCCGCCATCGGATAACGCCCAGCTTTAGCTTTCGCAGGCAGCGATCCGATTTCGAAGTACGGATACGCATCCACCGGCTTGAAGTCTTCGCGATAAAACGCGACGCGCGTTCCATCGGGCGAGAACCACAAACCATCGTGAATCCCAAATTCCACGCGGTGCACTTCGATGCCATGCGTGAGGTCAGCGTTGCCACCTTCCGTCGCGGCGTGCGTAGTGCTGTCTTGCAGCAACACATGCACATTGTGGTCCAGCACAAAGGCCACCGCGGATTTGTTGGCGGCATACACCGCATGCTCCGCGCCTTGCGGCAATCGGAATAGGACTTCGGCAGCAATCCCGTTTGCGGGCGCAGTTGCGGCTGCGTCACCTGCAACGCTGCCTACGGCTTGAGCGAGAGTCACACGCACGAGACCGGCCGGGTGATCGAGCAAGAGTGTGCGCGCGCCGGCTTCCCAACGCAGGTTCGCAAGCGCGTCGGCGCCAATGCCGGGCATGACTGTGGCGAGCGCCGCCGCGAGTTCTTGGCCGTTGAGCACAACCGTTTCGCTGGTGCCTTCAGCGTTGGACACGACAAGCTCTGGGCCGTTTGCTCCAGTGCGGACCCAAGAAAAACTGTCGCCCTCAACTTGCCATTGCAAACAGGACAGACCCTGCGGCACGAAGCCCATGGGGTTGCGCACCCACGCTTCCAAGTTGAACAACGGTGCTTCCTGCGCAGGCAGCGCGAGGCACGAAAGCATCAAGAAAAGTGCGGGCGCGAAATGAAAATGGCGCATGAAGACCTCACAGGTGTTGGGCGCGCATCTTCCGTTAGCATGGCTCCGCCGGGAAGGTCCCGGCCCCAAAGGAATAAGAAACCAATGCCAATAATTGCACCCGGCGCCAGCGCGCCGCAGTTCAAGCTTGACAGCCAACTCGGCGCGTCCGTGAGCCTGTCAGACTTCGCGGGGAAGCAGAAAGTTCTGCTCGTTTTCTACCCGCTCGCGTTCACCCCCACTTGAAGCGTCGAAATCCCGGGCCTCGAAGCACTGAAAGGTGAGTTCGAAGCCTGTGGCACCCAGGTTCTGGGTGTCAGCATCGACAGCAAGTTTGCCAATGGCGCGTGGGCCAAGTCGTTAGGCGGCGTGAGCTATCCCCTGCTCTCGGATTTCCATCCGAAGGGCGCGATGGCAACCGCTTACGGCGTGTACCTCGATGCTCGCGGCATCACAGATCGTGCCACCGTGCTCATCGGCAAGGATGGCGTGGTGCTGTGGTCCTCGTCCGTTGGGCCTCCGGGCAAGCGCGAGGCGTCAGAGCTCTTGGCGCAGTGCAAGAGCTGCTGAGCGCGCAATAGCGTTTCAGCACACCGCGGGCGTTGGCACCATCAGCGTGCCGGCGCCCGTGTTTTTTTCTGTGCCGAGTTCTGCGTCGATCACGGCTTCGAGCCCAAGTGGCAAAGTGACTTGCGGCGCGTTGTGCCCGCAACGCATGCCTGTCATCAGCGGCACACCAAGATCGCCGCAGCGCTCTTCAATAATCTGCGCGTAGTCAAACTGCGGTTTTGAATCGTCGGCGGTCCAGCCCGTGAAGCTGCCGAAGACGATGCCTGCGACGCGATGCAGTTTTCCTGCGAGCCGCAACTGCGTCAGCATGTTGTCGATGCGGTAGGGGGGTTCTGCGACATCTTCGAGCACGAGGATGGCGCCGTCGAAGTTGGGTTCGTAGGGCGTGCCAAGCGTGCGCAGCAACACTGTGAGATTGCCGCCAACAAGCCGCCCGCGAGCGCGGCCCGCTCGCACGGTGACGCAGCTTTCGCCGCTGAGGCTGATCATGCCCAGCGCTTGCGGCGCACCATGGGCTTCGCTGGCGGAGGCCACCACGCATTGCGCTTGCGGGGAGATACAGCGGAGCAACGCCGCGCGTTCGATAGCGCCTTCGCAAGCGATGGCCACAGGCCCGAGGAAACTCACCACTCCAGCATGACGCTGAATCGCGCAATGCAGCGCCGTTGCGTCGGAGTAACCGATGAAGGGTTTGGGATTCGCCGCGAGGGCCGCGAAATCCAGCAGCGGCAACAACCGCAAAGCCCCAGCTCCGCCGCGCAGGCACCAAACGGCGCCGATGTTTGGGTCACGCCACGCGGCGTTCACATCAGCGGCGCGCTCGGCATCGGTTCCGGCCAAGTGGCCATGAACTGCGCGGGCATGAGGCATCACCACAGGCGAAAAGCCTAGGGCGCAAACAGTGGCCGCAGCGGCAGCAATGAAATCCGCAGGCAGAATGGGCGACGAAGGAGCTACGAGCGCGACAGAATCACCAAGTTGAAGTGCCCGTGGGAGTTTCATGCGCAGAAGGGCACCATTTCCCTCAGGAAAAGCGCTTGGTGCGACGAGCCTTGTGGTTGCGCGGACGCTTGCCGTGGTTGGCTTTGTTCAGTTTGCGGGTGTTGGCTGGCATGTGTGTTCACCTCGTCACAGCGCTGGCCGCCTTCGGCCTTCGCTGCTCGGGCCAACATATTGCTTCCTCCCCCGCCTCGCTTCAAGGCGC
>SIAO01000005.1:85000-147826 GCA_009691765.1 Planctomycetota bacterium | reverse complement strand
GGGCAATTCTTGCTCGCACGGGCGGAACTTGCTGGCGGTGACCGCGATGCTGCGCTCAAGGCGTTGAGCGCGACGCTCGCGCTGGAGCCTACGCATCTCGGCGCGCTCGGAGCAGCGGCGCAGCTGCATTTCATCAAAGGTGACAGCGAGGATGCACTGCGTTGCGCGGAAGCGTTCGTGCGTGGTGCAGGCGCGCATTCGGACGCAGATCTCAAAGCGGATGTCGAGCGCATGAAGGCCTTGATCGAGCGTTTGAAACGCTGAGCCTGCGATGTTGATCACGCTGCGAGTGTTGCATGGCCAAGTCGAGCGCGTCATCCGCACCGACAAGGACACCATCACGGTGGGGCGCTCCAAGGGCTGCACCATTGCTATCGACGATCCGGGGCTTTCGCGCACGCACTGCCAGTTCGAACGCACCGGCACGCGGCTTTTTGTGCGCGATCTGAACAGTCGTAACGGCACGCGCATTGAAGGTGAGTTGGTGAGCAAATCGGTGGTGCGCCCGCGAGAACGGATCACTTGTGCCAACGCGGTGATCACGTTTGAGAGCATGGAGAAAGAACCGGATGCAGATGATCCCGGCATGAAAACTGTGGAGCTCTTGCTCGAGCGCGCTCGTCCTGTGTCCAGCAGTGTGAATCCGGAAGCCCAGCGCTTGCAGCGCATGTTGGAAATGCTCGCTCCGTTGCTGCGCGGTTTGGACCGCGAGAAATCACTGCAAGGCATACTCGATGCGGCCATCGCGCTGTTGCGCGCCGAACGCGGGTTCCTCGTACTCATGGGCGCCGGAGCACCGACAGTGCATTTGGCGCGCAATGCTCAAGGTGAGAATCTCGCGGCTGCCGATGCGGGCATCAGCCGTGGCATTCTTCGTCGCGTGCTGCAAGAAGGCGTCGCGTTGCTGATTGACGATGCCAGTAGCGATGATGCTCTCGCGGCCCTTGGATCTGTTCATGCCTTGCAATTGCGTTCCGTGCTGTGTGTGCCCCTGCCGGGCACTGCGTTGCAAGGGGCCCTCTGGTTGGATCATCGCGCACCACGCGGCGGCTTCGATCATCGCGACCTTGCCATCGTTCCGTTCTTCGCGGAGCTCGCCGTCGTGGCTCTCGAAACCGGGGAGCGCTTCGCCGAAGAGCGCTCGCGGGCGAGAGATCTCGAAGAGGATGTGGAGCGCGGCCGCGAGGAACTGGTGCGTATGAGCGCGGTCTTGGACCGCGTGCGCGGAGAAGAGCCCTTGCGTCACGACTTTGGGCGCATTCCAGCACGATCACGAGCTATGCGCACGGCTGTCCGCATGGCGGACCGTGCGGCTGGCGTAGATTCGTCAGTGGTGTTTGTTGGGCCCGCTGGCTCAGGCAAGGAGCATCTTGCGCGTGCGGTGCATGCTCAGAGTTCCAGGCGTGAGCATCCCTTCGTGGCAGTTCTTTGCGCCTCGCTGCCCGCGGGGCTCGCTGAAACGGAGTTGTTTGGTCGCAGTGCCGCAGCGGATCAGCCAAGAGCACGCGCCATCGGCGGCTTGTTCGGATCTGCGGCAGGGGGCTGTTTGTACTTGGATGGCTTGCAGAATCTGTGCGCGCAAGCTCAGGCCGTGCTGCTGCGGGGTCTCGTTCAGGCCGAGGGAGGCGAGGGCAATCCAGAGGTGTCACTTTCCGGTTCCGTGAGGATCATGACCGGCTCCAGCCTCTCTCTTGCTCATCTGGTTGCGGCGGGACGGTTGGACGAGGACTTGCGGCGCAGGCTGGATGGGTTGAGCATCAACCTTCCATCTTTGCAGCAGCGAATTGTGGAACTCCCCGAACTCATCGATCAGTTGTTGCTGGAATTGCAAAGCCCTTTCACCCTCGGCCCAGAGGCGCGCCGTGCGTTGTGCGCCCATGCATGGCCCGGGAATCTCGTAGAACTGAAGTCTGTGCTTCAGCGCCTTGCGCTCTTACGCTCGCGTGCCAACCCGGGCCGGGCAGATGTGGAACAGTGCATTGGCGAGCAAACCCTGCCATTGCGTGACGCCGTGGACGACCTCGAACGCCGCGCAATCGAGCGCACTTTGGATGCCTGTGGCGGCAGTATCTCTGCTGCTGCACGGCAGTTGGGATTGTCGAGGCCCGGTCTGCGGAAGATGCTGCGACGACTGGGCCTGCGCGACTCGCCGGAACCTGGAAACTAAGTTTCCAGATCGATCGCGGTTATCGACTGCGACTTCGAGCGAGCCTGATCGGGTAAGCCTCTACACATCAAGAGCTTGCGGGCTTGGCTCAAGGCCGTCGCTTGCGGTAAGATTCCAGCGCGTCGATCATAAAAAGCGCGCGCGATCACCCTGCGTCGTTGCGCTCTCTGGAAGCAGCTCTCGAACAGAATCACTATGCCCAAACTCGTCATCATCGAAGGCGAGGCGGTCCGCGAGTTCATCCTGAAGAGCGGTGACACTCTGGGGCGCGCTTCCATGAATGCCGTTGCGCTTGAGGGGAACGGGATCTCCCGCGTCCATTGCAAGTTCAGCGAAGAGAAGGGCGCTTGGTTTGTTGAAGACCAAGGCTCAAGCAACGGCACGCTGGTGAACAAGCGTCGCGTCTCCAAGTTCGAATTGGCTGACGGCGATGAGCTCACCATCGGTGGCCACAAGCTCCGCTTTCTCGAAGGCGGCGATGAAGCCCCGGTTGTCGAGGCGGCTGGTTGGGGTGAAGACGATCTGTCGATCGAAGAGAAGCACTTTCTCGTGCTCGCTATCGAGGGCCGTCTGAACGAAGTCGTGCCTTTGCCAGAAGGACGGTTGACCGTCGGGCGCAATGCGCGGCACGCCTTGGTGCTCAAGCGCAGCAGTGTCAGCGGCGATCACGCTGAAATCGTGCGGCGTGGAAGCGAAGTGCTATTGCGCGATCTTGGAAGCAGCAACGGCACCAGTGTCGATGGCGCGAAGGTCGCAGAAGCGTCACTCGTGCCCGGAGCCAAGGTGCGCTTTGGTGATGCGCTGTGCATTTATGGCAAAGGCGATGCCGCCGACTTCTTTGTGCAAGCCGCAGAGGAACCAGCGAGTGCTGCGGTCGAGTCTACAGATCAAACCGAAACGGGTCATTGGAATGACGACGCGGCTTTCACCGTGTCGCAAGCTCCTGCGGGCAGCAGCGACAAACTCTGGACGGTGTTGAGCCTCGTAGCGGTGCTCGCTGTTGCTGCGGGCGGCGGCTGGTTCTTCTTCAGCTACGAGCGCACGACGGATGTTGACGGCCCTCGTGGCACTCGGCGCGCATCGAATCTCTTGCCAGAAGCTGCAGCGTCTTTTGAATCGGGCATGGACACAGATCCACCGCTTTGGGCCAAAATTGACGCGGAAGAGCCTGGGGATGTGGAAGTGCTGCAACAAGCGGGTGGCCATGTGTTGTCGGTTGGAAGAGCCGCGGACCAAGGTGTGACCTTGGTGGGTTGCGGAAAACTGCTTCCCGTGACGGGCGGCAGTGCTTGGCTCTTGAGCGTGCGCACGACGGGCGACGCGCGTGCCGTGCTCGGCGTTCGCTATGGCATCGAATCGAAAGAACAGCGCGGCACCATGGGCGTTGTGTTCGCGCGCGATTTGTTGACTGGTCATGGCCGCGCGAGTGATGGCGAACTTGAAGGCCGGGTTGTGATTCCCGAGGGTGCCAACCTCGCTCAAATCGTTGTTGGTGTGATGGGTTCAGGGACGGTGCGCTTCGATGATGTGGCCGTTGAGAGCTGGCCTGTGACGGAAGCAGGAGTCAAGAGTGGAGATTTCGTGGCTCGCCAAGCGCCGAGCGGCGTGTTGCGCTTGAGCCGCTTGGGTGCGCGCGTGTTGGACATGGTTGATGTTGTTCGTCCCGCAGGCAAGCAATGGATTCAAACCGACGACACGGCACAGCCATTGAAAACCACACTGACGAGCGCTGACTCCGGGCTGCAGTGGAGCGTCGATGCCGAAGCACTCGCCGCTGACCAGGCCGGTCTCGGCCTCTTGCTGCCAGGCGGAGATGTCCAAGTGGTGCTGACGGACGGCGAAAAGGGGCGGCTTGTGAGTGAAGCCTGCACGGCGGTCCCTGCGACGGCAGTAGTGATCGGTGAAGGTGGCAATCGCATTCGCGTGAGTTTCGATGACGGCAGCGGCGTGGCCTTGCGTTTGCCTGTGAATTTCACGCCAGATGCAAGCGGCGGTGCTTCACGCATCTTTGTCGCGGCTGGCGGGCGCACGAAGCTACGGATGAATGTGGCGTTGTCTTTTGAATCAGAATTGAGCGCTGCCACCGCGCTGCGCAGCCGTGCTCGTGAAGCAGCACGCAAGAGTGAATTCGGGCAAGTGCAATTGCTCTGCGCAGAAATCCTCGAACGCTTTCCGTTCGACGACGACACGGTCCGCGAGGCGAAGTCGCTGCTGGCGGAGCACACCGCGAAGGGCCGAAAGCTCTGTGATGACACCTTGGCGCGGGTGGACGACGCATTGTTCTTCCGAGATTGGCGCAAAGCTACGGAACTTTCAGAGTCGATTGCGGCTGAAGTGCAGCGTTACGCAGGTACGGCGCAGGGACAAGAGTTGGATGCACTGCGCATGCGTCTTCAGCAAGCGCGGGATGGCATCAACGAACCACAGCGGCGCGTACGCGCTGACATGCTGCTCGCTCGCGCCAAGGACTATCTCGAACTTGGTCGCGACGCGCTCGCGGCTGCGTTCTTGAAATCCGTTTCAGAGCGCTATCCAGGCACCGATGCGGCCGATGAAGCGGCGCAATTGCTGGCACGACTGGCTGCAAAGGGAGGTCGCTGATGGCGCGCTTCATCGGTATCGATTTGGGCTCACGCACCATCAGGGCCATTGTCGCGACGCGGCGTGGTCCGGTGCTGGAACTGTTGCGCGCTGTGGAGCTGCCTTGCGCTTCCGGCGATGAGGGCACGGTGCTCGCCGCCGCAGCGGGGTTATCCACGCTCGGCAAGGCCGCCGGTGCATGCTTCAGCGTGTCCGGCAAAGACGTCATCATTCGCTACACGCAAGTGCCACCCGTGGCTCCGTGGCGTGTGCGCTTGCTGATGGATTTGGAAGTGAAGGAGATGGCGCATCAAGCCGGTGCACCGTTGGCCGCCGACTACAACCTTGTGGGTTCCGGTGCGCGTGATTCGGAAACGGTCTTGGTCGCAGTCGTTCGCGAACACTTCTTGCAAGATCGTTTCGCAGCAGTGCGTGCCGCTGTGGGTGAACCACGCTCCGCTTTGCCAGCAAGCATCGCGCTCTTCAACGCTTGGATGGTGGCGGGTGCGTTGCACGAAGGCGAAGTGGTCATGCTGGTGGACATCGGTGAGAAGAACACCGAAGTTGTCTTGCTCAAAGACGGCGAGCTTCTCTTCGCACGCAATCTGTATGCCGGTGGTGGCATTTTCACCGACGCCGTTGCTGCGGCGTTGGGTGTGGATCGCAGCAGCGCCGAAGAAGCGAAAGAAACCAGTGGCAATGTGGATCCGCGAGCGCGCGGGTCATGGGCGAGCGGTCGTGAAGAGCGCGTGTCCAGCAGCATGTTGGCTTCTGCCGGGCAGCTCGCGAGCATGTTGCAATCGAGTTTGGCTTTCTCGAAAGCGCAACTCGGCGACCCGAATCTGAAGCCTACACGCATTCTCTTGAGTGGAGGAGGCGCGTGCCTCAAAGGCCTGTCTGCTTACCTCGAATCGGCGTTAGCCACGCCGTGCTCGCGTTTCCTACCCGAGAGCGGGCTCGACACTTCGGAACTGCCGCAAGACGAGCGTGTTGCCTTTGAGACAGACCCTGGCCGCTTTGTCGTAGCGCTCGGTCTCGCTGCAGGTCGTGGCGCGAAGAACTCTTTCCAAGTCGAATTGGTGCCGCAGACCGTGGTGAAGTCGCGAGCGTTCATGCGCCAAGGCGTGTGGCGCTGGGCTGCTGCTGCGTTCTTGGTTTGCTTTCTCGGCTGGACGTGGTGGGACATGAGCACGCAGTCGGACGTGCTCGTGCGAGAGGCTGCACAAATGAAGACGCGCGCGCAGAATGCTCGTCGAAGGGATGAGCAGTACCGCGCAGAGTTGGCCCAAGTGGCAACACTCAACGTACGCCAGAAACTCCTCGCCGGCGAAACCGAAACGGCATTTGCTTTTGCCTTGGGCGCATGGTTGGTGCAACAGGCATCACCAGATGGCGTATGGGTCGAACAGATTGACGCGCGGCGTGGCCCATTCCCCAAAGACCACAACGACCCCAAGAAGGGCAAAGAGATCAAGACGGTATTGACCGTCAGCGGTGAGATCCTCTCTGTAGACACGCAATCCGAACGCGCTTTGCAACAAATCGTCGAAGGCATCCGCACGCAGCGCAAGGGCGTGACGGTGCGCATCACCAAGCAGAGCGCAGGGGCAGCTTCGGGCTCCAAGAAACTGGGCTTCCAGATCGAAGCCGATTTGTTTCCTGAAACAGCAGAAGACGTTGGCGACACAGCGGGGGGGAACTGACCATGGCTGAGTTCTTCCAAGAGCACAAACGTGCCATCGCAGCGGCTGCCATCGCAGCGTTGCTCTTCCTCGTGGCGCATTCGCTCATCTCGGGCCACTACGGCGATGTCATCGGCCGCGCGCGTCTCGACATGCGCAGAGCGGAAGACGAGGAGAAGCGCTTCAAGGTCACGCAGTCTGAGCTCGAAGAGGTGCGCCAAGGGCGTGAAGTCGCGAGCGCCAAGGTGTTGGCTCTCACACAGCGTTTGCAACGCGTTCAAGACGATGGGCTGAAATTGCTTCCGACCATTGCTGACGCCGATTTGCACTACAACCGCATGGCCGATGTAGTGCGTCGCGATGAGCTGGAGCGCTGCGCCATCGCCAACATTGATGTGGACATGTCACTTGGCTTGCCGGATGCGTTCCCAACCACGCGACGTGAGATCGACTGGTACTTGCGTGGGCTCGATGTCGTCAAGCAAGTGCTCGGCATGGTGCTTGCGGTGAACGCTGAAGTTCTCGAAGGCGGCATTGCGCGGCTCGATCGCATTGAAATCGCGCCTGCATCCAAGACGCGCAAAGATGGTGCAGCGGTTGCTGCTATCGGACGCATTCCTGTGACGTTTGTGCTCGTAGGGCACCCGCTCGCAGTCGGCGCACTTCGCGAGCGGCTTGCACGGCCCGTTGCTGGCCGTTCGCTGGCATTGCTTCAAGGAACCGAGCGCAGTTTGGACATGCCGCCGGGATCGGGGCCGAAATCTTCGCGCGGGATGGACCCGCTCGATGTCGGCCGAACGCAGGTCACTTTGACGCTGGCAGCATTGGACATCGACGCGGGCGCGGCCGCCACGGAGAAGTGAACTCATGAGCAAAGGACAAACATTCTTTGTGCTCTCCGTGCTGCTCGCTGGCTTGGCCTTCATCTCCAGCGGTGTATCCGCACCACCGCCGCCCGCTCGCGGACGCGTTGCAGCTCGCCCGGAGCAGGTACCTCCGCTGGCTTTGGATGGATTCTTTCTTGGTGCGACGGATGTCGCCTGGGCTTCGGGAGCACGCAACATCTTCCAAGCACCGCGCGAAACCGAGAGCCTGCCGCCCATCGAAATCAGCACACCGCCGCTGCCAGCGCTGCCTCATCCGGGCCTGCCGTTGTTGCCAGCGCCAGGTGGAGCTTTGGCGGATAAGGCGCGCTTCACGCTTGTGCCGGATTCGAAGATCAATCTTGGCGCCGGTACTGCTGCGCGTGGTGGAGCACCAGCGGATAGTCCCGCTGCATCTGCCGCAAATGCGGCCGTGGAAGAGGAACTCGATAGCGTGACCATCCCTGGCGCGCTCACCTTCGCGGAACGCTTGAGGCTCAGCACTGAAGAGCGCCTGAAGCGCGATGTCGTTGCCGTTGAAGCGCGCAAGGCAGTGCAAGAGCGCCGCCAAGCATTGGACATGGTCCAGTGGGCCAGTGGCGAACAAGCGTGGGGCGCGCTGAGCATGTTGGATCGCAAGCTTGATCGCTTCGAAGCGAAACGGCGCATTGATGCGCTGCGTTCGAACGCCATCTTGAGTGAGGACGATCGGCGTCGTCAGTTGGAGACCATTCAGTTGGTGTTCCGTGAAGATCGCGGAGCAGCAAAGCCTGCCGTGCGCCAAGTGGTGAGCGGCGCACAAGTCTTGCGTGTTGAGTTTGCGGCGACAGCGCTGAACCGTTACTCGTTGCGTCGCCTCGAGGCCAAGGACGACGACCTCGTCGCTCAAGAGACTCTGGCGCGGGAGCTTTTCGATGCCGGTGAGTTCGCAACCGCGGCAACGCATCTCAGTGCGATGCTTGTGCGCGGACAGAACTCTCTGAAGGCGCAGACACTTCTTGCGGACTGTGAACAGCGTCTGCTGCGCTACGACGGCGAGCAGCTTGCTCTCGCGCGTGCGAAAGCTGATTACCCCGCTGATGCCGGGCTTCTTGCTCGCGACGGCCTGCTCTCGTTGCGGCTGGGGCTTCTGACGGAAGCTCAGCGCGCATTGCGCGCGGCACTGGAGAAAGACCCAGGCTGTGCGCTTGCACATCTCGGACTCGCACGCATTGCTCTGCGGGATGGCGACGCCAAGGCGGCAGTCACTGCACTGCGTGATGCTGAGAGCGGGACAGGTCTTGGCAAAGTGCAACTTGGCGAAGTGTTGGTGATGCTCGGTGAGGCTTGGTTGGCGCTTGGTGATGAAGGCAATGCGCGCTCAGCCTTTGATCGTGCTTTGGATCAGAACTCCACCGACCCACGCGCTCTCTGTGGTTCCGCTGTGCTCGCTTTGCTTGCAGGTGGTCCTGATGCCGCCAAACTGTTCATCGATCGCGGCCGCGCTGCTAACCCCTACGATGGACGATTGGCGCTGCTGGACGGCGTGGCCCAGTTCCACAAGGGTGCGTGGGCTGCTGCACGCGAAGCGTTCCAAGTGGCGACAGAACTCGATCCGCTCTCAGCCGCGAAAGCGTTCACTGCGCTCTCCATTCTCGAAGAGAAAGCTGGAAAGCTCACAGTGGCTCTCGGAACGGCGGATGCTGCGCTGGCCGCGGACCCGCAAGACATGGATGCTCTTGCACAACGTGCGCGGGTGCTCTTTCTGCTTGGCGATTTCGTAGCAGCGCGCGAAGCCTACTTGCGCGTGCTCGAGGCACGACCACTGGACGCCGACATGCTTGCGGCGCTTGGCGATTGCCATCTGAAGTCTGGCGGCTGGTTTGAAGCCGCGCGTTTCTACGCACGCTCGCTTGCAGCGGATGCCACCTATCCAGATCTCGCGGGACGCACATTGCTCTGCTCCGTGAAGCGCCGCCGCTTCACGGAATCGGATGAGAGCATTCGGCATTTGAGTTCTGATGTTGCGCGTGTTCCGATTGTGCAAGCGGCCACCGCTATGCACCACTACGCGCGCGCGCAGACCGAAGAAGCGCTGCGCCGTTTGCGCTTGCTTGCAGAAACCAAGAGTGCAGCCGATCTTGCCGCGTGGGCTTTGGGGATGCAGTTGGCTGTGGAAGAGAATCTGAACAAGGAAGTGTGGACTGACGCTTTCGGCCGCAGCGGTGGTCAACTGTTGCGTGGTTGGCAAAAAGACGTCGGTGGTGGCTATGCCCGACCGAGCGGTGTCAACATCGCTATTGATGATGGGCGGCTGGTTTTTCGCGGCCGTCAGAGCGGTGTGTCCGATCAACCCACGCTCGTCTGGCAAGACCGTACTGCGCGACTGCTGCAGACCTTCTCAGCGGATCTCGAAATCAAACCAGCGGCCGGTGTGCTCGCGGGCGTGAGCATCATGGCGTTCAACAAGTCCACACGTGAACCGGATCCGTGGCCGGGTCTGATGAAGCGCGATGGTGGACAGTATGCGCATGTCGGTTTGCAAGTGGCCGTGTCTCCTGAAGGCCGTTTGGTGTGGCGCAAAGTCGTGCAAGGGAAACCGACGGAGTGGACTGATAGCGGCGCGCTCTGGCCCGCGGATGGTCGCGGGAATGTGACCATCGCGCTCGTGGACGGGCAGAAGTCCATCTGGCGAGTTTTGTTGGATGGGCAGCCCGCCATGTCGGATGTTGAAGTAGCAGGCCTCGCTCGCAGGCCAGGCGGTGTCGAAGCCCAAGTGTTCTGCCAAGCCGGCGTGGACAAGGATGTGTCTTTCTCGGTCGACAGTGTGAAGTTGACCACTTGGAGGAAATGAGATGACGCGTCGCGCAGGGTTTTCTTTGGTGGAGTTGCTCGTGGTGATGGCCATCCTCTCGGTCCTTGGCGGACTTGCGGTGATTGGCTTGCCGCGCATGTTGCGCGCGGGCGACAAGAGCCTGATGGAGAACGTGATCTTGCAACTCGACGCGGCGTTGCAGAGCTACGAAGCCGATTCGAAGAATGGCGATTATCCGCCCACGTTGCTCGACAGCGATGAGTTTCCCGGGGTTGGCCAGCGGATCAATCTCGACAATTGTGGCAATGAATCCATCGTGCTCTGTTTGAATCGCCGCGGACATGCGAGCCGTTTCGATATCGAAGGCATGAAGGGCGTGAGCTACACAAACATTGATGCTGATCGCACGCAAGCTGTGTTGACCAGCTTCAGCAATGATGACCGTGAACTCTATGAGCTCGTGGATGTTTGGGGCATGCCGATTGCCTATTTCCACCATCGTGACTACGGAGTCGTGGAGAGTCGCGATCTCGGACGTACGAGCGGTGTGGAGGATTTGGTGAAGGCCGTGGCTTGGACCAACCCCAAGACCCGCAACTTTTATCAGCGCGACAAGTTCCAGATTATTTCGGCCGGGCCGGACATGAAGTTCAACACCGAGGACGACATCACCAACTTCGAACGAGAATGAGCGTGCAGCGCAGCACACAGTACAAACCCACTTTCGGATTCAGTATGGTCGAGTTGTTGGCCGTGATGGCCATTCTCTCGATTCTCGCAGGGCTCTCCGTAGGCGCGCTTGCAAAAGCTGGGCGCGGCAATGTGTTGGATATAGGAGTGCGCCGCGTGAAGAGCGCGCTTGCTGAGACTCGCGTGAATGCTCGCGAGAAAGGCACGACCACTAGCCTCACGCTGCTGCCAGGCGACCCTGGACGTTTGCTGTTGCGCCTTGCGCGCGACGCCGCCACGTTGCACTTCGATGAACAGGGGACGAGCAAGACTCCCGCAGGTCGCAACAACCACGCATCGCTATCACAGGTGAATATCGCGGATGGCGGCACAGTGCGTAGTGCGGCTTTCTTCAAGAACAAGTCGCAGGTCGTTTTGCCGGACATGCCTGAATTCGATCCTTGCTCAGGCTTCCGCATCTTCCTCGATGTTTGGGCAGAAACGGAAGGCGGCGAAGGCGTGTTGGCCCGCTTCGGCAACAGCTTCCAGTTCTCTCGCGATGGCGATGGAGCGCTCTCGATGCATCTGGAAGTTGTTGGCCGCGAGGAAATGCTGAAGATCGCAACGCCGAAAGGCGTAGTGCCCGCAGAGCGCTGGGCGCGCGTGGAAGCTGGATTCGATGGCAATGCCGCTTGGATTTGTGTCCACGGTGTCGAAGAAGTGCGCAAAGGCGTTGCTCCATCCGGCGACACGCGCACAAGCTGGCGGCTCCAGTATCCGTTGGAACTCGGTGCAGGCCATCTCGTGCTTGGCGGTGGCGGGTTCGCAGGCCGCATGGACGAAGCGCATTACCTCACGACAGAGGAAGAGAGCGTGATCGAACTCGAACGCGGCGTCAGTTTCAGCACTGAACAGCCTTTGCTGGTGCAGTTTCTTGCCGACGGACGCCTCGATCCACGCTTTCATCAAGCCATCGTGGCCATCACCGTCAACACGGCGGAAGGTGGCAATGCTGGCATCTGCGTAGACCTTGCAGGAGTGACACGATGAGACGCAACAAGCAGCGTGTGTCTGAGCGTGGAGTTGCCTTGATCCTCGTGCTCACCGCTCTGTTGGGTTTGATGGTGCTTGCGGTTCCGTTCCTTGACATTGCGCGCCATGAAGAAGCCGCGAGTGTGGCGCCGCTGGCGCGTGCGGAAGCTCGCGCACGGGCCGAAGCGACTTTGCGCTACGGCGCCTATGTGCTTGAAGCCGGACATGCGGGCGAGGAGTTGCAGCGCAGTCGTGGAGACGCCTCTCTCGGGGGACGCGCCTATGACACGCCCACCATGGACACAGCCGAGGAGGCGGTGGTCCCGATCGACATCGTGGATGCCAAGGGACAGGTTGCGCGCGACCGCGATGGTGTGGCGCTGTTCCATCACCGCGACTCCAAAGGTTCGACTGTCGATTTGCGCGTGCGCGAAGAGCAGGCGTGGCCCAACATCTTCTCGTCCACGCCGTTCTTGCTCTCGGCCACGCTGGGGCGCAGCGTTCTTGCCAAGGACATGACCGAGACCGACGCCGAGATGCGCGTTGAAGACGGCAGCTTCCTCGTGGAGAGCGGCGGTTACGTCAACGTTGAAGGTGAAGTCATCGGATACACGAAGCGCAGCGGCAATGTGCTGAGCGGACTTTCACGCGGACTCGAAGGTGGGCGTCGCGCAGGCAATCACAGCAGCGATGTGGTGGTGTTCGATGACCGTTGTCGCGAGATTGCGATGTTGCCCTTCCGTAGCCCGCGCGCCAACGGTGGCTATCGCGAGCCCATGAGCATCTCTTGCGTGAAGGAGATTGCGTTGCTCGGGCGTGATGCGCTCTCGGATCTTGAAGCGGACAAACTCGCGGATCAGTTCTCGTTGTTGGGTAGGCGTCCGCAGAGCGGTGCGTTTGGCGAGAAGATCAGCATTCTGCAACCCCTCGATCCGGCAACGGCCGGAGCCAATGGCTTCCCCGTGCAAGTCGCCACCGTGAGCGGCTTCAACATGGGCACGCTGGTGCGCTTGAGTGACGGAGTGCAAACCGAGTACGGGTTCGTCATTTCGGTGCGCTCCGGTCAAGGCGCGCAAGGCAGCATCACGTTGGCGGAAGCGCCGAGTGGAACCTATGAAGTGGGACGCGCGACGCTGCAGCCGCTCTTGCGCCATCCAGTGAATATCAACGCTGCTCCGGCCGAAGTCTTGCAACGCCTCATTTCTGGCCTGCAGATTTCGTACTTCGGAAGACCGCGCGGTAGCAGCGGGCGTGTGACTGAAGAAGCTGCGTCCATTGTGGTGGAGGGAATTGAAGGTGCGCGCCCCATTCGCAACTTGAAGCATCTGCGCGAACTCTTGGATGGATGGGTGGAGTCTTATCCCTTCGTCGTCACGCCGATCATGGCTGAAGCGATCTTCCGCAATGCGCTGGATTCCAACGACACCATGCTCTGGAGCAGCACCCAGCCGTTCTGCTATGAGTCGTATGACCACTACACGCTTGAGGTTGCTTCGATTGTGAACGACGGCAGCGGTCGTGAATTGGCGCGAACCGAACTTCGCGAACGCGTGCATGTGGCCCCGCGTGGTGTGTTGCAGCACTCACTGGATTCGCAGGAAGACTTCGAGCAGCATGTCGTGCGCGCGCGCTCTGCGCGATACGTCGTCACTTTCCCGAACCCGGTGGAGCGTTGGGTGAGTGCGACGGAGCAACCCGTGAGCCGCGTACTGCGCATGCTGTGGAACTTCGGCGACGGTTTGCCGATGGCGCAGCAAAACCGTGAGCGCCCGGAAAAGGACGACGTCGATTTCTCTGAAGGCGTGTTCCCTTCGACGGATGCTGAAGCCGGTTTTGTGAAACTGTCACCGGGCCGCATGATGAGCTCGGGCTACAACAAGCACTTCGATGGCCCAGCGTTTCATATGGATGAGCCTGGGGTGACTTTGGCGCGCATCGATGCCGATGGTTGGCGCTTGAACCGTGGGCCTTTTGAAGTCGATCCACGCGATCCGAGTGGTGGCTACGGCGGTGGAATGCAAAGCACTGCCGTAGGCATGGGACGCGGTGGTGGGCGTGGCGGTGGTGGCGGCGGCGGTGGCGGTGCGCAAACGGTCTCCGTGCAGGTGTCCAGCGGACCCGGGCAACAAGGCAACTTTGGCCAAGGCGCGCTCATGGGGCGCAGCACGATCAATCCAGCACGCTTCGACTTTTGGTATCAGTTCGGCGGCAGCGCCGGCGGGCGGCATGTGCTGTTCGACTTCGTCGGCAGCGACCCCAACGAAGCTCGCGTGCAACTCGTGCGCGAGAATGATGGTTCGCTGGTGGCGCGCGTTCACGATCGCACGATCGACGACCCTGCAGACTCGCTCACGGAAGTCATGGAAGTGAAGTGGCTGCCGCAGAACGGTGGCTGGTGGAAGCCACGGACTTGGTACCACCTCGGCGTCGCTTATCGCGGCAGCAAACCGGATGATGTGATGGTGTTTGCTGACGGTTACCGCCACGGGAAGCCCAAGTACAAAGCGAGACTTGTTGCTGCATTCGCTGCGAGCGACGGTTTTTTCTCTGTGGACGATGCTGAAGGCTGGCCCAATCGCGGTGTCGCCATGGTCGGCAGCGAGGTCATCGACTTCGATCGCAACGGAGAGAGCTTCAATGTGACGACGCTGGCAGGCAATGTGTGGGGTCGTGGTCAGCGCGGTACTAAGCCCATGGATCATGCGGCCGGCGAGCCTGTGACTCTGTTCGGTTACAGCACGCTTCCGCTCACTGGGGATTCCAGAAGCGGCATCGCGCTTCCGCGCGGGGGCGGCACGCTGCGCGGCAACCTCGGGCCGATGCGCGTGGCGACATTCCAAGCCAACGCCACGGTCAACATTGTTTTGCAAGGCCCCGGTGGATTGCCGCTCATCATTCCGATGCAGGTGCACGATCCTGCGTTGCCGGCTGGCAACATGCTCAGTTTGATGGCGGATTCCGCAGGCTCCGCGGATTTCTCCTGCTTCCCTGAAACTGGCGGCTACATCTTGATCGTCTCGCAGGACATTCCTGTGCAAGGTGCTCCGGTCGGCGGACTGGAAGTGGCGCGCTACCAGAGCCGGGTTGGTAACCAGTTGATCGGTTTGTCAGCGGCGGGCGCCGCGGTGAATCCGGCACTCGCGGGATTGCCAGCGCAGCCGAGTCAAACAGCTCCGGGGTTTTCGGTGGTGCGCAAACTCCACCCCGTGAGTCTTGCAGGCACCGGACCCGTGCAGACTTACAGCACGCTGTCGTGCGTGCTGCCGATTTCGATCTCCGTCGACAACACGACGGGCTATGTCCAACCTGATGTGGTGCAGGGCCAAGCCGGCGGCGGCACTGGTGTGAACAGCGCGTGGAACACAGATCCCGAGTTCGTACAAATCGGTCTGCCCAATTTGCAGAACTTGGATGCACATGATGTCGAGTGGATTCGCTATCACCATGTGGACGCGACAGGCCACCTGATTTGCGATGAAGCACGCTTCCTCTATGCAGCCGGCATGGTGTTGCGTTCCGCGCATCTCTCGCCAGCTGGCGGCATCATCGGCGCTCACAATCTTGTCAGTTTGGTGCTTCCCTTTAGGCAACAGTGCGGCACACGCGCGCTGTCTACCGGCGCACTCGCTGGAAACTCCGAAGTGGTTCCGTGCTTCCGCAGCGTCTCGCACGGCTCGCGCAGCGCGATCAACAACCCGAATTGGACGCCGACGAATCCGTTGGCACCAGCGTCGGCCCAAGATGCTTCTTCCGTGGGATGGGGCGATTCCATCACCATCGAGGACATGAATGGTCGTGATCGCTTGTTGGCAAAAGTGGCGTGGGCGGCACTCGATGAACCGCGACAGATCAGTTTCGGGCCACAAGGCAATCAGACCACCTTTGATTTACGGCGTAACTATCCGATAGCGGGTTGGGCTGCGTTCACAGAAAGCCCTGGACGCGATTTCCGCCAGCGCGGTTTGCCTGGCAACGGGGAAGTGCAGCAACGCACGGGCTACTTGCGCATGCTGAAGTTCCCGAGCGGCGAACTGCCCGACTTCGGGCGCACAGCGCGGGCTTTTGCTGGCGGCGATATCGATGGCACCACTGGTTCGCCGGATGGCTACGTGGATGAGCTGCGTGTGACGCCTTTCGCTTCGCAGCGTTACATCTTGTGGGATCACGAGCGTATGGATTTCATTCCGTCGATCGCGGGTAGCCCGGCTGGTCCTGCCGCTGCGGGCAGTGCTGGCATCGATGCCACGACAGACGAGATTCCACTCGCCAATGTGCGTTGGGTGGTGAGTAATCCCGCAGCCTTTGGTCCGACGCCGCCCTTCTACATCCTCGCGGATGGGCGCAAAGTTCATTACGACGAAGAACTCAACGGGTTCCCACGCAACGACGCAGGCGTGATCCAAATCGGCGAAGAGATCATCGCGTTCCGTCGCGTCGGCCGCAGCTCAGCGGGCGCTCCGGCATTGTTGGATTGTCAGCGCGGGTTCATGCAAACGATGCCGATGCCCCATGGTTTCGGTGAGGAAGTGATTTATCTCGATTTCGTGAACTTGGGGCAACTCCGCTCCGCGATCGACGCCACCAACGCAGATTTACCGGTGACATCGTCGCGCGGTTATTTTGCTGATGGCGGCACGGTCCTCATTGACGATGAGATGGTGCATTACAGCGGCCTTGGTTCGAACGGACTCAGCATGCCGTGGATGTTGAATGACGCGGGCGAACCTTACGCCGGTTTGTTGCGTGGGCGTTACGGCACGCGTCCTGCGGGGCATCAACAGGGCGCGCTCGTGCTCGACATGCCGTTCCGCTACTGGGATCGCCATGCAGAGCGCCAAGACACTGGCGAGCAGTCCTTCTACGGATTCTCTCTCGATCTTCCCGGGGCATACTTCCGCGAGATCGTGTTTGATGAACGGCGCCACGTCGACAACGTGGATCTGCAACTGCTCGTGCGCACAGATCCTTCGATCCCGTGGTCCGCTGATCCAGCGAAGACGCCGGGTTTGTATTTGTTCGACGAAGCCACGGCCGACAAGCCCGCGCAGATTCGTCGCTCGGGACGCGGCCTCGATGTGCGCGTTTTGTTCCGCTACTTGCCAGGAGCGTTTTCGACGCTCTTGGACACGCACGATTGGAAAGCCTCGCCAGAGTTGCATTCCTTGCGCGTGGATTACTTGGATGAAACGCGAGTCGCTACGCGGGAGGATCTGCGCTGATGCGTCAGAATCGCGCCGGATTCACAGTGTTGGAACTGCTGGTGGCCATGGGCCTCCTTGCAGCGCTCGGCGCGTTCGTGATGCAGCTCGTCGGCAGCTCGTTTGACATGTATCGCCGCGGCGATAAACGCGGCGATCTGTACGCCAACGCGCAGCACATCCTTGAAGTGCTCGAAGCAGATCTCGTCGCAGTGCATCCGGGCCCAGATGGTCGCTTCCTCTTGGAAGCGGAAGCTCTCAAAGGAGCGGGCGGCGGCTTCTTGTTGCGCATCGTGCGCTCCATTCCGCACGGGGAGAGCGAGCATCCTGTGCTGCGCAAAGCGGGAACACGCACGGGTGGGACTGCTCGCTTTGATGGCAGCGACCCTGGGCCTGGTGTGCGTGAAGACATCGCACCGCCGAGTGGATTGATGGAAGTGGCTTGGGCACTTCTTCCCGACGCCATCGACGAAGCGCATCCGGGCATCTTGACGCTTTACCGCGGCGTCAGCGCACCGGCATTCGCAGCTGGCGGGCTGTTCGATCCTGCACAAGAAGGCAACCGTGACGAAGCGTGGGTGCGTGCTCAACTCAAACCCGTGGCCACCGACATTCTTGGACTGTGGCTGCTCTGCATGGGCCAAAACAGTGCGTCGTGGGAAGAGCAACTTGTGATCGAAGGTCGCGGCACGGCGCAGACGGCTTTGCTGCACTGGGATTCGACGCGCGGCATCATGCCGCCCAGCGTTTTTCCCTTGGCTCGAGCCGGATCACTCACGGTGCCCGAAGACGACATCTATCCGCGCGCGGTTCGGTTAGTGCTTCAAGTTGCGCGCCGCGACCGCCCTGATGCTTGGTTGCGCAGCACCATGCGCGAGGATCAGCAAGTGGCCGCCTTGAGCACCACACGCGATCTTCCGGATGAGGACGAGCCAGACCAGTGCATCAAACTCGGCACTGAGTGGATGGAACTCGGTTCGCGCAGTTCGGGCGATGTTGCGGTGCGCCGCGCAGTGCGCCGCTCGCGCGCTGGTTCGCTTGGACCTGGCACGGCGGTGTATTCCGGGCGCACCTTCCGCAAGACGGTGGCCATTCCCGGGCGGCGTTCGTTCTGGGTGGAGGAGGGTCGATGAAGCGCCGCCAAGGGTTCTCGCTCATCGAAGTTCTGCTCGCCATGGGAATCCTCGTGGTGGGCATGACCGGCATTCTCGCCTTGTTCAACACCGCGTTGCAGTTGCAAAAGCGTGCCACGGAACGCATTGATTTATCTCTGCACATTCCGACAGTGATGTCAGAGATCGAAGCCGACCTCGCTACTCGCTTGGCGCAGAATGCACGCTCTGTGCAAAAACTCGATGGCTCCGTGTTCCCCGTGCCGGGCGACGCACGCTGGCGCTATCGCGTCACTACCGCGGCGATTCCCGGCGACCCTATTGGACGCGGGCTTCTTTGCCGCGTCGAGCTGCTGAGTTTGCGCGGCGGAGAAGATCAGGTGTACGACCTTGGCTATCTGCCCGTCGTGCCCCGTGTTGACAACGATGCTTTCCTTCGGGAAGGCGGGAAGTGATGCCATGCTAAAGATCCTGTTGACCACGTCGATGTTGTGCCTTTGTGCCGTGTTCGCTTTCGCGGATGAGATCACCCTCACCGACGGGCGCTACATCCAAGTGAAGTGCCTTGAAGCGAACGAGCGCGGCGTTCGCGTGCACTTGCTGGAATCTGGCGGCGAAGTGTGGATCCCTTGGGTTCTCATTCGCGAAGCCGACCGCAAGGCGCTGCGCGTGCGCTTCTCGCTGGAGTCGGACGATTCCAATCTCGTGTCGGCGGAGGAGGGTGTGCGCCTGGTCACGAAAGACGGTGATGAGCACCTCGGTGTGCCCACGGCACCACTGGATTTGCAAAACCTCCCCGATGAAGTGATCTTGATCGTGGGCGGCAAGTCAACCTCGTTCAAGAAGAGCGTGATCCGCCTGATTGAAGTCGCCGAAGTGCCAGCACTCGCGGCCTTCACTCCTGAACAGCTCTACCAGCGCAAAGTGAAAGACGGTGCACCTGGCGCTGACGATGTGCAGGGCCACTGGGACCTTGCGCGTTTTTGCATTGCGATCGAAGCTCCAGAAGCCGCTATCCGTCACTTGCTGGCACTGAAACAAGCTGACGCGGAGTTCCAGACCGAGGCCGTGGCGCGAGAGCTCGCGCGCATGGAAGAATTGGCGCGCAACGCACGGGTTGTGAAGGCCATCCGCGACGCGAAGCAAGAGGCTTTCTTCAACCGGTTTCCGCGCAGCCTGCAAATGTTGGATGAAATCGTTGCCTTGGTTGACATCACTCCCATGCTGAAATCGCAGGCAGAGATGACGAAGGAGTTCGTGCTCAAGAAGCGCTGGGAGCACTATCGCACTCTCGTGCGACGGGATTATTTCACATTCCTTGACCAACGCATCGGCAAGATGGCCCGCGACGAGAAGCTGACGCTCAAAGACGCGCAAAAGGAAGTGCGCTCCACATTGCACAAAGACATCGTGTCGGATCTTGCAGCCAAGCATGGTCTCGACGCCAAGACTGAAGTGCAGAAGATGTGGGAAGAGCGCGTCGTGCATTCACCCTTGTCGGCTTGCTACGGCTCGGGTTCGTTCATCGTGCTCGGGCGTGCTCCCGGCGCTCAGGAACGCGAGCAAGCCTTGCAACAAGCCTTGGCGCGCATGATGGCGCAGCAGCAGCAGCAGAGTCGTGGCGGACAGGCGTCGAACACAGCGATGCCCAAGTTCCCGAAACCACCCACGGCCGATGAGTGGTGGACGAAGTTGAGCGATTCAGGTTCGCGAGCGGATTGGATGAAGGCGTACTACGCCGAGAACGGACGCCAGCTCAAAATTGCTGGGGAACGCAAGATCGACTGTGATCGGTGTGGCGCTACAGGCACGATCAAATATGGCGGTGCGCAAGGCGAGTTGATTCCTGTCACCTGCCCGCGCTGTCAGGGGCACAAGACCGATAAGGGCGTGCTGTTCAAGTGATTCGTTAGACCAGAGCTTGCGCGCCTTTACATCGTGCGCAGTGTGGATATTCTCGCTCACCAGCCATGAGTAGCGACAACGCAACAGCAGATCCAGCAGTCGAGGCCATGGTTCCGGCTCTCGAAGCCGTGTTGTTCTCGGCGCCCGAACCTCTCACGGTGCGCACCCTCGCAGGTGTGTTTTCGGGTTCGACACCAGAGATTATTGAAGCCGCTCTGCACCTGTTGCAACAGCGGCTTGACACTCCCGGGAGAGGAGTCCGTTTGATGCCTTTAGCGGGCGGTTGGCAGTTGCGCACCCGCGAAGAGTATTTCCAGTTTGTCCAAGGCATCGCCAAGGTGGAACGCGAAGAACGCATTTCTCCGGCTGGCATCGAGACCCTGTCGGTGGTGGCCTACAAACAGCCAGTCACGCGCGCTGAAGTGGATGCCATTCGCGGTGCAGCATCGGCGCCTCATCTGCGCTTGCTCATGGAACGAGGGCTGATCCGCGTGACGGGCCGAGCCGATGTTCCGGGCGCCCCTTTCAATTACGGCACCACAAAGCAGTTTTTGAAGCACTTCGGGCTCCAGTCCACGAAAGATCTGCCCGATCCCAAGGAACTGGCGAAACTGCTGGCTGAGCAGGGGCGCGCAAGGACTAGCGATCTGGCGTAAGTCACTGCCCGGACGGCGGCAGTGCTCGGCGAATGCTTGCGGGGCCCGGCCTCCTTTCTACAATCCCCCTGACCTTAGGGCTGCATGCACAGTCCCGAGGTGGAGATGCCCATGTTCGAGATCATGAACAAGTATCGCGTTGTCATCCTTGGCCTCCTCTTCGTGGGCCTGTTTGGATGGGGCGCCTGGGGTGCCGTGGATGCTCTGCTTTCAGGCAGCAGCAGCGAAGACGAAGTTCTCGCCAGCTACACCTTGCCTGGCGAAACCGCGCCGCGAGAAATCCGCACCTCCGATTGGTTGGCGGTGCGTCAGCAAATCGGCGGCGAGCAGATGCTCGAGTATCTCGCCATGATTCTGCAGGTTGGCGACAAGACTCTCGACCAGTTTATCTTTGATTACCTCGTGCTGCGCGCCGCGGGCGAGAAGGCTGGCATCGTCGTTTCCGATGGCGACGCCATGCGCCTGCACAAGATTTTCTACGGCGAGCCTGCCAACGCGAAACAGCGGCCTCCTGAAGCGACGCTCGATTTCTTCAAGGGCCTCACCTGTGCGCAGCGTTTCCGCATGCTGTTCATGCGCGACGCTGGCGGCGTGGGCTTCGATAAATTGTGGGCCAGCTACAAGACAGACTACGAAGTGCTGCATGGGCGCGCGGTCATCTTCGAGGCTCAAAAAGCAGCCGACATGGCCTTTGATCCAGAAGGCAATGACAAGGACAAGAAGGCACTCATCGACTTCTGGGATGAGAACCAGTGGATGAAGGACTCAAACAAGCTGCCTGCTGAGGCAGACCTGCAGGTCGCCTTCGTTCGCTACACGGACAAGAGCCTCGCGGCATTTAGCACAGAGTTTGCAGCCTTCGCAGAGAGCGTCAAAGACATCACGGTGAGCGCTGAGGATGTTGTGCGTCGTTTCGAACTGCATAAGCCCGCCTACGCAGCGCTTCTCGCCGACGAATCAGCACGCGTTGCGCGTGAACAAGAAGCCGAAGACAAACTGGCCAAGACTGAGAATCGCGAACCGAAGGATTTGACTCCTGGCGATCAGCCCGGGGAGTTCGAACGCCTGAAGGGCCGCATTCATCAAGAGTTGGTGTTAGGCCGCTTGCTCGCGAAGATTGGCGAGGAAGTGACCGCTGGCGCAGAACTGGAAGTCGTCGCGAAGAAATACGGTGTGGCTTTCACAGACATGAAAAAGACCACCGCTGATAGCTTGCAAGCGCAGCCGGAATTCGGTTCGCCTCGCGTGAAACAAGTTGTGTTCGGCAATGGCGTCGAGGCTTTCGTCGCCGGCAAGTTGAAGGCCGGAGCGATCGTGCCCTACGAATCCACCAACGCTGCGCAGTTCGTCGCGGGTTGCTTCGATGAACCCGGCTCGTTCCAAGCTCTGTTCCGCCTCATGGATCACCGTGTGGAGCGCATGCCCGAGTTGAAAGACATCAAGGAAAAGGTCATTGCAGAATTGAAGAGGCGCCGCAGTTCTGAAGACCTCTCCAAGCGTGGCGCTGAGTTCCATGCGGCGGTGAAAAAGGCCGTTGAAGAATTGCCGGAGGTGAAAGCCCTGCGGGCAACTTTGACCACCGAGCGTGATGTGGCAGTAGCGAAGTACATCGCTGAGCAGCAACTCAGCCGCGATAATGCGGAGCACAAGGATCGCGTCATGCTTACCGAAGCGCGCTTCGACCGCGAACGCGACGACAAGCTCATGCTCGAGAGCGTGCAGTTTGAAGGCGCTGCGTTCGTCGCGGCCGCGCAAGCTGCTGGATTGGAAGTGGTGCAAGTGCAGCCCGCCCACAAATTGAGTGCCGGTGCAGCGAACTGGCGCGAAGGGCTCACTCCTGAGGAACGCCGCAATCGTCTGTTCCGCACCGCGACGGTGTTGCACAAGCTCGCGTCTACTGAAGTGGGACGCGTCACCGAGCCGACCTACGAAGCCAACGGCGGTATTGGTGCCGTCATGCTGCTCGACAAGCGCACTCCGCCGGCGGAATCTGACATGCTGGCACGCCCAGAACGCAGTTCCGCTGTAGGCGCGCGCCTCGCAGAACGTCCGGCTCAAGACGAGTGGTCGTACCGCAACTTCAAGACTGCGGGCTGGTTCTCGTTGTCGGCTCCGCGCACAGAAGAGGCGTTGAAGGCGAACGAAGAAGAGCGCGTGCGTCGTTCCACGGCAGACGCGGCCCGCCGCGAAGTGGAAAATCGCAAGAAGACAGAGGCAGCGTTCAAGAGCCGTCAGGCTGAGCTTGAGGCTGCGCAACAGCCGGCGAACGGGGCAACCCGCGACAGCAAGGACTGAGTTCTGTGGCCGCAGGAGGCACCGGGTCATAGCCCGGTGGCCTGCCTGGATGGCAGCGCAAGATTCGGCGCAGTCCCATCCATCCACCGCGCAGCGCGCCGTGCTGGCGTAGTGCTTCGAGCATGTAGCTGCTGCAGGAAGGCATGTAGCGGCAAGCTGGAGGCAGGGCGGGCGCCACGAAAAGTTGATAGCCACGCACCAGCAAGATCAGCGCCCATTTCACGGGTGTGATCTCATGCGGCTTGCAGCCTTCTCCATGAGCGCCACCACATTGGCGAGATCCGTGCATGGCTCTGGCGCATCCACAATGAGCACGATGTCCAACCCAGGTGGAAAGTCGCTGCGCACTGTGCGCCATGCTTCGCGCAACACGCGCTTGATCCGGTTGCGCAACGGCGCGAGTCCTTGGAACTTCGGCACAGTGATGCCGAGGTGCGTGGTGTTTTGACCGTTCGCAGTCCACTGCACACGCAACGGGCCGACGCGCACGCGCGCACCCATCGCACGCAGGCGCAAGTAGTCCCCGCGTTTGCGCAGCCTCTCGGACTTAGGCCAGCGCCCGACAGCTTGTCTCACTGCGGAGGCTTCTTGAGGTGTGTTGCGAATTCGGCCTTGAGGCGGAACGCAGCGTTGAGATTTTCATCCCAAGGATCTGCCTGTTCAGAACGCGTACGGATGTACTTGTCGAGGTTATTGGCAGCCAGTTCATACTGGCCCAACTTGCCTTGGCATTGCGCCAACTTCACCAGCACATCCTTGCGGGTCGGTTCGGTCTCGAGAGCACTGTTGAGGTCGTCGACGGCCTTCGAGAAATGCTGCTTGGCCTCGCGTTCGATGCTCGCGCGTTGCTCAGCTTGAAGTCCACGGGCGTTTCCGAGCAGTACTTCACCTTGGTCGTAGGCGATGTTGCCCAAGCGTACGAGCACGGCGGCGCGCTTGTTGCTCACACTGTTTAGTTTTTGCTGCACGATGGTGCGGCGTGCATCGCGCGTACGGGTGTCCCGCTCTTCATCACAGAGCTTTAGCTGCTGATTCCAGAACTCGCGCGCAGAAACGCTCACGCCTAACCAGCGCCGGAAGCTGGATTCGCCGGCGACGGCAGCGCCTGTCTGCACTTGCAAGTCCGCCACATTCAGCGTGGCATCTGGAGTGGGGTTGACCATGGCATCGAGGCGCGTGAACAGCGCGAGGGCATCTGTGCGCTGTTTGGCGGCGCTGTTCTCAAGCCTCTGCGCGGCGACGGCACTCGCTGTTCGCGCGGGATCATGCGGCGCGAGAGCGGCGCTCCTTTGTTGCTCGATCCGCGCGTTGAGTGCGTCGCAGTCTGCGAGGCCTCGCAAAGAAAGGGCAACGCATAATGCGGCTTTCCACTGTGCCACAGGGATATTGCTCGCTTTCACGGCGTCGGATTCGACGGTTCCGTCCCAGCACGCCGTAGCGGCTTTGTGAGCGGCCAAGAGGCGCTCGCGCGCGTTGCGCAGCTCACCACGATCGAGCGCGAGGTCTCCCACGTAGAAATCGCACTGTGCCATGCCGACTTTTGCCATCCAGTTGTCGGGCTGGAGTTTCAGCTGCTGTGCCCACTGTTCGCGGGCGCGCAGATACTGTTCCCCCTCGAAGTATTCTTTGGCGTTTTGCGCGTAGTAGTCAGCGTCGAATTGCGGATCTTGAGGATTGCGGTCGGCCTCCGGATCCGAAAGCGGGATGAGGGCGCAGCCAGAAAGAAGGACTGCCGCCAACGGCAAGAACACACGGTGGAGTGATTGCATGGGCTCGTGGCTCCGCAGCAGGATTCGGATGGTAGGAGTGGGTGTGGTCTCGGTCAAGGAGCGTCAGAAGGGCGCTGTTCGCTCTGCATCAGTCGCGCAAGGCGCTCCGGTTCGCCACGCACGCGCAGTGAGCGACGGTCGGCCAACTGCACCTGTCCCGGCTTTGCGCCCGTGAACTTGCGAACATGCTTCACGCGGGTCCATGAAACCTCAGGTTTCGCGCCTTTGCCACAGCGGCTGAAATGCGCCGCGAGTGCCGCGGCATCGAGGAGCGTCTGTTCTGGAACTTCATCGACACAGCGCACCACGACATGGGAACCTGGATGGTCGCCGACGTGCAACCACAGTTCGTTCTTGCGTGCCACATCGAAAGTGAGCACATCGTTGTCTGCGGCCGTGCGGCCTACGAGGATTTCGATGCCATCGCGCGAAACGAAGGTGCGGTAGGGCAAGCGCGCCGCTGGGGCTTTGCGGCGCACAGCGGCCTTGTTCGGCGCCGGCGGAGCGCAATCCAGCGCCGCCGCGCGTGCGCGCAAATCCTCCAAGTCTTGATTCTGGTCTTCCGCCCTGCGTAAGAGATCTTGCAAGGCCACCACCTTGTCAGCAGCAAAGCCAATCTTGGCGCTGGCTCGTGCCCATGTTGCTTCGCGGCTCTGCGCGTCCTTGAACAGCTTCTGCAACATGCCGACCGGGCCGAGCCTTGGATTGAGCACCAGCGTCCGAGGCGGCGAGTCCGGCGCTGTTGGATCGACAAGTTCGACGCTGATCGCGTTTCGCGGAACGGAGGAGAGTTGTTGTTGCAACAACAGTGCGTCCCGTCGCATTGCGGCCGCTTCGGACGCTTGCGTCTCGACGCGCTGCAGTTTTTCGAGCAACTGTTCCTCTTTGCGCAAGAGTTTTTCTGCAAGCCTGGCGACGGTGCTGCGCACACTTTGTTCGCCACCTGCGGCGACAACCGCGCGTGCGTGCGCTTCGACGGCGAGAGACAAGGGGCGCGGCAGAGGCACCGGCAAGAATGCAAAAGGCTCTGTGGGCGGCGGTTGTTTTGCGTGTTCGAAGAGCGGAGGCACCCAGACGGCACCCTTGGCTGTGCGCGGAGTCTTCGACAAATCGGCCGCATGAGAGGCGAGGATGACGCCAGCATGATCCATGACGATCAGCCGCGGAGCGCGCCCGAAAAGCTCCACTACGAGTCGGCGCTCTTGCGCTGCGCCTTCCACGAGGGTCTGCAAAGAGATCACGAGGATGCGCTGATGCATCACAGAAGTGACACTCTCGATGCGCGCGTTCAGCAGCAGCTCACGCAGTTCGGTCACGATGCCTGGCGGATGAGCAGGGTTTTCACCGGGCGTGTCGCACAGCACCACCCTAGGGAATGCTGGGTCTAGTGCGAGTGACACAGCGAGGCGTCCGCCTCCTGCGCCCCACGCTTCCAAGACAAACAACAGCGCTGAGCGGCCATGCAGTTTTTGCAGGCGCGCCCCGGCGAGGGCCCCGTTGAGTTCTTCCGCAAGCAACAAAAGTTCCGCGGGTGACAGCACGAGGCCCTGCACGGGATCAGAGTTCCTCGGAAGCGTCGTAGACCCAGGCCATGCTGGCTTGGCTCCAAGTTTGCACTTCGCCGGCAGCGAAGAACAACGACAATTCGCGGGCTGCGGCTTCGGGGGAGTCCGAGCCGTGGATGAGGTTGTAAGAACGGCTGGAACCGAAATCGCCTCGGATGGTGCCAGCTTCGGCGGTGGGCCCGAATGTGGCGCCCATCATCTTGCGGCTGATGCTGATGGCATCCACTCCGCGCACAGCAAAGACGAGTACCGGTGAGGAGGTCATGAAGCGCACGAGCCCTGGATAGAACTTGCGTTCCTTATGGGCTTCGTAGTGGCGTTCCGCGAGCGCCATGGGGATGGTCATCATCTTCATGCCTACCAGTTGCAGGCCTTTCTCTTCGAAGCGCGTGAGGATACGGCCAACCAAGCCACGCTGCACTCCATCGGGCTTCACAATCAATAAGGTGGTTTCGAGAGGCATTCGGTTCCTTTTCCCGCCAATCGCGGGGTGCGCGCGACTGTAAGTCTGTGGAGCGAAGCGTTCAACGAAACAGACCGCGGATGAGCGCTGATAGAGTGCGGCCGGGAGTCACAGCGCAGACCTTATGGCCACTCCGGAACGCAACCCCAATCGAGTGTTGGCTTTGGCGGGCGTGGGCATTTCTTTTGCGGCCATCGTGGGCCTGAGCACTTGGGGCGGCATGGCTTTGGATGATGTGTGGGGCACAGAGCCTTGGCTCACGCTCGCTTGCGGCATGACGGGAGTCGGGCTTGCGATTTGGGACCTCGTGCGCACGGTGGATGCCTTCGAGCGGAAAGGGAAGTCATGAGCGCGTTGAGACTTGGGCGCTATTGCTTGGGATCGATGCTGACATCCGCAGTGCTGCTGTTCACTGCACACTGGATTTGCGCGGCTTTCGACCGATCCAGCGCTGCGGCATCCTGCCGCATTGCTGTGGGAATCGCTGCCTGCGCCGACTTGCTCGCCTACGTGATTACAGCTCGCGGAGTCATCGCCGGGAATCGTCAGTTTCTGACCTTGTGGGGGGCGGGACTCCTTAGCAAACTCGGCTGCCTCGTGGCGGCATCTGTGGCGCTGGTCGCCACGGAGTGTGTGCAACGGAACGAATACCTTCTGGCTCTCGCTATCGCGTTCTTGGTGTTCACAACGCGACAAGCTGTGGTGCTGGTCGGATTGATCCGCCCGGTGAAGTCTGCAGCGCCAAACAACTGAAATACCCTTGACCATCCCTAGCCTCATCACTCTGCGATTCGCCTGCATGCAAGAGCCGCAGGAAGCGAGCCCCGTCATCGCGGTGCTGAACCACGCCAAGGATCACAAGCTCTTCGATCTGGCGGGGCTGCCGGTGACGGCTTTCATGGTGATGCTGGCGCTTTGCGCCCTCGTGTTGCTCGGTGCAGTGATGCTTTGTGATCGGCGCTCACTCGTGCCGCGCGGTTTTCTGCGCAACAGCTTCGAGAGCATCATGCTCTTCATTCGCGACGAGATGGTGCGTCCAGCATTCGGTGGACACGGCGACAAGTTCGTGCCGTTCTTCTCCACTTGCTTCATGTTCATTCTCACGGCCAATCTTCTCGGAATGGTGCCTCTGCCGATCATCGGAGGCACAGCAACTGCTGCGTTGCCCGTGACGGGCGCTTTGGCGGCCATCGTGATGTTGGTCTCGTTCTTTGGTGGGCTGTTCACCGCGAAGAGCCACTTCTTGAACCTTTTTGTCCCCTCCGGCCTCCCGACAGCGCTGAAGCCGCTGCTGTTTGTGCTGGAACTGGTGGGTTTCTTTATCAAGCACAGCGTGTTGATGGTGCGACTTTTCGCCAACATGCTTGCTGGCCACCTTGTCATCGGCGCGTTCATCGCGCTGATCTTTGTTTACAAGAGTTATGGCGTCGCCGTTCCCGCGGTGGGGTTGTCGCTCTTTGTCTCCTGTTTGGAACTCCTTGTGGCGTTCTTGCAGGCCTATGTGTTTACGTTGCTCGCCGTGCTCTTCGTGGGTGGAATGGTCCATCCAGATCACTGAGCAGCTTTCAAGTTAGTCGCTGACGCGTCCTCATAAGTGGAGTGACATCGAAATGAACTTCAAGAACATCGTGCGTTTCGCGCTTGTGGCCATCGTGGCCGTTGGTTTCTGCGCCTTGCCCGCCATGGCTGCTGAGCAGACCGGTCAAGCAACTGTGGTTGAAAAGCCTTCGAGCCTGCTGCCCCTCGTTGCACTGGGCGCCGGCCTTGTCACCATCGGTGGTGGCTTGGGCATCGGTTTGCTCGCGAAGGCCGCTATGGAAGGCATTGCTCGTCAGCCTGAGGCTGCCGGCTCCATCCGTGGCGCCATGATCGTGGCGGCGGCGCTCATCGAAGGTTTCACCTTCTTTGCGCTGATCGTTTGCATCATTGGAACGAAGAATAATTGAAGCCTTGGTCCGCGTCGGAACCGGGGCGGGCTAGAGTCCGCCTCCTGACCCTTTCCGCGGAGTGATTCATGCTGAATATTTTGCTGTCGGCCGATCCGGAGTTTGTTCTCCGGCTTGCCACTGATGAGAAGGGCTTCGACCCACTCTCTCATCCGCACACATGGGAGCTGTTCTTTTGGACAGTGATCATCTTTGCGCTCGTGTATTTCCTGCTGCACAAGTTCGCTTTCGGGCCGCTGATGCAGACAGTGAAAGCACGTGAAGCCAAAATCGGTGGCGAGATCGCCGCTGCGGAGAAGGCGTTGAAAGACGCTGAAACGCTGCGCGCTCGCAACCAGACCGAGCTCGACGCGGCCCAGGCCAACGCGCGCAAGTTGCTCGACGAAGCTCGTGCGCGTGCCGAAGGCTTGCAAGCTCAGCTTGAGGCTACAGCACGGACTGAAGCTACGGCCATGATCACCCGCGCTTGCGCGGAGATCGAAGCTGAGAAGGCGCGGGCGAGCGAAGAGCTCAAGAGTCTCATCGCTGAGCTCGGCGCCGCCGTTGCCACGCGCGTGTTGAAGCGCGAGGTGCGCAGCGCGGATTGCGTTAAGGACACAGAGGACCTGCTAGCGGCTGTCCGCAAGGCAGTCTGAGTACAAGGCGCAGTTATGGCTTCATCCGCACTCGCACTTCGCTACGCAGAGGCTTTGTGGCTCGCAGCCGCGGATGCCAAAGCTACCGATCAAGTCCTTGCCGACTTGGCCGGACTGAAGCGTCGTCTCGACGTGGAGCCGCGGTTGTGGCACGCCCTGCTCGACCCGCGCAAGTCCGCGGACGAGAAGTGCCGCGAGCTCTCTGATGCGCTTGGGTTTTCCGGGCGCTTGGTTTCGAATGCAGTGCGCTTGATTCTTGCGCGTTCGCGCGAGCAGATCATGCGCGAGTTCTTTTCCGCCTATTTGGAAGTGCATCAGCGCCGCGTCGGCATCATGCGCGTGCTGCTGGAATCGCCACGTGCCTTGAGCTCAGAGGAGCGCGCTAGCATGCACGCGGCTCTGGAGAAGGCCACAGGGCACAAAGTCGATTTGGAAGAAGGCGTGCGCCCGGAGCTCATCGCCGGCATGCGCATCACCATGGATTCCATGCGAATTGATGGCAGCGCGCAAGCCCGCATCCAGCGCATCGCGCAGGGGCTGAAGAGTGTCAGTTTCGACGGCAGTAAGAACAGCGCCCCCGAAGGGCGAAGGAAGTGACATGTCCATCAGCCCAGCTGAAATCACCTCGATCCTGAAATCGCAGATCGCCAACTTTGATTCGGGCGTCACCGTCGAGTCGGTGGGCACGGTGCTGCAAGTCGGCGACGGCGTTGCGCGCATCCACGGTCTGAAGGACTGCAAAGTTTCCGAGATGCTCGAATTCGCCAACGGCGTCTACGGCATCGCGCTGAATCTCGAAGAGGACAACGTCGGCGCCATTCTTTTGGGCGAGGATCGCCTCGTGAAAGAAGGCGACACGGTCAAAGGCACCGGGCGCATTATTTCTGTGCCGGTGGGAGAAGTGTTGATCGGCCGCGTGGTGAACGCTCTCGGCGCTCCCGTCGACGGCCGTCCACCTTTCAAGGCCGAGCGTTACGCGAACATCGAAACGGGTGCGCCCAACGTCATTCAGCGCCAGCCCGTGCACGAACCCCTGCAGACCGGCATCAAGGCGATCGACGCCATGATCCCGATCGGCCGCGGCCAGCGTGAGCTGATCATCGGCGATCGCCAGACCGGCAAGACCGCGGTGTGCGTCGACGCCATCATCAATCAGAAAGGCCAAAACGTCATCTGCGTTTATGTGGCCATCGGTCAGAAGATGTCTACGGTGAAGTCGGTGCAGAAGGCCCTCGAAGACGCCGGCGCGATGGAGTACACGATCATCGTCAACGCTCCTGCTTCAGAGCAGGCCTCGATGCAGTACATCGCGCCCTTCACAGGCTGCACGATTGGCGAATACTTCCGCGACAAGGGTGGCCACGCGCTCGTCATCTATGACGATCTTTACAAGCACGCTGTGGCGTGGCGTCAGGTGTCGTTGTTGTTGCGTCGTCCGCCTGGTCGTGAAGCGTTTCCTGGCGACATCTTCAACTTGCACAGCCGCTTGCTCGAGCGTTCCGCGAAACTCTCGAAGGAACTTGGGAGCGGCAGCCTCACGGCGTTGCCTCTCGTAGAAATCCAGCAAGGCGATGTGACGGCATACATCCCGACCAACGTGATTTCGATCACGGACGGTCAGATTTACCTCGAAACCGATTTGTTCAACGCCGGCATTCGCCCCGCAGTGAACGTGGGTCTCTCGGTGTCGCGCGTAGGTGGTGCGGCGCAAACCAAGGCCATGAAGAAAGTCGCCGGCCGTCTGCGCCTCGAAATGGCGCAATACCGCGAGCTCGCCGCCTTCGCTCAGTTCGGCAGCGATCTTGATAAGGCCACACTTTCGACGCTGCGTCGCGGTGAGCGTTTGGTGGAATTGCTGAAGCAAAAGCAGTACCGCCCGATGCCGATGGAAGACCAAGTCATGGTGCTCTTCGCAGGCATCAATAAGTTGCTCGACGGCATCGAAGTGGCGCACGTCGGAGCGTGGGAAGAGCAGTTCCTCGGCTGGGTCAAGGGCACGCATCCGAACATTGTCGAGACCATTCGGACCACCAAGCAGCTCGACACTGCCGTCGAAGCCGATCTGAAGGCTGCGATCGAAGCGTTCAACCGGACCTTCAAGGTCTGAAAGGCGGATCGTGAAGGGAGTCAAGGAACTCAAACGACGCCTTAAGGGTGTCAAGAGCATCCGCAAGATCACCAAGGCCATGGAGATGGTTGCGGCGACGAAGTTGCGGCGGCTCCAAGAGCGTGCTCTTGCAACGCGCCCATTCGCCAAAGCCATCGAAGGCATGGTGGCGCGCGTCGCCGAGCATGCAGATCCCGCGGCAAGCCCGTTGCTCGCGCAGCCAGCCAAGATTGTGCGCGAAGCCTTGATCATCGTCGGGGCCGACAAAGGCCTGTGCGGTTCCTACAACTCCAATCTGAATCGCGCAGCGGTGCAGTATCTGCGGCGCAGCGAAGCTGAAGGCGTGCAGACCGAAGCGTGGATTCTTGGGCGCCGCCCGCAGGGGTTCTTTGCCAAGGTGCGCGGGCTCGAGATGCGTTATGTGCATCCCACGAATGTGGAGAAGGTCACCTACCGCGAAATCATGCTGCTGGCGAAACAAATCGTCGCAGCATTTGAAAGTGGTGCGGTGCAGCGTGTGACCGTGGTTGGCACGCGCATGCTTTCGTTGTCTTCCTATAAGGCTGGCACTCAAGTGGTGCTGCCTGTGGCGCGTCCCGCAGCGGGAACTCAGACCAAGGAAGCCACCGACTACATTCTCGAACCATCTGCAGATCGCATTCTGGCCCGCTTGCTGCCGCGTTGCATCGAAATGCAACTGTATGCAGCGGTGCTCGAAGCACTCGCGTGTGAGTTCGCGTCGCGACGCATGGCGATGAAGAACGCCACCGACAACGCTGACGAGATGACGCACCATCTCAGCATGGAATACAACAAGGCCCGCCAGGGCGGCATCACCGGCGAATTGCTGGAGATCATCGGCGGCGCTGAGGCATTGAAGGGTTAAACGTAAGCGCGGGTGAACCGCGCGGACGGAGGACGAACGTGAGCCAAGGAAAGATCGTCGAAGTGGTGGGACCTGTGGTGGACTTCCGGTTTGAACCCGGCAAGCTGCCTCCGATCTACAACGCCCTGACTGTGAAGGACACAGCCGGTGGCATCGACCTCGTTTGCGAGGTGGTGCAACATCTCGGTGACGATGTGGTGCGCACGGTGGCCATGAGCACCACCGACGGGCTCGTGCGTGGCATGGCCGCGACCGATACCGGTGCACCCATCACGGTTCCCGTAGGCAAGGACTGCCTCGGCCGCATCTTCAACTTGCTCGGCAAGACCATCGACGGCAAGGGCGATCACGTAGCTACAGCTACGCGCTCCATCCATCAATCGGCGCCTCCTTTCGCGCGCCAGCAAGCTGTGCGCGAGGTCTTCGAGACAGGCCTGAAGGTCGTGGACTTGCTCGTTCCTTTCGCCAAGGGCGGAAAGATCGGCCTGTTCGGCGGCGCAGGCGTGGGCAAGACCGTGCTGATCCAAGAGTTGATCTCCACGGTGGCGAGCGAGCACGGCGGTTACTCGGCATTCGCCGGTGTCGGTGAGCGCACGCGCGAAGGCAACGACTTGTACTTGGAAATGACGCAGTCCGGCGTGCTCAAGAACACCGTGTTGGTGTTCGGACAAATGAACGAACCGCCAGGCGCGCGCCTGCGCATCGCGCTTACCGCACTCACCATGTGCGAACATTTCCGCGAGCAAGGTCAAGATGTGTTGTTGTTCATCGACAACATCTTCCGCTTCGTGCAAGCGGGTTCTGAGGTGTCGGCATTGCTTGGTCGTCTGCCCAGCGCCGTGGGTTACCAGCCCACGATGGCCCTCGAAATGGGTGCGCTGCAAGAGCGCATCACTTCCACGGACAAAGGTTCCATCACTTCGATGCAGGCGATCTATGTGCCTGCCGACGATTACACCGATCCAGCACCTGTAGCCACCTTCCCGCACTTGGACGCAACCATCGCGCTCGAACGCTCGCTGGCTGAGCTCGGCATTTACCCTGCCGTCGACCCTTTGCGTTCCACCTCGCGGGTGCTCGATCCGCAGATCGTGGGCGAAGAGCATTACCGCGTGGCTCGCGAAGTGCAGCGCATCTTGCAGCGTTATCAGGAATTGAAGGACATCATCGCCATCCTCGGAATGGAAGAGCTTTCCGACGAGGACAAGTCCATGGTGAATCGCGCACGGCGCATCCAGAAGTTCCTCTCGCAGCCCTTTAAGGTCGCGAAGGAGTTCACTGGCATGGACGGCAAGTTCGTGAAACTCGAAGACACCATCCGCTCGTTCGCGGATGTGGTGGCCGGCAAGTACGACGACCTTCCCGAAGACGCCTTCTACATGGTTGGTGGCATCGCCGATGTGATCGCCAAGGCTGAGAAGATCCGCGCGACGAGCTGATCCATGCCGAATTTCAAACTGGAACTCGTCACACCTGACGCCATGGTTTACAGCGGCGAAGTGACTTCAGTCAGCGCTCCGGCTGAAGAAGGACGCATTGGAATTTTGGCTGGACACGCACCGCTCTGCTGCACGCTGAGTGTGGGTGAAGTCTTCATTCGCGAAGCGAATGGGCAAATCCGCAGTTTCGTGGTGGGTGACGGTTTTCTCGAAGTCTCCGGCAACACCTGCCGCATTCTCGCGGCTGTCGGCGAGCCTGTAGAAGCCATCGATATAGCTCGTGCCGAAGCGGCCGAGCGTCGTGCTCGCGAGCGCCTTAAGGCGCGTCATGAACAGGATTTCGATCTCGCGCGCGCCGAAACCGCTCTCGTCCGTGCCGTGGTGCGTTTGAAGCTTGGTCGCGAGCGTTCCTCGAAGCGCGCCCGCTGATTCTCTGAGCGAGTCCCGCCTCCAGCAAATGTGAGCGCAGGCGGAGTGCGGCCCGGAGGGGGCGGAGCATTCCGTACGCCGAGGCAAAAGTGAGCGCAGTCGGCGCGAATCAGCAGGCATCCGAGCCGAAATGCGGAATCCCTTCAGGACATGCGGAACCCGCGCTCACCACCGCCTGAGAGCAATGCCTTGTCGCCGCGCGCCTTTCGCGGACCACTAAATCTGTCGCGCTTCAGCTGAATAGACGCGGGGCCGATAGGGATTCTGAGACTTCGTCCGCCTAGGGTCTGTCCTATGCGGAAGGTCGAGGGAAGACGGAATGGACCTTGCGACCATAATCGGTGCTGTGATGGGCTTCGTGGTGGTTGGATTCATCATGGTGCATGAGAGCCATGGTGCTCTCTATTTGTTTTGGAACATGTCAGCGGCCGTCCTCATCAGTGGAGGATTGATCTCTGCCCTCATGATGTCATTCAAGATGTCGCATGTGAGTGGCCTCATCGGTATCACCAAACGCTGTTTCATTTACCCGCTGCCCGAATCGGCGCAGGTCATTGAACGCATGACTGAGTACGCGACCCTTGCGCGTAAAGAGGGCCTCCTGGCTCTCGAAGAGAAATCCAAAGACGTCAAAGACCCCTTCTTCGCCAAGGGCATCATGCTCGTGGTGGACGGCTATCCCGCAGACAGCCTGCGTCAAATCCTCGAGGTTGATGTCGAGGTGATGAAAGAGCGCCATGTCGTGGGCAAGAAGATGATGGAGAACATGGCTGGTGCCGCACCGGCGTTCGGCATGGTCGGCACGCTGCTCGGTCTTGTCGCCATGTTGCAGAACATTTCCGATCCTTCCAAAATCGGCGCAGGCATGGCTGTCGCATTGTTGGCGACATTCTACGGCTGCGCGCTCGCCAATTGCGTGTTCATTCCATTGGCATGCAAGTTGGACATGCGCACCAAAGAAGAAGTGCTCATTCGCCAACTCATGATTCAAGGCATTCTCGCCATCCAGAGCGGTGACAAGCCGCAGGTGGTGCGCGAGCGTCTCAAGGCCTTCCTCTCGCCCGCGCAGCGCAAGCTGGTTACCGCGGACGGGCCGCAACAGGGGAGCTGACGCATGTGTGGTGGTGGTGGCGATGGACCAGGTGCACCACTGTGGATCGTGTCTTTCTCGGACATGGTCGCAAACCTCGTCACATTCTTCATCATTCTGGCGTGCTTCGCAGGCGGTGAGAGCGACAGTGCCAAGGCCGTCACTAAGTCTGGTATCGGCGTGCACGGCACGAATCAATCGACACCTTTGCCGGAACTCGTGCAGCGCGCCAAGGCGTCTGACGCGAGCTATTCCACCGAAGGGCCGCAAACGCCTTCTGAACGCGCTGAAACCGCGTTGGATGAAGCGCTGGACAAGCTTGCGACGCCTGACAACTACGATGTGAAACCCGATATCGAAACACTCGAATCGGGGCTGCGTATTCGCCTGTCAACCGACGGCATGTTTCGACCTGGCTCGACTTCGATGACCGAACACGGCTTGGTGCTCGTGCGCGAGATCGGTACGTTCTTTCGCGGCGAATCTTGTGAGTATGTCGTGGAAGGCCACGCCGAGCTTGGCGACGGCGACACGCTACAATCGGCGCTCGAGCGCTCCATGGCCATGGCACGCGGCGTGGCTCGTACGCTTGCGGGTTCGGGAGTAGAGCCCTTTCGCGTTGGGGTTCGTCCGCACGGAGCTACAGCGCCTCTCGGCCCGAACGACAATGCAGCTGGCCGCAAAAAGAATCGTCGCATTGAAATCCTCGTTCGGAGGAAATCGTGAGCACCACGGAGCACGAAGACCTTTCCACAGACGGTCAGATTTCGCTGGTCGACGCTGAGGCTGCACAGGAAACATCTGTGCAGCACGTCGAGCACGCAGAGTCGTTAGAAACTGCAGAACACGGTGAGCATGCTGCCCACGAGGGCGGCCATGGCGGTGGTCACAGCAGTCACGGCGGTCACGGGAAGAAGGCGCATGCTCCCGAAGGCGCTCCGCCGGGTGCACCGCTGTGGATGCTGTCCTTTGCTGACATGATGACGAATCTGTTGACCTTCTTTATTCTCATGGCCGCGTACACCAAGAGCGACATGGGTATTCAGTTTGATGACTTCATTGGGTCGATCAAACAAGACCTCAATGCCATGCCGCTGTCCGGAAGTGGACTCGGACATGACACAGCATTCCAATTCGGCGCTGGACGCGTGGTTTATCGCGGTGCACATCCTGTGAATACGGAAACGCTGGTGGAAGCTGATGGCGGCATGAGCGAGCTGAACCGCGACCGTTTGCGCGAAGTGCTGCTGCACTCCATGGCCGAGGCCGGAGAGCGCACGTTGCCGACTCCGGTCCTGTTTGCGCCAGGCGATACAGCGCTGAGCGCTGGTCAGATGGAACTGTTGCAACAACTCGGATCGATGCTTGCCACGGGGCGCTATCCCGTGAAAGTCGATGGCTATGCTTTCGCTGAAGGATCGGATGTGGATGCTGGCTGGGAGCTTTCAACGCGTCGAGCTATAGCGGCGGCCGGAGTGCTCGAAGCTGCTGGTGTCGCACGCGAACGCTTGGCCATCACAGGCCATGGCATGTTGTTGCAAGGCAAGTGGAGCGGCATCGAAGGTGCTGGGTTGCCCCAGAACCGCTATGGACGCCGTTCGGTGTTGATCACGCTGGGGGAGGAACACTGATGGCTTGCAGCGAAACTCTTACGACTCTGCGTTACTTGCGTGGAGAACTCTCGGAGCGATCCGCGTCGCGCTGTGCAGAGCATTTACACGCCTGCACAGAGTGCCGTGCCACGATGCGTTTTGGCGCACAGACCATGTTGGCCGCACGTGATGAAGCGGAAACTTTTGAGGGTCCTGTGACGCATGAATCGCTGCGTTCAGCGCCGCCACGCGCAGCGAGTGGCATTCGTGGTCTATTTGTGGGGCGCTCTGCGACTTCGGGAGCTCCTGCGAAACCCCGCTGGATACTCATGGCAGGCTGTGCAGCCGTCATCATGTGGCTTGTGCTGCGCAAGAGCGATGCGCCATCAACGGCGCCCGTGACCGAGCGCGATCCCCAGCAAGTGGCTCTCGCTGCGGGCTTGCCGTTCATGGAGTCTCCGTCAGGTTTGCTCAGCGGTCGGCCGCGCGCGATCAGTGCGCTGCTCCCAGCAGGTGCATCCGGTTTCCGCGTGTTGCTTCTTGACGACGAGGGTCAAGTCCTCTGGAGTGCACAACATCGCGCTGGCGACCCCGGCGTGTTGGCGGTGGACGAACTCAACGGTCAACGCGTCTTGGCACCGTTCCCGACTGCAGAACAGGTGCCCTTGGACACGGGCAAGGCCTACGGGCTTTGCGTCGTGATTCCCGGAGCGCGCATGTCTACAAGCACGCGCTTCACGCTCGACCCCGCTGCGCCACGCTGACGCACTTCGCAGATGCAAGTCTGCGGCTATCCTCACCACCGAGGAACCGCGATGCGTCATCAGCGCACAAAAACCTGTGGCGAATGTCGCTTGAATCATGTGGGAGAGCTCGTCGTTTTGAACGGTTGGGTGCAAGCCGTTCGCGACCATGGCGGGTTGCTCTTTCTCGATCTGCGCGACCGCTATGGCTTCACTCAAGTGGTGGCGGATCCTGCGCAGCATTCTGTGCTTTCTGAAGTTGGTCCAGAGTGCGTTATTGCCGTCGTGGGCAAGGTGCGCGCTCGGCCCGCAGAGGCTCGCAACACGAATCGCAGCACAGGTGACATCGAAATCGAAGCCATCGAAATCGAGCTGCTCAACACTACAAAGGTGCCGCCCTTCGAGGTTGATGACGAATGCCGCACGCGGGAAGAGTTGCGCCTCGAACATCGCTATGTGGATATGCGCCGACGCCCTGTGCTTGCAGCCATGGAATTGCGCAGTCGTCTGAATTACCTCATGCGCCAGAGCATGACGGAGCAGGGCTTCATGGAGGTCGAGACCCCGATCTTGATGAAAACCTCGCCGGAAGGCGCACGGGATTTCCTCGTGCCTTCGCGAGTGCATCCCGGCAAGGCCTACGGATTGCCGCAGTCGCCACAGCTTTTTAAGCAAACGCTGATGGCCTGTGGCATCGACAAGTATTTTCAAATCTGTAAGTGTTTCCGCGACGAGGATCTGCGTGCGGATCGGCAGTTGGAGTTCACGCAGCTCGATATGGAAATGAGCTTCGTGCGCCAAGAAGATGTTTTCGCTGTCATGGAACGCTTGATGACGACGGTGTGGCGCGAGCTTGCACGTGGCGAAGTCGCGGCACCGTTTCCGCGCATGACTTGGGACGAGGCCATGACGCGCTTTGGTTCCGACAAGCCTGAGACGCGCTTCGGCATGGAGTTGTTCGACTTCGCTGACCGCGCGCGGGGTTCGGGATTCCGCGTCTTTGCTCAGGCCATGGAGCTGCCGCAAGGCACGGTGCGCGGCATGGTGGTGAAGGGCGGCGCGGCACTTTCTCGCAAACAGATCGACGAAGCCGAAGCTGTCGCCAAGTCCTACGGCGCCGGCGGTATGGCTTGGGTGAAACTCACGGCGGAAGGCCCACAGGGCTCGATTGCGAAGTTCCTTGCGGCCGACGACCTTGCAGCCCTCACAGCGGCTGGTGCAGCTCAAGGCGACTTGGTGGTGTTCACGGCGGGACGCTTTGAGCCCGCGCTCAACGCTCTCGGCCAGGTGCGCTTGCATTTCGGACGCGTGCAGAACTTGGTGGATAGCAAGCTCGCGCACTTCGTCTGGATCACCGATTTCCCCATGTTCGAATGGAACGAAGACGAGAAGCGCTTCGAAGCCAAGCACCATATGTTCACAGCCCCTTCAGAACCGCTGCCGCCACTGGGAGGAGACCTCTCGCATCTGAAGGCAAGCCTTTACGACTTGGTGCTGAATGGCAACGAAATCGGCTCGGGGAGCATTCGCATCCATCAGCCGGAAGTGCAAGCGCAGGTGTTCGCGCATGTCGGTCTGACGCCAGAACAGGCCCAGGATAAGTTTGGCTGGTTCTTGAGGGTGTTGGAGTACGGTGCCCCGCCCCACGGCGGCATCGCCCTCGGTGTCGACCGTATCGCCATGATCTTGGCTGGGGCGGCCTCGTTGCGTGAAGTCATCGCTTTCCCCAAGAACGCCAGCGGCATTTGTCCGCTCACCCAGTCGCCTTCCGCTCCTGACACCAAGCAGTGGGATGAGCTGCAGTTGCGTCCCGTGAGCGGCGGTTGATGGGTATGGGGGGGATTTGGTAAACCCTTCCACCGTCGTGCGTTCAGGGGATCGCTCTGTCCCTGCCGCCGCGGCGCTGTGCTTTTGCACGGCAAGTGCCTCGAACCTCGGTTTGGGGCTTGTCCGGCAACCTGAATTCAGGGGGCCAGAGTAACGAGAGCGCATGAACGAACCTGCATCACAACGGGTCACCACGGTGACTCTGCGCGACGGTGCACGGAAGGAATTGCCGCCGGGCGGCACCATCCGCGACCTAGCGTTTCAAATCGGTGAACGCCTTGGGCGTGCCACTGTGGGCGGCCGCATTGACGGAGCCGCCGAGATCAGCGACCTCCGTACGCCTCTGCTGCAAGACTGTCGCGTCGATTTGATCACCGCGGACAGCCCCGATGGGCTCCATGTCATTCGGCACAGCGCGGCGCACATCATGGCCGACGCCATCTTGTCGCTGTGGCCAGCCGCAAAGTTGGCCATTGGGCCAGCCATCGACGAAGGCTTCTATTACGACATCGACTTGGACCAGCGCCTTACGCCCGAAGACTTGCCGCGCATCGAAGCGGCTATGCAAAAGGTGATCGCGGCCGACACCGCTTTCGAGCGCTGCACGGTCGATCGCAGCGTCGAGATCGTGCGCGCGCGCGAGCGTGGCGACATCTACAAGGCCGAACTCATGGAAGGGATTGCCGCGGATGCGGAAGTCACTTTCTATCGCCATGGTGCAGGGGCTTTCGAAGACCTCTGCCGTGGGCCACATGTGCCTTCTACTGGCTACGTGAAGGCTTTCCGCTTGCAGCGCCTCGCGGGCGCCTACTGGCGCGGCGACGAGAAGAACCGGATGCTGCAGCGCGTCTATGGCACGGCCTTCTACTCCAAGAAAGAGTTGGAAGAGCATTTGGCGCGCCATGAAGAAGCGCTAAAGCGCGATCATCGCAAACTTGGTCGTGAGCTTGGTTTGTTCTTGATGGACCCTGTGGCCCCCGCAAGTCCGTTCTTTTTGCCGAAGGGCGCGCTGATCTACAACCGCTTGCAGCAGCACATGCGTGAGCTGTACCGCGAGAGCGGCTATCAGGAAGTCATCACTCCGCAGATCTTTGATGCTTCGCTCTGGCACCGTTCAGGGCATTACGAGCATTACAAAGACAACATGTTCTTCACCAAGGTGGATGAGCATGAGTGCGCGGTGAAGCCGATGAACTGTCCGGCGCACACCATCATCTTTGCGGCTGAGAAGCGCAGCTATCGCGAGCTGCCTTTGCGCATCGCGGACTTCGGACGCCTGCATCGCTACGAACGCAGTGGTGTGACCTCTGGGCTCACTCGTGTGCGCACCTTCTGCCAAGACGACGGGCACATTTTCGCGGCGAGCGAGCAGATCCAAGCTGAGATAACGGCGCTCATCGCCATGGTCCGTGGTGTCTACACGCTCTTCGGTTTCAACACTCTGAAAGTGTTTCTCTCGACGCGCCCGAAGGAATCTGTAGGCAGCGATGCTGTGTGGGAGCAAGCAGAGCAGAGTTTGCGCGACGCGCTCGGTGCTAATGGCGTCGAGTATGTGGTCAATGCTGGCGACGGCGCTTTTTATGGCCCGAAGATTGACTTCATCGTGCTGGATGCACTCAAGCGCGAATGGCAGCTCGGCACGATCCAACTCGATTTCAATCTGCCCGAGCGCTTCGATTTGAACTATGTGGCCAGCGACGGTTCCTTGCGGCGCCCGGTGATGATCCACCGCGCGATCCTCGGATCCATCGAGCGCTTCATCGGCATCCTGATCGAGCACACGGGGGGCAATTTCCCCTTCTGGTTGGCGCCAGAGCAAGTGCGCGTGTGTACCATCGCCGACACTCACGAACCGTGGGCGCGCGAAGTGCTCAGCGCTTTGATGCAGGCCGGTGTGCGCTGCAGCAGTGATTTTACAAATTCTAAAACGGGCGCGAAGATTCGCGACGCCCGTTTGGCGCGCTTGCCCTTCACCATCGTGGTGGGCGGGCGTGAGTGTGAGGAGCGCACTGTTGCGCTCCGGGAGCGTCCTGATGTGGACCGGGGGACTATGGGTCTCCCCGCACTTCTGGCGCTCTTCACTGAGTTGGAGAGGAGCAAAGCATGATTCAGTTTGAGGGAACTTCCTTTTGAGCCCGCCACCCTTCGATCGTCGCGGTGGCCCAGCCCCGCGGCCACAGCACCGCATCAATCACATGATCCGCGTGCCGGAAGTGCGGCTGCTCGGTGATGAAAACGAGCAGCTTGGTGTGGTCGGTACAGACCGTGCGCGCGAAATGGCGCGAGAACTCGGTTTGGACCTCGTGGAAATCTCGCCGCAGGCGGTGCCACCGGTGTGCCGCATCATGGACTACGGGAAGTTCAAGTACGAACAGAAGAAGCGCACTTCGGAGTCGAAGAAGAAGCAACATGTTATTCAAGTGAAAGAGTTGCGTCTGCGCCCGCGCACGGGCGATCACGACATCGATGTGCGTCTGCGCCAAGCTCGCGAGTTTCTCGCAGCAGGGGACAAGGTTTCGGTGACCGCGGTCTTCCGCGGCCGCGAAGTGACACACCCCGAAATCGGCATGGAAATGTTGACCAAATTCGCCGAGGACCTGAAAGATGTTGCTCGTGTGGAGCGCACCGGAAACCTCGAAGGCAAACGAATCACAATGATTCTGATACCTGTCCGCCGCAACGGCTGACAGCGTGACAAAGTGGAGATTGAACGATGCCAAAATTGAAGACGAGCAAGTCCGCCGCGAAACGGTTCCGGCTGACGGGCAAGGGCAAGGTGAAGCGCACGCGCTCCGGGAAGAGCCACCTCATGGTGACTTTCAGCGGCAAGCGGGTGAGTCGGCTGCGCAAGTCCGCATTGGTGTGCAAAGCCGAAGAGAAAAAAATTAAGCGCATGCTGCTCGCTTGAGCCGGCGTAAAGGAGAACTCACATGAGAGTAAGAAACGGTGTGGCGCGCAAGAAGCGCGTGAAGAAACTGTTGAAGGCCGCTAAGGGCTATCGCGCCGCAAAGGGCACGAATTACCGTCAGGCCAAGCAAACCGTGCAGCGCGCAGGGCGCTACGCGTTCATCGATCGTCGTCGCAAGAAGCGCGAGTTCCGCTCGCTGTGGATCTTGCGCATCAATGCCGCGGTACGCGCCGCCGGTATGACCTACTCGAGGTTTGTGTCCGGACTGCGCAAGGCCGGCGTGATCATCGATCGCCGCCAACTGAGCGAACTGGCCATCAACGACGAGAGCGCCTTCATGACATTGCTCGAGACAGCGCGGAAGGCTGTCTGAGCTCCGCAGCATGGATGCAGCTGGCGTGAACGATCCCCTTGCCGTGGTTGCCGCAGCAGGGGATGAGTGCCGTGCGCGGATCCGCGCAGCGGAATCGGCGGAGGCGTTGGCCTCCGCCCGTTCTGCGGCACTCGGCCGCGAGGGGCGTTTGCAAGCGCTCATGGAACTGCTGAAGTCTGCAGCGCGCGAAGTGCGTCCCGCTCTTGGCGTAGCACTGAACGCGCTGAAGAATGAACTCACCGAACTCGCAGCGGAGCGAGCACTCGCGTTGGGTTCCGTTGCGAGCGGCGTGGTGTCGGAAGACATCACTTTGCCGCCCACAACACTCTCGCGTGGTTCGTTGCATCCGCTGACCCGCACAGAACGGCGCGTGGTGCAGGTGCTGAAGGGCCTTGGATTTTCAGTGACCGACGGCCCAGAGGTGGAAGATGAGTTTCACAATTTCGTCGCGCTGAACATCCCTCCGAGCCATCCGGCGCGCGAGCCAGCGGACAATTTCTATCTCGCAGGCGTGCCCTATTTGTTGCGCTCGCAAACATCAACGGTGCAGATTCGCACTATGGAAACGCAGCAGCTCCCACTACGTGTGTGTGCTCCAGGCCGCGTGTTCCGCCCCGACGAAGTGGATGCGACGCATCACTACATGTTTCATCAAGTGGAAGGGCTTGCTGTCGATGAGGGCCTCAGCATGGCGGACCTGAAAGGGACGCTGCTGTTGTTCTTCCGTGGGTTGTTTGGTGCCGATGTAGAACTGCGCCTGCGTCCAAGTTTTTTCCCGTTCACGGAGCCGAGCGCTGAAGTGGATGTGCGCTTTCCCGGACGCGGTTGGGTGGAAATCGGCGGTTGCGGCATGGTCAACCCAGCGGTGTTCGCTGCGGTGGGCATCGACGCAAATCGCTGGAGCGGTTTCGCCTTCGGCCTTGGCTTGGAGCGACTCGCAATGCGTCACTGTTCCGTGCCGGACATTCGGCACTTCACGGAAAACGATGTGCGCTTTTTGCGCCAGTTGGCATAACTATGCGCGCAGCTGTGGAGTGGATTACTTCGTTTCTCGATGGGCCTAAGCCCTCGGCAGCACGCATCGCGGCGCTGCTCACGGACAGCGGCACCGAAATCGAGGCGTGTGAGAAAACCGCTGACGGCTGGATTGTTGAAGCCGCGATCACCTCGAATCGCCCTGACGAGTTCTGTCATCTTGGACTCGCGCGCGATGTTGCCGCAGTGCTCGGGCGCACTTTGATTTTGCCGCCGCACACTGCAGAGGCGACGGGTGTCGCGGTGGAGCAGGCATTGAAGGTTGTGGTGGAAGACGCAACGCGCGCGCCGCGCTACACCGCGCGCGTCATTCGGGGCATCAGCAACGGTGTATCACCGGAATGGATGCAACAGCGGCTGCTTGCGGCTGGCCAGCGTCCCATCAACGCAGTCGTGGACATCAGCAACTACGTGATGCTCGAATGCGGACAGCCGCTGCACGCATTCGACTTAGATCGACTGAATGCTGCGAGCTTGAATGTCCGTATGGCGCGCCCTGGTGAGAAACTGGCCGCTCTGAATGGTCGCACTTTGACGCTTGCCGCTGAGGATCTCGTGATCGCCGACGGGTTGCAGCCACAAGCACTCGCTGGCGTGATGGGCGGATCGAATTCAGAGGTCACGTTGGCGACGCGCAACATTGTGATCGAATCGGCAGTGTTTGCTCCACGCGGAGTGCGTGCGTCCGCACGGCGGCATCAATTACGCACCGAATCAGGGCACCGCTTCGAGCGCGGCGTCGATCGCAACGCGTGCAGCGCTGCTGGCGAGCGAGCTGCGCGCTTGGTTCTTGAAATCTGCGGCGGCACTCTTGCTGCAGGGGTGTTCGATCTCGGGGGTGCTGGTCCTGCCCCAGCACCCATCAGTTTTAATCCCGCGCGTGTCCGCAAAGTCATGGGTGCCAATGTGCCGCAACGCAAGATGAGCACGTGGTTTCGCGCGCTTGGCTGCAGCGTGGATGAGTCTGCTGCACAGTGGCTGGTGACAGCACCGGGCTGGCGCCACGATTTGCACCACGAGATTGACCTTGTGGAAGAAGTGGTGCGCATCGCAGGACTTGAGCGCGTCCCCGAACGCATTTCGATGCCGCTGATGGTGGCGACGGAACCGGCGGTGCGGCTGCTCAGGGCTGAAGTTCAAGATTTGCTCGTGGGCCTTGGGTGCCACGAGTGCGTCACTCCAGATTTTGTGCGTGAAGGCGCCGAGGCTTCCGCCGCGTTGCACATGCAGGCCATCCCGCTCGCGGCCGCGTTGCCTGTGCGCTCCGGCGAAGGTGTGTTGCGTCGATCTCTGTTGCCATCACTGCTGCGTGTGGCGCGTCACAATCAAGATCAAGGCAACGGCACTCCTGCGCTGTTCGAAGTGAGTCCTGTCAATGGCCTCGGGCCAACAGGCACGCCCGCGCGTCGTCAGTTGCTCGGAGTGCTGCTCGCGTGCGATTGGCGCGAAGCGCGTGCGGTGCTGGATGCCGTGTTGTCTCTGCGTGGAGTGCAGGCGACGCCCAACGCCATGAGCGAGGCGAACGCAGCGCTCGATCCCACGGCGCGTGCGTGCTTCAAGAGTGCCGAGCGCACCTTGGCGTTTCTTGGAATGCCCGCGGCGGAACTTTGTGGAGATCTGCGGCACAAAGCGCTTTACCTTGAAGTGGATCTGGAGGCGCTCGACGGCGTCGGCACTGCGGCCCGGCGATTCATGGGTTTGCCGCGCTTCCCTGCGGTCGTGCGCGATCTTGCACTCAAGGTGCGCGACGCGGTTTCCTACAGCGCAGTAGAGGAAGCGGTGCAGGCTGCTGAGGCCCAAGACATCGAGTCTCTCGAACTCTTCGAGCTTTACCGCGGCGCTTCTATCGGGGCGGGCATGAAGAGTCTCAATATCCGCATCACATTTCGTAGCAGCCAGGGCACGCTGACGACGGCGGAAGTCGATCAACGCGTGCAGTTGATGATCGCGCGGATTGCGGCCGCGACTGGCGCCGAAGTTCGCGGCGCTTGACCCGCGCGGGCTTCTTCGTCCATACTGACGCCAGAGGTTCTGCGGGGTTCGTCACGGCTCGCGCGCCTCCGGCCCACGAACATCGATTGTGGAGACCGCCGCGTGCGTTTCAGAGTATGCCCTTCGGGGAAACGATGAAGCGTTGAACGCAGGTTTCCCCCCTCGCAGCTTCGGCTCGAGAGGCCTTGAGTGCTGGACGGCCCAAGTGGTTCTTCGCGGTGGTGCCCGGGAGGGTCGCGCAAGCGGCGTTTCCGGGCCCTCGCATTTCTGTGGCGACAAGTTGCTCGTGTTGCTGCTGGCGCGCCTTGCCTTCGTGCCGCATAATCGCATCGCGCTCAAGTGGCCCTGGGGAGGGCAGCATGTTGCATCACATTCCGGAACGCCGTCATCCGTGGCGGCCGGTCATCGCGTTGGCCATCATCATGGCCACGGGCACGTTGGTGTGGATGGTGAGGCCCGGCCGTGCCGCGCCCCCACTGAGCGTGCAGCGCGCGCCGAGCACAGCCACTGCGATTCCGGTTGCGACGCCAACACCAATTGCGGCGCCAGTCGTCGTGAGCAGCGCCTCCGCCTCAGTTCCGACGGCGACCGTTCGTCAGGTGGGATCGGCACCATCTTCACGCACAGGTGCTGTGTTCACGGCCGGGCCTCGTCCGGTGGATGCGAGCCTGCACCAAGACACTGGCGTGTCTCCGCCTGTATCTCGTGAGCCACAACCCGCAGCGCTTGTCACCATCGCGAACCCAGCTCCTGCGCTCAGCATGGAACAAATCGTGGCGCAGATGGCAGTTTTGGTAGCCGCGAAAGACAGCACTGGATTGCGCACGCTGCTTGGGCTGGCGGTGATCAATGAAACTCACGATGCTGCATGGCGACGCAGCCTGTGGCCACGCCTAGAAGAACTCAACACGTCGTTGGTGTTCTCAACGGCTCCGTCCGCGGGGTTTCATTTCGAAAAGGTGCGCCGTGGCGACAGCCTCTGGAGCATTTGTCAGAGGTTGAAGCGCAGCAGCGGCATCAATGTGGCGTCTGGCCTGCTTTCAGCCATCAACCACACGCCGGCTTCAGGATTGAAAGTCGGCGCGCAACTCAAAGTGCCGGGTGCCGAAGTCAGCGTGCTCGTGGACAAGAGCGACTTTCGGCTTTATTTGCTGCTCGATGGTGTTCCATTCCATCATGTGCCCGTAGGTACTGGCCGTGAAGACTTGACGCCGGAGGATCATTTTCTGATCAGCAGCCGCGTGGTGCGCCCTGATTGGACGGACCCCAGTTCTGGACGCACGATCAAGTATGGCGACGCGGGCCACCTGATTGGATCGCGCTGGCTCGGGTTCTCGCGCGGCGCGGTCAAGACGGGGTTTGGAATTCATGGCACCGTGCAGCAAGACAGCGTGGGCAAGGCCATGTCCGATGGTTGCATTCGGCTCGGCGAGGCAGATCTCGTCCGCATTTTCGAGTGGATCCCGGAAGGCGCCGAGGTGCACATCCGGCCCTGAGGCCTCGTGTGGACGACGCAAAGTGCGCTGCTATGATCCGGCCACGCAACGGCTTGGTGTCATCGGCGTTGCGGCAGCAATGGTGAGTTCAAGATTGCGGTGGAGCGCCGCAGTGCAACCGGGGAAGTCTCGCGCGCAGCGCAGGATACCTGGGTGCGCTGGGACTAAGCGGAGTGAGCATGGATTTTCAATACGCGAATGTGCTCTTTGGTCTGCTGTTCGGCGCGGGCTTTGTTGTCTTGAATGTGTCCATTGTGAACCGCATTCTGGCCCCGCGTGTGATCGACCCGGCTAAGCACACCACCTACGAATGCGGTGAGCCCACGATCGGCAGCGCTTGGGTGCGCTTCGATATGCGCTTCTACGCGGTGGCGCTGGTATTTCTGGTGTTCGAGGTCGAAGTTGCGTTGCTCTTTCCGTGGGCCGCTGCCTACGACACCCTGACGCAGGCTGCAGGCCTGTTCGCGTTCGTCGAAGTCCTGCTCTTTCTTGTGATCCTCGGACTCGGCTACGTTTATGTTTGGAAGCAAGGCGATTTGGATTGGGTGAAAGCCACGGATTCTCAAGAACCAGCGGGCGCGCAACGGGAAGTGCCTGAATCGCAGCGCAGCAACTGATTGGGGAGCCTCAGCATGTCCCATATTCACGATCAAGAACTGTTGATGGGCACGGATTCGCCGCTGCAAGACAACATCCTCATCACGCAAGTTGACAAATTGGTGAATTGGACGCGCCGCTCGTCGGTGTGGCCAATGACTTTCGGGCTTGCTTGCTGCGCCATCGAGATGATGGCGACGGGTGCTTCCACCTACGACATCGATCGCTTCGGTTCGGGCCCGTTTCGCGCCACGCCGCGTCAAGCGGATCTCATGATTGTGGCGGGCACTGTCAGCCACAAGATGGCTCCGCGCGTGAAGCGCCTGTTCGATCAGATGCCCGAGCCCAAGTTCGTGATAGCGATGGGCGCATGCACCGTTAGCGGTGGCCCCTACATCAAGCACGGCTACCACGTGCTCAAAGGTGTGGACCGCATCATTCCTGTGGATGTGTATGTGCCTGGATGTCCGCCGCGTCCTGAAGCACTGCTCGAAGGCCTTTTTCGCATTCAAGAAAAGATGCAACGCGAACGCCTGCTGGACCGCACGCGCGTCGGTGTGCGCCCTAAACTGCTGGTGGAGTAGAGGAGGCAGCATGGAACGCGGAGCAATTGTGGCCGAAGTGCGCAAGGCTTTCGGCGAGCGGATCACGGAAGTGGACGAAGCAGCTTTGGAGCCCTTCGTGCGCTGCGAAGCCAGCACATGGCCGGACTTGGCGCGATTCCTAAAAGAGCGTTGCGGTCTCGACATGCTTGTGTGCTTGAGTGGGATTGATCGTGGCAAGGGTGTTGGCCTCGAAGCTGTTTACAACCTCGAACGCTGCGATGCCAGCCGCGTGGGGATCGCGGTGAAGATCCGCGTGCCGTATGAGGCGGCGGTCATTCCCAGCGTCGAAACCGTTTGGCGCACTGCCGACTGGCACGAACGCGAGGCGTGGGACCTCCTTGGAATTCGCTTCGAGGGTCACCACAACCTAGTGCGCATCCTCTGCGCGGAAGATTGGGAAGGCCATCCATTGCGCAAAGACTACAAGTCCCCCGACCGCTATCACGGGATTAAGAACAATGTCGTCTGAAGCCACATCAACAGCGGCGCTGGCCCCGGGCGGCGCAGACCTGCGCACCGAGGAGATGCTCCTCAACATGGGGCCGCAGCACCCTGCGACCCACGGTGTGTTGCGCGTGATGGTGCGCACCGACGGCGAAATGGTGCTCGATTGCGAACCGCATGTCGGCTATTTGCACCGCTGCTTCGAAAAGCACTGTGAGAATGTGACGACTCTGCAAGCGGTGCTTTACACCGACCGCCTCGATTACCTCACGGCCATGGGGAATAACTGGGGCTTTTGCATGGCCGTGGAAAAGCTCTACGGCCCGGAGTTGGTCATCCCAGAGCGCGCTCAGTACATCCGCGTTATTTGCCAAGAGTTGAACCGCATTGCATCGCACCTGTTAGCGATCGGCACCTACGGCATGGATGTGGGTGCCATCACGCCCTTCCTGTATTGCTTTCGCGAGCGCGAGAAGATCCTCACGATCTTTGAACACATTTGCGGTCAGCGCCTGAATTACAACTACATTCGTCCAGGTGGCGTGGCGTACGACGTGGACGATGCCATGCTCGCGCTGATCGGCGATTTCTGTTCCTATTTCTTGCCCAAGATTGACGAGTACGACGACCTCTTGAGCGGCAATGACATCTTCGTGAAGCGCACAGCCAATGTTGGTGTGCTCTCGGCGAAACTCGCGATTGACTATGGGTGCACTGGGCCAGTGTTGCGCGGCTCAGGAGTGCCGCGTGATCTGCGCAAAGACAAACCGTACGGTATTTACGAGCGGTTTGAGTTCGATGTGCCCGTGGGCAGCGGCGAGCACGGCACGGTTGGAGATTGCTTCGACCGCTACATGGTGCGCGTTCGCGAAATGCGCGAAAGCACGCGCATCGTGCGACAAGCATTGAAGAGTATTCCTGGCGGTGAGATCCGCTCAGCAAAGATCAAAGCCAAGATCCGTCCACCGAAGGGCGAAGCCTTCACGCGCATCGAGAACTCTCGAGGTGACCTCGGGTTTTATGTGGTGTCTGACGGCAAAGAGGTGCTGTACCGCGTCAAGTGTCGAGCGCCGAGCTTTCACAACATTTCGGTCCTACCTGAAATCTCGCGTGGATCCATGCTGGCAGACCTCATCGCCATCATTGGCAGCTTGGACATCGTGCTCGGAGAGGTGGACCGATGAATATGGACAGCGGGACACTGGTCGAATGGGTGCTGGGCAGCGACGCCGGATTTTGGTGGCGACTTGCAGGTGTAGCCACCGCGTGGGCTCTGCCTATCACGCTTTGGGTTTCGCTGGTGGGCCTCATCAGCATCTGGCTCGAGCGCAAGATCTCTGCGCACATTCAATGTCGCCTAGGACCGATGGAAGTTGGTCCGCATGGCGCTTTGCAAACCATTGCTGACGGTGTGAAACTCCTCGCCAAGGAAGACCTCATTCCTGAAGGCGCCGATCGTATGCTGTTTGCATTGGCACCGATCCTCGCGTTCGCGGGGACTTTTGTGTCCTTTGCGGTCATTCCCTTCGGCCCCGATCTCATCATCTCGGATCTCGACACGGGGCTGTATTTCTTGGCGGCCATTGGATCACTCGAAGCGATTGGCGTGATCGCTGCAGGTTGGGCCTCCAACAACAAGTGGGCGCTGTTCGGTTCCGTGCGCGCGGCCACGCAAGTGGTCAGCTACGAAATCCCCTTGGGCCTTGCCTTCGTCACGGTCGCAGCTGTAGCGGGCACGCTGAGCATGACGGAAATGGTCGAGCAACAAAGCGGCATGTTCTGGAATTGGTACATGTTCCGCAATCCGTTCATGCCAATCGCTTTCATTCTCTACTACATAGCGTCACTCGCAGAATGTAAACGCGCGCCCTTTGACTTGCCTGAAGCAGAATCGGAATTGGTTTCGGGATTCCATACCGAATACTCCGGCATGCGTTTCGCCATCTTTTTCCTCGCTGAATACGCAGCGATGTATGTGGTATCCGCGCTTGCCGTCGTTCTGTTCTTGGGTGGTTGGTACACAGGCATTGCGCCGCTGGACCAAGCGCTTTCTGCCAGCCCGCTGTGGGGCAATGTGGTGGGCGCTTTGGTGATCATCACCAAGTCATTCGTCCTCATCTTTGTGCAGATGTGGTTGCGCTGGACGCTGCCTCGTATCCGCTTGGATCAAATGATGCATCTGTGTCTGAAAGTGATGGTTCCCATAGGCATGTTTGTGCTGGTGCTGGCCGCGTTGTGGCAGGCGCTGTTGCCCTACGAAGGGGCGGTAGCGAATCACAAGCCGCTGTTCCCTGCAGTCGGCAGCATTGCCGGCTTGGCTATCTTCGTGTTGTTGACCGTTGGTGCATGGATCTGGGTGCGCAACACGATTCGCGCAACGACCAGCTTTAAGAGCGCCAATTACAGAATTTGAGAGCAGGAGCTAACACATGGGAACCCTCTCAGCCTATTTCGGACGCATCCATGAATCGGCCAAGACCGTGGTCGTGGGTATGGGCATCACGTGGCGCTACATGGTGCGTCCCAAGGAAATCGTCACCATTGAATATGGTTCTAAGAACCGTGCACCCAAAGAACGTTACATCCCTGATCGTCATCGTGGCATTCACTTCCTCGAAACTGAGAAGTGCATTCACTGCCATATTTGCGAGAAGGCTTGTCCCGTGGACTGCATCGTCATGGATGGTTCGCGTGAAGCGTTCGAAGGCGCTTGGCAAGGTGACGGTTGCCACATTTCAAAATTCATATTGGATTTGAATAAGTGCATATTCTGCAATTTGTGTTGCGAACCCTGCCCGAAGGACTGCATCCACATGGGGCAGGAATTCGACATGGCTGGGTTCACGCGCTCGAACGGTGTCAAGAATCTGCTGAGCGATGGGCCTTGGTCGGCTGCAGATCGCAGTCGTGAAGCTGCTGCGCGCGAGTTGATCGTGACAGCAGAGGCCGAAGCCAAGGCGCGCAAGGCAGCAGCAAAGAAGCCTGCTTGAAGGAGGCCGCCGTGGACATCGACTTCGGAACAATCATGTTCTTCGCGCTCGCGCTGGTCGCGGTGGTGCCGGCCTTCATGGTGGTGCTGGCCCGCGACATCGTGCGCGTGGCCTTCTGGCTACTCGCGAGCCTCTGTGGCGTTGCGGGGCTGTACATTCTCTTAGGCGCCGACTTTATTGGATTGACCCAAGTGCTGGTCTATATCGGGGGCATTCTCGTGCTGATCCTCTTCGGCATCATGATGACTTCCAAGGACCCGTTGCGGCAAAAGGCCGGAGCAAGTGGACAGCGCTCGGTAGTGACTGGGCTTGTCACTGCTGCGATTGTGTTTGCTGTGTTGGCTGCGGTGGTCCTCGGTGTTGGATTCGAAGAGGGCAAAGGGCGTTCTGATGGATCGCCAACCACTACCGCCCTCGGTGAAGCACTGCTGACGGATTATGTGCTTCCCTTCGAATTGGTTTCCGTGCTGCTGCTCTTCGTGCTGTGCGGCGCGGCCTATATGGCGCGGCGGCGCAGGGAGGATGCCCATGCTTGATGTGTCTCTGAAGCACTATCTGCTCGTTGCTGCATTGATGTTTGCAGCGGGCGTAGGCGTCATCATTTCGCGGCGCAACGCGATCGCGGTGCTTTGCGGTGTGGAACTCATTTTGAATGCAGCCGCTTTGAACTTCGTAGCTTTCAACCGCTATTCCGCGCCGAGTGGCCGGCTTGATGGCCAAGTGTTCACGATCTTCATCATCATCCTTGCCGCTGCGGAGGCTGCCATTGCGCTGGCCATTCTGCTCAACCTCTTCCAGCAGACCAACACCGTGGACGTCGATGAGGCGGACACGCTGAGGGAATAGATCCATGCAGATGCCGGACACCATTCTCATCGCGTTGCTGATCGTCGCTCTGCCCTTGGCAGCGTGGACCATCGGCTTCCTGCACGCTGCTGTGCGGCGCCGCTTGCCCGCATGTCAGGATTGGATCAGTACGGTCGCCGTGGGAGTGTCGCTTGCGCTCTCACTTTACCTCATGTTCAGCCAAGTGTTGGCAGGACCTGCTGGTATGCAGGCTGTGACACACAGCTGGCGCTGGTTTGCCATCGGCAGTGGCGATAACGCCTTCGTCCTCAATTTTGACGTGTTGGTAGACAACTTGACGGTGGCCATGTTCTGCGTGGTCAACATCGTCGCCTTCCTTGTGCACGTATATAGCCGCTCCTACATGCACGCGGAGGATCGCTATCCGCGCTTCTTCCTTCACCTTTCACTCTTCACATTCTCTATGCTCGGATTGCTGGTCACCAGCAACCTGATGATGCTCTTCATCTTCTGGGAATTGGTGGGAGTGTGCTCCTACTTCCTCATTGGTTTCTTCTTCTTGAAGAAATCCGCTGGCGACGCGTCCAAGAAGGCCTTTGTGCTGAACCGCATTGGTGACGCTTGCTTTATGGCGGGCATCTTCATGATTGGCGGATTGTTGGCGAAGCAGTGGCCAGGTGAAAGCGTGCTTTCGTTCCAGCGCATTTGGGAATCGATAGCGATGCTAGGGCATGGCCAAGGCCCGTGGATCGGCCACGAATCCGAAGTTGCAATCGCCGGCCTCTTGGTGTTTGTGGGCTGCATGACCAAGTCTGCGCAGTTTCCGCTGCACGTTTGGTTGCCGGACGCGATGGAAGGCCCGACTCCAGTGTCAGCGCTGATCCACGCAGCCACCATGGTTGCAGCCGGTGTCTACATGATCGTGCGAATGTTCCCTCTGATGGCCGGTAAAGGCTATGTCAGCGGCGACTTCCTCGATTCGCCAGCATTGTGGGTGATCGCGTTCATCGGTGGGATTACGGCGCTGTTCAGCGGCACTATCGCGTTGGTGCAGACCGATCTGAAAAAAGGCCTCGCCTACAGCACATGCTCGCAATTGGGCTACATGGTGATGGCTGTGGGAGTCGGCAGCATTTCAGCCGGAATGTTCCACCTGTTCACGCACGCGTTCTTCAAGGCGTGTTTGTTCCTCGGGTCGGGGTCTGTCATTCACGCGGTGCACAGCCAGGAAATGAAGGACATGGGTGGATTAAGGGCCAAGATGCCGATCACCTACGCCACCTTCCTCATTGCTTGCTTGGCGATCGCGGGCACTCCACTTTTTAGTGGGTTCCTTTCTAAGGAAGCAGTGCTTGGTCAAGCGGCAGCATTCGGTGCGCACCATGACAGCCTCTTGGGTTGGGTGCCATTTACGCTCGCTGCCGTCACGGCATTTCTGACGGCGTTCTACATGTTCCGCCTCTTGTTTCTTACGTTTCATGGCAAGCCTGGCGATCGCCACAAGTTTGAGCACGCCCATGAATCGCCGGCCGCGATGACGATGCCGCTGGTGGTGCTGGCGGTCTTGGCGCTTATCGCCGGTGGTATTGCACTGCCTTTCGGACTCGACCTCGGCACGGGGCACTGGTTTCAAGACCGCGTGAACGATCAGGTGTTGGTGCAAAACACGATGGGCAATACGCCAGCATTTGCGGACATGCAAGCCAACATGGTGCACAGACATGATCCGCTGCCCAATGCCAACGAGGCCGTGAGTAGTTTTCACCACCACGCGCACACAGTGCACATGCCCGTGCTGCTGATGTCTCTGTGCGCCGTGCTCATCGGTATCAGCGCGGCTTGGCTGTTGTTCGTGCGCCGCCGTAGCCATGACATCGTCGGCGGCATCCCGCCGCTTGCGAAGGCGCGCGTGGTCATGAGCAATCTCTATTATGTGGATTGGTTTTATTGCAACCGCGTTGTGCCGACGGTCAAAGACATCGCCGACCTCGCGAAGGCATTCGACAAGTCTGTGATTGATGCGCTCGTGAATGGCGTGGCACGCTTCGGGACTCACATCGCTTGGTTCGCGGGGCGCGTAGACAGTTTGGTTGTTGACGGTGCTGTGAATGGCTCTGGAAGCTCAATGCTGGCGCTTGGTCAGTTCTTCCGCGGGCTCGTGAACGGCAAGATTCAGGATTACGTGAAATACACCGTTTGGGGTCTTGGCCTGCTCATGATTTGGGCAGTGTTGGCTCGCGGTTGAGATCAAGGACATCCCGGGCCGCCATGCGGTCCGAGAGGAGAGAAAGACGATGCTGCTGACGCTTGCGACCTTCCTGCCACTATTGGGCATGGTTGTGGTGCTGTTGCTGCCGACGGCCAACAAGAACCTCATCCGCTGGACTGCTACAGGATTTGCTGTGGCTGCTTTCGTCCCGATCATTGTCCTCACGCAGGGCTATGGTGCTGGTGGCGATCGTCCGGCGGTTGATACGTTGCGCGCTGAGGCCGCTGCTGTGGTTGCTGGGGCTCCGGCACCGATGCGCGCCCAGATCACTGAGCTGCTTGCTGATGCCAAGAGCAACACTCCAGCGTTTCGCACCTTCGTGGCGGCGGATGCGGCGCATCCGACCGACGCAGAGAAGAAGTCGCTCGCAGTGCGCGCGAAACTTGAAGCTCTTGAGCAAGGCGGTGCCTACAAAGCATGGCATGAGGCTTGGGAGCTCACTCTCGCGGCCGCATCACCTATTGCTGCAGACATGCGCTACGTGGAATACGGTCAGTGGATTCCATCGTTCAACATCCATTACATGATGGGCGTCGACGGTTTGAGCATGCCGCTGATCTTCCTCACGGGATTACTGTGGGTTCTCTGTTTCGTCTATTCATTCTCGATTGAAGATGGCGTGAAGGGATATTTCGCGCTGTTTTTGCTGCTGCAGACGGGGTTGATTGGCGTGTTCTGTGCCCTCGACTTCTTCCTCTTTTACGTGTTCTGGGAAATCGTGCTGCTCCCGATGTATTTCCTTATCGGTTATTGGGGTGGAACCAACCGGCTGTATGCGGCCATCAAGTTTTTCATATACACATTGGTGGGTTCAGTGCTGCTCTTGGTCGCCATGTTGGCGCTCTACTGGAAGGATGGTTACGACAGCTTCAATCTGCTGACGCTCACGTCACTCTCCGGTGGCTTTGACCTCAGCTTCCAGATGTGGATCTTCATGGCGCTCTTCATGGGCTTTGCCATCAAGGTGCCAGTGTTTCCCTTCCACACGTGGTTGCCTGATGCTCACGTGCAAGCGCCGACGGCCGTTTCAGTTGTGCTGGCCGGCGTGTTGCTGAAGATGGGCGGCTATGGTTTCTACCGTTTCAGTTACACACTTGCGCCAGACGCTGGCATCTCTCAAACGATGGTGCTGTTCATCGGTGGCCTTGGGGTGATCAACATTGTGTATGGCGCCTTGTGCGCCATGGCGCAAAAAGACTTCAAATCGCTGGTGGCCTATTCCTCCGTGAGCCACATGGGTTTCGTGCTCCTCGGTTTGGCAGCAATGACAACTGAAGGTATCCAGGGCTCTGTCCTGCAGATGTTCAATCACGGTGTGAGCTCGGCCATGATGTTCCTTTTGGTGGGCGTGCTCTATGAACGTGCACATCATCGCGATCTCGATCGCTTCGGTGGCATCGGCTTGCAGATGCCCTACTACACCGGGTTCGCCATCATTGGTTTCTTTGCAAGCCTTGGCTTGCCAGGGCTCAACGGATTCATCTCTGAAGTTCTCGTGTTCATGGGCTCGTTCAATTCAGAGACCTTCTTCGCGGGCAACAGTGCTGTGTATGGATTGCCCCGCTGGATGGTGTACTTGGCGCTTCCCGGTGTCGTGCTGACCGCTGGCTACATCCTCTGGACTGTGCAGCGCGTTTACATGGGCACAGCGAAGAAGGAGGAGTACAAGACGTTCCGCGACCTCAATTGGCGTGAGGTGTTCAGTCTCGCGCCATTGGCCGCAATGTGCATCATCTTCGGAGTCGCGCCGCAGTTAATCTTGGGCTACATGAACAACACTCTCGATCATCTCCGCACGTTTATTGTCACTGGCGGCGGAAACTGATCCCAACGCAGCGAGACTCTTATGCAGAACTCGATTGAAACTGCGCGCAGGATCGTGGCCGAGGGCATGTCCGGGATCATTCCCGAAATCTTGCTTTGTGCCTTGGTGTGCGTGCTTTTGCTTGCAGATCTTTTTATCCGGGGCATCAAGCCGCGCACGACCGCGTGGATTGCAGTGCTGGGGTTTGTTGCGTGTGGTGCTGCTCTCATCGCGCGTAACGGAGTTCACGCCGAGGTCTTTGGCTGGCAGCAGGCCGATGGTATGCGCGGCATGTTGTTGAATGACCAGTTCGCTTGGTTCTTTCAGGTGTTTGTGTTGGCTACGGCGCTGGTTTGCATCCCTATGGCGATGGACCACGCTGCATTCCGCGCTCGCCGCATGGGGGAGTTTTATGCGTTGTTGGCAGCAGCAACGCTCGGCATGTTCCTGATGGCCAGCGCCACGAATCTACTCATGGCCTACCTTGGCATCGAGTTCGCTTCCATGGCGAGTTACCTCGCGACGGCCTATGACAAGCGTGATCGTGCCGGTTCCGAAGGTGGCCTGAAGTACGTCATTTACGGCTCAGTGGCATCTGGCATCATGATCTATGGGCTTTCGCTGATCTATGGCATGACGGGCTCGCTGCACTACACCGATATCGCGCAGGCCCTGCACGTCAGCGCCGCAACAGAAGGCCAACTTCTTATTGCCGCCATTCTGATCTTCGGTGGGTTTGCCTACAAAATGGCAGCAGTGCCCATGCATTTCTGGTGTCCTGACGTGTATGAAGGCGCGCCGACGCCGTTCACTGCGTACCTCTCCGTCGCATCCAAGGCCGCCGGATTCGCAGTGTTTGTTCGCTTTCTTGCCGCGTTCACAGCGCATGGAGGCCCGACATTCACTGGGTTTGGTGGCATGGAGTTCGAGGCATCTTTCGGTTGGCCAGTGATAGTTGCAGCGGCGGCTGCTCTCAGCATGACAGTGGGCAATCTGGGGGCGTTGTGGCAGACCAACGTGAAGCGAATGCTGGCCTATTCGTCCATTGCGCAGGCCGGGTATTTGTTGATGGCCGTAGCCGTCTATGCGGCGGGACACGATAAGCCGAACGGTGGCGACCTTGCACCGCTGGTGTTCTATTTCATCGCCTATTTCTTTATGAATCTCGGCGCTTTTCATGTGATTTCCGTGGTTGGTTCGCGCACGGGCGCCGTCACTGTCAGCGACTTTGCAGGGCTTGGGCGCCGCGCCCCGTGGATGGCCTTTGGTTTGGGTGTGTGCATGCTCTCACTCTTGGGCATGCCCCCCACTGGCGGCTTCGTCGGCAAGATGCAATTGCTGCAGACTGCGGTCGAAAACAATCTCGTCTGGCTCGCGGTTCTTGCGGGAATCAACACAGCCATTTCTGCTTTTTACTATTTCAAACTCCTGAAGAGCATGTATCTCGAAAAGAGTGCTGGCGGTGTCATTCAAAGCGGGAGTGCCAACCTTGCAGTGCTCGCGCTGCTCGTGGCGCCGCTTTTCGTGTTGGGTCTTGCGTTTTCTCCTATCGCGGAGTTCAGCCGTGGTTTCGGGTTCTGAGCGGAGCAATAGCATGGAAACATTACACCCCGGTGTTGCTCGCGACCTGCTGACCCTGTGGCATCACGAGGCGCGTTCGTACCTCGATTACATCGCAGGCACTTCGAGCCCTGTTGTGGTTGATGACAGCGATCGGGCATTTATGGCGGCGTTCGCGTGCTTCCACCAAGCAGAGCAGGGTATTCAACTCCGAGTGCTCGAGCTTCTGAATCTCGGTGGGCTTCGGCCGGACAGCCCACCATGGCCCATGGGTGCTCCGACCTACAATTTCATGCGGCCTGCCGCGCTTGGTCAGCTGTTTTGTGAATTGGCGCGCAAGGACATCGCGGCCCTCGGGCAGATTCGCGCACGCCACGCAGCAGGCACAGGACTGTCCGAGCGTTTGCTGTGCCACATTATCGATGACGCCTCACAGTTGCGTGAAATTGCGATAGCGGACCTCGGCAAGCTGCTTGGCGTTGCTGAAGTGGCGAAGGTCGCGGCGCCAACTGCTGCCGCAGCGCCTAGTGAAGCTGCAGTCGCTGCACCAAGTGGTCCGGCTTGGCATGATGAGGCACTGAGCATCGAAGAGCGCATGGCGCTTGCATCCGGGCATGGGCTCTTCGAGAAGCTCTTCGCCGCCATGGCGCAGACAGACTGCACCGCGTGTGGCTATGATTGCGAAGGATATGCACGAGCCATCGCCGACGGCACAGACAAAGATATTGATAAGTGCGCACCGGGCGGCGATGAAACCACAGCCATGGTCAAGAAGGTCCTCGGCAAATGATGCGCTGAGCGTTGTGCTGCCGCATCACAACCGCGCTTGGAGTGAGTGCTTCTGATGTTCGCGCCGAACTCGTTGCTTGCTGCGCTTCCATTCGCGGGGCTACTGCTGTCCATCGCTTTGGTGCCTTTGCTGTTGCCGAAGGTGTGGCACCACCATCACGGCAAGATTGCGTTGGGCTGGGGTCTCCTCTGGCTTCTCCCTGGCGCGCTGCAGTATGGCTTGGCGCCCGTATCCCACGGGTTGAGCGAAGCGCTGTTGCTGGAGTTTCTCCCATTCATTATTCTCATCATCACGCTTTATGTCATCGCTGGTGACATTCGCGTGGTTGGCCGCTTGTCTGGCACACCGTGGGGAAACACAGTTCTTTTGGCAGTTGGCACGCTCCTGGCATCAGTCATGGGTACGACTGGAGCGACTGTTGTGCTGGTGCGCCCTCTGCTGCGCGCCAACATGCATCGAAAGGCTCGCGTTCATCAGGTCATATTCCTCATTTTCCTCGTCTCCAACATTGGAGGAGCACTAACGCCACTTGGTGATCCGCCGCTATTCCTTGGATATCTCAAGGGCGTCGAGTTCTTCTGGACACTGCAGCATGTATGGCTAATGATGACACTGTTGGCGCTGATCCTATTGCTGGGTTTCGCGATGTTGGATTGGATTCTGTGGAAGCGTGAAGGGCGGCCTTATGCGGCTAGTGGTGAAGGGGCGCTGAGAATTGAAGGCGGCCGCAATGTCGTGCTGCTCGTCTTGTGCGTAGGTTTGGTGCTTGGGTCAGGGTGGTGGGCCAAGCGTGAGCCATTTTTTGCCGCCGAGTTTTCGGTGGAGCATGTCGAGCGTCTCGCTGTTGCTGAACGAGCGGCAGTTCATTCGCACGCTGCTTTGAGCAGCGGAGGATCCTTGCGTGAGCATCTCAAGCTCGAAGCGGAGGTGAATGCGCTGCGCGCAGTGGCGACGGAGGAGGCGATCTTTGGAGTGCAAATGGCCGGTGTGAAAATTCCGTTTATTCAACTGCTGCGTGACGCATTGTTGCTCGCCCTAGCGTGGATGTCACTCTGCGTCACGCCCTACGCGCAACGCAAAGCCACAGGGTTCACATGGGCACCGTTGCTCGAGGTAGCGCTACTGTTCTCCGGCATTTTCGTCACGATCACACCCGTGATCGCCATGCTCAAAGCCGGCGTTGATGGTCCTTTTGCGGAGGTCATTCTCTGGGTCACGAGCTCGACGGGAGAGCCCTTGCCGCTGCGCTATTTCTGGGCTACGGGAATGCTCTCTGGTTTTCTCGACAATGCGCCCACGTACCTCGTGTTCTTCAACGCTGCCGGCGGAGAAGCGAATGCGTTGATGTCGTCTCGCGTTGCACTCATGGCTATTTCGGCTGGGGCCGTTTTCATGGGCGCATTGAGTTACATCGGCAATGCGCCGAATTTCATGGCACGTGCGATTGCGGAAGAGGCCGGCGTCAAAATGCCATCCTTCTTTGGTTACATCGCTCGCTGGTCCTTTCCCATTCTTATTCCGCTCTTCTTGCTGCTGGGTTGGATCTTCTTTGCCTGAGCAGTGCTCATTGCGGCTGCGGTGTTGCAAGAACCAGTGAGGGGCTGCGGGTGCTTCGATCAGGGCTGTAATGTCATTACGAATACACGAGAGCAGCGAGCGGTTGCGGGATCTTCTATCCACGCGAGTAACTCGCGCGCGCCACTGGCGTGCAGGATTTCACGGGTGAGCGGCAGGCCACGCAGGGAACCGCTCTGCAGACGCCACGCAGATAACGCAACAGATCCAGTTTCTCTTGTGAGCGTTACTTCAGCGATTGCATGCGCGTCTTCGCCAGGTGCGAGGAGGTGTGCTCGCAAGGGACCGCCTGAATTGGTTGTGAATTGCAACTCCAGCGGGTTGCTTGCGTTGCTGAGATTCCACGTGGTTTCACGCGCCGCTATCGTCAGCGCGCCGGCGTTGCGTGGCGTGATGCGGTCGATGTGGAGCCAGCCTGCGCGCATGGTCAGTGCGGCCAGCGCTGGTGCGGCTCTTGAGTCTTGCTGTTCGCCCTTCGGTGGTGCGTAGACGGACTGCAGCAGTAATCCATTCGTGCGTGACCAACCAAGCAAGTGCGGCCCGTTATCGAAAGGGGGCTGCGTGAAGAGCCAGAAGCCTTCTGAGAGTAGGAAAGCACCGTTGCGTTGAATCAGAGCTGGGATTAGGCCGGTTGCGCTCTCGGGTGGAATCGCACCGGTGACGATCAGTGTGTCGCTGCCCTCGGCGGCTCTGTGGGCTTCAGCACGCAGAGACTGGATCTGTTCGCTTGCTGCGCTGTAGGTGGCGAGATTGCGTTGCTGCGTTAATCCCATGGTGAGCAAAAACAGCGCTATTGCGGCGATGTTCCATGCCCGCAGATGGCGCGTGCAGAGTGCAGGGGCACAGATGAGAAGCAAGCCGACCAGCGGCAACAGCAGGATACGACTGTCTTCCAAGTTCGGCCCTACGGTTCTGCGCGGGACGGCAACGAGCAAGAGTGGTGCGAGAATCCATGCGGAGAATGCAACAGTGCGACGGCGTCCGGCGCTGTCTGCTAATGCGAGTGCGAGTGCAAAAGCAGTGGCAAGGAGGAAGATCGCTTCAAAAAAATGTAGGGCGCTTCCAATGGTCGCTGAGGTTTGCGCGATAGGCACGGTGAGTCGTAGCAAGTCAGTACTGATGCTTGAGAGCAGCGAGCGGATCAGGTCTGGTTCGGCGAGCCAAGCCATATAGGTCTTGCCTCCATAGAGGCCGGCGACTTGACCGAACAGGAGCTTTCGCAGAACGAGCGCGCCGGCCAACACTGCGAAACATGGCAGTGCGCGCATGAAGCGCGAAAGCACAGCAGGTCTGTTGCCGTTGGGGTCTGGTCGTAGAAGAGTGAGTTCTGTCCAGAGCAACAAGCATGGCAAAGTGACAGCGGTTTCTTTGGCCAAGAATGCGCAAGCAACGAGCAGTGCACGCGCGACGCTTCTCTGAGGTGCACGCAATTGCAGCAGCAAAGCTGCGAGACCGAATCCGCCGCAGAGCAGGTCCTCGCGAGCAACGCACCACCCGAGACACTCAACGACCGCGGGCGACAATCCGAACGCGAGCATGATTGCCGCGCGCCGGAGTGGCTTTAAACACAGTGTGCCCAACTGTTCAACGCTGCGTGCGATCATCCACGCGCATGCGATCCACAGCAACAGATTCACAAGGTGATGCAATCCTGGTCGATTCCCAAACAAGGCCCAATCTGCTTGTAGCGACAGAATGGTGAGGGGACGAAACACATCGAAGTCCGTAGTCCAACGCCGCGTGAACGCAGTGTTGATGGCGCCGGTGATGCCAGGGTGTTCTACGGCAGCATCAGCGATAGCGCGGCCCATGTAGAAATCGTCCGCGAGGAACTCAACGGATAGCTGCAGCGGCAGTAGGAGCGCGAGAAGTAACAGACTCGCGCCGATTTCCTCGCGGTGTATGCGCATCTGACGGCGCGCGTGCGCGCTTACGGGGTATCATATCCATGCCGTGCGAAGCGCACAGGCCGGAACGCACAGCTTGGCCGAATCAGTACCCAGTAAGAAAGAACTCTTTCAACATGTCGCTGCTCCAAGCGGCATCGAAGTCGATCGTGGCGTCGCGCTGAAAGCGTGCGCGCTTTGCGGTGGCAAGAGTGTCCGGCGGCTGTACATGCAGGCGCATTTTCCTGTCG
>SIAO01000005.1:0-80000 GCA_009691765.1 Planctomycetota bacterium | reverse complement strand
TCCGTACCGCAAACCGACACAGGTAGATGGGATGAGTATTCTCAGACGCTCGGGAGAACCATCGCTAAGGAACTCGGCAATTTAACCCCGTAACTTCGGGATAAGGGGTGCCTCCGGGGGTGAAAGCCTCCAGAGGCCGCAGTGAAAGGGCTCTGCCGACTGTTTATCAAAAACACAGGTCTGTGCTAAGTCAAAACGACGACGTATACAGACTGACGCCTGCCCAATGCTGGAAGGTTAAAGGGAGAGGTTAGCCGAAAGGCAAAGCTTTGAACCCAAGCCCCAGTGAATGGCGGCCGTAACTATGACGGTCCTAAGGTAGCGAAATTCCTTGTCGGGTAAGTTCCGACCCGCACGAATGGCGTAACGCGTGGAGCGCTGTCTCGGCGATGGACCCGGCGAAATTGACCTCGTGGTGAAGATGCCACGTACCCGCACCAAGACGGAAAGACCCTGTGAACCTTTACTGTAGGATAGTACTGATGGCTAGTCTTTCATGTGTAGGATAGGTGGGAGGCTTCGAAGCGGGAGCGCTAGCTTCCGTGGAGCCAACGGTGAAATACCACCCTTGTAATACTGGTTTTCTAACCCTGTGCCATGAATCTGGGCAGGGGACAGTGCTATCTGGGCAGTTTGGCTGGGGCGGTCTCCTCCAAAAAGGTAACGGAGGAGCGCAATGGCTCCCTCAGCATGGTCGGTAATCATGCGAAGAGCGTAAGGGTATAAGGGAGCTTGACTGCAAGACCGATGGGTCGAGCAGGTGTGAAAGCAGGTCCTAGTGATCCGGCGGTCCCGTATGGAAGGGCCGTCGCTCATCAGACAAAAGGTACTCCGGGGATAACAGGCTGATCTTCTCCAAGAGTTCACATCGACGAGAAGGTTTGGCACCTCGATGTCGGCTCATCACATCCTGGGGCTGTAGGAGGTCCCAAGGGTTCGGCTGTTCGCCGATTAAAGTGGTACGCGAGCTGGGTTCAAACCGGCGTGAGCCAGGTTGGTCCCTATCTGGTGTGGGCGTAGGATGATCAAGGAGAGTTGGCCCTAGTACGAGAGGATTGGGCCGGACGAACCTCTGGTGTGTCTGCTGTCCAGCTATGGGCACGTAGAGTAGCCAAGTTCGGAAAGGATAAGCGCTGAAAGCATATAAGCGCGAAGCCAGCTCCAAGATAAGTCATCCCAGGGCCGTTGAAGACTACAACGTTGATAGGCTGGGTGTGCAAGCAGAGTAATCTGTGTAGCTGACCAGTACTAACCGCCCGATTGCTTGACTACTTTTTGGTGCCGCATCTACGGATGTTGCACCGAATATTGATTCTACAGAATGTACTTGTGGCTGATGCCGCTCTCACACTATTCCTTCGCCCTTGGGCGAAGTGCCGAACAAATTTCCCGGTGACTATAGCAGAAGGGCCACACCCGTTCCCTTTTCGAACACGGCCGTTAAGCCTTCTGCGCCGATGATAGTGCTGCAAGCGCGAGAGTAGGTCGTTGCCGGGGTCATATTCAGGGCCAGAGGATTACATCCTCTGGCCCTTTTTTTTATACCCAGTGGGTATCGCGCTGTTGTTGCCCAAGCGAGTCACGCACTCGTGCAAACTATTCCCGCTGAACGCCGAGAGTGCACGCTACAGCGACAATGCCTCGCAGTAACATGCCCGCTTGGGGCCTAGAACCTCGAGGCTGCTCCCTGTGGAGAGGCAGCGGGAGCAGCGCGGGCTACAGCGAGTCCACGTACTCCTGTTAGGCCGCCGCCCACCCCGGCCCCCACTCTGGGGGAGGCGGATCCCCCTCCTTGTACGGAGCCATTGGCGGCAGCAATCGCCCTTTCGCGCGCAGTTCGTCGAGCAAGCTCTTTAGCGGCGTCGAAGTCGTCGGTGACGACTGTGGTAGTCGGGAAAGGTCCCGGCGCGCTGAAGGATTGTGTCACGGTCGCCTCCTGTATATGCCATGTGGATGATTGGCGGATGGCCCATCCTTGCGTAATCCCAGCCCGGAGGGGCGTAGGCGTCGTTGAACGGGTTCATCGCCACCGGCTCAAAGCCGAACTTGGCGTACTTAGTGGTTAGCCCCCCTCGTAAGCGTCGAGGGTGATCGCATTGATGTCGGCTTGGTGGCGAGCGATACCGCGAGGATGCCTCGAGAGTTGCGCTGGAGCGTAGCCAGTGCAGCTGAAGGTGTAGCGCTTGAACCGCAAGACTCACCAAGTCTGTCTTTGACGGCCAAGGGTAGTCGGCATGTCATGACTCGCGTGACGCTCAGCAGCGCTGGCACCAAGACATTCTTGGCGCGTGTCTGGGCGACACAACCTGCAGTTGATGACGCGATGCAACTGGAATTGCCAGTAGCACGCGATGGGGCGCTCGTGCAGCGTGTCCATGCTGCGCGGCTGCAGGGCGATGCAGAACAGCGTTTCACACTCGCGGCTCCGCACCAGCATCGTGCAGGGAGCGCCTCTTTGTCGGTTGAAGTGAGGCCATCTTTGCTGCTGCAAATGTGGGACACATTGCCATACCTTGTGGACTATCCCTACGAATGCGTAGAGCAGACTCTCTCTCGCTTCGTGCCGGCAGTGGCTGTGAAGGATGCGCTACAGCGCGCGGGCATCAGCTTGGGCGATCTCGCCGAAGCGGCCCTCAACACGCCTCGTTCAGCCGGTGGTAGGGCTCCACGCGTGCTGTCGGCCCGCGAGTTGGAGCGAGTCATCACTCACTGCATTCACAACTTGCGCAGTGCACAGAACAGCGACGGCGGATTTGGTTGGTGGAAAGATGACGAGTCATCCTTGCGCATGACGAGGTACGCATTGCGCGGGCTTGAAGCTGCTGAGCGAAGCGGGTGCGCTGGGCTCGCGCGCATGAGGGCCAACGCTGCTGCGTGGCTGGAGCGGCAAGTCGCGCATATTGCAGAACCGCAAGAAGGCGCGGTGGTGGCCTTGGCCCTGGTTGATTCGGGCCGCTGCCCCAAACCCCTCCTTGATCAGCTCTACCGAGTGCGTTCAGACTTGCCGACGCATTCATTGGCTCAGCTCGTGAGTGCGTTGGCCCGTAGTGAACGCAGTGATGATGCACGCATCGCGCTCGCTCAACTTGCAGAGCGCGCGCCGCTGACAAAGCGGATGCCTTGGTGGCCAGCGCTGGGTGCAGAGTGGGCGTGGTGGAACGCGCGTATCGAAATCGCTTCCGCTGTGCTGACGGCTTTCTTGGATGCAGATCCCGGGCATGAGCTCGTGAACCCACTGGCACGTTGGATAGTCATGAACCGACGTTCACAAGGTTGGAGCAACACTCGCGATACTGCCGAGGCTCTTGGGGCCTTGGTGCGTCTTGCGCAGCGCTCCGAGGAGCTTGACCCAGATCTCGAACTGACGCTGCAGGTGGATTCGGTCACTCACAACATGAAACTGCAACGCACGAACTTCTTGCAACCGCTGCGTTTGACCATTCCACTGTCTGACGGTGCGGATGAGCCTGTCCACTTGCGCACGCGTGGGCGCGGAACGGCCTATGTCAGCACAGTGCTTACGGCGATGGCCACTGGTGATGCAATCGCGGCGCAGTCCAGCGGCATTAATGTGGAGCGCGAGCTGCACGCAGTGTTGCCCGATGGCACACGTGGTGAACTGCTCGATGCAGCGGTGCGACCGCAAGCCTCACAATTGGTGGAAATTACACTGAAGCTCACGCTACCGAATGACTTCGAGTGTCTGCTGTTGGAGGACCCACGCGCCGCCGGCTTCGAGCCAGTGGAACGCCTCTCAGGCTGGACGAGCGCTGAGGGGATCCGTTTTCGGCGGGAAGTCCGCGCGGATCGCACCGCGTTTTTCATTTCGCGGTTGCAACAGGGGACACATCACATTCGCTACCGCGTCCGTGCGGAAACACATGGGTCCGTGAAGGCCTTGCCCGCGCGCATTGAAGCCATGTATGCCCCTGAGTTTCGAGGCAACAGTACAGCTCGGCGTTGCGAGGTCCTTGGTCGGTGAGCAGCACTAGTACTTGCGCACGACCCCGATGACGACGCCTTGAATGCTGAGCGACGCTGCTGCAACCACGATGGGCTGCATGCTCGCGTTGCGTGGTTCGAGACGAACATACTCGCCACCATGTTCGGGATAAAACCTCTTGAGCGTGGCTTCTTCACCGTTGATGAGAGCCACGACTGTCTCGCCAGGATGAGCGCGCATGCGCGGTTCCACCAAGACGAAATCGCCGTCACGGATTTGGTCTTCGATCATGGAATTGCCACGGACTTCCAACATGAAGTTGCCGCGGTCTTGACGGAAGAAAGCGTCGACATCGAAGGCTTCGCGGTCTTCCACGGCTTCGATGGGTTGCCCTGCTGCGATGCGACCGAGGATGGGCATTTCGCGCGGTTCGGATGTGTGTGCTGCCGACGCGTTAAGCGTGCCAGCTGCGGCAGCTTGCTGCGGCGCAGGAGTCTCGTTGCACAGCCGGATGGAACGAGACTGATGTGAGTCCACCACGACATAGCCTTTTTGCTCGAGGGCTCGAATGTGTTCGAAAATAGTGACCCGGCTGACGCCACTGGCTTCACCGATTTCCTCAAGCGTCGGCGAGAGGCCTTCCTTGTCGCGATAGGCCGCGACAAAGCGCAGCACCTCCGCTTGCCGTTTGGTGAGTGACGGCTTGCCTTCAGCGTTGCGCACAGGATCTGTGGCCGCGCCCTGCTTCCAAGGCTTCGGACCGCGTGGCGTTGTTCTTGCTCGTTTTTTGGGTGGAGTCATGGTGGGTTTTCGCGGTGTCAGAGGAATGCCACAAGCAGAATCGTGCCGAGACCGGCCAAGTGAATGAGATCGCGCATCGCACGCACGGGGAAAGAAGTCGCTGTCAACATGAGTTGTCTCCTGCAACCGGGCGTGAGGACCATTCCTACGCACCGATGCCAAACATATACCGAACCCCACCGACAGTCCAGAACAATTTAGGTAAATGTTCGGTTATTCGCAGGGCGCGATGCAGGTATGATGGCGCGATTGATGCTGGCGCAAGGCAATCGCACGCCAGCTTATTGCTCAGAAGTATCTATGGTGCAACAGGATGCGACATTAAGAGGGCCGGCTGTCCACTGTGACGTGCTGATCCTGGGCGGTGGAGTTTCCGGACTCCGTGCCGCTCTTGCAGCAGCCGAACACGCACAGGTGATGGTCATCACCAAAGACGTGTTGCAGGAAAGCAGCACCGCCTACGCGCAGGGCGGGGTCGCCGCAGTGCTCGGGCGCGACGACAGTTTCGAAAGCCATCAACAAGACACTCTCAAAGTCGGGCATGGCCTTTGCCACCCTGACGCTGTCGAAACCGTCGTCAAGGAAGGCCCAGAACGCATCCGCGAACTTCTCGACTGGGGTGGTGAGTTCGATCTTGATGGTGATGAGCTGGATCTCGCGCGCGAAGGCGGACACAGCCGGCGTCGAGTTGTTCACGCTCACGGTGACGCCACGGGCTTCGAAGTGATGACCACGTTGATGCGTCGTGTGCAACAGCACAAGAACATCGAGGTGCGTGAATTTGGTTTTGCGACAGATCTGCTGACCCACCAGGGCCGCTGCGTTGGCGCGCGCGTGCTGGACGCGAGCGGAAGTGCTTTCAATACTCTCGCACGCAGCACCATTCTGTGCACCGGAGGCATTGGGCAGCTTTTCCGCGAAACCACCAACCCAATGGTGGCGACAGGCGACGGTATCGCCATGGCATGGCGCGCTGGTGTCGAACTCGCCGACATGGAGTTCGTTCAGTTTCACCCTACGAGTCTCTATGTTGCCGGCGCTGCGCGTCATTTGATCACCGAAGCTGTTCGTGGCGAAGGTGCGCGTTTGCTCGACTCTCATGGAGAGCGCTTCGTCTCGCGCTATCACCCTGACGGCGACCTTGCGCCCCGCGACATTGTCTCGCGGGCCATCGTGGAAGAATTGGCGCACAGCGGTGAGAGTTGTGTTTGGCTCGACCTGACTCACATGGGTGATCGTGCTCATGAACGCTTCCCAGGCATCAGCAAGATGTGTGCGCTTTACGGCATCGACATCGCGAAGCAGAACATCCCTGTGCAGCCTGCTGCGCATTATGGCGTTGGCGGCGTGGTGGTCGATCTCGAGGGCCGCAGCAGTTTGCCAGGGCTTTACGCCGCTGGCGAAGTCGCCATGAGCGGGCTGCACGGAGCGAACCGACTGGCAAGCAACTCTCTGCTTGAAGGATTGGTCTTCGGCCGTCGTGCAGGAGCGCATGCCGCGTCCACCAACGCCATGGCGCCGACATGCAGCGATCCGGTCAGCGAAGGTGGTGAACTCGCTGCCGTAGCGCTGCACGCGCGGGATTTCAGAAACTCAGTGCAATCTTTGATGTGGCGCGCAGCGGGAATTATTCGCTGTGGTGACAAGTTGCAGGCTGCGGAACGCACGGTGCAACAGTGGTTAGGCTTCGTGAACCGTGTGCACCTCCGTTCCTACGACGCGCGCGAGGCACGCAACCTCGTGACCGTCGCTGCGTTGGTCTTGCGTGGTGCCTTGTGGCGCGAAGAGAGTCGCGGCACGCACTATCGCAGCGATCATCCGGAACGCGATGACGCACGCTTCAGAGTGCACTGTCAGCAACAACTTGGAAGGGACATTCATGCGCGGCCCCTCTGATCGACGTAGCGAACGCGACCATGCGGGCCAGGCTCGTCGGCGCAAGGGTGCGTCGCAGTCTCCGGACATGGAAGTCACTCCTGCGAAGGAAGTGCACGAGCGCACCGAACGGCCTGTTTCGCCCGCTAAGGCCGAAGAGCAAGCCATGTTGGTGGGCGTTGGACCAGAAGCCCCTGACGCCAGCGGCAATTTGCCGATGCTCGACGAGCTTGCGGAATTGGCACGCACCGCCGGTGCGCGCGTCATGGGCCGAATGTGGCAGCGCCGCGAGCGGCCCGAAGCAGCAACCTATCTTGGTAGCGGCAAGTTGGAAGAACTGAAAGCGCTCTGTACCGAGTGCGGTGCCAATCTCGTTGTTGCCGACACCGACCTCTCACCGGCGCAAGTGCGTCAGATGGAAGAGGCCCTCAACTTGCGTGTCGTGGATCGCTCCGAGCTCATCATCGACATCTTTGCGCAACATGCGCGCACGCGCCAATCCGCGTTGCAAGTGGAGCTCGCGCAACTCCAATATCTCTCGCCGCGCTTGAAGCGCATGTGGACCCACTTGTCCCGCATCACGGGAACGGGCGGCATCGGTAGTCGCGGTCCTGGTGAAAAGCAGATCGAGGTGGACCGACGTCTCATCCAGAAGCGCTTGCAGGTCTTGCGTGAAGAACTCGCCGAGATTGAATCGCGCCGCGGGCGCCAAGCGCAAGGCCGCCCTGGCGTGTTCAAGGTGGCGCTTGTGGGCTACACGAACGCGGGGAAATCAACGCTGATGCGTGCGCTCACGGGCGCGGATGTGTTGGTCGAAGACAAACTCTTCGCCACTTTGGACACGCGCACACGCAAGTGGGATCTCGGACGTGGCGCCGATGTGCTACTCAGTGACACTGTTGGTTTCATCGAGAAACTGCCGCACCATCTTGTCGCGTCCTTCCATGCAACGCTCGAAGAAGTGCGTTGTGCTGATCTACTGCTGCATGTCGTGAATGGAGCTGACCCCGATGCGGAGCGCCGTTCCAAGAGTGTGCGCAGCGTGTTGCGCGACATTGGCGCCGACTTTGTTCCTGAACTCGTTGTGCTGAACAAGATCGACATGCTTCAACCTGTCGAAGCCGAGATCTTGGCGAAGCGTGTCGACGCAGCGGTGTTGGTCAGCGCCACTCGCGGGACTGGGATGGACATTTTGGCCGACCTCGTGCGCGCACAAGCGGGCGCACGTCTGAAAGTGACGCGGCTGCGTGTTCCGGTGACGGATGGCCGCACACTAGCAATGCTCGCAGCGCGCGCTCGCATCATCGAGCAAGCCTACGAAGGCGAAACTTGCGTGCTCACTGCGGCGCTCACGGATGAATTGCGCGCCAAACTCTCTATCTACGTTCAGGAGGCCGAAGCCTGATCGTGCAATGGCGTCGCAAGTGTCGCCTCGCCAAGGAATAAAGCTGGCAAGCGAGCTCCTCCAGGCAGATGGAGGCCTTCCAGCGTCGCGCCCTCAATGGTTGCCGTGTTGAGCGTTAGCACGCCACTTGCGCGGAAGCGGCGTCGTTGTTGACAAAGCAAGCCTTCATCAACGCGCAGCATGAGTTGCGAGTCATGCGCAACGGCTTGAGCTCGAGCAGCGAAGAGCACGGCAGGCGCTGCGGTGTATTGATGCAAGTCGCGATCGCCGCCCTCGATGGTCGGTGCCATCAGCCCGCGTCGCGGCATTTCGTCCGCGTTTCCGATCCAGTGTGGCAGGGCGATCCCGGCTTCCAGTTTGATGCGGCTTGCACTTCGACCCACTCGGTCGATGCTGTGCACCAATCCGCGTGCAGCAACAGGATCGTCGACAAGCGTGAGCCCAGAGGCGAGTGACACGCGCTCGGCTAGCAGCCATGGCAACACGACGCTTTCTACAGCTTCGGGCATCAGCACAAGTGCAAACGCGTCCGGCAGTGCATGACGACTTTGGGCTCCGCGTGCTGCGATGCGCTGCAGCGCTGCCAGCGCCGCGAGTTCAAGGCCGGCTGCATCTTGTGCATGAAAGGCGTCGCCGAGCAGCGTGCTTTGCTCATGGTGCGGCCGTACTTGCAGGACGCCGACATGATGCAGTCTCGCAGACGTGGCTTCATGTTCTCTCGTGCGCACGCTCAAGGTGCGTAGAGATGTCCGCAGAGTTCCGGCGACGATTTGAAAACCCAGTGCGAGGGCTTCCGCGCGCAATCGCGTTTTGACTGCCCAAAGGTCTGCCGCTTGCAGCAGTGTCGTGTTCACAAGCGCACTGCGCACATCCGCTTCAAGTTGCGGTGCATGAGCTACGGCAGGTGCCGTCAGCGCACGTTGCACCAAATCGGTTGCATCCGTACTTCCAGTAGCCCAGCGCTGCTGTCCACGCTGGTCAACACAGTGCAAACTGCAACGCAGCAGCCGCGAGTCCACGGGCACACTCCGCGTCGCTGTGAGATCCAGCTCGAGCCCAACGTCTGATTCCGCGCAAGCCTCGAACACGGCGCGTTCAGCTTGTAGGGCGTGCGCTGTCCATAAAGAAGCAGCGCTCTCATGCACGATGCAGCCCTCGGTGTTCAAAGCGATTTAGGCCCGTGCCGCAGCCGCGTCCAGCCAATGCAGAACTAGTGGATGTGCTTCCGCATGTCCTACGCCGTGCAACGGCAACCATGTGCACGCAATGTGGCAGGGGTGGTCCGCCAAGATGTGCAACGCAGGGCGTCCGTCGGCATCGAGCAGCGGAGCGCTGAACCCAGCGGCGGCAAAGGCTTCTGCGTAATCTGAACTCAGGCCGTGCGTGGTGTTCGTCCATTCGCGCCCGATGGTAAGGCTGGCTGCAGATTCCGCACCTTTCGCAGCGTGCACTTCAATCATGCGCGCTGGAATCTCGACTCCATGCGTGCGCGGGGATTCCGCTCCACTTGCGGTGATCAGCGCGTAGCGCGGATCGTCGTCGTACAACGTGCTGCCTGCCGCGGTCAAGCCGAGCTTGTTGCGTGCGAACTCGATGAGCATCAGCCCATGCGCTTCGCCGAGGGCGAGGCAGGGGATGCGTTTCTCGCGCGCCATGCGCAACAGCGCGAGTTCAGGTTCTGGCATTAGCCGCGGGCAGCGTGGTCCGGGTTGAGGCAGCAGCACAGCCGCAGCTTCGAGGATCGTGTCGGGATAGAGCACGAGGTCGTCGGCCCCCATCCAGCGAGTGTTGGCACGCATGTGGCGCTGTGCAGCGGCTTCGATGAGCGCGGTGCGCGTTGCTGGGTGCGGTGCGTATTCGTTGTCGTGATCGCCGACGATGAGAATGCTGAGCGGACGCATGGAACCCCTTTCCGAGTCGCGTGACAGAGGACTATACGGTCCCCGAACGCCGGATGCTGCATTTGGTTTCTTACGTCTGCGAGCGTGATTTCAGAAATCACCCGTGGCGCCTGTAGCTGTGCGCCGCACCGACCCTATTTCTCCTTATCGCGCGGAAGCGGTGCACTTCTGAGGCGCAAGATATTTACTGTCAATTTTTCCGCATGCATCTCGACGGGAACTTGTTCCCACGCGACGAATCCATCCGGAGAGCGCGGCTCGCAGAGCAGCATCACGAGTCGGCATAGAGGTTGAGCCGTTGGAATGATCAGCGTGCCGGGCGGCAACTGCGTCGATGTTGGTGTCGTGATGGTGTCGACTTTGACCAAGCGGTGCCCTTGGAAGGGACGCGGCGCACGGTTCACTGCTCGGATTGCGAAATCCTCCGCGTTGATCTGCGTTGCGTGCTGTAGCAAATAATGCTGGATGCCGTGGGCTTCGAGCACCCGCAACACCGCGGATGATGGCGCGCTGATGGCGAAGCCCCAAGGAACGCTCACAGGAAGTTGGCCTTCAAAATGCACACTGGTGTCCGAAAGCACCCAAGTGTTGTGTCCGTTGTGGTGCAGCTCGCGGCGGCCTGTCGCAACGTCCAGCCTTTCGGTGACGCCGCTCGTGGGGATGGATTCGCGCCCGCTATCGCCGAGAGACGCTTCAAGGGGGACAGATCCTTGTCCGCAAAGCGCGATGGCGCGTTGGTCTGCAGAGCGCATCAGTTCGACGAGTGTCGTGCGGTTCCGAGCCACGTAATTCACCGCCTCTGTGATCAGAGCTCGCGTAGAGGCGATACGTTCAGCGAAAGGGCGATGCACATAGGCTTCTGAGAGCAAGCTCAGACGGTTGCGGAGTCCGATGCCGTTGGTGACGTAGCGCGGGAGATAGTCAAAGGTCTCCCACGCACGCGGTTGTTCGTCGGGCCACCAATTGCCGCGCCAATTGCCGTAGTCGAAACTGAGCAAGCCGCGTACAGCGAGAGCGCGGCGCAGCGCCGGCAAGAACACATTGCGCGCGTGCGCTTGCAATTCGGGGTCGGTCGCCGGTGAGAGCGGTCCGGCGTAGGTGAGGTCGAAACCGTGGTACGACCCGTTGGTCGTGTGGCAGTCAATGGTCAGCAACGGATCGAGTGTGCGTAGAACGAGCAGCAGCGCGCGTGTTTCGAGCGCTTCAACTTTGGTGAAGTCGCGGTTGAGATCAAAGCCCTTGCTCGTTTCGCGTCGACCACAGCCATCCGCTGGTCCCGCTTGCTGTTCACGCGACAACGCTTGAACGGCGTCGGTGCCATCGGGGTTGTAGTCCGGCAGAAAAACGAGCACGAGGTTTTGCAGCCAAGCATCCTGCTCGCCGGCAGCGAAAGCGCGCAGCACTTCGAGAATGGCTTCTTTGCCTTCACATTCGCCGGGATGAATGCTGCCTACGATCAAGACTTTGCTGCGCGGGTCGCGGGCCGCGGCTTCGAGTGTGCGTAGCGGTGGATCTGCGCAGATGACCGCGGCGATGTCGCGTGCTTCTTCACTCAGGCCCAAACTGACCACGCTTTGGCGGCGGTCTTGCGCGGCGGCCGCATGAAGAAACGCAAGAACTTCGGCGTGAAGTGCTGTGGCGCGATGAGCAGTGCGTTCAGGCACGGTCACAAGGGCCGTGCTTTCTTGGTTCCCGGTGCAGCCCAAGAGCAGCAAGCACAGGATGATTGACGTGGGCAAACCGAGGCTTCTTCGCGGCATGGGCCCATATTAGTGGCGAGCGCATGGCGCACAGTGGATGTTTGCGGCTCTACGAGCGATTTTGTATCCTCGCCAGCCATGGCCATGCCCCGACAGATCGATAAGTATTTGAAAGACCTCATCGACGACGACCGCTTCGCTTTTTACGAGCAGGTTGCTGATTTTGCAGAGCGCCGCATTGCGCCGCGCATTCTTGGCCTTGAGCGAGCGCACGAGCTTGTGCCTCAAGACCTCATCAAGGAGATGGGTGAGCTCGGGCTTTTCGGGCTGCCCATCGGCACTGAATACGATGGTCAAGGTGGCGGGCAGTTGGAACTGGTGTTGATGGGCCTCGCGCTGTCCTATTGGAGCCAGTCCGTGGCCATCACGCCTGGCGCCGCCACATCACTTGGCAGCAAGCCCTTGATGTTGTTCGGGAACGAAGCGCAGAAACGCGAACACTTGCCCGATCTCGCCAATGGTCGGCGCATGTTTGTGTTTGGGCTGTCAGAGCCTGGGCGCGGCAGTGACGCGGCGAATCCGGAAGTGACCGCGGTGCGCGACGGTTCGCACTGGGTGTTGCGCGGCGAGAAGTGTTGGAGCACCAACGCGCGTTGGGCCAGCCATGTGGTGGTGCATGCACTCACCGATCCCGCGGGCCGTCGCGGGCATCGCTCCACGTGTTTCATCGTGCCTATAGACGCGCCTGGCGTGTCCTACAACGAAATGGGCGGCAAAGTCGTGTGGCGCCTTAGCTCCACCGGTTCAATCGCGTTTGACTCCGTGCGCGTGGATGATTCCGCGGTGCTCGGCGCGGTGAATGAGGGCTTCAAGGTCATGGCTATGACGCTGAACGGTGGACGGCTTTTCGTGGCCTCGCTTGCTGTGGGCAGCACGGCCTTCGCGCTGGATCGCGTGCGTGCCTACGCCCAAGAGCGCGAACAGTTTGACGGCAAACCCATCGGTCGTTTCCAGCGCGTGCAAGATGTGGTGGTCGATCTCGACATTGCCTTGGAACAATCGCTCACATGGTTGTTGCATCTCGTGCGTTTGTACGACGAGAACCGCCTCGATCGCGAGCAAGCGGCCAAGGTCAAGATCAGCATTTCGCAACGCGCTTCAGAGCTCATGCTCGATGCCATGGAAATCTGTGGCGGCGTAGCGTGCTTGGATGAGTTTGGTTTGATGCGCCACCACGAAGACCTCTTCGTCACGCGCGTGGGCGAAGGCAGCAACAGGGCACTGCGCACCCAGATTGCTCAGTCTCTGATGCCGGACATCCGCGCGATGTTGCAGTGATGAAGCACGGCCCGCGGAGCGTGCTGCTGTGAATGCGCCCAAACCGCGCGCCGCTCATCCGCCGGGCGAGTGGCCTAGCGCCGAAGTCGCAGCGCGCAGTTTGCTCTTTTCACCTTTGCGTTTGCGTAGCGGCTTGCAGTTGCTTGGACGCACTTGGGTTCCGGCCATGGTGCCGTGGCGCGCTTCGGAAGAAGGCCATGTCACACCAGAAGTGTTGGCGTGGTACGAGCGCCTCGCGCGCGGACGACCAGCCGTGCTGGTGATTGAAGCCACCGGAGTTCGCGCGGTGCGCAGCGGGCCATTGTTGCGACTCCACGACGACGCGTTCATTCCTGGCTTGCACACATTGGTGGAAACGGTGCGTCGCGCCAGTGGTGGTGAAACCCGCTTGCTGGTGCAGATCATCGACTTCCTCGCGGTTCGTCGGCGGCCCGAGCGCAGTGTGTGGTTTCGCCGTTTCTTCCAACCGACGACGGAGCATCGCGCAGCACTCGCCACGCTTGGCCAGTGCGTGCCCGCCGAAGATACAGCGTTCCGCGAGGCCTGCATCGCGCTCTCTGAAGACGAAGAAGCCGTCGTCCTTCACCCGCGCGAGCTTGAAGACCTGCGCTTCGGTGCACGCGAACGCGTCAGCGACACGCACTTGGACCACATTGCCGCTTTGCCGCAAGTGTTGCCGCCAGCCTTCGCTGCTGCGGCAGTGCGTGCGCGCACGGCCGGCTTCGATGGCGTCGAGCTGCACTACGCCCACGCCTACACACTTGCATCGTTCCTTTCGCGCATGAACAACCGCGCTGATGGTTATGGCGGCAGTCTTGAGGGGCGCGTGCGTTTGCCGCTTGAAGTGTTCGCTGCGGTGCGCCGTGCAGTAGGGGACGACTGGACCGTCGGAGCGCGTTTCCTTGGCGACGAAGTCATCGTTGGGGGGAATCGCATCGACGATGCCTGCAACATCGCGGTCAAGCTCGCGCAGGCGGGGCTCGACTTCATCTCCATCAGCAAGGGCGGTAAGTTCGATGATGCACGTCAACCTCGTGTTGGCGAAAGCGTATATCCGTACACCGGACAGAGCGGTCACGAGTGCATGCCCACAACGCGCATCGAAGGCGGGCCGTTCTCTCGCAACGTGCCCCTTGCCGCGGCCGTGCGTCTTGCTGTGCGTCAAGCTGGATACGCAACTCCGGTTGTGGGAGCAGGTGGCTTGTGCGCTTTTGGACAGATGGAGGGCATTCTCGAGCGTGGCGAGGCCGACCTCGTGGCCGCTGCACGCCAAAGTCTTGCAGACCCTGATTGGTGGCTGAAGCTCCGCCTCGGAAGGGGAAACGAAGTCCGCCGCTGCACGTACACCAACTACTGCGAAGGGCTGGATCAACGCCACAAGATGGTCACATGCAAGTTGTGGGACCGTCATGCACCGGAGGATTCTGCAACCCAGATCAGCCCCGATGGCCGAACATTGATTGCTCCCGCGTGGACGGTCTGAAGCACGGCGCAGCCGTGAGCTTGCGCAGGTTTGTGAGTGCTACAGTTTGCCGCCATCTCACGGGGAGAGTTTGATGGTTTTGCTTGCAGCGTTGAAGAGCGAGGGCGCGATGAGTCAGACGGCGAAAATCCAATACGGCGACAAGAGTTTCGAGGTGCCCCTCATTGTGGGGTCGGAGAACGAGACGGCTCTCGACATCCGTCAGTTACGCGCCAAGACGAATCTCATCACGTACGACCCAGGCTACGGCAATACGGGCGCGTGTCTGTCGGCCGTCACTTTCATCGATGGCGAGAAGGGCATCCTGCGCTATCGCGGCTACCCAATAGAGCAGCTCGCCGAGAAGAGCACCTTTCTTGAAGTCGCGTTGTTGTTGCTCAACGGCGAACTTCCACGCCGCGAAGAGCTCAGCAGCTTCACTGACGAGATCACGCGCCACACCATGATCCACGAGGACATGAAGTGGCTGTACCGCTCGCTGCCGAAGGACGCACATCCGATGGCGGTGTGCGCGGCTGTGGTCGGCGCGCTCTCCACTTTCTACCCCGCACTGCAAGACAACTCGGATCCTGTGAAGGTGCAGGCCGCGATCTTGCGGCTCATGGCCAAGCTGCCCACCATCGCGGCAGGCGCGCACAAACACAGCATCGGTCAGCCTTTCATCTATCCCGACAACAGTCTCGATTACTGCTCCAATTTCTTGAAAATGATGTTCGGCACGCCCTGCGAGCCCTACATCGTGGATCCCGTCGTCGCGCGAGCGCTCGATCGCTTGCTCATCTTGCACGCCGATCATGAGCAGAACTGCTCGACCAGCACGGTGCGTTTGGTCGGGTCGTCGCAACCGCCGCTGTACGCCGCGATTTCGGCGGGAATCTCGGCACTTTGGGGCCCGCTGCACGGCGGCGCCAACCAAGAAGTCATCGAAATGCTCGAGCGCATCGAACGCGAAGAAGGCAGCGCCGAGCGCTTCCTTGACCGTGCGAAGGACCGCAACGACACCACGAAGTTGATGGGCTTCGGCCATCGCGTCTACAAGAATTACGATCCACGCGCTGTGATTCTGAAGGCCACGTCACGCGAAGTGCTGGAACGCCTTGGCGTGCGCTCGAAGCTCTTGGAGATCGCTCTCAAACTCGAAGAGCGCGCGCTGTCCGACGAATACTTCGTCAGCCGCAAGCTCTATCCCAATGTCGATTTCTACTCAGGCATCATCTACAAGGCGATCGGTATCCCTGTGAACATGTTCACGGCGCTGTTCGCTCTCGGACGCTTGCCGGGTTGGATCGCACACTGGAAGGAGATGCATGCCGATCGCGAAGCACGCATCGGCCGTCCGCGCCAGATCTACACCGGTGCTCAGAAGCGCGACTATGTGGCGCTCTCAGAGCGCTGAGCAAGAAGTCACAGCGCGCGCAGGCGCAGGGTGCGTTGCATTTCATCCAACTCTTCGAGCAGTATGCGCCGCAACGGCGCTTGGTCTGCGCTGAGGGATTGCAACAACTCTTGGCCTGCTTGGAGCAATGCGTCATCGCACACGCAGTGCGGTGCCAGTGAGCGCGCGAATCCACGCGAGAGGTACTCGAAGTCTGCGCTCTTGCTGAGAGCGGGCAGGACATCGAGCCAGCGGCGCGCCAGCGGTGCCAATTGTGTCCGTTGATGCGCCCAGAAAAACAATGGCATCGCGGACTTGAGTAGGTCGTGCGATTCCGTGGCTTGCACGAAGCGCTCGAAGACCGCTTGCTTGTTCGAGGAATCTCCGAACGCTGCTTCGCACGCAAAACTCATTTTTGCGCCGCGGTCAGACGGATCACGCTTTCGCTCCTGCGCTATGCGTTCGACGGTGCCGGGTAGGTCGAAGGCCGCAGCGCGGGCGAGGATGCGCCAACGCATGCCTTGATCCACGTTGATGCTTGCTGGAGCGTCGTCCAGCCATGTTTTCAACTTCGCAGCGTCTTCGCGCGTGCCGACCAAGCCGATGATGCCGCGGGACCAGTGCAAGCGCAGATCGCTGCCGGGCAACGTGGTGTCGAGCACGGATTGCGCCGTGGCAAACGCATGGCGCACAGTCCCAGCGCGTTTGGCATCGCTGACGTAGCGACTGAGCACTGACGCCACACGGCGCAGCCCAGCTTCGAGAATCTCTCCGTCGCTTTCGTGCGTGAGTGCACGCAGCGTGATTTCCACCCAGCGTTGCGGGCTGAGTTGCGCATCGCGCAGCATGTCGAAGAGACTCACATGCAAGCCCATGCGTGTGAGCGCGCACTCCACGGAACCCAAATGTTCGGCGACCGTTTGCAGAGATTCGGCGTCCAACGCTATGCGGGCAAAGGCCAAATCGTCGGCGTTGGCCCAGATCAAGGTGCCGCGTTCAGGGCGGAACGCAGCGGGCAGCGAGGCGCTGGCTCCATCAATGCGTACTTCTTCAAGATGTGTGCGACGCAAAGTGCCGTCAGCTTGTGGCGCCCAGCGTGCGATGCGCAACAGATGCGGACGCAGCACGCCGCTGCCGTTGCCGACGCTTTGGTGCAGCGTGCCGTCGGAGGAAACACCGAGTGTGTTCACGCCGCTGGTTTCCAGCCACAGTTTGGACCACGCGCTCAAGTCGCGTCCGCTCGCGTCGGACAGCGCGGCAAGAAAGTCGGCGAGGCTGGCATTGCCGAGCGCATGGCGACGGAAATGCAGGCGCAGCCCTTCGCGGAAGCCCTCCGCACCCAGCCAAGCGCGCAACTGTTTCAGCACCGACGCGCCCTTGCCGTAGGTGATGCCGTCGAAGTTCAGGAAAGTCTGTTCGGTGTCTTCAACGCTGCACGCGATGGGGTGCGTGCTCGGCTTTTGATCTTCGCCCAGCGCCCAACCTTTGATGCCCGAGAGGAACGCCCGCCAGCAAGCCTTGAAGCGCGTGGCTTCGTCCAGCGCCAAGAAGGAAATGTAGGTCGCGAAACTCTCGTTGAGCCAGAGGTCCTCCCACCAACGCATGGTGACGAGGTTGCCAAACCACATGTGGGCCAGCTCGTGCAGGATCACTTCGGCGCGCGAGAGGCGTTGCGCTTCTGTCGGCGGATCGCGGAACACCATGCATTCGTTGAAAGTGACCGCGCCGACATTCTCCATCGCTCCGGAGTTGAATTCCGGCACGAAGATTTGGTCGTACTTGCCGAAGGGATAGCCCTGCGCGAATTCGTTGGTGTAGAAATCGAAGCCCTGGCGCGTCACAGCGAAGATCTCGTCGGCGTCGAGGAAACGCGCGAGGCTGGCGCGGCAATGCACGCCGAGTTCGATGCCCGCGTGTTCTGCGCGCTGTGTGTGCCATGGGCCTGCGCAAAGCGCCACGAGGTACGTGCTGAACGGAGGCAGTTCGGCGAAGCGATGACGCTTCAGGCCGCCAAGCACGTCACTGGTTTCCAGCGTGCGTCCGTTGGCGATGACAGTCCATGCTGCCGGTGCCACCGCTTCCACGGCGTACACAGCCTTGATGTCGGGCTGATCGAAGCATGGGAAAAGCCGATGCGCACTGAAGGGCTCGAAATCTGTGTAGGCGTAAGTCGCGCCATCTTCAGGGTCTTTGAAACGATGAAACCCGACACCGGTGTGCTCGTGCGGCGAAGTCCAGCGCAAATGCACTTCATTCTTGGCGAGAAGCAGCTCGGCCGGCAACGTGATGCGAAACCCGTCGCAGACTGCCGGGAGCACCGTTGTGTTCAACGTCAGCTCGTGCAGCGTGCCGAGTCGTGCATCGATGAAGACATCGCCTGCGCCGCTGAGATCAAAGCGCACCACGGCGCGGCCGTCGAAGTCGTCGCGCTCCGCATGAAGCGTGAATTCCAATTCGTAGCGCACAGCGCTGACGCGGCTGGCGCGTTCGAGCGCCTCCGCGACCAGAAGTGCGTCGCGTCTTGGAGTGTGAGCACAAGTTTCGTGCATCACTTCGCGCAGTGGGTGTCGAAGGCGGCGGTGAGCGTCGCGGCAATCATTTCGGGGGAGCGCCCTTCAATGTCATGACGTTGCAACATGTGCACGAGGCGTCCGTCTTTCAGCAGACCGATTTGCGGCGAGCTGGGCTGATACGGCTGGAAGTACTCGCGTGCGGCAGCGGTGGCTTCCTTGTACTGACCAGCAAACACGGTGTACACGTTGTTGGGTTTGGTGGCGTGTTGCAGTGCGAGTTTCAAGCCCGGGCGCGCGCCACCAGCGGCACAGCCACAGACCGAGTTCACAAAAACCAGCGCCGTGCCCGTGGGCTGTTTGAGTGCGGCGTGCACGTCTTCTGCGCTCAAGAGTTCGGTGCAACCAAAGCCGCGAGCTTCGGTGCGCATGGGTTCAACAATGCGAGGGTCGTACATGGTGCTGCTCCTGCAAGAGCTGCGCGAGTTGCGCTGCTCAAGCGCGTGCAGCATAGCCGCCTCTGTGGGGCGACCATAGCTTGCTTCAGTGCGTGCGGAACAGGGGTTCTAAGGCGCGTTGCGAGAAATCCGTGCAAAACAAACGCTGCGGATCGAGGCGCTGTTTGAGGCTGAGGAACTGCTGCAAATTCTGCGGTGGTACGTAGCGCGCAAGCACGCTCGCATCCATCACCGAGTCCTTCGCAGGATAGAAACGTCCACCCGCGCCCAGCACGCAGTCGTTCATGCGTGTCGTGAGCCGTTGCATCCGCTGCGTGCGCCGCGCCGCAATCGGGAAATCCAAAGCGAGCGAGTAGCCGTCAACAGCATGCGTCAGCAAGAACTCATCGGGGCGATGCAATTTCATCACTCCAAGGTAGGGCTGGATGCCTTCGCGTTTCGCCATCAGGCGCTGTTCTTCAAACACACTGGCGGCAGCGGCGCGTGGCACAAAGCTCTGATACTGCAAGAAGCCACCAGGCAAATAGGCGTTGCGCCAGTGCGGCACGTAGTCCAGTAGAAATGAGAAACCCACGAGGCTTTGACGTTGGCTCCCCGCGCGCGCATGGCGGGCGCCACTCCAGAGTTTCATGCTGTTCACAGCGCGCATGCCCGGCTTGGTGAGTGCGCACCAAAGCCCCGGCCACATCCAGCGCTTGGGCACCAATCCGAACAGGCGTGAAGGAAGGTCTTGATGCGCCGCGTGCAAACTCGAACCCGGCGCGCCAGTTTCTGTGGTGCAGTAGTTAGCTACGTGCACCAAACCTGCACCGGAGCCGAGCATGTCCACCCAGCCCACCATGTAATCGCTGTCTGCTGCGCGCTTCGCGAGCAAAGAAACCATGTCAGCGATGTTTGCTGTCGCGAGCGGCGTGACCATCAAGTCGCCGGTAGCAACACGTTTGAGTTTGAGTGTGAGTTCGGTGAACACGCCCAACATTCCGAAGCCACCGATGGCGGCGCGGAACACATCTGCATTCTGCGTGCGTGAGCAATTCAGCCGCTCGCCACTGGCGCACAGTAACTCGAACGATTCCGTGGCATCGCCTACGGTTCCAACTTTGAAGTTGTTCTTGCCGTGCACGTTCATGGCAACGCAACCGCCGATGGTGGGGAACATCGTGCCGGGCACAACAGCGGGCCAGAAACCATGGACCAAACCTTCGCGCCAGAGTTGCTCGATGGTCACACCGGGTTCGACGCGCAGTACTCCCGTGGACCAATCGGCGGAACGAATGCGGTTCAGTCGACGCAAGTCCACGATGATGCCGCGCGAGTTCAACGCCGCGTCGCCATAGCTGCGGCCCGCGCCGCGCAGGCCAATGCTGGTTCCGCTCTGGCGCGCTTGTTCGATGGTGTGTGCGAGAGCATCCACTGTGTCTGGCGCCACGACAGGCACATGCGCCTTCTGCGCGAAACCGTAGCCCGTGACGGTTGTTGGGGCTGGCCAGTTTGTGGCCATCAGATGTCCATGCGGCGGAACACGAAGGAGGGGATGCAACGAATCACCAACCCGACGAGGGCCCACCGGCGCAGGACATAACGAGTGTGCTTGCCGCTGTCGATGGCCTTGCGAATCTGTGCGGCTGCGGTTTCTGCACTGGCCATCCAGAACAGTTTCTCCAGGCCTTTCGTCATCGCGGTATCCACGAAACCTGGTTTGATCGTGGTCACTTTCACACCGTGACGCGCGAGACGATTGCGCAGGCTCTCCATGTAGGTGTTCGTCGCTGCCTTCGAGGTGCAGTAGGCGGGGAAGCCGCGACGTCCGCGATCGCCAGCGATGGACGAAATGGCCGCGAGATGCCCGCTGCCGCGTTGTTGCAAACGAGGCGCAACCGCATTCATCCACGCCATCAGGCCGGTGACATTGGTGTCGATGACTTCTTTGTCGCGTTCCGTGTCCCAAGTGTCGGGCGTGATGCGTGGCATTGCACCGGCGGCGTAGACCAGCGTGTCGATGGGGCCATGTTCGCGCTCAATACGTTCGACGAGGGCTGCAACTGCGGCGCTGTCGCGCACGTCGTGCTCGATGGTGGCGATGCCCGTCGGCAGCTTTGCAAGCTCCATCTGTCGCCGCGCTAAGGCCACCACACGTGCACCGTGGTTGTTGTAGATGCAAGCGAGTGCAGCGCCGATGCCACTTGAGGCTCCGACAATGACGACCGTTCTTGGAGTGCCGCTTTCCCTCATGGGTTGATGTCTACCTCAGCGCTGGCGGCTCTGGAAGCCCTTGCAAGCGGCGTATGATCGAAGCCGCTGGAGGTGCGAAGCCTGTGACACTCATCAAGTTCCATCGCGTGCTCATCGTCAGTTTCATCTTGCTTTGTGGATTCTTGGGCGAGACGCTGTGGCGTCGTTACCAAGATCAAGGGGGCGCGTTGCTCCTGACCGCGGCGCTTTTTTTCGTGGTTCTCGGCGTCGGTTTCGGCTTCTACCTGAGGACAGTCGGACGCCGTTCCAGCCCGCGCTGAGCCGAAACCCACAAACTCAGCGCTTTTGTTCGCGGTCAAGGGGTTGACGCGGTAGGCTCCCCAGCCAAGTCGTGTCTGCTTCGGTTGTGCCTCGGAGTCAGCCATGGATAAATCCACAGCCACTATCCTATGGTTCAAAGATCTTTCTCGCCTCGATGCTGCCCATGTTGGCGGCAAAGGTGCTTCCTTAGGCGAAATGTATGGCGCGCTGGTGCCGAAAGGTGTGCGGGTGCCTGACGGTTTCGTCAGCACCACCGCTTCCTTTCAGTGCTTTGTGAACGGCCAGGTGCCAGAACGCTTCTTCGAGAGCGTTGAGGACGATGGCCAAGTTCCGGGCATGCGGATGCGCGTGGCGCGTACTCGCACCCTTGCCGATGCTTTGCACGCGTGTTTCGCGGAAGCGGCTGTGAAGGACCAATTAGAGATGCATGCGCGCACGGCCTATGCCCGCGCGTTGGTCGTGGCGACGCCAGTGTCTTTGCGTATCGACGCAGCGCTGCGCGAAGGCTACGCCGAACTCTGCCGTATGTATGGCCCGCAAGTCGATGTGGCGGTGCGTTCTTCAGCCACGTGCGAAGACAGCGCGCTCAACTCCTTCGCGGGGCAGTGCGAGTCGTATTTGAACATTCACGGCGCCGACAGTGTGGTGTTGCATTGGAAACGCTGCGTCGCCAGTCTCTTCACCGAGCGCGCGGTGAGCTATCAAATCGAGCGCGGGATGGACCCGCTTGGCGCAGCGTTGGCCGTCGTCGTCATGAAGATGGTGCGCTCCGACCTTGCGAGTTCCGGCGTTCTGTTCACGCTCGATCCAGAGAGCGGACACCGTGGTGTGATTCATATCTCTGCGGCCTACGGCCTCGGCGAGTTGGTGGTGCAGGGCAGCGTTTCGCCGGACACATTCACGGTGTGGAAAGAGGGCTTGCGCCGCGGCCGGCCGAGCATCGTGCACAAGAGCCTTGGTGCGAAAGACCGCAAGATGGTCTATTCCGCGCAAGGTGGCGCGAGCACGGAGAGTGTGGACGTGCTTTCAGCGTTGCGCCGCGCATGGGCTTTGAAGAACGAAGAAGTTCTCGATCTCGGGCGCATGGCGCTACTGATCGAAGATCACTACGGCCAGCCCATGGATATCGAGTGGGCCAAAGATGGCCGCACCGGCGATTTGTTCATCGTGCAAGCACGCCCTGAAACGGTGCACGCCCGCAACGTCACGAACAAGCTCGAGCGCTACGGCATGGATGATGGGTTGGTGCGCGAACTCACAGCCTCAGGTCGCCGGCTCGTCACGGGGCAAGCCGTCGGTACGCGCATCGGCGCTGGCAAAGTCCGCGTCTATCAATCCTATGAAGAAGTGATTCTGAAGAAGCGCGCGTTGCGCAATCGCATCACCAAGGGCGAGGATATCGAACTGATTCCGGCGGAGGAGCGTGTGTTCGATCGTGGGGATGTGTTGGTCACCAGCATGACCACGCCCGATTGGGAACCGATGATGAAGGAAGCGTCACTCATTGTGACCGAGCGTGGTGGACGCACTTCGCATGCAGCCATCATCGCGCGTGAATTCGGCATTCCCGCCATCGTGGGCGCCGAGAAAGCCACCGAAGTTCTGACACCCTTGATGGAAGTGACGGGTTCGTGCGCCGAAGGCGAAATCGGTTCTGTTTACAAAGGCACGCACCCGTGGATTGTGGAAGAAGTGGATCTCGGCGAGCCCGTTCAGTTGCGCACCAAGATCAATCTCAACGTTGGGTTCCCGGACAAGGCGTTGCGCGATGCCATGCTGCCCGCGGATGGCGTCGGCCTTGCGCGTATCGAGTTCATCTTGACAGCAGAAGTTGGCATTCACCCCTTGGCCCTCGCTTATCGCGAAGAACTCTGGCACTTCCATGACACCGGCGAAGTGCTGCCGGAGTTGTCGCACTACGCCGAGCGTCTGCGCGCAGAACCGAAAGCAGAACTTCGCGGCATGTTGGGTGCCATTGACCGACGCACTGCAGGCTACGCCGACAAGCGCGAATTCTTCGTGGATCGCATCAAGATGGGCGTGGGCCTGATCTGCGCGGCTTTCCATCCTCGTCCGGTGTTGGTGCGGCTCTCCGATTTGAAGTCGAACGAATACCGCGAGCTTCTTGGCGGCAGGTTGTTCGAGCCCTGCGAAGAAAACCCGATGATCGCGTGGCGCGGTGCGTCGCGTTATGTCGATCCGCGTTTCTTGCCGGCCTTCGAACTCGAATGCGAAGCGTTGCGCGCGGTGCGTCGCGACCTCGGTTTGGACAACTTGCAAGTGATGGTGCCGTTCTGTCGCACGCCTGAAGAAGGACGCGATGTGCGCCAGCTCATGGACGATCGCGGTCTCGCGCCGGAAACAGGCGTACCGGTCTATCTGATGATCGAATTGCCCAGCAATGTCATCGAAGCGGATGCGTTCATTGCGAGCATGCGTTTGGATGGCGGCAGCATTGGCAGCAACGACCTTGTGCAGACGGTTTATGCCGTGTCGCGTGACGACCTCGAGCGCTATCCCTACGCGGTGGATGCGCGCAGCAGCGCCGTGAAGACCATGATTCGCGCCGCCGTGAAAGCCTTCAGAGACGCGGGATTGCCGATTGGCATATGCGGTCAGGCGCCATCGGACTTCCCCAACGAGGTGCCACCTTTCCTCGTGGAATGTGGGATCACTTCTATCTCTGTCACCCCCGACACCCTGATGGTGGTGCGCCAAGCGGTTGCAAGGGCGGAGGCTGGCCTCGCGCAAGCCACGAGCGAGCGCCCCCTCACGATCTGAGTGTCTGAGGTCGAATGCACGGTGGTTCGCGTGGGCGGTGGTTCGCGCGGGTTGCCCATGGCCTGAAGGGATTCCGCATTTCGGCTCGGATGCCTCGAACGAAATGCTTCACCCCCTCAGGAGCATGCTCCGCCTGCGCTTACTTTTGCCGGAATATGCAGCGGCGCCATGGAGCCTCAATTCTAGAGGCCTTTTGAATACCGTTTGCATGTTGCGGGGCGGTAAGCTCTGGCACCGGGGGTTCTGTTATGCGCATCATTCCAAACACACTTCGTATCGCGTTTGCGTTCTGCGCCATTTTTGTGGGCGCCGTGGCTTTCACGGGTGGCCCGCCTGCAGGGTTCACCGGTGGTTCTACCGAGGCGGCTTGCACCGCGTGTCACACAGGAGCCGCGCTCAACGCAGGCCCCGCGCAGTTCACCCTGACAGCGAGCCCGAGCTTCACTGGCGGCACGGCCACCATTTCAGCAGCCTTCGGCACTACGCCAAGCATCAAGCACGGCTTTCAGTTCATGGGCAAGGACTCATCCAGCACCTACCTCAGCGGCTGGTCGCTCACGAACAACAGCACCACTCAGAAGAATGGTCCGAACCACGTGAACCACACCGGCACTGGCACCACGGTCACATCTTGGAGCGCCAATGTGACGCCCGGCGCCATCGCCGCAGGGCCAGTGTCGTTCTATGCCGCAGGCAATCAGACGAACAACAATTCCGCACCCAACGGCGACAACATCTACACGCGCAACACGCGGGTGTATCAGGCCGGTCTCTCGGCCGCAGCGACATGGAATATCGGTTCTGTGCAACCCTTAGTGCTCGCAGCCCCGACGGTGCCCTATCACCTCTATATCATCGCTGTGTCCGAACTCGCGTCTCCGTCTACACCTCTCGGCGGCGTCTTCGAGGTTCCCATCAATCTCAGTGGCCAGCTCGTCTCAATCGGCTGGAGCATGCCCACGATCTTCCAGAACTTCATCGGCGCCCTCGATGCTCAGGGCAATGCCACCGCTGTTGTGGTGGTGCCGAATCTCATAGCGCTCAGCGGAATTACTTTGCACTTCGCCTACGCGACGGTGGCACCGTCAAATACGCAAGTCACCGAAGTCTCCAACGGTATTTCGCGCATGCTTCAGTAGGCGGTGCCCTCGGGCTCCGCACGGCCAAGCCGCCTCGCAGGCCGGCTCGGATGCCTCGAACGGCCTTGCTCGGTCGACTTGGTCCGCGCTGCGCCCTCGTTCACAGTGATTGCGGATCGCAGCAACCGTGAGCGCAGACGGAGTGCGGTCCGGAGTGGGTGGAGCATTTCGTTCGAGGCCGCCGAGCCGCAATGCGGAATCCCTTCAGGACACGCAGAACCCGCGCGAACCACCGCAAATCAGAGCAGCGCGCTGAAGCGAGCGGGGGCTTGCGAGCCGGTCGATTTGAGGGCCATCTCGATGCACATGTTGGCCATGGCTTGGACCACCCACTCGAAGGTGTCGGCAGTGAGGCTGTTGCGGTCGAAGTCGGGCGCCGTGTTCATGAAGTCGATGGCGTAGGGGATGCCGTCGCGGATGGCGAATTCGACCGTGTTCATGTCGTAGCCGAGAGCTTCGTTCAGGATTTGCCCTTGGCGGATCATGAGCGCTTCAAGCTCGGGACCGTAATTGAACTCGGCCTTGGTGTAGCGCTCTTGGTGCGCTTTATCGGGGTTCCAGGGCGCGATGCGGATGTTCTTTCTGCCGATGCAGATGAGGCGCGCGTAGGCTTCCCACGTGATGCCTTCTTGCAGCATCATCACCTGCGTGCCGCTGCCGTTGTAGTTGTTCAGCAACTCTTCCATGGAAGTGCAGCGGAACACCGACTTCCAACCGCCGCCATTAACGGGCTTCAAGTAGCAAGGCCAACCCGTGAAAGCGCCGACTTCTTCCCAGCTTGTGAGCAGCATGTTGCTGAGGCTCGCTGGAGTGATGTCTTCGATGTACTCGCGTTGCGGAAGCAAGATGCTCTTAGGAATGGCGATGCCGAGGCGCGCCGCAAGCACGGTGCCGAAATACTTGTCGTCCGCGAGCTTCCAGAACGGATTGTTGATGACCTGCGTGCCCAACAGCGCCTGTTGCTTCAACCAGCCTTGATAAAAAGGCACTTCGTGGGAAATGCGATCCACGATGACGTCATAGACGCGGCCAAGATCGGTAGTGCCATGCCCGATGCGGGCCTCTTGCGCGACGACGCCGCAGTTGCGTTTGTTGATTTCAGTGCAGAAGGCCTCGGGGAAGGTGCGCTCACGACCGTGCAGGATAGCGATGCTCTTCATGAATGCAGGACTCCGGCCGCTTGACGGCGCGCGAACATAGCACAGCCCCTCGTCGCAGACGTATATGCTGCTCCTGCGCGCGGCGTGCCCTGCCGCACCGGGAGACATTGTCATGGTCCATCGTCTATTGGCACTGCTTCTCTTGACCAGTTTCGCTGCGGCGCAAGATCAGGGCGCGCCTTGGAGTTTTGACGATGTCGTGCGCCAGGAAAGCGTGATGGGCGTTGAGCTCAGCCGCGATGGCACTCGGGTCCTGTGGCAGTTGCGCCGTTGTGATGTGGACAAAGACGCTTTGCGCACCAAGTTGTTTGTGTCGGCGGCGAGTGGCGGCGAGCCGCGTCAGTTGCTCTTTGGCGAAGAGGATGATGAAGGCGCGAGCTTCTCGCCAGACGGGCGTGCCATCGCGTTCTTGTCGGCGCGTAAGCCTGCGCGAGGCCAGTCCGCTGATGAGGATGCGAAGGGCAACGAGGAAGGTGACGACGACACCCCGCAGCAAGTGTGGATCTTGCGCATGGATGGCGGCGAACCTCGCTGCGTGACCAACTTCCCGCTGGGTGTGAGTGCCGTGAGTTGGTCGGGGCCACGCGAATTGCTGATCACCGCACGCGAACGCCGCGATTGGGTATCTGAGGAGCTTGAACGCGTCAAAGACAAAGCGGTACTGGTGGAGGAATTGCAAGAGTGGCGCAGCGCTGCCACGCATCTGTTCCGGCTGACGCTCGATGAAGACTATGCGAGCGACATCCAAGTGCGCCTCACACGCGATGCGGATCAATTGGTGGCTGTCAACGTGTCTCCTGATGGACGCCGCGCGGTGCTTACGCGCATCCAAAGTCCGCAGCATGAAGTGGACGGGCGCGACCCGCCGCACATCACGTTGCTCGACACGCGCACCGGCGTGCAGACGGCGATCTTCACGGCCAAGCGCAACCGCCCTTTGGCTTTCGCGTGGGCTCCTGACAGTTCTGGGTTTTACGCCGAGATGCCGCGCTCGAGCGTCGATGGCGCCACGACAGCCGCTGTGTTGGACGTGGTCTGGTTCGATGCGGAAGGTGCGCCTGTGCCTTGCAACTTGCATTGGGAGCGCGGCGTCATGCCCGCTTCAATCTTGGCCACGGAAGACGGCTTTCTCGCGCTGCTCATGGACGGCGCAGTGCCGCAAGCAGTGCGTGTCGTGCGCAAGGGTGCTGAGTGCAGTGTGAACCGTTTGAAAATCGAAGCCCTTGGCCACGTGCATCAATGGGTGCGCGCTCAATCGGTGAATCAGGTGCTCTTCGCGGCTGGCACAGCATCGCGTCCTGATCGCTGGTGCCTCGCGACACTCGTAGGAAACAGCTTTGACAATGTGCGTGAAGCCTACGCGCCCAACGAAGGCTTCGCGGAAAAGCGCATCGCGGAGGCGCGTATGGTCCAGTGGACCGGAGCGCAAGGCGAGCGCATCGAAGGAATCTTGTTTTCGCCAGTGGGTGCCCGCGGTGCTTTGCCACTCGTCGTGATGCCGCATGGCGGCCCCTTCGCGCACGACATGGACCGCTTCGAGGAGAGCTATGCCTACGCACCAAACTTGTACACGCAACGCGGCGCGCGTGTTCTGTACGTGAATTACCACGGATCTTCGGGCTACGGCCTCGCTTTCGGCGAATCCATTCGTGGGCGCTATTACGAACTGGAACTCATCGACATCCTGAGTGGCATCAACAACTTGGTGAACCTGGGGCTTGTAGATGCGAAGCGCTTGGCCGTCGCGGGCTGGAGCAACGGCGCCATCTTGGGCACAGCGCTCGTGTCCATGGCGGATGTGTTTGCACCGGAATACAAGCTCACATTCAAAGCCTGCATTCATGGTGCTGGCGACGTGAACTGGACCAGCGATTACGGCAACTGCGCCTTCGGTGTGGTGTTCGATGATTTCTACATGGGTGGGCCGCCATGGAAGTTGCCGGACACTTATGTGCGCAAGTCGCCGCTATTCCACGTTGAGAAAGTGACCACGCCGACGCTCATCTTCTTTGGCACCGAAGATACAGCGGTGCCCACAGCGCAAGGCCACGAGTGGCATCGCGCCTTGCAACAACTCGGCAAGGCGCCGGTGCGCTTCATCTTGTTCCCCGGTGAAGAGCACGCGCTGCGCAAACCCAGTTTCTGGAAGCGCAAGCTGGTGGAGGAGTTTGCGTGGATGGACCGCTACTTCTTCGAAACGCCTGCGGCCACTGCGCAGTTTGCGGACGATGCCCCCATCGCAGACTTGCTGGCGTCGCGGGCCTACGCGCGCAGCAATGGCGTGCTTGGCGAAATGCGCGCCGATGTGTTGGTGCCGGAAACGGTGTCCGTCGGCGCAGTTGCCTTCGGGCGCTTTGAAGTGACGCGGGCTCAATGGCGCGCGGTGTTCCCTGAAACAGCGGTGGAAGTTGGCAGCGAAGATGCGCCGATGGTGGGACTCTCGGCAGAGGCTGCGCAGCTTTATGTTGCGGAGTTGAGCAAACGCGTTGGTGAAACATGGCGGTTGCTCACCGAAGAAGAGTGGGACGAATTGCCGGTAGGCCCTGAGGAGAACACCTTCAGCGCTTGGTTGGGCTATGAACCGCCAGCACCAGCATTGCCGGCGTTGCGCGCGGCTGCCGCGGATGCTCCAGCGTTGCTGGGTTTGCCGCCGTTACTGCAAAAAGTTGGGCAGCGGCGCTCCGGCGCGCTGCGGCGCGGCACAGACCTGTTGCGCTTCCATGACGTTGGCGGCAATGCCGCAGAGTGGGTTCTTGACTCGCAAGGCGCGCCGCGAGTTTGTGGTTTGAGTGCTTTGAGTGTCGAGGATGTGGATGGCGAGCCAGAGCCTGCCATGCCTGCATACATCGGATTGCGCGTGGCCCGCGGTAAACCGGCGGCGAAATGAAGTCAGCGGCGCTTGCGCCGTAGCCGTATCACGCACTCGCGTGGGGCCACATGTTCCATGGCGCCCAAGTGGCGGCCACTTGGACGCAGCTCGCGCGCAATATCGATGCCTTCGATGCGGAAACCGCGTTCCGCAGCGATCGCCGCAACGATCAAGTCGCTCGGAATGTAAACGCGTTGATGGTCGGTGCCGGCCATATTGATCCAGCATGGGGCATTGTCTTGCAGCGTGTCTGCGAGGCCGTCGATGACGCGAGCGAGGTCTGAAAAGTATCCGCGCACCGTGCGCACGCGATCGGGGCCGCCTTGCGTCGCGGCTTCGCGCTCGATTTCCGCCACCACTTCGGGCAGCGGCGCTTTCGCATTACCCGTGGGGAGATTACGAGCGGCGCGCACTTGCGTGCGGCGTAACGCTCCCTTGGTGCGCCAGCCGAGCAAGCGCTCCATGGGTTCGTTCACGCGCGCATAGTCGTAGCGGCTTAAGTAGGGCGGTGACGTGAGCACTCCGCCCATCGAAGCTGGTTTCAATGGCAAGGCGCGCGCATCGGCGCAGAGCACCAAAGCCACTGGAGGCAGTGGACTCGCGCAATCAACGCGCATCCATTCGAGAATCTGTTGCACCATGGCGGCAGGCTTCAGACGCTCGGCGCGCCTGTGTCCTTCGCCATCGACGGTGCGCGCGGCTGCGAGCAACACGGCCGCTTGATGCGCGGGGTGAACGGCTGCGGCCCAGAGTCCGCCCATGTCGGCAGTCATGGACATGTCAGGCCACGCGGGCACTTCGCGCAAGAAGCGCGACGCAAGGCTGTGCGCGAGAGTGGGCATCGCGTCTATGGAGCACGCGGTGCGGCCAGCGCGCGCACATTCGATGGCCACCGTGCCGCTGCCTGCAAACGGATCGAGCACGGGGCCCGATTCCGGTTTGCTGTTCTTCAGGAACCGTCGCACCAACTCTGGAGCAAAGCCTTGTCGGTAAGCCATCCAACGATGGAAGGGTTCGTTCGCGGCAGAGCGCGCAGTCACCAGATCGGCAAGATCGGCGAGGTCGTCTTGTTCGCGGAGGAGCGAATCGAAGCGCTCTTCCAACTCCACGCGCAGCCGATTGGTTTCGCGTTGGTAGGCACGCACATTCTTGCGGCGTTCACGTCCCATGCTCAGCGTTTCCCTAAACTGCGCAGTTGCGCCAACCACAACAAACCCACGAAGATCATGACAGTACCGATGGCTTGAGCTTGCGTGAGGCCAGTCGGACACTGCCCTGGTGCAGCTGTTTCATTGTTCCAAAGAGCAGAGACAACATCACCGCGAAAGCACTCGGTGACGATGCGTGAAGAGCCCGTGAGGATCAGCGTGAGGCCGAAGAGTGAACCTGCGGGAAGCGTCATCCGTCGCAACCAAAACCAGAGCGCCGCGAAGATCGCGAAGTTGGCGGCGGCTTCATAAAGCTGCACGGGATGCACGGCCACACCGTTCAATCCGATGCCGTCGTGGAAGGTGACACTCAGCGGGCCATCACTGTGGCAGCCGTAGCAACAGCCCGCGAGAAAGCAGCCGATGCGACCGAAGGCATGAGTGAAGGGTATGAACATGATGAGGGTGTCCATGGCCGGGAGCAACGGCACACGGAACAGCTTCAAGGTGAGGATGGTGCAGGGCGCCACCAACAGAAGCGCACCGTAGTAAACAAAGCCCGCGCCCGATGCGATCGAAGCGCGCTCGGCGCTGGTGCTCATGATCCACCAGAGGCCTTTGCCTCCGGCGAAACTCGTGGCGGCCATGGACAAAAACAGCCAAGGGAACACCGCTTCGAAGCGCGGCAACTTGCGGCGCCGCGCATCCACGATGGCCAGCACGCTCGCGAGCAGCACGCCGAGCGCGATCATGCTGCCGTAGCCATAGAGTTTGATGAACCCGAAATCAAAGAGGATCGGCGCCATGGTGATGCAGCGTAGCGAGCTCGCCGCATCGTCCAAAGACTGCATGCCTTGGTAGCCTCTGGCTCCATGCCTGCCCACCACCGTGATCTGCGCACTTTTCTGCAAGCTCTGCGTGCTGCAGGTGTTTTGCTGGAAATCGAAGCCGAGGTGGATCCACATCTCGAAATGGCCGAGATTCATCGCCGGGTCATTGCTTGCGGCGGGCCCGCCCTGCTGTTCAAGCGTGTGAAGGGGTCGCCCTTCGCTGCGGTGAGCAATCTGTTCGGTACAGCCGCGCGCGTTGAACTCGCTTTCGGCAGTGCACCGCGCAAGTTCATCGAACGTTTGGCGCGTTTGCCGCACACATTGTTGCCGCCCACTTTGTCGCGTTTGTGGCAAGAACGCGATGTGCTGTTGCAATTGGCGCGCACACGCTTGAAGACGGTGCGCCGCGCACCTGTCACTGAGCGCTCGTTGCAGCCCGATTTGCATTCCTTCCCAGCCACGCAATCGTGGTTTGAAGACGGCGGACGCTTCTTCACTTTGCCCATGGTTCACACGCAACATCCACTGACAGGCAGCAGCAATCTCGGGCTGTATCGCATGCAACTGCACGGCGCTGCAGAAACCGGGATGCATTGGCAGATTGGGAAAGGCGGCGGATTTCATCATCACGCAGCGGAGCAGACGAACAGTTCGCTACCCGTGAATGTGTATCTCGGTGGGCCTCCAGGCTTGATCCTCTCCGCGATTGCGCCCTTGCCTGAGAATGTGCCGGAACTCTTGCTCGCGGCTTTATGTGCCGGTGGCTCGCTGCGTATGACGCGCAATCCTGCGGGGCCGCTGCCGCTGGTGGCTGATGCGGAAGTCGCGCTGGTCGGCAGTGTGCCTGCGCAAGTGCGTCGCGCTGAAGGGCCCTTCGGAGATCATTACGGCTATTACTCGTTGCAGCACGACTATCCAGTGTTCCAAGTGGATCGTGTTTTCTGTCGCCGTGATGCCGTGATTCCGTTCACCGTGGTGGGCAAGCCGCGCCAAGAAGACTTCTTCCTTGGCGATCACTTGCAAGAGTTGCTGCGGCCGCTGTTCCCGATAGCGATGCCGAGCGTTGAAGACCTGTGGTCGTATGGCGAGACGGGCTACCACGCGCTTTCGGCCGCAGTGGTGCGTGAACGCTACAAACGCGAAGCCATGGTGTCGGCATTTCGGATTCTTGGCGAAGGCCAGCTCAGCCTCACGAAGTTCTTGATCGCCACCGACAGCAAGATTGATCTTCGCGATTTCCGCGCGGTGCTGACGCATGTTCTCGAGCGCGCAGATTTCGCTACAGACTTGTTTGTCTTTGCAAACTTGTCGATGGACTCACTCGATTATTGCGGACCACGGATCAATCATGGATCCAAGGGTGTGTTGCTCGGGCTCGGCGACGCGCGGCGCCAATTGCCACGCCACTTCGAAGGCGCCGTGCCACCGGGCGTCACCGTCGCTGTGTTTTCGCCGGGCTGCTTGTGTGTCTCTGCGCCAACGAACATGCAGGCCGCCGATCTTGCGCGCTTGCCCGCATTCGCAGCTTGGCCATTGCTCGCTTTGGTGGACGATGCGGCGCGCGCAGCCAAGAGCACCATGAATTTCCTATGGACGGTGTTTACGCGCTTCGACCCGGCTGCAGATTTGCACGCCGCCGAGGAACGCTTGCACGCTGGGCATGTGCTGCGCACGCCACCGTTGGTGATCGACGCGCGCATGAAGCCGAACTATCCCGCCGAGCTCTTTTGCGATGACGCGACGGCTCGTTTGGTGAGCCGTCGTTGGAGGGAGTACTTCCCGTCAGGTCAAGAGATGGGCGATAGCGATCGCGCGCACCTCGACTGACACGCGCCGCATTTTGCAGCACGTTTCGGCCTCTGCGCGCCGAACTCAGGGAGTCCAGATCAGCGCGTTGTTGTAGGTGAAGGTTGCAGCGTCGATGCCGCCAGCAAGGAGGTAGGTGCCGTCCGGCATCAAGTTGACGCTGTTGTTCATGCGCGTCGCAGGCAGGTTGTTGAGCGCGCTCCAGCCGATTCCTTCGGTGTACTGAATGACTTGCGCGCCGGCCGTGAAATTGGCCAGCGTCCCTTGACCACCGCCGCCGATGAGGAGGCTGCCGTTGGGCCTGCGCACAGCACCGCCGAGCACGCTGCCGACGGGCATCAGTTGACCTGCGCTCCACGCTCCCGTGCTGGCGTTGCGGATTTCCGTGGTGGCCGTGGAGGTGATGAACGTGCCTGCCGCGCCGCCAGCCATCAACACATTGCCCGATGGAAGCAATTGCAAATACGGCTTCAAGCGGCTGCTCGCGATATTGCCGGAACTGGTGAAGGTGTTGGTGATTGGATTGAAGATCTGCGTGGTGTTGGTGAAAGTTGGCAAGGCCGTCACGCCAAGGTTGATGCCGCCATTGATGCCGCCCACCACAAGCACGTTGCCATTTGACAGTTTCACAGCCTCGTGTCCGAGACGCTTCGAAATCATAATCGGCCCAGGTGTGAAGGTGTTGGTCACTGGGTTGTAGATCTCGGTGGTGTTGATCGCAGTACTGAACACGGCGATGAAATTGCCTGCAGACAGGATCGAGAACTCGGTGTTGCCGCCGGTGAGCAAGACGCGGCCGTCATTGAGGAGTGTGGCTGTGTGCGCCGCACGCGGACCCGCCATTTGATTGGCCACGGGCGTGAAGGTGTTCGTCGCGGGGTCGTACACCTCGCCGTCGGTCCAGTTCAGGATTGCGGCACCGTCGAGCCCCCCAGCGATGAGAATGCGACCATCCAACAAGCGTGTTGCTGAGTGCAGCACGCGCGAAGCGGCCAGCGGCGGCCCGGCTTGGAACGTGCGCGTGTAGTGGTCGTACATGCTGGTGCTGGCCACAGGTGTCGGCGCGAGCAAAGCACCGCTGCCGCCACCAGTGATGAACACGTAACGCGCATCTACGAGGTTTGTTGCCGTGTGCAGACCGCGCCAGTCCGCCATCGTGCTGAGTGCGTAGTTGTAAGAATCTGGCATTGCCAGTTGCACGCTGGCTGGGTTGCTGAGTGCTATGCCACCGGGTGCAGCAGCGTTCACCGCGATGAGTTGCGAGTACAGCGTGAATCCGGCCATCGCCGGAATGCCCGGCAACGGCAGCGACAAAGGCAGCGTGCCCGTGCCGGGGATGAACAAGCCCGTGCTCGGCGTGTCGATGAAGCTGAGCAGTCCAGGAGTGATCCCGAGACACACGTTGCCGATTCCAGGAATGGTCAACATTCCTGGCGCGACATCCACATACCAGAAGAACGCGCCGCCACCCGGAGTGGACAGTGACACCTCGAGATTTTGGGAAAGTGCAGCCGGCCCGAAACCAAGGGTGGCGAAGCCATTGCCATTGCAGCCTTGCGCTGGGAGCGCTGCCGCGATGCTGCTGACGGCGAGAACGAGCATGAAGCGTTGCATGGGATCCTCCTGCGGAATGGATGCGGCGGCATCATAGGTGGATTGGCACGCTTGGCGCCATAGGCGCGGTGCACTTTCGTGCTGGCTGCCACAGGGTTTTCAGGTTTAGAGAGCTTGAATGCTCCTAAGAATGCTCCTAAGTCCGCAACCGAGCAGCGGCTCCGTCGGCTCGGTCTACGACAGCGGCCGCACTGACAGCGAGGGTTACCTCGACGACTTCAGCGATCTGGGCCTCCGTAGCGCCGCTCAGGCGTGCTTTCTTGATGTGCCCGTCCAAACAGTTGTGGCAATTGAACGCGAGGGCTGCGGCCACCGCAACGAGTTCTCGGGTCTTGCGATCCAGCGCCTTCTCTTTGTGCGAGAAGATGTGCTTGTAGAACGCGAAGTAATGCTGCCGCGCGCCGTCGCCGAGCAGCGCATACGACCCTTCGGACGGATTTGCGTCTATGTCTGACGACTCCATTGCTGCATGCTCCATGGCTTGGTGACGAGCGGTACTGTAGCAGGCGCGTTGAGCAGAACTGTCATGGGGGCTACGCTCGCGTCAATGAGTTCAACGGACGATCATTACGTGTTGTTCACGCGGGAAGCGTGTGAAGCGCGCGAGCGCCAAGCACTCTCGTCGTTGGGTGTGCTCTCGGCCGAGTCGCGGGGTCGCGCCGTCGTCGAAGAGCGCGATGCGCTGCGCACAGAGTTTCAGCGCGACCGCGATCGCATCTTGCACAGCACTGCGTTTCGGCGCTTGATCGGCAAGACTCAAGTTTTCATTTCCGATGCTGGCGACCATTACCGCGTGCGCCTCACGCACAGCCTCGAAGTCAGTCAGATCGCGCGCAGCATTGCGCGGGCGTTGCGCTTGAATGAGGATCTCTGCGAAGCACTCGCGCTCGCGCACGACTTGGGCCACGCGCCTTTCGGACATGTTGGTGGCGATGTGCTCGATGAGTTGATGCGCGCGCACGGTGGTTTCGAGCACAACCATCAATCGCTGCGGCTTGTCGAACGCCTGGAAGTCCGCAGTCCTGGGCACGCGGGTTTGAATCTCACCTACGAAGTGCGCGAGTCCATTGTGAAGCACAAGCGCCCCTTCACAGGACCGGAATATGCCGCCTACAACCCGCAAGAAGGGCCGTGTCTTGAAGCGCAAGTCGTCGATTTCGCCGATGGCATTGCCTACAACAGTCATGATGTCGATGACGCCTTGCGCAGCGGTTTGCTCGACGAAGCAGCCATGAGCGAAGTGGATTTGTGGCGGCTCGCGCGTGAACACGCCTTGGCGCGCAGCCCCGGAGCCGCAGGGCGCATCTTGCAGCACAAGACTGTTGCCAGCCTCATCACGCTGCAAGTCTCTGATTTGGTCCATGCCACTTTGGCGAATTTGAATGCGAGTGGTGTGCGCAGTTTGCAGGATGTGCGCGCGCATCAGAACTCTCTCGTGGGCTTCTCCGCCGAACGCGCTGTGCAAGAGAAGCAGTTGCGCGCGTTCTTGCACCGTCGTTTCTACACGCACTACAAGGTGTGTCGCATGCGCAGCCGTGCGCGTGTGATCGTCGCCGGGCTCTTTCAGACATTGCACGAAAACCCGCGATTGCTGCCGCCGCGCTATCAGCAAATTGCAGCAGAAGAGGGTTTGCACCGCGCCATCGCGGACTACATCGCCGGCATGACGGATCGCTACGCGCAAAAGGAATACACCCTGCTTTTGCAACCGGGGCAAGCGAGCCTTGAACCGTGAGCGCCGAATCCGACAACGCTGGCACGACGCTTGGTGGCCATTGCTTCGGCAACCAAGATTTGTTGGCGCAGGCACTCACGCACGCATCCTGCGCTGAAGGCCAGAGCAATGAGCGTCTTGAGTTTCTTGGCGACGCGGTGCTTTCGATGTTGGTGTCGTTGCACTTGCATCAGCAATTCGGTGATCTCGCAGAAGGCCCCATGACCAAGGCGCGCTCGCTGGTGGTGAACACGCGCAGCCTTGCGAATAAAGCGCGCGAGTTAGGGCTTCACCGGGCGCTTCGCACTGGACGCATGTTTCCGGATCACTCCTATTACTCCGAAGCCATGCTGGCTGATGCGTTGGAAGCATTCTTGGGTGCGCTCTATTTAGATGCTGGCATCGACGCAGCGCGCAACTTCGTCGAGCGCAACTTCAGTCATGAACTGGCGGCCGCCGCTGCACTGCCTGATGGCACAGACTGGAAGAGCCAGTTGCATCGTGTGGCTCAAGCCGGGCGCAAAGGCAACGCGAGCTACACGCTGGTGAGCACTGCTGGCGAAGACCACTGCCGCACCTTTGAAGTGCGCGCTTGTCATGACGGGAAACTTTTTCCCGCTGGTTACGGGCGTTCGCGTAAAGAAGCGGAACAGTGCGCAGCCCGCCTCGCATTGGTGGAATTCGGCGTCGACTGACGCCCCGAATCATGGCCGACAACGACCTGCTGCGCAGGTTCGCCGACAAGCTGCCTTTGCAGAGGCTGCTCGATGGAAGTGTTGGCGGACTGTCTGTCGGCGGCGTCGTGGGTTCCATGGCGACGCTGCTCGCGGCAGCGTTGAACACTCGCACGCGGCGCACAGTGCTGTTGGTGCTGGCTTCGGAAGAAGAAGCGGAAGACGCCAGCGCGGAACTCGCGTTGCATATGCCGAACGCGACCGTTGTGCATCTGCCGAGTGGGCATGCCGATGCAGTGTTGCGTGTGCGACGTGCGCTCATGCTGGCACCAGGAACGCTGCTGGTCAGTGCTTGCCGTGCGCTTTCTGAGGGGTTTTGTAGCTCGACTGCTGCAGCCGACGCCACCTTACGTTTGCAACTTGGCGGCAAGGGGCTGCGCGATGATCTCGTGGCGCGACTTGTCGCTGCGGGTTTTGGGCGTGAGAGCGTGGTGGAGCGCTGCAACACTTTTGCCGTGCGCGGTGATCTTGTGGATTTCATGCCGGAGGGCGAAGACCTCGCCTTGCGTGTGGAGTTTGATGACGAGTGCGTGGAAGGATTGCGTCGCTTCGACCCGGCGACCCAAGTGTCTAACGGCTCTTTGGAGCGCCTTGAAGTGCTGCTCGGCTTGCCGGCGCATTCGGTGGAGTCACTCGCCACATTGTTGCCGCCGGACGCGCTGGTGGTGCGCAAAGACGAACTGCGTTGCCGTGAGGCGTTGACGCTGCATTGTTCGCGCTTGCAACCGGACGATGCTGTTGCCGCGCACGCTCGCTACGAGGCTCTTGCGCGCTTCCCGCTGTTGCTCACATCGAGTCTCGCCGTGGGTTCGAGCGGTGTGGATCTCGGCGGCAAGGCCATCGCTGCGGACGGTGCCAGTTTTGAATCGGCAGTGACCACGCTCGAACGCGTGGCGCGCGGCAAAGACCGCGTGCTGCTGGTATTCGATGCTGCGGGAGAGCGTCAGCGTTTTCTGTCGCTGCTACCGACGGATGCAGCATGGAGTGGCTCTTTGCAGGCCTGCGAAGGCCGTTTGCTTGGCGGTTTTCACGCACCAGCCTTTGGCCTCGCCGCCTGCGGGCACAGCGATTTGTTCCTCACCCAGGTGCGCCGTCGCCGCGCAGGTGCAGGCCTTGCGGCTCCCGCGCCGCCAACGCGGCCCATCGACACTTTTCTCGACCTGCGCGAAGGGGACACCGTGGTGCATGGCGTGCATGGCATCGCGCGTTTCCTCGGGCTCGAGCGCGTGGATAAAGACGGCGCGCAACAAGATCATCTGCGCTTGCTCTTCGCCGATGACATCACATTGCTGGTGCCAGCGGTGCGTATCGACCTCGTGCAGAAGTACGTGGGTGGTCGAGGAGCGACACCAGAGCTTGGCAAGTTGGGCGGCAGCGCTTGGGGCAAACGCAAAGAGCAAGTGGCCGCGGGTGTTCTCGAACTTGCGGCCGGATTGATTGAAGTTCAGGCACTGCGTGCGGCGCGCCGCGGACAAGCCCATGGGCTGGACACGCCTTGGCAACTCGAGTTTGAAACTTCGTTTCCGCATGTTCTCACGGGCGATCAGCAACGCGCGATGGAAGACATCAAGCGCGATATGGAAACTCCGCGCCCCATGGACCGCTTGCTTTGCGGCGATGTGGGCTACGGCAAGACCGAATTGGCCATGCGCGCAGCTTTCAAATGCGCTATGGGAGGCCGCCAAACAGTGGTGTTGGTGCCCACCACTTTGTTGGCGCAACAGCACGCCGCAACGATGCGCGATCGCATGGCGCCGTGGCCAGTGCGCGTGGAATGTTTGTCGCGTTTTCGCACTGACAAAGAGGTGCGTGAGATTCTCGAAGCTACTGCGTCGGGCGGTGTTGATGTGCTCATCGGCACGCACCGCTTGATGGGCGCTGATGTGAAGTTTCATGATCTCGGCATGTTGGTGATTGACGAAGAGCAACGCTTCGGTGTGGCGCACAAAGAGAAGCTGCGGCGTCTGCGCAGCGATGTGGATGTGTTGACCATGACGGCGACGCCGATTCCGCGCACTCTGCATCAGAGCATGTTGGGCATTCGCGATATTTCCTCGTTGCAAGAACCGCCGCGAGGTCGACGCGAAGTGGAAACACGCGTGGGCTCGTTCAATGCCGCCGAAGTGCGCAGTGCGATTCTGCGTGAGCTGGACCGCCAAGGACAAGTGTTTTTCGTGCACAACCGTGTGCGCAGCATCGACCGCGTGGCCGCGAAGTTGCAAGAGATCGTTCCGGAAGCACGAGTGATCGTGGGCCATGGACAAATGAGCGCTGGTGAACTGGAAGACACCATGATGACCTTCCTCGAACGGCGTGCGGATGTGTTGGTGGCCACGACGATTGTCGAGTCTGGCATCGACATCCCATCGGCCAACACGATGTTCGTGGATGAAGCGCAGGACTACGGCCTTGCGGACTTGCACCAGTTGCGCGGCCGAGTGGGGCGCTCGCACTTGCAGGCGTTCGCGTGGTTTCTCGTAGCGCCGGACAAGATGGTGGGCGAGGACGCAACGCGCCGACTCGCAGCCATCGAGGAGTTCTCTCATCTTGGTGCGGGCTTCCGCATTGCAGTGCGCGATCTTGAGATTCGCGGCGCCGGCAACTTGCTGGGCTCGGAGCAGAGCGGTCACATTGCGTCGGTGGGCTATGAAATGTATTGCCGCCTGCTCGATGCTGCCGTGAAAAAGATGAAACACGCTGTGCCCGAAGTGGAGGTCGAAGCCGAGCTGGATCTCGCCTTCACCGCGTGCTTGCCAGAGGCGTGGATCCGAGACCGCCGTTTGCGCGTGGAAGCCTATCGACGCTATTCGCGTGCTCGGACAGAAGTCGAGTTTCAAGCGCTTTCGGCGGAGTTCGAAGATCGCTTTGGCACGGCGCCCAGCGAAGTGAAGGAGTTCGAGGGCCTCGCGCGCTTGCGGGCTTTGTTGGTCCATGAGCGCGTGCAGCGCCTTTGGCTGATTCCAGGGGAAGGTGTGGCTTTGGCCTGCAACCCGGCGGCGGTGGGGCAACGCATTGGACTGCCGCCTGCGCGGGTGCGTGCTGTGCAAGGTCGAACCCTGTTGCTGGTGACTGCCGAGCACTTTGACAGTGCTGCGAAACTCCTCGCATTCATGCGCCGTGCGTTCGCGCCGTCTTTCACTGGCCAGCGCCACGGATAGCATGCAGCCGTCCCGTGGGACGGAGGCCGCCATGCTCAGGATGATGCTGCTGCTGTTCGTGTGCGCCGCTGCGCTTCAAGCGCAGGATGCGACGCCGCGTGCCCCGGAGTTCAGAACTGGTGTGGCCGCTGTCGTCAACGGTGAAATCATCACGGAAGCGCAAGTGTGGAAAGCCGTGCGTGGCGCAGTCGCTGGTCTCGCACCGGAACGGCGCAAAGAGGTTTACAACGCCAAATTGCTCGGCATGATTCGCGACATGGTGCTGGACCACGCTGCGGCGCGCTTGCAACTGAACATCAATCCCAGTGTTGCGCGTTCGTACATCGAACAGCGCAAAGAAGAAATGGGCGGCGCAGAAGCGTTTCGCGAGTCGCTCATCGAACGCGATCAGACTGAGATGCAGTTCTTGCAAGAAGTAACGCAGCGGCAGCAGCGTGCTGTGTTGGTGCGCGCTCAAGCAGGAGCCATGCGTGGTTTGGGCAGTGTGTTGCGCGCTGACCACATCGTTGAGCCCACGGTTGAAGCCATCCGCACTTACTATCGCGAACATCAGGAAGGGGAGTTTCGTGTGGGTGCTCAATCCCATGTGCGCGCTATGGCGTTCACACGTGTTGCGTTTGGGTCTGATGAGCGTGCAAAGGAAGTTGCCGAAAAAGTGCGCGACGAGTTGAACACAGGTGCCGACTTCGCCACGCTCGCTCGGCGCTACAGCAGCTTGGAGCCAGAGAAGGGCGGCGACCTCGGCTGGATTGGCAAGGAATCTGATTGGGGTCCGGAGATTCTCGATAGTGCGTTCAGCGCTGAGCCCGGAAAACTCGCTGGGCCTTTGCAATTCCGCCGTGGCTGGTTGCTGGTGTTAGTGGACGAACGCCGCGACAGTCGCCAGATTAGTTTTGCTGAAGCGCAAGCAGGCATTCGCGCCAAGCTGCGGGAGAGTGCTGTGGCGCGTGCAACGGCAGCCGTGGAACTGAAAGCGCTGCAAGAGGCGTTTATTCAGCCAGCCGATGCCCAGCGTCTATTGCTCCAGCTCACCGAGCAGGAACTGCAACCGCGGCGCTGAGAATGACGTCCGAGCAAGATCTGCCGCATTGGGTTCGGCTTCAAGAAGAGTGCATGCGGCGTACTGTTTCCGGTACTGCTGCTGCCGTCGAAAGCGCGGCGCGTCGCGTTCACGCGGCGTATCGCTTTCCTTGGCGTGTTGCGGAAGCCCCGGCTCTGATTCCACCGGCGGTGTTCGCCGCAGATGTGGCTGCGGTGAAGCGGCGCCTGATGCCACTCTTGGATCACGCTTTCTTGCTTCAAGCTCGCGCCGCGGTTCCTGCGCGTTTTCGTTCAGCCTCTGCACGTCGGCCGCAATTTTTTGCCACGGACTTCGCGCGGGCTGTGGATGGAGCAGGCCAACTTTGGCGGGCCATGCCGGAATTGCAGTCGTTTCCGGGCAACTATTATTTGTGGCAAGCGCTGCAGCCCGCGGCCATGGAACAGTTGCAACTTGTGGGCAGCGAGCTTTCATGGCGTGGCCTCGGAGCTTTGGGTGGTGAGGTGGGTCAAGATCTGTTGCGTCATTGCGTCTTGGCCGATGTGCCTCCGCAAGAATGCGCCATCCTCGAAGTGGCTCCTGAAACACAAAAGACGTTTATTGACGCGCTGTTGATGGCGCGCAGTCTCTGCATTGCGATTGTGGATGTGAAGGACGTGCGTTGCGAAACAGGTGGAGCTCTCTTTGCAGAGCGTTGGCTCGAGGTCGATGCCGCCGGGCCTCACGAACATCGAGGCCGCCGCGGCATGCGCCGCGTGCACTCACGCTGCTTGCCTTTGGAATTGGATGCAGTGCTGTCGCTGGAACAACTCGACAACATCTTCAGACGCAGCGAAGAGTGCGGCGGTGTTTCTTTCAGCGTGCATCCGGAAGATTTTTTCCTATTGAGTAAGGCGACGCTTGCGGGTGCGCATCTCGATCCGCCGCTGTTGCGTGTGGACCCTTCGTTGCCGCAGCGGCTGCAACAGCTCGGTCTCGACTTGCGTGATGGTGTGTTGAAGCCTGTGGATGGAGCCGGTGGCGCTGGTGTTTTGGGTGTGCGTGAAACGCTGGATGCCGCCACGCTGCAAGCAGCGATGGTGCCGGAGGGCTCTCCGTTGCGCTATGTGTGGCAGAAGCGTTACAGCGCCTACGGTTTTCGGCGTACAGGTCTCGCAGGCTTGGCAGCGGACGCTGTACCAGTGCAACAAGAACTGCGCTTGATGTGGATCTTGCCACCCGTCAGCACGGAACCGCTCCTCTGCGGAACCATGGTGCGTTGGAGTGAGCAAGGCGAGATGGCGAGTGCAGGCAGAGCGCGCGCGCCTTTCACTGGAACACAGTGTGTGTTGGTTGGTAGCGCCTTCGGAATCGAGGGCTGATGCCAGCGCAGTTGCCAACGCGAGTCGTGCTGCCGGTGCTTGTGGCACTCTGCCTCATCTGGGGCACAACTTGGTTTGTCATCAAATGGGGATTGGATGGCGTCGAGCCCATCACGGCAGCAGCACTGCGCATCACGCTGTCGGCGCTGTTGATGTCGCTGCTTGCGTGGAAACTCGCAGCGCGTGAAGGCGGCCGCGCTCCAGGACGCTGGCTCGCCATAGCGATGGGCTTGTTCAATTGCGGTGGGTCCTACGCAGTTCTCTATGTCGCTGAAGCAACACTGCCGAGCGGTCTTGCGAGCGTGCTCTGGTCTATCTACCCACTCTTGGTGGCCGTCATGGCCCACTATTTGCTGCAAGGTGAACGGCTGAATCTGGCGCGTTGTGCTGGTCTCGGGATGGGGTTTCTCGGAGTCGTCACGCTGTTTTGCACGGATGTGCTCGCGCTTGGAGCGGAACACCTCGGCATGGCAGCGTTTCTGTTGCTGTCACCCCTGATCAGTGCGACCGGCACGGTGATCGTGAAACGGCACGGCACAGAAGTTTCTTCGTTGTTGCTCAACCGCGATGGCATGTTCATTGGCAGCGTATTTCTGTGGATCCTTGCGTTTGCCTGCGAGCAACCCATGGAAACTCATTTGGGCCAGCGCGGCATCATTGCCTTGCTGTACCTCGCGGTGGTCGGCACTACGCTGGCGTTCGGTGCGTGGTTTTGGTTGATGCGTCACATGCCGGCCTCGAAGCTCGCAGTGATTTCCTACACATGGCCATTGATTGCACTGTGGGTGGGCGCCGCTTTCGGAGGCGAGAGCGTAGGATGGAACACCATGCTTGGAACATTCATGATTCTTGCGGGTGTTGCGCTGACGCGCCTCGGTGAGCGAGCGAAGCCTGAGTCCGATGCGAAATAGAGCGCTGCAAATGTCGCTGTGGTGCCTCGTGCTTGCCGTTGGCTTGCTGTGCGTTGCATGCGGGAGTAGCGCGGAGCTGGCGCGTGCCACAGCGCGGGATCAGTTTCTTGAAGGGCATGGTTTTGGCAGCGAGCGCTGGTGCAGCCTCGTCGTGAAAAACAGCTTTGTGACAGGCACATCACGGCGCATCAGTTTCGATAAAGACGCGGCCGTCGAGGCACTGCTGAGTTTTCGCGGGGGCACGGGACATGGCGCAGCACCGCTCGCGTGGCCCGTTGGGACAGTGTTCGTGGCCGAGAGCCTTGCTGTTGACGGGCACGCGTTGGACACGGAAATCTTGATCGTGCGCGGTGACACGCCAGACTTTCGTATTTTCGATGAAACCGGTGCCGTCAGCAACACTTTTCGCCAGCCAGGTGATCCGCCGAGTGGACCGCGCGGGGCGAATGTGCCCGTGGTGTGTTCTGGTTGTCACAACGGAACGGGTTTTTTCCCACCCATGATGAACTTTCCAACGGAACCTGAAGCGCAGGCAGTTTCTGTCGCTGATGGCGCTCGCAACGCGGTGCTCATTGAGAGGTTTCTCGAAGGGTTTCACCGTAGCGGCGGCACCTTTGGGCCTTACGCCAGCATGTTTCTCGGGCAATTGCGCGCTGGGCTGCTCAACGGAAGTTTGGACGCGGCCGATCGTGCGCGTGCCGAGCGTTTGCGTATGCGTTATCCAGAAGTGCTCGATGTGGTGCGTTGAAGCGCGCATAGAATCCGCTCACGAGGTGCTGCATGTCTTTGGACTGGCAGGAATATCAACGCACGCTGCTGCATGATGCAGATTTGAACTTCACGCTGGATGCGGCGCACAGCTTCTTGCCGGCAGACTGGCCCGAGCGTCACGCGGTGCGCTTGAAAGCTGCACTGCAAGCGATGCAAGCGTTGGAAGCGGGAGCCATCGCGAATCCTTCAGAAAAGCGGCGCGTTGGACACTACTGGCTTCGCGCAGCGGCGTTGGCCCCAGAAGCGGCACTCGGCGAGGCCATCAATGCCTGCAACGCTGCTGTTCGCGCTTTCGCCACAGAGGTGCACACGGGGCGGTTGCGCGCTCCATGCGGTGAGGCGTTCAGCGACATGCTGTGCATTGGCATTGGGGGTTCGGCGCTTGGGCCCATGTTGGTTTCTGATGCTCTTGGGCCCGGGCCCGGTCTTGCGCCAGCGTTCCTCGACAACACCGACCCTGATGGTGTGGAGCGTGTGTTGCAACGCTTGGGTAGCCGCCTTGCCACAACGCTTGTTGTGGTCACCAGCAAGTCTGGCAGCACGCCGGAACCACTGAATTGCACGCTGCTCGTGCGTGCCGCCTTCGCGAAGCACGGACTGGATTTCGCGCGGCAAGCCGTCGCCGTGACGGGCGAGGGGAGTCGCTTAGACCGCGAAGCTGCAGGTTGGCTTGCACGCTTCCCCATGTGGGATTGGGTTGGCGGACGCACCTCGCTCTGGTCCGCTGTGGGACTTGTGCCCGGCATGCTCGAAGGCTTGGACATGGAGGGCTTGCTGCGTGGTGCGTGCGAAATGGATGTGCTCACGCGCCGCAGCGATTTCGCAAAGAATCCCGCCGCGCTTTTGAGTGTGTATTGGTGGGAACAGTCAGGTGGCCGCGGAGCTCGTTCTCTCGTGGTGTTGCCTTACAAAGACCGGCTTGCATTTTTCGCGCGCTATTTGCAGCAGCTCATCATGGAGTCGCTCGGCAAGCGCACGGATAGCGCTGGACGCGATGTGTTTCAGGGCCTCACGGTGTATGGCAATAAAGGTTCGACGGATCAGCATGCCTATGTGCAGCAATTGCGCGATGGCGTGCACGACTTCTTCGCCCTGTTTGTGGAAGTGTTGCGCGAGGGGCGCGGTGCGCGCCATGAAGTGGAGAAGGACATCAGTGTCGGCGATTTCTTGGGCGGGTTCCTCTCTGGCACACGTGCCGCACTCGCCGACGCCGGTCGCGCCAGCTTGAGCATCACGCTGCGCAATCTCGACGCTCGTTCGCTCGGCGCACTGCTGGCGCTCTTTGAACGCAGCGTCGGTTTTTATGCGAGTTTCGCGGACATCAATGCTTACGACCAACCCGGAGTGGAAGCGGGGAAGCTGGCAGCGGCACAAGTGTTGGATGTGCAGCGCAAATTGCTGGACACACTGCGTGCGGCACAGAGCTCGCCGGATGTTGCCGAACTTGCGGCTTCACTCTCGGCCGACGCGGAAACGGTGTTCAGTTTGCTGCGCCGTCTCGAAGCCAACGGTGTCGTGAGCAGCGTTGGCCCTGCGGAAGCGCCGTGGCAGTGCCGTTGGCGAATGAGATAGCGCTTCAGCGGTTGCCGTACGGATTGATGCGCCACAGCCGCAGCGTGATGCCGAACAACGCGCGAGCGGAATAGACCGCCACCACGAGCGTGTACGCGATGAAGTAGGCGTCCACGCGATTCAAGAGACAGAGCAGCAAGATATAGCTGGGGTAATCGACGACGAAGCGGCCAAGTTTCTCGGCGAGGCCTACAAGCGAGAAACCGCCAGCGCCGCCGGAAGCGGCAGGCAGGAGGTCTTTCCATTCCTTCTTCTTCATGAATTCGGTGCAGCCAATGCCAGTCGCCAGCATGGCCATGCCAAAGGCCGTGAACAGCAGAATGCTGTCTGCGCCATAGTCGCGCACGAATCCGTCCAAGAGAAATGTCGGCGATGCGTAGGCGCCGCCCCATGGGCCTTGCCCGTCACCCGGATGCCGCACCTGCTGGTACAGGCGCACTGCGAGCGCGCCGTACATCATGTAGGCCTTCAAGGCATCGATGAAGAAATCGAAGTGCATGCCGATGACCGAACCAGCTTTGCGATGGCGCGCGAGTTGACCATCGAGCGCATCGAGCACGTGAGCCAACATGAATAGGGCGCAACCCAGCATCAGCCCCCACCACGGCAGCACGAACAAGTGCACGAGGAAACCGGCCATGCCCACCAACAGCGAGAGGATGGTGATCTGGTTTGGAGTCCACTTCGAGCGCTGAATGTGAAAGAGGATGAAACTGGCGAGAGGCCGCGAGAACCAACGAAAGGCGATGCCCTCCTTGGCTCCAGCAGTGCTCTTCTTGTGCAGGTCTTTGATTTCGTCCCAAGCGCCCATGGTGAATCCCTCTCAGCGTTCTTCGAAGAACACGGCTCCGCTGCGGCCCTTCGCGATCAAGAAGCGCGCGATTTCAGGACGCATGATGGTCGCCGGCGGTTCTTCGCCCCGCGCAATCATGGCCCGCACTTCGGTGCCGGAAATGTCGCGCCATGCAGCAGGGCCATGGGGACAGATTTGTTCAGTGACGATTTCATCGCAGCGGCTGCAGTAGCACGGACCATGCAGACGTAGCGGCGTGATGCCGAGCTCCACTGCTGTGAAGCGATCGAAGATGCGGTGGCCGGCGTATTTCTCGTAGTAGTTGCCGACGCCCGCGTGGTCACGTCCCACGATGAAGTGCGTGCAGCCAAAGTTGCGGCGAATGATGGCGTGAAATAACGCTTCGCGCGGCCCGGCGTAGCGCATGGCCGTGGTGAGTCCGGCAAGCATTACTTTTTCGCGTGGGTAGTAGTTCTCGATGAGGATCTCGTAACCCTCAAGAATGATCTCGGGCAGCATATCGCCAGCTTTTTTCCAACCGATGAGCGGATGGATGAGCAAACCGTCGGTGAGTTCCAAGCCGACCTTTTGCAAATGCTCGTGGGCCTTGTGCCCGAGGTTGCGTGTTTGAAAACCGGTGACGGTGCGAAATCCGCGGCGATCGATTTCAGCGCGCACCGCGCTTGGGTCTTGGTCGTAGGCGGCGGGAATCAGGCTCTTTGAATGAGCGAGCAATGCGATGCCGCCGGCAAGGCAGCAGGTGCCTAGCGAGAGCATGCGCTTCACACCCGGATGCGCGCTGTCTTCGGTGCCGTACACCTTGCGCGCTTGTTCTAGGAGATCGATGGAGTGGACTTCCGAGAGCGTGAGGATGGCGCTCGGGATGTCTTCAGCTTCATTCCAAAGCAACACTTCCATGCCAGCGCTGAGGCCGCGTGCTTTCTCGGGAGCACATTGCAAGATGATCGGTATGGACCACGGCGTTCCAGCAGCGAGCCGCACGTCATTGAGGACTGAGTGATAGTCGGCCGAGCCCATGAAGCCAGTGAGTGGCGAGAAAGTGCCGTTGGCCAACTTCTCGACATCGAGAACCATATTGCGGTCGATGCCGAGGCGCGGCAATTGCGCCGCGCGTTGCTGGGCTGAAGCGAGGGCGTCGCCATGCAGTTGGAGTTGGACCAAAGCCGGACGTGGCGGTACGGATTGCTGGTGGGACATGGGAGAGGGTGCGCTCACTGATGCGAGGCTTGAGGCTGCGTGTTTTGCGCCGCTTGGATGCGTCCGAAGATCGAGTCGCGCGAGCGATCGAGGTCTGCGATGCAGTCGTTGTCATTCCACGCACGCCCTTGTGTCGGCACGGTTTGCAAGCGGATGCCGCGTGCTGCGATGCGTTCGAGGGCCACGCTCAAGAACTCCATAAGCCCTCCGGCGCGGGTGACGTGGTCCATTTCCTGCAAGAGAGCAGTCGCTGTCGCAGCATCGAGGCGTGCGAGGCCAATGAACTCACCAGCGCAGTGCGCAGGATCCAGTTCTTTGCTCATGCGCAACACACCACCGTCTTTCACGATGACCTTCTCGTCTTCAGGCCCCATTTCGGAATCGGTATCCACCGCGAGGGCTGCCGCGCCGGGACAGGCCAGCAAGTCCATGAGAATGGCGCGTTCGAAAATGATGTCGCCATAAACAATGACGAGATTGCTGGTTTCGCGGGCCAGCCACAGTGAAACCAACATGTTCGTCGTCGCGTACCACGGGTTGAAGACAAAGCGACCGAGAAAGCCTTCGCCACGCAGGTAGGCCTCGATCTGGTGATGGTTGTGCCCGATGACCACCGTGATGCGGTCGTCGGTAATGCCACATGCGCGCAGGTTGGAAAGTTGATGGCTGATGATTGTGGAACCACCGACATCCAACATGCACTTGTGTTTGTTGGTGGTGAGCGATCCGAAACCCGTGGAGGGACCCGCCGCGAGAATCACGGCGTGATAATCGCTGGATTGCCAACGCTCCACAGTGCGGGCGACATGACGCATCGTGCCAATGGCTTCGTTGGGATACTGCCCGATGGCGGTCTCTTCGCTGAGCATCAGCACATCGGCGCCGTCGAGAACGGCGTTGGCAATGTCGCTGACCTCCGCCATCACAGGCAGTGGGCGTTCGAGCATAGTGGTGAGGAATTGGCTGGCCACGATGACGGGCACACCCAATTCGTTGGCACGGCGCAGCACGCGCTTGGTCACCAAGGGCACGTTCTCGCGGCCAATGTCCGCTTCGAGATCGCCACGATCGATCATGATCATGTCGGAGCTTTGCAGCACGCGGTCGAGTCCGGCCACGGCTTCAGCGGTTTCCACTTTGGCGACGATGCCGACGCCCGTGCCTGTAAGTTGCGCGCGTGTGCGGCGCACATGTTCACCGGAACGCACGAAGGACAACCCCACGTAATCCACACGCAATTCGATGGCGACATTCATCAAGGCGATGTCGCGTTCAAAATCGAAGGGCATGGAATCGCCGATGCCGCGGATGTTCAGGCCTTTGCGATTGGCCAAGTTCCCGCCCACCACGACGCAAGTGTGGATGTCGGTGCCATTGACGCCTGTCACATCCATTTGGATGGCGCCATCAGCGGCAGAGATGCGGTCGCCCGCCTTCACTCGTGACCACAGCGATTTGAAGGTGAGGTTCTCGGGGTGCAGCACGAACTCGGCCCCAGCTTTGAGCGCGATGGGCTCGCAGATGTTGTCGGTGCGCACTTTGTTGCCCGGCAAGTCCAACAAGATCTTGACCCCCGCCGGTAGCTCGCGCTTCAAGAAGCTCACCATGGCGCGGATATCGTCCAAGCTGCCGTGCGAGCCGTTGACGCGGGCGATGTTCATGCCATGCAGCGTGAGCTGTTCTAGCGCGGAGCGCTCAAGGAGCTTCGGCCCAATGGTGCAGATAAAGCGTGTTCGGCCGCGGTTGTCGCGCGCGTCAATGTCCATGAATGTGAAGATCTCGGGTGGCGTTTGTAAGGGTGGTGGGTAAAGATATCACGCTGAAGCGAGACCTCAGAGTGGAGCAAATCCGCGTGATGCCACAGGATTCCGAACGACCACTTCCCGCAGCGCGGGGTTTCTTTGTCGCGGCTGCTATAGGCGCTGCCCTTGCCCTCTTGGCTCTGCCTTTCGACACCTCGCTCGCTTTGGCGCTCAACTCCTTGCTGCCCACCAGCGAGGCATTCTGGTTGCACGTCGAGGCTTGGGCTCCCACAGTGCTTTTTCTCGCGGTCTTGATCCCCGGAGCGTGGCTTTGGTTCTGTGCAAGTTCCGCAACGCGCAGGGTCAATGGGGTCTTGCTGCTCGCCGTGCCGCTGCTCGGAATTTGTGTGGCGGATGCTCTCAAAGTCTGGGTCGCTCGGGCGCGGCCGATGAGTGCGATTCACGGACTCGTAGAGCGCGGCCTCAACGCACCATTCCCGGCCATCGACACCAAGTCGTTCCCTTCTGGACATGTGGTCACGGCGGCCAGTGCTGCCTGTGTTCTGTGGCTCTTGTTCCACCGTCACAAAGTGGCGCGCGCGCTGTTCTTGTTGATGCCACTTCTCGTGCTCGATCGCACAGTGTTGGCACGGCATTTTCTCTCCGATGCCGTGGCTTCCGTGGCTTTGTCCCTGTTGGTGTGCGCTGTGCTCTTGAGCCTATTGCGCGGGCGTGAAGTGCGTCCGAGTGGTGCATGGCGCGGCCTAGCGTTGCTCGCAACAATCTTGGCGCTCGGGTTCGCTTTTGCACGACCTGCACATGTCGTCGATGCAGCAACCCTCATGCCCTCCGGGATGCTGCGCGTTGTTCCGACGCTTGAGCGAGTGCTTCTGGAGCCCGTGGCGGGTCCTGCGTTGGCACTCGCACGGTGGAGTTCGCCGCGCGAATTTGCAATGGCCTCTGCGCCGTTGATCGCGTTGGGTTTGCTCGTGTTGCTTGTCCTGCCTTGGTCTACTCCTTGGCGCGTGCGGCTCGTTCGCGTTTCTTGCGCTGCGCTTTGGCTCGCGGGTGTTGCCGCGTTTGCGTGGTGGGGTTGGGCGGCCGCGGATCGCTTCGTCTCCCAAACTCCGGGCTTGGTCTTCGACGGGCATGTTCATGCTGGTGACAAGGTGGATGGCGCGGCCTCCATCGACACCATGTTGCAGCGTGCGCGGGACCATGGCGTCGATGTGGTCGTCATCACCAATCACGACGCGCATCCTGCGGAGTTTTTAGCGCCTGAAGGCTTGACTGTGCTGCGAGGCATGGAATGGAGCGGCGGGGCGCACGAGCGTGGCGCTGTGAGCGCGCACCTGCTCTGCTACGGACCGGAGGCTGCCTTGCAAACGGCGCTGCTGCAGCGTTTGACGCCAGAGGACTTCGCGGAAGGGAATGTGGCGCGCAAGACGCTGGAAGCGGTGCGCGCAGTGCGTGCCAGCGGTGGATTGATCAGCGTGGCTCATGACGCAAGAACGCGCGCAGCGTTGACGGTGGAGCAATGCAGGCAACGCATTCCCTCGCGAGCTGAATATGTGGCCGCGGGTGTCGATGGCTTTGAAGTCGCACACCGTGCGCTTTGCTCCAGCGCGACAGAGCAAGCAAGTTGTCAGGAACTCGCAGGACTTTGCAAGAGCAACAACATTGTTGGGTTCGGCAACAGCGATGCGCATGGTCGCTTCAGCGGATCTCCTTGCATTACGTTCTTGCCGGGCGAGTTTCCGGCAGAACCGACGGCACGCCGGGAAGCTGTGTTGCAACACTTCCTTGAACGGCGAGAAGTTCGAGCGCTCGTCGTTGCGGCGCCGCAAGCGCGCGTGGCCGCAACGCAGGCTTCAGCGCTGCGTGCATTGCTCGCGCCTGTGCAAATGCTCTGGGACTATTTGCGCACGATGCCCGGATGGGGAAGAGTGTCTTGGCTCGCGTGGGGAACGCTGCTCGCCGCGTGGTGTTCGCGGCGGCGTTGTTGCACCAAGGTCTGACTCAGCGTGATTCGCTGAGGATCGCCATCACTTGTTCGGGCTTCTTGGCTTCGATGATGCGCGTGCGGGTCTGTTCGGATTTCAGCACGTTGGTGAAGCGCGCGAGGATGCGCAAGTACTCTTCGTTTTGGCCTTCAGGCCCAGCGATCATGACCACGATGTTCACGGGCTTGCCGTCGAGGCTCTCGAAAGGGATGCCGGCCTTGGAAGTTCCGATGGCGGCAATGAAGGACTTTACGGAAGCAATCTTGGCGTGCGGGATCGCGATGCCATAGCCAATGCCGGTGGAGAGAATGCGCTCGCGGTCCGAGATGGCTTTCGCCAATTCCTTTTCCTTGCCGACCGTGTTGGTCTTGCCTAAGACTTTCACCAACGCCTTGAGCGCAGCTTCCTTGGTGGGCTCCTTGATGGAGATGATGCGATCGGCGGCCAGTAGTTGGGTCAGTTCCATGGAGTCCTCGGTGCACAGCACCATAGCGCAGCCTCTGGAAGGGTCAAACGCGGCTGCTTTTGTGCGTCAAAACCGATGGGTAGCATCCAACGCGCAAGGAAGACTGCATGACTGAAACCGCGAACGTCGTCATCATTGGCTCCGGTCCCGCCGGGTGGACTGCTGCTATCTACGCGGCCCGGGCCAATCTTGCACCCGTCTTGTTCGAAGGACCGCAGCCCGGCGGGCAACTCACCATCACCACCGATGTGGAGAACTACCCAGGCTTTCCTGAAGGCATCATGGGCCCAGAGCTGATGCAGCGCTTCCGCGACCAAGCGGCGCGCTTCGGCACGCAGATTCACTCCGAGAACGTCGTGAGCGTGGATCTGAAATCTGGCGCGCCGTTCAGTGTGCGCAGTGCTGAGCGAGAAGTGTGCGCGCACACGGTCATCATCAGCACTGGTGCGAGCGCGAAGTTGTTGAATCTGCCAGATGAAGGTGCCTTCATGGGGCACGGCCTGTCAGCATGCGCCACTTGCGATGGCTTCTTCTTCAAGAACAAGCACGTCTTCGTCGTCGGTGGTGGCGATTCCGCAGCCGAGGAGGCCAACTTCCTCACGCGCTACGCCTCGAAGGTGACGCTGGTGCATCGGCGCGATTCCTTGCGCGCCAGCAAGATCATGCAAGACCGCGTTCTCGCCAATCCCAAGGTCAGCGCGCGCTGGAACTCGGAGATTCTTGAGTACCTCGGAACGCCGGGACAAAGGCTCCGTGGTGCGCGCATGCGCGACACGCAGACGGGTGTCATCGAAGATGTGACGGTGGACGGCATATTTTTGGCCATCGGACATGTGCCGAACACCGAGATGTTTCGTGGGCAACTCACCATGGACGCGAAGGGCTACCTGCAAACAACTCCCGGTCGTGCTGCAACGGAATTGCCAGGCGTCTTCGCTTGCGGTGACGTGCAGGATTCCTACTACCGCCAAGCGATCACGGCTGCAGGCAGCGGTTGCATGGCGGCACTTGAAGCTGAGCGCTATCTCGAAGCGGTGGGGCACTGAGCGCGTGGGGCTTTTTGATCGCATGATTGCGGGCACCATCCCGTTCATACCCAAGCCTGTGGTGCGGCGTGTTGCGAGGCGCTACGTGGCGGGTGCGACGCTCGACGAAGCGCTTGCCGTGGTGGCGGAGCTCAACCAATCCGGTTGCAGCGCAACGCTCGACGTGCTGGGCGAGTTCATCGAACGCGAAGAGCAAGCGGACACCACACGCAACGATTACATTGCAGCGTTGCAAGGCATCGCGGCGCGCAAACTCGATTGCAACGTTTCTGTGAAACTCACGGCGTTCGGCTTGTTGCTCGATCTTGCGCGCACACTCGAACGCGTTCGCAGTGTCGTCACCGCAGCGGAACAGCAGCGCAACTTCGTGCGCATCGACATGGAAGATTCGAAGTGCACGAGCGCGACGATCGCTGTGTTCCGCACATTGCGCACCGAAGGCCGCGCCAATGTTGGGCTCGTGTTGCAGGCCTACATGAAGCGCACGCAAGCGGACATCGACGCGCTCGCGGACATCAAGCCTTCATACCGCCTGTGCAAAGGAATTTACGTTGAGCCCGCGGACATCGCCTTCAAGGGACTCGAACCCGTACGCGAAAACTACAGGCACTGCTTGAAGCACATGTTTGCGACTGGTGCGACGCGAGTTGGCATTGCAACGCATGACGCAAAGTTGGTTGAAGATGCGCTCGGCACCTTGCGCAACATGAACATTGCGCGCGAGCGCTACGAGTTTCAGATGCTCCTCGGAGTCACCGAACACCTGCGTGCACGTCTGGTTCGCGAGGGGCATCCCGTGAGGGTGTATGTGCCTTTTGGCCACGATTGGTATGGCTACTGCACTCGTCGCCTGAAGGAAAACCCCAAGATTGCATCCCATGTTGCCAAGGCCCTCTTTGGGCTCGGCGGCTGAGCCCAAAGCCCTCCGAGGCACTGGTTTGCAAGCGATGAACCGTAGCGGGCAGGCTCTGAATGCTCGTTGCCAGACCCACTTCCTACGCCCCTCGGACACTCTGCGCACAATGGGCTTTTCAGTTTGGCCATCGAGGGATTAGACTTCACGCGTGAGCAGCGCCGCAGCCTCGTGTGGGCTCTGCTGACGGAGGCAGACCATGAAGCAACTTACAGCTTTGGGGATCCTGTTGGTGGTTGCTCTTTTCGTTGCTGAGCTACCTGCTCAAGGATATGGCGGTTGCCCAGTGCCAGCACCGGGTCCTGCTCCCGCACCGGCACCAGCTCCTGCTCCAAGTCCTGGCCCTGCGCCCGGACCAACTCCTGGTCCCGGCCCCGGTGTCACTCCAGGCCCCGGCGCCACGACTCCGAGCAGCGGTGGAGCTACAGCACGCGGCGGAGCTGGTGGTGGCACTCCTGCGGGTCGTTTCGGTGGTGGCTCTGGGCGCGGTGCGAAAGCCAAAGTTTCTGGCGGCGAAGCGAGCTACTGGCTTGGCGCAGTCACACTGCCTTGGGTTGGCGCTGCGTTGCCGAAGCACGCATCGCGCGACGGATACGGCGGCAGCGAAGCGTCCTTCGATGAAGCTGTCGGCGGCGCAGGCGGTGAGCAAGCGTGGAAGCTGCGAGCGTTGCCCAGTCTCGTGCTGGTCTATGACCCAACTTCGAAACCTCACATGAAGTGTGTGCTCGACCTCGAGAAAAGCCGCGACTTCGCAGTGGCGTCGCACTTCTTCAATCTCGTGCGCGTCGATGTGCGCACTGTCGTTGTGGCTGAGCACAAGGCAGATCTTGGTGAAGGTGTGCAAGTGCTCGTCTACGACGCAGCAGGCTTGCGCACGAAGACGGTGAGCGATCCGAAGAGTGCTGAGGCTCTGCTCAAGGTGATGGAGCCCATCTTCATTTCCGATTTCGGCCGTCGTATGGATTCCGCTGTGGCTGGCATGGGCGCGGTGTTGGCGCGCAAGGTTTGGGTTGAAGATGAAATCCGTCGTCATGAGACGGTGGTTATCTGCCCTGATTGCGGCAAGAAGCAGGTCAGCATTGCGGACAAGTTGAAGGAACTGCGCGGGGAACTCACCTCAGTGCAGACTCTCGTGTCAGAACATCGCAGAGTGAAGGCTAAGGAAGCAGCGGCGCGCTGATTTCGCAGGTACGCACTCAATGACACCACGGGGACGGGATGCAGTTGCACTCGTCCTCGTGTTGCTTTTGGCGCTTGGTATTCGTGCACAGGTGCATGCGTCAGGAAAGGTCCTGCTGGGCAGGCCCACGCTGGACGCTGCCTTCCAGTTGCCTTTGGCCACAGACTTCGCGTTGGCGCTACCCGCCCCAGATGGGAACTCCAAACAAACGTGGTGGTGCTCAGTGTGTGCAGCGGCAAGCCGCGACACGAGGCAAGCTCTCGTGGAACCGCCGCGGATGCTCTTGGGCTCCGCCAAAGTAACCACGCTCGCTCTGCTGCAAAGCAACAAGACACCCCCCGTAGTCATGGCGACCAAAGATCTCGTGCTCGTCGTAGCGATTCCGCAGACGCTGGTGAAAGATTTGCCGCGCACAGAACTCGCTTGGGCGCGGGCTTGGGCTCTGACTCCGCGCGGCGATCTGGACGCACACGGGAGCGCGCATCTGTGGTTGTGGAGGATGCTCCAGCAACAAGCGCAGTTTGAAGCGTTGCTGGGTTTTGCGGACGTACTTCCGAAGGGCGCATTGCCAACGCCACAGACTCGATTTGGCCATCCACAGCGCGGCGAGGTGTATGTGTTTTCAGATATCGAGGCGTACCGAGTTTTCGGCAGGCATCATTTCGGCAGCAGCGGTACACGCAACTCTTGGTGGTTTCATCAAGCGGCGGCGACATGCGTCACGTCGCAGTGTATGAGTGCAGAAACACCGGCACAGGATGCGGCTCGCTTCGATCATGCTCTGTCGCATCAGTTCTTTTTCATGTACCGCCAGTTTTTCTACCACTTGCCTGCGTGGGTGACTGAAGGCTTGGGCCATTGGTTTGAGCGACGCCACAAACTTCATGGCGAAACCTTTTGTTTGCTCGGGGAGGTGCAAGGCTGGAAAACCGACATTGGCAACGACTGGTGGCAGGTGTTCAAGGAGCGCGTGCAGCTTGGTGAGGATCAGGCCATCATTCCGTTTTCTCAGCTCATCAAACTCCATGAACTGCCGCCGGCCCTGCATCCACAGGCGTGGGCGCTCACTGCGTATCTCATTGGGCTTGGTCCGCAGAAGTACCGGGTGTTTCTTGACATTCTCAAATCGAAACGCGCCGACGAGAGCATGCCCGAGTTGATGTATCGCGCCGTCGAGACGGCGTATGCCTGCGACTTGGTGAGTTTGCAAGAGAACTTTCGCGCTTGGGTGAAGACTCTGCGCGGCAAACCCTGACAGCGTTCGAGCGATTCGGTTGATGCCCACGGTGGGGGTCGAACCCACACTTGGGGGATTTTAAGTCCCCTGCCTCTGCCATTGGGCTACGTGGGCGTTGAGCAGAGTCTATCCGTCGCACTGTTCTGATAGAGCAGCGAGCCGTTCCAGACCTTCTTGATCTACGCGATGCAACACCCATTCGCGGCGCACATCAATGCCATGCCGTTTGTAGAAATCGAGCGCTAGCTTGTTCCAATCGAGCACGATGAAATCCATGCGGCCGCAGTTTTGAGCCACCGCCAAGCGCGCACAAGTCAGCATCATGCGGTGGCCAACTCTCAGATGGCGGAACTCCGGCAGTACGAAGAGATCTTCAAGATAAAATGTCGCGCGTGCCACAAAGGTGGAGTAGGCCAGGAAGTGCGCTGCGTAGGCCACGAGGTGCCCTTGGTGTTCAGCTACCAACAAGCGGTAGTGCGGGCGCGGACCAAACAGATGTTCGATCAAGCGCGCCTTAGCCTCGGCGTCGGGCGGTGGCAGTTGCTCGTAGCGCGCGAGGGCTTCCACGAGTTGCAAGTATTCGCCGGCATCTTCGATACGCGCAGGGCGGATGATGATCTGTTCAGAGCTCACTGCGCTGTCCCTTCGTTCGTTCGGTCTGAGGAGAGGTCTTGGTGCACGCCGTTGGTGGCCAGAGAAACGCGCTGCATCCAGCGCGAGGCGCGATTGCCGACATTCACACTGTGGATGCGGACGGCGCGGCCAAGATCCCAGCGCAAGATGGCATCGCTGAGTGTGTCTTGGTCTTTCACAGGGCCTGCAGACGGTGCGCCGTCTGTGAGCACCACGATGGTGTCGGGGCCTGCCAGCACGTCTTCGGCAACGGCTTTTCCAGTGGGGTGAAAAGCAGCCCACATGCCATCGTGAATGTTGGTGGCTTGGCCAGCAACTGCTGCACGCACCCGCGAACTCAGTCGCTCACGGGTCGCATCGTTCAACGGCTCAATCCCTTTGCTGAGCCAGAGCACGTCGTCGTTGAAAAACACGATTCCCACTTTGGTTTCCGAAGGCAGTTTGGAGAGCACATGCACAAGCTCTGCTTGGAGCAGATCGAGCCGCGTGCGCAGCGGAAGCCCTTTGAGATGCGCCGATGCTTTGATGTGCTCTGCGGCCTTGCCGCCCTTGATTTCTTCGCGCATGGAACCGGAACCGTCGAGCACAAACACGACGCGCCCCGGATCCATAGGGATGCCATAGAACGAGCCATAGCCTGCGCTCTTGGAGTTCTTGGCAGCAGACGAGGCTTGTCCGCGGCGCACATTCCAGAGTTCTTTCCACGCGACGGCGTCGTGACCAAGATCTGTTCCGAGGCGCGCTATCAGCGCAGCGATGGCAGGCCCGCTGACACGTGATGATTCTTTGGCCCCGACACAGGAGATGACGGTGTCGATGGCGTCATCCGACGCCGCATAAAGTGCGCTCTCAAGCAGCCCCGCGCGCAGCGGCCAAGCGGAGTTCGCAGGTGCCGCGAGTTCGAGCGCTGGGTTCCAGCGCCCCACACGTGCGAGTCCACGCAACACAGCCACGCGTTCTTCGAGCGGCAGTTTCGGATCGGCGAGAGTTTTGGCGGCAGCAGCAGCGGCAACGGTGTTGCCATTGGTGGCGAGCGCACTCAGAAGTTCCACGCGTTCGGGGGAAGCACGGCTGCTGCGCTGCACCAACCGCTGAATGAGTTTCGGATCATCGATGCGTTGCAGGGCATCGCGGGCGGCCTTGCGCGCCTGCTCGTCGCCCTCACGGGTCAGCCACTCGCAGGCTTGGTCGAAGGCCTTGGAGGGCGAGAACTGTGTCAGCACCATCGCGAGTTCGCGAGCGCGTGCTGCATTCACGGGCAACGCCAAGACTTGCTCGATGGTGGTTGCGCTTGGAGCGGCCGCCGATTCACCTTCAAAGCCAACGGACTCCATGCGGAATGCGGCGTTGCCGGCCTCCGCGCGGCGTGAGAGGCGAATGCGTCGCAGGCCTTTGCTGCGGTCGATGGCGCGTGCACCTTTGCGGCTGATGAGTTTCGTCAAATCGACCTTCAGCGCGTTCCAACCTGGATTGAGCGTTTGATCCAGCCAAGCCGCAGCGTCATTGGCGAGCATGCCTTCTTCATCTTCGAGGCGCAGCTGAAAGCTCAGTGGCGTTTCGCCCTCGAGGAACACACGAAGAAGCAATACCTTGGGGTTCGATCCCCACAGGTCGCCCACCGTGATGCCATAGAAGCGTGTGCCGCTCGCAGGCGCACAGCGCAACGCCCAGTGTCCCTCGGATTCAGCAGCCGATACTTGACCCTCGTGCTGAATCCTCGAGTCGCGAGCTCCGTTGAGGGCGCAAACGGTGCGAGATCCTTGGGCTGCGAGCAGCAGAGTCAGTGCAAGAAAAATGGAGGCGCAACGCATGGCGCGTAGATCATAACGGAGCGGCCGTCAAAGCCTCAGTTGCGGCGCTTCCATGCTGCGAGTGCGTTGCGTCGCCCTATATCCATCTGCACCAAAGTGCGTGCCACGGAATCAGGGTCATGGCCATCTTGCGCTTTTACAATCTGCTTCACGCCGGTTTGGCGCATCTCTCGGTACCAGCGTGAGAGTTCTGCGAGGTCTGCATGCTCTGGCGCTTCTACCGAAAGTGCATCTGGCGTTGGAATGACCACTATATTTGCAGGCGGCGATTCGGCAGGTTTCGCAACCTCCGTCACGGCCTCCGCTGCGGGGCGGGCCGGTGCTGGCTGGCGCGGCGTTTCCGTAGGGGGCGTCTGTTGAGCGGTTAGGGCGGATGCCGCTGCGAATAATAGGGTGCAGCTCAGAAGTGTCATGCTGTTCTCCGCTCTGAGCCTACCCTCGCGGCGGGGTAGCATGCGCCCATGAACAGGCTTCTTACGGCATTTCTATGGGCCGTGACGACCGTTGTCTGCATGGCCCAGGATGCTCCACGCACCAGCGTAGACGTCCTGACCGATGGAAGCGCTGCTGCAGAGCGCATCGTGGCTGCTGTGACCCGACAATGGCCGGAAGCAGCCTTGCTACGGGGCGACGCTGCGACGCAGTCCACGCGGCCAGGGGGAGTCTTGCGACGGCAGTTGGTGATCGGTGAGGCGACACAGCCGGTGCGGGCAGTCGCGTTGCCCAAAGTGCATCTGCGCTTGCGCGACTCCATGCAAATCCTGCGTGAGCGAGCTCGAACGCTCTGGCCACAACGTCGCTGTGTCGAGATCACGCGCGGTGCCACGTTGGGTTCGGCCCTCGCCCTGATCGCCGCATGCTCGAATGACGCAATCTTGTTGTTCGAAGAAGGAGCTCTATCGAGCATGGATTTCGATAGTGTCCTGCGCAAAGCGAAACTCGCGGGGATGACGGTTGGTGGCACGCTGCCGCAGTTGCGCGAACTGGGCGCAGCCTTGGTGGTGCATGCCGACCCAGAGCGTGCCGCGACAGCCGTGGTGGCGGCACTGCGTTTGGGCAATTCTGTGGAGCTCGAAGATCACACATCGTTGTGCACAGGCATCTTGAGCGAGCTGCAACGCAGTGGCGCACGCCTGAGCGCCGCCATCTTGGGCGGTATGGATGTGCTCTTGCCGGGCGGCGCGCGATGACGCGGACGTTCCTTGGCCTGCTCGCTCTGATGTGCGTTGCCATCCTCGCCACAACGCTGGTGTTGCAGCAGCTCAATGCATCGTGGAATGCGAAGGCGGAAGCCGACGCCACAGCCGAGCGAAACAACGCGATGGCGAGCTTCGATGTGCGTCAACTCGTTGCCCTAGAAGAGTTGCAAGTTGCGCGGCGCCAACGCATCGCTGAGCGCTGGCGCGAGGACATTCACACTCACGGCGCATTGTTGCCGTCCGCCGTCGTTCTTGCGCTTGAAGCGAGCTTGCTCGTGGGCCAACGCCAAGATGCTGAAGCTGATGCTGCCAGTACGAAAGCGCTGCTTGGAAGCCTTGATGAAGCTCGCCGTTTGGCGCTGAACTCGGCGACCGGCACACATGAAAGCGAGACCCGCGAATTGTTGCTCACCGTTGCGCTTTGCATGCTCCTCAGCGCGGCAGGGTTGTGGTTGTGGTGGCACGCGACTGTGCAGCGTCCGTTGCAGCAACTCGCATTGCGTGCGGGGGCATCAGGCAGCATTAATCCGGCAGAACAAGACAGCGCATTGACGCGCGAACTAGCGCGTGCGTTGCATTCGGTGTTGGCGGATCTCGGTCGGGCGCAGAGCGAATTAGAACAGCGCGTGGACGACAAGACGCGGCAACTCGGAGCAGCGTTAGACGTGCAGCGCGAACAGAGTCACAAGCTCTCTGAACTTCTCGCTGCGTTGCAAAGCGCCAAGGAGCAGCTTGTGCGCCACGAAAAACTCGCGGCTGTCGGCACTTTGGCCGCAGGTGTGGCGCATGAGTTCAACAACATCATCGGCGGTATTCGCGGATGCGCGAGTGAAGCTGCTGCAGAGCGTCCGCCGCTGCCGGTGCAAGAGTGTCTCGACATGATCTTGCGCGCGAGCGAACGAGGGCGCGCCATCGTGCTTGGCTTGGGGCAGCTTGGTCGGCCGCGACGCACTGAGTCCGAGGTTTGTGCGGGCGCGGAAGTCTTGGCCGACGTGGTGCACATGTTGAAGCAGCAGGCTGATGATGCCGGAGTGCAGATCTGCGTTGAAGGCGCCCCAGCGTTTGCAGTGGCCGCGCCCGCGGGTGTGTTGCAGCAGATGCTGCTCAATCTCGTGCGCAATGCGTTGCAGGCTTCACCGCGAGCAGGGAGCGTCACGATCCGTGTTGCTTCGGATCAAGGCCGAGTGCGCATGAGTGTTTTGGATTGCGGTGCAGGTGTGGCTCCGGAGTTGCGGGCACGCTTGTTTGAACCCTTCTTCACCACCCGCGAACGCACAGGAGGCACGGGCCTCGGACTCGCCATCACTCATGGATTGGCTATCGAGTGTGGTGGGAGCACTGGGTACGCTCCACGGGAAGACGCAGGCAGCGTGTTCTGGTGCGAGCTGCCTTGCGCAGGAGCGAATGCATGAGTGCCGAGAGTGAGAACGGTTTCGATGTGCTGGTGGTTGATGACGAAGAAAGCATGCGCTTCTTCGTGCGCCGTGCGCTTGAGCGTGCTGGGCATCGCGTCGAAGCCGTGAGCAATGCCGCGGAAGCGCTGGATGCTGTGAAAGAGCGTCCCTTCGATGTCGTCGTGACGGATTTGCGCATGCCCGGCATGAATGGCCACGAGCTTCACGCCGAACTCCTGCGAGAAAAGTGCTTGGCGCGCGTGGTGCTGATGACGGGGTTCGGCACGGTGAAGGATGCGGTCTCCGCGATCAATGCTGGGGCCGAGGCCTACATCACCAAGCCCTTTGAAGCCGAGGAGCTGCTCGCGAGTGTGCAGCGCGCCGGAGAAAAGGCGCGGCTCTTGATTGAAGTGGGTGCACTGCGTGCGGCGCTCGAGTGCGGTGCTTTTGAAGGCCTTGTAGGCAACAGCCGCGAAATGCGCACATTGGTGCGCACCATCGCCAATCTCGCACCACGCAACGGGACGGTGTTGATTAGTGGCGAGAGCGGCACCGGCAAAGAGCTCGTCGCGCGGGCCATTCATGCGCGCAGCGAGCGCTCTGCTCATCCTTTCGTTGCTCTGCATTGCGGTGCCCTGCCGCAGGGACTCTTGGAATCCGAGCTTTTCGGTGTCGAGGCCGGTGCCTTCACGGGTGCAGATCGCACGCGGATCGGCTATGCCGAACGCGCGGACAAGGGCACACTCTTCCTTGACGAGGTGGGGGAGATTCCGCTGCAGCTCCAGCCAGCTCTGCTGCGCTTTCTGCAAAGCGGCGAGGTGGTGCGCGTTGGCGGCAGTGTCGTGCTCCATCCTGATGTGCGTGTGATCGCTTGCAGCCATTTCGACCTACGAGAATTCGTGCGGAACGGCAAACTCCGTCAGGACCTGTTCTTCCGGCTGAATGTCTTACCGGTGCAAGTACCGCCGCTGCGCACTCACCGTGAGGACATTCCACTCTTGGTGCGCTCCTTCCTTGGGCGTCTCGGTCAAGGCGAGGCCCTCGTTTCTACAGCGGCCATGGCAGGCCTTTGCGCGCACATTTGGCCAGGCAACGTGCGTGAACTGCGCAACGCGATCGAACGCATGTTGGCGCTGAAGCCCGGTGGCAGCATCGAAGTAGAGGATCTTCCTGAAGAGTGTCGCGGAGGTGCAGTGTTCAGCAGCACCGAACCGGGTTACCGCGAGACGATGGAGACTTTCGAGCGTCGCTATCTCGAGGATCTGCTCACGCGCACAGGCGGCAATGTTGCGGAGGCATCACGCATGGCATCTATACCGCGGGCTAGCCTCCATGCGCGTATTTCCACACTCAAAGTCGATCTTTCCCGCTTTAGGCCTGCCCTCTGACAATTGGTCAGGTGTGGCAGCTAACAGGTTCGCGCGCGCTCCGTACTGCACTCCACGAAGCCACTGCGCGAGGGTTCAAGGCCACGGCAGAGGATTCCGACAAGCTGGACACGTGGCAACCGGTAGCGCCCGCGCCGGTTTCGGGGGGCACAACCCATGGTGACGCGCAGAGCTTCGTTGAGTGGTGAACAACTGGATCACATGCGGGAGCTCCTTCTCGATCGGGAGCACGAACTGCAGCACGAGCTTTCCGCCGAGGAGCATGCCGCTGACATCGAAGATGAGCGCGGCGATGAGGGCGATCAGGCCAATTCCGCCATGCGCCAAGAAGGAGCAATCCAGGTGCGGTGCCGTGAGAGTCGCGAATTGCAGCTCATCGAGGAGGCCTTGCGGCGCCTTGAAAGTGGCGGCTACGGGCGCTGTGAAGACTGTGGCGGCGAGATCTCCTTGCCGCGCCTACGAGCCAAGCCTTTTGCCGAGTTTTGCCTGCCATGCCAAGAGAAGGCGGAACTGCGCGGACGGCGCGTTGACGCTCCCGATGATGATTGATCAGCCCCCAGCGGCCTGAATCGCCTTCACGGGCCACGCTGCGGCCCGAGATTTGCGAGTGAACCTCCTGTGAGGCCCTGCCCCCCGTGGGGTCCCGAACCGAAGGAGGCCGACGAATGAAACCCGAGCAGATGACTCTCAAGGTCCGCGAGGCAGTGGCAGCGGCCAGCGAAAGCGCGCGGCGGCAAGGCCATCCGGAGATCGCTTCAGCGCACGTGTTCATAGCGTTGTGCGAACAGGAAGACGGGCTGTTGCGCCCGGTGTTGGACAGATTGAGTCTCTCCGCCACCAAGCTCCAAGATGCGCTGCAAGCGGAGTTGAGAAAGCTGCCGACGCAACAGGGCGGCGATCTGCATTTTTCGCGCGAGTGCATGAAGTTGATGGACGCAGCGCAAGCACGGCGCGCGGCGCTGAAGGACTCACACCTGTCCACGGAGCACCTCATCCTTGGCGGCATGGATTTGCCGAGCAGCGCTTTCGGTGCCTTCATGAAGAGCGCTGGAATGGACGTGAAGCGCGTGGAGGAGGCTGTCATGCCGTTGCGTGGAAGTGGTCGTGTCGAAGGTGAGAATGCGGAAGCCAATTACCAAGCGCTGACGAAATACTGTCGCGATCTCACCGCCATGGCGCGGGAAGGAAAACTGGATCCAGTCATTGGGCGCGATCAAGAGATTCGTCGCGTCATGCAAGTGCTCTCGCGGCGCACCAAGAACAACCCAGTGTTGGTCGGCGAGCCTGGCGTGGGCAAGACCGCCATCGTTGAAGGACTGGCGAACCGTGTGGTGGAGGGTGATGTGCCCGAAAGTCTGCGCAATCGTTCCATTCTTGCGCTCGACATGGGCGCGCTGGTTGCTGGCGCAAAGTACCGCGGTGAGTTTGAGGAGCGTTTGAAAGCCGTGCTGAAGGAAGTGACAGAGGCCGAAGGGCGTGTGGTGTTGTTCATCGACGAGCTGCACACCGTCGTGGGGGCCGGCGCCGCTGAAGGGGCGCAAGATGCCGCCAACATGATGAAGCCGGCGCTCGCTCGCGGCGAACTGCGCTGCATCGGGGCCACAACGCTTGATGAGTACCGCAAACACGTGGAGAAGGACGCAGCGCTCGAACGTCGTTTTCAGAAAGTGATGGTGGGTGAGCCAGGGATCGAAGAGTCCATCGCCATCTTGCGTGGTCTGAAAGAACGCTACGAAGTGCACCACGGTGTGCGCGTGCGCGATGCGGCTCTGGTGGCGGCGGCGCGGCTGTCTGCGCGTTACATCACCGACCGCAAACTTCCGGACAAAGCGATCGATCTCGTGGATGAAGCACTCTCGCGGGTGCGCATCGAAATCGATTCCACGCCGCAAGAGTTGGATGAGATGCAGCGCTCGTTGGTGCGCTTGAAAGTGGAAGAGCAGGCGCTGGCTAAGGAAAAAGATCGCGCCAGCCGCGAGCGTCATGAGATTGTGGTGCGCGAAATCGCCGATCTGGAAGAGCGCGCCGGTGTGCTGCGCCAACGCTGGGTGGCAGAGAAAGAGATCATCACCACCATCCGCAAAGCGAAAAGCGAAATGGAGAGCTTGCGCACGGAAGCCGATCGCGCGCGGCGCGGCGGCGACCTCGCGCGTGTTTCAGAAATCACCTACGGGCGAATCCCGGAGCGTGAACAGGCCATCGTGCAGCAAGAGACGCGTCTCAAAGAAATCCAAGGCGGACGCCCCATGCTGCGGGAGGAAATCGGCGAAGACGAAATCGCCGCGGTGGTGAGCGCTTGGACCGGCATTCCCGTGGAGCGCATGTTGGAAGGCGAGCGCGAGCGGCTGTTGCGCATCGAAGAGCGTTTGCACGAACGCGTCGTGGGGCAAGACGAGGCGGTGAAGGCCGTGGCCGATGCCGTGCGACGCCAGCGGGCTGGCCTCTCTGACGAAACGCGTCCCGCAGGATCGTTCTTGTTCCTTGGGCCGACTGGCGTGGGCAAGACCGAACTCGCGCGCGCGCTCGCAGCGCTGCTCTTCGATGACGAACGCGCGATGGTGCGTATCGACATGAGCGAATACCAAGAGAAGCACAGTGTGGCGCGCTTGGTCGGAGCGCCTCCTGGTTATGTGGGCTACGAAGAAGGAGGCCAGCTCACCGAGCTAGTAAGGCGCCGCCCCTACAGCGTGGTGCTTTTGGATGAAGTCGAGAAGGCGCACCCAGATGTGTTCCACACACTGCTGCAAGTGCTGGATGACGGACGCCTTACAGACGGCCAAGGCCGCACAGTGGACTTCCGCAACACGCTCATCATCATGACGAGCAATCTGGGCAGTCGCCATCTCGCGGAGGCGAGTCCTGGCGATGAACGCGTGGCGCAAGCCGTCATGCGCGACGTCCGCGCCCACTTTCCGCCGGAGTTTTTGAACCGCCTCGATGAAGTGATCCTCTTCCGCAATCTCGACCGCGGTGAAATCGCGCGCATTCTCGATATCCAGTTGCGCCCGCTGCAGCAGCGCTTGTTGGCCAAGGGCGTGCGTTTGGTGCTCAGCGATGCCGCGAAGGCGTGGCTGGCTCGAGTGGGCTACGACCCCATTTATGGTGCGCGCCCGCTGAAAAAACTCCTGAAGCGCGAGGTAACAGACCGCGCTGCCCGCTTGCTGCTTGAAGGCTTGGCAGGCGAGGGAACCACTCTGGAAGTGGGTGTCACAAACGACGGAATCACGGTCGAGGCAAGGAGTTGAGTTTAAAAAGAAGGGATAAATGATAGGTTGATCGGGCCCCCTCATGAAGACTATGATGCCAGTGTCCGTGGGGCTCGCCGACGGTGTATTTATGTTCACCTCACTTCGTATCCCTCAAAGCCTGTTGGCATTAGCCGCAGTCCTTTTCGTTACGAGTTCGCTCGTGGCGCAGGGCGTGAATGTCAGCGTGAGTGGTTCGCCGCGTGCGGGCGGAACACTCACTGTAACGGTGAGTGGAGTGAGTGCCGCCGCCATCAGCGTCGACATCAATGGTGTGCCTTTGCATCCAGAGTATTACGGGCCGCGCATCATGCGCTCAAACGGCAAGATTGAACAAATCATTTCGCTGCCAACCAGTGCTAACTCGGGGTCGGTCAATATCACGGTGACGACGCCCGCGGGAATCGTCACAGCGAGCGTTCCCATTACTGCTTCGGATGGATGAGCCCGTTAACGGGCGGCCTTGGGTCTGGTCGCTCGTACTCTCTGTTGTAGTGCTGCTGCTTTACGGCGGGGTGCGTGATTTTGCACTCACACTCGATTCCGTTCCTATCGTTGGTTTGGACAAGCGCGTCGCACAGGGTGATGTCGTCGCTTTGACCACCGGTGACTGGTGGGATTTGCAGGAAGATCCAGCAAGTCGGGGCGCACGCCCGAGCTTGTGGCGCCCTCTTAGCAAGCTCTGGTTGAGCTTGTTGCATCCGCGTGATGGACAACTGCGTGGAGCAGGCGCAACGCTTCCAGGCATCATGCTTGGCAATGTGTTGTTGCACGCTGTGCTTTGTGTGCTCCGCTTTCATATCTTGCTTGCGCTTCTGCGTCCGTGTCGTGCGGCGGTCCCTGCTGCATTTGTGGCGGCGCTCGCCTTGGCGGTGCATCCAGCGCACACGGAGTCTGTGGCGACCGCAGTCGGAGCCGCCGATTCACTTGCTGCGATCTTCGTGTGCAGCGCTCTGTTGTTGCAGTTGAGGATGCGCGGTGCGTGGAGCGCGGTTTTGCAAGGGCTCGCGGTGCTCTTGGCGCTTTCGTCTAAGGAAGCGGCGGTAGCCGCGCCGGCCTTTGCATGCTTGCTGGCCTTTGCAGGCGGTGCGACTGTGTTGCGCTCACTGCGAGCAGCCTTGCCGTCATTCGTGGCGCTGTTGATGTTTCTCGCGCTGCGTACAGCCGTGCTCGGCGATCCGTTGGGCATCTCCGATCCAGTGTTCGCGCTCTTCACTGTGAGCGAACGGATGAGCACAGCCTTGGCCGTGATTGCGGTCTACGACGTGCAAGCGCTGTTCTTGCCGTTCTGGCTGAATCCCAATCTCACACTCTTGGATGTGCCGCCAGCTTCGGGGCTTGCAGATTGGCGCGCGCTCGCAGGACTTGCACTGTTGCTCGCAGCGTTGCTCGGTGTGGTCTGGGCGTTGCGGCGTGGCCAGCGCCTCGTCGCCTGCGGCATCGCGGGTTTCTTGTGTGCGCTGTTGCCCGTCAGCAACTTGCCTTTTTCGATCGGCGCTCTTGGGGCGACGCGCTTTCTCGTGATGCCCCTGTTGGGTTTTGGCATGGTGTTGGCGGCGCTCATCGTGACACTGCACAATTCGCGACACAGAGTCTTGGGCGTTGGCGTGCTGTGTTTGTTCACAGTTCTTGTGCCCTTGATCGCGACCTACCGCGAACTGCCGCGCTGGAAAGGTGATGGCGCGCTGTTTCAATCTATGACAGAGCGCAGCCCCAATGCGGCTTTCGGTTGGTACAACCTCGGCGTTTACGAGCAGCAGCACGGGCGCACGCAACTCGCGGCGCAGCATTTTGAACGTGCTTGTGCTTTGCCCTTGCCACGCATCCCTTCGAAGGACGTCGTGCAGGAAGATCTGCTCGAATCGGCCTTCCAGGCGCGCATGAACGCCGCTGGAATAGCGCTGCAAGGTGCCGTGCAACGTGCATCTCTCGAACGCGCCCTTGGCCACTACGCAGCGGCGGCGGAGGTTTGTCGTGATGGACTACGCAGCAGCGCAGTGCGTGTCGGAGGGAGTCGTTGGGAGCAATTGTTGTCCGAAGCGTTAGTGGGTTGTGCGCGTGCACAGGCCGTGCTGACGCTACGCGGTGCATCTCAGGCAACGGCATTGGAATTTCTTGACCAAGCTCGCAATGCTTGTTCCGACAACCTCGCCGTCGACAGCACGGCGGCGTGGTTGGCAGAAGTGACTGGCGACGGAGCCACGGCGTTGCGCTTGCATGAAGCACTCGACCCTCGCGCTCGTGCGTTGTGGAGTTCGCAAGATCAGGCCCGCGGCATTTCGCGTGAGCGAGCTCAACTCTTGGAGCGTTTCAAGCGCGTGGCTGAGGCTCAGCGTTTGCGGTTGGAAGTTGCGCTGGCTGGGCGTGGTCGCGAGGCGCCAGAACACTTGCTCGCCGCTGCGCAAGGCGCAACAGGATCGGGCGACGCTGCAACGAGAAAGCTCCAACAACAGGCCTTGGAGGCTTGGTTCGTGGATGAACGCAACGCGACTGTGGCGCAGCGCATCGCGGCGGATGCGTTGCTGCGCGCGCTCCGTTGATTCAGGGGAGCTTCAACTGCACGCGCCACGAGCCGCCTTCGAGCACGAGTGCCACAGGCACTTCGCCGAATGGGCCACGTACAGAGCAGGTGGCGTTCTGGCCTTGGATGACAAAAGTGCCCACAAGGTTCGCACTGTTCGCAGGCAGGTCGGGCAGCATGCCGTTGGCTGTCATCCAGGATTCCAAAATGCTGCGCCCATCTGGGTCGGCAGGCACGGCGGTGTGTGGCGCGAGAGGATCGTCCTTGCCAGCGGCCCACGCAACAGCGGCCTGTTGCAAACGTGCTTGCGAAGACTCGCAGAGTGCAGCATAGGCCGCAGAACTGTCTCCCGCCGCAAGTGCGCTCAGCCACTGCCGCACGCCTTCTTCTGGCGTGTCCGCGCGCCCGCAGGCCGAAAGCAGCATGAGTAAGCAGCAGAGGTAGCGCACGGCGCGACAGTAGGGGGCGACCGCCTTGGCGGCAAGGTGCGCGCTTGGCAGCGTTGCTGCGCTATGATGCTCGCACACCTTCGGAATCATCTATGAAGACTCTGCTCACGCTCGTTGTGCTCTGCACTCTGTTGTCTGCTCAGGACGGTATTCCACGCGCTGCTGTGCCGTTGCCCGTATGGAAGTTCGGCTCCCTGCCGCAGTTCAGCGCTGCCAAACACAGCTTCGCCATCAAGAACGAGGGTACTGGCGCGCTCAAGATCTCTCAGGTCATTCCGTCCTGCCAGTGCGCTGCGGCCGTTCCTGCAAAGAACGAGCTGCAACCTGGGGAGGAGACCACGATTGATGTGAGTCTCGACACCAAAAACTTCATGGGCGCCCTCACCAAGATCGTTACGGTACTCTGCAACGATCCGCGCCAACCGCAGATCATCTTGACGATCACGGGCGAAGTGCTGCCTCCGTACGCGGTGCTGCCACGCGAAGTGAATCTCGGTCGTGTTGCACGCTCGAGCCCTGGCACCGGCGGCAGTTTCGCAGTGAACATCACCAAGGGTGTTGAAGTGCACATCAAAGAAGTCAGCAGCAGCAATCCGATGGTGGAGATCACCAAGGACGGCGAACTCACACCTCAACCGGACGGATCGCAACGCCAAGTGTTCAACGTGCGTTTGAAGAATGGCGTTCCCGTTGGGCTCTTGCGCGAAAGCATCACAATACTCACGGACTACGGCGCGCTGCAACGCACGGTGATCACCTTGGCGGCCACCATTGAAGGCGAAGTGGTCATTAGCCCCACGTCGTTCAGCATGGGGAGGCCCAAACTCGGCGAGGGTGCCGAGAAAGAGATTGAGATCTCCAAGGGCGGCAAAGACCCCATGAACATCGAAGGGGTGGAAGCCATGCCCAATGGCATCTTCAGTGCTGCGGTCAAAACCGTGGAAGAAGGGCGCCGCTGGGTGGTGAAAGTCAGCGTGAGCAAAGACGCTCCGAAGGGCTACCACCGCGGCACCGTTTTGATCCGCACCAATGTCACTGGGGAGCAGCAGCTCCGTGCGTTCCCATATGTCTATGTGGTGGAGTAGGCGCTTTGCTTTGACGCTGCTGATGCTTGCAACAGCCGCGCTCTTGACGGTGTGCGTCTCGCATTCCGCGCGCACCACACGCTTTGTTTTCAGCGGTAACGACCTCGGCTTCATTCGTCCTTGCGGCTGTTCTAAGCCGGTCTTGGGTGGGATTGCGCGGCGCGGTGGCATGTTGGCGCTGCTGCGGCAAGACGGGCCACTCGTGCCGCTGAGCACCGGCAATCTTGTGGCCGAGAGCGGACGCCAACAGCGCTTGAAGTTCGAGTCCATGCTGTTGGCGATGAGTTCGATGGGTTACCGCGCGCTGGCTCCCGGTGCTGGAGAGTTTGGCTTGGGTCTCAGCTATTTGCGCGAGGCTGAAGCGCTCGCAGGCTTCCCATTTGTGTGCCTCAACGTTGTGTGCGACGGAGCAACGGTGTTCGCGCGCAGTGTGTCGCTGGAGGATTCGTGGGTGGTCACGGGTTTAGTGCCGCAAGACCTCACCGGTGGCGAAATCACGGTGCAAGATCCAGTGATTGCTTTGCGCGAATTCGTAGCGACGCTGTCTGAGCAGCAGGATTTGGTGGTGCTGTGGAATGGATCCGAAGCAGCATTGGCAGCGTTGGCGCAGGCCTTGCCTGAAGAGCGGCGTGCGCGCACGGTGTTTGCAGTGTCGTGCGTCGGTGATGCGCCGCGCCCACTCGATGCCGCTGGCAGCATGGCAGTGGCCGTGGGCAGCAAGGGGCGCGATTTGATGTTGCTGCAACCAGGTGCGACACCGTTCTGGCGCTCCATCAGGCTTGAAGAATCTGTGCCGCTGGATCCGGAGTGTGCGGCCATTCTCGAGGGTTACCGCGACGGAGTGCGCGCGGAGGACTTGTTGGCGGCACAGCCGCGTACGAATAGCGCTGCTTACAGCGGTGGGGCTTCCTGCCGCGAGTGTCACGAGGAATGCCACAAGGCGTTGGAGTCGAGCGCGCACATGCACGCGTTGGCCACGCTGGAACGAACGCGGGACGAGCGCGATCCAGAGTGTGTGCGCTGCCATGTGGTGGGTCTTGAAGACACCGCAGGCTGGACGCCGCAACGCCCCGAGCTCGCCAATGTGGATTGCGAAGCCTGTCACGGGCCGAGCGAACTGCATGCGCAGACTCAAGCGCTCACACCGGTCTCGAAGCCGGCGCCGCAGAGCTGCTTGCGTTGCCACGACATGGACAACTCGCCCACCTTTGAGTTTCAGAGCTATTGGTTGAAAATCCGCCACGGCGGAAAGTGACGCCGACCTCGGCCATGGCGCCAGGGGTGTCGAAAACCTGTCACCCTGTTACCTGCAAGTGACAGTTTCCAACTCGAATGATGCGTGTTTCCGCTGGTTTTGTGCGGCCCACGGTTTGCGTAGGTATCAAGGTATCCACTTCGGGAGACCACAAATGCCCCGCCTGATCATCGCCCACCTGTTGCTTGTCGCGCTCTGTTGCGCCCAAGAACGCAAGGTCGTTGTCTACGTCAGCCTCGATGAGGAGCACGCTCGCGTCATCCTCGAGGAGTTCGAGCGCACGAGTGGGATCAAGGTCCTGCCGTTGTTCGACACGGAGGACAACAAGACCGTGGGCATGGTTGGCCGCATCATCGCCGAGAAGGCCAGCCCTGTGGCCGATGTCTATTGGAACAACGAGTGTGCTCAGACGGTGCGGTTGAAAGGGCTCGGCCTCTTGCAGCCCTATGTCTCGCCAAACGCCCAAGGCATTCCTGCGTACTACAAGGACCCTGACGGCACTTGGACTGGGTTTGCTGCGCGCGCGCGCGTGCTGGTGTGGAACAAGACGATGATCAGCGAAGCGGAGTTGCCCAAGCGTTTCTTGGATTTCGCTGACCCGAAATTCCGCGGCAAGATCGCCATGGCGAAACCGCTCACGGGCACCACACTGACAAATGCAGGCATACTCTACGCGCGCTATGGCGCCGCTCCGACCGAGGAGCTGTTCAAGAGCTTCATCGCCAACGGTGTGCGCTTCGAACGCGGCAACGGTCAAGTTGCGCGCCTCGTTAGTGAAGGAGTGGTGGCCTGCGGGCTCACCGACACCGACGATGTCAGTGTTAAGCAACGCGAAGGTCATCCGGTGGGCATGAGCTTTCTCGATCAGGCTGACGAAGGCGCCATCGTCATTCCGAACTCCGTCATGATCTTGAAAGGCGCGCCACATCTTGCGGAAGCAACGGCTCTCGTGGACGCACTGCTCTCGCCTGCGACGGAAAGCAAATTGGCGAAGGGTGCATCTGCGCAGATCCCGTTGCATCCTGGCGTCGAAGGGCCTGCTGGCGTGCCCATGGGTTTCCGCACCATGACGGTGGATTTTGCTGCTGCCGCGAAGGCGATCGATACACACAAGATGGACCTCGAACGCATGTTCGGCGGTGCCGCGCCGACCACCACTGACACGGAATCCGGCAGTAACAGTACGATCTTGTACATGGCAATTGGCGCACTCTTGCTCGCCCTCGCCTTCCTCTGGATGGGATTTCGGCGTCGGCCCGAGACAGTATGAAGTTGCCTGCGCGACTGCTCTTGGGTGTGCTTGCAGCCGCGCTGCTTTTCATGCCTCTCGGGACTCTGCTCCAGGAGAGTTACAGCGCTTTGCATGATGGCGGGATTGATGCGGCCTTGCAGGGTTCGCAGATCGAGGTTTTGCTCGCTAACGCCATCTTCCTCGCACTGGCGACCGTGTTTTTCGCAGCGTTGTTGGCTTTGCCACTGGCGTTGTGGCTGGGGCTTCACGCTTGGAGCGGTCGTGGTTGGTTGCACGCGTTGAGCATCGTGCCACTACTGATTCCAGCGCACATTCACACCATCGCGTGGACGCGTGTGCTCGGCGATCGCGGTTGGTTGTCGTTGTGGCTTGGCGAGCAGGGCTTTGCGATGAACATTCGAGCGCCGCTCGGTGGTGTGGATGCCACGGGTGTTTTAGGCCACATCTATCTCGGCCCAGCTTGGGTGATGGCTTGCGCCTTCTTTCCGCTGATGGCATTGCCCGCGGCTGCGGCGTTGCAGCGCATCGATCGAGACTCCATGGATGCTGCGCGCATGAGCCTCGGATGGCGCGGCGCATTGCGGCGCGTGGCTTTGCCTGCTGCGGCTCCGCAATTGCTCACAGGTGCGGTAGCCATCTTCGCGTTGGCCCTCGTGACCTATCCCGTCGTGAGTTTGCTGGACACGCCTGTGTTGGTGCAAAAAGTCTATTTCGTGTTTTCCCAAGTGGATCAAGGTGCAGGCATGGTGCTTGCGCTGCCTTTGGTGCTCTTGAGCGTCGTTCTGTTGTTGGTGCTGTTGCGCCTAGAACGCCAACTCCCTGCGGCGGCTCCACAGATTCAAGTGGTGGGGCGGCGCAGTGGCGCAGCGGGAATCGGTGTGTCAATGATCTTGTTGCTCAGTGCCGGAGTGCCACTCGCTTCTTTGTTGCGCGAAGCGGGTCCGCTCGCGCTCAGCGGTGGCGTGGATCATTACCAAAGTGTGTTTGCACGCACGGGCGAAGCCTTCTCGGATTCACTGCTGCTCGTCGGAAGCGCTGTCGCGCTCATCGCTGTTGGTGCGCTCTTCGCCGGTCGCGCGCTTGCGCAACAAAGGCGCCCCCTGCTCGATGCGCTTGCGGGTGTCGCGTTCGCTATGCCGCCGGTGGTCATTGGTGTGGCTCTGTTGCGTCACTATTCGGCTGCTGATGCTGGCAGTGGTCTGGGCGTAGCTCTCGCAGCCGGTGCGCTCGCAGGAGCACTCCATGGCGGGAGCTTGCGCTCGATGCTCAGTTGCACGCTTCTTGTCAGTTTGTGTTGTGGTGCTTTGCAGTGGAGCTTGCAGGCCGGAGTGGCGCGTGGGGTTTTGGAAGGTGGTGCGGCACTTCCGATTCTCGGTTGGTTGGCGCTGTATTTGCCGCTGTGCGTGAGATTGATGCGGCAAGCCTTTGCATCGGTTGATGCTGAAGCTGTCGGTGCGGCGCGACTCTCTGGAGTTTCGGCGCTTGTTCGATTTCGCGTGGCGGAATGGCCCGCGGTGCGCAACGCTTTTGCTGTCGTCATCTTGCTCGCGTGGGTGCTGTGCTTCACGGAGCTCTCAGCAGTCTTGCTCTTGCTACGTCCTGGCTGGCAGTTCTTGCAGATCCGCATCTTCAACATGGTGCATTACCAATCCGCAGGGGAAGTGGCGGCGCTCTGTGTCCTGACCGTGTTGGCCACGCTTTTGCCCTTGGCCTTGGCTCGCAGCTTGTTCTGGAGGAGACGCGCATGAGTGTTGGCCTGCGAGTGCAAGGACTGAATTGCGAGTTGGGCGGGCGCCGTGTGTGCCACGAGGTCAGCTTCAAAGTGGAGCAGGGGAGCTTCACTTCGATCCTTGGTCCTTCAGGTGCTGGAAAATCCACGGTGCTGCGCTGCATCGCAGGACTTACACCATGCCAAGGTGAGATTCATATTGGCGCCGTTCTCGCGCAGGGTGCCATGCGCAATCTGCCGCCAGAGCAGCGTGGCCTCGGCTTTCAGTTTCAAGGACTCGGTTTATGGCCGCAGTGCAGTGTTGTTGAGCATCTGCGTTTGGTGCTGAAGCCGTTGCGCTTGTCGGCGCTGGAAGTGCGGCAACGCATCGAGCAGGCATTGGATCCGCTGGGTCTAGGCGCCTTGGCCGCGCGTTTGCCAACGGAACTTTCCGGAGGCGAACGTCAACGCTTGGCACTGGCGCGCGCGCTCGTAACGCGGCCGCGTGTGTTGCTGCTCGATGAACCGACCAGTAGCGTCGATCAAGGCTTAAAACGCGATGTTCGCACGCTGTTGGCAGCAACGAGGCAGCGTGAAGGCTGCACGGTCCTGCATGTCACTCATGATTATGAAGAGGCGTTCGAGTTGGCGGACCAGCTGCTGGTGATGGATCATGGCCAGTTGCTGCAACAAGGGCCACCAGCGGAGGTTTGGAACAAGCCGCAGTCTCGCACCGTTGCACGCATGTTAGGTGAGGGCGTTGCCATTGAGGCTCAAGTGGACGACGCTGGGCGAGCGGACACGCCGTTTGGTCGTGTGCTCGTCGCTGCTTGCGGCAGCACTGGTCCGATTTGGCTGCTCGTGCGCCCCGGAAATTTGCGTCTTGGCGCTGCGGGCGACGGTATCCCGGCCCGCGTGACGCGTATGCTGTTTCTCGGAGCCCGGCGCCATGCATGTGTGGAAGTGGCGGGCCAAGAACATCGCGTGGAGTGCGGTGATGTTGCTGTTGGCGCATCGGTCTGGGTGAGCCTGCAAGGCCAGCTAGCGGTGCTCGAAGCGAGGAGAACCTGATTGAGCCGTTTGATTTTGTTCCTCTTGCTTCTCGCACTCTCGGGTTTGCTGCTGTGGCATTTGCTGCGCGGTGACGAAGCCACGGCCATCAATGTGGCCGAAGGCACGCCAAACTTTGAAGTGCGCGCCGAGCCGATGCGTCTCCAAAGCAGCATGGAGTGCGCTGCTTGCCATGCCGAAGTCGTTCGCGAATGGCAAGACTCGTGGCACAGCCGCGCCTACACAGATCCAGAGGTGCAAGCTCTGTCCAAGGGGTTCCAAGACAAAGACTGTCTGCCTTGCCACTTGCCGCGACCAGTGCTGGAAACAGGATTGTCGTTGCGTCCCCTTGAACGCGACCGCCGTCATGACGAAGGCGTGGATTGCTTCACGTGTCACTTCGCTCCAGAGGCCAACAGCATGATTGGTAGGGGGCCCTTGGGTGCTGGCGCTCGCACGGCACCGTGCCAACCTCAGGAATCTGCGATCATCGGAAGTCTTGGTTTGTGTGCTCCATGCCATAACCAGCACAAGGTGCACGAAGAATGGAAGCAAACGAGCTACGCCTTGGAAGGCGCCAACTACAAGGATTGCAACGATTGCCACATGCCGCAGATCTTGCGTGCGAGTGGTGTAGTGGGGCGCTCGCACCGCTATCCGGGGGCGCATGACACCGACATCTTGCGTCGCGCAGCCACTCTCGCGGCGGAAACTGAAAGTGATGGCGCAGTGCAGCTTGTCGTCAGCAACACTGGCGCTGGTCACAATTTTCCAACCGATGAGCGCCATCGCGCGGTCGATCTTGAAGCCACTTTCGTCGGCAAGGACGGAAGTCGCGTGTCGCGCCGTGTCGACCGCTATCGCAACCCTTACCGCACCGAGTTTGAAGTGCGCAATCTCCTGCGCAGTGTGGGCGCCGAGCGGGATTATCAGATTTCGCTCGCAAGCCTTGGCAGCGTGGATGTGCACGTAAAGCGCGTGGCTCCTGTTGGTCACCCCGTGCAAACCACGGTGGCGTACCCCGAGTCCACGCAGATCCCTGCCGGAGAATCGCGGCGCTACAAGGTGTTTCTGCCTCCAGCAGTTGAGTCCGTCACTTTCCGTCTCTACTACCGCACTCAGCCTTTTCAGACTGATGCCGATGCTGTGCTCCTCCATGAGGCAACTGTGCATGCGCGTTGAAGGAACAGTGCTCGCAGGGTTGCTGTTGTTGTGCGCCTGCTCCGATCCTGCGCCCATGCCGCAGGTGCCGCCAGCGACTGAGCACAAACTCATAGCCGAGATTCATGGCCTCACGCCTGAGGCTCGTATCCAGCGGGTGTTGGATGTAGCGGAGAAGCACGAGCAGGGGCATGCGGCTTCGTTGTTGCAGCTCATGAAGGACCGTTCGCAAGTGGCCTTCCACATTGTGCGCGACGCAAAGGCCCCTTTTGGATGGAAGGTTGAAGAGTTCACGGACACAGGCGCTGACACGCGCCCGATGGAGCGAGTCGCTGCCATCGTTGCTCTGCAACGCTTGCAAGTGCGCGAGGCCTTACCGGATTTGCTCTTGGCTCTCGACGATCGTCACCCGGTCGCGGTGAACCACGCCGCGCTCGCGTTGATCACCTTCGGGTGCAGAGCAGGCTTGCAGCATTTGCTCGCGCACGCAGAAGGCCGTAACCCGACAACGCTCGAGTTCATGGCTTCACCGGCGTTTGCTGGTGAAACCGCCGACGCCATTCTGCGCTCCATCACGGGCGAAGACACTGGCTACAACGCCGACGCTGGTTTCGCCGTCAAGCAAGAGGCTGCACGCCGGTGGCGCAACATCATTGCAGAGCGCACAGCTTCTGGACGGCCCTTTGTTGGCGAAGGGAAGCCCTACCAGCAGGGTGATGACGCAGCCGCTGACCGCCGCATCAGTTTCATGGCGGATGTCGTTGGGCAAATGCAGTTTCTGTATCACGAGCAAGCGCGGCGCATGCTGACGCGTTTGGGCGCATCAGCCTTGCCTTTTGTGCGTGAAGGCATCGAGCGTGGCCGCGCCACCAAGAATGCAACGCAGCTTGCAGGACTCGCTCAAGTTCTCGGCGGCATTGTCCATCCCAACAGTGAAGCGCTGCTCGTAGAACTGGTGCGCGAGCGTCATCCCACGGTGGCTTCACGTGCCGCCGCTGCGTTGGCGCAACTCGGCACGCCGGCTGCAGTCGCGGCACTCAAGCAAGCGCTCGCTGATGCGGCCGTGAGGCTCGCTGCTCTGGAAGCCCTTGGGCAAGCTGGAGAAGCCGGCGCCGCAGTGCTGCGCGCGTGGACTTCAGATGATGCTGACGCCGACAAGGTGCGCACGCTCGCGTTGTTCGAAGCCAGTGCTGCGCGCGAAGCTCGAAACGAATCGATGGCGCTGCTGCTCTCGAGCAACGTCGCAGACCGCAACCGTGCTATTGCCGTGGTGCAACGCGTGCTCAAGACGGACGGTGGCTACCAAGCCATGGGCGATGCGGCCGCGCGTAACGCTGCTGTGGAATTGCTGCGGAGCCGCTTGCCGTGATTCGCGCCGTGCTGGCAGGGCTACTGTTGTGCACCTGCGCTGCCGCACAAACGACGCTGCGAGAAGGCCGTGGGTTGGCCGCGCTGTGGGCTGTTGATGGAGGAGTTGCGGTCCAGTTCGGTCGCAGCGTGCAACGGCTGCGAGCATCCAGTGAAGGGGCCGCTGCAGAAGCTGCGGTGGAAGTCGAAGCAGGCGTTCAGTTGTTCGATTGGGATGGACGTCTCGTGCAGATTCGCGGAGCGTTAGCGCGTGTCGCGGATGAAGAGTTCGATCTTTTGGCGCCACCAGTGAGTTGGAGCGTGCCCGTGGTGCCACTGCGCGTGCGATTGTTGCAAGGAGAGTCTTTGACTCTGCCGCATCGCGATGGAGTGCTTTGGATCAACGCTGACAAGCGCGAAGTGGTGCCTTCGGCGCCCGTGACAGTAGAAGAAGCCGGTTATGGCTTCGGCGACACGCATCAAGTCACACGCGCGCATGCGTGGGCGCTGCGCTCTTCGCCGGAGCTGCTCTTCGTCGGAGCTGGCTCCACGGCGTTGCGCGTTCAGCGTGGTGCGCCTGCAACCACTCTGCACTGGACACCTGGTGGCGCAGATCATCTCGGTGGTTTCCCGTGGAGCGTGCCGCCTTTGCTTGCGGACTTTGGCAGCGCAGGGCCGACGCTCGTGTTGGCTGATGCTGCGAGCGGTTTGATCGGGTGCTTTCGCGGATCCGACTCGGGTGTTGAGCCTGCGCAGGTGTTGCGGCTCGAGGGTGGTTTGATCGCAACAGCGCTTTTTCAACACGCCGGTGTGCGCCATGTGTTGGTTTTGCGTACGCGCAAACTCGGATTGGTGGATCAACTCGACATCTTGAAGTCTGGTCGTTTGCCGGTGGAGTTGATGGATTTTCCAGTGCAGGATGACGGCAGCCTGCCGCGCTCGCCGCGAGGGCGCGTCAGCGCATCGTTGCCGATAGCGTTTTCCATCAACAACGATTTGCGCGCTGTCAGCGTGAATGCGGCGGTGTTCATGACGGCCCAAACTCTGCTGGTCGCGGAGAGTGATGGGCGCGTCCTGCGCTACAGCATTGAACGAGGACCGCCTCAAGAGATCGCAGCGCTCGGGCCTGGTCGCGCCTTAGACCCATTTGGCGCCATTCGGTTGGGCACGGAATGGGTCTTTGGATGGCTCGGCGAGAACGGGCAAGATCGCGTGTTGTCTCTCAAGCTCAGCGACAAGTAGCTTCGAGCGCGCAGACCTGTGCATTGGTTCTGTCGCGTGCCATTGACTTGCCCCCGTTCTTTGGTCCACTCGGTATGAGAGTCACCAGCCCGCACGCCGCCGCCGCTTGGCGTCCGGTGCTTTCATCCCACCGTACTGCTGCTTCCAGTGGTAGTAGGTCTGCTCGCTGACTTCCAGTCGCTGCAAGATCTTGGCTAAATCTTCGCATTGGCCCGCGGCCAATGCAGCATCACGCAGCTTCTTGATGATCTCGTCCGGGCCATGGCGTTTGCGCTTCTTCAAGAGCGGCGCGTGAATCACTTTTCGGGGGGCAGGTCACTTCCAGTAGTGACAAGGCGGACAGTCATGGAGTAGCATCCGCCCGTGCAAGCGGGTGAGTTGGGGCCGGGTTGTTGGCGTTTCGGCCGTGTGTGCTGTGTTTTGTGCGCCTAAAGGAGGCCGCGGTGCCGAAGAACTTTCGGTCGGAATCGGGCTGTAGCCTGCGCCAGTTTGACGCGGCTGCGACACCGGGTCCGGTGTGGGCGTTAGGGCTTTTAGGCCTCGCCCTGCTGCTGCTGCTTTCGTCGCAATCTGTTGCGGCGCAAGAACCTCGGCCGCTGCACTTTTTCCTAGTGGATTGGTCTTACTCGATGCGCGAGAGCGCCAACGGACCGGAAGGGCGCACACAAACCAGACATGGAACGCGCTGGGATTTGGCGCGTTCAACCATCACCAGCTGGATGGCGGGACTCCCGGACAAAGAGCACGCAGAT
>SIAO01000014.1 GCA_009691765.1 Planctomycetota bacterium | reverse complement strand
GAAGCCAACATCATCACGCTTGGGAGTGGCATCGTGGTGGAAGCGCTGCGTCGCGGCGCGCATCCGACCGATGCTTGCAAAGAAGCGCTCGAGCGCGTGGTGCGTTTCACGCGCGCCAAACATCTCGTGCGTGCCGATGGCAAGCCAGACTTCCAACTCAAGTTCTACGCCGTCGACAAGACGGGACGCACGGGTTCCTTCGGGATGTATCCCGGCGAGCAATTCGCCATGTGTGACGACAAGGGTCCACGGTTGCTCGATTGCCCCGGTCTCATCGCAAAGTGAACGCCATGACTTCAATGACTGCCGCCCAAGTGAAGCAACTCATTCGCGATGTTCCGGATTTCCCGAAGCCTGGGATTCTGTTCAAAGACATCACACCTGTGCTGAAGCACCCGCAAGCGATGGACAGCGTCATCGGCTTCATGGCGGAGCGTGCGGCCGGGCTCGGTGTCACGCTGGTTGCCGGGCCTGAAGCGCGCGGTTTCCTTTTCGGCATGCCCTTGGCCATGCGCCTTGGCGTCGGCTTCGTGCCCATCCGTAAACCCGGCAAGTTGCCGTGGAAAACGCGCAATGTGTCTTATGCGCTCGAATACGGCACGGACATGGTGCAAGTGCACGAAGACGCCGCGGGCAAGGGCGATCGCGTGTTGCTCGTTGATGATCTGCTCGCCACCGGCGGCACGATGGCGGCGTGCTGTCAGTTGATGGAGTCGCTCGGTGCGCAAGTTGTCGGCTGTCAGTTCATGGTGGAACTTAGTTTCTTGGATGGCCGCAACCGTTTGGCGGGGCGTCACCTCAATGCACTCTTCGCTTACTGACATGCGCACAATTTTCACACTCTTGGCGTTGAGTTTGGCCCTCATCGGGCAGCAATTCGATGTGGTTCAACTGGACGTGCAACACCGCGGCTATGGCGAACCGATCACGGTGGAAGTTCAAGGCGCGTTGCGGCTGGAGCCCAACGCCAACGAGGACTACAACTCAGATTGGCGCAATGCTTTGGTGGCGCAGGTGGGCCAAGTGTCAGGCATCCGACATTTACGCATTTCCAACACTGGGGCCAGCTATCAGTTGGATGTGCGCTTGCGCCAGCGGCACAGCCGCTTGAACGGCTCGTACCCACTCAATGCGCACGAAGTGAGCTTGGTGCAGTTCGGCAGTCACGGTCAGATGGATCGGACATCTGAACCACTGCTCGTGTTCATGGCGGATGAAAAAGAACCTCTCACACTGCCGACGGTCGAGGACCTGTTTGGTCGCATCACAGGTCCTTTGGTGCAGCGCAACCAGGAACGCAAGGGCCTTGCTCGCGTCTTGCAAAAGCTGAAGGACGCCATGCCTGCGCGCCAGTCCTTGAGTGGAGAGTGTGTGCAGTTCTTGTCATCACTGCCGTTGCAACAAGTGCTGACTCCGACGCGAAGCACTGAGTTGCTCGACTCCTTGCGCTCGGACATCGAGGGAATACCAGCAGTACAACGGTCTGCTTTGCGCCTTGCCTTGGGCGATCTAACGGCCCTCGATGCGGAAGGCGCTGCGCACGACATGACGGTGAACAGCGCGACCCCATTCATGCAGATTTCGCATGTGAGCTTCGGCCCGCCAGATCACATGCAATCCATGCGCGCTGGATGGAGCGGCTCCGATGACCCCGTGGTGCGCGGCGCCATGGGCTGGGCTCTGTGCGATGCCTTCAACATGGGCCGCAGCATGAGCGACAGTCGTGTTGGCTTAGTGCTTCACGAAGAAGTTGTGGCCGGTAGAGCGCAATTGCCGGGCGACGCTAAGTTGCAGGTCGCGCGCCGAGCCTTCCTAGATCGGTTGGCTGCTGAAGCTGATGCAACTCCCGCTTTGATCGCCTTTCTCGTAGGTACCGCCGTTCTCGTGGCGCTGTTGCTCGGCCTGCGCCGCCTGAGCGGCAGCATGTTCCACTAACAATATTGCGCGCTGAAAGTCCCTCGAGGGCTCAAGCGTTGCTGGCGGTGTCTTTGGATTCCGTTGTTGCTGGTCTTGCAAGCTCGGCATCCATGCGTTTGCGAATGGCCGCAACATCGTCCATCCAACGAATGCTGCGCTGCAGGATTTCCAAACCAAGTCCGAGCAGCCAGGTAAGGCTCAGCACCACGAGCAAGCCTACGCAAAGCACTCCGAAGGCTGGACCAAACTGCGCTCCGGCGAAAGTTTCGATTTTATCGAGGTCCGCTTCCGCATCCTCGACCGCAGCTTGCGCGCGTGGCAGCTCGGCTTCGGCATCAGCCCGCCTTCTTTCGAAGTTTCGTGGCGCAGCTTCGGCCTTTTCGAGCGCTTCTTGCGCGGATTCCGCGTTCTCGCGCACCGCGGCGATGGCTTCGCTGCGTTTTGCGCGCGCGACATGCGGCGCGATGAGCGCGAGCATGAGAGCGCCATCCTTGGCGGGGATAGGTTGGCTCGCGATGTAGCTTTGGACAGAAGTGTTCATCATCTTTACGGCTGCGTCGCTAGTGTCTTTTTCATCTCTCAAGAACCGCAGGGTGGCATCGACGTAATCTGGATCCAGGGTGTCGCTGTTCTTGGCTGCAGCAAGCGCCTTGTCGCAGGCGTCTTGTTCGACTTTGAGCAGTTGTTCCGCTGATTTGAGGATTGCGCTCGCTGCTGTGTGTTGTTTCCGTGCAGCGTCGATGGCGGCTTTCATTTTGGCTTCGTCAGGACGGCTGTTCTTAGTCCTTTGTGAGAGTGTTTCAACTTGATTGAGGTGGGCTTTGGTTTCTTCAAGGCGCTGCTCGTACTGCGCGACGGCTTCTTGGGCATGTTTGTTGGGCTTGCCTGCATGCCACATAGAGCCGAGGACTTGCACCATGATCAACAACACCACGCCACTCACACACAATCCGCTAGCCGTGAGCACCACGCTCAATAAAGACGTGCGTTGCGTTGTGTCGCCATAGCCCTTGCCAAAGCTGACGCAGCCTTCGAGGCATTGCTTGAGAAAGCGGAATGGTGCGACGATGAATTCGCACATAATGCGCAGGAACGCCACATACAGCCATCCGGTTTTCTTGCGCAAGAACAGCCACGCAAGGCCCACATGCAACACGAAGATGAGCAGCCAAGTGCCAAACTCAATGTTGTCTAACTTATTGAACCAGAGTTCGAAAAAGTCCATGGAAGCATCTCCGTAATCCCTCTTGCGAGGGCGTAGCCATGAGATTAACCACCGCCGCGCAGCAGTCTTCAATCGCTATATGTCTTCGGCGAGCGTTTTATGATAACAAATCTGCGAGATTCTTCGAAAACTCAGGCGTCGCTCCAGCCGGACCACTCGGTTTCTAAGCCAGCGAGCATGGCGGAGCAGGCGGCGAGGCGGCCGCGGATGTCTTTGGCACGCGCGCCATCGCGCAGTGTGGCGGGCTCTTGAAGAGCTTTTTGAAGCGAATCTCGAATGGCCTCTTGCGCCATGATGTCGGCTTCGATGCTCGCGATCGCGCGGCGTTTCGCCTTGGGCGGGCTGCGCTTCTTGTCTTTCGAAACGGTGGGCTTTGCTGGCGCCGCAGAGGCTTCTTTCTGTTGCACAGGGGCGGCATTGCGGATGCGTTCTGCGTTCCCGAAGCTCTCATTGAACATGCGCACCCCGTCATCGTCGATCCAGAGCGTGCGCTGCGTCACTTGATCCAAGAAGTGGCGGTCGTGGCTGACCACCAGCAAGGTGCCGCTGAACTCTTTCAGCAGCTCTTCCAACGCGATGCGCGCAGGGATGTCGAGATGGTTCGTGGGCTCGTCGAGCAACAGCATGTTAGGCCGCGCCAAGAGCAGCTCCGACAGCGCGAGTCGGCCGCGCTCACCGCCTGACAGTTGTGCGATGGGTCGCTCGGCATCTTCGGCGTAGAACAAGAAGCGAGCGAGGAACCCGCGCACTTCGAAATCGGTCCACTTGGGACGCATGTCGTGCACGAAATCGCGCACGGTTTTGTCCACAGGCAAATGAATCTGGGATTGGGAATAGAAACCTACATCCAGCGAACGCCCAAGGTCGACGCGCCCTTCGAGCGGCGCCAGCAGCCCACCCAGCGTGGCGAGCAAAGTGCTCTTGCCGCAACCGTTGTGGCCCACGATCCCGACGCGTTCACCGGGCTCCAAAGTGCAGTTCAGCCCTTTCACCAGCCTGCGCTCGCCATAACCGATGCTGAGGTCTTCGATGCACAGCGGCGCGTCACCTGCACGGCGCAGCGGTGTCATGTTCAGCTTCATCATGTCTTGGCGACTCGACGGCACTGTGAGGCGCACAAGACTGTCCAAGCGCTTGCGCCTCCCTTTGGCTTCGGCACTGCGATGCGAACCAATGTGCTTGCGGATGAACTCTTCTTCCTTGTTGATGTAGTCCTGTTGGATTTCGTATTCGCGACGCCGCGCTTCCAACTCTTCTGCGCGCAGTTGCTCGTAGCGGCTCCATGCGGCGCGATAGAGGAGTGGCCCTTCAGCCGTGAAGGAGAGCGTGGCGGTGGTGACGCGATCCAAGAAACGTCGATCGTGCGAGACGATGAGCATCGCGCCGCGGCGGCGTGAAAGATGTTCTTCGAGCCATTCGATGCCGTCGAGATCGAGATGGTTGGTCGGTTCGTCGAGCAGGAGCAGGTTCGCCCCCGTTAGCAACATGCGCGCCAAGGCCACGCGGCAGCGTTCGCCACCGGAAAGCGTGCCGCAGAGAGATTCATGCAGATGGGTGCGAAGTCCTAAGCTCGCCAGCGTGGCCCGTGCGCGCCCTTCGAAGTTGTCGTCGCCGGCAAGTGTCAGCGATTCAGCGAGATCAGCGTGCTCGTGGAGCAGTTCATTTTGCAGCTTCGGCTCGTGGCAGTCTGCGAGCAGCGTTTCGAGCTCGCGCATGCGCTGCGCCGACTTCTCGTGGTGCGCGAACACTTCCATGACCGCCTGCACTGCCGTGTGATCCGGCGCCAACACGGGGTCTTGCGTGAGCCATCCGAGTTCGAGCCCGCGTGATTTGGCGATGACTCCGTGATCCGGCACTTCTGCACCCGCCAACATGCGGAACAGCGTGCTCTTGCCACAACCGTTGGCGCCGACAACGCCGATGCGGTCGCCCTCATGCACATCGAGGTCGAGGTTTTCGAAGAGCGTTTCAGAACCGTAGGACTTGCCCAGTCCGTTGACAGAAAATAGTGCCATCTGGGTTAGGCCCCGCTCGCAATGCGTGTCGCAGCGCGGCGCAGCGCGTCCCGCAAGATTTCATGCTGCACCTTGTCGAGGCAGCCTTCCAAGTCCATCCACGCGCCGATGTCATGTTCCTTGGAGCGAGTCCACGCCATGGACGCGGCTTCTCCAAGGAACAAGCGCAGCTCCTTTTCGTAGGCTTCGGCGCCATCTTTGCGCTTGCCCGCTGGCACGCTGTAGCTCAGCACTTCTTCAAACCCTGGCCAGATTTTCAATTGAGTGATGCCCGTCTCTTCTTGCAGTTCGCGCCAAGCGCCACTGAGGGCTTCTTCAGCGTCGTGCAAGTGCCCCTTGGGGACAGACCATGTCCCGTGCCGCGCGTTGCGCAGCAGCAAGAAGCGTGGCGTGGTGCCAGCTCGCACGAACACGATGAAGCCTGCGGCCTTGCGCATGGGCAGAGAATCCGGGTTGTAGGCACTCCTCGCAAGGGGGCGTCATGCCGAGGCGCTTCCAGCAGCGCTGCGGCCTTGCTACAAACGGACACCATGGATGCGAGCGTAGCCACCATCCTCGATAACCGCGCCGAAACACCTTCCGTGTGGCGCATGTCCCTCGATTGGGATGCCATTTCTCGCGGGGCTCGCGCTGCCCGCTTTGTGATGTTGTCGCTCGAAGATCGTGTTGCGCAGCTCCTACCGCGCCCGTTCAGCTTGTCGGATGTGTGGCGTCGCGCCGATGGCACGGTGGTCACAGAGCTGCTCTACAAACCTCACGGCCGGGTGACGCAGCGCATGGCAAAACTGCGCGCTGGAGATCATGTGCATCTCGGAGGTCTCAGTGGTAACGGTTTCCCCGAACCCGCAAGTGGTCGCCGACCTGTGCTCCTCGCCGGTGGCATTGGCAATGCGCCTTTCGCGTTGCAAGTGCGCGAACTGCTCCTTGGCGCCTACGCCGCGCGCGCGTCAGAAGTGTTGCTTATTCTCGCTGGTCGCACTGCGCAAGACCTGTGGATTCAACCCGCCGTGCGCGATGCCGGCATCACCATCATCGAATGCACCGACGATGGTTCCCGCGGTGAGCGCGGGCGCATCACGGAAGTGCTCGAACGCCGTTTGCCGCAGCTTGGTCCTATCGAGGCGTTTGTATGCGGGCCGCAACCCATGCTTCATGCGGTGCAGAGTCTTGCTCTGCGCGAGGGTTTCTACTGCCATCTTTCAGTCGAAGAGCGCATGGCTTGCGGGTATGGCGTGTGCAACGCTTGCGTGGTGGAATCGGTGCAGTCTGGAGTTGCGCGCGGTGCCGGTGCGTATTTGCGAGCCTGTGTCGATGGTCCGGTTTTTGAAGCGAGGTGTATCCACGCATGAAGAGTTTTGCATTGGGTCTGGCATTGTTGCTTTGCGTTTCGTGCGCCACGAGCGGGGATGCACTGCAGGGTGCAGACGGCAAGTGTGTCGAGTCGTCCATCGTGATGAGCAGCAGCTTCATCACTAACTCTGACAAGGGCGCTGAAGTGCGCCGTGTTCTTAGCCGCAATGGCGAACTGAGTTGCGAACTGCACACCTCTCATGGCGATTTCGTGGGCACGGTGCCATTCAAAGAATGGCGCAAACTGTGGGATCTGCTCCTTGCTGAAGACCCTTTTGGTCGCGGCACGCTTGATGTGGACGACGACGACCCTTCAGGTGGGCCGTATCACAAGGTGCGCCTTGAACTCGGCGCACAGAGCCAAGAGTTCAGCGCGCAGAACAAGGCAGACCTCGTCATCTTTGCAACGCGTGAAGTTGGGCGCCGCTTGCAACTCAGCAACGCCATCGTGGAACTGGTGGCGCGGAACGCCACGCAGCCTGCGAAGAAGCAGTGAGGCGGGCGGTGTTTTTTCTGCGCAGCTGGCCAACGCTTTTCTTGTGCTTTGCCTGCGCGGCCGTCGCGGTGGCTCCGCTCCATGCCCAAAGCTCGTGGCCCTTCGGCGGTTCGCGCTCTGCGCGCGCTGAAGGTGGCGGGGAACTCGATTTGTGGAACCTCGGTCTCCTCGGCGTCAAAGCTCGCGAACCGGGCACAGCGACTCCACCTGGCGCATCAACGGGGCGGCGGCGCGTGGCGGCAGCTTCTGATGCTCCTGCTGCTGACAACGGCCCTGATCGTCTCGAAGTGGTTCTCCTTTTTCCAACTGGGCCAGCTTCGAAGGCCGGGCTCTTGGTTGGCGATGTCATCAGTGGTGTGAACAAGGTGCCGTTCGCAAAAGGCTCGCTCGACGCTTTGGCTTCAGCGCTGCTGACTGCCGAAGCCGCGGAAAGGGGTGCTGTTGTTTTGGACATTGCGCGCACAGGCCCGAAAGGTGTCAGCACTCTTGCGCTGCGTGTGCCTATTTTGTCGATGGGGAAAGACGCGCTCAAACCGGAAATCGGAGAGGCGCGCAAGGCCATTCAGAAGGCGGCGTTGCAGTGGCTTGCAGAACGTCAGGCCAGCGACGGCGGATTCTCTGAAACTCTCAGCGGTCGCAACGGCAGCGTGGTGCAAGCGGCGCTCGCTGGTCTTGCCTGGCTTGCGGCGAGTGACGCTCTCGCTAAGTCACCATGGACACAAAATATCGACAAAGCGCGTGGCTTCGTCCTGCGCTACGCGCTGAGTGCGGATGAAGTGCCGCGTATCGATGGTGCGAATTGGGATCAGACCAACTGGGGCATCGCGCATGGTCTGTTGTTTCTTGCAGAACTCGCTGCACGCAAACGCGCGAGTGTGCCGCAGCAAGAACTGGAACGCTTGGTCCAGACGCTGTTCGCGCGTATGGAAACGAGCGGCGGTTTCGCCCACGGCCCAGGCGGCAAGAACGCGCTCGACTATTTGGAGTTGAACATTGTTGGAGCGTTGGTGCTCAGCGCGTTGGGTAACGCCAAGGGCTGCGGCGTGGCGGTGGACGCGACGAAGGCGCGTCGACTGTTCGACTACTGCGAAGCGTCCGCTTCAGCGGAAGGCGGTGTGGGCTACAGCACGGCGCCAGGACAGAAGGGCGAAGGCAACATCGGACGCAGCGCTGCGGCGTGGTTGGGCGTGCGCAATCTTGGCTTCGACAAACTGCCTTTCACACAGAAACTGGAAAGCTATGTGCGTAGCAATGCCCAAGATGTGCTGGGCGGACATGCCTCGCTGATGCAACACGTGTTGCTTTCAGGTGTGGCTGCGGAAGCGCTCGGTGGCGAAGTGCGCAGCGTGTGGTGGGCACGTGCGCGTCGCGATTTGGTGTTGGCGCGTGCGCCCGATGGCAGTTTGCAGCCGAGGCCGTGGCACGAGTCGTTGCAGATGAACAGCAACAGCGATGTGTCGGTCGGCGAGGTGTGGACCACCGCTTGCTGGGCGATTGTGCTGGGCGCAGATCCTGCGCAAGCGCGTGGTGCTGGTTTGCCGCTGTGGTGCGGGCGCAAACTGAAGCAGTGACGCCGCCGCGCTCGTGCTGCGCTATTTCGGTGGCGTCACAACCGTGTTGATGATCGTCATCATCCCCAAGTCTTCATGTGTCAGCAGATGGCAGTGAAGCACAGTGGGACCGGGGAAATCGTCGAACGGGATTTTCACGGTGACCGTGCCAGCCTGAGGCACATTGACGGTGTCGCGCCACACCGGAGTTGCGAGCGGCAGTCCGTTGATGTGCGTGACGAGGAAGTGGTTGGTGTGCAAATGGAACGGATGGTGCATCCCCGAGCCATCTTGGATGGTCCACTCTTCGACGCTGCCCAAGAGCGGTGAGGCATCGATGCGCGTTGGATCGAAAGGCAGCAGGTTGATTCCAAACTGCGGGGGAAAGGCACTCAGCACGTCGAAAGTCCAGAGGCGTGTGACGAGCGGAGCCCCTGGATCTGGGCGTACAGGAACCAAGGTGGTGGGCAAAGGCATGTCCAACGCTGCGCCACTGACAACAACATCGGCCAACACGATTTCAGGCACGAGCGGTTCCATGCCGCTGTTCTGGTACGGCTTCTTGCGCAGCAAGTAGGTGCCGACCGCGCCTGCTTTCACCAAGACTTCCGCGCGTTGTCCGGGGATCAGCATCATCTCGGACACAGTCTGCGGTGCCGCGAGCGCCATGCCGTCGAAGGCGATCTGGTGCAGATTATGGCCGTCGAGTGCAAGCGGCATGTAGCGGCTGCCACCGGCTGCGGCAACGCGCCAGCGTTGCACTTCACCGGGACGCATGTGAATCGTTGGGCGCACTTTGCCGTTGACGAGAAAAAGGTCGGCCGCGGTTTCCGTCATCACGGGGACTCCACCCGTGACCGGATCCAGTTTGATGTTGGCGATCATCAAGATGCGATCGCGAGCTGCCGCAACTTCAGGCACCAGATCGAGCGCGCCACGGATGATGATGGCGCCTTGCATGCCGTTGGCCACTTGCCAGTCCACCGTGCCGTGATGGTGCGGGTGATACCAGTGGAATCCGCCGGGGTGATTGGCGGGAATCTGACAGGTGTAGTTGTAGGTACCGCCAGCGGGAATGCTGATGAGTGGATTGTCCGAGTTGCCGAGCGGTGACACATGCAGTCCGTGGAAGTGCATGTTGGACAGGCGTGGATCCATGCCGCCATCAACGCCGGGTGGCATTTCGATGCTGTTGGTCAGCGTGACCTCAAGTGTGTCGCCTGGGTTCACGATGAATGTGGGCCCGGGAATGCCGCCGTCGTAGCTGGCGCTCTGCAGGAACAAACCACTGTCGATGTCATGACTCTTGTTTGACATCGTGAGGCTTGTGGACAACACGCCTCCGCTGCTTTGCCGCACTTGCGGATTGGGCATGTCATCTAACAAAAGTCCGCCTTGCTTGGTGCAGGCTGCCGTGAGTAATCCCAACGCGAGAATCCATGAAGCAATGCGCATGACCGGATCATATGGAGGAGCATCGCTGATCCAAACCCAACGGGGCGCTGATCATAGATTGGGTCAAGGCTGCTTGTAGGATGCGCGCGCCATGCTGACCAATGAGACTCAACGCCGCCCAGGAGGACTCACTGCTCTGGCCGTGTTGAACTTCGTATTTGCGGGCTTCAACCTCCTAGGATTGTTGGCGCTGGCTGTAGGGTTAGTGGTGCTCGCCACCGTCGATGCTGCTAAACTTGACGAAGCCCGTCAGCAGATGGATGAGGCGATGGGCGAAGCGGGGGTGGCGGCCATTGCGGTGCAAATTGGGCTGGGTCTCGTCGCTTTGGTGTTGCAAGTGTTCAGCGCCATTGGCTATCTGCGCATGGCGCCAATCCTTGGCAGAATGACGGGCAACGCTTTCGCTGTCGTGAGCATTGCGGGTGTGTTCGCAGGCGCCGCCATGGGCATGCCGTTCAGCATTGGTTCGGTCGTGTCGCTGATCTATCCGCTGCTCACGTTGCTTTTACTCAACTTCACGTTTCGGGGCGATTTCCTGCGCGGCCAGGTCGTGCCGATTCCAGTTCCCGTGGCGGACACCACGGTGGTGGTTGCGGGCACGTTGCAGCAAGACCTCGCGGCCACTGCGGCACTGCGTCGCGATCTCGTGATGCACTTTGGTTGGCGCCACGCGCTGCGCGGCGGTGGTGCGGTGCTCTATTTGCTCTCGCTTCTCGGCGGTGGGCTCATGATCGCTGCGGCGTTCATCTCTCCCGTGGAAACACTGTTGGCCTCTGACAAACCCGGCGCGGCTGCGCGCGCCGAAGAGATGTTGCACAGCGGCATGGTTGTCGATGCCATTGGTTGGGTCACGGGAGCCGACGCAGCCACCAGCGCGTACTTCGTGAAGGAACAGCCCGCTCTGCAAAGCGCGATTCTGTTGATGCTCTTGGCCAGCATGCCTTTTTTCGCGTGCCTCGCAGGTTTCAACCAAACCGCAGGAGAGATTGGCACCAAAGGTCTGCGCTTCTTGTTGCTGCGCACGGATCGCAGCAGTCTGTTCCTCGGGCGTTTTCTTGCGGCGCTGCTTTTCGCCAGCGTCGGCGTGGTGGTGTTGGTTGCGGTGACCATCATCTACTTGGCGGCGCGCTTGGACCTTTACGCCTTCACCGATCTGCTTCTTTGGGGTGCGCAAGGGACGCTCGCGTTGTGGCTCGTGCTGTTGCCGCACCTTGCACTGACCGCATGGGTGAGCGCTGCGCTCGAAAGCCCGATGGGTTCATTCTCGCTGTGCAGCGCCGTCGTTGGGCTGCCGATCGCGTTGCTGAAAGGCATCGTGTTCGCGCTGCGCAAGATCCAAGACATCGACCTCGCGTGGACGGACCGCCTCTTGCCGTGGGGTTGGAAATACGACTTGCTGGATCCTTCGCTGGCCAATCGCGCCGTCGCGGCTGCAGTCATGGTCGGCTTCACCGTGCTCTTTCTTTGGCTTGGCCGCCGCACCTTTCTGCGGAGGGACGTATGAGCAGCGTGGTGGTGAAAGCCAGCGGGTTGGTGAAGTCCTTCAACGGGATGCGTGCGCTCGACGGCATGGATCTCGAAGTGCCGCAGGGCAGTCTTTACGCGCTCGTTGGTGCTAATGGCGCAGGGAAGACCACTTTCTTTTCCATCGTGGGAGGTTTCTTGCGGCCCACGGGAGGCAGTGTGGAAGTTCTCGGCCACACCGCGCCTGAAGGCGGCGCTTTGCGCGGGCGTTTGGGGATGCTGCCGCAAGACGCGGCCTTTCTCGCGGGCGTGCCTGTGCTGGAGCAACTGGTTTTCTGCGCGCGCCTGCAAGGGTTCGACGCATCCGGTGCACACGCTGCGGCTTTGCAAGCGCTCGATTCCGTCGGGCTTGCCGATGTGGCGCAACGCAATCCGCGCGCGTTGTCGCACGGCATGTTGAAGCGTGTGGCTCTGTGCCAAGCATTCCTCGGCAATCCAGAAATCGTGTTCCTCGACGAACCCACTGCTGGGCTCGATCCTGAAACGGCGCGGCGCGTGCGAGCGTTGGTGCGTGAGTGGGGCGGCAAGCGCACCGTCGTCATTTCCAGTCACAACCTTGCCGAGCTGCAAGATCTGTGCACACATGTGGCCATCCTGCACCGCGGCCGCATTTTGAGTGCAGGCAGCATGGAAGACATCGCTTTCGCAGGATGCCACTACCGTTGTGCGTTCGATGGAGCTGTGGACGAGCCGATGCTCTTGGCACTCCGCAGCCTCGCTGAAGTGGCGTCCGCGGATGTGGTCGCAGGCGAACTGCAAATCCGCACCGCCGCTGGCGTTGCGCGTAACGACGCCGCTGCTGCGATCTTGCGCTGTTTGCTCGCACTCGGTCGTCCGCCGCGCAAGTTCGTGGAGGGTGTCAGTCTCGAACACCGCTTCCTCGAAGCCATCGGCGGTCAGTCCGACGGCCTCGGCGGATCCTGATTCTCGCGTGTTGTAGGGGTCTAGGCTCTAAGCTCTCTGGTCGCAGCAGGCCCGGCAGCGGGACGGAGGCTCCCATGACCCAATCACAATTGCCGCAAGATGGCGCGGACTGGATGTTGCTCGCAGAGAGTGTGCGCTCGTGGTTGCGCTCGTCGCCTGAAGCGCGCGTCTCGGCATTGCGCCTCGCAGGCTGGTTGATCAACACCATCAATGAAGCGCAGTTGAGCCCGAGCGCGACGGCTGCGGCCGAAGCACCCGCTGCGGAGAGCGTCACGCCGTATCCAACGGAAGAGCCGTTGGTCTCGCAGCAAGAAGTCTTGCCTTTTGTTGCAGTAGCCGAAACGCAGGAGACTGCGGCTGCTGCGGGAGCATTGCACTCAGGTCCTGTCGAAGCCGTCGAAACGCTCGGCATACATCAGGCCGCAGCGCAGATTCTCCAAGGGCGTTTGGAAGCGGCGCGCCTCACGGCGCCGCGCGTTGCGAGTGCGGCACAAGCCAGACAGCCTGTCGACCTTGAGTTGGTTTCGAACAGACTGCGGCTGAAAGGTGCCGCGAGTCGTTGGCATGCCGACCGACTTCATGCTGGCCCGCCGACGGGTGCGATGACTCCGGAACAAGGCAAGGCTAAGGATGCGTTGATCGCAGCAGCGTGAGCTTTGCCAAATTGTTACTTGTGGATGTTCAATTGGCAGGTGGATTTGCCGGGCGAGGGCGGCATGCGCTTGTTGGCGGAATCGTTCGACAATCTCGCGGCCGCGATGGATGTGGCGCGCGAGATCAGTTCCGGCGCGGCGTTAGAGCCAGCACAGGTGCGCGCCATTCTTGAGATTGTGGCCGAGTGCCAATCTGCGTTGCGCTTGCTCGTGCTTGAGAAAACAACCTACAGCGAGGATGGCGATCAACTGCTGGCATTTGGGTGGTTGCGCGATGCGACCTATGAGCAGCATGAGTTCGTGGAGCGCCACATGCGTCTCGACGACCCTGCTGATCCGGATGCTTGGGCGGACCGCGCTTACCGGGTGCATCAGTTGCAAGGTCAGTTCGCCGCGCGGCGCGAGCATGCTCGGCAGCTCGAGGACGCATGGAAACGCTTGCGCTGGCATACGAAGCAAGTTGCACAATTAGGGCAAGAGCATTCGCGTGATGACTGGAAACGAGTCTTCGCGACTGTGGATGATCTGATCGAACATGGCGTGAAGGCCTCGGATGTGAATCTGCGAACGGCGCTGCTGCCCATTCTCGAACAGCGTCCCTTGGATGTCCCGACATCGCGCGGCTGGCAAATGGCTCTCGATGAAATCGATCGCTATTTGGCTGGACAGGAAAGGGATGCGCCACAGCCATCCATTGCTAAGGAGCCGCTCGAGCATGTGCGCAAGGCCGCTGAGTTGCTGCGCGGCGCACGCGTGGTTCTGATCGGTGGTCACGAGCGAGTGCAGTCGAAGCAGGCGTTGATCCGCGAGTTACGCCTCGCCGAGTTGGAGTGGATCACGGCACCGGAGCATTCTTCACTTGAGGTTTTTGCCCCTGCCATCATGCGCTCAGAAACGCTTTTGGTTCTGCTCCTGATTCGTTGGAGTTCCCACGCCTACGAAGAGCTCAGTGACCTCTGCGCCAAGCACGGCAAGGTGTTTGTGCGTATTCCGGGCGGGTACAGCCCATCCAGCATCGCGCATCAAGTCTTGGAACAGGCCAGCGACCGTTTGAAGGCCGCGAGACCCGGTTTCTGAGGCGTGCCTCGGCTGTTTCGGAGTGGCGCCAAGGGCCCTCCTGCGCTTGAACAACAGCGCTGGAATTGGGAGGCTCTTGGCGTTCTCGCTGCCGCATGCGGGCCGCATTCGGTGAAGGGTGGAGTAACTTATGAGCGATGCCTACATCGTCAGTGCTGTGCGTACTCCCGTTGGCAAGTTTCTCGGCAGTTTGAAAGACATTCCTGCTACGGCGTTGGGGGCCATGGTGGTGAAAGCCGCGGTCGAACGCGCCGGTGCCGATCCTGCTCGCGTCGAAGACGTGATCATGGGTTGTGTGCTGCCTGCCGGCCTTGGCCAGAACCCCGCGCGCCAAGCGGCCATTCGTGGCGGCATCCCGCCAGCGGCAGGTGCCTTGACCATCAACAAGGTCTGCGGTTCAGGGTTGAAGGCTGTGGCGCTTGCGGCCCAAGCCATTCGCTGCGGCGATCACGACCTCGTCGTGGCCGGTGGCATGGAGAGCATGAGTCGCTCTCCGTACTTGTTGCCTTCTGCGCGCGAAGGCTCGCGTCTCGGTCATGCGCAGATGTTGGACAGCATGGTGCATGATGGCCTTTGGGACATCTACAACGATTTCCACATGGGCATCACGGGTGAGATGGTGGCCGAGAAGCATGGCATCACGCGCGCACAGCAAGATGCGTATGCCGTCGAGAGCCATCGCAAAGCCGCCGCGGCCATGGCGCGTGGCGATTTCGCCGCAGAGATCCTCGCGGTGGAGTTGGTGCAGAAGAAGGGTGCTGCTCTGAGCTTCGTCACGGATGAATCCGTGCGCAGTGACACGACCTTGGAAGCGTTGGCCAAACTGCGACCGGCGTTCAAGAAGGATGGCACAGTGACGGCGGGCAATGCCCCCGGTTGCAACGATGGTGCCGCGGCGCTGCTGGTGGCTTCTGAGAAGGCGGTGCGCGAGCTGGGGCTGAAACCCCTCGCGCGCATTCTCGGCGCGACCACCGGCGGACTCGCACCGGAGTGGGTGATGCTCGCGCCTGTGGTGGCCACGCAGAAACTCAATCGCAAGCTTGGCGTGAGTATGGATTTCTGGGATCTCGTGGAATTGAACGAAGCCTTCAGCGTGCAAGCGCTGGGTGTGATGAAAGAGCTTGAAGCCGATGCCGCGCGCATCAATGTGAACGGTGGTGCTGTGGCCATCGGGCACCCCATCGGCGCCAGTGGCGCGCGCGTGCTGGTGACGCTCTTGCATGCCATGCGCCAACGCAACGCGAAGCGCGGGCTCGCATCGTTGTGTCTCGGTGGCGGCAACGCCGTGTCGCTGGGAGTCGAACTATGCTGAAGACCATGCTGCCACTGTTGCTCGTGCTGACGTTGTTCGTGGCTTGCGGCGATGACGTTCAGTTTGTTGCACCGCCCGGTGCAGTTGCGGAAACGGCTGCTCACGAACATGCGCACGATGCGTCCGACCCTTTTGCTGATGCCGCTGATGCGCATGCGGCTGATCAGCCCGCGGCGAACACAGAGGGCGGCGCTGCGACGTCCGCCGACGCTAAGCCATTCTTCTCGGGTCGCGTGGAACTTGCGGCAGGTTTCACCTTGCCTGCGACTTACACGGTCTATGTCATGGCCGGGCCGCCGCCGAAGGGGCGTCCGCCGTTGCTTTCGCGCCGCTACGACAAGCCCAGTTTTCCACTCGACTTCACCCTCGAGCAAGGGGACATCCCGTTCAAGGATTCAAAAGTCGAAGGGCCGCAAGTGCTCAGCGTGATTCTGTCTGAGAGAGGGCCAGTGATGGCCACGGATGGCGTCTATCTTCGTTGTCCACTCGCCGCGGCGCAGGCCGTTGGCGCCACAGGCATCGTGCTCACCATTCGCAATTGAGAGGAAGTGTTCATGCTCCATCCCAACGTCACAGTCATCGGTTCCGGCACCATGGGCAACGGCATCGCGCACTTGCTGGCTCAGAATCAGCGCAATGTCACGCTGGTGGATGTGAAACAGGATTTTCTCGACAAGGCCATGGGCACCGTCGCGAAAAACCTCGAGCGCCAAGCGAAGAAAGGCGTGCTGACGGAAGATCCGGCAGCAGTGTTGGCGCGCATCACAACAGCCACCGACATCGAGTGCGCAAGGGCGAGCTCGTTGGTGATCGAAGCTGTGCCTGAGATTGCCGCATTGAAGAAAGATTTGTTCCGCAAGCTCGATGCCATCATGCCTGCGGATGCGGTGTTGGCCACGAACACTTCCAGCATTTCCATCACGGAAATTGCTGCGGTGACCAAGCGCCCCACTTCCGTCATCGGCATGCACTTCATGAATCCGGTGCCGCTGATGAAACTGGTGGAAGTGATCCGTGCCAACGACACCTCTGACGCCACTTGCGCATCCGTGATGGAACTTTCGCGCCAACTCGGCAAGACACCTATCGAAGTCAACGACTATCCTGGTTTTGTCAGCAATCGCGTCTTGATGCCTTTGATCAATGAAGCGGCCTTTTGTCTGCTGGAAGGCGTGGCCACCAAAGAGTCCATCGACGAAGTGATGAAGCTCGGCATGGGGCACCCGATGGGCCCGCTGACGCTCGCGGATTTCATCGGGCTCGATGTGTGCCTGTCCATTCTGCAAGTCTTGGTGGATGGCCTCGGTGATCAGCGTTACCGCCCGTGCCCTCTGTTGAAGAAGCTCGTCGCGGCTGGGCATCTTGGGCGCAAGAGCGGTCGTGGTTTTTACGACTACAGGACTGCCTGAAGCATGGATTTCGCATTGAGCACTGAAGAGCAAGAACTGCAAGCGGGCGCGCGCGCCTTCGCGGCGGTGATTGCCGAGGACTCCATGGAGCGCGATGCCACGCATGAGTTTCCACGTGCCTTGTTGCAAGAGGCAGCGCGGCTCGGTTACTGGGGCCTTGGGATTCCGAAGCAGTTTGGCGGGCTGGGGCTCAATATGTTGGAGCAGTGTCTCGTGCTGGAAGAATTCGCGCGCGCGGATGCTTCGCTGCATGTGACTCTGTCGGTGCACAACTCGCTCGCGTGTGGTCCGATCATCCGCTGGGGTTCGCTCGCGCAGCAGCAAGAGTGGCTTCCCAACATGGCTGCTGGGCACACGCTCGGTGCCTACGCACTCACGGAACCTTCGAGTGGTTCGGATGCTGCGGCGCTGCGCACTCGAGCCACGCGCGATGGTTCAGGCTGGCTCGTGAACGGAACCAAACTGTGGATCACCACGGGCGTGAGCGCCGAGACTTTCATCGTGTTCGCACGCACGAATCCTGAGCTGCCGAAGACTAAAGGCATCAGCGCTTTCATCGTGTCTGGGGACGCGGCGGGTTTCACGCGCGGTAAACCAGAAAACAAGTTGGGCATTCGCTCAAGCGAAACCGTGCAATTGTTTTTCGAAGATGTGCGCCTGCCGATTGACGCGTTGCTTGGTGAAGAGAACAGCGGGTTTAGTTACGCCATGGCCACATTGGATGGTGGACGCATTGGCATCGCCACGCAGGCCGTAGGGTTGGCACAAGCCGCTTTGGATGCAGCCGTCGCAACGCTGAAGGTGCACGCCTCGGCCAAGGGATGCGCGTTCACTTCGCAACAGGCTGATTTCACGTTGGCCGACATGGCGGTGCGCACCACAGCCGCGCGCTTGCTTGTATGGCGTGCAGCACGCTTGCGCGACGCCGGTCAGCCGCACACTCCGGAAGCCAGCATGGCTAAGCTCTTCGCGTCCGAAGCTGCGAACAAGAACTGTCGCGATGCGGTCGCACTCTTGGGTGGTGCGGCTTACACCGGTGGTCTTGCAGAACGACTGCTGCGCGATGCGCGCGTCACGGAAATCTATGAAGGCACGAGTGAAGTGCAGCGCATGTTGGTGGCGCGCTCCCTGAGGGGGAGCTGAAATGGAACTCGCCGCGGCGGTGCTCGCCGGTGATGTGCGCGCTCTCGCCAGAGCCTTGACGCTTGTGGAAGAGCGCTTGCCTGGGGCACGAGAACTGTGCGTGAAATTGGCAGCACACACGGGCCGTGCTTTGCGCGTTGGCGTCACTGGTGCTCCGGGCTCGGGCAAGAGCACCCTGATTGATGCGCTGATCCACGTGGCGCGAACACGTGGAGAGCGCGTCGCCGTGTTGGCCGTGGACCCGAGTTCGCCACGCAGCGGTGGCGCCTTGCTCGGAGATCGCGTGCGCATGACCAGCCATGCTGCTGACGACGGTGTGTTCGTGCGCAGCATGGCCAGTCGCGGCGCCCTTGGTGCGTTGGCACCGAACGCTGGTGAAGCTCTCGATCTCTTTGATGCTGCCGGCTTCACGCTTTTATTCATCGAATCCGTCGGTGCTGGTCAAGCAGATGTCGACATTGCGGCCGAATCCGATTTGACGTTGGTGCTGACGGCACCAGGAGGCGGTGACAGTATTCAGGCTTTGAAAAGCGGCATTCTGGAGATCGCGGACCTGTGGGTGGTCACCAAAGGCGACGACCCACGCGCCGCCAGCGTGAAGAATGAGTTGCTGTCCATGCTGACGCTTTGCGGTGCCCCTGGAATCGCGGAACGCATTTGCATTGTTGCTTCGTTGGCGCAGCAAGGCGTGGATGCACTGTTGCGCAAAATTGTGGATGCTGGCGCCGCAGCTCGCGCTGATGGTGGCTTCGATTTGCGCAGACGCTTGCGTGTGCGTCGTCGCATTCTCGCGGCGGCGGCCGAGCTTTGCGCCGAGCGCTTGCCGGTCGATACTCCGCTGCTCGCGGAACTCGAGGTGCGCATCCGTGTTGGAGATTTGTCTGTCGTTGGCGCCGCACGAGCGCTGCTATCCGGAGGCAACGCATGAGCAGGAAGATTCGCGTGCTGGTTGCCAAAGCCGGCTTGGATGGGCATGACCGCGGCGCCAAAGTGGTCGCAGCAGCGTTGCGCGATGCCGGCATGGAAGTGATCTACACCGGTCTGCATCAGACGCCTGAGATGATCGTGGCAGCGGCTTTGCAGGAAGATGTGGATGTCATCGGCCTTTCGTTGCACAGCGGTGCGCACCTTGTGCTCTTTCGCAAAGTGCTCGAATTGATGCGTGCCCAAGGATTGGAGCGCGTGTTGCTCACTGGTGGCGGCATCATTCCTGCGCAGGATGCGGAATTGTTGCAATCTGAAGGCGTCGGCCGCTTATTTGGCCCGGGCACCAACACTCAAGAACTCGCGAGTTACATCAAGACCGAAGTTGCAGTGCGGCGTGCAGCAGGAGGCGAGCGATGAGTTTCGCTGCGCTGATGAATGACGACCAACGCACGATGCTGGCTTCCATCGAGGAATTTGCTCGCGATGCCGTTGCGCCCGTAGTGGAAGAATGTGAGCACACAGGTGCCATTGCTCCAGAGATCTTGGATGAACTCGCGGCTCTCGGTCTTTTCGCTGCGGCAGTTCCCGAAGAGCGCGGTGGCGCAGGCGCTGGTTTCTTGTTGCACGCCGCCGCTGTGCATGCGTTGGCAACGGCGCATGCGGCTCCTGCGGCACTACTCGTAGCGCAGGGCATTGGTATTGAGGCGCTGTTGCAAAGCGCCGCTGGCGAAGCACTGCTCGACGCAGCACTGCAAGGCAAGGCTTTGCTCGCTCCAGCACTCGCGGCTGGCAAGGCCAGCGCAACGCTTGTGCGTGATGGAACAAACCTGCGCGTGTCGGGCCACTTCGCTTGTGTGCCTTTTGCCGGCATGGCTGCTGTCTATGTGCTCGAAGTGCGCGAGCACCACGAATCTGTGTTGCTGTTGCTTTCCGCAGATGCGAGAGGCGTGAAGCACACCAAGGCGCGCGAATCGCTCGGGATGCACGGGCTCGCCCTCGGTGAATTGAATTTGCAAGACGCGGCCGTGACGCTGCTCGCTGCGGGAGCGAACGCGCAGCGAGTTTCGTCAGGCGCGCGTACTGCGGTGGCGGCTTTGCTCAGCGGTGTCGCGCAGGGCGCGAGCGCACATGCACGTCATTACGCCAGCGAGCGCGAACAGTTTGGTCACACCATCATCAACTTCGGCGGAGTGCAGCAACGCCTCGCTCGTGCTGACGCGCTGGCGGCAGCCATGACAGCGTTGAGTGCTTGCGCCGCCGCGGCACACAGTAACGGCGACGACGCACGTTGCGCTTGGCAAGCACGGGCCTTTGCTGCCAGTGAAGGCATGCGCGCTGCGGATGATTGTTTGCAAGTGTTCGGCGGTTTCGGTCTCTCGCGTGAATACCCCGCCGAGCGTTATTTGCGTGACGCCTGTTTCCCAGGTTTTGGTGAATACGACACCGCTGCGGCCGACGCGGCCTTGAACGGAGTCTGATATGGCGCGCGACCGATGGATTGTCGGCATTTCAGGAGGTAGCGGCCCGGTGATGGGCATTCGTTTGCTGCAAGCGCTACGGCAATACAGCAGCGGGGAAGTGCATCTGGTGGTGACGCCTTCGGCGGTACGCACGCTGCAAATCGAAGCCCCTGAGTGGAGTTTGGATTCATTGAAGGCGTTGGCGCATGTGGTGCACGATTTCAAGGATGTCGCCGCAGCGCCCGCGAGTGGCACGTGGAAAGCACAGGGCATGGCGGTGATCCCAGCCAGCATGCACACCTGCGCTGCCATCGCTCACAGTCTTGCCGACAACTTGCTTGTGCGCGCTGCGGACGTGTGTTTGAAAGAGCGTCGCCGTCTCGTGATTGTGCCTCGCGAGACGCCGTTGCACCTCGGGCATCTGCGCACGCTGGTCACGCTCGCTGAGCTTGGCGCAAGCATCGTGCCGCCGATGCCGGGCTTCTACACGCGTCCGAAAACCATCGACGATGTGATCAATCAAGTCGTAGGCAAAGTGTTGGATCAACTTGGCATCGATCACGACATCGCGCCGCGTTGGGAGGGACCGCAGACTCATGGCGGCTGACGCAGGTGCGCGTATTCCTCGCTCGCCGCAAGAAGTGCTTGCGCACCTCGAGCAATTTCAGTTGAACGCCGAAGAACGCAGTTACGCTGCGACTCATTCCCGCCGCTTCGTTCGTGCGCTCGCCGCAGTGGATTCATGCCTGCGCATGCGGCCCGAGTCACAGCGCATTCTGGATGTGGCGCCGCACTTGCTTTCAGATCTGCTCGCAGACAGTTTCGCGCAGCGCGTGAACACCGTCGGCGCGCCATGGCGCGCGCGTTCGCCCAAGTTGCGTGAAGGTGAGCATCTCGATTTCGACTTGAACACGGCTCACACTCAAGCTGGCTGGGAGGGTTTCGAGCGCCACGACATCGTGATGATGGGCGAGATCCTCGAACACTTGCACGCTTCGCCGCGCATGGTGCTTGGCTGTGTGCGTCGCTGGATTGCGCCTGGTGGTTTTCTTGTGTTGCAGACGCCCAACGCAGCGCGCCTCTGGACACGCCTCACCTTGCTCCGGGGCATCAATCCGTTTGAAATGCCGCGGGATGGCATGGACCCTGGGCATTTCCATGAGTTCACTTTGCAGGAGTTGTTGGACCTCGCGGCTTTCCACGCCTTGGAGCCCGTGAGCATCACCTGCGAAGACGATTTCACGCCGCAGGATGTGCCGCGCTGGCGTTTGTTGTTGCGTCGTGCTGCTGCGCGTCCCTCCAAATTGCTGCGCGAGTCTTTCACGCTCGTGCTGCGGAAGCCTTTGAATGCTGTCGATCCCGTGCTGCGCTCGCGTCGTCTCGGGCTGCATATTGATCGCCATGAACTCACAGGTGATGCGTTGCGTGTTGGTGGCTGGGCCGCGGACTTGCGCGCTTCAGTGCCCGCTCGCGCCTTGACGCTGCATGTGAGCGGAGTCGATGTGCCTTGCACTTTGGAAAGCGTGAGTCGCGAAGATGTGGCCACAAACTTCCAGAAGCCAGCGTTGGCAGAAGCTGGTTTCATCTTGAGTGCGCGCGTTCCACGTGGCTTTCAGGCGACGCATGCACTCGTGCGTTGCACCGATCGTTTTGGTGACACTATGGAGCAGCCGCTGCTCTGAGCCGCTATGGCGCGACGAGGCGCGCGCGTCTCCACGCGGTGCGCGCCATGGGGCTCGGGGATCCGGACGCAGTGGCGGTGACGCGCCATTCAAACCCAACGCTTTGAATGCCGAAAGGCCGCAGTTGTTCATGGAACAGCCGTACGGCGTCTTCGAAAGTGAAATCGGTTTTTGTGCTGTTCTCTCGCAACATCCTTATGGGTTGCAATCTCGTGATGCCGTTGCCATCCGGCGCCGCTTGTTCAGCCGTGAACCCATAGCGCACTTCGAATTGGAAATCGCCACTCTGAAAGCGGAACTCGAGGTTGGCTCCGGCGGCGCGTGGCCACGCGGGCAAGACAAACTCCGGCATGGTTCCGGCTGGAATGACAGCGTCTATCTCTGGTTTCAATGCGGCGACGAGTTCCGGCAGCGCCACAAATGTTGCAGGCGGCAGATCCAATGTGCCTTGCGTCGCGATCCAATCCACACTGGGTGCACAGAGCAAATCGAAGTCGTCCGCGAAACCTATAATGATGCGCTCTTCGCTGCCGACATCGCGCGCGAACGCGAAGGCGGTCACCGCTCCAGCTTGCACTTGAGCGCCTGTCACTGCGCTGCCGGGCGCAGGGCGGAGTTGCACCGCGTTGAGCGCACGCGCCGGTAGGGAATGGGACGGCACCCAAAACCCAGAAGCCGCGCGTGTCCAACTGGGCATGTTTTGCGGCAATGCTGGCAGCACGGCACTGCGACCAGTGGTGCGATCCAGCACACCGAGCGACGTGGGCTCTGCGCGCAAATCAGGGTCTGACAAGAGCGTTGCGGTGCTGTGATGAGCGCGCACTCGTAGATGCGCAGCGATGAATGGCGGGCGCAGCGCATCGGCGACGAAAGGCGCCGATACGAGCGGCAAACCAGCGCGCGTGGGTTCGGGTTCGGCGACGAGGATCAGTGCATCTCGCGGCAACTGCGCAGCGATGGCGCAGACTTGAGCACGCAGATCACGCACAGACTGCGCTGCTGCGCGTTCATCGGCGCTGCGCGCAAGGAAGGCATCGGCACTGAGCGCCGTTGCCAGCAACACGCCGGCCACAGCCACCGGCTTCCAACGGCCAGAGTTTCCAAGCACGATGGCGACGAGAGCGCAAAGCGCCGCTGTAGGCAGATAAAGCGTGCGCGATCCTGTGGTCGTGAGTCCGCTCGCAGCCAACATGCCCCAATGCAAGGCAGCGGGAACGCTGGCGAGTGCCACGAGGAACATGCCGCGCAGCAAGTGACGCGTGCCACCCATCAAGCCTGCGCAGAACAGCGCTATCCAAGGCAAGAGCAGCAGTGCGCGTGGGAACGCATCGGACCATGCGGCTGTTGCCAACGGCGCGTCGCAGCGGAATGCCAGCATGTCCATGAACAGTGTTGGGAGCGCCGCGAAACACGAGGGCAGAGAATCGAAGCCAGCGCGCGTGCCGCCGGTGTACGCGAATCCGATGACGATGCTTTGCAATAACAATCCGGCTAGGGGCAATGCGACGACGCGAGCGCTGCTGGTCCAACGCTTTGGAGCGGGCGTGTTGTTCCAAACGAGCAACAGAATGAATGGCAAGGCGACGACGGCTCCGCGCTGACTCAGCACGGCGAGTGCCGTGAGCAGGGAAATCGTCCCTAGGCTGCGAGCGTTGCGGTCGAAAACATCTACAGCCCACAGTGTGAACAGCAAGCCGAGCACTGCGCCTGAGGCGGAGATCCATGTCCACGCTTGCATGCCCATTGGGGTTAATGCGAACAGCACGCATGCAGCGACTGCCGCAGTGGGCCCGCAGCGTCGCGTGAGCACGCGGCAGAGGAGGGCAACAGCCATAGCGTGGAGCAACAGCACCACTGCGTGGAAAGGCCATGCCGGCCAAGGTCGCGGCAACATCGCATCCATGGCAGCCACCCATAACCACAGTGTGGGTTGGAATGTTGGGCTGTCTGGTTTTGGAGGCACGGGCGCGCCGTCCCAAGGCATCGCGAGCACACCTTGAAGCTGATCCGCAGCCGTCGGCAGCACCCAGTAATCGTCTTGTGCGAAATCGAGAGTGAGCGTGAAGCCGCCAATGGCCAGTGTCAGCACGGCAACCAGCCATGGGCCACGCTGGCTCATGAGCTGCGTGAGTTTGGATTGCTCAGAACTCGTCACTTGCCTTCCGGCACCTGCGGATACAGCCCTTTCGCCTTCAAGTCTGAGGTGACTTTGCGCATGCGCTGGCGATACACATGCGGGTCTTCGAAGGGCACTGGGCCGACGGTCTTGGATGCTGCGAGGCACGCTGCGGCCTCAGCCGGCAAACCGTTATCGCCGTAACGCGTGACGGATTCCACAGCGAGCTGTGCTTCGAGCACCAATACGGAGTAATTCTGATTATCGAAAAAAATGTAGCCAAGCGTGCGGCCGAAAGGATCCTTCTGCCCGCTGCGCAACAACTCCACTTTGCGCGCCACGGCGAGTGCACCACGGAGAAACCCAGCAGCCACATCGCCGAAGGGCTGCGCATAGGGGATGCCGTGGTCCAAATGCAAGATCTCAGGTGTGTCGATGCCCAGAATGCGCACCGACTCCACGCGATCCTTGCTCTTGATGTCGATCGTGTCGCCGTCATCCGTACGCAAACTGGCTTTGTCCAGTGTGATGCGCTCGGGCACCTGCGTCAGGCCATGTTCCGGCGCCTGCAACGGCAGCAAGATCCAACAACCAAGCGCCACCATCCATATGCAATTCGAGCGCATGCCAACCTCCGGCGCGCATCATACGGCCGCAAGCATGGTTCGCGTGGGCTCCGCGCGGCCGGAGAGGACTACGCATTCCGGCTCGGCGGCCTCGAACGAAATGCTCCACCTGCGCTCACTTTTGCCCCGGCGCACGACGCTGCTCGCTCGCCTTGGTCTGCGCAGCGTTAGCTCACGGGATGGGAGGCAGGGAAACGCGGAGCAAGTCTTTGGCCATGAGGAGGCCGGGGAAGACGGATTCGCCTTCGCTGCGAAGTTGCTCCATCAGGGGGCCGTCGTAGCGCGTGGAGAAGTGCGTGGCCACGAATTGCTTTACGCCGGCGCGTCGCGCCACGGTGGCGGCTTCGCGGATGGTGCTGTGGCGGCGGTCCTTGGCCATTTCAGCCAAGTCGTCGCCGTAGGTGGCTTCGTGCACCAACACATCGGCGCCGCGTGCGAGAATGACGGCATTTTCGCAATAGGCGGTATCTGTGCAATAGGCGAAGGCGCGGCCGCGGCGTGCAGGGCCGACGAGTTCTGCTGCATGCACCACGCGACCATCTTGGAGAGTGATGCTTCCGCCACGCTGTAAGACGCCACGCTCTGGGCCGAAGGGCACGCCGAGAGTGTCGGCGAGCGAAGCATCAAAGCGACCAGGAATGTCCATTTCTTCGAAGCGGAAACCGTGCGCTGGCAATGTGTGCACCAGTGGCATAGCTTCCACGCGGTATTCGGGAGTTTCCAACACCGTGCCGCTGAAGCGCGCGTCGAACTCATGAAAGAGGATTTCAAAACCCATGCGTGCAGGGCGCGGAAACCCCAGCAGGAAATTCACGAAGCGCGCGATGCCGATGGGCCCGTGGATGTGCAGCGGGTATTCGCGTTCACCGAGGTTCAGCGTCGAAAGCAACCCACCCAAACCAAAGATGTGATCGCCGTGGAGATGTGTGATGAAGATGTGGTGAAACTTGCGCCGCGGGAATTCGGCTTTGATCAAGCGCATCTGCGTGCCTTCGCCGCAGTCGAAGAGGAACGATTCCCCTTCGCGGATGAGCGCTACTGAAGAGAGCCCGCGCCTTGCGGTGGGGACGGCACTGCTGGTGCCAAGCATGACGATTTCCATAGCAGTAGTTTTCAGCGCAAGCGCGCGCGCACCCAGCGCCGGGGCGTTACGTCCATGCCCACTCCGGCGGGGTAGAAAGTGATTTCGTCTTTTTTCTGGCCATGCACCATGAACGCGATGCGCACTTCTTGGCCCTCGGCGCTGCCGAGCAGTTCGAGCGGCACAGCCAGTTCTGCCGTCCAGCGCGTGACTTCGTTGGTGCGCATATAACTTTGCAAACTCAAAAATTCCGCAGCTTTCCACGCGCCTTCTGCACCACGCAGCACCTTCAATTCGTGACGCGCGCCTTGCGGGCGCAGATCGAAAGCGAAGCAGCGCGAATTAGGAGTGCCAGGTCCTGCACCACTGCCGTCGATGAACACCGTGACAGCGTTGTTATGCAAGTAGCGTTCAGGAATGTCGATGCCAAAGAGCAGCTTGCTGCGGTTGCGAGCGAGGCGCATACGTGCTTGTTTGGGCGCAGCGCCTGCTGCGCTAGGCAGCGGGATGGCCACGACCGTGCAACCTTCTTCTTCGGTGCTGCCGAGTTCGCCGTCGAGCACGACACTCTTCACGAGCCCGATGTCTAAAACCAATTCGCTGCTGAGGGATTCTTCCATCCACGTGATGAGGTCGGCATCAAGACCGGGCACATGGCCTAGCATGCGCGTGCCGAGGATGTTTTGTTCCGTCAGAGTGCGCAGCGTCGCTTTCGCGCCAAGGGCTTGCACTACGGGCTTCGCTCCAAACTCGGCATCTTCGTTGGCGGCGAGGACGAGGGTGCGCAATTCCTTGCACGCGATGGCTTCGCTTGCGGCGACAAGGCTGCAGATGGACTTCATCGGCGTGAGCAGCACGAGCGCTGCGGGTTTGCGGGTGTTCATCCCTGCGGCGCGCAGGGCGACGTTGGCGCCAAGTTCGCCACCGAGCCACACAATGGAGCCCGCAGGCACACCGGCGGCTATCAATGCATCATGCGCGGCGGCAACATCGTCGTGCATGGAAAGTGCTGGGTGATCGGGTGCCGCTTCACGCGGAACATCGATGACGGTGCCTTGTTCGTTCAGTGTGGAATCGCCGTGGCCGCGCAGATCGACCGCGAGAGACATCAGGCCCTTGGCCGCGAGCCTCGGGGCGAAGGCTGCGAAAGCGGTGCGGTTGGAACGGTGCATGGGCAGCAGCACTACGCCGCCTTTGAGCGCGACTCCCGCAGGTGGGCGCGTCAGCGTGCCGCAGAGTTTTTGCCCGTCGGCGGCTGTGAGTTTCACCGTTTCCTGTGCTTGAAGGCACAGGGGAATGCAGACCAAGAAATACATCGCAAGTACGCGCATCATCGTTCTGTCTCACAAGGGGACCGCATGCGGCAGTCCAAGGGCTGGCCATGCGGGTCGGGTTCCGGGCCATCGGGGCCATTGTTACAGTGCCTCGCCCTAGATGGAACTGGGCGCTGAAGGAAATCGCAGCCGATGCCCCGCGCTGTCGTCACGCACGCATTGAGGACTCCGATCGGGAAGTTCCTCGGACAGTTCAAGGATGTGCCCGCAACCGACCTTTGGGCCGCTGCCGGGCGTGCCGTGCTGGCACAAGCTGGCGTGCACCCGGACGCAATCGACGACGCGTTTATCGGCTGTGCACGCCAAGCGGGGCTTGGCCCAAACCCTGCACGCCAAGCCGTACTGAAGGCTGGTTGCGCCGTCAGCGTGCCCGCGACGACGGTAAATATGGCTTGCGGTTCAGGGTTGAAGTCCATCATTCTCGCGGCGCAGTCCATCGCGCTCGGCGATGCGAAAATCGTGTTTGCTGGCGGCATGGAGAGCATGACGCGCGTGCCGTTCCTCTTGCCGGAAGCGCGCCTCGGCTATCGCATCGGCCACGCCAAGATGGTGGACGCGATGTATCAAGACGGTTTTCACTGTCCCATGGCCGATCAGCTCATGGGTGAAACTGCCGAAACGCTTGCGCGCCAGTACGGCATCAGCCGCACCGAGCAAGACGAATTCGCAGCGCGTTCGCATGCGCGCGCCGCCGCCGCCGCAGCCAGTCATGCCGAAGACATCGTCAAGGTCAGCGTGCCAGGCAAAGGTGGTCCGCGCGAAGTGAGTTGCGACGAGCAAGTGCGCGGCGATCTCACCGCGGCGAAACTCGGAGCGCTGCCAGCGGTGTTCGACACAGCGGCGGGCACGGTCACTGCCGGCAATGCTTCTGGAATCACGGATGGCGCGGCAGCGCTCTTGTTGATGGAAGAGAGCGAAGCACAACGCCGCGGCCTCACTCCGCTCGCCACTTTTGAAGCGTGGTCCGCTGCGGGCGTCGATCCGAAAGTGATGGGCCTTGGTCCTGTCCCGGCTGTGCGTCGTCTTGAAGCGGCAACGGGATTGCGGCTCGACCAATTCGATCTTGTGGAACTCAACGAAGCTTTCGCAGCGCAGGCGCTCGCTTGCGATCGCGAATTGAAGTTTGATCCTGAGCGCATGAATGTGAATGGTGGAGCCATCGCGCTGGGGCACCCGATTGGGTCTACGGGCGCGCGCATTGTTGTCACGCTGCTGCACGAACTGCGGCGGCGCCAAGGAAAACTGGGGTTGGCCACGTTGTGCATCAGCGGCGGTCAAGGCTTGGCTTGCGCATTTCGGAGGGCGAACTGAAATGATGCGCAAAGTGAACCCGCTGATTGTGCTTTGCGGTTTGTGCTTGGCGCTCGCCGCGCAAGACGCGTTAGTCGTCGAACTGAAATGCGAGCGGAAAACTGTGCTCGCACATCAGAGCGTGGAGCTGTTGCTGAGCATCAGCAACAAGGGTGAGAAGCCTGTGGCTGCACTTTCGCGTTCGCAATTGGTGTCGTCCAAGTGCGTGTTGGTGGCGGGGCCCGATGATGGTCCAGAGCGCAAAGGCGCGTGGGCCGAGCTCGCCTCCAAAGTGCCTGAAGGCTCCATTCCCGCTCTGTTGCCGGGAGAGAGTTTCAGTCTGCCTTTGACGCTGCGCTTGCCAGCGACGCTCGGACCAACGACAGGTGCGTGCATCTTGCAGTGGGTCGGCAAGGGTGGTGTGTTGGACAAAGTGCGCAGCAACGAGCTCACGCTCCATGTGTTCCCGGGCAACTTGCCAACGGTGACGCTCACGACCAGCGAAGGCATCATCACGCTGGAAATGTGGCCTGCGAAAGCTCCGAATCACGTGGCCAACTTCCTGACGCTGGCGCAAGCAGGGTTTTATGATGGCAGCGGCTTTCACCGCACGATTCCTGGCTTCATGATTCAAGGCGGTTGTCCCAAGGGCGACGGCAGCGGCAATGCGGGCTACAAGATCCCGGATGAAGACACTGGCGGGCTATTCCAGCGCGGAGTTCTTGGGATGGGCCGCACTTCTGAGAAGAACAGCGCAGGATGTCAGTTCTTCATGTGTGTTGCAGACGCTGCGCATTTGAACGGCAAGTACGCCGCGTTCGGCCGCGTACTGGACGGGCTCGAAGTTGTCGACAGAATTGTGGCGCGGCCAGCCCAAGGGGATCGCGCCATCAAGCCAGTAACAATCAAAAAGGTCAGCGTGGACCTTCCTAAAGACTACAAATTACCGGCCGTAGTGAAGGCCTGAGACCAACGGAGCCAATATGAACCCCATCGCGATTATGGAAACTAGTGTGGGCCGCATCGAGATCGAACTTTGGCCAGAGCGTGCTCCGAAGCACGTCGCCAACTTCGAGACGCTCGTAGAGAAGAAGTTCTACGACAACCTCGTGTTCCACCGCGTCATTCCGGGCTTCATGATTCAGACCGGCTGCCCCAATGGCAACGGCATGGGCGGCCCGGGTTGGAAAGTGGACGCGGAGTTCAACAAGACTCCGTTCACGCGCGGAGTGGTGGGCATGGCCCGCAGCGCTCATCCCAACAGTGCTGGCAGCCAGTTCTTCATTTGCGTAGCGGACGCTTCGCATTTGAATGGCAGTTACACCGCGTTCGGCAAAGTGCTCTCTGGCTTGGAAGCCTGCGACAGCATGGCGAAGCTCGAGCGCGATCGGCGCGACCGCCCGCTGGTGGATGTGAAGCTCGTCAGCATCACCATGCCCGGCGCGGCAGACAACAAAAAAAAAGTGATGGCGGCCCTTGAGGCCGCCGCCGCTCTTGCGGCAAAGGCAGCGGCAACGGCAGCGCTGAGCGCAGCAGCGGAAGCAAGCGCTGCCGCGGCATCGCGCTCCGCGGCGGCTGCTGCTGCGAGTTCGGCGGCGCTGGCATCCAAGGTGGCTACTCCGGTGAAGGCCGCAGCGATCACCAAGCCTGTCGTTGCAGTAGTGCAAGCCAAGCCAGTGGCCACACGTGCGAAAAAGGCGGCGCCCGTAAAGGCGGTCAAAGTTGTGAAGGTCGAGAAGAGCAAACCGGCTGCTAAGCCTGCGAAGAAGGCGAAGAAGGCGAAGGTCGCGGTCAAAGCTGTGAAGAGCAAGTCGGTAACGAAGCCCGCTAAGAAGGCGAAGGTTGCTGTGAAAGCGAAGCCTGCGGCCAAGAAAAAGGCTGGTAAGAAAGCTAAGTGATGACCGATCACGAACATGAAGGCGGCTGTTGTGGCGGGTCTTGCGCGCGTAGCGAAGGCCTCGTGCTGGTTGAAGTGAAAGAGGGCGTGGCTCTGGTCACGCTCAATCGGCCTGACAAGCTGAATGCACTGTCCGCAGAGATGTTGGGCGACCTGTTCGTCGCGCTCGCCGACATTGATGGCGACGATGAAGTGGCAGCGATCGTCATCACTGGTAGCACGAACTGCAAGCGTCCGTCGTTCGCTGCAGGTGCTGACATTGCCGAGATGGTGGAGTTTTCAGGGTTGGAGATGCGCGAACACGCACGCCTTGGGCAGCGCACGTTCGCCATCCTTGAATCCATGTCGAAGCCATCCATCGCGGCTGTGAACGGTTTTGCGTTCGGCGGCGGATGCGAACTCGCTATGGCGTGCCACGTGCGTTTTGCGGCGGAAGGGGCGCTGCTCGGCCAGCCAGAAATCAACCTCGGAATCATTCCGGGGTTTGGTGGCAGTCAGCGCTTGCCGCGTCTCGTGGGCCAGGGGCGCGCGCTGGAGATGTTGCTCAGCGGCGATCCTGTCAGCGCCACCGAAGCGCATCGCATCGGCTTGGTGAACAAGGTGTTTCCTACGGCAGAGTTGTTGCCGGCGGCCATGGAGTTCGCGAAGAAACTCGCGGGCAAGGCGCCTGTTGCTCGGCATGCCATCGTGGATGCCGTGCTTCGCGGCGCCGAGATCGGGGCAGACAAGGCGCAAGCGCTTGAAGCCGATCTTTTCGGTCTTGTCGGCAGCAGTGACGACGTGAAGGAAGGCATGAAGGCTTACCTCGAGAAGCGCGCAGCGCACTGGACTGGCCGCTGAGCGGCTGAGGGAACTTCAAGCATGAAGTTGTTTCGACTCACGCCCGGCAAGCGGGTGCTGTTCCTCACCAAAGACCCCGAGCTCATCCGCCAGCAACTAAGTGGCGCTCTGGATCTGCGTATGGAGGCTTTGAAGCCTGAGGACTTGCTCGACGACGTGAACACCGACGTTATGACGCCGGCGTGGGCTTGCTTCGATTGGCGTCCGGCAGACATTGCGGTGAATGCCTACGCCGGATTGATGGCGGGTGGTGAACGTCTGTTTCCAGCCAACGCTCTGAAGAACGGCAACTTTGAAGTCATCGTGTCGGGACGGCGCAAGGGCACCGGATCTTCGCGCGAGACGGCGGTGCAAGCGGAGAAGTGGAGCGGCATTCGTCTTGCGGTTGCCGAATCCTTCGCACCGATCCACGCGCGCAACAACATCAATCAAGGTGTGCTCATGGGCAGCTACGCGCTGCTGGCGCGCTTGCAGGCTGGTGAGGCTATTGCGCTCGACGAGTTCTGCCTAGGCTACGACGCCATCACTCATGCCATCGTCATGGCCGGTGGCTTGTTCCCATTCGGTCGCGCTCTCGCAGCGCACACAGTGACGTTGCCAACGCGGGATTGTGCTGCGCGTCCGATGAGCATGGGCGAGAAGATGATCGCAGCGCATTTGCTGCCTGGGCAAGGGCCCGCGGTGGTTCAGCCTGGCGACGCAGTGCTGGTGAAAGTGGACAGCGGCTACAGCCATGAGTTCACGACCGCGCAAGTGCACGCCTTCCTCGAAGAGGAGTTTGGGCCGGAATATCGCGTCGCGGACGCCACCAATTTCGCAGTTTTCGAAGACCATCTGATTTACGCCGATGGTGTGGCGCGCATGGCGCCTTATGCCGCGAAGATCAATGTGCTGCGCGAGATGCAGCGCGCGTTTCAGCGTCACACTGGCGTTCGCGATTACTCCGCGCGCGACGGGCGTTCACCCGGCATCTGTCACCAGATTGCCCGTGAACATTTCGTGAACCCTGGCATGTTGGTGCAAGCGACTGACAGTCACACTTGCATGGGCGGCGGCAACAACGCACTCACCTTTGGTGTCGGCGCAACGGAGTACGCAGCGCTCATCCAATGCGGCTTCACGATGTTGCGCGTGCCGGAGTCCATCCGCTTCGAGTTGCACGGCAAGCTGGCGGGAGGGGTCACAGCCAAAGACGTGATGCTGTGGATTCTCTGGCAGTACGCGGCCAAGGGAGCGACCTTGGATCGCATCATGGAGTTCGGCGGGCCCGGCCTTGCAACTCTCGACATGGACGAGCGCGCCACGCTCGCCAACATGGCCACGGAGTGCACCGCCAAGTCGGGTGTCTGCGAAGGCGACGAACAAACCGTGCAGTGGATCGCGACGCGGCGCAGCGTGAGTGCTGCGTCGGTGCGGGCGCAACTTGTGCACCCAGATACGGGCGCGACCTACGCGGGCGGCGTTCACCGCATCGATCTCGGCGCACTGCGTCCAATGGTGGCCACTCCGGGGAACCCGGCAGCGGGCATTCCTTCAGACCCAACCAACGGTGCTTTCATCGACGCCCTTGGGCGCGTGAAGATCGACATTGCCTACGGCGGAAGCTGCACGGCTGGCAAGGACACCGACCTCGACAATTACGCGCGCGTGGTGCGCGAAGCGCTCGCAGCAGGATTGCGCGTCGCCGCTGGTGTGCAGTTCATGATCCAGTGTGGTTCCAGCGATGTCGAAGCGCATGTGGAACGCAGCGGCTACCGCGAGCTGTTCGAGCGTGCCGGCGTCCAACTCATCGGCGCAGGCTGTGGTGCTTGCATCGGCTGCGGCCCGGGTGTCAGCACCACGCGTGAGCAGGTGACGATCAGCGCGATCAACCGCAACTTCGAAGGGCGCAGCGGCCCTGGTCAGCTCTATCTCGCGTCGCCTTTGAGTGTGGCAGCATCTGCTTTCACAGGCTGCATCAGCGCGTACCGCGAGGGCATGTTTTCTCGCGCCTGAATGGCACAGCTTGTTGCGGCCCATTCAGATGGGCGTGGCCAGGATCAAGCTCAAAGAGCATGTTTTCTGACGGTCACGAGGGGCGCGTCAGGCTTGCGTGCAAGCATGAAAATTTTGTCAAGAAAGTGTTCGCATTCACTGAAAGCACTGGCTATGATGCCCGCGCAGTTGCAGTCCTGGATCATCTCCTGCCGGAATGGTTTGCGTCTGCAATGCGTCGCTGGCAGTGTGATTGGATTTGCACAAGGGAATGGGCGTCGGACGCCTCGAGGCTCAAGCCTTGGTGGTGTGTTCGATGTCGAGCGATACGAAGGGGGAGGGTGAGGATGGATACTCGCTTCGAGTGCATCTTCGAAGGCAAGCGTATTTTTCAAGTGTTCCGTTCAGGGGCCGACGCGGCCCTGTTCACAGGAACCCGAGCCCAGTGCCAGCGCTTTTTGGAGGTCTACACCGAGAAGGTGCAGAAAGCCCGCAACCGCGATCGCAGCCGCAGTGGGGAATCTTCTTCGCTCGCCTGAGCTGTAGGCGCGCACGCCGCGGTCAGCATGAGTAGCACACGTATCGCTGACAAGCGCGCGGCCGAGATCAACAACGCGGTGCGCGTGGCGGAGGACATCCTTGCCAAACGCACTAGCTGGCGGGGGCGTCCGTTTCACGTGGAGATCTCCACGAACAACGCCTGCAATCTCGCTTGCGTCATGTGTGAGAGGCCCGACCTCAGCTACATCGACGGCGACAAGCTAGCGGAAGTTGCAAGTGAGGTGTTTCCGGCCGCGTCGGTCGTCACGCCCTCAGCCACCAGCGAACCAGCCATGGGCGATTTCGATCGCATGCTGGACTTGTGCAGCACTCACGATCTGAAATTGGATTTGATCACGAACGCCAATCTGCTGACCGACCGCCACATCGCGCGTTTGCGCGGGCGCATCCACAAAGTCGATGTCTCGGTCGATTCGCATCTCCCCGGTATGTATGAGGAAATCCGCGTTGGTGGCAGTCACGCGCGCATGCTGGCGGGGCTCAGGCGTCTCGTGGCATTGCAGCGCGAAGAAGGTTTTCGCCTCACGCTCGTGTGTGTGTTGATGCGCCAAAATCTCACCACTCTGGATGGCCTTATCACCTTCGCGCACCAAGAAGGCGTGCAGTATGTGCGCATTCAGAAGATGCTGCCGTTCTTCACGGATCCGCATCGTTTTCATGTCGATGAGTGCTTCACACCTCACGAGATTCGCCTGCATCTGGACCGTGCGCTCGCAACGGCGCGGCACTTGGGTATTGGACTGCATCTTGCGCTCGATGAAGAACAGGAAGTGGCAGCACCACCGATCGCGCAGATCGTGACCACGCCAGCGGTGATTCTCGCCATTCACGATGCGCTGTTCACAGCGGTGCCAGGCTTGTGCCGTCAGCTTTCGTCCTATGTGCGCATTCTGCCGAACGGGAATGTCTATCCGTGTTGTCGCGGCTGGGATGACCATCTGCTGATGGGCAACATTTTTCAGTCGAGTTTTGAAGCCATCTGGAACGGCCCTGCCTATCAACAACTGCGTGGCGAGTTTCTAAGCGGCGAGTTGCGCGAAGGCTGTCGGCGTTGCACTTTATCGGGTCTCGGCACGCTCTGAAGCGTGAGCGCCAGGCAGAAACAATGCGCGCCTGTGTTCCGTGCCGCGTTCACGGCTCGTGGCGCCGCGCGTCCGCAAACCCTTGCGATATACAGCGTGTTGCCGCGCCCAAGCGAGTTTTGAAAGCTGCTGCGGTGCAGGCTTCCGTGGCGGTGTCATGTAAAGTGCTTGACACTGGACGAAGTGCGCCGCAAAGTGTCGCCTGCGAGACCCTCGCAGAGGCGGACGATGCAAGCACAGCAAGATCAGTACGAAGTCGATGCACACATTGAGGCGCAGCTTCCGCAGTGGCGCGTGGCGATGCAACGCGTTTTGCAGCGTCGACGTGTCCCAGCAGATGTTGTCGAGGATCTCGTGCAAGAAGCGCTCATCGTGGCTTGGCGCGAGCGCGAGCAGTTACGTGATCCCTCGCGTGCCCTGGCTTGGGTGCGCAGCATCGTGCTGAACCGCATGCGCTCTCATTACGGTCGTGTCCGCGACACAGAACAACTGGAAATGGAGCCCGTGTGTGTGCGCGAGACACCTTGCGATGCCGCCATGCGCCACGAGGCTCGCGAACGCACATGGCGTTTGCTCGGTGTGCTTCCGCGCCAGGAGTTCCTCATGCTTTGGTTGCGCCACGGGCATGATGTTCCTCCGCGCGAGATCGCGCGCACCCTGAGTGTGGATAACAACGCGCTGCGGCATCTGTTGCACAGGACGCGCGTAGCGCTTCAAGAGGGGCCGCGTAGCAGAGCTTTGAAAGTGGCTTTGGCGGCGAGTGGCATCGCGAGTTAATGGAACGAACACAGGAAGACCCGGCAAGGAGTTCACATTGATGAAACCGATTCTGTTGTGTTGGATGGCGCTGATAGTGCCGCTGGTGAGCGTGAGCGCACAAGAAGGTCCCGATTTGGACATGCGTGCTGCACGCAAGCAGGCGGCGGCAGCCAAAGCGACGAAAGGCGAGGAGGGAAAGATTGCGATCGCTGCGGCGCGCAAAGTCTACGAGGGCATCGCTGAGAAGCACGCAGCCTTGCCAGTAGTGGCCTGCCGAGCACGCCTCGAAGCAGGGCGGTTGGCAGAACGCGTGCGTGACATGCCAGGTGCGGAAGCGCTCTTCAGTGCTGCTGTGCAGTGCCCGGACACTGGCGTGGCTGCGGATGCTCTCGGCGAAATCGCGGCGCTTTGTTCACGCGCCGAGCGCAAGGACGAAGCCGAGAAGTGGCTGAAGCAATTGGTGGAGCACTGCACTGAGGAAGAGATGGACCATGCGAACGCCATGCTGCGTCTTGGGGAACTTGCTCGTCAACGCAGTCGTGCTGATGAAGCGGCGCAGTGGTTTCGGCGCATCATGAATGAGCACGGTGGTCTGTGGCGCCCTTGTGTGGATGCGCTCGAAGAACTGGTGGAGTTGCAGTTGAACAGCGGCGATCGCGAAGCCGCACGACGTCTTTATGACGGGCACGCGTTGTCGCTCAGGGCGCGCTTTGCGGGTTCTTCTGCAGAGAAGCGCTTGGACGTTGCACTCGGGCGTTTGGCGGCTCGCGCGAAGTTCGAACTGGGCGCCAAGGTCGGTTGAGGTGCTTTTGCGCGGTGCTTTGTGGCTGATCCTGCTGCTCGGCATCGCTCCGGCAGAACGGCGAACCACTGCGATCCTTTGGGGTGGCGATGCAGCGCCTTTGGGCTGCGGCGTGGTGGGCTGTTCAGTGCATCTGCGCACACAGCGCCCGTGCGCAGGCTGCCTTACAGGGGGCGTGCGTCTGCTTCTCGAGGATGACACCGAGGTGTGTTGTGCTGCGGATTCTCTGCATTTGCAGCACGGCACATTTCGAGTGTCTTCACCGAGGCGCATAGAGCTGCGTGCAGGAACGCTGCCGAAAATCGTGTTGCATGGCGCGGCGAGATTGAAGCTGGAACGAGGCACGGTGCAGTTGCTGATCACTGCGGGGTTTGCGCAGATCGGTGGGCGCGTTCAAGCGGCGGGCATCGCGCTCGAAGGTGACGAGCTCACGGGCTTGCAAGTCGTGTGCTGGCCGCGCGGCCTGTGCCAAGAGGCGGAGGATGTGTTTTCGTGGCCATCTCCGGTGACGCTGTGTGGACCACGGAGCTTCGATCCCACTTGGCCGGCCACGGAGCGCTGGTTGCTCGCGCGCATGTTGGAAAACGCCAGCACCCTGCCGCCGTTGCAACGCACGGCCGTATTGCTGTTGGTCTTGGAGCGAGGCAGTCCTGGTTTGCAAGTGGCTTGCATGCAAATGATGACGGCGAGTGAGGTCGCTTGGTTGAGTGACGTGCTGCGGCCCATGCAGAGCGCCTCGCACGAACGCGTGCGCTGCTCGGCCGAGGACGCGCTGCGTTGGGCGGGCCCGTTCGCGTTGCCTAAGCCAAACCGCCCTACAGCCACACAAGACTGGGATTGGTGGTTGGCTTCAAGGGTGCCAGCAATGAGCGCCGCGCGCCGTGCTGCACTGCGTTTTGTCGAGCAACCATGGCTGTACGACCAAGCGGAGTTGCGTGGCGCAATCGAAGAGGCGCTGGACACAGACGATTTCGACGGCCCTGTTCCAAAACAGCTTCATCAGCAGATGCCTTGTGACTTGAGTGTGCGCGATGTGCGCTTGCGGCTGCTCGAAGGTCGGCGGCGAGCGTTGTTGCAGGCAGCGGAGGCGCAGTTGTTGGACGCTGCGGCCCGCGGCGACGAGCCATTGCAACTCGGTGCGCTGCACACACGTCATGCGGCGCGGTTGTTGCAGGCGCAGTACGGTGTGCAGTGGATGCACGCGCTGGCGCAGCCCAGTGGGCATTCCAAAGCTCCGCCGCTGCGAAACCCGCCTGCATTGGATCTCGGTCTTCCGGGTTTGTTGCACCTTTGGGTCGCGCCGGGTGCGGACGCCTTCGCACCGTGATGGCATTCTCATCCGCTGTTGCAGCGCCACCCGTTATAGGCCTACTATGCCGCCATGAAAGTTGCGCTGCTTTTGGTGTTCATGCTTTGCGTCGCGTGGTCCCAAGAAAGCAGCTTGGAGCGCAAGGGGCTCGTGTATGTGAAGCGCGGCGAGCAATCCATGCAACTGGATTTGCGCCTGCCGCCTTCTAAAGACAGCAGGCCTTTGCCTTTGCCATTGGTGTTGGTGATCCACGGTGGCGGTTGGCGTCAAGGCGCGCGCGATCGCAATGAAGCGCCTGTGTTGGCGCGGCTCCTCACGGAGGCTGGGTACGCGACTGCTGCAATCTCCTACCGACTTGCGCCGAAGTCGCCGTATCCTGCGCAGATTGAAGATTGCCGTACCGCGTTGCAGTGGCTGCGTAGTAAGGCGCAAGAGTTCGGACTCGATCCGGCGCGTTGCGCGGCGGTGGGCGCCAGCGCAGGCGGACATCTCGCTGCATTGCTCGCAACGGAACAAGACGGTGCAGTCCTAGATTCCACAGATCCCGTTGCGCGTTGCAGCACGCGTGTTGCGTGCGCTGTTTCGTATTTCGGGCCGATGCAGTTGGATTCAGAAATCGAGCTTCCTGCCATGGCTACGCGCTTGATGAAGGCCTTCACGGGTAAGGACGATCTGTTGGCGCCGCAGACGCGCGAACTGCTGCGTCGAGCGTCTCCTTTGTCGCATGTCACCAAGGACGATGCGCCCATGCTGCTTGTGCAGGGCAGCGTGGATGTGTTGGTGCCGCCCATCCACGCGCGCCTCATGGTCGCCAAGTTGAGCGCCGAAGGTGTGAAGCACGAGTTGGTGATGGTCGAAGGCGGTGGCCATGGCGATTTCCTCATGCCGCTGTTGAAGTCGGTGCCTGCACAAGAACGGCCAGATTGGTGGCGCCGCACGTTGAGTTTCTTGGAAGAGGGCCTGCGGCCAGCAGAGCCCGCGAAGCGCTGATGCTTTCCAGCTCTTGGCCTGTCTGCTAAACCTGCGCCTGAAAGGTGGGGGCCGGCAGCGCCTCCATGGGCACTATGCTTCACGGCAAAACTGGCCTCGTGCTTGGGGTCGCTAATCATCGTTCTATTGCGTGGGCCATCGCCAAAGCGGCGGCTCGTGAAGGCGCGGATCTGGTAGTCACTGCGCAAAACGAACGCTTTTTGAAGAGCCTCACTGAACTTGCGGCAGAGCTCGATCGACCAGCGCTCATCACGACCTGTGATGTCAGCGAGCCGCAGCAAGTGGAGCAGCTCATGAGCTTCGTGCGCGAGCAGCGCGGGGGCCTCGACTTCATTGTGCATTGCCTTGCGTATGCGCCGCGTGAAGAGCTCGATGGCAAATTCGTGGACACCAGTGCCGCCGGTTTCGCTACGGCGCTCGGTGTTTCGGCCTACAGTCTCACGGCCGTGACGCGAGCCGCGTTGCCTCTGATGGAAGGGCGCAACGCTGCGGTGTTGACACTGTCATACATCGGAGCCGAGCGCGTGATTCCGCACTACAACGTGATGGGCGTCGCCAAGGCTGCACTCGAATCTTCCGTGCGTTATCTCGCGGCGGATTTGGGTCCGCTTGGGCACCGCGTGAATGCCATTTCTGCGGGCCCCATCCGAACGCTTGCCGCTGCGGGTGTCAGCGGATTCTCAGGCATGTTGGATCTTGTGGCGCAGCGTTCAGCAATGAAGCGCAACGTGGAACCCGCCGAAGTCGGGGATGCCGCAGCGTTCATGGTCTCGCCGCTTTCTCGTGGCATTACAGGCACTGTGTTGCATGTGGACTGCGGCTACTCCGTGATGGGGATCTAAAGCACACACCTGCGTAACGCGCAGAGAGTGCGCGCGGAAGAAAGTAGAGGGACTGACGCCGCGAGTCTGTTGGTTGGTCGCAACAGTACGCGCCTCGAGAGCGGTGATTCCCTTGAGTCGCGGAATCGGCCCCTCAGTTGGGTTCAGCAGTCATGAGGAGTTTCGCCCTGCGGCGAAACTTGCGGGCATGAGGCCCGTGCTTGCAGCGTGCATAGTGGTGTTGGGACGCCATCGCTGCGCTGCCATGCGTAGAGTCCCGGATCTTGCGTTCGGTCCTTGAGGTGGGTGTCGGGTTTGTTGTTTCGTGAGCCTATTGCACGACGGGGTGGCTTCGAGCCTCTAGTGCGCCGCAAGCCCTCCCTTGACTTTGCTTTATGATGTTGCCCGTGCGGAGATACGGCCTCGCTGCGACTGCCGCGCGAACTTCTCTCCAAGCTGAGGAAACGTGATGGCGCCGCCGAAGAGTCCGCATTTCTGGCCGGCTTTCGGTCTCATGCTGGCCGTGTTTTCCTGCGCGGCGAATCCGCTTTCAGCACAGGAAACTGAAATCGGACTTCGCGTCGTGGCTGGGCGCACGTTTCTCCTTGTCGACCTTTGTCACGGGAAAAAGGTCATAGCCGCGCACCTCTTGCTGGACCTTGGCGCCACGAGCGATTTGGTGCTGCATCCACGCACTGCGGCGCTGCTCGAATTGAATACTGGAGAGGCGCTGGGCGTTCGCGTGCGCGGCCAGATGGTGTGTTCGCCCGTCACTGAAGTTCAAGGCATGCGCGTTCTCGAACTGCTCACTCGCGACTACGCCGAGGAGCTTCAAGAAACTCCCGTGGTGGGCATTCTTGGCGCCTGCGCGTTTGGCAACAAGCGCATCACGTTGGATTTGCAGCGCCGCTTGTTGCGCATTTCTTCGGGCGGTGCGCCAAGGCCTCCGGACGCCGTAGAGCTATGTGAGAACGGCATCGCGAAGGTCGGGCAGAAATATGAAGTGCCTTGGACCGGTATGGGTGCGCCGCGCTTCTTGGTGCGTGGCAAGGCACGCGACGGGAGCGTTGTTGAAGCGCTCGCTGGCATCACATCCATGGACCACGATGTGCGCGTTTCCGATGTGCTCTTGCGCCAGCTCGGTGCGCCACTCGGAGATCCAGTAGCCTTTGGGTTTGGCCCCTTTGAACTGACCCGCCATGCGGCTTTGCGCCCCGAATCTGAGGCCATGCCTTGGGAGGACGCTCCGCCCGTCGTGATCGGTAGCGCGTTTCTCTCGTGCTTCGTAGTGAGCATGGACGCAGTGCGTCACGTCACGCTGTTTGAATGTGTCGCAGCGCCGGAACCGTTCGCCACCGACGCGCAGTGCTTCGCAGCCATGGCTTTGAACGACACCGCGCGTTTGCGGACTTGGTTGGACGCAAACGCAGAGCATCGCTTGCGTCGCGATGCGGCCACCCTGTTTTTCGCGCTCACCGTTGGCGCCACACCAGGCGACAGTACTGCGGTGCTCGGGGCTTTGCGGCTCATGGCGGAGTCCATCAGTGCCAAGCGACGTGCTCGCTTGGTGCTGGACACTGTCGCGGAGCTGAAAACAAAAGTGCCCGAAGCCTATGCACTCATAGTGCGACCTGCGCTGGAGTTGGCTTTGAGTTTCGCAGGCGAAGATGAAGATGCCGACGCGATTTACAAAGTGCGTAGTGAGATTGGCGCACAGTTGCTCGAGTCTGGAGATCTCGAGGGCGCGTGGCGGCACTTGCTCGCGGCGTCGCTCGGCATGCCTCGCGACGGCATCGTCAATGAGCGGCTCGGCACGCTCTACGAACGCATGGGCAAGACGGAACGCGCTTGGTCGCGCTACTTGCAAGCGGCCATCACTGCGGACGGCGGCCCGGGAGGCATTGCTGGCATCGAACGCTTGCGGGTGAAGAGCGCTGTGGCGCAACCCTACAGTGTGGATGAAATCGAACGCATGTTGGAGGGGCGTGCGCCACTCTTCGAGCCCGCGACGGTGTATCGCCCGCGCGAAGGTGTTGTGCGCACTCGCTCAGTTCTTGTGGAGCTTTTTACGGGCGTGCACTGCAAGCCCTGCGCAGCAGCGGATCTTGGCTTCGAAGGGTTGATGCACCATTTCGCTGGAGGCGAAGTGACTTTGGTGCAGCATCATTTGCATGTGCCGAAGCCGGATGCGTTGACGACCAATGTGGGTGTGGATCGTGCTCGGACTCTTGGAGTTGCAGGCACACCAACTCTGTTGCTGGATGGCAGTGTGCAAGTGAACGCAGGTGGGCCGAAAGAAGATGCAGGGAAGACCTTTCGTGCGCTGCAGGCGGCTATCGAAGAACGCCTGAAAGTCGACACGCCGTGGCGCCTTGCGCTGAAGCCTGCGTTGCAAGCGGGCCGCCTCGAAGTCGTCATTGAAGTTGTTGGTCCGGACGCCGCCGACGCGCAGCTCACTTTGTTGGTGTGTCAACGCAGCATGTTGATGCCAGGCGAGAGCTCCATCGTTTTTCATCGCTATGTCAGCCGCGGCGAAATCGTGGATGGTGGTGTGAAGTTGCGGCTCGAGAACGGCAAAGCGGTCTGCACCGTAGCTTCCAATCTCGCAGAGTTGGATGGAGAAAACGCCGATCACCAAGACGAAGTTGAAGACCAAGCCGGTAAGCCCTTCGCCTTGCGGGCGGCGCCTATCGACCCGGCGCAGGTTGTCGTTGTTGGTTGGCTCACAAGCGCCGGAAGCGTCGTGCAATCGGCGAGTGTTGAGTTGCAACCGCGCGAGACGGGACCACGCCGTTGATGCACGCGGCGTTTGAACAAGAGCGGGCGGCGTTGCAAACGGCGCTTGAAGCGGCGGCGGCCAGCGAGCGGCGCTCTCGCTCGGGGCCCGCGCTGAGTGTCGGGCTTCGTGGCGCCCTCTTCGGCGCGATGATTGGCGCAGCGGGCCAGAGCCTCACCGCGCTCGGCGCACATCTGTTGGCTTTGCAGGAAGCAGCCTTGGAATGGCACATTGTTGCTTGGTGCGTCGGTGGCTGCGCGATCATCGGGTTCCTCTTTACGTTCATGCTGCATTGGCGGGGTGACACGAGTCGTGCACATCTCGCGCAGCGTTTGGATGCTCACAATGCTACGGGCGGCAGCATCCTCGCGGCGCTGGAACTCTCGCGCCGAGCGGTGTGCGCCTTCAGTGCCGTTGCCGTGCAAGATGGCGTTGCTGCTGCGCGTTCCGCCGAAACGCCACGCGCGGTGCGGCCAGTGTTGCAGCACATGCTGGCGTTGGCCACCATCAGCGCTGTGTTGTTGGCCGTTGCTCTACTGATGCCGCCGCGCAGCATCAGCGTTACTGCGAAGCAGGAAGCAGCCACAAGTGACGGCACGCCACCGGCGAATGTGATACACAACATCGGCGCGCAAGCACTGAAACCACACCAACCTGACGCGCCGATTCCAGCGCCCATCACAGGTGCTGGCACCGGGCCCGGGCGCAAACCGGAAGCCACTGCTGCGAGCGCAGAAGCACCGCGGGCGCAGCGGCCATCTTCGGGACAGCCAGGTTCTGGGCGCAGCGCTGAAGTGGCCAAGGCCAGCGAAAGCAGCGCGGCGCAAGGTGAGAGCATTCCGGGGGGAGCGCCTCCGCAAGAAAACCCTGAAGGCCGCAAAGACGCGCCCAAGGTGAGCGCCGCTGCCAAGCCTCGTGTTCAGAAACCCAAAGCTGGCGAAGAAGAAAAGAACGGTGCGACGGCGGGGCAGAGTGGTTCAGGGGGCGGCGCGTTGTCTGCCGTGAAAAGCCCGTGGAGTCAGCGCGATCGCGGCAGCGCTGATCCTCTGTCTGAGAATGACACGGACGAGCGCATCGAAGACGATCCAGATGAAGCCGAGGCGCGCAGCGGCACGCAACCAAGCACGAAGGACCGGCGCGGCACCACGTCGAAAGACTTGTCGATCAGTGGCCCTGGCACCGGTGGAAAAGGACGCGGCGGGCCGTCGCTCCCGAAAAAGGCGCGCGGCACAGGTTCGTTGGTGTTGGGCGTGCCCATCCCAGATTTTGTGCGTGGTTTGCTGAATCCTGGAACCACACGCATCACGCACGAGCGCGTCCAGCCTTCAGTGTTGCGTGCACCGGAAGATGCAGCCGTGCCGACACGCACGCGCCAAAACGCCGCTGTGCTGACACCACAAAGTTTTGTTCCGCAGCGACTGCGTCAGTTGCTGTCCTTGTACTGGATTGCCCAAAGGAAAGGGGCTTGACGATGGATGCAGGACTGGAATCTGCGGCGCAAGGTGCGCGGCAGGAAATTGCGCGTTTTCGCGAAGTGTTTGGCGCTCTTGAGCAAGCCGTGCATCAGCGCGTGGTGGGGCAAGAGCCCGTCGTGCGCGGTGTGCTCACCGCCCTCGCGTGTGGTGGCCATGCTCTGCTCGAAGGCGTCCCCGGACTAGCCAAGACTCTGCTCGTACGCACGCTTGCGGATGCGATCGACTTGAAGTTCTCGCGCATTCAATTCACGCCCGACCTCATGCCTGCAGACATCACAGGCACCATGGTGCTGCATGAAACCGAAGGCGGCGGGCATATGCTGCGCTTTGAGGAAGGGCCGCTCGTGGCCAACTGCGTCTTGGCAGATGAAATCAACCGCGCCACGCCGCGCACGCAATCAGCGCTGCTCGAAGCGATGCAGGAGCACACCATCACGGTCGCTCGCGAGACGCGCGCTTTGCCAGCTCCATTTCTCGTGCTGGCTACGCAGAATCCTGTAGAGCAAGAAGGCACGTACCCGCTGCCTGAAGCGCAGCTTGACCGCTTCTTGCTGAAACTCTTGGTGCCGTATCCACAGGAAGCGGATTACCACGCGATCATTGAACGCACGACGGGGAGCAGCAACATGCAAGTGCCACGCGTCGCGAACGCGGCGACACTTTTGTCGATGCAGGCCACGGTGCGCTCTGTTGCGGTGCCGGAATCGGCGCGCACCACTGCCATTCGTTTGGTGATGGCCACACAACCTTGCAGCGACTACGCGCCGGAAGTCGTGAACCGTTGCGTCGCTCTTGGTGCTTCACCGCGCGGCGCGCAAGCGCTTATTCTCGTCGGCAAGGTGGAAGCGTTACTCGCGGGACGCGCTGCCGTGACGCAGCAAGATGTGCGCAGTGCGGCGCATGCAGTGTTGCGCCATCGCGTGATGCTCAACTTTCGCGGGCACTCCGAACGCTTGAAGGCGGACAGCGTGGTGGATGCTGTGCTGGCAGCTGTGCGGGATTGAGTCTGTGAGCGCAGCCACACTTTTTGACGCTGAATTGCTGGCCTCGGTGGAGGCTCTTGTGATCCGCACTCGCCGGGTGCGGTCTGGGCCCATCCACGGTGAGCATCGCGCAAACGAAAGCGGCAGTGGTCTCGAGTTCCGCGAACATCGCCCTTACACGCCGGGGGATGAGCTCGCTCGCGTGGATTGGAATGTGTACCGGCGTACGGGAAAGCTGTATCGGCGTCTCGCTGATGTCATGCGCGATTTGCCAGTGCGCATTCATGTGGACTTGAGTGATTCGTTGTGGCACGAGAGCCCCGCGCGCGCGGATGCGGCGCGTGTGGCTGCGTTCACGATTGCGGCCATAGCCAGAGGGCACGAAGACGAAGCGCATGTGTTTGTGTGTGGCGCGTCCAACGAAGAACCTGTACGCGTGCGTGGTCAGGCTGGGTTGATTCAACTCGCTGAAGTGCTGGATCAGGCTACGCCGCGTGGTCGTACGGATCTTGCAGCGTGTTTTGAGGCTGCGGCCTCATATCGCCGCCGTCGTGGGCTCAGCGTGATCGTGTCCGACTTCTTCGACCCACGCGGACTCACTGCATTTGCGACTGCACTGCGCGAGAGTGGCGAACGCTTGTTGCTGCTGCGCGTGCACACGCCGAGAGACCGCGAGGGGGGAACTCCGGGCGAAGTGACTCTGGTGGATTGCGAATCGGGCGCAGAGTTGGAGTTGGACTTGGATCAGGCGGGTTTGGATGCGTACCGCGCGGCCTACGCAGCGTTCGAAACGGCTTTCGATGAAATGCTGTTGGAGCTTGGGGCTGCGGGCCTCGTCATTGATGCGAGCGCACCGTTGCTGCCGCAACTCGAAGCGCTCTTCCCTGCAGGGAGTTTGGTGCTTTGAACTTCCGCACGTTTGATAACTCGACATTCGCCATGCTCTTGGGCGCAGGCGCCGCGGCGCTGGCCGTGTTGCATTTGCTGCGAGTGCGCCGTCATCGTCGCAGCGTTCCAAGCATCTTGTTCTGGCAGAGCGTGGTGCGCACGACGCGCGCGCGCAGTATGGCCGGGCGCTTTCGTCATCCGCGTACATACGCATTCCTTGTGCTGCTGCTGGCAGTGTTGCTCGGCGCCTTGGCCGAGCCAGTGTCGACGGCTTCAACGCAAGCGCGTGCTTTGGTGCTGGATGCAGGCAAGGCCTCGTCGCAGTGTCTCGATGAACTGCGCGCGCGTGCCGTCGAGCATGGTGCACTTCGTGCGGAAACAGCTTTCATCATCGCGCGCGGTGGCAGCATGAGCATTTTTGCTCCGGGGAGCAGTGTGGCAGCGCGACGCGACGCTCTGGATCAGTTGCAAGTCGGTGAGGGCGTCGATGCTCTTGCTCCGCTCATCGAGCGTGCAGCGGCGCTGGTGCGCGCTCGCGCCATGGCTGAGGTCTTGGTGCTGAGCCCGCGCAGTTTCACAACGGACAGCGTTGGATTGCGAGTGCTTCACGATGTGCCACGCAAGCTGGATGTGGCCGCGCTCTTGCCTCCGAATGAAGTTGTCGCCGCGGCCGCACCTTCGAACTTTTCACTTAACGTGGATGAAGCACTGCCGCTTGCACTGCGAGCTTTGCAGGAATTGCCGGGTGTGGCCCAGGTGGATGCCGTGGGCTTGCCGCGCGTGAGTATCAAAGTCGGAGTGCCCGGTTTGACGATCGCCGACAGATCTATCGTTGCGAGCAGTGTGAGCGGAGTGCATTCGGCGTTGCATGAAGCGCCCTTGCCGCCGTTGTCAGCGTCGGTGCAAATCGGTGTGCAAGTCATGCCGGGAGAGCGTGTGCTGTTGCGCGCAGGAGATGTGCCTCTGGTGGTCATGCGACGCGACGCTGCTCAAGAGGCCACGTTGTTCTTGCAAGCAGACTTGTTCGCGCAAGGCAGCCACGCGGCCAACGACACGACCTTGATGGCGCTGCTCGTGGATTGGATTCATGCGGCCGCGCGGCACCAGTTGCCTGTCGCAACGATCACCGCCGGTCAAAGCTCTGCGTTGAGTTGCGTGGCTGACTTGTCCGTGTTGCACAGCGAGAAAAGCGTTGCTGCGACCTACACAGCGAGCACCGGCGCACTGGCCATGATTGAACCCAGCACCGCAGGCCCCTCAAGCGTGCAGGGGCATGCAAGTGCGGACTTGTTGGTGCAGTGGCCACGCATGGAATCCGCGCCTGCCGCAATCACTCCGCCGCAGCAAGTCTCTGCCCTGGCACTTTGGGAATTGTTGGCGCTCGCCGCGCTCACGCTCTTGGTCTTCGATGCAGCGTTGCACGCTCGTGGGAGGATCCCATGAGTTTTGAGCACCCACTGTGGCTCGTTCTGCTGCTGTTGTTGCCAGTGCTGGAATGGTGGCTGCGACGCAGCGCGCCTAAGCGACCATTGTGGTTGAGCGCGGTGCAACTGCTGGCCTTGGCGCTGGTCGTTCTCGCATTGGCGCAGCCCACGGTGCAAGGTGTCGAGCGCGCACCGGCGTTGGTCGTGGTGGTCGATCGTTCTGCAAGCATGGGAGGTTTCGATGCCGAGATCGAGCGCTTGTTGCACAGCGCTGTGCGCGCAACACCCGCGGATCGCGTGCAAGTGGTGGTGTGCGCCGCGAACGCCACGGTGTTGCTGCCCACGAATGGACGCTACGTCTTGCCTCCAGTGAGTTCGCAACTAGGCACGGGCTTGTCTGAAGCACTGCAATTGGCGGCAGATCTCATTCCTGCTGGTGAGGCAGGAAAAGTGCTGTTGCTCGGGGATGGACGCGGAACGCGCGGTGAAGCGCGCGAGGCTGCTGCACGCATGGGGCAGCGTGGTCTCGTGCTGCAAACGCAATGTGTCGGCGCGCAGGCTCCGGCGCCGGTGTTGCGTGAAGTGAACTGTCCATCGCGGGCGCGCGCTGCGGAGACCATCAGCATCAGTGCGCAAGTGGACGATCCGAGCGGACTCGTGGCGGAGGCTGTGCTGCGCAGTGTCGAGCCCAGCGGGACAGACCAGCGGGTTGTGCTCGAATCGGGAACTCTGCGTGCCGAGCACGAACTGCTGGCATCGGGATTGAATCGCATGGAGCTGTTGTTGCGTGACGCTGCTGGTGCAACTTTGGCGCAAGTGCCGCTCGCCTGCGTTGCAGCCGAGCCAGTGCGCGTGCGTCATGTTCAGCACGCGGCGGCAACACCTCGCGGCGCTGCGGTGCGTGCGCTCTTGGGAGCGGGGTTCGAAATAGAGACCGATCCAGGTGCGCCTGTGGATGTGACGATCCTCGACGACGTACCGGCTGAAGCGCTGGATGCAGCGAGTCTTGCGGCGTTAGGTAGCGCGGTGCGTGCAGGGGGAGGGCTCTTGGTGTGCGGCGGGCGGCACAGCTTCGGGCCCGGTGGCTACGGAGCCTCGCCGCTTGATCAGATGCTGCCGTTGGCACCTGATGAAAAAGAAGAACGCCGCGATCCGAGTGCGACCTTGGTGATCATCATTGACACTTCAGGCTCCATGTCTGGTGCGCGCATCGACATCGCCAAGGAAGTCGCGCGCTTGGCGCTGCAACGCCTGAAGCCTCACGACAAAGCGGGCATCGTCGAGTTTCACGGAGCCAAGCGCTGGGCCGCTCCGATTCAATCTGCTGCGAATGCAGTGGATTTGCAGCGTGCTCTGAATCGCCTCACGGCTGGTGGTGGCACGGTGATCTTGCCGGCCATCGAAGAGGCGTACTACGCAATGCTGAATGTGCGCACGAGAACGCGTCATGTGTTGGTCATCACTGACGGCGGCGTTGAGAGTGGAGATTTTGAATCGTTGCTGCGACGCATGGCCGACAAGGGCATCACCACGTCAACCGTTCTGGCCGGTGCAGGCAGTGGACACAGCAGTTTCCTTTTTTCGATTGCGCAGTGGGGTCGTGGCCGTTTCTATCAAGCACCGGATCGCTTTCAGTTGCCTGAGTTGCGCGTGAAGCAACCGGACAGTGCGTCGCTTTCGCCATGGCGCGATGAAGTGCAAACGGTCATAACTTCGCTTGGCGTGCGTTGTCTTGAGGGTGTGTCCTCGGTCGATGGATTCGTAGAAACAGTTGCGAAACCCGGAGCCGTCTTGGAAGCGCGCACTGCGAATGGCGAACCGCTTCTTGCGCGCTGGCGCCACGGTTTAGGCATGGTCGCAGCTTGGACCAGCACTCTCGCTGGAGCTTGGAATGCAGGCAGCGCTGCAGATGGCAGTGGTGGCCGCGCCTTCGCTGCACTTGTTCGCGAATTGGCGCCTGCAACGAGTGGTGTTGCTGCATTGCGGCTGCACAACGATCGCTTGCATGTGCGTCTGCCAGTGAACTCCGCTGAGGTAAGGGTGTTCGTTGATGCGACTCTTCTTGGCCACGTGGAAAGTGTGGCCGGTGACGGCGCTGCGTGGAATGTGTTGCAGCCTGTTCCCGTTGGCGTTTTACGACTCGAAGACACCAAGGGTGTATTGCTGGCCGCGACGGTGCGCGCTGTAGAGAGTGAATGGACCCGCGCCTTGCCGGATGTGGACGAGTTGCGGCGTCTCGAGCAGCTCGCAGCAACAATGTTGCCTCTCGAATCGCGTGGAGCACTGCCCTTGCGCACGCCGCTACTCTTCGGAGCGCTGTTGCTTTTCCTCATGACGGTGCTGTTGCGCCGCACGGTGTTGCTCCTCTTCTTCTTGTGCGCTGTGCTTTGTCCGCAGAATCTTTTGGCGCAAGATGCTCAGCCGGGGCCCGTGTCGGCTGCTGCGTTGCAGCGAGCATTGCAAGGCACGCCCGGTGCTTTGGAAGAAGCGTTGCATGAGGAATGCGTCGCACACGGTGATGCTTCACGCCTTCTTTCGCTTGCTGCGAGCTTGATGAAAGATGCAACGCCACAAGCGCGCAGTGTTGCGGCGCGGCTTGCTCTGAACGCTGGGCAGCCAGCGCGCGGTCTGGAGTTCCTCGCACCGATTGAAGCGGCCAACGTGGAGCAACTGCTGCTGCGGGCGAGATTGCACGAAGCCCTTGGCGCTGACGGTGCGGCAGAAGGCGCACTCGTACAAGCGTTGGCGCTGGACTGCGACGAAGCACAAAAAACTCTGGCGGGATTGCGGCTTGCAGGGCTCATGTTTGAGCGTGGCGCTCGCGCTGAGGCATTGCAATTGCTGCAACCGATGCGTGGGTCGGAAAAACCGTCAGCGCTGCGCTTCTCAGTCGCGGTCTTGGCCGCGCTTCATGGGTCTGTGGATTGGTTGTTGGAACCGGCCCCTGTGGGGCGCCCTTTCAACTTTGATGAAATGCTCTTGGCGGCTGCTTTGGCCATGGAGAGTGGGCGTGGCGCCGATGCTGAACGATTGTTGCTCGAAGCGCGCGCCTTTGCGCCGCGTTCTGCAGACAGGCGTTTCATCGACGAGCGCACCATGGCGATTCACCGTGGCGCGGGCACGCTTGAACAACTCGCGCAGCGCTGGATCGGCGCGGACTCCGCAGATGTCGATCGCGAAGCTGCTTTGGTGGCACTGCTCCGCGAATTGCGACGGCCCGAAGAAGCTCTTGTCTTGTTGCGGCGCGGAGGAGTTGCGCTCGATGATCGTGTGCAGCGCGAGATCATCGCGTTGGCGCTGGAATGCGGACGGCACGACGACGTGGAAGCTGCGTATTTGCAGTCCATCACGAAAGAGCCGCAGCGTTTGGCATGGAGCCAGGGTCTCGCGTTGTTGCGCCTCATGCTTGGCCGCCGCGATGGTGCGGTGCAAGCTCTGAATGATGCGCTGCAGCGCTACACGGAAGGCCGGCAGTTGCTCTCGCTTGCAGCAGCCGCGGCGGATCTTGGTTTACTCGAAGTGGAAGCGGCGGCGCTCGTGAAGGCTCTGCCTTTGGGTGGCCGCACAGCTCTGCGGGCGCGGATTTCCATGGCGGAACGCGCTGCACGCAGTGGCGATGATGTGCGTAGCAAGGAACTGCTCGTCGCAGCAGAAGGGGATGCTGCCGCGGATAGCGAGGCGTTGTCTCTGCTCGCAGAGTGTCATGAGCGCTTGCAGGCGCACAGTGAAGCCATTCGCGTGTTGCGCAAGATTGTCAGCGGCAGCGGTGCGGAAGATGCGCGTATGCGTTTGGGGTGGTTGTTGGAGCAGCGCAAACTCGGCGCCGAGGCGCTTGATCACTGGATGGAGGTGTGGCGCAGTTCTGCCAACCCAGCGCGAGTGCGTCAGGCGGAAGACCGCTTGCTCGATCTCGGAGCGAAAGAAGGCAAGCTCGCGGACATCGCGATCGACATCGAGAAGAGCTTGAGCGCAGGCAACGGCGATGCGAAGGCACTCGGACTGCTTGTAAAGATTTATCAGCGCGCGAACGATCCAGCAGCGGCATTGGAGGTGTTGCGCGAGCATGGGCCGCGTTTGGGGCAGGGCGAAGTTGAAACGCTGAAGACCATGGCGCTGGTGTATCAGCATTGCGATGAATATCCGCGCTACGAGCAAGCCCTGCTGCGTCTGCAGGAGTTGCAGCCAGAAGATGCGTTGGACTTGCAACAGCAGTTGGTGCTCGCGGCGTTGGAGCGCGGGCGTGGCCGCGCAGCAGATCGTGCCTTGCAGCGCCTTCGTGATCTGGGAGCCGGCGACAGCGCCGTGGACGAGTTTGCAGCGGGCGTCTTGGGCATGGTGCAACGCGCTTCCGAAGCCGCGTTGGCCTACGGTCGCGTACTTGCGCGCCATCCGGACCGCATCGAGTCTTGGTTGCTCATGGGCAATATGCTGCGCAACGCGGGCGAAGTGGAACGCGGGCGGCAGTTGTTCCTCGCGTTGCTCGAAGATGCGGACAAAGATGATTTGTTCACGATCGCAGCCGACGGCTTGTTGAATCTGAATGCACCGGCGAAGCAACTGCGCCCAGCACTACGGCGCATTCGCGAACGCATTGCAGTGCGGCCCTCCAGCGGTTTTTTGTGGCAACTCGCGGCTGATTATGAAGAGGAGCTTGGCGCGAAAGAGCGTCAACGCACGATGACAGTGGGCCTTGCGGCCGTCAGTGGCGAACGACGCGGCGCATACTTGCGCGAACTGTTCGAGATGGCGCGTGAAGCTCAAGATCCGGCGCGTGTGCTGGCAGAAGGCCGTGCCTTGCTCGCACTTGGCGAGGAGTTTCCGCCCGATCTTTTCATTGCGCTCGGTGAAGCCATGATCCGTAGCGGCGATACCAGCGGCGCAGAGCGGGTGTTCTTGCGAGCACGCAACGAAGGCGATTGGCTCTCGACGCAGAAGTCTGTCGCGGCGCTTTATGCGCGGCATGGCCGCTTCGAAGATGCTGAGCGTCTCATCCGCCAAGCGCAGTTGGCGCGGCCCGATGATCCGGCATTGTTGCTGCTGACGGCTGGCTACGCCGAAGTGCGTGGCGATTTTGAGAGCGCAGCGGCCGACGCCCAGCGTACGTTGGAGGTGCTTCTTGCGCGCTCGGCACCAGCGAACATCAGTGAAGCCAAAGACAAACCGCGCAAGCCAGAACGTGTTAGCGGCAGAATCAACCGTGCCGTCGTTCTCTTTGGTGGGTTTAGCTACGACCCGCAACAAGATTCCTACTCCGTTCACGGCCAGCACGCAGTACGAGTGCTGCAGTGCACGGGCACTTTCAAGACGGTGGAAGCTCTTAAGAAGTTGCTGCAAGCGGAGCGCGAACGCTTGCTCGCGGAAGCGCAGCGCGGCGAACGCGTTGCGGATCATCCTCGCTTTGCGCGCATTGCAGCGGTGGTGCGCGATCTCTCTTTGGCGCTGGGCTTACCTGAAGAAGTCGGCGCCGTGGTCGAAATGGTCAAAGAGCTGTTCCCGAAAGACAAGGATGCGGTGCGTGTCGAAGTGAATGCCTTGGCAGAGCGCGGGCATCTGCACTTGGCTGCGGCTTGCGCCGATCTTGGTGGCCTCGATCTGAAGGAAGCGCTGCCAGAACAATGGCGTGCGCTGCTGCTGCAAGAGCCGCAGCGTTTGTTGGAATTGGCGGCGAATGAACCCGACGTCGCTGCTCCGTTCGTGGCGCGCCTGGTGCTCAGTGGAGCGACTGACGCAGCACGCGCCCTCGTGGCTGCTCTCGATCCCGCCACATGTCGCATTCCTGCTCAGGATCGCGGTGAGTTTCTTGCCGCCGTGCATGGCGTCTGCACTCCTGATGTTTTTGAGCGTTGGTGGAGTGCCTCCTTGCGCGACGCGCTGCTCGGCTCGGATCCACTCCAAGCGGCCAATGCAGCGAAGCGCCTGTTGACCGCGGCGCGCTTGCTGTTGCCAGCAGAACGGCACGCCTTCGTTGAAAGCCAGCTTGCTGCTGCAACAGCTTCGGCCCCAGAGAAAACTCGTACTGCGTGCTTGCTGCTGCACCGCATGTCAGCGCCCGAAGGTCTCAGCCAAGACTTGCCCCAAGAAGCCTTCGATCAGCTCGCGGCAGGCAATCTCGAACTTCTCCCAATGCAGTCGGTGCTCCAATCACTTTCCGTCAATGACCGTTCGAAGCTTTTGGTGTTGATTCTGGCGAAGTCGCAAGGACAGCAGCGTTATCAGCTCTACGGCATCCTCACTCAAGGTTGGGCCGACGATGCGCGCGTGGCCGACGCTCTGGTTGCTGCGTACCGCAATGCTCATCCGCGCGCTGCGCTCGCCAACACCGTTGCGCAGGAGTACGAAGCGTTGCAGTTGGCGGAAGCCGACACGCGTTCGCTAGCAATCTTGCCGCTAATCGAAGTGCTCAGCAGCGAAGCCGGCGAATCGGTATGCATAAATGTGGGGCGCGGGTTGGCGCTCGCACGAGCCGAGCGTTTCGATGAAGCGCGTGCTGAATTGCGCAAAGCGCTGACGGCGCTGTTGAATCTTGCGACGCCGACGTGGCCGCAAACTAGGGCGCTCACAGTGTTGGCCAGCTTGAAAGATCCAGCACTGGTCGCAGTGCTGGACACCACATTGCAGGAAATGGACGCGGCCAGTCTTGCAAGCACTGGAGCTTTGCGGTTCCGTGTCGCGCGCGCGCTGCATCTCAAACAACCTCTGGAGGCGCTGAACCTGCTGACGGCCGCAGCGCCAACGCTTCTTGATGCAGAGCTTCAGAACCAGCGTTGCGAAGTGTTGAAGACACTCGGGCTTCGCGCCGAGGCCGCGCAAGCCATGGAGCTCATGCTCCAGAAGAACCCATCGGACCGTTCTTGGCTCTACAACGAACTCGCGCGGGAATGGCTTGAACTCGGGCAATTGGCGCGTGCGCAAACGGCGCTGGCCAAGATTGATCCCGAAGAGGGGCAGGGGCAAGACTTGCTCTTGGCTTTCGCGCAAGAGGATGAGCGCTTGCTGTTGCGCGCTTGGCGCCAACATGCGAGCGACGCGCATCGCAGTGAGTACAGCTCGCTGCTGCCGTATGTGTCGCTACCGAATCCGATCACGCTGTACGGTCTGGCTGGTAGCGGTGGCACGTTGGAAACGGAGCAGTATGGGCTGCTGACACTGCTGCTCGCAACGCCTTGGGGTGCGGAAGAAGCGCAGCGACAGCTCCGTGGTTTGCGACCCGATCAAGCGTGGTCCGAAATTGCTCATGTCTTGCGCGCTCAGTCACTCGACATGAAGTTGGCTCATCTTGTGGCGCGCTGCTCGGATGGTGGGCTAGCACGCAGCAGTCGTGAAGTCTTGCAGCGCATCGCCATGGACGGTGACGCGCCGCTCGCTGAGGCGTTCCGAACAGTTCTCCTCGCTGCGTTGTCGGCGGAGTTGTGCGACGCTGATCTTGGCAGCTTCACGGCGCTTGCTCGCGGATTGTTGCGCGCGGGAGACAAGGAGTGTGCGTCACGACTGTGGCGCTTCGAGTTGGCGCGCACGTTGATCGAGCAGTCGCCAGTCCAAGTGTTGGGTTTCCAAGTGGACGCGTTGCAACAACCTGAACTGCATGCTGAATTGCTGCGCGTGCTGCGGGCTGCAGCACAATTGCCCGGCGTTGCGCAGGATGCAGCTTCTCTCGCAATGTTGGCTCGCGGTCAAGAAGATGCGGCACTGAGCAAGGCTCTGCTTGAACGCGCCATGCAAAGCGCACTGCGTTTGCGCGAGGCTGGTGGACGCGAGTTTCGCATTGAGTTGTTGGCGGTGTTGCGCACGGCGGTGTTCACGGGAAACCGGGTCTTATGTGCGCAAGCGCTTGCTGAGCTCCGCTTGCTGCCGGCCCCCGACAGCAATGTGAACAACGCTACTGCAAGTTTCTTGCTTCCCGGCAGTGATTATCCGCGTGAGAATCTGGCCGCTGTCATCGAACCACTGATCGAAGCAGCGAAGATAGAGACTGGGCATTCTGGCCTCTTTGCGTGCACGCAAGTGTTGTTGTTCCTCGAGCGCAAGACGGAAGCCGCCGCGCTGCTGCCGCTGATTCGGGAACGCATCGGCACAGAGAACATCGCACAGCATCACTTCATCGATCTTGCGCGCGCTTGCGGTGCCGAAGCGGAAGCCAGCGCGATGGAGCGCACGCTTCTTGATGCGCGCACGCTGCACCCGTTGCGTATTCCACGTGTGTTGGACGCGTTGCGGGCCACGCTGGCTCCGACAGAGTTCGCAGCGCTGCAAACAACGGTGGCGCAGTGGGCGGACACCGCCGTGTTGCGCCGCCTCGCTGCGGCTTTCAGAAAGTGATGCGCAGTGGTTGCGTGGCGCCGAGGAAACTGAAGCCTGGTCCAAGCGCCGCCGCTTGACCATCCACTTGCAGTCCTGCCGGGAATGGCAACGACCCATTGGGCAAGTTCCACGGCACTTGCGGATACACGCCCGACTGCGGCCACGGCCAATGCAAGATGCCGCCCGGCAACATGGGCTGTATGAGGCAGTTGATCGTGAACACATCGGCGCGAAGTCCGAGCAAGGTGCCTTGACCGAGTATGCCTGACGTGTCGAACGAGAAGAGCGTGAAACCCTCCGTGGTGCCCGCGGGAATGTTGGCGAGCGCGAGGTTCAAGTTGCCTGCACCGCCGCCCGTGGTGGAGAGCGTGATGTTGAATGCTGCTGCGTGCGGCACCAACGCGATGTTGAGAGAAGCTGTGCTGCCTGTGATTGCGGTCATGGGCACGACTTGTGTTTGATAACCGCTGGCCGAGACCGTGAGCAGATGCGCGCCCGCTGGCAGCGACATGTCGAAAGAACCGTTGAGGGCGCGGGTGGTGCGTGTTTCGCCGAGTGTCCACGCAATCGTATTCACGCTGAGGTTGGCGGTGAGTGGCAATCCGCTCAGTGCGTCTGTCACATGGCCACGCACGGCAAGAACGTGGTTGAGAAACCCTTGCACCATGGGCCACAGCAACACGGCCTCGCTCTGCGCTTCGATGTAGGCCGGTTGGAACGCAAGGTTCATCTCGATGAGGTAGGCGTAGTTGGTCACTTCTTTCATCTGAAAGATCTGGTGCTCGCCTTCGGCGGAAGGATCGCGAGTGCCAAAGCCTGAAAGTGCCGCCAAGGCGGTCCCTTGGGCATCGATGTGACCGCCGACGCTCGTGGGGATGGGCGAGCACACATAAGACAGCAGCACGTCGCGCCCATAGGAATGGAAATCCGCCACCTTCGCGAAACGGCGCGCGCGCGAGAAGTTGATGATGGTCTGCGTTTCAATTTCGCTGCCGGCGCTGGGGCCGCGATAGGTTTCGGATGAGGTCACCGTTGAGCCCGCGCAAGCACTACTCCAGAGGTGTGGGTAGTTGCGGTTTAAGTCCACGCCGAAAGTGCCGTCGCCATTGTTACGCCGATTCTTGCGCCACAGATTGTTGCTGGTCCACACTGTGTTCACGCCGTCGGGGTTCACCACCGGCACCACCCACACTTCGTGCGTGTTCAACAAGTTCGTGATGACGGGATTCACGCCGTAGCCTGCGGTGAGGCGTTCGATGATGTCCAATGCTTGTTCCGGCGTGGTGATCTCGCGCGCATGGTGCGACAACGCAAAGAGGATGTTCGGTTCGTCTTCATCGACAAGCACGTTGGCACTGATCTTGATGGCTTCGATGGCGCGGCCTTCTACAGTCAGCGATGGGCCGAACTCTGTCGACAGATTGTGCAGTTTGCACAGCGTTGGATATGCCGCCTCTTTGGCGAGCAGAATGTTGTGGACCGCGGTGAGGTCGTGGTAGCCGACGGGAATGTCGCCAAGCAATGCCGAAAGCGGCGCAGCAGTGGAAAGCACGATGGGTTGGAAGCCCGCTTGTTGCAGCACACCGTACTCTTGCGGCGACAGCACCACTTCTACGAAGTCTGCGCCCGCAGGCATGCAGTCCGTGTCGTAACCAGATGCGGCCAACACAAGCTGCAAGGACGCCGGTGAAGCCGTGAGCAGCTTCGCGCGGTAATACGGATCACCGCCGGGGCTCAAGGGAACTTGCGCAGCGAGCGTGGAAGCAACGAGCAGGGCAATCAAGATGCGTGCCATGGAGGACTCTTTCGGATTGGGGGCGATAGGTGACCATGGCAGTCTATCGCCCACGCGCCCGAAACTGGAAGCACTTCGCAAGGGTATAGCCATGGCGGAGTTGTGGCCGCGAGCTGGGCATGGCGGCGAGGCGCGGGCTATCATCGCGCCATCATGGAACTCGTATTGCTGCGCCACGGCCAAAGTGCTTGGAATCTCGAAAACCGCTTCACCGGTTGGATCGATGTGGATCTTTCGCAGCAGGGCCTGCGTGAAGCGGCCCGCGCCGGGGAGCTGTTGAAGGCAGGCGGCTACAGCTTCGATGCGGCCTACACCTCGCGGCTGAAGCGCGCGATCCGCACTTTGTGGATTGCGCTCGACGCGCTGGACCAACTGTGGATTCCGGTCGAGCACGAGTGGGTCTTGAATGAACGCCATTACGGCGCGTTGCAGGGTTTGAACAAAGCCGAATCCGTGAGGGCGCACGGAGAAGCCACCGTGCTCGCGTGGCGCCGCAGTTTTTCGACTCCGCCGCCGCCGCTCCGCAGCGACGATCCGAGTCATCCACGTTTCGATCCGCGTTATGCCGATGTGAACCCACAACTCTTGCCCAGCACGGAATCGCTGAAGGAAACTTGTGCGCGCGTTATCCCGTTTTATGAAAGCGTGATTGTGCCGCAGTTACGCGCTGGCAAGAAACTGATCATCGCGGCGCACGGCAATTCATTGCGCGCGTTGCTCATGCACCTCGACGGTTTGAGCGAAGCCGAGATCACCGGCATCAACATCCCTACAGGCTTTCCGCTGGTCTATAGTTTCGACGCAACTTTGCGCGCGACAGGGCGGCGCTACCTCGGCGACGAAGCCGAGGTGCGCGCGGCGATTGACGGCGTGGCGTCGCAGACCAAGCAAAAGTAGGCCCGCTGCGCGCGCCGAGCGGCGTCAGCGTTCGTAGATCTCGACGCGCAGCGCGCTGAACTCAGTCCACGCGGCGGGGAGTGGTACGGAGCGCCATCCCGGTTGGATCTGTGCAAGCGCAAACAGTGCGTCGCGTCGCGGAGCATTCACACCTCGCAAGTTCACCGGAGCCACCATCACGATGCGTCGAGCGGTGCCAGCGGCGGCGTTGAGTGCTGCGGCGTCGGGCTCGTGCCAATAGACCTCGCGCACAATCCCAGCGCGGCCTTGCGCGAGGCAATGCACTTGCGTGGCGATGCCCCAGCCAGCGGCGAGTACGCGCGTCTCGGCGCTCTCTTGCGCCACACTTGTGGCGAAGCGTGTGAATTCGGGGTTGAAGCCGCGGCCTGTGGCCACAGGCGTGGCCCGCAGCGCGCTCAGCGTTTCAAAGAACAGTGGCATTCGTGCAGCGATGCAGCAGCAACAAAGCACCATGAGCAGCGCACGCATTCGCGGTTGCAGTGTTGGTGCCGACAATGCAAGGGCGGCGGCGAGTGGAAGGAATGGCAGCAGCAGCAAGTGATGATGCTCGGTGGCAATCTCTGGCAACAGCGGCAGCAACAGCAGCATCGTGAGTGCAGTGCCCACAGCGACGCGCAGTCCAGCGGCAACATGACGGCGCGCCAACCACAGCAGCAGCAGCAGCAAGATCCCTGCGAAGAAAATCTCAAACATCACGGCACTGGCGGCGAAGGTGTCGCGCAGTCCAAGCATGTTGGCGCGTGCGAGGCTGCCGCTGCCAATCGCCACGGTGTCGCCGAGTTGCTGCAAGAAGAGTTGCAGCGTGTACGGGTTTTCACCGCTCACTTCATGCAACGAGAACAACCCTTCGCCGCGCAGCAGGCTTATGACGTTGGCTACGGCCACGGGCAACGCGCCGATGAGTCCGCCGATGCCGAGGGCCACAGCGTTGCGCACAGACTGCGCTTCGCGCAAGACGCACCACAGTGCTGGCAACAACAACAGCGCGTTGGGGAGCTTCTCCCAAGTGGCGAGACCCACAAGGAATCCCGCAAGAAAGCAGGCGTGCCGATGCAGCGCAGTGCCTGCGGGGCGTCCGAAAAGAACTCCGATCAGCAACACGCGCAACAAAAATGCGATGGCCACGGGCCCACGGTCATGGCGTGCGCCCAGCAGCAAAGTGATGTCGGTTAGCACCCAAAGCGTCAGCAGCAACAACGGCCATGGAGCCAACCGTCGGCGCAGCAGCCACGGAAGTAGCCCCACCGCGAGCGCTGCGATGCCGAGGCCCAGCCAACGCCACGAAAGCACTTCGAATCCAGCGCCGGAAAGCCGCATCCAGATTCCATACAAGCCGGTCTTCAGCGCCCCGCTGTAGTGCATGGTGAACAGCGGCACGCTGCCGACATGTTGTTGCGAGAAGAAAGGGCTTTGCACACCGAGCCACCCGAAAGAGCCGCACGCTTGGTGCACTTCGTCGTATTCCAGCCCAGGCGCATCAAGCTGCGGGCTCGCCAGCAGCGCGAACACGAATGCCGCACACAGCGCCAACGCCGCGGCCTTCATGTGCGGAGTTCCGGCGCTTGTGTCCGTGTCAGGGGGTCTTGTAGCCACGCTGCTTTCTGGAGTCGTCGATGAGGCGCTCCAACCCTTCGATGCTGCGCTCCACAGCGTTGCGTGCACCGGGGAATGCTGCGGTACGTGCGGCAGAGTAGGCCTCGGTGCGCCGATGCGCGAGCATGTTGTGTCCGCTGCGTGTAGAACGGGCTTCGCGCAACGCTGCAATGTCTACGGGGCCCACGACAATCTTTTCACCAGGGCCAGGGTCGGCTTGGCTCAGCACGCGGCCTTCGAAATCGACAATCATGCTGCCGCCCGGCCACGAGAACGGCGGATAGTTCGCATAGCTTGCGCCTTGATTGCAGGCCACCACACATGCGAGGTTTTCTATAGCGCGGCAGCGGTTCACGACCGTCCACCAGTCCATCGGCGCGGTGGCGCCCCAAGGGTCCATGTACGCACTGATGCGCACCAACACTTCCGCGCCGTTCAGCGCCAGCTCGCGCGTGCTTTCGGGGAAGAGCCAGTCGTAGCAAGTGGCGATGCCAATCTTGCCCAACTCCGTGTCCATCACCGGAAACAGCGGTTCGTCGTACCCCGCGAGGTCGTGCGGGCTCGCGCTCACTTCCCACGGAATCCAGGGATGCACTTTGCGGTAACGCATGCGCTGGCCATCAGGCCCCAGTAACAACACGCAGTTGAACACCGCATCCTTCCAGCGCGCATCGCTTTCCAGAAACGAGCCCGTCACAATCCACACGCCCAACTCGCGCGCTTTCCTCGCCAACGCATCCACATGCCTGTTCTCGGCCGGCATGGCCAGTTTGTCCAACAACTCTGACGCCGTCAGATAAACGGGGCAAGAAATCGCAAACTCCGGAAACACAATCAGCTTCACCGGAAAGAAGGGCTTGTACCCCGCCACCACGTGGTCGCACTGCTCCAACATCCGCTCCACCGAAATGTCATCCCTGTGTTTCGGGTGCGGCTTATCCACTTGCACCGCTGCTGCGTGATATCTCGCGTAACTCATGTGCGGCATGATAGCGGGGGGGCGCGCATCGAGTGACGCGGCACGGAGTCGGTAAGAATCAAGGTAGTTGTCGGGTGAAATGTGATCATGCAGAAGCCCGTTGCAGATGGGCGCTGTCTACGGGGTTGAGGGTGACAGTTGCAGGCGTGGTCCAAGGCCGCACATGCCTGCTCCAGCGCTGCGGATTGCGGCTGTGCGCCGCTGCATAGGTGCGCCTGCGGCGCGCAAGCACTGGGCCATCAATACCGCTGTGGCGTTCCTGTGGCGTCACGAATCCGATAGCGCTGTGCCGATGCTCAAAGTTGTACCAGCGCACAAAGTTGCCGATCCAAGCGCGCGCTTGCTCCAGCGACGCGAAAGGGCGCTCGGGATAATTCGGGCGATATTTCATCGTGCGAAACAAGGACTCAGAGAAGGGATTGTCGTTGCTGACACCTGGGCGACTGAAAGAGCTCGCAACACCCAGCGCACGCAGCGTGGCCAGCATGGTCGCATGCCTTCATCGGACCGCCATTATCAGCGTGCAGCGACAGTTGGTTGCGCACGATGCCAGCACGCTCACACGCTTGCGCGACCAAGTCCGCAGCATGCTCGCCAGATTCGTACTCAAACACTTCCGCTGCCACGATCTTGCGACTCCACACATCCAGCACCATGTAAGCGCGGAAATACATGCCGCGCACCGTCGAAGGCAGCCAAGTGATGTCCCAGCTCCACACTTGATTCGGCGCTACTGCCACGAGCTCTTTGAGTTGGTGGCGTTTGCGCGGCACGCGCGTTGTTTCGCGGTGCCGCTGCTGCTTGGCCTTGCGCAAGATTCTGTACACGGTGGCTTCGGAAGCCACATACACACCCCGCTCTGCGAGAATCGGCACTATTTGCTTCGGCGGCAGGTCGCAGAATTCCGGCTGATTCACTGCGGAAAGGACGCGCTGCTCTTCGCCTGCACTCAGCTTGTTAATAGGCGCTGTGTGTGGGCCTGCGCGGCGATCTTCACCAATGTCTTGATGCCGCCAGCGCTCAAG
>SIAO01000001.1 GCA_009691765.1 Planctomycetota bacterium | reverse complement strand
TGTTGCGCTCCACGCGCACCACAGACCGGCAAGCAGCAGAACGCATCTTGGCCAAACTGGTGGCCGCTGTTGCGCTTCGCCGTGATGGTGTGATCGATTCACGCGATGACCGTTTCGCCATGGAAGCGCGAAAGCCACTAGCCGAACATGTTGCGGCTTATGTGGCGCACTGCACCCACGCAGGGCAAGCGTTGCACCATGTCAAGCAGAAGAGAACGCAGCTTGCCGCGATGCTGAAGGGCAGCAAGGCTGCGCGGTTATCAGAGCTGACGCCCGACGCGCTGGAGTTGCACCTAACGGCATTGCAGTATCGCAAGCTATCGGCCCGCTCCGTGAACTTCGCGCGGCAAATAGCAGTGGCCTTCTGTGCGTGGTGCGTCAAGACGGGGCGCTTGGAAGTGAATGCGTTGCGCGTGGTTCCGAAGCAAGACGAATCGCGTGACCGTAGGCGCGTTCGGCGCGCGCTCACGGATGAGGAACTTGCGCGCTTGCTTGAAGTAGCGCGGGAGCGTGGACGGGAGGCTTGGTACTTGGCTGCGCTGCTTGCTGGGCTTCGCAAGGGCGACCTTCGGCGCTTGACTTGGGCCGATGTGGACTTTGTCGGCGCATCGCTGCGCGTGTGCCAAGGGAAAGCGAAGCGCGAGGACACGCTACCCATGCACTCACAGCTTGCCGCTGCGCTCCAAGCGCTACAGGACGAACGCAGAGCCCTTCCAAGTGCGCGAGTGTGGCCGACGGTTGTGACGGACCGGACGCGCGCCATGGACTTTCAGCGGGCAGGAATCGAAGCAGTAGACGACCAAGGGCGCGTAGTGGACCTGCACGCGATGCGCACGACTCTTGGCACGCAGTTGGCGCGCGCTGGTGTGGCGCCGCAAGTAGCGATGCTCATGCTGCGCCACAGTGACCACAAGACGACCATGAAGCACTACACGGCCCTTGGCATTCAAGACGCTGCCGCAGCGATTGCGAGGCTGCCGACCATCGCTGCCGTGCAGCCTGCGGCGCTTGCTGCAACGGGCACTGGTGATGCTGTGGGGGGTGTAGCCCAAAGTGATACCACCAAGGGTGCGAAACGGTGCGAAATGGTGCGCCGCAGTGCATTGGAGCGGTGCGACGGAGCGCGCAGGGGCACCAACAAGAAAACCCTGCAAGGGCAGGGCATTTGTGCTGATTCCGCAGGGAAAGAAGCGAGGCGGGTGAAGGGGTTCGAACCCTCGACATTCAGCTTGGGAAGCTGACACTCTGCCAACTGAGTTACACCCGCAGTGAGTGCAGCAGTGTGCCAGCGTGAAGGGGCGAGGTCAAGGGGCGCGAGGTATCAACTTCACTCTGACTTGAGGCGCACGAGGGTCATTGTGGCGAGTTCGAAGGCGACATTGCCGGTGGCAATGAAGGCGTCGGCGCGCAATTCGACGAGGCGCGTTTCTTCGAGCACTTCGAAAGACACGGTGAGCGGTGTCCAATCTGCTGTGGCGTTGAGAAATGGTGATTCGGAGAGCGCCGTGGCGACGAGTCGTGCACCCCACGCTTGAGTTTCCGGCGGCGCCGTGACTGCGTCGAGTCGCACTGAAGAGCGAAACTCGTAACGCCCACGAGCGAGCATCATTTTGCGGCGCCACGAAGCGCGCACGGGTTCGGCGACGGGTGAAGTGGTGTCATTCGCTTTGGCAGTTTTCTCAGCGGCGGCCACCTCCAACACGCGCTTGCGCCCTAGTGTTGTTTGACGCGTCGAAGGTGCTCCGCTTTCATGCACGGCCGTGAAGCCTTGCAACTTCGCGATGCCGCGCGCGTCGAAAGAGAGCGTGCGTGGTTCAGGCTGCGACACCTGTTCGGTCAAACTCTTGACGCGTGCGTTGAAGCGTGCGATGAGCCCGCGTGTAGCGTTGCGTTGCGCCGATGCGGCTGCGCCACTGATGGTGCCGAGCGGTTTTTCCAAGCGCTCAGCCCAAGCTTCGATGCGGTCTTTCCACTTGTCGCGTGAGAACAGCGCCAACAGCGCCGAGATTCGTGTGCGGTAACGCGCTCGCCACACAGGATTGCGCATCACAGCTTCGGCCACCATCGCGGTCGGGTAATCCAGCACCGACGCTTCGGCGTCGCCGAGAATCTGATCCATGCCGTGGGGGAGGAACATGAACTTGCCCGTGCGTGCATCAACATAGATGCGGTAGTTGTTGCGGTTGTGGCAATAGCCATCCCAATGCCCGACCATCAATTCCATGGCCATGAAGTTGAGGAAGCGCTCGATGTCGACCAGCTTCTCGAGCGCTTCGAAGCGTTGTTGCGGTTCCGCCAAGCGACAAGCGTCCATGAGTTGTTTAAGGTCGTAACGCTCCGCCGCGCCGGATCCCGAATCCAGTTCAAGCTCTGCGTCGATGTCTTGGCAGAAGCCGCCGTCATATAAATTGCCGCTGATGTCTTGGAAGTGCTGCCGCAGAAAGCGCTCATCGAAGGCTTCTTTCAGCACATAAAGCCCAAGGTCGCGCCCGTCGAGAAACACCCGTGCGTGGCCGCAGCGCGTGGCGGGAATTTTTGCAGCGAGCATGAGCTCCGCACCCAGCCACTCATGCAAATAGCTGTCGTCTTGCACAGCATTGTTGAGATGAAATTTTGTGAGCCCATGGAAATTCGCGTCGCCGAACTTGGCGAGGCTCACGGTGAAACCGGGTTTCTCGTCGTTGATTTCGCGGAAACTCCCAGCAGCACCTTTGAGTCGCAAGCCCACCGCTTCAAAAGTGGTTTTCCGATCTGCAACCAGCTTGGCCGCAACATAGGTGCGCGGGTCGGCTTTGAGTGCCGCACGGGCCTCTGCAGTGAGGCTGAACTCAAGCCGGGGCACGAGCCCTTTCATGAACAGGGCGGATGGCAATGCCTGCGCAACGCACAGTCCTGCGCTGCTCCAGAGAATTGCGACAAGCAGGTATTGCTTCAGCATGCTTCATGGGCGCTCGCTGGTGATCACAGGGAGCGTGAGCCAAGTCTACAGCGAGGAGCATGTTGCAGCGACATAGGGCGTGCTGGCATCTGCGGTCAATGTGGCGTCGCGAGGTAGCGGTGGACGGACAGCCTGCGGCAACGGAGAATCCCGACCATGAGCGTGGAAGTCTCCGACTTGCGAATCCGTTTTTCTGATGCAGGCGGTGAGCGCACCGTCCTCGCCGTGAAGCGCTGGAGCGTTGCTGCGGGGGAGCATGTCTGCGTGCGCGGCGCCAGTGGGTCCGGCAAGAGCACGCTGCTCAATGTGCTCGCTGGAATCTTGCCAGTTCAAGCAGGCAGCGTTGTGGTGGCTGGAGCAGAGTTGCGCGGGATGCCCGAAGCGCAGCGTGATCGCCATCGCGCACGGCAAGTGGGCTTCGTGTTTCAGTCTTTCCACTTGCTTCAAGGACTGAGCGCTCTCGAGAACGTGATGCTGCCTTTGCACTTCGCGGGGGTGCACGCTGCGGAAGCGCGGCGTGCGGCGCTGGCGATGTTGGAACGCACAGGCGTCGCGCACAGAGCCGCGGCGAAGCCCGCGCAGCTTTCCGTGGGTGAGCAGCAGCGGGTGTGTCTTGCTCGCGCTCTTGCTCCGAAGCCTGCGGTCCTGCTCGCCGATGAACCAACAGCAAGCTTGGATCCAGAGAACGCAGCCATCGCACTGAAACTGCTGTTGGAAAGTGCTCGCGAACAGCGCGCCACGCTCATTTGCGTCACGCATGAGCCCGAAGTGATGCAGCATTTCAGTTCCGTGCAGACGATGAAAGAGCTGTGCGCATGACGCTGCTCACTTTGGTGCGGCGCGGTATTGCGCAGCGGCGATTGTCTTCCGTATTGACAGCTTTGTCCGCAGGTGTCGGCGTCGCGTTAGTGGTCGCGATTCTGTTGTTGCGAGCATCCCTCGAAAAGCATTTCATGGAGCCAGGCCGCGGATACAGCCTCGTGGTCGGTCCGCCTGGTTCTCGGTTGCAGCTCGTATTGAATAGCGTCTATCACTTGGACCGCAGCTCAGGTTTGGTCCCGTGGTCGGTGTATGAAGAACTGAAGGCGCATCCTTCAGTGCGTCTCGCTGTGCCCTATGCCGTTGGCGACAGTTTTCGCGGTTACCGAGTGGTGGGCACGACGGAAGCACTTTTCGATGCAGCGTTCCCACATCCCGCCGGCATCGGCGCAGCGAAACTCGCGGCAGGGCGGCCCTTCGTGTGCGACGCAGATGCGTTGGCCCACGCCATCGCGGACATGCGCAGTGGTGCGGGTGCAGCGCACGATCATGGGCATGATCACGCAGAAGCTGTCATCGGCGCCGAAGTTGCGGAGGCGCTCGACATCGGCGTCGGCGCGCTCATCGAGCCCACTCACGGCGTCGAAGGTGGGAAAGAACACAAAGACGAACATCTTTGGACTGTGGTCGGCGTACTGAAACCCACGGGCACGCCCGTGGACCGCGTCGTGTTCATTGACCTTGCAAGTTTCTATGCGATCCCGGACCACGCTGGCGGTGTTATTGGCAGCAATTCAGAAGTGGGACTGTCTTCGATTCTGCTTTTCCCGAAGCCCGGGATTCACAAAGCGCTCTTGCTGCCGCGGCTCATGAACCGCAGTGAGTTTGGCGTTGCGGAAGTGGCGGCGGAATTGCAGACACTGTTTCACATCGTGGGCCGCGTGGACAGTATCTATTTGATCACCGCGGCGCTGGTCACGGTGCTCGGCGTCATCAGCATCATGGTGGCGATTTACAACAGCATGGCGGCGCGAAAACGCGAGATCGCAATTCTGCGGGCCGTTGGCGCGCATCGGCGCACGGTGTTTGGTGTGGTCGTGCTCGAAGCGGTTGTCATCACCTTTGTAGGCGCGCTTGCTGGCTTGATCGGGGGGCATGTGTTGGTGCTCTTGGGTGCTGGCGCGGTGCAATCTGCCGCAGGGTTTGCGCCTCAGGCTGGCGTGCTTTGGCTGCAAGAAGGGGCGCTTCTGCTGCTGGTTACACTGCTCGGGGCCTGTGCAGGCGTGGTGCCTGCGCTGCATGCCTATCGCGAAGACATCGCCACGGGGCTCGCGCCGCAATCATGAAGCACTTGCTGTTCACTCTTGTGTTTGCAGTCGGTTGCTCAGTGCTTTTGCTGTCGTGTTCTGACGAGGCGCCAAAGCGCGCTCCTGCGGATGGGCCGAAGGCCGCGGTGACAAATGGCTCACCGAATAACAGCACGAGTGCGACGAATGTGGATGCCACTGCCACAAACGGCACCACCACAACTGTCACGCAACCGGCGTCGGTAGATCTTGTTGCTGGGGTTGAGAGTCTGCTGTTGCCACTCGTGCGCCGGGATGCAGGCGCCGACGATCCTGTGAAACTCGAGCGCATGTTGATGGACATGCTCGAGGCCGCCAGTCTCGGTACTTCTGACACTCGCGCGCAAGTCGCATCTGTCGCGTTGAAGGACATTCTCGCCAAGGCCAAGACGGCAGGCGGCACCGGCGGAGCGTTGACAGCTTTGCAGCGCGCGGCCCTCAAGGAACTCTCGCGCCAGATCGCAGCCGACCTATATCGTCGGTTGCCTGCAGGTGGCAGCGCACACCTCGGCGCTCTACTGGGCACCGCCAAGGCTGTGAAAATGCCAGATGGCTACAGCGAAGCGCCGTGGTCTTTACTTGGTGGATTCGCCTATGAAGAGGGCAAACCGCTGCCGGAGGCGGTCCGCAAACTGCAAGATCAAAAAGTCGGTTTGACGGGTTACATGATGACCCTTGAAGAAGTCGAAGACATCCATGAGTTCTTGTTGGTGGAATCGCTGTGGTCTTGCTGCTTCGGCAAGCCGCCGGAGGTGCATCAGGTCGTGGTGGTCACCATCCCAGACAAGAAGGGTGTAGACATGACCCCGGCTCCCATCCTCGTTACCGGTGTGATTGACGTGGGCGAGCGCGTTGAAGATGGGTTCGTCACCAGCGTCTACCGGCTGAAAGCCACGAGTTTCAAGGAACTCGAGTGACGCCTGACGTTTCCGTCGTCGTGCTTTCGTGGAATACGCAGCAACTACTGCGCGAATGTCTCGCGGCGCTGCGCTGTGGACACGGCGGCCTCAATGTTGAAGTTGTCGTGGTGGATAACGCCTCGCATGACGGCAGCGCCGACATGGTGGCGCGTGAGTTCCCCGAAATCCGCTTGCAACGCAACAGCATCAATCGTGGTTACGCCGGTGGTGTCAACGACGGCATCGCTTTGGCTCAGGGTGCGAGTGTTTTGCTGTTGGGTTCAGACACGCGCGTGGCCCCTGATGCACTGCGCCGTCTGCATGACTTCTTGAAGGCGAACCCCAAGGCCGGTGCAGTGGCGCCTCGGCTGATCAACCCCGATGGTTCAATCCAGCGCGCCTGCATGCGTTTTCCATCGTTGCGCACAGTGCTGTGGTGGGACACGCCTTTGCAACACTTCTTTCCTGAAGGCAAAGAGCTGCGCAGTTACCAGATGAAAGAGTGGGATCATCGCGGCACGCGTCGCGTTGATCAACCGCCCGGGACTTGCTTGCTAGTTCCGCGCGCCGTGATCGACCGTGTTGGCGTGATGGACGAACAGCTCTGGTTGTTCTTCAACGATGTCGATTGGTCTTTGCGCATGACCAAAGCTGGCTACGAACTTTGGTATCTCGATGAGGCTGAAGTGGTGCATCACCTTGGTGGCAGCACGCGGCACTACGTGGATTTCGCCGCTGAGTGGCATCGCAATCGCATTCGCTTCTACCGCAAACATTTCCACAGTTTGGGCGTGCTGTTCACGAAGACAGCTCTGCTCTATGTGGGCTTGCGCCAGTGCGTGCGCGTGAAGCGCCACTTGCCATTCGGCGCGGAATACAAAGCCAATGTGAAACAGATTTTCGGCCTCATGCGTGGCGTTTTGCGCGTTTGAAGCGCAGTGGGAGCGCTCACTGACGCTCCGCGACGAGCTGCGCGAGCCCAAGGCCAGGCAGGGGCCTCTCCACAATTCCGGGAGCCTGCAGCAAGCCACGCGGCCAAAGCAACACGGGTGGCGCGTTCGCTGTGCCCGGGCGCACTCCAAGAGCGTCTTCCAAACGTGCAAGCAAATTGGCTTCGCTGACATCCTCAGGACAGAGCAGCACTGGCATCGCCGGATCGTGTCCGCGGCGCGTGTAATACAGCAGCGCGAAGCGGTCGGGCCCTGCGAGGATGAGACGCCCACCCGATGCTCCTTCACTACGAGCGGCTTGCAACACATTGCGAAGTGGCGCCGTGTTTGAAGTTGAAGAGGCGGCGATGGGCGCACCGAAGAGCAGTGTGCGCAGCAGCAGTGCTGCGAAAACCAACAGAGCGCCCAGTAGTAACCATCTCATGATGCGCGGCGGTGCGCCAGCACTCGCGTATCCAAGCAACAGCGCTGTGACAGGCATGAGCACAACATGACGAGCGCCGTTCATGGACAGCGGACCACTTGCGGCGAGCGTGCACACGATCGCCAACAGCCCCATGCTGAGAGGAAGCACAGCAGCAGGACGTGCGCGCAATTCGCCAAGGGCGTAGGCGATGCTCCCGAGGATTAACGTGGTGAGCAAGAATTCAATCCCAGCGTCGGTGCCCGGGAAAAATGCGACGAGGCCCGGCGCATCTGGCGGTGCATGTGGGGCGGGCGGCCATGTGAAGGGAGCACCTAAAAGGAAGGGCAAGTACAACGCGAGGCAGAGAGTGAAAGCGAGTTTCACAGATCGCGGCCGCGCACCGACGCCAAGCGCGCAGAACACCGCGGCCAACACGACGACTGGCGAGAGCTGTGGTGCCAGCAGCGGAGTGAGGAACGCGCCCGCAACTGCAGCGCAATTCCAGATCCATGGCCGTGGATTCGGAAGCAGTAACGCGCACAACAACGCTGCTGGTAGCACTGCGAGCAATTCTGGATCGAGGCGTGCGCTGTGCAACACGAACCCACAGGCGCAGCAAGCGAAGAGTGTGGTGGCTCGAGCTCGTGGTCCCCACAAGCGATGCGCTATTGCGGCGAGGATGATGCCAGCAAGCAGTAGAGCAAAGATGCCCGGCATACGCAAAGAGCGTTCCGTAGCGCCAGCCACATAGCTGAACGCGCGCAGCACGGAGTGCCCGGTTTGAGGAGCAACATCCGGCAACGGACCACCTTCGAGCTGATGCAACGCAACGATGGCGTGTGCAGCTTCGACGCTGTCCAGCTCGCGGCGATCGAGAGAGAGCAAACCCAAAAGCATGAACAAGAGCAATGCAAAGACGTGCAACGCCGCATCTATGCGCTCTGCGTTGATCTGTTGTAGCCGCGTCTCATGCACCGTGGTAAGTTCCTTTGCGACCGCCATCTGGCGCTTCACTATGTTCATGCAGGCCCAACGGAGTGAGCTTTCGAATCTCTACCTCATCGCTGTTCCGGAAGGATGCGATGCGGCTGGAGAAACTGCACTCCTCGCGGGTGTGGCGCAGTCGCTCCGTCGCACGGTGCGTGTCCTGCCCACGGACTTTTGTACCGACCCGGGGGCCTTTGTGGCAACCCTGCGCTCCGAACCCAACAGCGGTGTGATTCTGCCGTATCTGCGCGAAACGCGCGAATTCATGGCGCACACGGGAAGCGTGGTGCTCGAAGCGGGCCTTCCAGCGTTGCTTGCCGGAGATTGCTGGGTGCGTGAAGGTGGCGACCGCGCCTCGATTCCAGCAGGTATTGACGCACCGGTTTTGGCCCCCGAAGCTGCGCTGGCCGCGTGGCTCGGTGCCGAGGTGCCAGCAGCGGCACGCTGTGGTCTCGACTTGTCCGCGTTTGGTGGATCTGCTGTGAAGAACAACCCTCACGTGGCTTTGTTCGCGGAGCTCGACACGGTCCCGATGATGTCGCGCCGTTGCTCGCGCAGCGATTTGTCGCCTACGGCCGTGCTCGCGGCTCTCGAAGCGCCCTGTGCTCAAAGTGTCGCATTGGACCGCGATGTGGCCTTGGCGCCGCTCGCGCAGGCCGGTGGCAGCGCGCGTTTGCTCGAATGGCGCGACCGCGACATCAGCCCTGAGTTGATCGAACTTGTGAGGGCCTGTCGTGGCAAAGCCGCGATGCAGTCGGTGCGTGTCATCCCTGGTGAGCGCGATAGCAGCGACACCATGGACATGTTGCAAGATGCCGGAGTGCAACGCGTGGTGTTCGAAGTCGATCGAATCGTTGGTGTGGAATCCATGCCAGGGTCTTCGTGCACAGTCGATGAACTTGAGAGTTGGGTGGTTGACGCTCGTCGTTTGCAAATGGAAATCGGAGTGTTGCTGGTTGTAGGCATCCCTGGCGAAACGCGTGCGCGCGGTCGTAGTCGCGTAGATGTGTTGCGCCGACTCTTGCCGCAACATCTGCGCTGCATTCCGTTCGAGCCGACAGGTGGGCATGCTGTCTTCGGACAATGTGTCGACCGAGGCTGGTGGCCGCCGGGCGACCAAGCGTGGATTCGTGAAGTCATTCGACCACTGACGCAACCGTCACTCAATGCAGATGATTTCGTACTCAACTGGGGCGATTCTTTGAATCTTCAAGCGGAAGTGGAGTTCTCCCGTTGAGTTCAGGCTTGCCACCACGCCTTCCGCTCGTACTCACTGCGCCACCGCGAGGGCGCGTGCTGGTCATCGCGCCTCATCCGGATGATGAGAGTATGGGCCTCGGCGGCACACTGGCGCATCACGCACGAGCAGGAGACCACATCACGGTGGTGTGTGTGGGCAGTGGAATCCAAGGTGATCCCGACGGTCACTACAAGCGCGACGAGTATCCGGCCATTCGTGAAGCTGAAGCGCGTGCTGCGGCGGCTGTCCTCGGCGTTCAGGAGCTGCGCTTTCTTGGCTACCCAGACAACTTGAGCGACGAAGGCATTCACGTTTTTGGCAACTTGCCGAAAGACCCTGTTGCTGCCCGGTACGCTTTGGCTTGTTCGTTCGCAGAGATCCTCGCGAAAGTCATTGAGGAAGCGCCCTACACCATCGTGTATTACCCATGGGTGGGTGAGTTGCATGTCGATCATTGGCAAGTGGCTCAAAGTGTCGCGCACCTCATGGAAGTGCGTCCCGACTTGCGCGCGCGCATGGATTTCCTCGGCTACGACGTGTGGAGTGCGCTCCCGCCAGACATTGTGATCGACATCAGCGACACCATCGACACCAAGCTCGCGGCTGTGCGCTGCTACGCATCGCAGTTGCTCTATCAAGATTATGAGCACGCTGTGCTGGGGCTGGATGCGTACCGCAGTCTCTTGCTGGAACGCGGGGCGACCTACGGCGAAGCGTTTGTAGGCAGCTACTGCATGGGAACTGCAAGCTGATGCGCATCTTGCAAGTGTTGCACAACTATCCGCCAGAGTTTCGCGGCGGCGTCGAGCGCGCAGTGGAACAAAGCGTGGCGGCGCTGGTTGCGCTTGGCCACAAAGTGGATGTGCTCTGCGGTTCTGAGAGTGTCGCGGGCGAAGCCCAAGCGCGCGTAGAGCAGCACCAAGGCGTGCAAGTCCTGCGCTTGATTCGCGAAGATCTTTTTCGCACTCCGGCCGATCCGTTTGATCCGGGGATTGTCCCGCTTTACGAGCAGGCCCTTGGTGAACTGCGCCCGGATGTGGTGCACATTCACCATTGGTGGAACCTCAGCGATGATCTTGCACGGCGAGCCGTCGCCATGGGCATTCCCGCGGTGCTCACATTGCACGACAGTTTCTCTTCGTGCTCCTTGTTTTTCAGAATGCCTGATGGTTGCACGCCCTGCGAGTTGCCGCAGTCTGCGGCGCATTGTGGGCCGTGTTTGTACAGCAAGTTCGGAGTTGATGAGAGCGAATTGGGGTTTCTCGCAGATTTGCGCGCGACTTCATTTCGAGCGGAAGCTGCTGCTGCCGCGGTTGTGCTGGCGCCAAGCCATGCTCACGCTCTTGCGTTAGCGCGACACAGTGGCATCTCAGTTCCAGAAATCTTGCCGCTTGGTACGGAACCACTTCTTCCTCTCCCTCCTCGGGGGCGAGCGTTCCCGCAAGGGCCGCTGCGCGTTCTGCATTTTGGCAATCTCTCAAAATTGAAAGGCGTCGAGCTTTTGGCGCGCGCAGTGGAGTTGGCGGATCCTGAAGGGAGCGCCATCGAACTTGTCTTGGCAGGCGATGTCGTTGAGTCTCCGTTATTCACGGGGCGCGCGCATATTGCGCCTCGTTATTCGCGTGAAGAATTGCGTGCCCTAGCCGCTACGGCTGATGTTGCCGTGTTTCCGAGCTTGGCTCGTGAAACCTATGGCCTCGTGGTGGATGAGGCGCTGCATTTGCGCTTGCCGTTGATTGTGTCCAACCGCGGGGCGTTGTCGGAGCGCATCGGGGCGCGCGGTTTTGCGCTGAGCGTGGATTCACCGGAGCCTTTGGCAGCGGCGCTGCGCAGCATTCTCGCTGACCCGACCATGCTGCAGCGCTACGCCCATGCGCCGGCGCCCGTTTTAGAAACGCCGCAATCGCACGCCGCCAAGTTGGTGCGAATCTATGAGCGAGCCCGGCAAGCACCCTTGCCGACCGTGGACACTCAATCTGGTTTGCTACGCCGCATTGAGCGCAACCGCCGCCGTGTTCATGAAATCGCGGCTCTGCTGCAACGCCTGCGTGGGGGATAGAGTTCCCATGCCCAACTTATGAGCAAACAGCCGCTGGTCAGTGTCATCACGCGCACGCGCAACCGTCCAGAGTTGCTCGCGGAGGCAGTCGCATCGGTGGCGGCGCAAACGTGGCCGCAAGTCGAGCACATCATTGTGAATGATGGCGGTTGCAATGTTGATTCCGTGTTGGCGCCCTATCTGCCGACGCGACGCATCGTGTTGCTCGAACCTGGGGCCGTAGGGCGTTGCAAAGCTGGAAACCTCGGATTGCAAGCGGCTCAAGGTGAGTGGATCGCCTGGCTCGATGACGATGATCTTTATTACCCGCAGCATCTCACCAACATGGTGCCGCGCCTCGTGCAATCTGGATTGCGTGTCGGTTACAGCGATCCACACTGCATTCGGCAGAGCCGTGACAGCGTCACAGGGGCTTGGACCGAGGTGTCGCGCACCGTTCCTTTCAGTCGAGATTTCTCGCGCATCATGCTCGTGCGTGAGACCTACATTCACCTCGTCACCTTCATGCATCACCGCGAGTGCACAGCATTGCTCGGCGGGTTCGACGAGGGCCTCGAAGTCCTCGAGGACTTGGACTTGTTCTTCCGGCTCGCACAGAATTGGGATTTCTTGCATGTCGCAGAAGTGTCAGCGGCATTTCGCATTCGCGACGACCAATCCAACGCTGTTACGGCGCTGCGCAAAGAGTTTGTGGAGACTCGCACCAAACTGTTCCAACGCTACATCCATATCGCATTCGCTGAGTTGCTCGGACAGGTAGACCACGGGCAAGCACTGATCGGCGATTTGCGCAGCCGTGTCGCAGCGCTCGAGGCACAGATACTGCGCGGAAAAGGTGACAACGCATGACCCACATGCGTTCATGGGAGCCTTTGTTGCCTGCGCGCGCCGTGGTGCATGGACGCTGTGTTGTGCTCGCTCCGCACCCCGATGATGAACTCATTGGTTGTGGCGGAGTGATCATGGCTCATCGCGAAGCCGGCCACGACGTGGATGTGATCGTGATGACCGATGGGGGGCTTGGAAATCCGGGTGGCTCCGGCGGCGCTGACTACACCGCGACTCGCAAAGAAGAGGCCCGGCTTGCGGTAACTCATCTCGGCGGCGCCACGTTGCATTTCTTGGATCATCCAGACGGCAAACTGAAGGACGCTCATGCGGCGGTGCATCAGTTGACCACGATGCTCACTCGGCTCGCACCAACAGCCGTGTTTCTGCCATCGCCGTACGAAGTACATCCTGATCACAGGGCCACAGCGCTGCATGCGTTCAGGGCGCTGCGTGCTCTTGAGCCCAAGCCGCAGATCTACTGCTTCGAGATTGGTGCGATGATGCCAGCCAACATGTTGGTGGACATCACTCCCTACATGTTGCAGAAGGAAGCCGCGCTCTCGCATTACCACTCGCAGCTTTTGCACCAAGATCTCGTCGGCAAGATGCGCGCCTTGAACCGGACTCGTACCGTCAACGTGGACGACCCCGCGATTAGCTATGCAGAGGCGTACATTCGCGTTGATGCAGCGCGCGCGGACGAGTTTCTTGAGGCTGTCGAGCGGGTATTGATCGTGACTGACGGAATGGCCCCGCGTTAGTCGTAAGCGCTTTCGAGCGTGGTATACCTATACGCTAGTCCATGAATCCAGCGAATCCCAAAAGTCCAGAGCAGGAAGCCAACCAGCGCGTGCGTCAGCACGCGTACGACATTGTTGCTGCAGAGTTTCGCAGCCTCGGTGCGGCCGGGCCGCTGCCGCAGAGTGCGCCTACAGTCGCCGCAGTGATGGTTTCGTTCAACAAGCGCGAGTTCGTTCGCAAGAATCTTGCGGGCATCCACCGACAGACGATTCCTTTCGCCACGGTCATCGTGGTGGACAACGCCTCATCAGACGGTTCGGCCGCCATGATTCGCGAGCTGTGGCCAACGGTCCACTTGATCGAGATGCCGCATTCAAAGTTCGGGGCCTGTGAGACTTTCAACATCGGTTTCAAGCTAGCCACGACGGACTTCATCGCCATCCTCGATGACGACGTCGTGCTGCCGGATGACTGGGTCGAGCGCATGCTGGAGAAAGCTGCTTCAGAGCCACCCACGACAGCCATGATTTCTTCCAAGGTTCATGAACCGGAAGAGCCCGCGTGGTACACGAATCACCCGGAAGTGAACCGCGAGCGCTACATGGCGACTTTTCGTGGCTGCGCGACTCTTGCGCGGCGCGACGTCTTGGAAGCCTGCGGCTACTATGACGAAGCCTTCTTCATCTACGGGAACGAACGGGATCTTGCAGCGCGCGTGCTCTTGCAGGGGTGCCGCATCCTCCAGTACCCCGGAGTGGTGGTCGAACACGGCACTCCATTCGGGATGAAGGCAGGCAAGAGGAGCCTCTACTATCACATTCGCAACATGTGGTGGTACTTCTTCAAACATGTCGGCTTGTGGCAGATCATTTGGTTCATCGCGATGCAGGTGCTGCTCAAGCTGCGCTTTCGTCGTGAGGAAATCAAGGCGGATGCCATCGGTAGCATCGGCATTTACCGTGTCATCGGCGAGACACCCGGTGGCTGGTGGGTGGTTGTACGCGCGACTTGGGACGCTTTCGTCGGTTTGCCGCGGTGCTTGCGGCAGCGGCGCGTTTGCACACATCCAGATTTTTCGTTGCCCAGCAAGTAGAGGGCTGTCCGCATGAGCGTTGGCGTGCAAGTCAGCGCCGTGGTTGTCGCGCACCAAGCCGGTGAGCGGCTTCTGAGCACCTTGGCTGGTTTGCAGCAGGCTGGCAGCTTTGCCGAGATCTTGCTTGTTGATTCCGGCAGCACTGACGGCTCTGTGCAACGCGCCTACGCGGCGAATCCAAGCTTGCGGGTCTTTCCCTACGACAGCAATGTCGGTCCGTGTGTGACGCGCAACCGTGGACTGCGCGAAGCACGCTCACCTTTTGTTTTGTTGATCGACGACGACATGGATCTCGCGCCGGGGTTGTTGTCTGCGCTGCTAACGCCGTTGCTCGCAGACGAGAATTGTGTCGCTAGCGGCCCGCGGATTTGTGATGGTGTGCAACGCGACGTTGTGCAATACGAGGGTGGTCGTTGGCACTACGCAGGCGTTCCATCGTTCCTCGGCGCCGGCAGTCGAGAAGCGCCAGGGCCCATGCGTGATGTTGATGTGCTCACTTCCGGGTGTCTCTTGGTGCGGCGTGAGCCGGTGTTGCTGGCAGGCGGATTCCGCTCTTTGTTGGGCTACCTGATGGAAGATGTGGAGTTGTGCCTACGCCTGCGGCTTATGGGACTGCGCTTGGTCGTGGTCCCGACGGCGCTTGCTTGGAATGCCGGAGGGTCGACAGGACTTTCGTTGCGTGGCGCTTCATTCCCGACGCGCCGATTGGTGCAACAAGCGCGCAACCGCGCTTTGGTGCGGTGCCTCATCTTCACTCCGACGACCAGGTTGTTGTGTTGGCCCGGCGTCGCACTGTTTGAACTGGCAGGCTTGGCTATGTCGACAGCATCTCTCAAACCCCACGCTTGGGTGTGGGGGAAACTCAGTGCGCGGCAGGGGCGCCGCGAAGCGCTGCGGCTCGCGCGTGAGTTCCGCCAGCTACGCAAGGAGAGCGACGGCACTATTCTCGGAGCGCCACCCTTGGTTTTCACGGCGGCCGCGCGCGGCAGTGGTGCGACTGGGCCGGCAGCAAGGTTCTTGGATGGCGCGCTGCGTTTGTGGTGGCGCGTGATCGGCAGGTTCATCGCGTGAAAGTGCGCGCGGTGGTTGTGAATTGGAATGGAGGCGATGGGAATCTCGCTTGCCTCGGTTCGTTGCTCAAGGCAGGAATGCAAGCGAGTGACATTCATTTCGTTGACAACGGATCCGTGGATGGATCGGTCGCGAAATGTGCAGATGCATTCCCTGGAATCGTTGTCGATGTCACTGGCGAGAATCTCGGCTTCGCGGCGGCGGCCAACAGAGGTATTCGTGCTGCGCTGCAAGCCGGTGCCGACGCAGTGTGGCTCATGAATAACGACGCAACCGTTGAGATTGGTTGCCTCAGCGCATTGACGGAAGCCGTGATTCACGCGCCGAAGTGTGGGCTTTATGGGCCTCGGATCTATGCGAACCAGTCGGCAGACAAGCTGTGGTGTTGCGGCGTCACTCTCGGGAGCGGTCCCAACCTCGGTACTTTGCGCGGGCATGGGCAAGCAGGTCGCGGGCGTTACGAGACCGACGAGAACGTTGCTGCACTCACGGGCTGTGGCTTGTTGATTTTGCGTTCTGTGTTTGAGCGCGTGGGTGTTTTGGACGAGGCGTTCTTTGTGTATGTCGAAGACGCTGAGTTTTGCAGCCGAGCGCGCAAGGCCGGATTCGTGCCGCGCTACATCGCCAAGGCAGTGATGGAGCACGCCGGAGCAGGGAGCACTGGTGGCGGCTACGGTCGCGCGCGCAAGTACCTCACGGCTCACGGCACGGTGCTCTATTTGAAGCGACATGGCACATTGCGACAGTGGCTGTGTTGGGCGCTCTTGGATGTTCTTGCATGGCCCCTGGTGTTCGTACTTGCCCTGCTGCGCGGCCGCACTGGCGGTGCTTGGGGCAAGTTATGCGGAACACTCTGTGCGTTGCGCGGACAAGCAGTGAATCGTCGAATCTTGGGCAAGCGCTCATGAAAGTGCTGTTGGTGGCGCATCATCTGCCGCCACGGCATCGAGCCGGTGTCGAAGTGCACACGCTGCGTCTTGCTCATGCGTTGCGTGATCAAGGTTGCGCTGTGGCGTTGTATGCCGCAGATGACCAAGCGCACTTGCGTCCTTGGAGCGTGGCGCATGAAGTTCTTGAGGGCATCCCTTGTTGGCGCTTGGCGCATCCGCGGCTTGCGTTGAATCCGCAGGACAGCCTCGGCGGCCGCCACGAGCACGCTGCTTTTGAACGTGTGCTCGATGAAGTTGAGCCTGACGTGGTCCATTTCCAACACCTCATGTATGTCGGTGTCGATGCGCCCGTTCAGGCGGCGCGTCGCGGATTGCCAACGGTGCTCACGCTGCACGAGTATTGGCTGCTTTGTGCGCGCGGTGGGCAGATGCGGCGCGAGGACGGAATACTCTGCGCGAGCGCAGACCCCGTCACCTGTGCAAGCTGTCTTTGCACGCATCGGTTTGGGCGCGGTCGACTTGAAATGCACATCGCGCGCTGGAGCGAGCGAGTGCGCAAGACGACCGGAATGGATCTGTTCAAGGTGCTCAAGCGCGTGCTTGAAGCGCGGCTGGCCCAAGGCGTCGGAGCGCGACAAGCTCCCTCCGTGAGGCACCCCGAAGCAGAACTTCCTGCTCACCTTGACGCTGCTCCCATGGCGGCGTTCTTGAAAGTCCGTGCCCAACGAATCGAAGCGGCCATCAACGCCTCGCGAAGACTCCTGTGTCCTTCGCGGTTTTTGCGGGATCAGTTTGTGGCTGCGTGGCCGGACATGAGCGCGCGGTTGCTGTACTGGCCAAACGGGGTGCCACAGCCCTCCGAAAGGCCCAAGAACTACGATTTTGACCACACCAATGGGCCCAACCCGAAGCCGCTCAGGGTAGGATTCCTCGGATCCATAATCCCCGAGAAGGGGGTGGATGTACTGGTGAAGGCCTTTGCGGATTTGCCCAGCGGCTCAGCCACCCTGAAGATCCATGGGAGCCAGCAGATTCGGCCGCGATACGTTGCGGAAATGAAGCGGCTGTCTGCTGTGGATGTGCAGTGGGCTGGAGTGTTTTCGGGCTCACCCTCAACGGCACTTGCCGCGATGGACGTCTTGGTTGTTCCTTCGGTTTGGTACGAGAATGCTCCGCTTGTCATCGCTGAAGCGTTTGCTGCAGGCGTGCCTGTGGTGGCTTCAGATCTCGGTGGCATGCGCGAGTTGGTACAGCACGGCGAGAACGGGATGTTGTTCCCTATGGGGGATGCAGCCGCGCTTGCTGCGTGCATCAAGAGTCTTGCATATGATCGAACCTTGTTGGAGCGCCTTGCGGCGGGCACCAAGCCGCCGAGGAGTGTTATTCAAGAAGCAGCAGCTAGCATGGCTTTGTACGCAGAACTTAGGAGTGAATGAAGCGTGAGCGTGCCCTACACAAGTGAACAGATTTTGACCTACAAGGCGGACAACGAACGCCGTGTGCGCGAGGCTGCGCGGCGCGGGGATGTCTTCGTAGATGGCATGCCGCTCAAGGTGACTATGGAGCTCACCGCCGATTGCAATCTGTTTTGTCGCATGTGCGAGTTTCCAGCGCCGCGCGAAGAAGGCCGTAGCAAGGGCTATGAACTCGACATGCGCACCGAGCTTTACGACGTGCTTGCGCCGCAAGTGTTGCCGCACGCGTTGATGGTCAATCTGACGGTGGTGGGCGAGCCTCTGATGGTGCCGTACCTCGATCGCGTCTTGGATGGCGCGAAGGATTGGAACACGCGCATTGAATACATCACTAACGGCATGATGCTCGATCAGGCCATGATCGAGCGCGTGGGTCCGCAATGTGCGGCCATGATCATCTCGTTCGACGGTGGAACGCGACGCACATTCAATCGCATTCGAATCGGCGCCGATTTTGACATCATCACGCGCAACATGTTGCTCTTTCAGCGCTGGCGGGAAGCGTTGCCAGCCGATGCATTTCGTCCTGCGCTGCATTTGAATGTCACCTTGATGCGCGAAAACGTTGAAGAGCTGGCCACCATTGTGCGTGTCGCCAAACTCCTCGGGGTGGATCGCGTCAACGCAGCGTGGATGATCGCGTTCAATGCCAAGATCGCGAATTCGTCGTGCTTCCGTCATAAGGCCATCGCGAATGCGAGCCTGCGGCACGCGCATCGTGTAGCCACCGAGATCGGTGTCGATCTTGTGACGCCGGCGGAAATTCCGGGCGTTTCGGAAGCTGAAATTGCTTCGACGAGCGTGCATGATCCCGATTTGCCGGATGGCCCTTTGCCACATTTGAAGCTCATGTTGGCTGGTGGTGCAGCGCCGGATCTGGTGGCAGCGCCTGCCCCAGCCGAAGAATCCTTTCACGAAGTGGGAGCGAATATCCCTGTCGCGGCGGACAGCGGGGTCTTGGCTGAGATCAACGGACAGACACTGCAAAACGAGCGGGCCTATGGTTCGCCGTTGCAACAAGACGCGTCGGAGCGACGTTTGCAAGCACAGGTCGCATGTTCGCCTGCTCCAGCACTCGGTGTCGGCGTGCCGGCCGAGCCGCCGGCCAGCGGTGGGCGCTACACATGCAAGTTTTTGTGGAACGAGTTGTTCGTGAGTCTCACAGGCGATGTGGCGCCGTGTTGTATCCAGGGCCGCCCTGTCGTCGGCAACATTCACAAGGAGTCATTGAGCCTGATCTGGAACGGTCCCTTGATGAAGGAGATGCGCGTGGGCCTGTTGGAGGGGAATCCGATTCCCTGCTGCAAAGACTGCAACTACAACACGCAGTTGGGCCAGGGCACCTATCGCGAAGACACATTCTTTATTCAGCTTGATCGCAAGCTCTAAGGGTTGCCAAGCTCCGTTATCATGCCGCCCGTGAACGGAGTTTCTCGACGCATCCTGCTGATCACACACGGCTTTCCGCCAGAGTTTCGAGGCGGAACAGAGCTGTATGTTCTCAAGCTTGCGCATGCTTTGCGTGCTGCAGGGCACGGTGTTGTTGTCGTCAGCGGCAGCATGGAATCCAGCCCGCAGTGCAGTAGCGAACGCTCGGAGTTTGAGGGCATCACTGTTTGGCGCATTCGTCGCCAAGGCCTCTTTCTTGACAACTGGGACAAGTCGTTTTGCCCAGAGGTGGAGGAAGAACTTGCCAAGATCATCGCCATCGAACGCCCTGATGTCGCGCACGTGCATCATTGGATCCGCCTAACACGCAGTCTCGTAGCAACGCTTTGCCGCTTGGAACTTCCTGCAGTGGTCACGCTGCACGATCTGTGGGCGACCTGTGCCCGCTGTTTTCGCGTGCGCGACGACACCTTCTGCATGCGTTCGATGAACGCCGCGAATTGTGCCGATTGCGTGCCGCGTGACGCGTGGCATTCAGAGCGCGAAATTGCCGACGAGATCGACCTGTTCCACGCCGATTTTGTGCAAGAGCTGAGGCTTGCGAGTGCGGTCATTGTGCCGAGCGAAGCGCAGCGGCGTTTGGTCAGCGAGATGATGGCGCTGGAACCAGGACGACTCCAAGTTGTGCCGCACGGCACCATCAGCGATCTGACGCTCACAAACTCTGAGGCGCGAGGTGACACGCTGCGTTTGGGACATTGGGGCCATCTGTACCCCATGAAGGGTTTTCACTTGTTGCTGGAAGCGCTGCATCTGCTCAGTCCGCCGGAGCGGGCGCGCATCAGTGTGGATTGTTGGGGTGAGAGTTTCGATGTTGCATATCAAGCGCGACTTGACGCGTTGGCCGTCGGGTTGAGCGTGCGCTGGCATGGCAAATATGTGCCCACGGATCTTGCTGGCGTCAAGCTTGATTGGGCCGTGCTTCCGAGCATGGCGTTCGAGTCGTGGTCCTTTGTCTTGGATGAAGCCTTCTCTTTGGGCTTGCCAGTGATTGCGAGTCGCCGCGGTGCGTTGGCGACGCGAGTGGGCGAGGCAGGGCTTCTGTTTGAACCGGAACAAGCGGCGTCACTGGCGGAGCAACTGCAGCGCATGTTGAGAGACGACGCGCTGCGCGACCAATGTCGCGCGAACATCCCAGTGCTACCGCGCATGGAAGCTCATGCTCAGGTGCTTGAGCGGCTCTACGAGCAAGCGCTTGCTGCATCTGTGCCAGAAGACACTGGATCCAAGCTGTTGGAACAGCGGCACCGCTTGCATCACTCACTCGTTTTGGCAGAGCGCTTGAAGGAGATCTTGTTTTTGCGTGGTCGCGTGCAGCAAGAACAAGTCCGTGCGGATGATTTGAAACTGCAAATGGCGAAGAGTGATGCCGCGCTACGCGGCCACGAAGACATTGAGAGGAACCTCGAGAAATCGATCAGCACTTTCGAAGTTGAATTGGCGCAAGCGCGGAGTGATTATCGGCTCCTGCTTGCAGATCATGAAGAGGTCTGCAGGGCCAAAGACGTTGTGCTTGCTGGTTTCGTCGCATCCTCGGCTGACTTGCAACGGGAACTGACCGTGAAGGCTGCAGTGCTTGCGGATTTCGTCGCATCCACGGATGACTTGCAACGGGAACTGACCGTGAAGATTGCAGCGCTTGTGTCTGCACAAAGTGCCGCCGCGGCTGGCAGTACGTTGTTTGCTGGAATCGAAGCGGAGCGTGCGGCCTTTGAGGAGCTCTTGGGCCGCAATGCCGCGAAGATTCTGCAGTTAGAGGAAGCCGGGGCAGCGTTGTTGCGAGAGGCGCAGGAGGGTGCGCGCGACAACTCAACTCTGCGACGCGAAGCCGCCGATAACGCTCAAGCGTTGGCAATGTTGCGCCGTGCGCTCGCAGATACGGACAAAGACATCCGAAAAAACCTCGCTGCGGCAAACGCTGCTCGGCTAGAACTGGCCAAGGAACGCTCAGCACACGCTGCGAGGCTGTTGGTCCTTGAGGAGGAGTCGCTCAAGACGAGGGCCATGAAGGACGCGGCGATGAACATTCTCGAACAGCGCATTGAGGCGTTGGAAGAAGAGCGTGGCGCGCTCCTTGGGCGGGCTGCAGGTTTGGAGGCCACGATCGGTGAAGCCCATCGCGTGGGCGGGGATGTTGCTTTGCGCTTGGCGGAGGTGGCGCGGGCTCTTGGGTTGCCTGTTGGGGTGGATGGTTCGGGCATTCATGCTTTGCCCGGACTCACCAAGGCGTTGTCCTCCGCAGTGCTCGAAGCTCGCAATCTGATGGGCGAGATGCAGAAGTCCATCGAAGTGTTGAGCACCGAGGCCCAGCGTATTGAAACTGAACGCGCCACATTGGAACAAGGATTACGTGATGAGCAGGGTGAACGCGAACGCCTGAGGCGCAGCGCTGTGTATCGCTTCGCAGAGAAGTGGGCGGGTGTGCGCAAGGCCGCCGCAATCGCAGCACCTCGCGCGCGGGACGGACTGATGATTCTCACAGTCATCCACGATTTCTTGCCGCGTCATGCTGCCGGGAGCGAGATTTACACACTCAATTTGCTGCATGGCCTACAAGCACGTGGCCACAGTGTGCATGTGTTGACGACGGAGGCTCACCAAGGCGTACACAGCTACAACTTGCGCGAGACGGCGTACGAAGGCATTCCCATCACAGAGATTTCGCATCAGCACACCACGCGCTATTTCGAGCTAACTTGGCGCGATAGGCGCATGAATAGGATATTCCGCGAAGTGTTGGAAAAGCTGAAGCCTGACGTGGTGCATATTCAGCATCTGTACCACCACAGTGTTGACTATCCAGCCATTTGCCGCGAGCTGGGCATTCCTGTAGTGTTCACATTGCATGAGTACATGCTGCTTTGCCCTCGCGGTGGCCAGATGTTGCGCGCTGACAATGAGCGCTGCATGACTCCGTTGCCAGCAAAGTGTGCCGATTGCATTGCTCACTTGTCGTTGGAAGTCATCGAAGAGGACAGCACGACTCCAAGAATGGCAGCGCGTATCGGCAAACATTTGCCAGCCGGCATGAAGCAGGCCCTGAAGGGTTACCTCGGTCAGGGTGAAGCGGTCGTTGAGCCTGTGATGCATGGCGATGCGGCTCATGCAGGTGCTATTCAGCAACGACTTGAAGCCATGGTGTCGATGGCCCGCGATGTCGATCTATTTGTAAGTCCATCACGATTCTTGCGAGAACGCTTCATTGCCGCCGGCCTCGTGCGTTCGGAGCAAATCATCACCTCCGACAACGGACAGGACACCGCACCATTCGGACGCAGCAGTCGGCATAAGGCACGTGAGTTGCGTGTGGGGTACATCGGGACAATTTCTGACTACAAAGGCCTGCATGTGCTCACTGCGGCTATGGAGCAACTTGCAGAGCGTGATGACATCACGTGTGACATTCACGGCAGTCTCACCTCGTTTCCTCACTACGCAGAAGCACTTCGGGAACATTCGCGCAATCCTCGCACCCGTTTCCATGGGCGCTATGCATCCGACACATTGCCCGATATTCTTGCGCGTTTGGATGTGCTCGTGGTGCCGAGTGTGTGGTGGGAAAATTCACCGCTCACGATTCACGAGGCCTTCATGGCTGGGCTACCCGTGATTGCCTCCGATATTGGTGGCATGGCTGAATTCGTCCTTGATGGACGCAATGGGTTGTTGTTCCGTGTTGGCGATGCAGCAGACCTTGCGGCCAAGATTGAGCGTTTCGCCGATGACCGTGCGCTCGCCGACCTGTTGTGCAATAAAGACGTGCCAATCAAGAGCATTGCTGAAGATGCGGCCGAAACGGAGGCACGCTACCTCACATTGATTGCAGCGCGGCGCGGAGGTCCTGTTTGAAGATATTGCTCATCGGCGCCGGCTATCCGCCAGAGGGTCGCGGCGGCACCGAAGTTCACATGCAGCAGTTGGCGCGAGCATTGCAACAACGCGGTCACGCTGTGCGTGTGCTCGCGCGCATGGGTCGGGCCGACCTCCCGGACTATGCCGTAGAGCGCGGCGCTCACGCGGGCATTGATGTCCTGCGCGTGAATTACATGTTCCGCGATGCCGCGAGTCTTGAGTGGATTTGGCACAATCCCAACATCAACCGTTTGGTGGGCGAAGAATTGGACCGCGATCGGCCAGATCTTGTACACGTGCATCACGTGACATGTCTGTCCACTTCAATGCTTGACGAAGTGCGTGCGCGGGGCATCGCTCTCGTCATGACCTTGCACGATTTTTGGACGGTGTGTCCGCGCGGGCAGCGCATCACCCCAGAATTGGAAGTGTGCAAGACCTTGGATCGCGAGCGCTGCGCGCCGTGCTTGAGCCGTCTCTGGCCACATTTCGGAGTCAGCGCAGACGCTTTGCGCATGGCTGACGCGGCCATCCTTCAGCGCCTGCTTGCATGTGACGCGTTGATCACACCATCGGCCTTTCATCGCGAGCGCATGTTGGAGGCAGGCTTGGATCCAGCCCGCACGTATGTGATCGAACACGGTTTGGATCACGCTCTGATCCCAGCTCGTACGCAGCACAACTTTCCGCCGCGGCGCGTGGGTTTCATTGGGTCTGTTATTCCCAGCAAAGGCGTGCATGTGCTGGTGGAAGCGATGAACCTCATCGGCCAGCCGAATGTGGAATGCCGCATCCATGGCGAAGCTGTCAACCATCACGGCGACACGAGCTATAGCCAGCGATTGCAAGTGCTCGCGCGCAGCGACTTGCCGATTCAGTTTGCAGGGCCCTATTCTCAAGCAGAATTGCCTGGGATCTTAGCCGAATTGGATGTGCTGGTTGTTCCGAGTTTGTGGTGGGAAAGTTTCTGTCTGACGATTCGCGAGGCCATGCTAGCTGGTGTGCCCGTTGTGGCGTCGGATCACGGGGCTATGCAGGAAGCACTCCAAGGCACGCTGCCGGAACTTCTCTTCAGGCCTGGGGATGCCGCGGATCTCGCCGCCAAACTCTATGCTCTCGCAACCAACGAATCCCTGTATCGCGCTGCTGCAGCATTGCGTGACAGAGTTCGCACTCTCGATGCTATGGCCGCTGACACGGAGGAGCTCTATCGCAGAGTGCTCGGGGCCGCTCCTGCGAAGCGTGTCGATGTTGCAGCGCTTCGTGCGCGCAAGTGCAAAGGCGGCACTGCGCCCTACGCGACAGTGTTCATTCCGACCTGGAATGGTGGCGCGCAATTTGAAGGCGTGCTGCGCAAGGTGCTTCAACAGGAAACGGATTTCGATTACGAGATTCTCATCATCGATTCCGGCTCGCGCGATGGAACACTCGAGTTCATCCGTCAGTTTCCGAATGTCCGCGTCATCAACATTCCCAATACTGAGTTCAATCACGGACTCACGCGCAACCGCGCCGTACATGAAGCGCGCGGCGACATCGTGGCGCTCCTGACGCACGATGCAGAACCACTCGATTCTCATTGGTTGCAAACACTGGTGGACAATTTCGACGATCCCGATGTGGCTGGAGCTTATTGCCATCAGTTGCCTCGTGAGGACTGCAATCCCTTCCAGCGCGAACGCTTGCGCGGATGGACTCATGGTGAGGGCACAGCGCAGCGGCGCAGACTGCGCAATCGCGCACTCTGGGACAGCATGCATCCCTACGAGCGTTATTTGCTCATAGCTTTTGACGATGTCGCCAGTTGTGTGCGGAAAAGCGTCATGGCGGAAGTGCCCTTTGAGAAGCGTCAGTTCGGCGAAGACGTTGCGTGGGGCCGTGCCGCCATTCTTGCCGGCCACACGCTCGTGATGGATCCGCGTTCCGTCGTCATCCACTCGCACAACAAGCCCATCTTCTATGAGTTCAAGCGTGTTTATCTCGACCATCAAAACCTGTACGACCTCGTGGGCCTGCACTGCATCCCCAGCTTGTGGCTGACGGCGAAGTTCAGTGTGAAAGCGACGGCGCATCTCGCTCTGGTGGTTTGGCGCGATCCGACGCCGCTGCTGTACCGCTGCAGTTGGTTGCTGCGCGTCCCGCTTTACGGCTTCACTCAAAATCTCGCTCAATACTTGGGCGCACGCTCAGTCATCAAGGGACGGCGTGGTTGCTGGGGCTGGCTTGATCGTTGGCTGCGCCGAGGGGTCTAAGGCTGTGCATGATGTTCTGGTAGAACCGGACCATGCGTGGCCTCTTGCTCTTACTGTTCCTGCAAACTGCATTGTGCGCGCAGGGGCGCGTCATCCTCTTGGGCATCGATGGGCTCGATGAAGGTCTGACGCGACGCTTCATGGCCGAGGGACGGCTCCCAGAACTCTCGAAACTGGCGGCCGATGGCGCGTTCGTCGCACTTGAACCCACCAATCCTGCGCAGTCGCCTGTGTCGTGGGCCGCGCTCACGACGGGCATGGGGCCTGGCAGCACAGGCATCTTTGGTTTTCTGAATCGGCGTATCACGGACCAAGGAGTGGTCCCGGAATTGGCCGGTGTCAGAGTCGAACGTGTCACCGTGCTCTCCGGTGCGGCGCGCGTGTTCACGTTGATTGCTACTGCGGTGATCGGCTTGTTGCCATGGTTGATCCTGCGTCGCAGACACCCGCGCGTTGCGCTCTTTAGCAGTCTCGCGCTGATTGCATTTCTGCTGCTCACGGTGCGTTCTGTCCTCTCAGAGATTCCACTCACGCTGCCAACACCGCGCAGCACACGCGGCGGCAAAGCTCTCTGGGAAGTGCTGGACAAAGCAGGTGTCCCAGCGACGAGCTTGCGCGCTCCGATGGCGTTTCCTGCGCCGGCCTTGGAGCACGGGCGTTTGCTGACGGGGCTCGGCACACCTGATCTTCTGGGCACCACTGGTTCTTGGTGGTTGCACGGCAGCGACAGCATCGCGTTGGAATCGGCGCGCACTCAAATGGGAGGTACACGCACGGTGTTGCGTGAAACGGAGCGAGGCACCTGGACGGGCTCCATTGCGGGTCCACGAAATCCACTGCAGCCTGAGGAGTCGTTGCATGCGGATTTAAGCCTCAACTTGCAGTCCACGGCAAGCCTTGTTGTCGGAGAGAGCCGCGCGGTTTTACCCGCAGCAGGGTTCACCGATTTCGTTGCGGTCAAGTTTCCGTTTGGGCAGCTTGCGCCGCCGCTGCAAGGCCTCACGAGGTTCTGCTTGCTGAGCGCCGCACCTCCGAGCCTGTATCAGGCGCCCACAGGTTTCGATCCACGTGCGCAATTGCCAATTGCAGCGATTACTAGCCCGACGCAGTACGGCGCGGAACTTTGTGAGCACGGGTTGTTCGACACCTGTGGTTGGAGCACTGCAACCAACCCTTATCAAGACGAGTGCATTGACGCGGCTGTCTTCATGCAAGATGTGCGCGACGTATTGGCGCGTGACGAGGCCATGTTGTTCGCGGCGGCCAACAAAGGCGATTGGCGCTGCTTGTTCAGCGTGTTGGCCGCACCCGACCGTGTGCAGCACGTGGCTTGGAGTGCCTTCGATACGGCGCATCCGGGGCATGCTGGCTCCGATGCTCTTTTGCGTGATGCGATTCCATGGGTGTATGCGGAAGTGGATCGCATTGTGGGCCGCTTGCGCCGCGAGGTTTTGCGTCCTGAAGACACACTCTTGCTCGTGAGCGATCACGGCTTTGCCCCGTTTTCATATGCCGTGAACGTGAATCGCTGGCTTGCTGAAGAGGGTTTGCTCTCCGTGCGCAGCGGTGCGCGCAGTTTGGGTGCCGATCTCGGCCGCGAAATCCAAGATGTGGATTGGTCGCGCACGCAGGCCTATCACTTGGGGCTTGGCAGGGTTTGGTTGAACCTGAAAGGGCGCGAACCGCATGGCATCGTCGATCCTGCGCAAGCGCCGGCGCTTTTGGCGCGCTTGCGGGAGGGGCTCCTAGGATTGCGCTACGAAGGGCGCCCTGTGTTGCGAAGTGTTGCGCTTGCGACGGAGTTGTATCGAGGGCCGCGCTGCAGCGAGAGCGCCGATTTGGTGCTTGGCTTCGAGCGCGGCTTTCGCACGTCTTGGAATGCATGTTTGCTCGGTGCTGACGAACCTCTTGTGTTTGAGAACCGGACACGGTGGAGCGGAGACCACTGCTCGGTAGATCCGGCGTTGGTGACAGGTGTTCTTTTTTCGTCGCGTCGCATGGGTGAGAGCAAGCGAGCACAAGTCTTGGACGTATTGCCGACGGTGCTCACGGTGTTGCGCGTTCCGTTGCCAGCAGGGCTTGAAGGTCGCGATTTGGGCGTGCAGCAGTGATGCGCGGTCCATTGCTGCGGCGCTGTTTGCATGTGGCGCTCGGAGGAGGCGCGTTTCTCCTTCCGCTCGTGTCGTGGCAGGTCAGCCTTGTGGCCTGCACCGTGGGCGCAGCTTTCAACGCGTTGGTGTTGCCGCGCATGAAATGGGTGCCTCGCGAAGATGGCGCAGGCACGCTTGGCCTCGTTTTGTACCCTCTCGTGCTGGCGTTGCTTTTGGTGTTCTTCAGATCTGACTTTGTGCCTGTGCAAGCTGCCTGGATCTGCATGGCGGTCGGCGATGGGCTCGCACCGTTGCTCGCAGTGCAAGCGGTGCCATGGCCATGGAATCGTCGCAAGTCTGTTGTGGGCAGTGTGTGTGCCTACGCTATGAGCGGTTTGGTTCTCATGGCAGTGTTGCCTTGGCCCTTGGCGCTCTGCGCAGCCCTCGCTGGCTGCCTCGTGGAGTCGTTGCCACTGCGCGTGGACGACAATTTGCTGGTGCCTTTGGCGAGTGCGCTCGCAGTTTGTTTCATGCGTGGAGACTTCAGCGTATGAGCGCTGTTGCTGCTTTCGTGTTGTCGACCAGCCTTGCTGCCGCCGCGGCTTTGAGCGGAGGCGTGCGTTGGGGCGGGCTCGTGATGGGCGTGCTCTGCACAGCTCTGCTTGCTTGGCGTGGTGGCGTCTTGCCGTTGACCATGCTGGCTGCACTTTTTGTGTTTGGAGTTCTTGCGACGAAGATAGGTGCTGAACGCAAGCGTGTGGCTGGAGCTGCCCAGGAGTTGCGGGGAGCGCCGCACGTTCTTGCCAACGCAGGCCCCGCCATGTTGTTGCTCAGTTGGGATGGCGGTCTGCTCGGAGTGTGCGGTGCATGCGCGGCGCTTTGTGGCGCGCTTGCCGATACGCTGAGTAGCGAATTGGGAATGCTCTCGCGGCGAAGGCCGCGGCTGATGCTGCTGGGTCCAGTGGTTGCGACGGGTGCTAATGGCGGCATGAGTTGGCTTGGGACATTTGTCGCAGCAGTCACTGCGGTCGCAGCGGGAACTGTCTTCGGCAGTGCGTTGGATGCTCCGGTCGCGGGAGTGTGCCTCGCAATCGGTGCGTTTCTTGCGATGGCTGTGGATAGTCTTCTCGGCGTGCTGCTCGAGAGGCATCTGCCAGCAGCACTTGGAAATCACGTTGTGAACTTCTGCGCTGCCTTGGGTGGTGGCGTTGCAGCCATGGTGCTGCTGCAGGTCACCTCATGATGCCCTGGTTTCGCCTTATGCGGCCATTCACTTTGCTGCCGCCTGCCATCGGCATGATTTCCGGCGCTTGCGCGGCGATCGGTGCTGGGCGCGTGTCGGACGTGTCCTCTTGGATGCTGTTTTTGTCCATGACCGCAGGGGCTTTGCTTGCAGCATTCTTGAATGCAGCGAGCAACATCGTCAATCAGGTGTTCGATCTGCAGCTCGACCTCGTGAACAAGCCTGATCGCCCCTTAGCCCGCGGTGAGATCGGTCGCGGCGCCGCATTGGGCTTTGCGTTTGTGCTCTATGGTTTGGCGTTGGTTCTGGCTGCGCTGCTGCAACCGGATGGCTCCCTCGCGGTGTTTTGGATTGTGGCTTTCACTGCGCTACTCACATGGATGTATTCAGGCCCACCGTTTCGTTGGCGAAACTCTTGGTGGCTTGCACCACTGGTCATCGCACTGCCGCGCGGCTTGCTGCTCAAGGTGGCGGGCTGGGGTGCGATCTCTCCCGTCGACAGCGACCATGAACCATGGGTTCTCGGTTCGATTTTCTTCGTGTTCATCCTCGGAGCGGCAGCCATCAAGGATTTCGAGGATATGGAAGGTGATGCTGCAGGCGGTGCTAGTAGTTTGCCCTTGCGTTTCGGTGCGAAGCGCGCGGCGTGGCTGATGGCGCCATTTCTCGTTTTGCCATGGTTGCTCTTGGCGCTCGCGCCGTGGTTCACGTGGAATGGTTCGCCCTTGCTGCGCATTGCGCCTAGCGCTGCGGCGTTAGTCGGTGGCATTCTCATGGCTTTCGGATTTGTTGCGGCACGAGCGCTGCTGCGCATGGCCAGTGGAATGACCAATAAAGTCGCTGCCCGCGCTGCGTGGCGGGCGATGTACTTGCAGATGATGGCAGCGCAGGTGCTGACGGCTGCAGCGTATTGGTGGCCCGCGGACGCTCGTCCATGAGTGCTCTGCCGCGCATTTTTGTGAGTGGGGCCTCCGGTTTTCTCGGCAGTGCTGTCGTGCGCGCACTCAATGCACGAACTTGCAGACTGCGCTTGTTGCAACATCGAACCGCGCTTGTTGCAGGCAATCACGAAGTGGTGTGTGCTGCTCTGGATGACATGCCGGCGTTGGAAACCAGTTTGCAGGGATGCAACACTGTGGTGCACGCTGCTGGGCTGGCGAGCGAGTTTGCGAGGAGTGTCGCGGATTTCACGCGTTGCAATGTGGACGGTACGAGGAACATGCTTGCAGCAGCGCGGCGCGCCGGTGTGCAGCGCTTCGTCTATGTCTCCAGCGTGATGGCTTTCGGTCCGAGCGATGGCGCGGTTTTTGTTGAGGCAGATTTTGATGCCGGCCGCAGTGTCACGATGCCATACCAAAGCACCAAGCGCGCAGCGACTCAGTTGGTTCGCGCTGCTCGCGGTGCAGGAATGGAAATTGTGGTTCTTTATCCAGCAGCGCTCATCGGTAGTGGTGCAGCCAGCGAGGGAAATTGGATGGGGCGCTTTGCCGGCCATCTGTTGGCGAGACGATTCGCTGCGCTACCGAGCGTAGGGCAGCAGCGCTTCTGTCTTGCCCATGTTGATGATGTTGCTCGTGGCATTGCCGAAGCGACTCTGCGCTCCGGCGACGGGGAATGGATCCTCGCGGGCGACAACGTCTCCGTCGCGGATGTTTACGCAGTCTTGCGGCGCGAGTTTGGGGCAGGACACATGCCACCGTTGTTTCCAGCTTGGTTGCTCCACGGGGCACTCATGGCCTCGGAAGGGTGGGCGAGACTTCGGGCACAGCGGCCTGTATCTACGCGGGCAGGGTTGGCGGCATTTCGCGAAGACTGGGCCTATTCCAGCGCCAAGGCGCGCAACGAGCTCGGTTTTTCGGCTCGTCCCGTTCTGCCAGCTTTGGCAGTGCAGTTGCAGGAAATGCTGCGGCAGCAGGCGACAGGGGCTCCGCAAGTGAAAGCTGGTCAGGCGCCAACCGTAGAATCGACGAACGCGTGACCACTACCGATGAAAGTGTCCTCCTTGCGCGGGCACGTCAGAACGATCAGATGGCATTCGCAACGCTGTTGCAGCGTTACGAGCGTCCCTTGGAAAACATCGTGCGGCCTCTTGTCCTCGACAGAGATGCTGCCCGTGACATCGTCCAAGAAGCGATCCTTCGGGCGTGGCGCAAGCTGCACCTTTATCGAGAGCAGTACCGCTTCTCAACTTGGTTCTTCAGGATCGGAGTGAACCTCGCCATTACGGCAAGGAGGCGCCGCTTGCTGGAGCAACGCTTGCTCGAACGAGAAGGCGTGCAACAGGCGCGGCAACGGGAGGCACGGCAAAGCACGGGCCTTGATGGGCTTTTACTGAGCGAAGATGTGGAACAACTTGGAATTGCTCTCGCAAAGCTGCCTGCACGTTGGCGCGAAATCCTCGCGCTGCGTTACGCGGAGAATCTCGACGTGCGCGACATCGCTCTGCGCGTGGATTCCTCGCCGAATTCGGTTTCCATCGTGATTCACCGTGCCAAAGAACGGCTGAAGGAACTGCTGAATACACCATGAACAACGCACCCCATAACAAAGCCTGCGCTGAAGCTCGCCAACAACTTTCAGCATTCCTCGATGGGGCGTTGGACGATGCGCAGAGCACCTTGCACAGCGTGCATCTCACGGATTGCGCAGAGTGCCAAGAGTGGATGGATGCTGAGGCGATGTTGGAGCAAGATTTGTCGCGCGCATTTGCTGCGGCGCGTCCTATTGCCTTCTCGTGGTGGAAAGCCGCGTTCATGTCTGGCACTGCTGCCGCAGCTGCTGTGGTGCTGACGCTGCTGCTGGTGCAACCGACACAGAACGATCCCATCATTTCGGTTGACGCGTCTTCCACGGAAACTGCCGAGACGGCCATGCAAGAAGTGGGCGTGGGCAGCTTTGATGATGCCTCGCGCCAGGATCTTGAAGCAGAGGTGGGGCGACTTCTGGCGGAGAATGCCAGCTTGAGATTGCAAGCGCGTGGGGGAGGCCAAGCCTCCGCGGAGAGCATGGATCCTGATGTGTTGGTTCAGGCTGTGGGCTATGAATTGCAGAGCGAAGAGCAGAGTACAGGCAGTCAGTGGCGTTCAGCGCGAGCTGCTGCGAGTGCACTCACTGGGCGTGAAAGTGCAAGCGTGGCGCCCATCGAAAGACATCTGTTAGGGGCCAAAGACGATGCTGCGCGGCGCGTTGCCGGCTTGCGTTTGTGCCGCATGTTGAAACTCCCGCAGGCCACGAGACGCATTTTGCCTTTCTTGAAAGACCAAGCGCCCGAGGTGTCGCGCGAAGCTGTTGAAGCTCTTGGATCGCAGCGCGATCCAGAATCGCGCGATGCCTTGTTGGGTGTGTTTCAGCGCAGCACGGATCAACGCATGCGAATAGCTGCGGCTGGTGCGCTGGTGCGCCACGGCGACTACGGTGCGCCGCTCGAGTTCCTCAAGCGCATGCATCGCGCGCCCGGTCTCGATCAACGCACGCGCACTGAAGTGCTCGCACGAGTGATGTTGGCTCCGATAGCACGCAGCGACAGCTTTCTTGTGGGCGTCTTGGTTGCAGCCGATACCGACACGGAAACGCGTGAAGCTCTCGTCGAAATGTTGGGCCGCATCGACACACAGCCGGCTCGCGCGATCCTCGAGCATGTTGAGATGGCCGGTGTTGATGCTGAGTTGAAGCGCTTAGTGCGTAACGCGTTGAAGAGTTGATGCGAGTGGGGGGACTTGAACCCCCACAGGTTGCCCCGCCAGATCCTAAGTCTGGTGCGTCTGCCAATTCCGCCACACTCGCGCACGCGTTGAAGTATCTCACAAACAAAAAACCCCCCGGCTTCTCGCCGAGGGGCTCATGCAGCACGATCCGTTTTCGGATCAGGCCATCATCTTAAGTGCCTTCATCGCGGCAACCTTGACGATGTTGCGGGCGGGCTTCGCCTTAAACATCATCTTTTGGCCGGTGAAGGGGTTCACACCCTCGCGCGCCTTCGTGGCGGGCTTGCGCACAACCTTGATCTTCATGAGACCGTTCACGCTGATCAGACCCGGCTTCTTCAGCGACTTGCCGATGATCGTGGTGAGTTCGTCCATCACCGCTTTCACTTGCTTGCGGTTGAGTTGCGTCTTCTCTGCGATGGTGCTCAGAACCTCGCCCTTTGTCGGGCCCTTGCTCTTCTTTTCAGTCTTCGCCATGTGATTCCTCTTTCAGTTTTTACTAGGGAAAGTGCTGGGTTTCCCGCCCAGCGTTGGGATTCTCAGCGTATTTCAGCCGATTCGCAAGGGGGGCGCCGAGAAAACCCCTATTTTTCTGGGCTCACAGGAAGATGGCTATGTCGCTAGTCGCGAGTGGAGCCTTGAAGCAGCGACGCGTGCTGACTGAAAACAAGCAGGCCTCACCATCTTGCGATGATGAGGCCCTTGCCCGCGCCAGGATTTGAACCTGGGACCCGGTGATTAAGAATCACCTGCTCTACCAACTGAGCTACGCGGACGAACTTCTTCGGAGTTGCGAATGCTGCATCCGCAGCCCCGACATTTGGGAGGGTGAGGGGAATCGAACCCCCGACCTCAAGAGCCACAATCTTGCGCTCTAACCGTCTGAGCTACACCCTCCGTCGGGAGGTCGAGACGGTATCAGCACGCCCGTCGAGCTTCAAGAATCAGTGCAAGTTCGCTTGATGCTCTGGTTCGGACCACTACACTCGCAGCCACCTGCCCCCGTAGGCTAATTGGATAAACCACTGGCCTCCGAAGCCGGTATTTCGCGTTCGAATCGCGACGGGGGCGTCGGACAGGGGGTGTTGCACGCCAGCAGTGCGAGGAGAAAGGCGTATTGCGCCAAGCTCCAAAGTGCTGCTGCGGCAGGGGCCTCTGAACCGTGCGCCAGTAGCTCAGCTGGATAGAGCACGGGATTTCTAATCCCGCGGTCGGGGGTTCGAGTCCCTCCTGGCGTGTTTCCTGTTTCTGTGTTGCCGCTGCAAGCCCGGCGCGCTCCTAGGAGCGTGAACATCTGCGGCTTGATGGTCTTGCTGTTTGGTTTGGTGGCTTGGCAGCTATGCACAAGCGAGTTGCCGAAGCCGACTTGCGGAGCGCCCCCACGGGCTGCTGGCCTGCCTAGCCCCATCATCGGCAGCCCGAGGCATCGAGTGCTGAGTTCGCAGCCATCCTTGATTCTGCTCAGTCCTTTGGAGCACGAGGTGCTGTGGGTGGCTTTGCGAACCTCGCTTGGCTTGCACGAGCTCCGCGTGCGGGCGGGGGTACACCCATGGCCGCGAGCTTGGCCAGTCCTCGAGGTAGGGCAGCGCATTCACATTCAATGCTGTGGTGTGACGGGCACCGATCGTGTTGAAGCGGTGCTTGCCGCCTGCAGGCCACCGGCGCTGTGGCAGCGCGGAGGCACGAGGGCGGCCATTCGCTTTGGAAGTTACGGGTTCCCAGGGACGGGTTGGCTCTGCGCTGCGCTGGCGGGAGAAGATCCGGCCACGTTGCATGATCGCGCTGCGCTGTCCGGTTCATGGCGGTGGGCCCGCCGAGTTAACGCAGATGTGGTCGCGCGATTTGGTAGAGGCGGCTTAGCCAGCGGCTGAGCGCATCGAGCATGACGCGTGCTGTCGGGTTTTCTACGGTGCCTGGATGAAGCGGAAGCGGGCCGTCGCCAAGGATCGCTGTGTCGCCCACCGTTCGCTGTTCTTGAATGTGAGCGCGCTCGCGCAAGATGCCGCCAGTGCGCCGCGCATTCGCGATGCAGGCTTCTGCGTAAAGACTGAACCGCAAGGCAGAACAGGAGTAAGCCGCTTGTGCCAGCTCATGCAGTACGAGCAGAGGCGATAGCAGCGCGAGCGAGCGTCCACTGAGCGTTCGTAGGGTGAACAACTGGCGATTGCGTGCCGTGAGAAACGCTCGGCGCGCGGGATAGGCGGCGCCGCTGCGAAAGCTCAGATTGCGAGTGCCTCCGAGGTGGCGAATGTGCGCTTGCGGTGCCGAGCGCAATGTGCCGCACACGAGTCGTAAGCGTGTTCCGAAATCGTGATCTTCGTAGTAGAAAAAATACGCGGGCTCAAAGCCACCGATGCGCAGCGCAGCTTCACGACGTAGCAGCATGGCCGTCCCCATGAGACTGCTGATGGCTTGGGCTTGCACGGGCGCGGCCGCGAGCGGCACGTGTCCTGTGACCAGCGCCATTTGTCCACTGAAATGGGTGAACGCACCATCGCAGTGAACCAAAGCAGGTTCGCTGTCCAACACGATCCTTGGCATGACACCGACAACGGAGGTGTCCTCCGCAAAGGCCGCCAGCATGGGCTCCATGCAACCTCGTTGTGGCAGCCCGTCATTATCCAGAAGCAATACAAATTCGCCGCTGGCGGCGCGCAACCCGCGATTACGGGCTACGGTGGGCCCACCATTCTTATTGCCGCAGAGCAAGCGCGCTTCAGGCCAGTGATGGCGCACAAACAAGCGGCTGCCATCGCGAGAGGCATCATCAGAAACGAGGATCTCATGGAATGGAAACTCGAGCGCGCGCAGGGCGTCGCGCATGCGCGGCAAATACTGCTCACCGTCGAAGTTAGTCACTACGACGGAGACGCGCGGCGTCATCGCACCAAAGCTCCCGAGGGAGCAGGGCCTGGAAGCAGGACTTTCCGATAGAGCGAATGTACGCGATCGACCATCGCGCGTGCGCCGTAGCGTTGCGCGTCTAGGCGCGCACTCGCGGCGAGTCGTTGCGGCAGTGACGGATGTTGCAAGCAGGTCATGATGCCGGCAGCGAAGGCCTCTTCATGATCGTCGGGAACGACGTAGGCGTTACGCAAATGCGTCAGCACTTCGCCGGCGCCACCATGGAAAGCCACAATGGGCTTTCCCGCGGCCATGTAGTTCAGGAGCTTCAGTGGGAATCCAATGCAGTTGTCGCGTGGCAACACCACCACATCAGCAGCAGCGATGTGAAGGCGGACCTCTGAGAAGGGGCGCTCGCCAACGAAAACGACATAGGGGTCGAGTCCGAGATCGCGCACCATGTTGCGGTAAACGTCCACTGGGCGGCCCACGATGAGGAGTCGTGTTTGGGGTAGCGAAGCTGCCACGCTGCGGAAAGCACGGAGCAGATGGTCCACGCCCTGAAATGCAGAGAGGTTGCCTGCATAGACCACCAACGGCACGTCTGCGTAACCGATGCGTTGTTTCGCTTCGCGAATGTCGATGGTGTTGAACTCCTCACGGTTGATGGCCATGGGGATCACGCTGATCCGCTCGTCTGGAATGCCGCGGTCCAACAGAGCACTGCGCAAACGTTCTGAGACCGTCACAACATGGTCGCACCAGCGAGGTAAGCCGGAATCGAGCATTTCGGTGGCGATTTTTTTGAGGAAGCGTGGTCCACGAAAGTTGCGGTACGTGTGGAGTTCGTCGCTGAGCGTGGTGTGCGCGTCATAGAGCACTTTGAAACCGCCCACGAGAGACCGAGCCGCGAGCGCACACAACGCGCCTTCAAAGTGATGCGCATGAACGACTCGGATGCCGTGGCGTCGAACGACTTGTCCGATGCGAAGCACTAACAGCGGATCGAGGATCGCGAGTTTTGTCCAAGTGGGTCCAGCAGCGAGTTCGGTGTATCTAGACTGAGCACGCGTGCGGTGGATCGTCATTCCGGGGATGGAGAGTTCTGTCCCGAGGTGGTAGGTGATGACATGCACGTCATAGCCAGCAGCGTCGAGGGCTTCGCCCATTTGCCGAATTCGGATTGGAGTGCCGCGGTTGGCCGGAAAGGGACAGGCCGCAACCATCGCCACAGGAACACGTCCGCCGAGAGCGATGGTGCGGCGTGTGCTGCTGCGTCCAGTCTCGGTCTGTGTTGTGCCTTCGTCCCAACCCATGGCGGTAGGTTACCCTGCATTCGTGCACGGAGCTCGCTCGGAGCGCTCTGCTGCTGGACGAAACTAGATGCCTGCCACACAAAACCCACGAGTCAGTGTGGTGTTGCCATTTTTTGCAGCAGCCTCGCATCTCGAATTCTCGCTCCCGGCGTTGTTTGCTCAGCAGGCTCCTTTCGAATGGGAAGCGCTCTTGGTGGATAACGGTTCTGTGGATGAGGGCCGAGTGCTGGCTGAAAAGCTCGTGGTGCAACATGCTTGCGGTAGAGCCCGCGTTCTCAGCGCCACGCGCCCGGGGTCCTACGCGGCACGACAGACAGGTTTAGATCAAGCGCGGGGATCCATGGTGGTGTTCTTGGATGCCGATTGCATTGTGCAACCGGGATGGCTCGCGGCTTTGGTGCGCACTCTCGAGGTGCCAGACACGTTGATCGCCGGAGCTCTCGTCGAAGGCGACCCCTCGCAGCGCAGCATCGTGGCGCGGTATTCAGCGCGTTCCCATTTGCTTTCACAGAAGTTGACGCTCGCTCACGCGCGCGGCCCATTTATTCAAACGGCAAGCCTCGCAGTGCGCACGACCGAAGCGCGCGCAGCAGGTGGTTTTGATGTGAATCTGTTCTCGGCAGGGGACGCCGATTTTTGTTGGCGCATGCAGGCTTTGCATGGCGGCCGCAAGTTAGTGGAGTGCGTAGAGGCAAGAATCCTGCATCGGCATCGTGAGACGATTGGCGCGCTGTACGCACAGTTTCGTCGCTACGGACAAGGCGACGTAGCCATGATTCGCAAGCATGGATTGCAGCCCGCAATAGGCGTATTGCGGTTGGGGCTCGACGTGCTCCGGTTATTGCTCGCGGCGCCATTGGCAGTGATGCTCTTGCCGTACGCGCTTCTTCGCCGCGACATGGTGATTGCTTTGGCGCCATTGTTGCGTTGCGTACGCCTCGTTGGTCGGCGGCACGGGCAGCTGACGGCTTTGCTCGGAGGCCGATCGCAGCGCACCTGATTAGGGAAGATGCAAGTTGATGCCGAGCGCGGCCTTGGTCCAGTGCTCGCGAAAAGCCTCACGACCGAGGACTTGCAATAGGTCGTCGCGGACTGCGGCGAGCGGCGGAACAGGCGTGCGTTTTTCAAGACGCACCACATGCCAGCCTGCCATGCTGCTGAACGGGTCGCTCAGCGCGCCGACCTCGAGCTTCAGCGCAGTTTCCATAATGATCGGTGGGCCGGCGTAGCGTCCAGGAGCAACCGGGGGCATGAGCCCGCCGTTGGCTTTGCTTGATAGGTCGTCGCTGTGCAAGCGTGCAACATCAGCGAAACTCACGCCACTGTCCAGTTGAGCGAGCGCTGCTTTCAAGCGGACTTCGCCTTCCGCAAGCGTTGGCAGCTTGCCGCGCGCTGCAGGATCATCGCTGCAACGCACGAGGAAATGGCGCAGCTCGAGCATTGGGCCATACAAATCCCAATGTTGTTCATAGCGCTGCTGCAACGTGGCGTCATCATGCAGCTTGCGTGATAGACACGACAAAGCTGCGCGCACCTTGAACGCTCGTGTACGCATGAACTCTTCGCGCTTCATACCTTGCATTTGTTCCACGACTGCGGCGTAGGTGACTCCGCCGTGGGCGGGGTCGCGTTCGAAATCAGTTGTGTGCCAGTCCCATTCCGCATCGAGATCTTTTTGCGTCAGACTCACGCCCGCTTCTGACAGCAACAACTCTGCGAGTTTCAATTGAAGAAGCGTTTCGGCAACTTTGACAATGTCTGCCGGTGGCTGAGTCTCAATCAGTTCGCGTGCAAACATCTCCGCTGTGATCAGCTGCCCACCCATGCTCGAGACGACGCCAGCGGGCAGTTTGCTGCGATCGTGCTCTGAAGGGTTGTTTTCAGAGGCCTGTTTGAGCCAGAGGTTGCAGTGGAAGGACTCGATGGCTTTGTCTGCCGGGATCTTGAGTTCATCTCTCGCCAACTTCTCCAAGAGCACTAGGGCACGGGTCTTTTTACGGAAGGCTGGCATGGAGACCTTGTTGGTCTGCAACATCTCAGCAAGTGTCTTGCCATGAGGTTTGAGCTGCACTTCAATTGCTGCGATGCGTTGATCCACTTCATCGTCGCTGGCACTGAAAGCGCGTTCGCGTGCAAATTTCTGAAGCAAGAGGTCGCGTTCGAGAGCCTCGAGAGTGGCGGCACCGGGTGCATTGGGGCGCATGAAGTGCTGCACCAATTCATCAATAAACTCGGCCCGCGGCACAAGCTGCTCGCGCACAATTGCAACAGCGCCTTCAGGCACGGTCTCGCCGCGCTTGAGTTGATCTTGCGCAGCAGCAGGAATCTCTTGAGCGCTCAATGCCAACGTGCAGAGCAACAGAAGCGGCAACGTGCGGAGTAGGAGCATGATGTCTCTCGGCAACACAGGCGTGCTCAATTCTCTGAATTGAACAGCGGCGCCCAGCGTGCGGTGCGGCGCATCTCAGTAAAGTCAGGATCGTCAGCAAACCCTGCGAGATTGCGATAGTCGGGTTTCAGCTGATCCCACGCATCTTCGAAACGCCCTAGCAGCGCCAAAGCCCTAGCCCATGGCACTCGGGCTCGGTATTTCTGCCCAGCTTTCAAAAGGTCCAGAGCTTTCTTGTAGTACTCGATGGCGTCCATCAAGGCACCGAGGCGTTTGAGTTGTTCTCCTGCGGCGATTTGAAAATCTGGATCGCGCGGAGCAGCGACGGCAGCATCGCGGGCAGTCTTGGTGAGTAGACGAGCACCCCGAGCATCGCCGAGCCGCGCTAGGAGTCGTGCGCAGCGTTCTTTGAAAACGAGTGCACCGCCACCTCCAAGCGCTTCCATCAAATAGCTTCGTGATGTGTCTTTGTTGGCGCTGCGCTCGAGCGCATCCAATGCGGCTGTTGCGAGCTGTAGGTCGACACCGTGGACATGCTCATGCAGCACTTTCAAGGCGTCGAGGTGATCACCATAGTTGGACAGAGCCCGCAATGCGCCAACGCGCACGGTCATATCTACGTCCTCTTGCACCGCGTGAGCAAGTATCGGGAGTTCTTCACGCGGCGCCGTGTGTAACGCTGCAAGCGCCTGCAAGGCCGCGAGCCGTACTTCCGGTTTGGCATGGGTCACGCGTGCGCGCGCGCACGAACTCGACTCCGGCGCCTTCATGTCAGTAAGGGCTTGAAGCAAGCGTATGACATCTTCTACGGGTGGCTCGGGAGTCGCGCCAATCATGCTGGCTAACTTCTGGCCATCTTCAGGGCCACCGATGCTGCCAAGGATGCTGATGCCAACGGCTCTTGACCAAGGTTGCGTCACATTGAGCAGCGCTCGTGCCGGCAACAGAAGCTCGGGGCTGGCAGAGTCGCACAGCAAGGTTAGTAGGCGCTGGCGCAGCAAGGGATTGCTTTGTTTGCAAAGCGCCTCCAAAAGCTGCTGTGGGAAGCCTGCGACCCACAGGGCCATACTCGTGTTGGTTTTCTTGAGTGCGGGGGATTCATCACCCGCAGGCGCTTCGGCCCAAACGCGCAGCGCTAAGTCGAGTTCGTTCTCGAAAGCGGTGCGCATGGCGGCGACTTTTGCAGATCCAGTTTCGCGTAGCGTTTCCAAAGGCACCGCGTCTTGAGCGACGAGATCCATGCAGAGCAGTGCACAAGCCAACGAAAGGCGCATCACTTCAATTTCCTCGCTGCATTGTCGATGCGCTGCACCGCAATGTCCACCGCCTCTCTTGGGAAATCGAGGCTCGGTCGGAAGCGCAAGCCTTGAGTACCGCAAGAGAGGATAATGACCTTCTCTTCCTCGAGGAGGATGGATCTGAGGCGATCTCGTGTAGCCGTATTAGGCAGATCAAAAGCCAGCATGAGGCCGCGGCCGCGGACATTGGAAATCTGAGTATGTCGCAGCGAAAGCTCGTTCAGTTGCTGCAGTGCGTACTGCCCTGTGCTGCAAGCGGCTTCCAGCAAACCCTCGGACTCAATGATCTGGATGTAGCGCTCGCTGCGCACCATGTCGGTGAGGTTGCCACCCCATGTGCTGTTGATGCGGCTGGGCACCTTAAAAACGGAATCAACATCATCGCAGCGATGCGTGGCGGCGAGTCCGCACACTTGTGACTTCTTGCCAAAGGTGAAGAGGTCCGGCATCACGTCGTGGTGCTCAAAAGCCCACCAACGCCCTGTGAGCCCCATGCCGCACTGAACTTCGTCGAAGATGAGCAACATCTCAGCATCGTCAGCGATGCGGCGAAGTTGGCGCAAGAATTGGGTGCGGAAGTGAACGTCGCCACCTTCGCCCTGAATTGTCTCGATGATGAGCGCGGCGATGTCATGGCCGCGCAACGCGATTGCAGAATGGATCGCTTGGAGCGCTTCGGCCTCACGCTGTTCCACGGCGGCTTCTGTTGCGGGCGTGGTGGGGAAGTTCATGCCAGGAGCAGGAACACGCGGCCAATCGAACTTGGGGTAGTCGCGATATTTGCGCGTGTCAGCCGTGTTGGTGAGTGACAGGGTGTAGCCAGAACGACCGTGGAAAGCGGATTTGAAGTGAAGCACTTGCGTGCCGAGATTGTCGCTACGACCAGCGGCACGGTTCTTCTGGACCTTCCAATCAAAGGCCACCTTGAGAGCGTTCTCCACAGCGAGTGCGCCGCCCTCGATGAAGAACAGATGCTCGAATCCCTGTGGCAGGATGCGCGAAAACGTCTCGACGAAGTCGGCTTGCGCTTGCGAGTACACGTCGCTGCAAGTGGGCTTGCTCAAAGCGGCTTCCAGCAACCGTTCGCGGAAGGCTGCGTCCGCCATGCCGGGATGGTTGTAGCCGAGCGGTGCGCTGGCGAAGAACGAGAACAGATCGAGGTAGCGCGCACCATCTCTGGCGTCTACGAGCCACGGGCCGTTCGAGCGCACCGGGTCGAAGACAAAAGAGAACCCGTCGACGAGCATGCGTTGGCGCAGTTTCTCGTGGACTTGCCCCGCTGGGGTTCTGTGGCTTGTGTGTGAGTCCATCTTCATTGCTGGGCAGAATATCAACCCCAAGGGTCCCTTCCCAAATGCTGCTCTGCCATGGCGAAATGGCCGTGAAGAGGAGCTATCTCGGGGTCTTGGCAGATGACGGGTTGATCCTGGGCAGAAGGCGGCCACACTGCGCGCATGAGCAGCTCAGCCAAAGTCCTTGTTGCCGACGCGATTGCGACGGATGAGTTGAGTCCGCTCGTGAGTGCGGGCGTCCAAGTGGATCATCGTGCCGGCATCTCCAAGGCCGAGCTCTTGGAAGTCATCGGCGCCTACGACGGCCTGCTGGTGCGCAGTCGGACCCAAGTTGATGCCGCCGTATTTGCCGCGGGAACCAGCCTGCGTGTGGTTGGCCGGGCTGGGACCGGAGTCGACAATGTTGATCTTGCGGCAGCGACACGTGCAGGCGTCGTGGTGATGAATGTCCCCAGCGGCAACACCAATGCGGCGGCTGAGTTGACCATTGCCCTCATCGCTGCACTCTGTCGCAACATTGTTCCCGCTGCTGCTGCATTGCGCGCAGGGCGTTTTGAACAGAAGCCGTTTGTTGGTGTGGAGCTCACGGGGCGCACGCTGGGAGTCATCGGCCTCGGACGAATTGGGCGCGCAGTCGCACGTAAGGCTCAAGGGTTGGGTTTGAAGGTGGTTGGCTACGACCCACTCTTGGCACCCGCTGCGGTAGAAGAACTTGGCATCGTGAGCGCAAGCCTTGAAGCGCTCGCTGCACAGAGCGACATCATTAGCGTGCATGTGCCACTCGCGGAGAAGACGAAGCACATGATTGACGCAGCGCTGATCCGTTGCATGAAACCCGGAGTGCGTTTGCTGAATGTGGCGCGCGGGGGCATCGTGGATGAGTCCGCGTTGCTGGCAGCATTGGAGAGCGGCGCTGTTGCGGGCGCTGCGCTCGATGTGTTTGAAACAGAACCGCCGACTTCAAACCCACTCGTGCAACACCCGCGTGTGCTGGCGACACCGCACCTTGGAGCGAGCACCGAAGAGGCACAAAGCGCGGTGGCGCGCCTCATCGCGCAGCAGGTCGCGCGTTTCCTCACGCAAGGGGTGGTTGAGAACGCAGTGAACCTCTGGGGCATGGAGGCTGAAGAACGCGCCGTGATGGAGCCCTGGTTGCTCTTGGCACGACGCTTGGGCGCTGTGGCCGCAGCCTTGCTGCAAGGCCGTCCAGACCGCATGGAAGTGGTGCGATTCGGTGACGGCACGCGCTGGCGTGGCGAGCCCTTGGCGGCGGAAGCGTTGGTCGGGGCTTTGACACCGTGGTTGGGGGGCCGCCTCAATGCAGTGAATGCGCGCCTGCTGGCAGGGGAGCGTGGCTTTGCTGTTGAAGAACGCATGCAGCCTGAGCACCGCTCGTTTCCGGCGTTGTTGCGTGTGGCGTTGCACAGCGCTGAAGACAGCGTCGTGCTGGACGGCACGCTGTTCGGGCGTTCGCTGTTGCGTGTGGTGCGCGCTTACGGCATGAACATCGATGCCATTCCAGAAGGTGCCATGCTCTTCGTGCGTCATGCAGACAAGCCTGGGATGATCGGGCGCATCGGCACATTGCTGGCGGAGCACGGCGTGAACATCGCCAACATGAGCGTTGGCCGTCATGAAACTCGTGATGGGGCGTTGTCGGTTCTCAATCTCGATCAAGAGGCTCCGCAAGCTGTGCTCGACGCACTGCGCGTGATGGATGCTGTTCAGAGTTGCCGCGCCGTGCCGGCGTCAGTGAGTGCTTGAGCGCGGGAGTATCGCAACGCTATGAATGGCGCGCGCCAATTCTTCAGCGCGGAATGGCTTGAGCAACACCGGGTTTTGAGTGCTGGCGAGGAACGCCACGCTTTCGCTGCGGCCGACATCGCCAGAGGCGAAGATGATTCGGGCCGCGAGTTCTGGACGCGTTGTTTTGAGCAGCGCATAGAACTTGTCGCCTGTCATATCCGGTAGGCGCAAGTCGCAGAGAATGGCATCGAAGTCTTCCGTGGCGAGTATATCGAGCGCTAAGCTCGCGCGATCGCAAGTGCGAACATGGTGCCCGTCGAGCGCGAGCAACGACTCGTAGGTGTCCAGCAGCTCGCGGTCGTCGTCGATGACCAACACGCGCACGCCAGCGAGCGGTGTGTCATGAACCGTGCTTGGTGCTGTGCTGGAGGTGCACACGCGGAGCTCGACGATAAAGCGCGCTCCGGGGCTCCAACCATCATCCAAACGGAGGCTGCCTCCGCACTCTTCGAGGATGCGCTGGCTGAGCCAGAGGCCGAGGCCGTGACCTCCTTGGCGGCTGCTCACAAACGGTTCGAAGAGGCGCGTCCGCAACGCACTCGGAACCCCTGTGCCTCGGTCGCTGACGCTGGCGCGCACGAGCTCTGGCCCGGCTGCTTGCAGAGTCACGCGTACAGGCTCGCGAGTGCCGGCGGCGGCACTTGCTTGCCGCGCATTCGCGAACAAGTTGGTGAACACCTGCACCAAGCGTGCAGAGTCAGCGACGACTGGCGGCAGTCCTTCGTATTCATCTAAGAAGACTTGCACATCGCCAACATCGGACCAGCGATCGAGTTCGAGTGCTTCAAGCACACAGTTATGCAGATTGGTCGGCAAGTGTGATGCAGGACGAGGCGAACCGAAAGCCAGCAAATCTTGAACGATGCCGCTGCAGCGCAGCCCAGAGCGCAGAATGCGTTGCGCGCTGATCTCTTGGTTCACGTCGTTGCTTCCGGCGAGAGTTTCAGCTTGAGAAACGATGGTCTGCAGAGGCCCGTTCAGTTCGTGCGCTACGGCGGCTACGGTGCGTCCGATCATGGCCAATTTCTCGGTCTCTGCGAGTTGCTCGAAGAGTCGCTCAGGCAGTGTGAGCAGTGTCCCGAGCAAGGCTGCTGCGTGGCGCAGCGCAGCTATCTCTGTTGTGTCGAAGGGCTTTTCTGGAGGAGCCGATGCCAGCAACCAGATGCCGCCAGCAGCGTCTGCTCGCACTGCAAGACAGAGCCTCTCCGCGGACTCCGTGCCGGGCCCTTCCGCGACAAGACTGAGTGTGCAGCCGGGCATGGCGCTGCGCAACGAAAGTCGCGCAGCGTCGAGGACTTTCGTTTCGGCGCAGGCGGCGTCGCGAGTGAGTTGGGTGAGCGCGTCGAGCAGAACTTGAAGGCGCGTCTCAGTCATGCTGCGCTGGACCTCGACGCATGGCGATGAGTTGCGCCACAATGGAGATTGCGATTTCTGAAACGCTCTCAGCCCCAATTTCGAGTCCCACGGGCATGTGCACTGTGTTGAAGCGCCGCGTAAGAGCGTCGTCCATCGCGAGCTCGGCCGCGAAGTCGGCCCGTTTCTTACGACTGCCGAGAACGCCGATGTGTTGGCAAGGGGAGCGCAGCGCCCAACGCAGCACTGAAAAGTCTTCGCTGTGGCCACGTGTCATCACGATCAGCGCGGTGCGGGCTGTCAGGGCCAATTCTGGTTCGAGCGCATCCAGCGCTCCAACGACAATCTTCTGCGCATCGGGGAAATGTGCGCTGCACGCGTAATCGGGGCGATCATCGGCGATCCAAACTGTGAAGCCAGCCCGTGCTGCGAGAGGACACACGGCAGCAGCGACATGTCCTGCACCGATCAGCACGACGCGTGGATCTTCCAAAGATTCAATCATGACCTCCAAGCTACCACCGCAAGCAATGCCAGTGCGCTCAGCTTCTTCGCCCGAGAGGCGGAAGGCGAGCCGTTGCACACGTCCCGTGTCCATGGCGTCGAATGCAGAGCGGATGACATCGGCCTCGACGCAACCGCCACCGACGGTGCCAAAGATGGTGCCGTCGCGGTGAACCACCATGCGCGCCGGAGGTTTGGCGGGCGTGCTGCCGCGTGCGGCCACCACGGTCGCGAGGGCGGCCACGGCGCCACAGGCGCGCAGAGCGGCGACATGAGCAAACAGATCGTGCTGCACGTTGCGTTTGTAGCATCCAGTGCAGCGGGTAGCAGGGGCGGCTGTTATGGTGCCGCGCATGAATCGGCGGCAGCGCATTGTTGTTGTGGGTGGTGGTCATGCGGGGGCGGAAGCGGCCCGCTGCGCTGCGTTGCTTGGCGTAGAAACGGTGCTGCTCACTCTCGATCCGAGTGCCATTGGGCGCATGAGTTGCAACCCGTCGATCGGTGGACAAGCCAAGGGCCAGATCGTGCGCGAGGTTGACGCTTTGGGCGGCCTGATGGGGCGTGCGGCGGACCGCTCGGGCATTCACTTTCGCGTGCTGAACCGCAGCAAGGGTCCCGCCATGCACTCGCCACGAGCGCAGTGCGATCGCGATTTGTATGAAGCTGAAGTGCGCGGTTTTGTGGAACGCGCTGGAGTGCAAGTCGTCCGTGGCGAAGCGGCAGCGCTGACCTTTGATGGCACACAGCTTGTTGCAGTCGAGCTTGCAGATGGCACCGAGATCGCGTGTGGCGCAGCGGTGTTGACCACCGGGACGTTTCTCGGCGGGGTTTTGTTCAGCGGTGAAGACACGAGTATCGGAGGCCGCCTTGGTGAAGGCGCAGCCCACCTGCTCAGCCGCAGTTTGCATGCTCTCGGTTTGCGCATGGCACGCTTGAAGACTGGAACGCCGCCGCGTTTCACTCGCGCGAGCATTCGTTGGGACGAGCTGGAAGCGCAACCATCGGAAGATCCTCCGCAATGCTTCTCGTTTCAAAACGAAAAGCTGTTGGAGCGGCGTGTGGACTGCGCCATCACGCGCACGACGCCTGCAGTGCACGCAGTGATTGCGGCCAACTTGGACCGTTCGCCCATGTTCTCGGGTCGCATCCATGGTCGTGGTCCGCGCTACTGCCCTTCCATCGAGGACAAGATTTTTCGCTTCGCAGACAAAGAGAGTCACCAGATTTTTCTGGAACCAGAAGGCCTTGATTCCAAGCTGATTTATCCCAATGGCATTTCCACCTCGTTGCCGAAAGACGCGCAAGAGGCTTTCGTGCGCCTCATTCCGGGGCTGGAGGAGGTCGAGTTCGCAGCGCATGGGTACGCCGTCGAATACGACCATGTCGATCCCACCGAATGCGACCGCACTCTCGCGGTGAAACGGTGTTCTGGGCTTTACCTTGCGGGCCAGATCAATGGCACCACGGGTTACGAAGAAGCTGCAGGCCAAGGTTTTCTTGCTGGCGTGAATGCGGCGTTGTGGTTGACCGACCGCCCCGCACTGGTGCTCGAACGGCATGAGGCCTACCTCGGTGTCTTGGTGGACGATCTCGTCACGCGTGGCGTCAGCGAGCCGTACCGCATGTTCACTTCGTTGGCAGAGCATCGTCTAATGCTGCGGCACCACGACGCGGATGTACGCCTCGCGCACCACGCTGCGGCCATCGGCGTTCTCGAAGCGGCACCGCTTCGCAGCGTCATGCAGCGTGGCGAGCGACGCAAGCAAGCGCAGGCTGTGTTGGATCGCCGAAGGCATCTTGGGCGCACGTTGAACGAGTGGTTGCGCACGCCCGATTTCGTTTTCGAGGACGCGCTACGAGTTGCACCCGAGCTTGGTGCGCTTGGTTTAGACCTGCGCGATACTGATGAACTTGGAATGATGGCGCGTTACTCGGGCTATGTTGCACGCGAGCAAGATGCCGTTGAACGGCGCCGCGGCGAGTCGGAGCGCGCGCTGCCGGCTCAACTGAACTATGCGCTCATTCCGCATCTGCGTGCTGAAGCGCGGGAGAAACTCGGGCGCATCCAGCCCAGCACGGTGGGCCAGGCGATGCGGATTCCGGGCATTTCGCCAGCCGACATTGCCACTGTGGTGGTGCATGTCTCAGTGCTGGAACGCCGAGGCCGGGTTGTATGAGGCCTTGGTTAGCACTGCTCTTCTTGTGCGCAGCTTGTGCTGATGAAACGCGAGAACCCGCGGTCTTGGCCGGCGCAGCCAGCAGTTTGCGCGAGGTGTTGACGGAAGTGAGTGCTGTATGGAAACCAAGTTCAGGCGTTGATGTCCGCTGGAGCTTTGAAGCATCGTCCTCACTCGTGCAGCGTCAAAAATCAGGCGCAGCGATGGAACTCCTTGTCGTTGCTGATGAAGAACTGGCTGTGCGCGCATGCAAGAGCGGCAAGCCCAAGGCGTTGTGGGCTAATCGCATCGTGCTCGCAGGGCGTTCGGCCTCAACGGAGTTGGCGTCACTCACGGAATTGTTGGCGCGACCAGATGTCATCGCGCTAGCTTCCGCAGCCGTCCCTGCCGGAGCTGCAGCGCGCCGAGTGCTGCGAGAGGCCGGTGTGCTCGACGCACTGAAGCCGCGTTTCGTGGAGGCGCCCAATGTGCGCGCAGCCTTGGCATTGCTCCAAGCCGGCGGTGCGGCATGGGCGTTTGTTTATGAGACGGATCTCGTTGCATCCACGGACTTGCGTGTGGCGTGGCGCTCTGATCTTGCAGGCCCTGGACGCGTGTTGTGCTTTGCTGTGCTGGCGACGGCGCAACCGCGCGCGTCAACGCTGGCGCTGTTCGATCTGCTCTCAAGTCCGTTGGTGCGGAAGACGGCGCTGGCGCATGGCTTTCTGCCCCCGGAGGCGCAGTGATGGACGCGGAGCTCCTCGCCGTTCTGTGGGTGAGCCTCAAGGTGGCCCTCGTCGCCACACTCTTGATTCTCGTGCCGGGGGTTTGGCTCGGGCACGCTCTTGCACGCGGGCGCGTTCGTTGTCGCGTGCTGGTGCAGACTCTGATCACTCTGCCCATGGTGCTGCCGCCCGTCGCTGTGGGTTTGCTGCTGCTACGGCTGCTCTCGCCGCTTGCATGGCCAGGAACTTGGTTGGCGGAGGCCGGGCCGTGGTTGCTCACTTGGAAAGCGGCAGTCTTGGCCGCGGCGACGATGGCATTCCCACTGTTGGTGCGCGGTGCTGAAGCCGGTTTCGCTGGCGTACCGGCACGCATGGAAGCCGTGGCTGCTGGCCTCGGAATGTCGCGCGCACGCATCTTTTGGAAAGTGACACTGCCTCTGGCAAGTGCCGGCGTCACTTCGGGCGTGATGCTGGCTTTCACTCGTGCACTTGGAGAATTCGGCGCGACGATTCTCGTGGCCGGTTGCATTCCGGGTGAAACGGAGACGCTGGCACTCGGAATCTATGCGCGTATTGAAGCGGGGCAGTCGCACGGCGCGTGGGTGCTTGTGGTGGCTTCGGTCCTCATTGCTCTGCTCTTGGGCGTCCTCGCCGAGCGCCTGCGCGCGAGGAGCGCAGCATGAACACTCTTCGGCTGAAGGGCAACGCTGGCGTGTTCACTCTCGATGTGACTCTCGAATGGCGTTCCCCGGTGCTTGCGATTTTTGGCGCGAGTGGAAGCGGCAAGACGAGTGTGATTGAAGCAATGGCCGGTTTGCGCCCGCAGTTTCAAGGTGCATGGACCATGGCAGGCGCAAAGGTTCCGCTTCGCTGCGCGCCCGAGCGCGGTGTCGCCCTCGCGCCGCAAGATGCGTTGCTGTTCCCGCACCTCAGCGCGCGCGGCAACATCGATCTCGCCGCTGCGGGACGCCCATGGCCCTCCACGGTGGATGCCGCAGTGGAGGTGCTTGAACTTGGCGCCCTGTTGGATTCACACGCGACGACATTGAGTGGCGGTGAACGTCAACGCGTTTCGTTGGTGCGTGCTCTTGCTGCGAGGCCACAAGTGTTGCTTGCGGACGAGCCTTTTTCTGCGCTGGATTGGCCACGGCGTCAGCGCGCGATGACATTCTTGCTGGAGTGCGTGCAGCGTCATGGAATGAAACTGGTGATGGTGAGCCACGATCCTGTGGAGGTACTCGCAATCGCCGAGGAAGTTGCTGTGCTGGAGGCGGGGCGTGTGCTGTGCTCCGGTCCGCCTGCGCAGGTGTTGCATTCAGCGCGCGCTTTGGATGCCCTCGCTCACAGCGCGGTAGAGAATGTGTTTGTTTTGAGTTCAGCGCGGCGTGATGGTGATGTGCTCATGGTGCGTACAGCACGCGGGCAGGATCTGGTGATGGCAGCGCCTTCGCTCGAATGCGGCATGCCGCATCGTGTCGGCGTGAGCGCTGAAGATGTGCTCTTGGCCACAGAACGCCCGCGCGGGCTCAGCGCGCAAAACGTGTTTGCTGCGCGTGTCATTAGTCTCGAAGCCACCGGCACTCACACATGGGTGCGCTTGCGTGCGGGCGATGAAACTTGGACCGTGCGCGTGACTTTGCGAGCGGTTGAACAGATGGGGCTGCGCCTAGGAGTTGAGCTCACTCTGATTGTGAAGGCTCATTCCATTCGGGCGCTGTAGGTGCGGATTCCGGCGCAGCGTCAAAGTTTGTTGACGGCTGGTTGTCAGGTTGCGCCCACTGTTGCGCTTCGGCGGAGAGTGTTCCGGAAGCAAACATCGCGTCTTGCGACCAGTGTGGAGAGTTCGCGCTGTCACCTTGGTCGCTGCTCTCAGCGGTCGTCGCCTGAGACTCGCTGGTCGCGTCGTCAACAATGCCACTGGGTTCGTAGCGCGTCGCGGTTGGGTTGGTGCGCATCACATAGTGCAGGAAGCGACAGTCCACAGGACCGGCCTTGAGCGGTACGCGTTCCGCGCATTCGAGGCCGAGGTGCCGAGTGACGCTCGGAGCGCCAGAAAGCACCCAAGCATCAGCGCCCTGCGCATGACGGCGCAAGAAAGTGCCCAAGCCGCGCCATGCAGCGTCAAGCCCGGGGCCTTCTTCCATGCGTAAACCCCAAGGCGGATTGGTGACCACGAGGTTCGGCGTTTCCGGCGGAGCGTAGTTGGCGATGTCTAGTTCTTCGAAACGAGTGCACGTTTGAACACCTGCAAGCTGAGCGCTGCGCTTCGCAATCCAGATTGCACCCGGGTGATGGTCGGAGCCGTAGAACTGCACTGGACAAGTGGTGCGGCGACGGCGCGTCATTTCGTTGCGGATGCGACTAATGGCCGTTGCATCGCGATCGCGGAAGCGCTCGAAGGCGAAACTGCGCAGCGTGCCTGGCGCTGTGTCGGTGGCGATCCACGCAGCTTCAATCAAGAATGTTCCCGAGCCGCAGAAGGGGTCCACCATGACGAGGTGTTTTGTTGCATCGAACCCTGCGCGCAGCAACAAGCCAGCAGCGATCGCTTCGTTCAGTGGGCTCTTGGATTCGATGTCGCGGTAGCCGCGTTTGTGGAGACTGGCGCCGCCAAGGTCGCGGTACAGCGAGGCGTCGCCATCGCGGAGCGACAGAAACACAGGCGTGTCCGGATTGTCGCGGTCCACATCGGGCCGGCGTCCAGAACGACGGCGTAGTGCATCGACGATGGCGTCCTTCACCACGAGGGTGGGCATGTTGCTGTGATTCACGCGCGGGTCATCCACCGCGGAATCAACGCCGATGGTGTCGGCCACCGTCAGCATGGAACTCCAGTCCACCGTGCTGGTCAGTGCGTAGAGATCTTGGCGCGATTCAACACGGCCATTCACGAGGAATTCGCGGACGCGCACCGCGGAGCGCAGCCAGAAGCAGGCACGGTAGGCGAGTTCGCGGTCGGCTTCGAAGCCCACGGCTCCGGCGCGACGGCCGATGATGTTCACGCCCAAGGCTTCTAGTTCTGAGTGCAGCACATCCTCGAGACCGAGAGTGCAGATGGCGTCATAGCGGCGTGCAGGTTCGCGAGTGGTCATGGGTTCAGTCTGGCGTAGGTTTATTTGCGACACAGGCGTCGTGCATGCGTTGTAGCGAAAGTGGGTCTGCGAGACGATGATCGCCACCGGTGAGCCATAGCGCTGTGTCAGGCAGCGCACTGGCGCGCAGTATTTCCCGCGAGTCGCTGAATGGGATGACCACATCAATCGGGCAATGCAGGATGATGGTTCCCACTGGCACAACAGCTGTGCAGCCGTAGTGTTTCCACGCTGGGCACATGAGCACGAGGCGCGCGCTGCCACTGCGCAGCGTCATGGCCACCGCGCCGCCGCGGCTTGAACCAACGATGACATCGGGGCGTTGCGTGTCGCAGCATTCTTGCGCGATGCGCACGGAGGAAGCGAAATCCTCATCGGGCAACTTGGGGTTCAGCACCTCATGCCCGCGCTCAGCGAGATAGAGAGGCTTCACGCCCCCGGGCACCGATTGCCAGCCGTGCAAAAAGAGGATCTTCATCCGTGGTCACCAAGGGGGCCGATGGGGCCGCAAGTCACTCCAAGTTGTAAATGCCACGCGCTGCCACGCAGCGCCGGACCTTGCTCACGCTCGGTCCGCAGGCTCCACAGCCCGCAAACCTCCGCACAAAGGGCCGCGATGGTAGCAGCGCGCAGCACGGGTCAAGTGCTGGGCGAGAACAACGCGTGCCCGCCTGGCCAGGCGGCAGCGCCGGTGTTGGTGAGGTGCAGCGGCACGGAGAAAACCTGGGCGGGCGCTGCCATGTGTCGCTACTCGGACTCGATGGCCAACATCGCAGCATTAAGAGTTTTCGACGCGTCGGGCGTGCAGCGAGCAAATTGCATGCAGAGAACTTTGGCTTCGACCGGGGTGACCGCGCGTCGCAACGGCGCGCCGGGCACAAAAAAGCCCCAACCGGGAATTGGTTGGGGCTATTTCACCGATGGAGGCGGGGGGAATCGAACCCCCGTCCCGAAACCGCTCCTCGAAGGCCTCTACGTGCGTAGGTGCTTTTGTTTGTCTCGCTCGCATGCGGCCGAAGCACCGCGGTTCATGCAAGCCAGCCGATCCGGTTTCTCAGCCATCTCGTCATCGACGGGAGTCGACAGCCCAGTCCGCGTGATTCTCCTCAAGGCCCTGCGGACATAAGCCTTGAGGAGTCGCCGCCATCAGGCTGCGAGTGCGAAGTTGTTGTTGGCAACTAAGTTTTTCCACGGTTTTTTAAGAGGCCTCCGTGGACCCTCTGCACGCCACCCTCGTCTCGCAAGTCCGGTCGATACCGATCGCCCCCGAGACAGGTCGCGAAGACCTGATGTCAAAGAACTGCTGACGCGCAAGCGCCAGCGGGACAGTGTACGTCACCGCACCCTATCTTCTACGGTGCATAGCCTGACGCATGTCTCTTTCGGCTTCGCGGCGCTTCAGAGTTTCACGGCGGTCATGGCCTTGCTGGCCTTCGCCGAGACCCAGCAGGACTTTGGCAAAGCCACGCTCATTGAAGCGGATTTCGAGCGGCACGAGGGTGCGGCCATCGGTGAGTGAGTCTGCCAGTTCCGCAAGTTCCTTGCGGTGGAGAAGGAGCTTGCGCCGACGGCGAGGAGCGTGGTTGGTCCAAGATGCTGCACCGTATTCGCCGACGTTCACATCGATCAGCCACGCTTCGCCGCGCTCGACATCGGCCCATGCTTGGTCGAGGCTGACGTGGCGGGCACGCAGAGCCTTCACCTCGGTACCGGTGAGCATGATCCCAGCTTCAATGGTGGAGATGATGCGCAGCTCGTGCCGGGCCTTGCGGTTGCGGGCCACCACGGTGACTTCGCCTTCGGCTTTTTTCTCAGGTTTTTTCGCCAAGGGTGCTTCTGCTGCTCCGGCTTGAGTTTGCCTCGATGCGCTGGCATATTACGCGCCGCATCGCCGGGATGGCGGAATTGGCAGACGCACTAGTTTCAGGTACTAGAGCCCGTCAAGGGCGTGGGGGTTCAAGTCCCCCTCTCGGCAACTCAGGGCTCCCCACAAGGGAGCCCGAAGCCGTTTTAGGAGTTCTCGCGTGGGCCTGTCGCAGCGCCGCGCATCACGCGCCAGAGCACCTCAGCCACCTGCGGCGCGCCGTCAACGGCCAAATAATGCCCGCGCGCAGGCAGCGTCACGAGATCAGTGTTCAACATGCGCGCCATGAAGGCGCTGTGGCGTGGATCGACGAGACGGTCCGCGGCGCCCACCAAAACGCAACGCCGCACGGGGAGCTTTGCGAGATACGGCTGCAAGTGGAAACGCGCGGCAGCCACCAGCTGGCTCGTGAGCACGCCTCGAGCGTAGCCACCTTCGAGTCTGCGAATGTGCAGCAGCGCGTCGCAAGTGTGCGGATGTGCGGCGAGATGCGTTGGCGAGAGCAGCTCTGGAATACGACTGCGCAAACCGCCACGACCGAAGAGCGCTCTGCCGACGATGCGTGCCATGGCGCTGCGATTCAGTCGCCAGAAACCGCCTTCACGGCAGGATCCGGCCATGAGCGTCAGCGACTGCGCTTGAGGGCCAAGCTGTGCAGCGAGCGCGACCGCGATCATGCTGCCGAGAGATAGTCCTGCCACATGCACTGGGCCACGCACTCCCAAGTGGTCGAGAGTCTGTGCAATCAGCGCGGCGTGCTCTTCGCAGGTTCGCGGTACAGCAACATGGCGGCTGCGCCCGATCCCGGGGTTGTCAGGCAAAAGCACGCACACTCCGCCAGTGCTCGCGAGCGCCTCAACGACCGGCGCCCATGACGCAGCGAATTGTGCGAGCCCAGGAACCAACACCAAGAACGGGCCTTGTCCAACAATGCCATGCAGCCGCGCTCCGAGAGGAGCTGCGGTGTTCAGCACTGGTGGCAGCGTTGCTTCGCTCAGCAGCACGGTTTAGTAACGGTAGTGCGTCGCCTTGTAGGGGCCGCTCTTCGGAATGCCAAGGTATTCGGCTTGCTTGTCGGTGAGAACGGTCAGCTTCACGCCGAGCTTCTCGAGGTGCAAGCGCGCCACCTTTTCATCGAGCGACTTCGGCAAGGTGTAGACCTTGCGTTCGTACTTCTCGTGGTCGCGGAACAGCTCCATCTGCGCCATCACTTGGTTGCAGAAGCTGTTGGACATGACGAAGGACGGGTGGCCTGTCGCACAACCGAGATTCAGCAAGCGACCTTCGGCGAGCACGATGACAGCGTGGCCATCGGCGAAGATCCACTGATCGACTTGAGGCTTCACATTCTCGCGGCGGATGCCAGGGAGCTTTGCGAGCGCGGCCATGTCGATTTCGGTGTCGAAATGCCCGATGTTGCCCACGATGGCGTTGTGCTTCATGCGCTGCATGTGGTCAGCGGTCACTACGGAACAGTTGCCGGTCGTCGTGATGACGATGTCGGCTACGGAGAGCACGTCTTCGAGCAGAGTGACTTGGTAGCCCTCCATAGCGGCTTGCAGCGCGCAGATGGGATCAATCTCAGTGACCACCACGCGAGCGCCTTGGCCACGCAGTGCTTGTGCGCAACCTTTGCCGACATCGCCGAAACCGCAGACCACCACGAGTTTGCCTGCAAGCATCACGTCGGTCGCGCGGCAGATGCCGTCCACCAACGAATGGCGACAGCCGTAGAGGTTGTCAAACTTGCTCTTGGTGACGGAGTCGTTCACGTTCATGGCAGGGAAGAGCAGACGGCCCTTTTCCACCATTTGGTAGAGGCGATGCACGCCGGTGGTGGTTTCTTCAGAGACACCACGAATCTCTTTGGCGCGAGTGGTCCAACGCTTGGCATCGCTGCGCAGTGAGCGCTGCAGCACTTTCATGAGCTCGGTTTCGTCTTCGCTGTTTTGCTTTGCGGGATCAGGAACTTGACCGGCTTTTTCGTATTCGCTGCCGAGATGGACGAGCATGGTGGCGTCGCCGCCGTCGTCCAAGATCATGTTGGGTCCGCGGCCATCAGGCCACAGCAAGGCTTGCTCGGTGCACCACCAATAGTCTTCGAGCGTCTCACCCTTCCATGCAAAGACAGCGATGCCTCGCGGAGAATCGATCGTGCCTTCGCGACCGACTGCGACGGCCGCAGCGGCGTGGTCTTGCGTTGAGAAGATGTTGCAAGAGCACCAGCGCACTTCGGCACCTAAGTCGAGCAGCGTCTCAATCAACACCGCCGTCTGAATGGTCATGTGCAGCGAACCAGAGATGCGCGCACCTTTGAGCGGTTTGGTTGGGCCGAACTCGCGGCGCAGCGCCATGAGGCCAGGCATCTCTACCTCTGCGAGATCGATTTCCTTGCGGCCGAAGGCGTTGAGGGAGAGATCCTTGACCTTGAAGTCTTGCTGGGCGGTGATGGGGTTCATGCTGAGGTCTTTCGTAATTTTTCTGGCTCGCACTTGCGCCACTTATTGCAGCGTAGGAGCGGTGTCTCTGGGCTACTCTGGCCTGTGCTTGATAGCACTGCTCGGCCGCGAAACCGAGGGACTGTATCCAGCCGCATTCCGGCGTCGCGCTGCGCCTATTGGGCTTCGTCACCAAAGACGATGCCGAGCGCTCTTGCGGTTGAAATGGCGTCGTCATCCAAGCTGAGTTGGCGCGCGGTTTGTGTGAGCAGCCAACTGAGCTCGACGGAGTCCATGCGGTTGGCGCGCATCGCCACCATGCGACCCCATTCTCCGCGCCGAGCGAGTTCGACGGCGTGGTGTCCCATGCGGCTGGCGAGGACGCGGTCACGCGGCGTGGGTGTGCCTCCGCGTTGCAAATGCCCGAGCACCGTGCAACGCGTTTCGAGGCCAGTGCGACGCGCAATTTCGTCCGCCACCAAGAAGCCAATCCCCCCGTGCGATTTGCGCCCATCGGCGTTCATGTGTTCCGTCACGCTGCCGCCTTCGGGCTTGGCCCCTTCGGCAACGACCACGATGCTGAAGTGGCGCTTGAAGGCGCGCCGTCGCATCAACTTGCCGAGCACTGCGTCCCAACGAAAGGGGATTTCCGGAATGAGGATCACATCAGCGCCACCTCCAAGGCCGGAAGCTAGCGCGAGGTGGCCGGCGTCGCGTCCCATGACTTCGAGCACCATGACGCGTTCGTGGGATTCAGCAGTCGAATGGAGGCGGTCCACAGCTTCAGTGGCGAAGGCTGCCGCGGTGTCAAACCCGAAAGTGATCTCGGTGCCAGGAATGTCGTTGTCGATGGTCTTGGGTACGCCAATCACAGGCACGCCGCGCTCCTTCATGAGTCGCGAGCAAATGCCCATGCTGCCATCGCCGCCGATGGCGATGAGGCCCTCCACTCCGAGGAGCTTCAAACGTTCCGCAACTTCGACACTGCGATCGCTCACGCTGCCGTCACTTTCGCGGAAGCTAAAAGGATCGCCATGATTGGTGGTGCCGAGAATCGTGCCGCCCATGGTCAGAATGCCGCGCACTTGGTCGCGGTCGAAGTCGATGATGCGCAGCGGCGTCTCCAGCAGCCCATCAAACGAATCCTCGAGACCGATCACACGCCAACCGAGCTGCGTGACGCCCTGCTTCACGATGGTGCGGATCACAGCATTCAAGCCTGGCGCGTCTCCACCGCCTGTCATCACAGCCAGAGTGCGCTTGGCATTCATGGCTGGGTTGTATCACCCCTGCGCAGTAGCAGTACCACTGGTTATGCTCGCCAGTGGAACTCACTATCGAAGATCTGAACGAAGACGGCCGCGGCCGCGGGCATGCTGGACGCAAAGCGGTGCTCGTGTCGCAGGCGCTGCCCGGTGAACGCGTCGTGGTTCATCCCGATTTCGGCACGCGGGGCACAGTGCAGGGGAGAGTCGCGCGCCTCATCGAAAGCAGTCCGATGCGCGTGCAGCATCCTTGCGCGCATGAGTTTCACTGCACCGGTTGCGCACTGCTTGCGGCGCAGCGCGGTTTCGAACTGGAATGGAAGCAACAAAAACTCCAAGCGTTGTTGCAGCACATTGCTGCGGACAGCGCCGCTTGTCTGCGTCCGATGTTGGCGCCCACGACGCCTTTCCACTATCGCCATTACGCCAAGCAGGTGTTCGCCTTCGTTGGCGGGAGAATCGTGCTCGGTTCTTATGTGGCTGGTTCACATCAAGTCACCGACAATCGCGGTTGCCCAGTCCACGCGCAGCGTTTGCAACTCACCTTGGATGGCATTGCTGATTGCACCGCGCGGCTGCGTCTGCGGGTGCATGCCGGCGAAGGGCGTGAGGGTCTGCGCTACGCGATCGTGCGCCAGTCTCGAGCCGAAGGGGTAAGCCTCGTGGTTTTGGTGACGGATGCGCAAGACCCTGCAGAAGCGATCACGCTTGCGCAGACAGTTCAAGCATCAGACTCCACCATCGCGGGCATCCACGTCTTGCAGCAGTCCGCTACAGGCAATGCACTCTTGGGAGGCACGCCGGTGTTTTCTCTCGGCGCCGATGAACTCCGTGAAGAGCTTTTGGGCGAGAGTCATGCGATTGGGCCCAAGGACTTCTTTCAGGTGAATCCTGTCGCAGCAGAAGCCATGTTTGCTTGCGCGCTAGAGGCCGCTGGTCATGGTGCGATGGCGCTGGATCTCTATGCCGGCGTTGGTGCAATGTCGCTGCCGCTGGCGCGTCGCTTTCAGCGGGTTCATGCCGTCGAATCGAATCCGGATGCGGCAGCACGCTTGCAGACTCGTTGTAGCGAGCCGGGCCTTGGCGGATTGCAGGTTCACGCTGTACGCGTGGAAGATGCCTTGCCGCGTTTGTTGGCCACTGCGGACGGCGCCGTGGCTGTTTGTGATCCACCGCGCAAAGGATTGCAGCAAGAAGTGACTGCCGCACTTGCTGCCTCAGGTTTGGCGCGCATTGTCTTGCTCGCCTGTGACCCCACAGCGCTCCTTCGCGATTTGCCGCCGCTCTTGGCGGGGGGATTCCGCCTCGACTTCGTACAGGGCGTCGATCAATTCCCGCGCACGGGCCATGTGGAAGCGGTCGTAGGGCTTGAACGCGTCTGAGCGGAATAGCATCGAGCGTTTCCGTGTTGTGCAGTGCGTGCGGTTCGTGTGCCGTGCAGTTTCAGTCGGTCCTAGTACGATTCTTCCACCCAACCATGCCGATTGCCGCGTTTGTCCTCGTATTGCTGCTCCTGATTCCCGCGTGCACCAGTCCTGCTGATGCGCGTGAGTATTCTGATGTGAAGACCTTGGCGACGCTTGCGCGCAAGGAACTCGAGTTGCGGGGGAGTTCGCAGCCTGTCGAATTGAACACGCCAGCCGATCGCTTGTTCGCGAGCCTCGTGGACAGCAGCACAGGCCTCGCGCTGCCTGGAGCGACGGTCACGCTTGAGCTCAAGAGCTTGTTGGCGCTCGCGGCGCGCAATAGTCGTGAGTTGCAAAACGCCAAAGAGGCCTTGCAGCTCGCCGCATTGGACTACCTCTCGCAGGCGCATCGTTTTCAAGGCATTCCTTTCGTGCTGGCGGATGCCAACGGCACTGCAGCTGAGACTGGCGATAGCCTCGACCTTGGCGGCGATTTCGGCATCACTCGCCTTTTCGAAAACGGCGCAGAAGCAGCAGCCAGTTTCGCGCTCTCTGGTTTGCGGCTTGCTGGTGGCAGCCTCGATCTTTCTTCTACGCTCAATCTGACCATCGCGTTGCCACTGCTTCGCAACTCCGAGCTCAATCTCGCGAGAGAGAACCTGACGCAAGCGGATCGCGATGTGCTCTACGCATGGCGTACATTCGAGCGCTTCAAGCAAGACCTCGCCGTTGATGTGCTCAGTAGTTATTTGCTGATGCTTTCGAGCAAGCAGCGCCTCGCTAATGAGGACGCCAACGTGCAGAGCTTGATGAAAGCCCGCGACCGCAACATTGCGTTGTTTGATGAGGGTCGCATCAGCATCGTTGAAGTGGACCAAGCGCGGCAGCAGGTGTTGTCTGCTGAGAACCGTATGGTGCTCGCACAGCAGAGTGTGGAACGCAGCCTTGACGGTTTGAAGTCGTTGCTCGGCGTACCTGTGGATGTCGCCCTTGTTGGTCGCGCCGAAGACCTCCAAGGCTTGGACGCATTGCTGCAAGACACATGGGTGCCGCAAGAGCGAGCTGCGCTGTTGGCGGCCATGCGTCAGCGCTTCGATCTCCGCAATAGCGTTGATGCCGTCACAGATAGTGCGCGTCGCGTGTTGCTTTCCGAAGATCAGCTGCGACCCGGTTTGGATCTGAATCTCGGTTGGACTCTGCCGTCCGAAGCTGGCAGACCACTGCGCTACGACAGCGCAGCGGGCATCTGGACTGGCGGCCTCAATCTTGATCTGGGCATTGATCGTCACAGCGAATCGTTGGCGCTTCGCGGCGCTGACGTCACTTTGGCGCGAACGTTGCGTCAGCAAGAAGCGAGTGCTGAGGCTGTTAAATCTGAAGTGCGCGATTCGTTACGCGGGCTTAGCGCGACTCGCAGCAGTTGGGGCATCGCAGTTCAGGCCGTGAGCTTGGCGGAGCGCCGCGCTGCAAGCACGTTGGAATTGCTGGAAGAGGGGCGAGCAATCACGCGCGACTATTTGGAATCGCAGGAAGCGCTGATCCGCTCTCAAAACGACTTAGTGAATGCTGCGGTGGAGTATCACATCGCTTGGCTTCGCCTGTTTCGCGACACCGGTGCTCTCGTGATGGCTCCCGGAGGACTTGACTATGAACTCTCGCGTACGTTGCTGGGTGCCGAGTAAACTACTCGTTGGTCTTGGGCTGCTGCTCACGCTCGTTGCTTGTGGGGACGACGCTGTGGTCAGTGCTGCAGGCACCGCGAAGGTGACTCGCGGGACCCTCCAGATCACAGTGCAAGAGGGCGGCGAGTTACAGAGCGCCAATCCTTCCATCGTGCGCAGTGAGATTGAGGGTCGTGCAACCATCCTCGAACTGTTGCCGGAAGGCACGGCCGTTAAGAAGGGCGACCGCATTGGGCGGCTCGATTCTGCTGGCATCGAGGACAAGTTGAATCGTCAAGAGATTCAACTCGAGCAGGCCCGTTCGGCGCTTTTGAAGGCCGAGCAAGACGTCGAGATTCAGAAAAAAAAGAACGCAGAGTTCGAGACAGCTGCGCGCACGGGTGTGGAATTGGCTGCCAACGCAGTGAAGGGCTACACGGAAGGCAAGCGCCCGTTGGAACTTGCCAAGTTGCAGTCCGACCTGACAGTGGCGGTGGAGAAGCAGAAGCGTGCTGATAAGCAGGCCGCTGCTTCGAAGCGCTTGAAAGAGAAATCGTTCATCTCGCAGACCGAGCTCGAAGCGGATGAGTTGGCTCAGAAACAGTCCAAGGAGGCCGTGGACATCGCAACGCGGAGCCTCGAACAGTTTCAGACCTGGGAAGCCCCTGACCAACTCAAGAGATTAGGGGTCGATCTCGAGGTGAAGTCCATCGCGTTAGAGCGTGTCCGCCAGCAGGCGACGTCTGAGATGCAGCAAGTTGAAGATGCGTTGGGAGCGCGCCGCAAAGCTCATGCCTATGAGAAAGATGCTCGCGACAAGCTTGAGGCGCAGCGTGGGAAAGCCGCAATCCTCGCTCCGAGCGATGGCATCGTTGTCTATGGTCGCCAAGAGCGTGGACGCAATGGTGGCAGCGAACCCATGGGCATAGGCAAAGAAGTGCACGAGCAGGAAGAGATCGTGCGCATCCCGGATCTTGGTTCCATGATCGTGGAAGTGGATGTGCATGAATCGGCCGTCAAGAAAATTGAACGTGGTCAGCGCGCCACAGTCACAGTGGATGCCATCTCCGGAAAAGTCTTCAGCGCCACAGTGGGCCGAGTTGCCCTTGTGGCCTCCAGTCAATCCTCGTGGTTGAACCCAGACTTGAAGGTGTATGAAACCATTCTGAATGTAGATGGCGATGTTGAGGGTATGAAGCCCGGGATGCACGCGCAGGTGATCGTTGGCGTTAGTGTCATTGTCGACGCGCTTCAAATTCCGCTGCAAGCCGTACGTGAGATTGGTGGCAAGGCGTGGGTCTATGTGAAGGGCAATGACGGTGCCGCCGCGCTGCGTGAGGTCGTCGTCGGTGAGCACAACGAATCAAGCGTTGAAGTGAAAGAGGGCTTGAAGGAAGGCGAGAATGTCTACCTCGCGAAACCAGTTGGTGCGCCCGAACCACCTGCACATGATCCCAACGCGAGTCCTGAGGTGCTGCCAACGGGCATAGCGCCGACTCCAGCGGCAGGTAGTGGCGCCGCTGGTGATAGCGGTAGCGGTATGGGCGCTGCAGGTAGCGGCAATAGTCCGGGCGCGCCCATGGATGACGGCAACATGCCGAGCGGATCTGGCTCACGCACAGGCAAGATGACCGATGAGCAACGCAAGGCCATGGCAGAGCGCATGAAAAACATGACCCCAGAGGAGCGCGAAAAAATGCGCAAGGGCATGGGCGCTCGTGGCGGTGAGAAGAAGGACTGAGTTTGTCTCAACCCGTCTTAGAACTTCGTGGTGTTCAGCGCGCGTACAGCATGGGTGACGCCGTTGTGCGCGCGCTCGATGGCGTAGATCTCGTCATCGGCAAGGGCGAGTTTGTGGCTGTCATGGGGCCCTCGGGGTCCGGCAAATCCACGCTTCTCAATCTGCTTGGTTGCCTCGACCGCCCCGACCAAGGCCAATACTTGCTCGATGGCCAAGATGTTGCGTCGTTGCACGATGATGAGCTTTCAGCGTTGCGTTCTGCCCGCCTAGGGTTCATTTTTCAGAGCTTCAATCTCATCCAGTCGCTCAACGTGGTGCAAAACATCGGGCTCCCGCTGGTCTACGGCGATTGCGACCCGGCAGAAGCCGAAGCACGGAGCCGCAAGCTCGCGGCGCGCGTAGGACTCACGGATCGTTGCAGCCATCGGCCGATGGAACTCAGTGGCGGGCAGCAGCAGCGCGTCGCGATTGCACGGTCCCTAGCCAACAATCCCGTCATCATTCTTGCCGATGAACCCACTGGGAATCTCGATTCGCGCACCGGCAATGAGATCATGGCCTTGCTTGCTGAGCTTCACGCTGAAGGCCGCACTATCGTGATGGTGACTCATGAAGATGACATCGCCGCGAAAGCGCAGCGCGTTGTCACCATGCGCGATGGGCGTGTGCAACACGACACCGGAGTGCGTTCATGACTCGTTTCCTGCGCATCGCACGCATTGGCTCTGAAGGTCTGAAACTGCATCCGCTGCGCAGCCTTTTGACGGCTTTGGGCATCATTATTGGCGTGGGCACTGTGATCTACATGCTTGCGGTCATTGAAGGGCGCGGCGCAGAGATTCAAGAGCGCATCAAGGCGCGTGGCTCTAACAACATCATTTTGCGCGCACGCAAGCCGCAAGATGACACCAAGGCCTCGGCGACTCGTTCGCGCGAAGTGGTGTACGGCCTGACGTATGAAGATGCGCGCCGTATCCACGACACTTTCAAAGAGGTCGATGTCTTGGTGCCAGTCCGCGATGTGGCAAGTGCCGTCTACAACGGTGATGCGCGTAGTGACACGGTCACGATGGCTACGGTGCCTTGGTATCTCGATGTATCGCGAGGTAGCCTCCAGCATGGGCGTTGGTTCACTGATCTGGAAATGTCAGACGCGACTCCCGTCGCTGTATTGGGTGCCACGCTCGCCCGCTCGTTGTTCCTTTGGAAGGACCCGGTGGGTGCGTCGGTGCGTATTGGGTCAAAGGTCTATGCAATCATCGGTGTGCTTGAAGCGACAGTCACCAGCGACGAGCGCGAATCCCTGAAGCGTGATCGAGCCGCCTACATTCCACTGACAACCGTGCGCGAGCGCTTTGGCGAACGCAATGTCAAGACTGCCACCGGATCGATGGACATCGAACGCGTAGAGCTGCACGAAATTATTTTGCAGGTGAAAGATGCGAAGGATGTGGTTTCCATTTCGGAGGGCGTCCGCACCATGCTGGCGCGCTTTCACACAAACGAAGATTACGAAATCGATGTTCCGCTCGCGCTGCTCGAAGAAGCGCAGCGCGAATCCAACAAGGCCAAGCAGCTCTTCGGCAGCATTGCCGCCATTTCGCTGCTCGTGGGTGGCATCGGCATCATGAACATCATGTTGGCCAGTGTCACAGAACGCACGCGTGAGATCGGCATCCGGCGCGCGTTGGGTGCGCGGCGTAGCGACATAACGCTGCAGTTTCTTGTGGAGACACTGATCCTGTCAGTCGCAGGCGGAATCATCGGCATCGTTTGCGGCATCTCAGCCGCTGCGTTGCACGAGCAATTCGTCACCGACAGCCACACCATGGTCACGGCCATGAGTGTGGTGTTGGCCTTCGGCATCTCTGCATTCGTAGGCGTGTTAGCTGGTTTGTACCCAGCAGTGCGGGCCTCGGCGATGGATCCCATCGAGGCCCTGCGCCACGAGTGATCAGGGCAGATCGATGTAGATGCCCAAGAGGTGTGAGTTGCCGGGATGCACGGAAACTTCCACCACGCCACCTGTGCTGCCGAGTGAAGGCAGTGTGATGCCGGTCAGCGGTGCCACGATTTGCTGCACGATCAGTGCAGCTACGGCGTTGAGAGCCGCGACGCTGCCCGCCGCGTTGTAACCAGCGAGGCATTGGTTTTCGACAACGTTGGCGTTGATTGTTCCAACCCCAAACGTGAGGGCCCCCGTCACTGGATCGATGCTGATGTTGAGCGCCGCTTGGATGTCCAAGGAGGCCTCGAGCACCAGTGCTGGCTTACCGCCGCTGTCCGCAAAGATCTGCAAGCGCAGATTCCGGACATGCAGCGAGCCTGTTGTGACGGTGCCCGCAGTGAATTCGATTAACGGAGCAGAGCCTAGCAGGGTGCGCGTACTGATTGCTGCATTACTCGCAAAGCTCTCGAACCCTGCGCTGGGCACAAGGGCAGCCATCGCGCCCGCGTTGGCTGCGCCAAGAGCCACAGCGTTGAGGATGTTCTCGAAGGCACCTGACAACGTCAATGTTCCCAGTGCTTGGTTGAGGGCGCCATCGCTGATGCCCATGGCCAAATCGAACGGTGCTGCGAGGACTGGGCTATTGGCACCCATCGGTGGCGTGGTCCCGCTCGCGCCATAAATGTGTGTCAGCGTCGGAGCGTTGGGGGAAACGACACTACTCGTGGTGCGGAAGCGGTTGGCGATTACCACACCTGCTGTGTCGTAATTCACGGTTTCCAGTGGAAGATCGACGGTCAGATTCGTGCCGGGGAGCGGGAACGAGAGCACGATCGCGTTGAGCAAGGGATTGAGCGCCAAGGGAATGGCGTCAAGTGTTGCTTGGAGTGCAGTGACGAGCAGGCTTTGAATCGCGGTCTGAATTAGCCCCAGTTGACTGAGGCCACCGAGTGGCCCAGTGACCGTGAAATTGAATCCCGTGAAGACGACATTGCGATTCTGCACACTTGTCGTGAGTCCGCCGGAACTGTTGGACGAGATCACGAGGTCGCCACTGATCGTTATTGAAGTTGCACTGATGGTGGCGATGTCGTTGTACGGAGCGCCAAAGATGGCACCGCTCACGGTGCTGGTCATCACGAAATTGTTGTAGGTGATACTCAAGCCGATGCCGGCAGCAGCAGGAAAAATGTTTACGACGACCGCTGGGTCGTGACTGGCGCCGGTTGGATCGATGCTCGCACTCAGGAATATGGTGTTGAGGATTGGGATCGCAGGAATCGCCGCAACGATGGGGCTCAGTGGCAGGGCACCAAGCGCCGCAGAGATGAGAGGTTCGATCGCATCGAAGTTGACGCCACCGATTCGTAAGAATGTGCCCGGCGTTTGGAAACTCGTGAGGAGCGTACCGGTGCCAGCAGTGACGGTCACAGACTTGGCTGTTTGCGCGCCAGTGATCGAACTCACCTCAAAATGGAATGTGTTCACGCGCTGTGCGAGCACGTGGTTACCCGCATTGAAACTACCGTTGCCTGCGAGCACAACGCCACTGCCGTTCAAACTCAGCGCCGCCCCTACGGGTCCAACGAGGCTGCCGCTCACATTCACGGAACCGGTTGCGAACGAATTGTCAGCGGGGCCGTTGAGATTCAAGGTATAGACATCGATGCGCACGTCGTCAGTCCGCGCGATGCCGCCGCCTTGCAAATAGCAACGCACGAGGCACGAGCCGCTGCCCATAGCATTGAACTCGGGGTGCACAGAGTTCGGATTGGTAATGACTGGATTCGATGCGCCACCCGCATTAACGACGCTCCAACTGAGTGTGGTTCCTACAGGCAGTGCTCCGGTCAGCGCATCGAGGTTGCCTGAGCCGTCAAGAGTAACGCTCCGTCCTGAGAATGTCGCAGCGTCTCCACCAGCACTCGCGGAGTCATCGAAAAATGTGAAGTCGATGCCATTCGAGGCGACAAATTGTGCAGGTGCACTCGGATCGAGAAGCAGCGCACAGGAAAAAAGGTGCAGGCCGTAGAGCACAGGATCGTCCATGATCGCCACAGAAATATTATGCGTGCCACTCGGCGGCAATAGCGCAACACCCAAGTCCAACACGTATGGAGTGAATCCCAAGGGGATGGAAACACCAAACACGTTGATAGGCCCGGGTGCGACATCGAAGAACCAGATGTAGGGCTGCGACGCCTGACTCGTGAGCGACAGCGTCATGTTGGTGTTCACGGGCACGGCAGCGCTCGTAACTGCGTTGACGGTCATAGACTGGGCTGAGAGGCCGAGCGCCAAAGCTACAAGCACAAGGATGCAATTTAAGCGCATGGACATATTTCTCCCCAAGATGGGTGGTGATAGTGACAGCTTATCGCGAGCGGCATTTAGAATAACAGTGAATATTTCGCCTACGCTCGCAGCGTGCAACTGCCCCACCGTGGCTAAGATGCGCCCATGAACGCCAACGTCATAAACCAGCCTCAGGCACTGGCTTGGATTGATGGGCAGGTCGTGGCAGCAGCCGAGGCGCGAATTCCGCTTGAAGACCGTGGCGTTGTTTTCAGTGAAGCCGCCTACGAAGTCCTGTTGGCCCGAGGGGCACGGCTCTACGAAACCGAGCGTCATTTGGCTCGCTTCGAACGCTCGCTTCGTGGTGTAGGCATCGACGCGAGCGTGGTGCTGCCCTTGGCGGCCAAGGCGCTCGGTGCGCTTTCTGAACGCGCTGTACAGGGTGTGACGGCATTGGCCTACCTGCATGCCACAGGCGGTTGGGCGCCGCGAGAGCACCTTCCGCAACGTGATCCAACACCAGCGCTCTACGCAACATGGCGGGCGATTCCAGCGGGCCGTGTGCAGGCGATTCCTGGTCCTGGGATTGCATTGCATAGCCTCACGGATTTTCGTTGGCAGCGATCTACGTGGAAGACAACGCAGTTGCTCGGTGCAGTGCAAGCCAAGCGGCAAGCACGCGACGCTGGTGCTGATGAAGCTCTCTTTGTCGGCACTGACGGCCAAGTGCTTGAAGCCAGCACTCAGAATGTGTTCATGGTGCGCGATGGCGAGATCCTCACGCCTCCACTGTCTCTCAACTTGTTGCCGGGTGTAACGCGGGCTCTGATCCTCGAAGTGTGGCCTGCAGGAGTGAGCGAACGCGGATTCACGCTCGCTGAATTGCGTGAAGCCGATGAGATCTTTCTTGCGAGCACCACGCGCTCGGTTCTTGCAGTGACTCGCCTTGATGGCAAACCCGTCGCTGGAGGTGAAGTTGGTCCCGTGAGCCGCTATCTCGCTGCTTTGATGAGTGCGCACCTGCTCGAAGCCCTCGGGCCTGAACGAGAGTGAGTCCTGCCCGCAGTCGGTGAGCGAGTCAGGATTCGAAGATCAAGTGCTCGACAAGCGCTGGAATCGCGGAGTAGGGCACCACGCCGTTCGCAGTGCAGGGCAAGCGCGGCATGTCTTCCACTAACAGAACAGGTCCTTCAGCAGGACTGTCAGGCAAGCGGCCGTGAGAGCCGCGAACGACCGAAGGGTCGAGGCCGATGACATCCAGGAGCGCGCGTTGGCCGAGTTTGCGGGCGAGGAGTTTGCTTATCACACGCAGCTTTGGGAAACGCAGTGCCGGATCGAAATGCAGCTCGCAAGGGTCATAGCCAGGCTTGCGATGGATGTCGACGGTGCGTGCGTAATCAGGAGCTAGCGCATCATTCAGCCACCAGTAATAGGCGAACCAATGTGCGCGTGCCGCTACCAAGACGATTTCGCCGCTGCGCTCGTGAGCAAGTCCTGCGGCTTCCAAGGACGCACCATGCAGCACCTGCTCAATGCCGGGGGCCCCAGAAAACAACGCAACGACGGCCGGCACATTTTGCGGATTGCGCACGTACAAATGCGCGATCTGGTGATCGACCACGGCAAACGCTTTCGATGCTCCGCAGTCCAGCATTTCGCGACCACGCTCGTTGCGGAGTTTTAGCCAACCGTGCTGCCGCAGCAGTCGGTTGGGATGCACGGCTGTGTGTACTGGAGTGATGCCGTACTCACTCAGAACCATGACGCGTGCTTCAACGGAGTGTGCTGCTTCCACGAGTTGCCCGACGGCGTTATCGACGGCGCGCAACGCGGTGCGCGAGCGTGGGTCATCTGGGCCATAGCGCTGGAAGTCGTAATCGAGATGGGGCAAGTACACCTGCGTGAGGTGCGGGCGCTGTTCACGCACCAGCGCGCAAGCGGCGCGTGTAATCCAATCCGTGCTGCGCAAGTCAGCACCCGGGCCCCAGAAATGAAACAGTGGAAACGCACCGAAGCGGCGTTGCAGTTCGTCGCGGAGATCCGCTGGGAAAGTGTGTATGTCAGGGAGCTTGCGACCATCTGCTGGATACATCGGGCGCGGGGTCACGCTGATGTCAACAGGCGCGTACATCGCGAACCACCAGAACAAGTGTGCAACTTTGATGGTGCTGTCGCGTGCCTTCAGAAGCTGCCCCAAGGTCGGTGCTTGGATGAGACGGTGAGGTTGCTTCCAAAAGTGCACTTCTTCCGTTTCGCGCAAGTACCAGCCGTTGCCAACGATGCCGTGTTGCGAAGGCGCAAGACCAGTGCTGAGCGAGGCTTGACCCGTGAGAGTGACAGCAGGGAAGGCCGCTTCCAGAGGAGCCATGCTGCCGCGCTGCTGCAACGCCATCAGATTCGGAGTGGCCACGCCGACAAGTGCTGGCGTTAGCCCAACGACATCTATGAGCAAGAGCGGCCTCATCTTGGCGTGTGTCCTTGCGCCGCGAGAATGGCCATCAACCGCGCGTGCACCATGTCAAAGGCCACTCGGTTGTGTGCGCCGCGCGGCACGATCACATCGGCGTGGTTGCGCGTGGGTTCGCAAAACTCTTCGTGCATGGGACGCACAATCGTCTCGTATTGAGCGAGGACGGAATCAAGTTCGCGGCCACGTTCCAAAGTGTCGCGCAAAATGCGGCGCATGAGTCTGAGGTCGCTTGGGGTGTCCACAAACACTTTGATGTCCATGAGCCCGCGCAATTCCGGGTCGTGGAACGCGAGGATGCCTTCGAGTACGACAAGAGGAGCACTTCTGATCGGGCGCATGCCGCTGCGATCATGAATGCTGTAGTTGTAGACGGGCGCGTGAATCGCTTTGCCGTGGAGCAAGGCGCCCAGTTGCTCGCGCAGCAGCGGCCAATCGAACGCGTCGGGATGGTCGAAGTTCACCAGAGATCGCTCTTCAACCGTGAGATGTGCGAGAGGACGGTAGTAGGCGTCTTGTTCGACCAAGACGAAACCGTCTTCGGGCAGACCGCGCGCCAGCGCTTGCGCAAAACTCGTCTTCCCTGAAGCGCTGCCGCCAGCGATGCCAATGAAGACGGGCTTGCTCATGCGCTGGGCTGGCCGTAGCCGAGAGGCGCCAGCACCTCGAGCGCTGCGTTGGTGCGACCGAGCTGCGGAATGATGTAGCAACCTACGATGGAGTCGCTGAACTCCTCCAGCATCTCACGCGCGATGTTCACGCCTTCGCGCTGCCCTCCTGGGCCGCCTCCGGCGCGGTGCATGCGTTCGCGGATGGCGTCCGGCACACTCATGCCAGGCACTTCGTTGTGCAAGAACTCCGCGTTGCGCGCTGAGACCAGCGGGCACAGGCCAAGCAGGATGGGCACGTTGAGGCTGCGCGTGTCTTTAAGGAAACGCTGCACCGTTTCGCGGTCGTACACAGGTTGCGTCATGATGAGTTGTGCGCCAGCCGCGACTTTTTGCGCTAGGCGCCGCATTTCGCGGTCGTAGTCCACAGCAGCAGGTTCCACACCGCTACCGAGGAAGAAACTCGTCTGCTCGCCGACTAACTTGCCCGCGGGGTCGATGCCTTGATTCAAGCTGTGCACAAGTTTCAGCAGCTCCACCGAATCAAGATCGAAGACAGCCGTGGCTTTGGGGTAATCGCCGAGCTTTGGCGGGTCGCCAGTAATCACCACGAGATTGCGCAATCCGAGCACATGCGCGCCGAGAATGTCGGATTGCAAACCCACAAGATTGCGATCGCGGCAGCACACATGCACGATGGTCTCGTGGCCATTCTCGCGTTCAAGCAAGTGGGCGAAAGCCACATTGCTCATGCGCACAGCAGCGCGTGGGCCATCGGGCACATTGATGACATCAACGCCGGCATCACAGAGTTGCTTGCCCGTGGCAATGGCTTTGGCGGGGTTGAGTCCAGCAGGCGGATTCAGCTCGACGCTCACCACAAAGTCTGTGCGGTCCTTGGGGGCCTGAGTCCGCGTGCCGCGGCCCAAGCGCTGTTCAAAGATGCGTTCCACTTTGGCGGCGAACCGCGAGCGCTGCGCCAGCGGCACTTCTTCCATGGCGGCGCGCGTCTCCACGTGCGCAGGAATGCGATCAAGGACTGCACCGGGTCCGAGCCCGCTTCCTGCATCGGCGGCTCCGGCCATGCGAGCCGCAGCGGCTATGGCGGCAATGTGCTCGGGGCGCGTGCCGCAGCAGCCACCAACGAGTCGTACGCCAGCTTTGAACAAACGCCGCGCATAGACACCGAAGTACTCGGGCGTTGCCATGTACAGAGTGCGCTGATCCAAGCGCCGCGGCCGCCCTGCGTTGGGCTGCGCGCTCACGGGCACGCCCGCTTGCAACATGGCCGTTGCGATCTCGTGCACCACCGCAGGCCCGTCGCAGCAATTAACACCCACCACATTGGCGCCGGCATGCGCAAGGATGCCAGCTACACGCTCTGGCGAAGTGCCGTCACGCAGCGCGCCGTCTTCTTCGAAGCTCATCTGCGCAACAATGGGGCCGTTGAAGTTGCTGCGCGCCACTTTCAACGCGGCAAGGACTTCTCCCAGGTGGTGGAAAGTTTCGAGCACCAGCAAGTCCACGCCGCTGTCCACGAGCGCGCGGATTTGCTCTTCAAAAATTTTGCGCAGCTCTTGCAGCTTGTCTTCAGGCAGTACACCTAAGCCTTCGCCGGTGGGCCCGATGGAACCTGCCACCCAAGCGCCATCGCCTGCCGCTTCACGCGCAAGATGAACGCCGGCTGCGTTGATCTCACGCACAGCATCTGGGATGCCATAGCGGGCGAGCAACAACCGGTTCGCCGAGAATGTGTTGGTTTCGAGAATCTCGGCACCGGCGGCTTTCTGAGCTGCATGGATTTGCCGCACCGTTTCGGCGCGAATGAGATTGGCTTCATCGAAAGGGCGATTGATGAAGTAACCGCGCTCGTACAGGCTCGTGCCCATGGCGGCATCGAAGACCAGTGGGCGTTGTTTCAGGGTCAGAAGGAAGTCAGGGCGAGTTTGCATGGGGCACATAGAGGATAGCCCGCAGGAACGAGCTGGCTACGGCTGATGAGTGTCATGAGTTCGGTGGTAGCATTCGATCCGGGACGATCGTTGCGTGTCGTGCGCATGATCGTGGGGAGCATAGCGATGAAGTATGTGAGGTCAGCCAGAAGTGTTTTGTTGGCAGGCGCGCTGTTTTTTGGTGCCGGATGTGCCTCGGAACCGGAACTTACGCCGCCTCTCGATTTCAGTGAAGAGAGCAGTTGGCCGTACCTCGAACGAGTGACCGATGCCGCTGATATGCCGGATTTCCGTCCCGCATTCCTCGATCGCGACGGATCGCTCGCGGCGTTGGACCAGAGCATCGTGTACTTGGGCAAGCCCTCGTCACAGAAGTTTTTCCCTTATCGCGCCAATGATGCAGAGATCACTCACGAGCGTATGTTGCGCACTTTGACGACACTGCGCGACATCTTGCAGAAGTGCGGCAGCGCCGACGAGTTCCAAGGTTGGTGCCTCTATTCCTTCGATGTGTATGCGTCCGTGGGTGCTGGGCGTAGTGGACGCGTGCTGTTCACGGCGTACTGCGAGCCCATCTTTGATGGCCGCCTCGTTAAGGATGAGGTCTACCGCTACCCGCTGTATGTCTTGCCAACGGATCTGGAGAAGGACTCCGAGGGTCTGTGTCTCGGACAGCGTCAACCGGATGGTTCGTTGCGGCCCTATCCTTCGCGTCAACAGATTGAGCAAGGCAACTTGCTCGCAGGCTATGAGTTCTTGTGGCTGAAAGACCCATTCGATGTCTACATCGCGCAGGTGCAAGGGTCTGCCAGAATCAACTTGCCTGATGGGCGCCAGCTCTGCATCGGCTATGCCGGCAAGACGCAACATGAATACACCAGCATCGGGCAGGTGCTGATCCAGCAAGAGAAACTGACCAAGGCGGAACTCTCGCTCACGCGGTTGAAGCAGTGGTTCGCAGAACACCCTGAAGAGCTGCAACCAACTCTGTGGCAGAACAGCAGCTTTGTGTTCTTCCGCGAGTGTGAGCCAGGGCCATGGGGCTGCCTTGGTAGCAAAGTGACCGCGTTTCACAGCGTGGCCACGGACAAAGACGTTTATCCGCGCGCTGCACCTTGCCTCGCTGTTACGCGCTTGCCCGTGACTTCGCCGCTTGAAGCGAACGCTGTGGAGTTTCGTCCCGCAACAAACCTACTCTTTGATCAAGACCGCGGTGGTGCGATCAAGGCAGCGGGTCGTGCCGACATCTTCATCGGGACAGGGCCCGAAGCCGAACGCCTCGCCGGATTCACTCAGGAAGAAGGGCGTTTCTTCTATTTCTTCGCCAAGCAGCTTGCGGGTACTGTGAGCAGCTCCAAGCCGGATGTTGAATGATGGAACATGAGCGTGAAAGTCATGAAGAAACTGAGCAAGAGGGCCCGGAGCCTTGCGCGCTACTAGGACTATGGCCTGAGCCTGAATGCCCGAATGAAGAAGAGGTGCGCAGCGCCTTGGAGGCTGTCTACGGCAGCATTCAAGAAGCGCACGAGTTGGAAGGCACGACGGAATCACCCTGGTGCAAGGCTTTCGAGATCCCTGGGCTTTCAGCACCCGTGATGGTCTGGACTGAGGAGCGCGGCGATCTGAGTGATGCGTTTGTAGAGAGCTGGATCGACGACGAATCCGAGCGCAAGACCGCTTCGAACTGTCGCTGGCTCCTAGGCGTCGAAACGGTGCTTGATGCGCAAGGCCCTGCGCGCTCGTATCACCAACTTCTGCGTGTGCTCGTGACAGCGTGCGTTCCAGGGTTGCCCGCCGTTTACGACGACGGGGCGCTCTGCTTGCTCCCAGGCCGGCGCGTCCGAGATATGGCCAGCGCATCGGTGGCACCACGCAGTAGTGCGCTGTTTGCCATCCACACTCTCCCAGGACGTGGCGGAAATTGGATTCACACGCACGGACTTTCACGAGCCGGCATTCCTGAACTCGAGTTGCTGTGTGTGCCAGCAGACGATCAGGGCGAAGCTACGGATTTGCTCGAAGCTGCTGCTGACGCGTTGCTCAATGGTGCCGAACCGACGAATGAAGGCCTGCTCCAGCTTGGAGATGAGGTCGCTGTGCGCTTGATGGGTGCGGCGGAAGCGCTGCCTTTGCTGGCGGAAGATTGCGCGGGTGGATTGAAAGACCGCGGTGAACATCCCACGAACTCGTGGGTGTTGCTGGATCCAGATTCCGTCGGAACTCCGCGGACGGCCATCTCACGCATGGCCTCCGACGTCGTGCTCTACAAATCCGCAGATGAAACCAAACGTCAAAAGGAGTTTTCGCACCATCGCTTTGGTGTGTTCGGGCAACTTTTCGCGCTCCGTCGCAACATCGGTTGGCAGTTCCATGTGAAGCTCGCGTTTGAGCGCGCTTCGTCGCATGAGTTCTCTGAGTACCTTTGGTTTGAAGCGCTTGAACTGAAACCAGGTTGGATTCGCGGCAAGCTGTTGAGCGCGCCACGCGATGTGCCCGCTTTGGTTGCTGGCTCAGAATCATGGCAGCCGTTAGAGCGGCTCACGGACTGGATCATTGTCACACCGGAAGGCAGTTATGACCCTGAGACTTCCGCCAGCCTTCTGGAAGATTGACGCCGTCTCTTTTGTGCTGCTGCTTGTGTTGTCACTAGCCGCTACGCCCAAAGTGAGTGCGCAGATTCCAGCTTGGTTGGATCCCGCTCGCATCCTTGTCGTTGCCAATACTGCGATGGCGGACACCAACGGCAATGGCATCGGCGATTCCATGGAGGTCGCGCAACGCTACGCGGCGTTGCGTGGTGTGCCGTCTTCAAATCTGCTGCTGCTTCCACTCTCGAACAGCGGAACGAGTTTCGCGAGTTGGGCCACGTTCTGGAACGAGTTGCGCACTCCGTTGGCGGGCCGCGTGCAAGCGTTGGGCGCAACGAACATCCTCACAATTCTGTTGTGCCATGGAGTGCCCTACGAAGTCTCCACGGCAACACATGGTGTGCGCTCCGTGGATCAAGCATTGATGACGCCAAATGCTTTGGGTTCTGTGACGACACCCGCTTTTGTCAGCTATTGGCAAGCCAATCCATTTTTTGATGCGCAACCCGGCGTGGCTCCGGACTACGCGCATTTCCAACATCAGGTTTTTTACGCAGGTCAGCACATGTATTTGGTGTCGCGGCTCGATGGCCCGACGCCTGAAGAAGCGCTCGACTTGGTCGAAGGTGCGCGCTATGGCGATCTCTACTTGCACACAGCCAGCGCTGGCTATGGCGGACGCATTTATGTCGACACACGCTTCTCGACGTACCCCAATCCCGCTGCATTGCCTTGGCCGCAGTTTCACGCGCCTAGTTACGCCAACGCCGATAGCGACATGGCGTATGCAACCCAGTGGATGACGGGTTTCCCTCTGTGGTGGGAGAACACATCCAGCGATTTGGAGATCGGCCAACTTGGCGCGACATACGCCAATGGCAGTAGCGCGTTGACCGCTCCTGACGCCATGTTCTATTACGGCTGGTACAACTACGCGACGTATCACAACGTGTGGACGTGGTTGCCTGGCAGCGCTGCGTGCGATCTCAACAGCAACTCCCTTGCTGGAGTGCGCTCAACGAATCCTGGAACTTTTGGCGGCAGTTCGTTTCGCCGCGGTTTGACCTGCGGCGTCGGTTGTATCGCAGAGCCGTACCTCAACGGGCACCACTTCCCAGAGATCTTCATTAAGAGCCTGCTCGACGGGCGCACTTTTGCTGAGTCTGCAGCGATCTCGGATCCATCTTTGCTCTGGCGCTCCATCGCAGTGGGTGATCCGCTCTATTGTCCGTTGCCTCCCGGCAAAGTGCTGGTGATCGACACTGTGGCTCCACCCGTGCCGAGCACGCAACTTGCGCTCACCGGTGGCAGCGTTGGATCGTTGCGCGTTGCTGTGGATACGCTCGGCCGCGCCGCGGATCCTGTTCGGCTCGAAGGTTTTTATGGCGTAGCGCCGAGGTTGGATCAGGCATTGGTCGGTGGCAGCGGACACCGAGCGGTTCACTTCGCGACGCTGACAGCACTCGTGCCTGGTGCCTTCTATCGTTGGCAACCAGCAGTGTGCGACCCCGCTGGCCTTGTGACGAGTTCCGTGGAGTTGCTCGCGTTCAATAGCGTCGGCAACACGGTTCAAGTTGCGGCGCAAGCGGACAGCGCAGCGGCATCGGCAGGCTTGCCATGGAATGTGGAGTTCGCGCTGAAACTTCCCAACGGTCTGGGCGCCATCCAGTGGCTTGGACTCGAAGTGGACGCGCCAGCCTACGGGGTGCTTGGCGCAGACCTCTTGCTGATGTTGCCTTACTTGCCACTCGTGCTGCATAGCGGCGGCAACTGCTGGAGTCTCGAAGTGACCATTCCGCAAGGATTGCCCGCAGGACTATGGACCTTGCGGATTGAATTGTTGACGACTGGGGGCTTGGTTCAGAGCGCCGTCAGCGTGAACATCCCCTGATGCCAAGATTGTTTTTTGCACTTCGGCTTCCTCTGAAACTGTGTGCCCGCCTTGGCGAAGAAACCGACAAGCTGGACCGCACAGGCGCGCGCATGGTTTGGACGAAACCTGAGAATCTGCACGTGACGTTGCGATTCGTAGGGGAGGTTCAAGAGCGTGATCTCTTGGATGTCGTTCGCGCCGGGCAGACCGCATTGCGTGGACTGCCGCGCATTCCTCTTGTGGCCGTTGGCCTTGATGCTTTTCCTGATCGCGAACATCCACGCGTTCTGGTGTGCGGCCTACGCGGCAAGACCGAGGCCGATCACGCGAAGCTGCTCGGTTTGCATGCCGCACTGGACGCCGCTTTGGAACAGGTGGGCTGGAAGCCGGAGCGTGAGATCTGGCGGCCCCACATCACTCTTGGACGCGTCCGGGGCCAAGAACACACGGAAGCGTTGGGCGAGCGCTTGGGACCTGCGCTGCGCAGAGAATTTGGCCATTTCAACCTCGCTGAAGCCGCATTGTTAGAGACTTTTCAGGCGCGGGATGGGATTAGCTACACGCCCTTGCAGACTTTCTCGGCGTGTTAGGTATTTGTCTGGTCAGTGTCGGTGGTAGCTGGTAGGATCCCAAACGCCTCAGGAGACCCTGATGGCAAATGGTCTGGCGGAGCGGCCGGACCGAAAAGGGGAGAAATTTCACATGGTCAATCCTGAGCGAAGCGGAGTGGTGGCTGCGAAGCAGTCGGTGGTTCAACCAAGCATGAAGCCTCCAGAACGTGCTGGTCCTCGTCCGGGCGCAACGAACGCAGCAGCGGCAGCAAGCGGTATCGATCCTGCGATAGCGAAAGTGCAAGCAGGGAAGTCTCAGATGCTTACTGCAACACTGCAGCAGATTGAGAAGCAGTTCGGCAAGGGCTCCATCATGCGTTTGGGCGAAACCCAGATGGATGCCATTCGTGGCATTTCTACTGGCGCTTTGTCTCTCGACTTGGCGCTGGGCGGCAAAGGGTTGCCACGCGGCCGAATCGTTGAGATTTACGGGCCAGAGTCGTCGGGCAAAACCACTCTCACACTGCATGTGGTTGCGAGTGCGCAGCGTGAAGGTGGAGTGTGTGCGTTCATCGACGCTGAACATGCTTTAGATCCGGCGTACGCACGGAAACTCGGAGTGGATTTCCAAAACGTTCTCGTAAGTCAGCCTGACACAGGCGAACAAGCGCTCGAAATCACAGAAATGCTCATACGCTCCAACGCTGTGGATGTCGTTGTGGTTGACTCCGTCGCGGCGCTAGTTCCCCGCGCCGAACTCGAAGGCGAAATGGGAGATTCGCACATGGGGTTGCAGGCGCGGCTCATGTCGCAAGCACTGCGCAAGCTCACCGGTGCTGTTTCGAAATCCAATTGTTGTCTGATCTTCATCAACCAGATTCGCGAAAAGATCGGTGTGATGTTTGGGAGCCCTGAGACCACGACGGGCGGACGAGCGTTGAAGTTTTACGCAAGTTGCCGACTCGACATCCGGCGCATCGGGAAAATCAAAGACGGCGAAGAGGTAATTGGTGCGCGCACCAAGGTCACCGTCGTCAAAAACAAGATCGCACCACCTTTCCGTGTGGTGGAGTTCGACATCCTGTTCAGCGAAGGCATTTCGATAGCCGGTGACATCTTGGATCTCGCCGTGGCCGCTGGGGTGGTGGACAAGTCTGGTTCTTGGTTCAGCATCGGCGACGAGAAGCTCGGCCAAGGCCGGGAACGAAGTCGCGATGTCTTGAAGGAGAACCCAGCCCTCATGGCTCGTATCCGTGCGGCAGTCCTCGCGAAGGGGGACACCGTGGTCGGTAAGGCACATGGGGCCGCCTGAGGGCTACAAGCGGGGGTATTGGGGCTTCACTGGGGCCCTCCGAACAGGAGGGCCCTAATGTGTGAGGGCCGAGGGTGAAAGATCCTCAGATCGTGGCACAATCGCTACCGCACCGCAGCATCCGCGTGACGCCAAGGGGCAGCTCTCTTGGGGAGGGCACAGTCGGAAACGGGTGCAAGGAGATGAGTCATGGCTGTTCCTAAGAAGAAAACTAGCAAAATGCGGCGCCGTATGCGTCGCTCCCACCAAGCGATGGTGAAGCTCTTCCTTGCTCGCTGTACGCACTGCAACGCGGCCATTCCGGCCCACCGCATTTGCCACAACTGTGGTCACTACGCCGGCAAGGCTGTTGTCACCACGGGCGAGAACTGAAGTCCCATCCCTCTAACTGCGGCATGGTGACAGCCAGAATTGCCCTCGATGCCATGGGCGGCGACTTCGCTCCACGGGAAACCGTGCGAGGAGCGTTGGAAGCTGTTCTGCACGACGTGGAACTGGCGGTGGCGCTTGTTGGACACCGCGGAGCGATCGAACAGGAACTCGGGGGGCAGCGCCACGAACGCATCGAAATCGTCCACGCATCAGAAGTCGTTGCTGGCGGTGACGCGGCAACGGACGCTGTGCACAAGACCGATTCTTCGATTCACCGCGCTGCGCAACTGGTTCGCAGCAGAGCGTGCGATGGTTTGGTTGCAGCAGGGAATACAGGTGCGGCTGTTGCAGCCGCTACCGTCATCGTGAAGCTCATCCCTGGTGTGCGCCGCCCCGGCATTGCAGTAGCGCTTCCCACCACGAACGGTTGCGCCGTGATGTGCGATGCTGGCGCCAATTTGCACTGCAAGCCGATTCACTTGTTTCACTACGGCATTCTCGCGGCTCAGTATTCGAAGCGCATGTACGGGATCGCAAGACCGCGTGTCGGACTGATGAACATTGGCAGCGAAGAAGGCAAGGGCACGGCGTTACTGCAAGAAACAGGCGCACTGCTGAGTGGCGTCAAGGATCTGAATTTCCTTGGCAATGTTGAAGGCAACAATGTGTTCTCAGGTGCTTGCGATGTGATCGTTTGCGAGGGGTTCATCGGCAACGTGATCCTCAAGGCCGCTGAAGGTCTGAACGAAATGATTGCGCACAAGCTCATGGAGTTGTCGCGTGACATGCTGAGCTCTGATTCTCCGGCTGCTGCAGGCCTGAAACGCATTCATCACGCGCTGGATTACGAAGAGCATGGCGGCGCGCCGCTGCTCGGCATCGATGGTCTCGTTTTGATCGCGCATGGTCGGTCAAGCGCGCGTGCGATTCGAAGTGCCCTGTTGCAAGCCGCAAAGTTTCATCGCAGTGGTGCCCTCGCGGCCATGACCGCCGACATCGCAGCGACTGAAAGCGGAGTGACGGCATGAGCGTGCGCAACGTTGGCATTCTCGGCACTGGCTCTTATGTGCCAGAACGCATCTTGAGTAACGCCGATCTTGAAAAGCTCGTTGACACTTCCGACGAGTGGATTTTTTCGCGGACGGGAATGCGCGAACGCCGCATCGCGGCGCCAGAACAGGCCACTAGCGACCTGTGCATCGCCGCAGGCCAACGCGCCCTTGAAGATGCAGGTGTTGCTGCCAGCAGTATCGATCTCATCATTCTCGCAACTGTGACGCCCGACCAGTTTGTGCCAGCGACAGCGTGCTTTGTGCAGAAGGCACTTGGGCTTGTGAATGCAGGTGCCATCGACATCAATGCCGCCTGTCCAGGATTCGTGACAGCGTTGAGTCTTGGCGCTGGCATGGTGGAGAGCGGTCGTGCTAATCATGTCTTGGTGATCGGTGGCGAGTGCATGAGTCGCATCGCCAACTACCAAGACCGCTCAAACTGCATTCTTTTCGGAGACGGATCCGGCGCAGTTGTGTTGGGTGCCGAGGCGCGCCGCGGCCGCATCCTTGAGAGCGTGCTGGGCTCCGACGGCACCGGTGTCGAGACCATGTACATCCGTGCCGGTGGCTCGCGCAAAGCCATGACGAGCGAGGCTCTTGCAGCTCAAGAGGACAAGTTGGTGATCAAAGGCAACGAAGTCTATCGCTTCGCAGTCGAGAAGTTCCGCGATCTCTTGGAAGGGCAGATGAGCAGAAACAAGCTCACTCCTGATGATTTTGGTTTGGTGATACCGCACCAAGTGAACTACCGCATTATCGAATCAGCGCTGAGGCGACTCGAGATCCCAGAGTCCAAGACATTCATTAATCTCGAGAAATACGGGAACACCTCGGGTGCGAGCGTTGGGATTGCGCTGGATGAAGCGCGGCGCGGAGGCCGCCTCGTGGAAGACAAGTACGTTTCAATGTTGGCTTTCGGAGCGGGCCTCACGTGGGGCTCTGTCCTACTGCGTTGGTGAGTGCTCATGAGCAAGGCAGCGCTACTTTTTCCTGGCCAAGGTGCTCAGGAAGTGGGGATGGGGCTCAAAGCCGCCACGCGCTGGCCGGCTGCAGCCGCCGTTTTTCGCCGCGCTGATGACCTGTTGGATTTTAGTTTGAGCGCTGTTTGCCACCGTGGCCCCGCGGAAGTTTTGACTTGCACTGCCAATGCGCAAGCAGCCATTTTTGTCACATCGGTGGCGGTGCTTGAAGGGCGTCGCGAAGCTGGTCTATTCGAGCCCGCACACTTTCAAGCTACTGCCGGCTTAAGCCTCGGTGAGTACACCGCGCTTTGGTTTGCAGGCGTTGTGAGTTTTGATGCTGGGCTCATGCTCGTGCGTCGTAGAGGCCTCGCAATGCAAGCGGCCGCTGACGCAATGCCTTCAGGAATGACGAGCCTTGTCGGTGCTGACCGTGCCACCGCGGAGCGTGTGTGTGAACGCGCACGAGAATCCGGCATCCTCGTCGTGGCCAACTTGAATGCACCGGGGCAGGTCGTGCTTTCCGGTGACAAGGCTGCTTTGGCACGCGTTCCGCAAGCCGCTGCGGCTGAAGGTGTACGCAGAGTCATTGCGCTCGCGGTGGCTGGTGCTTTTCATTCGCCCGTGATGGCCTCTGCCAGCGCCGCGTTGGAAACTGCTATTGCGGCGACGACGTTTTCATCACCGCGCATTCCGGTTTACTCCAATGTCACTGCCCGACCCGTGAGCGGTGTCGATGAGATTCGTAGTCTCCTTGCGCGTCAGGTCGTGGCTCCCGTGCTTTGGGAAGCCAGCATGCGTCAACTTGCGGCTGATGGTTTCACGGAATTTGCAGAACCGCCGCCAGGGCGAGTCTTGGCAGCGCTTGCTCGCAAGACGTTAGATGGTGCTGTTGTACAAGCCATCGATGAGGGGGACTAAGCCATGGACCTCGGAATCAGCGGCAAGATCGCAGTTGTGAGTGGTGCCTCGCGCGGCATAGGCCGTGCTGTCGCCCTCGCACTCGCAGGCGAAGGTGTGCAACTCGCGTTGGTTGCAAGTAGTGCAAGCAACGCTGAATCCACGGCGGAACTATGTCGCGTTTGTGGTGTCACCGTCAAAACCTATGGGGCGGACATGGGTTCCTTCGAAGCGGTGCAGCAGCTTGGCGCCTCGATTCTCAAGGACTTCGAACGCGTTGACATCTTGGTGAACAATGCCGGAGTCACGCGCGACGGTCTTTTGATGAGAATGTCGGAGGCGGATTGGGATCAAGTTTTGGATGTCAATTTGAAAGGCGCCTTCGGTTTGACGCGCTCGCTTTCGCGAGTGATGCTCAAGAATCGAGGAGCCCGCATCATCAACATGGCGTCCGTAGTCGGCCTTGCGGGCAATGCTGGCCAAGCGAACTACGCCGCGAGCAAGGGCGGTTTGATCGCCATGACCCGATCCTTGGCCAAGGAGTTCGGCGCCCGCGGAGTGCTGGTGAACGCCATCGCTCCGGGCTTCATTGCCACTGACATGACGGCCGCGCTCACGGATGAACAGCGTCACGCCATGCAAGAGAATATCGTTCTGGCTCGTGCCGGAACGGCTGAGGACATCGCGAACGGTGTCCTGTTTCTGGCTTCAAATCTCTCCAACTACATCACAGGCCAGGTCTTGGTTGTGGATGGGGGGCTCAAGCTCTGAAGCCGAAGTGATTGAATGAGCAGCGTTTGCGTGGTAAATCAAAGGGGCGCGTGGTGCCGCTTGGGCGGATACCGCGCGCATGGCCACAGGGGACAAGACAGATGGCTTCTAATCTCGAAGACAAGGTGATCGACATCGTCTGCAAGACTCTCAGCCAGAAGAAGGAGAACGTGACCCTCAAGTCGTCATTCGTGAACGACCTCGGCGCGGACTCCCTCGACACGGTTGAGTTGGTGATGGCCCTTGAGGAGGCCTTTTCAGTGACCATCCCGCAGGAGGATTCTGAAAAGATTCAGACCGTCGGCGCCGCCGTGGACTACCTGAAAACTAAGGGCAGCAAGTGACCTCGGGAGCTCCGAGGACTTGCACGCTTTAGTTCACGGATCCGCGATGATTCCGCGCACCGTAGTTGTGACCGGTCTCGGTATCGTGTCCCCCTTGGGGCTCGATGCCGCAACGACATTTGACGGGTTGCTTAACGGCAAGTCGGGAATCGGTCCCATTACGCTCTTTGACGCATCCGGATGCACGACTCGGATCGCAGGAGAAGTGCGCGGATTGGACATGGCGGAGATTCTTGGTCCGCAGCGCGCCAAGAAGCTCGACCGCTTTGCCCAACTCGGCATGGTCGCCGGCATGGCTGCATGGCGTGATTCTGGCCTCGAGATCGAGCGCCTGAATCCTGAGCGCGTCGGTGTGATCGCTGGTTCGGGCATCGGCGGACTGGCCACCATCGAAGAGCAGCACAGCGTGGTTATTACCAAGGGCGTGTCGCGCATGAGTCCGTTCTTCATCCCGAAGTTGATGATGAATGCGCTCAGCGGCGAACTCAGTATCGCCTTGGGTTTGAAAGGTCCGAACTGGGTGACGGCTTCGGCTTGCGCTTCAGCATCACACGGTCTGGGTATGGCTCTGCGCACACTGCAATACGGCGAAGCCGATGTGGTGTTGAGCGGTGGCGCTGAAGCCACCGTCTGCGTGTTGGGCGTCGGAGGCTTTTGCGCCTTGCGTGCGATGAGCACGCGCAATGATGATCCCGAACGCGCGTCGCGCCCGTTCGACAAGGACCGCGACGGTTTCGTCATGGGCGAAGGTGCTGCCTTCCTCGTGTTGGAAACGCTTGAGCACGCCACGGCACGTGGAGCGCGCATCTACTGTGAATTCTCCGGGTTTGGCGCGACGGCGGATGCACATCACATCACGGCACCTGCAGAGAATGCCGAAGGTGCGCAGCGTTCGATGCGCCTTGCCATGCGTGATGCACACATGAACCCGAGCGATGTCGATTACATCAACGCTCACGGGACTTCAACGCCCATCAACGACCCCAATGAGAGTGCTGCGATCCGTGCTGTGTTTGCTGCCGACGCCGATCGACTTTGGGTGAACAGCAGCAAGAGCATGTTGGGACATTTGTTGGGTGCATCTGGAGCTGTGGAAGCTGCCGTTTGCGCGCTCTCCATCGAACGCGGGCTTGTGCATCGCACGCTCAATCACGAAGTGCCTGGCGAAGGCTGCACCTTGGATTATGTGAAGGAAGGCACCCGAGAGCGGCGTCTGCGGGGCGTGCTGTCGAACAGCCTCGGTTTCGGCGGTCACAACTGCACCCTCGCCTTCCGCGCACATTGAGGGCCTATGGACAGCGTAAGGACTGCCGAGCTTCTTGCAGGACTTGGGCAAAACCGTCTCGCAGCGTACGCCCTAACTCTCAACGCGGCTGATGCACGTGAGCTGTTACGCGATGTAGCTTCCATAGATTCAGAACTCCTGGTGCAACTGCAGAGTGCGTTGCGTTGCAGAAGTACAGTCGCGTCGGATCAATTGGAACCGCTGCCTCAAGTACGCCGAGGTGAAGATGCAGCGAAGGACGCAGCAGCGCGCCTCCTCGGCGAGCGCTTGTTGGCGGAAGGCAAGGTAGCGGCATTCGTGGTTGCGGGCGGCCAAGGATCGAGGCTGGGCGCTTCAGGCCCTAAGGGACAGTTTCCGGTCGGAGCCATCAGCGGCGCGAGCTTGTTTCAAGTGTTCGCAGAGAAGCTGTTGCACTGTGGGATCAAGGCCGGTCGCGCCATTCCTTGGTGCGTCATGACGAGCCCAGAGAATGACGCGGAAACTCAGGCCTTTTTTCGTGAACACGCGCATTTCGGACTGAACCCCGCAAACATTTTCTTTTTCCAGCAAGGCACACTGCCCGCGCTCGACGACGATGGCCAACTCTTGCTGCGGACTGCAACTAGTTTGTTTCGCAGCCCTGATGGACATGGCGGGTCTTTGCGGGCACTCACCTCCAGCGGTGCGTTCCAAGAACTGCGCAAGCGTGGCGTAGAACACATCTTCTACTTTCAGGTTGATAACCCTCTGGTGGACATGTGCGACCCTGTGTTGCTCGGGTGGCATTTGAGTGAACACAGTGAGTTTTCCTCAAAGGTCGTTCCCAAACGCAATGCCGAGGAGAAGGTCGGTGTGTTGGCGCGCATTAATGGTGCTGCTGGCGTTATCGAATACTCGGATTTACCCGCCGCCCTGCGTGATTCTCGTGACGAAAGCGGCCAACTGCGTTTTCGAGCCGGAAACATCGCGGTTCATGTTCTCGACTGTGGTTTTGTTGAGCGGATAGCTTCTGGCTCGCTGCAACTGCCTTGGCACCTAGCACGTAAAGAGATTGCGTGCTTCGACCCGACAACCGGGCCGATGACACGTGTTGGCACGAAGTTTGAGCTGTTCATCTTTGATGCGTTGCCTTTGGCGCAGGGCACTTTCGTCATGGAAGTCGAGCGCAGCGCCGAATTCTCGCCAGTCAAGAACCGCAGCGGAGCAGATTCGGTGGAGACTTGCAGGCGTGACAGCATGGAACTTCATGCCGCTTGGTTGGAGCGCGTAGGAGCGCGAATTCCGCGCAACCCTGATGGCAGCCTTGCGTTGTCGATTGAAATCTCGCCTCGCACGGCGCTCGGTCCCGAAGATCTTGAGCGCTATCGCGACCACGTTTTCCCTTCAGGTCAAGACATCTTGCTGTGAAGCAGTAGACTCGCGGCGGGCGCGATGATGGCCCTTGGAGATGGTGATGACGCGGGGCTCTACTGTTGGTTTGCTGTCGGGTGGACATGCCTCTGAGCATGAAATCTCGTTGCGCACTGCGTCCACGATGCGCGCCGGACTTGAAGCCAACGGATATTGCGTCATCGAGATGGTGATCGCGTTCGATTGCCGTTGGCACGAATTGCCTTCGGTGTGCTCGCAGCGCCCGCAACGAGTCGAACACTCGTGGGGTGAGGCGATCTGGAGTGGTTCAGCTCTGGGCGCTGTCGAGCGCTGGAAAGAGCGCGGTGTGGAATGTGTGGCCATGGGGCTTCATGGCCGTGGGGGTGAGGACGGTGCGCTGCAGGGGTTCCTTGAAACCTGTGGTTTGGCATACACAGGTTGTGGCGTGGCCGCGAGCGCCGTGGCGCTGGACAAAGTTCTCTCGAAGCACGTCATGCGGAGTGCGGGGATTCCAACGCCGCGTTGGAGTGTCGTTCCCGGCGGCGTCGGTTCAGAAGTTGTTGAGCAACTCGTGGCGCGCCATGGTTTGCCTTTGGTTGCGAAAGCCAATGCGCTCGGCAGTTCCGTGGGCGTTTTCGTTTGCGAAGACAAGGCGAGCGTGCTCGCTGCGCTTGTTGCGCTTCGCGCAGAATCACAAATCCTCGTCGAGGACTGTGTGCGCGGCCGGGAGTTCAGTGTTCCCGTCATTGGCTTCGGGCCCGAGGCGCGCGCGCTGCCAGTGATCGACATTGTGCCTAAACTCGGAAAGTTTTTCGATTTGGCCAGCAAGTACACGCCTGGCGGCGCTGAAGAGACATGCCCTGCGCGTGTGGATGCCGTGACCGCTGAAGCTATGGCTACCGCTGCTCTGATGCTGCACCGCATCATCGGAGCTCGCGGCGTCACACGCACCGACATCATGCAAGCCGAAGACGGCACGCTAGCGGTATTGGAAATCAACACCTTGCCAGGCATGACGGCGGAGTCCTTGGTGCCGCGCTCTGCTGCCGTGATTGGCCTCAGCATGGCGCAGTTGATGGACGCCTTGGTGCAGGATGGCCTGCGCGCGCGAGTTGCTCGCCAGTCATGATAGGCGCAGCAGAGTCATGGCGCCGCATGCTTGTGAGTGGGGCCATGGATAGCGACGCTGCTTTGATTTCACGTTGCAACCAGTATTCGATTGATGTGCTTTGGGTGCGTCAAAAGCAGTTGCCGGAGTGTGAGCTCCTGAGCATGCTCGCGCGTGTTGCTGGCGCGGCGAAGTGCCCCGTGATCGCCTCGGCGTCAGTGCAGATCGCCAAACGTGCGGGCGTGTTTGGAATCCAGCTTGCAGATGATGAGCATCGTGAAAGCGGCGTGCATGCTGCGCGTGCGTGCGGCCTCTGTGTAGGGGGTTCAGCTCACGACCTGTCAGGGGTGCGGCTGCTCAGAGCGCTCGCGGTCGATTGGATAGTGTTCGGTCCTGTGCGCTCCACTCCCAAGCAAGGTGTGCTTGTTTCTGGCTGTGGCATGGCACTCCTTCAGGGTGCGGTGGAGGAAGCTGGCACGATTCCTGTGATCGCTATCGGTGGCCTCGGGCCAAAGGACCTCGCCAGTGTGCAGACGGTAGGAGCCGTTGGCATCGGTGGCATCCGCTGCTTCGTTTGAATGGCTACCATCCAGCGATGGACGAACGCATTTTTCACGCTTGGTTGCGCCACACGGAGCCTGCGAATGGTGCCGTGGTTCCGCTTGGAGACGATGCTGCTGTCATTGATGTCCCCGGCGAACGCGTCGTGGTTTGTACCGATTCGGTTGCTGAAGGCACGCACTTTCTTGCAGGAACCGATCCCGCTGTGGTTGGTGCCAAAGCTGCTGCTCGCAACCTCTCTGATCTCGCTGCGATGGGTGCCAAGCCGCTGGGCATGCTGGTTGCATTGGTGTTGCCTCGTGGGTGCGCCGACGAAGTGCCGCAAGCCATCACGCGAGGATTGCGGGAAGCATGCGCCACATGGAACTGCCCCGTGTTAGGTGGTGACACGAGCACGCATGATGGCGGGATCATCGTCAATGTCACGATGCTCGGCGTCCCCATGGGAGAGCGAGTCGTCACACGCTCCGGTGCGAATGCTGGAGATGTTTTGGTTGTCACGGGGCAGCTTGGTGGATCACAACTTGGACGCCATCTGCGAATTGTGCCGCGAATCCATGAAGCGTTGGCATTGCTGAATATTGCACGCCCATCTGCAATGATCGACATCTCCGATGGATTGCTCCTTGATCTTGAGCGGCTCGCCGACGCCAGTGCATGCGGCTACGAATTGAATGTGAACTTGGTGCCAGTCCATGCGGATGCAGTGCTCGGTGGAGGAGACATTGTGCTTCGGGCATGTACGGAAGGAGAAGATTTCGAGCTTCTTTTTGCGCTGTGCCCGGAAGCGTGGACAGAATTGCAACGAGCTTGGAGCCTCCCAACTGCGTTGACACAAGTCGGACACATCACAGCAAACGCGCGCTGCGTGTTGCGTGATGGCAAGCCTTGGAAGCCTATGGAGCAGGGTCATGTGCATCGTTGACTTGTGGTGTGCTGAGACGCAGGACACGGAGCGTGTCGGCGAGATTCTTGGGCGCCATGTGTTCGCTGGCACGCGAATCGACTGTCAGGGTGAATTGGGAGCCGGCAAGACCACCTTCGCTCGCGGCGTCCTGCGCGGTTTGGGGCATCCTGATCCGCGAGAGCTGGCTTCGCCGACGTACGCCTTGCACCATTGCTACGAAGGTGGACGGCTCAGGATGAATCACCTCGACCTGTACAGAATTGAGTCCACAGATCCGCTGCTACGGCAGGGGGTTCTGGATCCACTCATGGAGGCGGACTCCGTGGCTTTGGTGGAGTGGCCCGAGCGCCTGCCTTCCGAATCAGGTCCGCCGACGATCAGCGTCGAAATGGCGCATGCCGTTACGACCGGACGACGGCTCCGCGTGACCTTTTTGCCTGAGGTCCATCGTGAATTGCTGGACGAGTTGATTCGGCGAACGTGAAGGCGGTTTGACGCTGTGGTTGCCAGCTTTACCGCCAAGTGCACGCTATCGTCAAAGTGATAGATGCCCTTGAGGCTTACGAATCTTGAGCTTTTGATCCAACGCTCTGGCTGAGCATGACTTAGGCGTAGTGCTTGCACGTCGCTCCTGATTGGCACGATACTTGCGAGATTCCTTGTTAGGCCACGCCAAGGCCGCATGGAGAACCGCATGCGAATCACTTATGTAGCTTCCATCCGTGGAAAGAAGATGTACGCAGTGACTTCGAAGGGTGAGCACCTCTTCACGGGGGCTATCGAAGAAGTGCAGCGCTTCATCGAGATCCACAACGCCAAGATCCGTGAGCGCGGCGCCCTTGAGGCAGCACTGCTTCAACAGATTCGCGCCAGTTGAGGCGACATGCTCTGAACCGCTAGGCTGGACGCATAGAATGTCCAGCCATGAGGGCGCTACTGATCATCGTTTGCTTCTTGGGCGCAGCCTGTGCCCAGGATCGGCCGTGGTTGTGCACGGCACTTCTGGACAAGTGTGACGTTGTCGTACAGGCTCGCTGGATCAGCGATCGGCTTGTGTCCAGCAGCGTTCAGGTGACTTGCTTCAAGGTGGAGCAGACCTTCAAGGGTGAGGCGGTCGCTGAAATCCGCGTTGGTGGCCTCGGTCGCCGCGGTAAGGCGTACACAGAGCTCCCCAAACTCCTGTTTCTGAAGGGTGAGGCTCGCTCGAGTGTCTACGCTGCCGTGGACTTGGTTGACCTCACTGCGGACGATGCCGTGGTAGCGCCGGTCTTGGTGGAGAGCACCTTGCGACTCGCCGCCCTTGACGCGGGAGCAGCGCGCGACTTGGCTCTGCGCGAACTTGCCATCACAGGGATGCGTAGCAATTGTGCGTTCGCTTTGCGTTCTTCTCTACGAGAACTCCAACGCTTGACTGGAAAGCGCGGCGAGTTTCTTCAGTGGGAGGATGTTGGCATTGTGCGGCGTGCTGGTGGTTCGCTGCCTGTTGAAGATCGCGCCCTCGCCCAACATGTGGCTGAACGTATTGCTGCGAATTTGCTCGGCACATGCGCCGGTGCTGAACTTGCAGTGCGCGAAGGGGAGGAACGGGATGGATTGGCGCGTGCCATCGTGCGAATTCACCGCGCACCACTAAGAGAACGCATACCTGCACTTGCAAGTCTCGCCGAACGGTTCGCAGGAAAATCTCGATTGGCCCTCGAGGGTTTTTTGCTGCACGCCGATACGGCGCTGCGTGCTGAGGCAGCCGTGCTCCTTGGCGAACACGGAAGCGAACAAAGTGTCGAGAAACTCCAGCAAGTCTCCGCATTTGCTGAGAGCGCGGAGCGCCACGCGCGCATCGAAGCCATAGGCAAACTCGGAGGCTCCGATGCGCTGGATGGACTTGTGGCGCTGCTTCCAGAGCGCGATACCCTCGATGCAACTCTTACTGCCATCGCGCGCTTGGATTGCGTTGGTGGACGACAGATTCTGGAGCGAGTGCTTTCACAGATCGGTAGTTTGCCGGCAGAGGTCAATCGAGTGCAACTCATCCAACGACTGTTGAGCTCACAGTTCCGTGAAGCTGAGGTATTACTGCGCGCAGCTCGATTGGCGCGAAAGGGGCATTGAGCGTGGCACGCATTTTCCTGATTGTGTTTGTGGTCATCGGCGCCATCAGCGCAGCAGTGCTCGTAGTGCAGCGGAACAGTTCAGATGAGCCGAGCGGCGTCACCGCGCGCCTGCTGCCCACGGGGCGCACACCGGCCTTTCATGCCTTCGGCACAAATCAAGAGCGCGAGCGTGCTATGCAGCAATGTCTCGATCAAATCACTTCTGGTGCAGCCAATGCTCTTGGGAGTATGAAAGACGATATTGCGCTGTTGTGCTCAGATGAGCGCATGCGTCGCGCTGTGCTCGATGCGTGGACGTCGCGAGCAGCGATTTCGAAATACGAAGCCGGAGCTTTTGCTGACATCTTCATGCTAGTGCGCACTGCGGAGTTTGTGGTGCCCGGCAAGGAAGTGTTTCAGCACGCGGAATTCGAAGTGCGCTCGAAGGGGCCGGCCGTAGCTCGCACTCAACGCGATCCAGCATTTGTGCCTCTGCTGTGTGCGTTCTATGACGAATTGAATCAAAGCCACGCCGATCAAGGTACGCAGACGAGACTGATGGTCTTGGATGCGGCGATGGCGTGTGCTGGGCCCGAGGCACCACTTGTCTTGGAGCGCGCGCTTGGAGACAGCATTGCGACAGTGCGAGCTGAAGCTGCCGACTACGTCGGTCGTCTTGGATTGCTGGCTTTTCAACCTCGATTAGAGCAACTGCTTGCAGACGAAGAACTCGGGGTGCGCTTGCGTGCAGGGCACGCGCTTGGGCGCCTTGGACGTGCGCCAAAGGATGGCTTTTTCGAGCAGGGTCTCGATGCTCGCTTGATGCCAGAACTGAAGGCCGCGATGGAAGCAATCCTTGATTTGCACTTGTCGGCCTACATTCCGCGCCTGCGCAGGTTTCGCAGCGAGATCCCTGCCAACTTGGATGGCATGGTTCTCACCAGCCTCGCACTCTTGGGTGATGCAGAGACGATTGCCGCGGCTCGTACGAGCTTGGCAGACTCAAAGCCCGCGAGCCGTGAGCGCTTGCAGTCTCTCCAAGTGCTTGCCGCGGCAGGGACCGATGCCGACCTCGCGCATGTGCAGAAGATTGTCGAGCAGCAACGGCCCGGTGACGCTGAAGCAGTCGTCAGCGGACTCGCCATGCGAGCGACAACTGCTCCAGCAGGCACTCTCGAAGCGCTGTTGAACAGCACGTTGTCTCATCCCGGACAAATGGCTCCCGTGTGTCGCATTTCTGGTGCAATGCTCCTACCTTTGGTGGCGCAACAGCTCTCTGCTGCTGACGACAGCGCGCGCGCAGCTTTCCTCATTGGCATTCTCGGCGCGATCGGGGACAACGACGCACGTGCAGCGGTCTTGCGGGCGCACGACAAGTTTCCAGACCTCTGTGAACAGCAATTGCGGTTGTTGGACCTCGAAGAACGCAAGCGCGGCTGAGTTACAGGTGCACACGGCTCCACGCGAGTCGTTCAGCCCAGCGAATTGGTGTGCCGAAGGCGCGCCCTCCGATTTTTCCAGCGAGCAGGGTCGGTGGCGGCGGATCTGTGATGCCGTTGAAGGGCGTATTGAGATTGTCTACCGACCATATCTCGTCTGGAATCCATGCGAGGATGCGGCCCACATTTCGCCCAGCCTGCGAGGGCCAAGCGATCAACGCGCATTGGGTTTTTGCCGTTTCGCGAGCGCGTTGCGCTGCAAGGGAAGTCGCTCCGCCAAACTCGGCAGGTACCCAAATGCGAAACAGAGTTCCAGCGGCCTCTAAGGTGTCCTCGCTGCGTGCCATGCGAAATGGAGCGTCACCTTGCGTGAGTTCCACTAACTCTGCAGCAACGGGGTACAGCCCAGTACGTTGATGATGCTGCTGGATGGCTCTGCGCAAGATTCGCAGGTTTGCGATGGCATTAGCCTCGGCGCTCGCCAGATCTGTGCCTTCCTTCACGGGCCACAAGACCAGAGCAACTGTTGCAACCAACAATAATGCAGCCAGCACCTCGATGCGCACCATGCCTATTTCGCGCAGCTTCATGGCGCCAATGATCCCACGAGCGGCGCGCGCGCACTACTCCTTGCCGCGGCGAACTCTGGCCGTACGCTTTCCACCATGGCGCGAGGTACCCCGTATGAGGCGGCCGTGCAGGTCCTTGGGCACCTGCGGGATAACGGTCACGAAGCATGGATCGTTGGGGGAGCGGTGCGCGACCACTTGCTTGGACAAGATGTCCGAGCTGCTGCGGAGCTGGATGTCACCACGGATGCTGTGCCCGAGCGCGTGTTCGCTCTTTTCCGCCGCACGCTCGATGTCGGCAAGGCATTTGGAGTTGTTCGTGTAGGTCTGCTCGGGCAGTGGACTGAAGTCGCCACATTCCGTAGCGATGGAGACTATGCGGACGGGCGACACCCGACGTCGGTGAGTTTCGGCAGCGTTCAAGAAGATGTGCTGCGGCGAGACTTCACGATCAACGGAGTGCTTTGGAATCCGCTGAATGGCGAGATCCTGGATCTGGTTGGTGGTGTTCAAGACATTCATGCGCGCCGCGTCAGAGCCATTGGCGATGCTCGTGAGCGTCTGCGCGAAGATGGTCTACGTTTGTTACGTGCTGTGCGTTTCGGGTGCACGGGCGAGTTTCACCTCGAAGAGCAGACGCTTTCAGCCGTGCGTGAAGAGAGTCAACGGATTACTGCCGTGTCTCCAGAACGTATTCGTGATGAGCTTCACAAGATAGCCACGAGGTTGAGTTCGAGGCGCGGGGATGCGCTCTGCCTCTTGCGCGACAGCGGGCTGTTGGTGCATGTGTTGCCGCAAGTGTCGGCTGAAAACTGCACCGAGAGCGCCATGGTGCTGGATCGCTTGGCGCCTCGTGAGTTCGTGTTGTTCTTGGCGACGGTGTTGCGCTCGCAAAGGTGGCTGCCAAGTGCTGACATTCGAGCTCAATGTGAACAACTCGCGCAGCATCTCCGCCTCTCACGAGCGGAAGCGCAGCAACTTGCGGCGCTCCTTCGCTCGCGTCGTCGCTATCGTGCGCTGTTGCAGTGCAGCCGCGCGCGACAAGTGTTGGCTGCGACGCGCGAAGACGCAGAACTTCACGAGGCACTACTTTTCGCCGAAGGGGACGCTGGTGCCGAGCTCGTTCAACTTGCCGACCTGCGTGCACAGTGCAACGGGGTTCGCCCAGTTCCCCTCGTGGACGGAGTGCTGCTTCAACGCCTTGGGATGCCCGCAGGGCCTTGCATTGGACACTGGCTGCGGCGGGTGCGCTGGGCTCAACTTGAAGGCCGCTTGGATTCCAAGGACAGCGCCATCGCTTGGTTGCAACGGCGCGGTGCACTCAGCTCGCCTTAAACGCCAAACACCAACGCAAGATGACTTGAGTAGGCCACAAAACGGCGATGCAAGCCAGCGCAACCCAAGCGCCAGCGCTCCATGCCCAGAGAGCGCTCAGTGGTATCAGCAGCAGAAGTGTATTGCGTACGACTTTGGCAGGTGACGGCGTGTTGGTTCGAGCAGGGATGATGGCTGTGACGCCGAGGATGCCGCCACAGAGGGTGCAGAGGAACGCGGCAGTGTTGGCCTCACGCAGGAGCATCAAGACGCCGGGTACCCAGAATGCCTTCTCGATGATGAATGCTTGAACTTTGATTGTTCGACCAGTGCCTTCTTGCTGACTTGCTGATGTGAGCGTGGCAATGAGGAGGGCCTGGGTCACAAGCGCTGCGGTGGCTTCCATTGGCCAGGCAGTTGCGCTCAGCATGAGACCGCTGGCGAGGTTCAAGGTGCGACAGGAGGCCATCAACAACAACGCAGCGATAGTCCAACGCTCAGGCACGATGTCGTAGAGCACTATGCAAAGCACGAGTGCGAGTTGCAACGGCAATCGTGCGGGATCCCAACATGCAGGCGCGAAACCAACAAGCAACAGTGTGATGCCAAGAATAGTGGCGCCGCGAACACCGATCAGTCTCGATGGGATAGCTCGTTCTGGATGGAGCGTCTCATCCTTCGCTGCGTCGAAAGCATCGTTCAAGATAATGCCACCGCAATACAGCGCCATCGCGCCGACTGCTGCGATGGCGAGACGCAAATCGAGAACGGCACCGGCGAGGGCAGCACCTGCGAGCACATCAGCGGCAGCGGTGAAACTGTTGGGCAGGCGTGCGAAAGCGCAGAACTGCTTTGCGGTCACATCCAACCCACAAGTCGAGCCACGTCATTCCAAGTGACGTACAGCATGAGACCGAGCACTGCCGCCAAACCGCCCCATTGAAACCACGCCATGGCACGTTCCGGAAGCGGCGCGCCACGCAGTTTCTCAATGATCAAAAACATCAGCCAGCCGCCATCAAGGACCGGAATGGGCAAGATGTTGAGGATGGCGAGATTGATCGAAACGAGAGCAAGGAACAACAATCCGCGAGTGAAGGCGATTTGCGAATAGGACACAGAAGCGCGGAAGATGGTGATTATCCCGCCAAGGTGTTTGCTGGAGACGGTGCCGCTAAAAACAGAGCGCAGAGTCTGCATGACGCGCATAGCGACACGGCCAGTGTGTGCGATGCCTGCGCTGATCGCTGCGCCAATAGGCAGCCGCACTGTTTCACTCTTGGGTGTTTCGGCGAAGCTCGGAAGCACAGCGTTCACACGCGCTGCTTGTGCGGCCACCGTGATGTCGAGGCGTTGTGTGCCGGCTCGCTCCACGCTGACAACGATGCTTTGACCACCAGAAGCACGTACGGCAGCCTTGAGTTCATCCCAAGTGTTGATGGTTGAGCCACCTATCGAAAGCACCCGATCTCCGCACTGCATTCCCACGGCGGCCGCGGGTCCATCACGGCTGACGTCGACCACGAGAGGTGTGGGCGCATCCAGCACCAGGTCATCAAGGAAATCGCTACGAGCGGCCGCACTGGCCGTGCGTAGCACAACCGTGGCCTCAGCGTCGGCACGACGCACGGCAAGAGTGCTTTCGTGTGCGCCTTGTTCAGCTCCAAGGCGACGAGGATCAATGCCACCGCCCAAAAGAGCTGGAAGTTCATCGGCGTGCCCCAACGTTGTGCCATCAACGCGCAAAATAATGTCGCCGACACGCAAACCACACTCTGCTGCAAGGGACTTCGGGCGCAGCGCGCTCACGCGATCAGCGCGCGGCTCGACGCCCAGTCGCCATGCCCCAGTTTCGCTGGGATTCTCCCAGAGTGGAGCGAGACGCACGGCGCGTTCTTGGCCGTCAGCGGCGCGCAGAATCAGTTCCACCGGCGCATCAGAAGTTCGAATGCGCTGCGCTTCAGTTTCCCACCAAGTGCGGTTGTAGGGCAGGCCGTTGAGACGAAGCACTTCGGACTCTGTGCTGAGCCCCGCGCTGGCCAGCGCCGCGATGCGCGCGGCACTTTTCGGATCGGCATCTGCTGCAACGAACGCAGAGGCTGGCACGCGCACACTTGCAGCCACCGGCGCGATGCCGATGGCAGGAACGCCACGCACACTATCGATTTCAGGAGTGATAACGGTGTGAAATGTGAGCGCACCGCGCCGTACTTCTACATCCACGGGTCCGCCGGCCACTGCCAAGTCGAGCGGGATGTCCTCGAAGGTCAATATGGGTGTGTCGTCGATAGCCACGACACGGTCTCCAGCGCGCAACCCTGCTTTCCAAGCTGGGCCAAGGCGCTGAGTGCCTCCGATTTCTGGACTCTCGAAAGGCACACCGATGGTGAACGCCAAGGGGATGGCCACCAAAGCGAAGATCATGTTCATGATGACGCCAGCGCTGATCACCAAGACGCGCTGCGCGACGGTCTTGCTTCCGAACTCATCGGGCTTGCCAGTGGTTGGGCGCGTGGGATCTTCGCCCGCCATCTTGACGTACCCACCCAACGGTACGAGCCCGCAGCGGTACTCAGTGTCTCCGCGCCGGAACGAAAACAGCTTCGGACCAAAGCCGATCGAGAAAGCCTCGACGCGTACACCCACGGCGCGTGCAGCCATGAAGTGGCCAAGCTCGTGGATGAAGATGATGAACCCAATGCCAAAGGCCGTCAGGAAATAAAATGGGAGGTCGTTTAGCATCGCAGCATCTCTTCACGCGCCCAGCAATCAGCGTCCAACACCGTCTGTACCGAATCTGCAGCGACACATTGGTGACGCGCTAGGACCCGGCCTACATGCTCGAAAACACTGAGGAAGTTGATTTCGCCGCGCACGAAGCGCTCTACAGCAACTTCGTTAGCGGCGTTGAGCACAGCTCCCGCCGTGCCACCACGGCGCGCTGCATCCAACCCGAGAAGCAGGCTTGGGAATCTTTGCACATCCGGCTCTTCGAAAGTGAGGCTTTGGAAAATGCTCACATGAAAGCCAGGGGTGCTCGATTGCAAGCGTCGTGGCCACGACATGGCGTATTGCAGAGGCAAGCGCATGTCGGGCGCGCTCATTTGCGCGATGACGGCTCCGTCTTGGAACTCGACCATGGAGTGCACCACCGATTGTGGGTGCACAACAACAGCGATCTTGTCTGCTTCCATGTCAAAGAGATGGCGTGCCTCGACGATCTCCAAGGCCTTATTCATCATTGTGGCAGAATCGATGGAGATCTTCGGACCCATGGACCACGTCGGGTGACGTAACGCCTCGGCCACAGTAATACTCGCGAAAGTGTCTGCCCGCCGTGTGCGGAAAGGCCCACCAGAGGCCGTCAGAATAATGCGCCGAACTTCTTCGCGACTCCCAGCCATGAGGCATTGAAAAATCGCGGCGTGCTCGGAATCGACTGGGATGATCTCAGAACCGCTCTTGGCGGCGGCAGCGCGGAGTAGGGGGCCAGCGGCCACCATGCTCTCCTTGTTGGCAAGGGCGAGCCGCTTGCCAGCCTGCACAGCGGACACAGAAACAGGTAGGCCTCGAATGCCGGTGATTGCTGCGACGACACAATCCACATCAGGGAGGGCCGCGCATTCTGCCAAGCCCTGGGCGCCCGAGTGCAGCAGGATGCCACTCCCAGCGAGCGCGTCTTGAAGCGCTCCAAGTGCTGCAGTGTCACCAACGACAACGTGTTGCGGTCGATAACGGCGTGCCTGTTCGACAAGGGCATCCACGGAAGCTCCAGCGGCAAGCACTGCCACGGAGAACTCTTGGGGGTGTTCATCCACCACCGCCAGCGCCTGTCGGCCTACGGAACCCGTCGAGCCGAAGATGGCTACTTTCTGCATATGCGGTCTAAATGAGGCTGTCCTGAAGGCTTAGAATAGGAGGCATGCTATCCGCAGGGCACTTGTGCAGCAAACGGATGAGCGCCGTAGGTACCCATGGAGAACGCCATGTTTCGGACACGATTTCTCTTCGGGGCATGCTTGAGTTTCTTGGTGCTCGCGCTGCCGCTGATGGCACAAGATCTGCGTGCGGCTGAGTTGCGTGCACAACTCGAACGCGGCGATGCTGCTGGTGTGTTGGATCATGTGCGCCGTGCGCTGGGCGATGCCAGCGCAACGCTTGGAATGTACATCGTCGGTGCTGAAGCAGCGCTCGCGCTTGGGCAATACCCGCACGCGCGCGGTATGGCCGATCTTGCCGTAGCCAAAGCACCCACGAACCCAGAGGCCTATGCAACGGTTGGGCATGTCTTGTTTGCCCTCGGAGAAGACAGCGCAAGTCGTGCACGCGGTGGTGGTGGGCTAGTTCGCGCCACGTTCGGCGACGCTGCGGTGGCCTACGCAAACGCACGACGTCTTGGGGGCGCAGCTTACGACTTGGCTCTGTGGGAAGCTGAAGCGCGCCACATGGCTGGCGAAACGGATGCAGCTCTTTTGGCTCTTGATGCTGCTGAGGGTGCTCGCGCCGGGAGCGCCAACGTGGCGCGTCTACGCGGCACCGTGTTGTTCGACGTTGGACGACATGCGCTAGCCGCCGTCGTGCTGGCGCAGGCGGTGCGGTTGCATCCGAACGATGCCGATTTTGCGCTGCTTCATTTGCGCGTCGCTATGGCGGGACAAGACCGAGAGGCTGCGCTCGCGGTGTTTCTCAGTGGAGTTCAACGCTTCCCAGAGCTGCCAGCGCTCTACACCACTTTCATTGGCGCCTATGAAGCAGAGCGCCCTGACACTTGGTTGCACAACGCGCTTGTGAAGGCTGCTGCCGCAGTTGGGAGCGGGAATGAGACGGTGTTGCTTTGGTACCAAGGCGCATTGGATGAAGCTGCCGGGCGGTTCTCACAGGCACTCGTTCGTTTCGAAGCCTACTTGCAGCGTAGACTTGGCGCTCCAGAAGGTCACTTCAAAGTCGGAAGCGCACTGCTCGGATTGAATCGGCTCGACGAAGCGCGCGATCAACTTCTACGCGCTCATGCCGCAGGGACGCTGGACCCAGCAGCGATTGCTGCTGCTCTGCGTGGACTCGTAAGCGCGCTGGTCGGACAGCAACGCCACGACGCGGCGGCCTCGATTCAAGGTGTGGTCGCAGCGATGAGTCATGAGCCCCAGGACGAGTTGAACCACGGCGTTGTGCTTTATCAGTCTGGACGGCGTGAAGATGGCGTGCGGGTCTATCGTGCTCTTGCTGCGCGCGATGATGTAGACCCTACATTGGCGGCTCGTGCGTGGAACTACTTGGGGCTAGCCCTCGCGGGCATCGGACAAAGTTCCGACGCCGAGAAGGCCATGCGCCAGAGTCTTGAAATTTTGCCGACGCAAGGAGACGCGCGAGAAAATCTTGCCATGTTGTTGTTGGCGCTTGGCCGCCGCTCCGAAGCCAAGAGTGAATCGCTCGCAGTGTTGCAGCTTGAGCCGACTCGGCCCCGTTCTCTCTATGCGAGCATGTGCGCCACGCGACCATGGTTGCAGAGTTCTGTGCGATAATCCTAAAACTGTGTGTGGTTGACGATTTGGAAGCGAGGCCCGTACCATGAACCCACGCTTGCGACCTTTTGTGTCGACGATTACGGAATCACCTATGAACACTTTGCTTGCTCTCGCGTGCGCCAGCGTGATGCTCTCCGGGCTCGTAGCGCAACAACCTGGACTCAGCGAAGCGGAACGCGAGACTCTTGCGGGGGTGTTCAGCGAAGTTCGTAACGCCAAGGGTGGCGTTGGGTCAAAAGCAGAGAAGGCGCTCGAGAAGGCGCGGGAGAATCAGAAAGCCGCTTGGGAAAAGGTGCGGGACGCTCATAAGGGCGAAGATATTTTGCGCCATGTTGATTCATGGACGGATGTGTTTTCTAGGATCAATGCGCGCGGCAAGGTGCAAAAGCCGGACGGCTGCGGCCGTGCCCGCACTGCGCGGGTGGATCACAGCGAACGCGGCAAAGAATTTGGATTTGAGTACACGCTCTATGTGCCGCCACTGTATGACGGGCGCAAGTCATGGCCGCTGATTGTCGCGTTACATGATAAGGGCAGCAACGGTGAGAAATACTTGAACGAAGTGCTGCTTCGCAACGACAAGGGAATCAAAGAGCTGCGCGACCAATTCGTGATCTTGGCGCCAAGCATTGCTGAGCGCACTGTAGGTCGTAAAGCCGCCGAGCAGTTGCGCATCGACTGGTACGGACAGGTTCATTATTTCGGGATCGCCAAGTGCATAGGCGAGGCCATGAGGCAGTGCAACATCGATACCACTCGCATCTATCTCGAAGGCTGTGGCGAGGGTGGCCGTGCGGGACTGGATATAGCCACCTTGCAACCGAAAATCTTCGCAGCTGTGGCGGTGCGGAACGCAGGTCCAAAGTCGCAGAACCATTTGGTGAATCTCAAGAACCAGGCTGGGGTCATGTTTCTTAGTCGCGAAGATCAGCTCTTTGCGTCGGAAGACGGCAAGGCGCTGCGCGCACAGCTCGACACAATCAAGACGACAAGCGCCTTGGACATGGATGTCAAGATCTATCCAGCGCTCGATGCATCAAAGGCGCGAGCGGCTATCGGCACACAAAAAGTCGACCCTGTGGCTGAAGCAACATTGGATGTGTTGAATTTCTTCGTGGCGCACGAACGCAAGCCATTTCCTGAGACGCTTGCCTATGTCACGGACGATTTGAGCCGCTATCGCCGTGCTGCGTGGTTGGTGATAGATCGCGGTGACGCGGACAAGGAAACAGGGTTGAGTGTGGTCGTGGAGGCACAGATTGACCGGGCAGCCAACGCCGTGCGCATCAAGAGCCAGAATCTGCAGGCATGTCGGCTGTATCTCAATGATCGCCTGTTGGATCTGGACAAGCCCGTCAAGGTTTTTGTGAATGGCAAAGAAGTGTTGGAAGCGAAGGTAGAGCGCAGTCTCGATTACATGCTTGGTTTTTCGGAGGACAATCCCACCGATCCTAGCGCTGTAGTGGTCGGGGAACTGCGCGTGACTGTGCCAGGTCTCGAGCAACCCGAAGCGCCCAAGAGCGGTGGCGACAAGTAGTACCACTGCCGCGCGCGACGCCGATACTGTGAAAAAGTCCGTGCAGCCAGCGGTTCGTACGCCAGTTCTGGCCTGTGTCGCATTCCTGTGCGGTGCTGGTTGGCTTGGCACGGAAATCACAGCAGTCCGTGCCTTTGCTCCTTGGTTTGGAACATCGTCTCCCGTGTGGAGCAATGTGATTGCGGTGCTGCTCGCAACGGGAGCAGTTGGGTCACTTCTCGGAGGGCGTTTCGCTCGCTTTGGTGTTCAGCGGGAACGTGCTGCATTGCTGAGCATTGGCGCTGCGCTTGGCCTCATGCTCGGTTCGCTGTGCTTGCCCCAATTAGCTGAAGCCATTGCACTTCCCCTCGGAGCGACGCCACCAGAAGCGCGCCCACTTCTGACCTTTGGAAGTTTGGCTTTGGCGCTAGCGGTGCTAGGGATTCCGGTGCTTTGCATGGGCACACTCACACCACTTTTAGCTACATGCGGCAGCATGCCTCTCGGGGGCGTTCTTGCTGCTTCCACATGCGGCGGCCTCGTCGCAGTGTTGTTGATTGATGGTGCCTGCCTTGACGCGCTTGGGCCTCGCGGAGTGCTCTATTGCGCAGCGGTTGCTTATGGGCTCGCAGCGCTGATGTTGGGACTGCGTGGTGCAAGACTCGCTGGCGGAATAGCCACAGTGATGGCACTGACGTTGGTTGTGGCTGCGCCAGGACCTGATGCAAGGCCGTGGCCAAGCAACGCTGGCGAAACGACAGAAATGCAGCGGCTGTTGGTGGCGGAGTCTGATTACCAGCATCTGCATGTTTCACGTGTGCGCTGTGTTGACAATCGTTTTGAAGTGCGTTTGGCGCTCGATGAAGGCCTCGGTGAGTTCCACTCCTTATTTGTCGAAGGCCATGTACTGACGGGCCAGTACTACGACACGCTGGCCCTAGCAGGATTCGCCGCAGCAGAACAACATGCTGATGCGGATGTCTTGATTCTCGGGGGAGGCGCGGGGACGTTGCCACGAGTCTTGGACAACACGCTTGGCTCACGTCTTGGTGCAGTGATTTCTGTGGAGCTGGATCCAGCGGTGATCGCAACAAGTTCTTTGCTGGGCAGTACGAGTGCACAAACAGGCAAGATGCTGGCCGCGGATGCGAGACGGTTTCTCGAATCTGTGGAACACAAGTTCTCGCTGATCGTGTTGGATGCTTTTGCTCGCCAGCTGGCAATTCCAGCACACTTGTTCACCACAGAGTTTCTTGCGGCGGTTTGTGTGCGCTTGAAGCCAGACGGTATCTTCGCCGTGAATGTGAGCACTCAAGATTTGGAATCGCCATTGATGCAAGTTCTCGGGAACACATTGCGTTTGCACTTCGGCACGATTGAAGCCATCGGCGTGCCGAACGCTTGGAGCGTCGTGTTGCTCTGCGCAAAGGCCCCTGGGCGCGATTTGCTACCAGCATCGGTGCCCGTTTCGCTGCAGGACGTGCTCGCAACCGCGCGTGGCGTTCGCTGGAGTTTGCAACCGCCGCAGGAGGGCATGCTCATTCTCACGGATGATCAGGCGCCACTTGAGAAGTTGGCGAGGATTCGCTGACATGCTGAAGCTGTTGTGCTGTTTGAGTCTGTTGTGCTTCTGTGGCGGAGCCGTGTTGGCCCAACGGTCGCTGCAGGACCGACTCGTTTCGGAACTAGACAGTTCGCGGCGTTCTGCGCTCTTGGACGGCGCCCTGCGCGAGTTTCGTAATGGCCCGCGCGGTGTTGCAGGGTTCGTTCACGAGGCGGACATGCTGCTCATGCGTGGCACCGATCCCGTGCTGCGCTACTGGCGAGCGGTGGCGCTTGGTGAACTGAAGTTGTTGAGGCGCGCCATTGCGGATGTGGATTTCCTCCTGCACGCTGATCCCAACGCTGCGGTGTTGTTGGCGTTACGCGGAGATCTGTTGCTTTGGGCCTTTGATCGCCCCGGAGCGCTTGAGGCCTACGCGGCTGCGGGTGAATCTCGGCATACTGCGGCGGTGTCAACGCTCGACATGGAACACCGACTGCGACACACGGGCACTGCGCAAGTCTGGATCTTCACTTGCGCTGCTGCTGCATGCGCGGCTCTTGCGCTTTGCTTGCGGCGTTGGTCGTCGCGATCTACGGCACTCTGAGGAGTGCCGCCAGAACGCCGCTGCTGGCGCTGTAGAGAGCGCCTCGGCGTAGTTGAAGATGGCGGCAGCGCGAGAGATGTCCGGGAGTCTCTCGTCGGCATTTTCGGCGCAAGCTATCAGTGCAGGTAATGCGCGAGCATCGCTGCTGAGTCCCAAGGAGTAGATGGTTGCGCCAAAAAGCGCTTGCGATGCACGTGCGCTTTCGAGCTCCTGCAGCAAGAGAGGAACAGTCTCTTCGCAATGGAACATGAGTAGGCCTTGAGTTGCGCGGACGTGCATGCCCGGATCCCGTGTTTGTCGCACCCAAGGCAACAATGCAGCACTGCTTGCGCTGTCTCCGAGCATGCCTAGGGCTGTGCTGATATGCGCCGCCAATTCACGGTCGATGGAGCGATCTGTCATCGAGCTCACCAAGGCGCTTGCCGCATTGGGGGGCGTGCCATGGAGAGCGCAACTGCGAAAGCGCCCTTCTCCTGGAGGTTGGAGCAACGCTGCCAGGCGAGGGCCAGCGTTGCAGCGTGCGGAACTCGAGCACAATAGACACCTAACGCCATGGCTGCTTGAGCGCTGACGAAGGGTGTGTCGGCTTGCAGCATCGCAAGCAACCACAAACGCGCGTCCTCTCCACCACATTCGCCGAGAGCGATGATCGCTGCGGAGACAGCGAGGCGGTCGCCATCACTGCTCGCGAGAACCCGTAGGGCAGCTATGGACTCGCGATCATCGGGGCCAGTGAGGAATCCAATGGCCGTAGCCGGTGCTTCCCGTACCTGTCGCCGCGGCGAAGGCACCACCAAAGCCTTCTTGAGCGAACAGTTCAGTGGCCTGTACGGCGTTTGCCAGCAAAATGAAACACGACACCCGACCGAGCGTTGCCGCGGTCGAGTGTCGTGTAGTGCTCATGGCAGCTCAGAGAATCGTGAGGAGTTCAGCCAGTGCCTCGGTTTGCGCGAGGTAATTGGAGTTCTCCTGGATCTTCGAAAGGAACGGGATGTCGTCCTTGTCACCGAGGAAGCCGAGAGCAACGGTAGCGAACGCGCGGGACACGTCCTGCACTTCACCTTGCTTGTTCTCGACCATCGATACGAGGATCGGCACGGCGCGACGGTCGCCGATGTAGCCGAGGGCCACAGTCGCCGCACCGAGGATCGCCTTGCTGGCGCTGGATTCGCGGATGACCTTCTCGAGCACGTCCACTGCATCCGGGTCCTTCAACAGGCCGAGTGCGATGGATGCGCGCTTGCGCAGATCTTGGTCGCCTTTCTGGCGAGCCAATTCCTGGATGGCCGGGATGCTGTCAGCGTAGTTGAGCAAACCCAACGCGGTGCAGAGGTGGCCCTTGAGGTCCTGGTTGCCCTGGCCCTTCACGAGGTCTTCTGCAAGCGTCGCGCGTGCTGGCTCGTACTCGCAGAGCGCGAGGCCGATGGCCACTGCTGACTTCTCTTGGTCGCTCTTCATACCTTTGTAGGTCTCGAGCAGCATCTGGCCGGATTCACTGCGGCCTTCTTCAAACTTGTTGCCCATGATGCCCAGCGCGAGAGCCGCGAAGGTGCGATCGTGCATCTGACCTTTGCTCAAGCTCTCCAGCAGGAGGGCCTTACCCTTGGCATCGCCGATCTCGCCGAGTGCGATTATGCAGAAGTTGCGGGTGGAGCGTTCAGGTGCACTCTTGGCGTAACGGATGAGCTTGTTGATGGTCTCGCGGTCGCTGGGGTCCGTGAGCAGTCCCAAGGCAATCGCGGCAGAGTTGGCAACGAAGCCTTCCTTGTCGTCGAGCCCTTTGACCAGTTCAGGAATCGCAGCTTTGGCGCCGATCTTGCCGAGGGCCACGCCTGCATGCGCGCGCACCCACTTGTCGAGATCTTCGTCCTTGTACATCGCGATGAGCGCCGGCACGGAGTCTTGCGACTTCGCAACTTGGAGCGCAATCGCCGGTCCAACCTGGAGATCCTGGTTGGGTGACTTGGTGGTGGCCATGGTGACCAGTTCCTTGACGTAGTTCTCGCCGGCGCCGAAGCCTTCGCGGCCACCGATGAGGCCGATCGCTACGGAAGCGAAAGTGCGCATGCGCGTGGGGACGTCTGCACCTTCTTTACCCGCGAGCTTCTGTCCATCACGAGTGTTCTTCGCGATGTCGAGGAGATCTTTGAGCGATTCCTTGTTGCCAAGGACGCCGAGGGCGAGGCATGCAGACTCTTGAACGATCTTGTTGCTGTCAGCAAGCATGGCGCGGAGATCGCTGAGCGTCTCCGGCATGTTCTTGTCGCCAACTTTGCCGAGCGCGATGACGGCACCTGCACGAGCGTCGTAATAGGTGTCCTTCAGAGCGAGGCGCAAGCTGGGGAGGATGTCCTTGCGGATCTGGGTTGAGGTCACCTTTGAGGCGCCGCCACCGAGAGCTCCACCGAGGAATGTGTCCTTGTTGTCCGAGCTGGCTTCCTGCGAACGAACTTTGTTCTTCAGGAGGAGGAAGCGCTCTTCATTCAGATCCCACCACCAATCCCAATCTGTGGTGCGATCTTCCACCTTGGCTTTGGCGCGGCCACCTGTGGCGCCACCGAAGCCGCGACCACCGGCGGGGCCGGTATTGCGTGCGGCGGGGCGGGGCGTGGGAGCCGAGCTTGGGGGAGGCGTCGCTCCGCCAGCAGGCGGAGGTGTTGCGCCACCCGTGCCGGGTGGCGTTGTGCCGCCTGGCTGTGGTCCAATGGTTCCACCCCCGATTGGGCCGCTGTAGCCCGGGGTGCCGCCGCCTGAGGGGCCCTGATAGGTGCCGCCGTGGGCGAGCGCGACATCGGCGATCAACGCGAGTGCGAAGATCGTCGCCGTTGCAAAGACTGTAGAGCGCATAAAGTTCATCTCCGTGTGGTGCTCATTTTGCACAGGATGCGTAAGTGAGCAGAGGTCATGTAAGCAAATACGGTGCCGTGACAGCCTCAGAAATGGTCAGTTTTACGATAATGGCGATAGCGTGTTGCTGTAATGTCTTGCAATTACATATGTTGCGTTCGCTAAAATTACTTTTGGGCATCGAGGCCCACGTTCTCCAAAACAGCTCGCCACGCGGAAAAGTGTTACCAAAACTCGCACTTGTTACCAAAAGGTAACACTCTGGAGTGGCTGGAAGCCGTGCGCAGCTTCCCTATGCTTGCCCCGAATGGACCTCACTAAGCTCGCGCTGCTGCAGCTCAACACAACTCCAGGAGACATCGAAGGAAACCTCGCGTTGATTCGTTCCGCTGCATTGGAGGCGCAAGCAGCGGGGGCACTGATCGCGGTGACTTCAGAGCTGGCGCTGGTCGGATACTCGCCGCGCGACTTGCTGTTTCGGCGTCGCTTCGTCGAGGCTGCCGAAGATGGACTTCGTGTGCTTGCGCGAGAAATACGGATTCCTTTAGTCGTAGGTACGGCCGCAGCGCGCATGGGAGTTGGTCGACCATTTTCCAACGTTGCAGTGTTGCTGGAAGGCGGTGCCGAGCGCGCCCGCTGGGAAAAACACCTGCTTCCAAACTACGACATCTTTGACGAAGCCCGCTACTTTGAACCGGGCACAGAGGGCGGGGTGGTGTCCATCGCTGGCACGCGTGTTGGTGTCACCATATGCGAAGACCTCTGGGTCGGGCCTAGTGCGCCGGAAGGGCCACGCTACGGCTCTGATCCTGCCGCAGCTGCAGTCGCCGCCGGTGCGGAATTGATTCTGAACTTGTCGGCCTCGCCATACACCCAAGGAAAACCAGCGTTGCGTGAGGAACTCGTGCGCTCGACGGCGCGGCGTCTCAGAGTGCCTCTCGCGCTCTGCAATCTCGTGGGTGGAACTGATGAACTGATTTTCGACGGGAACTCTTTGGTGGTGGCAGCGAATGGGGAACTGGTTGCGCGGGGAGGCCACTGCACTTCTGGTGTCGTGCTGGGGAGCGACTCTGCGCAAGCCTCCGCGTCGGATTTGAATGGCGAAGTGCGCGCTGCGCTCATTCTCGGGATTCGCGACTATGTTGAGAAGTGTGGCTTTGCAGGAGTGCTGTTAGGGCTCTCTGGTGGCATCGACTCCGCGCTGTGCGCGTGTTTGTGCGTCGATGCGCTGGGTGCGCAGCGCGTGAGAGGTTTCATGTTGCCGTCTCGTTTTAGTTCAGCAGGTAGCAAGACGGATGCCATCCAGTTGGCGCAGGCAATCGGCATTCGTTGTGATGAGATCGCGATCAATGCCATCTATGAAACAGCACTTGATGGAGTCGGTGGTGTGCTCGGCGAGCAGCCATTTGGAGTGATGCAAGAGAACTTGCAGGCACGCTTGCGCGGCACTTTGCTGATGGCCTTGAGTAACAGCACGGGTTGGATGCTGGTGACTACGGGAAACAAATCAGAGCTGGCGACCGGATACTGCACACTCTATGGCGACATGTGCGGTGGTTTGGCGCCCATCGCAGACATGTGGAAGACGGAGGTGTATTCGCTGTCACAGCACTACGAGACGCGCGGATGGATTCCTGCCGCGAGCATGACGAAAGCGCCCAGTGCGGAACTGCGTCCTGATCAAACCGATCAAGATTCGCTGCCGCCGTACTCACTGCTGGATGCGATTCTGCGATTGCATGTCGAATCTGGGATGGGTGTTCGTGCCATTCACGAGCTGCATTCAGAGTTCGATGTGGCTACCGTTGAACGTGTGCTGCGCCTCGTCGCAGGGAGTGAATACAAGCGTCGTCAAGCTGCTCCTGGACTGAAAGTTTCTGGCAAGGCGTTTGGATCGGGTAGGCGCATTCCGCTTGTGGCTTCGCACCGGGCGTTTCACGACCGCATCCGTCCCTGATGCGCATAAGCAACGAGGTAATTCCTATGGTGTCCTGCTACAACCTGCGACACGCATGAAGAGCGCAACTGGCAAAATCGGCATCTGGATCATCGGAGCACGCGGAGGCTTGGCGACCACGCTCATCGCAGGCACGCATATGCTTGCGCGCAAATTGGTGGACACGTCAGGACTCATCACTTGCAGTGCAGAGTTCTCCAAACTCAAGTTGCCGCAGTTCGGCCGCTTTGTGTTTGGTGGCCATGATGTTCGTCACACGCCGTTGTGGGAGAGCGCGTTGGCAATCCAAGCAACGACGCACAGCTTTCCAGGTGAATCGTTGAAGGCAATTCGATCAAAACTCAAGAGTAGCGACGCCAATATTCGGCCAGGAATGACTTTGAATTGTGGGCCCGCCATCCAAGCGCTGCGAGAACCCACAGCCACCCTGCATGGCAAGCCGGATGGAGTGTTGCGCCAACTGCGCAAAGACCTCCAAGAGTTCCGCAAGCAGCATCGTCTCGAACGCGTGTTTGTGGTCAACGCTGCCAGCACAGAACCTCCTTTGCCGCGCGCTCCATTTCGCAAGTCAGGCGAAGGGTTGCTTCAGGCCATCAAGGCGAACGACAAGCGGCTGCGTGCATGTGAGCTCTACGGCGCAGCCGCGGCGCTCGAATGCGACGGCATCATCAATTTCACTCCGAATGAAGGCATGCTCTCGCCCGCGGTTTGCGGACTCGCTGAAGCGCGTGGTGTGGTTTTCATGGGCCACGACGGCAAGACCGGCGAAACCCTCGTGAAGAGCGCGCTCGCACCGATGTTCCGCTACCGCAATCTCAAGATTCTCTCGTGGCTTGGCTACAACATCCTCGGAGACCGCGACGGGCAAGTCCTCGCAGACCCACTGCACCGTGCGTCCAAGATTCGCAACAAAGACGGCATCCTGCAGCGCATCCTTGGCTACGCGCCAACTTCCATCGTGCGCATCGACTACGTGCCGAGCCTTGAAGACAACAAGACTGCTTGGGACTTTGTCCACTTCGAGGGGTTCCTTGGCCACCGCATGTCGTTGCAGTTCACTTGGGCCGGCACTGACAGCATTCTCGCAGCGCCACTCGTGCTCGACATGGTGCGCATGGCTTCACTGGCTTGCGACCGAGGAGAACGCGGACGCATGGAACACCTCTCAGTGTTCTTCAAAGCACCGCTTGGAGTCGGTGAGGACGACTTGCACGTCCAGTTCCACCGACTGACGGATTACGTTCGCAGCGCTGCAGCCCAAGACTGAGCAAAACAGGCACTTTTATTCAAATACAGTGCGCCACAACGTCCGATAATCATTGTTATGTAGAAAGCAGTACCGGGTTTTGAACCGCTACGTAATGCATTTACTTGTCTTTGCGGAACAGCTCGTCCCAGCGGCGCCGCGCAGCATCGGGGCCGTCGTCACGCGGGGCTTCTTGGCGCGGTCCGATGGGGCCATTCCCACCTTCGCGATGGTCAATCACAAACTCAAAGCCATCACACCTGTTGGCTGCAAACGGATCGCGGATCTCGATCATGCCAGGCTTCGAGCAACGCAGCTTCCCCTTAGATACATAGTGAACGCAGTTGGCACACGCGTGCAGCGCTGTGCCACAACCACACAAGTTATTGAACCCTGGTTGTGCAGGATCTCTGTAGCCTTGACCGCACTTATGACATCGACGCATTGACATTCAGTGTAATCCAACACGCCATTGCTCAGGCGTTGCGCGCGGAACTTACAATGAATCCCACGGCAGCGTCAAGCGGCTATCACTTGTCCCATGGCCTGAACGCAGCGCGTGTCTTCTGGAAGAACTCCTGATACTCGGCATCAAGTGCCTTCATATCCAATTTGCCATCGGCCCCTGCTGTGGTCGTCATCAGCTCGGCCGCATTCCCACGGCCCATGGCGAACATCTGCCAGAACTCAGCAAAGGCGACGGGGTTTTTCTTCTGCAAGAAATGCAAGAAGAACCCCGACGCAGCGAGCGACTTGTCGTCACGGTATGTAGCCGCATATAGGATTCGACCGGCTTCAGGCATTGGCGAATCCTTCAGCCAACGCGCCCATTGCCACCATGTTGGCTGCCAACTGCCAGCATGCAGCCCAGAGGCGTAGCCAGCAAATGCCTCGACGAGGCGCTCGTCCAACATCTCCTCGGTCTTAAACCGATCGAGAAAGGAATGAGCGATGCCATGGCCTACCCATACACGCATCCAGTCGTCGTCGTCGTTGTCGTAGCTGGCGGATGCACCCCCAGCTACGCCACCCGCCTTGGCGCTAAAGAAAACGCCATATCCGGATGAGTGCTCAGCTTCGCGATCGCTCGCACCAAATGCGCCTCCGAGTTGTTGATAGGACTTCACACCGCGTCCTACCAGCAGCAACAATCGTCCGCGCTTGTCATGAAGGTCTGGGTGCTCGCCGAGCACTGCAGCGATGCCGGCATAAATATCTTCTGCGACTGCAAGTATCTTCTGAGCACGCTCATGACGCACCGTAGTGAGAAGCTGTATGTGGTCCGTACGCAGGTTCCACGGATCAGTGAACTCAGTATGCACCGCATCCAGATCTGTGAGTGGCACCCACTTATTCAGCTGCTTGCGTAGTCCTTGGTCATACTTGGCCTTGTCTTCAGGGATCAACCATTCGCCGTTGGCATGTTGCAGCTTGCCATCGTCAATCTTCTTTTTCTGGGCTGGCAAGACCCAACGGCCGTCGACTTGCACCATGTCTTTCTCAATGCGGAAAGCATCGATGGGGCGATGCCATTTTTCTTTCACTTTCTTCCAACCACGCACCTTGTAGGATGCTTCTTGCTTCACCGCGTCGGCCTTGGCAGCTTCAGCCTCGGTCACCCACTTACCTTCGAGTTTGCGGAAGCCCAAACTATTGCGCGCAACCGCGTTCTCGCCATCGAGCTTCAGTACTTGTTCGAACAGCGCAGTGGCTTCACGCGCGATGGCTTTCTCTTTCGCCCACATAGCCAGTTCGAGCACGGCATCTTTATTCTTCAGATCAAGCCGGCGGCGGTGAAGTTTGAATTCGTCCAGCGCTGTGGGCTTCGCAATACGCTCGGCGATAGCGTCCTTGGACAATGTCAGTTTGCGGCCATCCAACGTTACAAATTCAAAAGACTTCGGCGTCTCTTTCAACAAAGTTAGGTCTTTGTGGACAGTGCCGTTTTTGAGTGTGACATCATCGGCCAGAAGGGTGGTCACGAGTGCCATAACGGCGAGAGTGATGCGCAGCATTACGAACTCCTTCAAGCGTGTGTGGACAGCAAGGCCGGTTGCACGCGACGGCCATGGATGCCGTCGCAGACGCGTCCGTCCAGCATAGCGATTTGCCCACCAACAAGCGTGGCACGGATCGAGTGGTCAAAGGTGTGGCCGATCCATGGAGTTGCCCCCGCACGGGTAGCAAGGTCCTCCACCACAACCTTCTGTTTGCGTTGCGGGTCGATCAAGACGAGGTCTGCATGAAACCCGTCACGGATCTCGCCACGTTCTGTTAACGAAAACGCTGCTGCTGGAGCAGACGCAGTGCAGCGCACAAGATCTGCGAGAGGTAACTTCCCACGCTGCATGAGATCCAAGAGGAATTGAAGTTGATGCTGTATTCCAGCGATCCCAGACGGGCACCGAGCCCAGCTCAGGGATTTCTCGTCAGGAGTGTGCGGTGCGTGATCGCTGTGGAGATGATCGATGGTCCCGTCACGAAGACCTTGCAGCAGCGCGAGTCTGTCGGACTCGGACTTGATCGATGGATTCACTTTGAACACGCCGCCGCCGCGCGCGGTATCGGCTTCAGTCCAAGCGAGGTAATGCGCGCATGTCGCAGCGCTGACAGGCAAGCCACGCCGTTTGGCTGCACTCACAAGCTCCACGGAGCGCGCTGTCGACAAGTGCGCAAGGTTGATAGGCGTTCCAGTGACTCCGCATAGTTCAAGTGCCTCCCCCACGGCAACGGCCTCTGCAACGGCTGGGCGTGACAACACGTGGGAACTGAATTTGTCGGGAAGGCCTTCGCGCGACATCTTGCAGATGCCGTCAGATTCAGCATGAATCGCGAGAACCCGTCCAGTGGGGCGCACGGCTTGCATGGCGCGCAACAAGTCACCAAGCCCCGTGACCGTCAGCGGCCCAACGCTTTGCGTCATGAACACTTTGAATGCGCACACATCTTCGGCCATGGCGGAAAGTTTGTGCAGATTCTCGAGACCAACATTGGCATAGACGCCGTAATTACAGCGCGCCTTGGGAGCAACCAGCGCATGTTTGGCGCGGATGCTGTCGCCATCGGTCATCAGTGGTTCGTTGTTTTGGATTTCGAGCACGGTGGTGACACCACCCAAGACGGCGCTGCTTGTACCTGTGCCGAAATCCTCCTTGTCGGTGCGCCCCGGTTCGCGGAAGTGAACATGAGTGTCGATCATGCCTGGCAGCACCCAGCAACCCGTCGCGTCGATCACTCTTGCAGCGGGCGGTGTCTGTGACCCGGTGAGCACGATGCGTCCTGCTTGCACTCCCAGATTGCCTTCTATCAAGGCTCTGTTATGGAAGATCTTTGCGCCTTTGATGAGCAAGTCCATGGTGTGAGTTTTCAAGAGAAGGCGACCTTTACAGTGTGTTGCCGTCCAACGCGCAAGATTTCGCCGCCACGCAACACGACACGAGCTTGATGCCCGCTGAGACGCTTAGTGCCGAAATTCACGGCCTTCTGTTCCAACTGGCGCCGAGCGTCGCCTTTACTGGCGAACCAACCTGTGTGCATCAACACATCTAGTGCGGCCATGTCTTGATCTTTCCATGCCGCTGGGAACACGAGGTCCTGCACACTTTCATCGGTCTCCTTGCGAGAAACGCGGCGCAACCAGCCTTCCGCCGCCGCATCCGCTGCATCAGCACCGTGATAGTCGGCGACAATGGCTCGGCCGAGTTCGAGTTTGGCGTCGCGAGGATTCGTGCCCGCATCGAGCAATTGCTCGATGCGTGTTACGTCAAAGCGTGTCAACAAGATCATCCAATCGCGCAACATGCCATCGTTGATGCGCATGACCTTCAACATGATCTCGTCAGCATTCTCGTCAATGCCGATGTGATTGTCATGAGACTTGCTCATTTTGCGCACGCCATCTAAACCGAGAAGCAGCGGTGTGGTCATGCACACTTGAGGTACTTGGCCGTTCTGCTGCTGGAGATCACGTCCAACAAGCAGATTGAAGAGCTGATCTCTGCCACCGAGCTCGACATCGGCTTCCACAGCAACACTGTCTTGGCCTTGAAGCAACGGATAAAGAAACTCATGCAGTTGGATGGGAGTACCTTCCTTCCAGCGTTTCTGAAAGTCGTCGCGCTCCAACATACGCGCCACCGTGCTGCGTGATGCGAGTTCGATGAACCTGTTGAAATCGAGAGCCTTCAGCCATTCGCCGTTGTGGCGTACTTCGAGCTTGTCGCGCTGCAAGATGCGACAGGCCTGATCGAGATAATGCCGAGCGTTGGCATCAACCGTGGCCGCATCCAAGCGAGGACGCGCTTTGTTGCGTCCCGTGGGATCGCCGACCATGGCGGTTGCGTCACCAATAATCAACACAGCTTGGTGACCGAGGTCTTGGAACTGACGGAGTTTGCGCAACCCAAGGGTGAATCCAAGATGCAACGAGGCTGAAGTTGGGTCGACGCCGAGCTTGACGCGAAGGGGTTTCCCGGTCTTCAGCGAACGCAGTAATGAGGCTTCCAACTCACCCAACGAAATCAGATCGTGAACACCGCGTTGCAGTAGAGCCAACTGCTCTGCGACGCGGGGGTCTTTCGTTGCGCTTGAGGTTGGTTCAGGTGCAGTCATGGGATTTGGCGGTCGATGGATTCCACCGCAGGAAATCCTACGCGCTCTGTGAGCCTGCGGCAGAGCACCAATGCAGCGAGGATGGAAGTCTGCATCGCTGGGGATGTGTCCGCTGCGGATTGTGCTTTCTGCAATCGGGCGATGGCCGTTGGTCTCTGGTCTTCAGAAAGGAGCGCGAGCACCACCGGTAAATGCTCGTAGGCGCCCCGCTCCAAGACTCGATCCAATTGGCGAAGCGGCTCAGTTGTAAGTTGTTCCCAGTTGCGTGGCAGCACCAACAGGCGGCTCGGACGAAAGATGAGCGCTGCGCGCTGTTCGGCACCTTCGGAATACAAAGTGCTTGTGTGGAGCGTGGCTGCAATGGTGACCATACGCACCGTGGGGCTTGTTGGTGACACTTCCAGCGTGTCAATGCTGAATGGAAAGGCGTGCCGTCGGCTTGGCTCAAGCACGAGATCTTCACTGAGATTCAGCGTCGTTATAAGCTTGTGCTCGATACGTGTGCCGTCAGCAGGAAACTCCTCGCAGAGCATTTCGATGCGGAATGCGCTGCTGCTCCCAGATGCCGCCTTGCGCGCCCGAATAGTGAGGACAGTTGCGCCAATATTGGCGATGACGAGCTCCGCAGAAACGTTGTCGCCCAAGGCAACCGGAACTGACGGAACTTGCACCCAAACATCGACAATGCGCGACTGTAGTAGGTGCCGCCGCGCTTCTGTGCGCAGGAGCGATCGTTCTCGCACTTGCTCCGGCGGACTATTGGAAGCCGGCGCCGCATCTAACTCTTGCAAGGCACCGGCATAATCGCCCGCAACGATGAGTTGCCTTGCGTTGAACAGCAAGTTCTCGAGCGGAAGCGGCACTTGCGTTTCCGGTTTGGATTCCGCGATCACAAGTGGCGGCGGAGCATTCTCCGGCCTGTCAGGGGTTTTACAGGCCGCACAACATATCAGCAGGAAAAGCACAGCACTTAGCCGCATGGCGTGCGCGGGGCCAGTCATGCGACCAGCCCCGCATCGCTCGTCATGACGCGGCTGGCGCGTCGCTGTCGACGGCGGGTTCGGCTTGTGGGTCCGACTCGCTGTCTTCGTTGGCGGCGCCTGCACCGGCAGAGCCGTCATCAACATCGTCCATCAACTCGTACTTGGGTTGCGCGACGCCCTTCTGAGACTCGAGCACTTCCAGCAGTGTTAGGCCGATCTTGCGATCATCAGGATTCACCTTGATGACCTTCACGCGCACGAGATCACCAACAGTCACAACATCTTCGGGGTTGTCGACCTTGGTCTCGGACAATTCCGAGATGTGGAGCAGACCCTCGAGTTCCGTTTCGAGTGCGACGAACACACCGAAGTTCGTGATTTTCGTCACGCGGCCTTCGAGGTCAGCGCCCACGAGGAAGCGGTTGGGAATGTCATACTCCCATGGATCTTCTTGGAGTTGCTTCATGCCGAGCGCCACGCGACGCTTCTCCTGATCCACGGAAAGCACGATGGCTTCCACTTCTTGGCTCTTCTTCAGCATCTCGCTGGGGTGGCCAACCTTGCGCGTCCACGACATGTCAGAGACATGCAGCAGTCCGTCGATGCCTTCTTCGATCTCCACGAAGGCACCGTAGTTGGTGAGATTGCGTACGCGGCCGCGGATGATGGTGCCGACGGGGTAGCGACCCTGCACCTGATCCCACGGGTTCTCCTCGGTTTGCTTCATGCCGAGCGAGACTTCTTGCTTTTGCGCATTCACGCTCAGCACGATGACATCCACAATGTCGCCGGGGTTGACGAGCTCGTTGGGATGGTTGATGCGTCGCGTCCACGACATTTCGCTGACGTGCACGAGACCTTCGACACCTTCTTCAAGTTTGATGAAGGCACCGTAGGTCATCACGTTGACCACTTCACCCTGCATCTTCATGCCAGTGACGTAGCGCGTCTCGATGTTCTCCCAGGGCGACGGAGTCTTTTGCTTGAGGCCGAGCGCAATGCGTTCGGAGTCCTTGTCGAATTTGAGGATCATTACATCCAAGGCGTCGTCGATTGCGAGCATGTCCGAAGGATGATTGATGCGTCCCCACGACATGTCGGTGATGTGCAGGAGGCCGTCGATACCGCCGAGGTCCACAAAGGCACCAAATTCGGCGATGTTCTTGACCACACCGCGACGGATCTGACCTTCGATGAGATCGCCGAGCACCGTTTGCTTGCGTTTCTCGCGCGTTTCTTCGAGGAGCTTGCGGCGAGAAGCCACAATGTTCATGCGCGGCACATCGATCTTGATGATGCGGGCTTCGACTTCCTTGCCCATCCAAGCATTGATGTCGCCTGCGCGGCGGATCTCGATCTGGCTGGCTGGCAAGAACACCGGGAAGCCGATGTCCATGAGCAACCCGCCCTTGATCTTGCGAGTGCATATGCCTTTGACCATGTCACCTTCCTTGTAGGTGGTGACAACGCGTTCCCAGCCACGAATGCGGTCTGCGCGACGCTTGGAAAGTTCGGGCGTGCCATCAAGGCCGCTGATGGATTCGAGGAACACCTCGACTTCGTCGCCCTCTTTCGGTGGCGTGTCGCCCCATTCATCGAGTGAGATCTCACCATCCGCCTTGTAGCGAATGTCGACGAGAACATTGTCGCCGCGTACACGGACCACGCGTCCTTTGACAATGGCCCCCGCTTTGTAGGCGATCTCCTCGCCTTGCATGACAGCGTTTTCATAGCTGTCCATGCCCGCGAGGGACTCCTGCATGAGTCGGGCGATTTCGCCCTCATCGACTCCTGCGGTTAGGCGTTTAATAGTTTTGCGTGCGTCGAGCTGATTCATGATGTCCTGCGCCGGGTCTGCTCTTGCGAACTTTCCCGCGGGCCTCCTGACCGTTCGTCAGACGTACATCGTCTAACAGGCCTCATGGCGCGAGGGGCTCCTCCCACGCCACGACGCCAAAGTCCGCTACGTGCGAACCGACCCTTCGCGAATACGTTTCGCGATGAGTTCCAGAATGTGATCTACCACTTGGGCAATTGTGAGCCCCGTGGTGTCGATGGCCACTTGATCTTGCACGCGCTGCAACGGCGCAATGGAACGTGTCGCGTCTGCCGTGTCGCGCTGCTGCAGTCCGCTGCGCACTGCAGCGATGTCCATAGCGACACCCTTGCACTCAAGTTCTGCGGCACGTCGAATACTGCGCACTTGCGGATCGGCATCCAAGAACACTTTCAGCGTTGCATTGGGGAACACCACACTCCCCATGTCGCGGCCTTCGCACACGAGGTCTGCGTTCTTCGATGCGCTGCGTTGCAATTCGAGAAGTGCTGCGCGCACTTCAGGCTGCGCACTCGAACGGCTTGCAAAGGATGTTATGCGTTCCGTGCGGATCGCGTCTGAAACATCCCGCGTACCGATGGTGGTACGACCGTCCGCGTCTTGGCGTAAGTCGAGTCCGCTTGCGAGCGAAGCTAGAGCTGGCCCATTCTCTGCTGCCACACCCTGCTCGACCGCTGCGAGGCTGAGCGCACGGTACAGCGCGCCCGTGTCGAGAAAGCGCCACCCAAGACGCTGCGCTACAAGGCGCGCGACCGTGCTCTTTCCCGCACCAGCGGGACCGTCAATTGCAATGATGTATGTCATGCAGTGGAGGCATCAAGAATGCCATCAGCAGTGCGGAGCATAGCGCGCTGGCCTCCCGTTCCAAACCCTGTAGAGACAGGGCCTGACAGTCGCTCAACGAGGCTGAACAAGTGAGAATCCACGCGCATCCCAACGAATGTGATTAGGGCCGTCCTCCCACGCACCAGTGGTGAAAAGCCTGCAAGGATGTTCGTTTGTGCCGACCGGAGTTTCAGCCAACTCATGGATGTGGCCACACACAAGCACATCGAACTCCCCTGCTACCAACTTGGCCCCATCAAGAATGGACTCGAGTCGCCCACGTCCTGGAGCGTCGCGTTTCTTACGCGCAGAGATGCTTCGGTATCGGCGCGCCATGAAAGTTCCAACAGAGAGCGGCAGAGCGCGAAAGACACATTGCAATCCGCGCCAACGCAGCACGCCACGTCCCCAAAACTGATAGCTGCGGTCATGGATACAGAGCTCGTCGCCATGGCTCACGCGCACTTTGAGCCCGCCAAGTTCTATCAGCGCATGATCTGGAACGAGCGTTACGCCGCAATCTTCGAAACAATGTGCTATCAGATAGTCGCGATTGCCATGCAACAGAGTGACCTGCGTGCCGCCGCCTCGCAGACTGAGGAACGCCGCTCGAAGTGGCGCATAGAAGTCGGACTTGCCTTGTCGAGGACCAACATAGAACTCAAAAAGATCGCCGTGAATAAAGAGACGGCTCGCGTGTCGCGCATCGGTGTTCAAGAAATCAAGGAACTGCTGCAGATACGCTTGATCGCCTTGGCGAAGATGGACATCGCTGACGAACAAGACAGGCGGCTTCACGACGGCCCCCTGATTCACAGCTTTCCATCCTCAAGGTCGTGGAAGCGGAGCTTGTCCCAAAGTGCCTTGCGGCTGATACCGAGGACTTCCGCCAACTGTGATTTGTTGCGGCAGAGGGACAATGCGAGCACCAAATGCTGGCGTTCACTGCGCTCCATGGCCGTGCGCAATGGTTCGAGACTCGTTGGCGCTGGGGTTGTGTTGGGATGCAGTGCATCCTGCTCCAGCATGTGTTCTTTGCGCAGAATGTGTCCGGCACCAGCCATGGCGATCGCGCGCTCAACAGCATGCTCTAATTCGCGAATATTGCCGGGCCAATGGTGCCGTTCAAGTGCCGCCATCAGATCCGGCTTTAATGCGTACTCCTGTCCCTGCCCAAACTTGCGCACGAAGTGCTGCACCAAGAGAGGGATGTCGCCCTTGCGCTCGCGCAGCGGAGGTAGGCGTAATGGAACGACATTAATACGGTAGTAAAGATCTTCACGAAAGCGCCCTTCGCGAACGAGGTTGCGGAGATCGACCTTGGTCGCGGCCACGACGCGAATATTGACAGGCGTTTCGCGCTCCCCGCCCAATCGTTCTACGACGCGTTCTTGCAAAACTCGCAAAAGTTTGACCTGTGTCACGAGCGGCATGTCATCGATGTCATCGAGGAAGAATGTGCCGCCATTGGCGCGCTCGATGCGTCCAAGTTTGCGTTCACGGGCGTCAGTGAATGCCCCTTTTTCGTGTCCGAAGAGCTCGTCTTCAAGCAGCGTGCTCGGGATGGCTGCGCAGGAAATCGCCACAAGAGGTCCCGCAGCCCGTTGCGAGAGATTGTGCAGCGCTCGCGCAAAAATCTCCTTGCCTGTTCCGGTCTCGCCGAGGATCAACACACTGGATTCCGAGGGCGCTACGGTGCGCACACTGCGAAACACTTGTTGCATCGCTTCGCTGGCACCGATGACTTGTTCGAAACCAGTAAGGTCTGTGAGTTGGTGGCGTAGGTTGCGGTTCTCAGCTTCGAGATTCTTCAAGTGCGCGATGCGCTGCAAGAGCAATAGGATCTGTTCATTCACAAAGGGCTTCAGAACATAATCTGCAGCCCCATTCTTCATGGCCTGCACCGCCGACTGCACTGTTCCGAAACCCGTGATGATGACGACGGAAATCCCGGGGCGCATAGCGCTGGCCTGCACCAGCAATTCGTCACCGCGCAAGCCGGGCATGTTGATGTCGGTGATCAGCACATCAAAGTGCTCAGCAGTCAATCGAGCGATCGCTGTATCACCGCGATCAACCACCGTTACTTCGTGGCCATTGTCCACGAGATCGTCATGCAGCGTCAGCGTGATCGTGCGTTCGTCATCGGCCAAAAGCACTTTCATGCGCAGTCCTCGGGCAGCACCTTGCCCGGATTCAAGAGATTGTCAGGATCAAAAACTCGTTTGATGGCACGCATGAGTCGAGAGCGTACCGGACCCAGCGATGCTGCCAGCGCCTCTCGCTTGCGAAGTCCGACGCCGTGCTCTCCGGTGATGGTGCCGCCGCGAGCGAGCACGGCCGCATAGGCAAGCTGCACACATTGTTCAAGGCGCTCTGGCGCCCCTGCTTGCGCTGGATCGTAGAGGAAATTGCAATGGAGGTTCGCATCGCCGGCATGGCCGTAGACTAGAACGCCTATGCCATGGGCTTCACCGATACCTCGAAGCTCTGTGACAGCGGCCGCAAGCTGTCCGCGCGGAACGCCAAGATCTTCCGAGCGCTTCGCTGGGCTGATGTTGAGCACCGCGCTGGAGATTGCGCGTCGCCCGCGCCATAGTCGAGCATGCGCGCCAGCATCGTTGGCAAGCGTCAATGTCGCACTGAATGGCTGCAGCATCGTCATCGTGCGGGTCTGTTCCTCGTGCACCGCGTGCGCCTCACCATCAAGTTCCACTAGGAGGCGGGAACGTACCGCCTCCTCCACATCTTCTCCAACCGCCGCAGCAGCCAAGCGAAGTGCTTGCGCATCCATACTCTCTAACGCACGAGGCCATACTCCGTTTGCAAGCAAGAGGTCGGCAGCTTGAAAGGCACCATCATCGGTCAAGAACGAAGCGAGCATGGTGCTGCGGGCAGGCGGTAGCGGTACAAGTTTGAGCGTGATTCGAGTCACGACAGCGAGCGTCCCTTCAGACCCCACCAAGAGACGTGTGATGTCATAGCCACTGACGTCTTTGAGGTTGCGGCCGCCTGTCTCGAAGACCTCACCGCCAAGCAAAACGCATCGTAGTCCCAAGACGTAGTCACGGGTCACCCCGTACTTGACGGCGCGCAATCCCCCAGCGCAAGTGGCTACATTGCCGCCGAGAGTGCAAATATCGCTGGACGCAGGGTCCGGCGGGTAGAGAAGATTGTGCTCCTCAACGGCCTGTTGCAGGCGTTGTGTGAGCACGCCAGGCTCTACCTCCGCCACCATGTCGCGGGTATCGATGTCGAGAATGCGGTTCATTGCAGACAAATCCAAGACCACAGCATGCCCACTCGGTAAGACCGCACCTGTTGCGGAGGTTCCAGCTCCGCGTGGTACGACTGCAAAGCGCATTTCTTGCGCAAGACGCAACAAGGTCACTACGTCCGCTTCGCACCGGGCACGCACCACGGCACTGCACGAGCCATAACGTCCAGACCAGTCGCTTGATGCCGTTCGCAGAGAAACAGCATCTGTGCAAACGCAATCGCCGAAGGCATTGCGGAGTGTTTCTATGAACGAAGGTGCGCTCATGACTGAATCGTAGCGCGAGGTCCCAGCTTCACACTGGCATGCGCTTCGCGACAAAGGACCCTAGCTTCTCTGCAGCCACACGCGGTAGCGCACGAAACAGCCGCTTGGCGAAGTCATAGCGTGGGTTGCTTGCGTTGATGCTCGGCAGAGTGGCACCACGTTTGGTCACGAATTGATAATGAACCGGCGTTGGCTCGAAGCCTTGGTTCACTTTGAACGCATAAGGGCCCGTGTCGCGACGCGACCTACCGAAATCGAAATGCGTGGCTCCAAGTCGCACTGCTTCTTCCATGGCTGCGGCATACATGAGATTGTTGGCCGAATTAGCATTAGCGGACTCGCTCGCGCCCGAGTAATAGGCCATGAATTGGCCACGCCACAAGAAGCTCATAAGCACCGCGATCGCGCGGCCGTCTTGCTCGACAGCCATGGTGTGGACCCGGCCAGGCAAAACCTCCAGTAAATTCCAGAACATGCTCTGTGGGAAAATCGGAGACCCTAACTTGCGTTTGTTCTCCGCGAACAATGCATGGAACACAGGGATTGGGACCGGTTTTGTATTCACACGCAGCGTGCCGGCGGCTCGAGCTTTTCGCACTTCAGCGCGCGCTTTGCGGGGGATTCCAGGCAACACATCTTCGACGCGAGCGGGCAGCGCTTTAATGAATGTGCAATGCAACCCCGATTCCGGAAGGTCGCAGGCGGGTGGAAGATGCAAATGGCGGAGTTCGACATAGGCAGCACCGGCGTCAGCCGCCGCTTCCGTGGCCGCATCGCAAAGGCCTTCTGTGCTTGCAGCATCATCAGCAATGACTCCGCCATACACACCGAAAGGCACACTCACCGCTGACGTGCCGAAGAACACTGAGCGAATGATGACCAAGGGGAGCACGCCACAGAGTTTGCCGTCTCTTTCAGCGAAAAGGTAGCAACAGCGGTGTCGAAATGTCTTGCGTAGCATGTCGCGCCATGCAAGGTCGTGGAAGAGCGTCCCCTGAGGGTGGCCCATGACATACTCTTGCCATGCAGATTCGCGCGCGGGACTCAATTCCCTCACGGTCACGCCGCTCATGTATCTTCTCCGCGGCCAATCACCTCATCGATGTGATAATCACGCAAACTGCGTCCTTGCGTGAAGATGATGATCTCGCCAATGAGCCCGATGCTGCCAATGATGAATCCCAAGATGACTAAGAACAGTCCCAGGATGAGCAACGGCTTCTCGGTCAATCCCTTGTCATCGAAGATGCGCAACCAAGCCATCCAAATGCAAATAGCGGAGCCAATTCCAGCGAAACCTAATCCCGCGAGCCCAAAAAAGCGCAGTGGCTTGTTCGTGAACTTCACAAGAAAGAATAGCGACAAGATATCGAGGAAGCGACGGACGTAGAGACCGGGATGCAAGACGCCACGGCTGCCCTCTTCGCGCAGGTGTTGCAATGGTATTTCCACCACTCGAAAACCACGGCGCATGGCGAGAATCGAAAGAAATCGAAACAAGTCTCCGTGCAATGCGATTTCTTCAAGTACTTCGCGCCGAAACGCCCGAAACGAACAATTGAGATCGCGGACATCCATGCCAGTGAGGCGCCGTGTGTAGGCATTGAAGAGCCAAGACTGAATGCGCCCCAGAGTGCCGTCACAACGCGGTTCTCGGCGCACGGCTACATAATCGACGCCCTCATCGAGGCGACGGACCATTTCCGCGATGCCTTCAGGATCCACTTGCAAGTACCAAGTCGAGACGATGACGTAACGGCCGCGTGTGCGTTCCACTGCTGCGTCCAGTGCCACACTGGTGCCGAAGGTTCTACGAAATCGAAGCAGAGAAACGACGGGCCATTCGGCACGCACTTCCAGTACGGCTTGAGCAAACGTGGATCCCGCACCGTCGTCTACGACGATGACTTCATGAGTGCGCCCGATGCGTTCAAGCACCTTGCGAAACGAAGCCATGAGTTCTTTGAACAATGCAGTCTTGCGCGGCTCAGCACTGATGATGATGATAGAAATGTCTACAGGCGCGGAGTTCATCGAAGGTTCTCCGCTGCGCCACGTGTTAGCGCGCGCGCATCACGACGGCCGGCGCGCACAATGAGGTCTGCCAACAATCCCATGAATAGGAAATACAGACAGCAGATGAGAGACAGCACAGACAGCGCAGGCAGCACGATGCTCTGCTCACGCCAACCGTGGGAGGCGTTGATGAAGTGCATGCCGGCGGTTGCTCCGCCAAAGAGCAGGAACAAGATAACAAATGGTCCAAAATAGTGCATAGGGCGATCCGCAAAAGCAACAATGAGTTTGATGACCAAGAGGTCCCCCATCACCTTCAAAACACGATTCAATCCGTACTTGCTATTGCCGTGTCTGCGCGGGTGGTGCTTCACTTCGATTTCCGTGATGCGCGCACCCGTGGAAGAGCACAGCGCCGGTAGGAAACGGTGCATGTCTGAGTAGAGGTGGAGTGGCTTGAGAATACTGGCGCGGTAGGCCTTAAGCGTGCACCCATAGTCGTGGACGCGCACTCCGATGAAGCGGCCGATCAACCGATTGGCGATCCAACTTGGGAATTTACGAGAAAATGCCCGATCTTGGCGTCGGCGCCGCCAGCCCGAGACAAGGTCGTAGCCTTCATCGAGCTTCGCTATCAAACGCGGAATGTCTGCGGGGTCGTTTTGCAGATCGGCATCCATGAAGATCACGATGCTCCCACGCGCCAATTCCAAACCTGCAGCCATGGCCGCAGTCTGCCCACGATTCGCTCGCAACTTCGCAACGACGAGCCATGGCCGTGTTTTGACAGCCGCGCGCAACAGAGGCATGGAACTGTCTTTGCTGCCGTCGTCCACTGTGATCACTTCACAAATGCGTTCGAAGCGTGTAATGAACGCATCGAGTGTCGCCATCAGATGCGGGAGACACTCCTCCTCGTTGTAGATGGGGATGACGATCGAGACTTCTGGAACGCAGTTCATCACAAGTTGTTGGCTTTACGGCAATTCGGTCCAACTGAGCTACTACGCGCAGTTTGCGCTCTCAAGAGCTGCATGACTCTGGCACGACGCCACAAGTCCAAAGGAGTGTATCGGGGCGCAGGGCTTGCGGGCTGAAACCATACAACTTGCGCTTCTGGCTACCCCCGGAGTAAGCTCCTTCCCGTTGCATCTTCCAGAACCCTTGGCTCTGTTAAGGGTTATGGCAGGATGTCAAACGGCAATCATGTCGGAGAATTGGCGTTGTCGAGCATCATCTTGATTCACCCAGCAGGTCCTGACCGGAATGCCCTAGCATCTTTGCTAGGGGCAGAGGTTCAGAACCTAGTCGCTGTGAGCGCAAGCGATGCTTTACGCCAGGAACTCGCAGCAGCGCCTGAACTCTCTGAGCCACTGCTTTTCGTCATTCACGAAGATGCTTGCGAAACACTGGCCAACGCAGAATTTCTGAAGGGCCACCCCGTTTATGTTCTTGGATGCGAGAAATCCGTCTCCATTCCGACGCTGCAACAGCGATTTGCGATCCCCTACTTCCCAGTAGATGTACTCACAGCACTTAGGACGCAGTTCTCAAGCGCACACTTGCTACGAGCGCCTGAACGTCCCACGCCTCACGGTGCGCTCTTGCCTGATGCTGCTACTGGAGAATTGCTCCGAGCTTTGGCTCACGGCCTCAAGAATCCGTTGGCAGGTGCGGATGGCTGGCTACAGCTGCTCATGCAAACAAGGTCATCCGCAGATGAAAGTAGTCGTCCACTGCGACAAGTGCGTGGCGAACTCCAGCGCCTGACATCCATGTTGCACGCCATGGCGTTGCTTGGCAGCGTGCCCTCGGGACCTGCGCCAGAAGCCGAACTTGTCGGCTTGCTCCAGGCGCGGCGGCGCGATGCTGAAGCCGAGTCCTACCCACTGAAATGGGACGTTTCAGCGCAGCGCCTGCCGGTGCGCGCAGATCCAGCGGTGCTCGACACAGCGCTCAAACTACTCATTGGTTCATTCTTGGATGAGCGAACCCGTGTGCGTGAATTGGAGCTTTCTGCCCATGTGTTGCCACACGGTGTGGCCATCGTCCTCCGCGAGCAAGGCGATCTGCTCAAACCGCTGCAGCATCCGGCAGGCTCACTCGCAGCATTGCTCCACGATGTGCGCCCCGCTCGCGCATTGGCTTGGGCACTCTTGGTCAAATGCGCTGAAGACTGCGGCGGTGCGGTTGCGGTGCAGCACCACGATGGATGTACGACGCTGCAGTTGACTTTGCGCCACGCGGAAGGCCACGCGGAGAGTTCCGAGTGACTTCCCCACAACCCGGAGCAGTACTGATCGTCCTCACGGACGGGGAAGCCAATCTGGCTCACTACATGGACCTGCTCCGTGCGGATGGAACTCGCGTCCTCGCGACAGCAAGACCCTACGACGCTGTCGCGCACATAGCACGGCATGAGCGTTGTGTTTTGCTTGTGCGCTATGAACTTCTGGGTGCCGATGCGCCGGATTTCTTGCGTCAAGCACGGGCCTTGCGTGCCGACACATTCATGATCGTCAGCGTCGCTCCGAATGTCGATGTCAGCGCCTGCGATGCGACCGCGGATCTCGTGCTGCGTGAGCCATTCCTTTATTCGACATTCCAAGATGCGGTGTGTTGCGGGAGCGCACGGCGCGACCGACTGCGGCATTTGAGCAGCGAGCCCGTGTCTGCTGCGACACCAATGGGTTTGGTGCCGCCAGTCAGTGAATCTACGCGCAGCATAGCCAGCGTAGCAACGGCTGGTTCTGCAACTGAATGGCAACGTGTGGTGGATTACGCGCGCCGCATGAGCTGTGAAGAGCGCGACCGCCAAAGGCTGCATGCGTTGGCGCTGCAGATGTTCATGGACATCGCTGATGCCGAAGCTGGAGTGCTCTGGCTCAAGCGACCCGGTCAAGAAGATTGGGACTTGGTCGAGGGCTTTGTGCCAACGGAAGGCCTCGACGAGAGTCTTCCGCTTTCTGGAGCAGCTTCAGCAGCGCTGTTGCATGGCCATCCAGCGCTATCGACTCTGGCGCTCACTCCTGCATCTGCCGATCTGCGGCAAGCACCGCTTTTATTGATTCCTATTGTGGATCAACAGGATCATCACGGGCTCGTGGCTCTCGCTCGACCCCGCGCCGAGCCGTTCAGCAACAGAGCGTTTCCGGAGCTCGAAGCGCTTGCACTGCAATTCGTCGCCAATCTCTCGAATGCTCGACGCTTGGCGGAGCTGGACAACATGGCGGTGGTGGACCCACTCACCGGCCTGTTCAATAGGCGCCATTTCGATCGCTTGTTCTCGCAGGAATTGAACCGCGCAAAGCGCCACGATCGCTGCGTGACTCTGGTTCTCATCGACGTCGACAAGTTCAAAACTATCAATGACCTTAATGGTTACTCCACGGGTGATGCTGTCATTCGCGCGGTGGCTGATGTTCTGCTGCGTGGTTTTCGTGACGTCGACACCGTCACGCGCTGGGGCGGCGACGAGTTTGCTGTATTGCTCCCCGACACGGGTCGGGCACGCCCGGCATTTGCTGATGTCGGTGAGTATGCCGATCCAGTGAACCGCGTGCGCCATTCGGTCGAGCGCGCCGATTTCCGTCTGTTAGTGCCGCGGCTCAAAGGCAAAGTGACCGTTTCGGCCGGGGTTGCGGTGTATCCAACCGATGCGAACGATCGAGACACGCTTTTCGCCGCGGCCAATCGGGCACTCCAGCGGGCCAAGAAATGCGGGCCGAATCGTGTGGTGCGCTTCGGAGAAGTGCACACCGACAGCGCCGAGCGCTTCGACGTTCAAGGCTAATCACTGCCTCGCGAAGCGGAGCAGGTTTGAGAAGACCGCCAAGTCTTGTTGCTCCAGAATGAAGACGAGGCCTGCCGGATCGCCATCAAAGCGCGCGTAGAAACCCTCTGCTGCGCATGTGGATCCGATGCGCAGCGAGCGCCAACGGCCCGCAGCGTCGGACTTGATTCCCTCTGCGCTTGGGTGCTCGATCTCATAGAAAGCTGCATCTACGAGTGGGCGATCGAATCCCTGCTCGGCCAATTCAAGGCGCCCAACAAAGCGTTTCACCGTCGGCGCGACCAAACGAAGCGCAACAGGTCGAAAGACCTCCTCGGGGATACTGCGCAACCCACGAGGCGTAACCAACGCTCCTTGCAAATCGTCTCCAGCATTGGGGATGCTTGTGCGCACTTCGATTTCTCCCTCGCCTTCAATACGGAGCTTGATGCCACCAATGGCGAAATAAGCACCGGCCCCAATAGCCATGCGTTCCAGCATGTCCCAAGCAGGTGCTAGCAAGAATGCAATATTGCCAGCAGCGACACGTCCGGCGCAACCGAGCTCTTTGTCGTAAACGCTGAAGTGCTGCGCTCCGTCGGCTGTGAAAAGCAGGGTTTGAACACGATCGGATCGCTCGCCGGATGCAATCACGACTTCCAGCGCTGTAACAGGCGCGATAGAGCGCTGCACGGTGGCGTCCTCATAATGCAATCCTGCAAGACGCTCTATGAAACGAGCTCGCGCGAGGGCATCAGCGGCGCGTTGCACTCCACTGCTGCCATTCGCGAGAATGACATCCCACAACTGTCCCGTACGCGCCAGCTTCCAGTTGTTGGCGGGCTCCGCTCCGCCAACAGTGATCGACTGAATGTCACCGGTGTCTGCAAGCACTATCCGCCTGTCGCGCATCGCTGCAGGATCAATACTGAGCAGTGTGCTCACTTCTGAATCCACTGTGTGAATGCTCCCATCCGCTTCCGTGCGGGCCAAAACACTGCCGGCTTCAGTGCAACGCAACTCAAGGGTGTGCACCTCCCCCGATTGAAGCGTGAGCACTATATTGCGATTTGCTGAGGCGGCGGAATCCCAGAGTGCAGTGGTGGCTTGTGTCGGCGGATGACGCACCAAAGAGCGTAGCGCTGCAAGGGAGTTTCTAATGCGATCGCACTTGCCGGCGTCCGCGGGTAGATCGCTGTGACTACCAATCACCCAGCGTGAGAAGCGGCGGTCGAGACTGAATGATGATTCGGCAGAACGAACGAATCTGATGCTCACGATGTCCAGCGCGTTGACGGGCAAAATCAACATATCGATGCAATCCGCTCGTTCCGGAAAAAGGAGTGGCAGCAGTTCAGCAGGCACGGCGACAATCGCAGGAATGCGACTGCTGCGTGCGGCGACACCCCCTGTTCCGAGTGCAGCACCCAGAGTCAGACTCACACTCTCACTTGCGCCGCAGTGAACCATGACGCTAGAACACATGTTTGGATGCAGGCCGAATCGCTCAAGCTCCGCAGGAGCCGCATCTTCAGCAAGCACACGCAACACGGAGGATTCCCTTAATGCTTGCAGCAACTGGGTGACAAGAAGTTGTTTCGCGCGCCAAGGTGGTTGCACGTCCGTCAGCATCCAAATGCCTTGCTTGTTGCGTTCAATCGTCCACGCGGCCGAGTCAGGCCGTTTGACGACGATGCGCGTGGCGCTCGCCATGTCCCAACCTCGAAACAGCGCGTGCTCGATGGTGGCCGGTTTGGGTTGAAGAAACCAAACCCCCGCGAGGACGCCTACGAGCGCCAAGAGAATCAGAGTGGTGCGCAAACTCATCTCAAGGGCTCCGCCTCACAAGATGCACTGCGATCGCAACCGCGAAGGCCAACAGCGGCAGGACAATGACCGCTACCCAACGCAGAGGATTTGAGAGGGCGGCGACAGACACTAATCGCGGGCGAGCCTCTTCCCGTGCGCTCTGTTGTGGTGAAAAGGGACGATCACACAACCACGTCATGCAGTTCAACAATAAATCGCGGTTACCGAAATGTGTGGCTAATGCAAATTCGTCAGGTGACAAAATTCCTCCACCGCCCAATACAATCACGCGGCTTTCACGCGCCGAGCCTTGATGCGTGCGGTTCACAGCAACGCCCAAGATTGCGTTGGCCGCCTTCGAGCGCTGCCCTTCGATCGCGGCGTAGGTGCCACGGCTGCTGTCGTGCGTCACAGGAATAGCATCGGCGTCTGCGGAAGCACGCAAGAGAGGGACGCGCTCAACACCTGGTGCGTGGTCAGTCCCCACTTGGATGGGCCGCGTGGGCCCGAGGTACAGCGCAGCGCGGTCCTTGAGCGGCGAGTCAACCGCGTGCTGTCCAACGCAGAAGCTCATGGACTGCAGGTCGGCGGCGCTTTCTCGGGAAGGATCGCGAAGCCTGCGATCATCTACAACTTGCGATAGCAATCGAGTTCCGAACGGTTCGAGCAACCGGGCGTAGTCCTCAGCGAACCGCGGATCGCCAATCAAAAGGATGCGCCCACCGGCTTGTTCGTAATCACGCAGCTGTTCCATATCTCGCGCACTGAGAGGCTTCTTTGGAGCAGGAACGATGATGCACGCGAACGGAAGTAAGCTCTCGGCGCGTGCAATCTCGAGAGCTCGGCCTTCGTAACCCTCTGACTGAAGGAATGCACCGAGGTCGGCGAAGGCCCGCGAACCCGTTTCGATCAGACTATCGTGCCCTACAACAACTCCGACTAAGGGCATAGAGCCACTGCAAAGCGCCCGCAGCGCAGGTGCAAGTTCTTCGCTAATGCCCCAGCTGGACGGAGGCTGCGGAAAGCGCGGCAGTGCGCCGGCCACCGCAGGAAAAAAGCCCCACTGCACAGCATGCATCATCCGGCGCAAGGGAATCTCGCGACGACGTGAACCCTGCACCAAGAGCACAGTGTTCAGCAGATCTTCGGGGTTGTAACCAAGCCGCCGTGCCTCAATCTCGAGTTCCCGAGGCGCACTATCGGCGTCAATCACGTTGTAGGTGAGATGCGGAGTAACATGGCTCCATTCTTCGAGCACACGGTGAACGCGGCGCGCGGCATCCTGGAGCAATGGTCGATAATGCTGTGCAAGCAAATCTGCGCGTGGGGCTCCTTGTGCGTCAAGGACGCGCTGGGCAATGTCACGGTCCACTCCCCAAGCGAACAGGACAGTGACGGGCGCCTCTAACGCACGCAGCATACTCGTGTCAGCGGCGGAGAGGCTGTAAGTGCGTTCGGCGGTGAGATCGAAACGCAAGTCGTGCTGCCACGAGAGTTGGCGCACTAACGTGATGGTGCCTACCGCGACGGATGCAGCGAGAGCGCAAATGAGCACCACATTGGCAAAAACACCGGTGCGCCAAGCGCGCGTCATGCCACCTTGTTTCAGGCCCATTTGCGGACCTCAAGGCTGCGGGTGGCAAACAGTAAGAAAAGCGCGCACATACAGATTTGAAAAGTGACAGCGACGACATCGATGATGCCGCGCGCGGCTTCTTCGACTTGACGCAACAAATCCCCGCTGGCGAGTACGCCCTGTGTCCATGTCCAGTCCGCGGGCACCAAACGTGGCGCGTACAAGAAGCCGAAAGTCAGCAGCAGTCCGATGAATGCTGCCAGCAGTTGATTCTGCGTGAGCGACGATGCGAACACACCAATTGCTGTGAGGACAGCTCCGGCACCAAGCAGCGCGAAGCACGCTGCGAACACTGGCCCCCAGTCAGGGTCCCCACCAGTCTGTTGAGCAATCAGACTGTAGAGCGGCAAGACACCCCAAAGCAGAATATTGACAACCCACGCAGCCGCGAATTTCGCCAAGATGATTTCGTGATCGCCCACGGGCGCAGTCACCAACATCTCAATGGTCCCGCTGCGCTTCTCTTCGGACACGCAACGCATCGTGAGCAGCGGAACGAAGAGGATCTGCATGTTGACGGCATGCAAAGTCCCCTGCCATAACATGTATTGCAAATCGCCGTGCCCAGCGCTCGGCAAGACTTGCCAGCGGTAAAGGGCGCCCAACCACAGCCATGACAGCCCAACGAGCACCCATGTTCCAGGCGCTGCCATCAACGCAAGCAGTTCGCGCCGAAAGAGAATGAGCGTGCGATTCATGCGAGATCGCTCCGTCCACCGACCACATCCATGAAGATGGACTCAAGCGTACGGCGGTGACAAGACAGTTCGAGCACTTGCCGCCCAGCGACAACAGCAACGCTCGCCATGGCTGCGGCATCCAGCTGTGTTGTGCAACGAATGCTGCTGCGGTCGGTGACCGCGTCGTAGTGGTTTTCGGGGGCGTTGCTCAGCGGGGCACCAGAATGTACGAGCATCCAGTGCCCTTCCGCGTTGGCAAGTGCGGTCGTGGCGGCGCTAGCAACAACATGCCCCCGGTGAATGATCACGACATGACTGCAGCTCGCTTCGGCTTCCGGCAGAATGTGTGTGGAAAGCAGCACGGTGCGATCTGCACCCAACTCTGCAATCAAGTGGCGCACTTCTAAACGCTGATCTGGATCGAGCCCAGAGGTGGGTTCATCAAGAATGAGCAGGCGCGGATCATGCACAAGGGCATCAGCGATGCCCACACGTTGGCGCTGCCCCTTCGAGAGCGCCTTGATCAGATTGCGTCGCTTCTCTGTCAGTTTGCAGCGACTGACAACGCGGTCGATTGCGGCTTGCGCGGCGGCAGCCGTCACTCCCTTCAAGCGAGCGCGGAAACGCAAGTACTCATCGACCCGCATGTCGCCGTACAGCGGCACGGACTCAGGCAAGTAACCGATAATGCGCCGAACCTCGTGCCCTTGGCGCACCGTGTCGAAGCCGCCGACGCGCGCACAGCCTTCGCTTGGCGGCATGAAACACGACAGGATGCGCAGAGTCGTAGTTTTGCCAGCTCCGTTGGCACCGAGGAAACCGACAACGGTTCCCTCGGCCACTTCAAACGAGACTCGGTCCAGAGCAGTGAATCCTGCGTAGCGTTTAGTGAGGTTCTCAACCTGGATCATGCGGGTGTGCCGCGAGCACTTTACTTCTTCACTTCGAAGTCCGCATCCACCACGTCATCATCGCTACCAGCTTCCTTGGCGCCTTGGCCCTCACTCGTTGCGCCCTTCGCACTAGCTTCCTTGTAGAGCTTTTCGGAGAGGGGCATCACAGCCTTCTGTAGGGCTTCCATGGCTCGTTCGATGTCACCGGGGTTGTCACCCTCAGCAGCTGTCTTGAGCGCCTTGGTGGCTTCTTCCACGCTGGCTTTCTCAGGCTCCGACAACTTGCTCTCGTGCTCCTTCAGAGTCTTTTCGACTTCGTAGAGCATCGCTTCGGCCTTGTTGCGGGCATCGATCAGCTCTCGGCGCTTGCGATCGTCTTCGGCATGCGCATCCGCATCGCGCTTCATGCGCTCCACATCATCCTTGTTTAGCCCGCTGGAAGGAGTGATGCGCACATGCTGTTCTTTGCCACTCCCAAGGTCTTTCGCGGAAACGTTGAGGATGCCGTTGGCATCGATGTCAAAGCTGACTTCGATCTGCGGAGTTCCGCGCGGTGCCGTGCCGATGCCATCAAGATCGAACCGATTCAGGGTTCGGTTGTCCCCTGCCATCGGGCGTTCGCCTTGCAGCACATGGATGGTGACCGCGGGTTGATTGTCGGCTGCGGTGCTGAACACCTGCGACTTGCGGCTGGGGATTGTGGTGTTGCGTTCGATGAGTTTGGTGAACACAGCGCCGTAGGTTTCGATTCCAAGCGAGAGCGGCGTGACATCGAGCAGCAGAACATCTGTGCGTTCGCCAGCGAGAATCGAACCTTGAATTGCAGCTCCCATGGCCACAACTTCGTCAGGGTTGACGCTGCGGTTGGGCTCTTTGCGGAAGAGTTGCTTCACCATCGCTTGCACGGCGGGAATGCGTGTGGAACCACCGACGAGAATCACTTCATCCACTTGTTCTGGTGTGAGCTTGGCGTCTTCCAGAGCTTTCAGGCAGGGTTGCCGCGTCCGCTCGATCAGCGAGTCCGCGAGCCTTTCAAAATCTGCGCGCCGAATGACGCGCTGCAAATGTTTTGGACCAGAAGCATCCGCAGTGATGAAAGGCAGATTGATCTCCGTCTGCATGGACGAGCTGAGTTCGCACTTGGCCTTTTCGCATGCTTCTTTGAGACGCTGCAAGGCCATTTGGTCCTTGCGCACGTCTATGCCCTGTTCTTTGCGAAACTCCTCGGCAACGTGATCGATGAGCGCTTGGTCGAAATCGTCACCACCAAGATGGGTGTCGCCATTGATGGCGAGAACTTCGAAAGTGCGGCCTTCTGTGCCTGCATCAGCCACTTCAAGAATGCTGATATCGAAAGTTCCACCGCCAAGATCGAAGATGGCGATTTTCTCGTCCTTTTTCTTGTCAAGTCCGTAGGCCAGAGCCGCGGCTGTGGGCTCGTTGATGATGCGCACAACTTCGAGACCAGCGATGGCACCTGCATCTTTCGTGGCTTGGCGCTGCGAGTCGTTGAAGTAGGCCGGCACAGTGATGACGGCTTTGCTGACGGGCTCGCCCAGATGCGCTTCAGCGGTTTCCTTGAGACGGCGCAACACCTTTGCGGAAATCTCGGGCGGTGCCAGTTGCTTGCCGCGGATGTCAACACGAACAGGTTCATCCGCGGTCCCTGTGATCTTGTAAGGGACATACTTCTCTTCGTTGCTGATTTCAGACTTGCGGCGCCCCATGAAGCGCTTGATGCTGAAGATGGTGTTGCGGGGATTCGTGACGGCCTGGCGCTTGGCAGGGACACCCACGAGCTCTTCGCCACTCTCAGTGAATGCGACGACTGACGGCGTCGTACGGTTGCCCTCGGCATTCACGATCACCACAGGTTCTCCGCCTTCCATGATAGAGACCACAGAATTCGTAGTACCGAGATCGATTCCAATGATTTTGGACATGTGGGTTTCTCTCTTTCTCGTTGCGGATCACAACTTCGCGTGACTGGAACACCGCAGATCGGTTCAGCAGCCATTGTCTCTATGCAAGAGGAGTGCCGAGCGGTGCCATGGTTAGCAGTTTCGCAATTACTGGCTGGACAATAACTTGCGCCACGGTTCCATAACTTGGATTCTGCCCAAATGGCAGCGGCTGCCAGCACGCCGCCTTCGCTGCCAGAATGTCAGCGCATCACGAAAGGCCATACTCGCGCAGTTTTCTATACAACGTGCGTTCAGAAATCCCCAACGCCTTTGCAACTTTGGTGCGGTTTCCCTTGTGACGCTCCAGATTTGCCCTGATCAACTCGCGCTCCCACTGATCCAGCGTCATCATCGCGGCATCCCCACTTGCAACGACCGCGAGGGCGCGACTGCTCGAAGGGGCCGCCGCGACAATCTCTGGCGGAAGGTCTGCGATCGTGATCCGGCCTCCATCTGAAAGCAGCAGCATGGTCTCAACCGTGTTCTGGAGCTGGCGCACATTGCCTGGCCATGAATGGCCTTGCAAAGCTGTAATCACAGCAGCGTCGATCTCTACAGACTTGCGGCCGTTTCTGACTGCGGCCTGCTCAAGGAAGACGCGTACGAGGGCCGGAATGTCTTCTTGCCGCTCGCGCAATGGCGGCAAATGCAAACTCACAACTTTAAGACGCCAGTAAAGGTCTTCACGGAAACGACCTTGTTGAATCTCTCGCGCTAAGTCGCGGTTGGTTGCCGCTACCAATCGAACATCAACCTTGATGCTGCGATTGGATCCAACACGAATGATCTCTCGCTCTTGGATTACTCGCAGTAGCTTCACTTGCACACTCAGCGGCATGTCCCCCACTTCATCGAGGAAGAGTGTGCCACCATCGGCGAACTCGAACTTGCCTTCGCGGCTTCGTGCTGCACCAGTGAAAGCCCCACGTTCGTGGCCGAACAACTCGCTTTCAAGGACCCCTTCGCTGAGGGCTGCGCAGTTGAGAGCCACGAAAGGTCGGTCGCGCCGCGGCGACAACCTGTGCACGGCCCGCGCCACGAGTTCCTTTCCCGTTCCATTCTCGCCGGTCACCAAAACGGTCGCTGAGGTCGGAGCGATGCGCCGCACAGTCTCGAACATCCGAAGCATCGACGGTGCGGTGCCGATGATGCCTTCGAATCTCCCCGGTGCGGTGGGTTCGGGCGTTCCCTCCGCTGGCCCGATGGCCAACTGAGCAACGGCGCGCCGCACCTGTTCCACATCAAGCGGTTTTGTGAAGTAATGCACAGCGCCCAACTGCATGCAAGTCACGGCATCTTCAATGGCCCCAACGCCGCTCACGACCATGACCCTCGGGGCCTGCTTAAGTTCTTGCACGAAACGCAGCAAATCTGTGCCACGATCGCCGCCAAGATCGAGGTCCGTAATCACAAGATCCGGTTCGATCTCCGCAATCCTTGCCTTGGCTTCTCGCAATCCGGTAGCCACTGCTGTCTTGTGCCCCGCTCTACTCAGAACTTCAGCGAGCAAGTCTGCATGGGCCGGTTGGTCATCGACCACGAGAATCGACAGCGCTTTCATGGCTTTGCGCGCTGTGCGACCTTGCGGGGTAAGTGCAAGGTGAATCGCGTCCCGAGCCCTTGGGCACTTTGAAGTTTGATGCTGCCACCGTGACGCTCTATGACAGAGCGTGTGACCGCGAGCCCGATACCTGTGCCGCCTTTGCGGGTTGTGAAAAACGGATCGAACACCCTCTCTTGGACATTTGGGGCAATTCCCTTACCGGTGTCGATGACTTCAACCTCCCACGCTGCATCCAAACTGCGCGTGATGACCGTGAGCGTCCCCCCCTGCTCCATCGCCTGCAGCGCATTTCTGACGAGGTTCAAGAGCGCTTGGCGAAACAAGTCCGGATCAAACTCAACCGCACCGATGGCACCGTCACAGTGGTTGCGTATGTCGACCTTTTTCAAAGCGCATTCCGGAGCAAGAAATGCGAGTGTTTCCTGAATCAACCCATTAGGGTCGCGGTCTTTGAGATCCAAGATCGGAGCCCGCGCAATCTCGAGGAATGAGCCCAAGATGCGTTCCAGGTGGCGAATCTCATCGCAAACCAAGCGGATACGCGGAAGCACTTGAGATGAAGCGATTTGGGGTTTGGTTTCGAGATCCTCCATCAACAACTGCAACGAGATGTTCATGGTGCTGAGAGGGTTCTTGATCTCATGAGCCAATGCTCCCGCAAGCGCTCCCATGCGTTTGAGGCTGAGGTCGCCGTCGCGGTCACCGAGTTCAGTGTTATTTGAAGACATGTCGGGAGTAGACTCTGCGCGACCGCGATTGCAACGGGTTTCGTTGCTGCGAGCAATGTTATCCCTTCGCACTTGGAGTGCCCACCTTGCTGCTGTGTGACTTGCGCCATGTCCACGATGCCGCACTGGCCGACGAGGTAGCTCAAAGGCTGGATGATGGGCAAATCGGAATCCTCCCAACGGAAACAGTTTTCGGGCTGTGCTGCTCTGCGGCACATCCAGCGGCCATGGATCGTGTCTTCGCACTCAAGAAACGTCCCAGCTCTATGGCGCTGCCGATCCTGGCTGCCAATGCGTCGGCGGCATTGGCTTACGCGGGCGAGGCCACACGCCATGCTCGCCGTCTCGCGGAGTGTTTTTGGCCAGGACCACTGACATTAGTCCTAGGCGCTGACCCAGGACAGGCTGTTCGTGTTCCACGGCATGCTTTCACAGAACGCGTCCTTGACCTTTGCAAGCGCCCGATCCACGCAACTAGTGTCAACCGGTCCGGTGAATTGGCAGCGGTGAGCCCAGCGGACATCTCACAGACATTTCTTGATGCGGTGGACTTTGCCATCCTCGACGCACCCGGCCCTGAAGGGCGCGAGTCCAGTATCGTGCGCGTGAAACAAGCTGCGAGGCCCTGCCTGCTTCGCCGCGGGGCGCTCGCGGAGGAGCCGCTCGCTGATTGCCTTCGTTACCGCATCAGTGTGGTTTGCACAGGCAACACGTGTCGTTCGCCGATGGCCGAAGCATTGCTACGACAAGCACTTGCCAACGCGTTGGTTTTTGGCGGAAGCGGTGATCCGCCAGGGTTTCGAGTGCGCTCATTCGGAGTCGCCGCGGCTGCTGGCGATCCGGCCAGCAGCGGAGCTATCGAAGCTGTTCGACAGTTTGGCATCGATCTCCGTCAACACCGCAGCACACCAACTCGAGATGTGCTTACGCAATCGGACCTTGTGCTGTGCATGACGGAAGGCCATCGGCGGAGCATCATGTCTATCGGGCCGAAGCAATGGAGCGAGAAGGTGCAACTCCTTAGTCAACAGGGGTTTGACGTGGTTGATCCCCATGGAGGCTCTGCTCTGGATTACCGCGCATGCCTCGAAGTCCTCAGGTGTGGGATCCAAACGTGGCTACCAACGCTGTTGGCGGAAGGGACCACCCTCGATTGCGCAACAACCTGAACCATCAATGGCTCATGTCCTCGCAGAGGGCAAAATAATTCTGAGCACGATGCCAGTGCCACCCGTAGAGTCTGTTGAAGAACAATGTTGCCGAGGTTGTGTTCCAGCACGTAAAACTCAGAATTCCATCCTTTCCCCTTTCTCCTATTCCAACCAGCGGTTCCCTTGGCAGCACCTTTTCCACTGGTGGAGCGATCGTGCATCGCCAGAATCCCATAGCGAACTGTGCAAGTCCTCTAATCCGTACAGCGGAAATTGCCGGCAACACAGACAACTGTCCTTGAGAGAGCATGGGCGGCAATGCATAGCTTTAAATGCATGCCTTTCAACAAGTTACAAGAAATGAATCGGCGTAGATTGTCGCCGCTGGATTAGCTGGCCGGGACCTGAACCTCAAATCTCTCAGGCTCTTGCCTTGACTCGCCATCGGCCAGTGTGGTGAAGTGAGCATGTAGCGCAAAATCGCACAAGCAAAGAGTCCTGACCCTACGAGATTTTTCCCTCCCCAACCGCCCTCTCGAGATAGGGATTCTTTCTTTCAGGTGGGGCCCGCCGAAAAAGCGGGCCCCGCGTTTTTTTGCGAAGGCCCGCACGCGTGCTTAGGTCAGTTCACCTTCTGCGTCGTCACCGACTTACGAACGGTTTGCGTCTCCATGAGGTCGATGGTGGTATCGACGAGCATGTAACCGCCTCTGTGCAATGAGACGTGGTACTTCCCAGGTGCAAGCCCTTCGAGAAGAACCTCGCCCTTGGCGTCAGTGCGCGGCGACAAGCCTGCCTTGCCGACACGTTTGCCCGTGGCAGCGTCTTTGACAGAAGCCAACACAGCGGGAACGGGCATGTTGAAGTTATCCATCACTGTGATGATCCCCTTGCAGGAAGTCTGCAGGCGATAGTCACGGGTGATGTCCTCTTCAGCCGAGACTCGGACAGTCTCTGTTTCAGGCGGCACATGTCGATCGGATTCGATCTTTAATGTGTAGTCGCCAGGTGGCAGTCCATTCATGGAGTACTCACCGTTGCTATCAACGCGCGCAGTCCAAGTGACTTGCTCGGCACCGGGCAGCTTGGTCGGATCGAAATTGCCCTGCAAGCCTTCCTTGGGCTTTTGCAGAGTCGTGCGCGAAGCTGCGGCCAGCGTGGCGTTGTAGATCGAGATCGACGCATCGTTGACTGCGATGTTACGGATGTCTGTGATCTTGCCGTGAATTCGCGCGCCTCTGGCAAGCATGATCGTGCCAACGTCGGTCGGAGCGCCAGACCCAACAACGATGCCCGCTCGCGTAGTTCTTGCAAACTCATGCGCACGAATCACGAGGTTGTAGTTCCCGGGGTCGACGCCTGCGATATGGAATCGACCGCCCGCATCCTGCTCCGCGTCACCAGCACTGGCAGTTCGGCCCATAGCCAACTGATTCTCTGGTGAGATGTCCAGCGGAACGAGTTCAGTGCTGAAATCAACGGCGGGCTGACCATCCGGGCCGAGCACAGTGCCGATGACTGCTCCCATCTCTTCCATGGTGAAATTCACACCATCAGTGTCAGCAGGAATATTCTCGGCACCACGGCTCGTGAAACCCTCCTTGCGCGCCTGAACGCGGTAATTTCCTTTGATCAAACCCGAGATGCGGTACCTACCGTCAACTCCGGACGTGCAGGAACCAGCAATTTTGTCGGTGAACGGAAGCGCAGCGGAAATTGTTGCGCCCTCGGCTGGTTGACCATTCGCGCCATACACGGTTCCGGCGACAAACCGCCCAACCTTGATGGTGAAGTCCTTCGCGAGAATCTGCTCAGCATCCTTCAATTCCACTTTCTGTTGCGCGAGTTCAACGTGCTCAGGGTGCGTGATGTGAAAGGTGAATGTGCCGCACCATAGATTTTCAAGGCTGTAATGACCATCCGGACCCGTGACAATCGTCTCTGTGCGCTGCCCGCCCATTCCCATCCCGGTCGGAAACCAAACGTCGGCCAACGGCGGAATCTCAATGGTCATGACAGCTCCGGCTACCGGAGTGTTGAGCTCGTCAGACACAGACCCTGAAATGCTCCCGCCGCGGGAAAGACGAATATCGAAGGAGTCGCGCATTTCCGCAGGACCAAGCGTGATCTCGGGTGAAACCGTAATCGCAGCACCATCTTTGATGACTGCAAGTGCGTAGGTCTCACCTGCGCCCATATTGCGCACGAGGTAGCGGCCCTCTGCGTCGCTCACGGCCTCCGCCGCGCCACGAACGACCTTGGTCAGTGGCGTCTTGCGTCCAACGAAGATCCGAGCGTTATCAACCGGAGCGCCCTCTTTTGTCAGCACGCGGCCTGCCACGCTGCCCGCCGGGTCGATGCGGTAAACATGAATGTTCTCCTTGGCCGCATCGAATGCGTCGCCATCGCTGAACTCGCAACTCAGACGAGTGTCCGTGTAGCCGTCGGCACCAATCACCATCAATTGCTTGCCGCGCTCCACGCCGCGCATGGTGAACTCGCCCTTGTCATCGGTGCGTGTCTCCAAACGAGGAACGATGATAGCTGTGAGCGAAACCTTTGCGTTTCTAATCGGTGCGTCAGTCATCTTGTCTTTGACAACGCCCTTCACGAGCAAACCGCGAACCAACTTGAACTCCAGGTTGTTAACTGCGCCGGCAGTGAGGCGACGGTCCTCCATCATGTCTTCGTAATCGTCGTGCTGAATGATGAACTTCACACTCTCAACAGGCGCACCTTCAAAAGTGAACGCTCCCTTTTCATCGGTGCGCAACTTCTCTTCCCAGCGAAAGAGCCGGTTGACATCGCTGACATTGGGCGTTCGAAACCAACCCTTGACCATGGCGTTCACGACGGGCTCGCCACTCTTAGAATTCAAAACCACACCCGTGACGCGGACGCCTGGTTGCAAGTTGAAATCGGCGAGCAATCCGACGCCCACATGGTCCTTGTATTGAGACAAGAAACTCGGGGCAGAAGCGCGCAGGAAATGGCGCCCGCCAGGAGTGAGTCGATCAAACGAGTAGCGCCCATCAGCGCCTGTCACCGTCTCGCGCAATATGTCAGTGGTGAACCGATCGACAAGGCGCTTGGTAGACGCTTGATCAAATCTGTAGTCGATGACTTGGACTGTGGCGTCCTTGATGGCGTTGCCCGCTGGGTCACGAACATAACCAGCGACTTCGGTTGCGACCCCCTTCGTACCAACGGGCGTCGGAGCGCCAGGATCCGCTGCGTTGGGCGCTTTGGCGACGATCCTCGGCGCATCAATCTCCGTTTCGGCAACCACTACGGGTTTCGTCGTGGTTGAGATCACGGGAGGATTCGTCGGCGCAGCGTCGTCTCTGAAGATCATCATCAAGCCGAAGCCGAAGGCTGCGGCGAGGACCAGCGCAAGGATCAAAAAGGCCGCGGACACAGATCCCTTCGAATTCACGTCAAACCTCCAACGACCTTGCCCGGTCAGGGGCTGGGGTCAACCCTCTTTCGACCACTTGCCACCCGGTTTTCTTCCCGGATGCCCAATATCTTGATCGCACCCTGCGCACGCTATCGGCAGTAGGCGCAACTTGACTATCCACCGTATCCTACGCCATGTTCGGTCCACCGCGACCCCGCGTGGGAATGGGTCTGCGCGAAACGGGCTTCGCCGCATCAATCGTGCCGAAAGGAACGCCATGGAACGTCGCACCTACCCTCGAGTGTCGTCAGAATGTGTTGTCGAATGGAAGCCCGTCGACAACGACCCGCTGCTGGAAACGCTCGGTGCTTCTCAAAGCGGCTTCGTTCAGAACATTTCGGGCGGTGGAATGTGTGTGCGTCTCGACAGGACCCCCGAACACGGCACCATGTTGGCCCTCAAGTTGCAGCTGCCCGGACTACCCAGCGGGATCCTCGCACTCGGCAAAGTGTGTTGGATTCAACCGGTTGAAGCAGGCTGCGATGTAGGAATAGAGTTCTGGTGGGTCGGTTGGAATGATCAAGGTGCGCAAGAAGCCATTCGCGGATTCATCACGGACCGCCTCGAACCCTAAGCCAAAGACTCATACAGACCTGCGACACGAAGGCAGAGCAATTCCTCGGAGTGTTCCGCAGCGACGCGTGCGCGGGACGCCCGGGCAGCTTCGTCGCCGAGACGTCGCCGATTCAGAAACTCGTGAATCTGGCCGGCCATTTCGGCCGCGGGACACTCCCGCGGCAACAGCAAGTCAGCCGTATGCAACATCTCGTGCACAGCACCAACGTCGGTTGCAATCACCGGCAGAGTGCGCGCGTGGCTCTCGAGAATCACCAAGGGCGTGCCTTCCGACCGACTTAAGAGCAGGCAGGCATCCGAACTGTCATAGAGCGACCAAAGCTCGTTGACGAAAGGGAGCATGCGGAGAGACGAGTCCAATCCACGAGAGCGTGCCGTTTCCACGAACTGTGTCTTGAGCGGACCATCACCTGGCACAAGCAGAACAACCGGGCGGAATCGCAAGAGGTGTTGAAGCACATCCAATGCCGCTAGTGGCTGTTTCACCTCTGCGAGGCGCACAGGGAACAACAACACCGCACAGTCTTCCGCGATTCTCAAGCGACTGCGTATATTGACGACATCGCCCGTAGGCTCCGAGAGGAACTCCTGCTGAACCGCGGGCGGAATGAGGTGCAAAATTCGCGCTGCGCGAGGACCGAGATGAGCAGCGACAGACTCGAGTTGACTTGGCGATTGCACGATCAATGCAGCTGAGCGAGCAGCGAGGAAGCGCTCAACCGAAGCGAGCACACGCCCTGAACCTCCTCGGAAATAGCGCTCAAACGTGTGGCCGTGAAACGTGTGTACTGCACGACAATTCGCGGCTCTCTTGGCGCTCAGTCGGCCGAGCAGCCCGGCCTTGGCAGTGTGACTGTGCAAGATGCTCGCGTTGTGTTCGCGACGCGCACGCTTCAACTCTTGAAGCGCCATCCAGTCATGCCAAGGTGAAACCTGCCGCCGCAAGTGCCCTAAGACGTGTGCATGGAGCTCAGCGCCGAGGATTCCTGGGCCCTCATTCTCGGGGCATGGACCGCACACGAGGCGCTGATCGAAACGCGTAGCTGCCAGCCCACGCATCAACATGGTGATGTGTCGCGCGGGCCCTCCCACGTTCATTCGAGTGACCACCCGCAGGATGCGCAATGCAGTCGCCATGCAGCGATGGTATCTCTCCACGGCTGTCTCACTCATCGGCTATCGTGTTGGCACATGGCGGCTGATCAGCCCTCCACGCATACCGTTCAGGTTCTCGACATTAGTTTTCGCAACAGCACTTCGGGTTTCACCGTGTTGCGACTGCTGGAGGGGGCGTCTGCCGAACCGTATTCCGCGCGGGGTTCCATCCCCTTCGATGTCCGCAAAGGCGACGTGCTCTGCATCCGCGGAACTTGGGGTGTTCATCCACGCTTCGGGCGTCAGTTCGAAATCGAAAGCGCTGCCACGGAAGTGCCTGTGACCGCTCAAGGAATAGCCACGTACCTCGAATCACGAGGTGTGCGCGGTGTCGGCAAGCGTCTTGCCCAGCGCGTTGTTGATGCCTTTGGGGCAAGCGCCTTGCAACGCATCGAAATGGACCCCGATTGTCTACAACTCGTGAAGGGCCTCGGCAAGAAACGAGCGCTTGCACTCAGCGCAGCCGTTCGGAGTGGGCGCGCTGAGCAAGAGACCCTTGTCGCGTTAAGCACCTTCGGGCTCACTTCTGGGCAGTGCGCTGCGCTGATCGCCGCTTTCGGCGCAGCCGCTCCAAGCGTCGTGCAGCGCAATCCATGGTCGCTTGTTGAACGTCTCCGCGGAATCGGCTTCAAGACCGCCGACGAGTTCGCGCAGCGTGCTGGCATACCAGTAGAAGCGCCACAACGCATGAGCGCAGCACTCAAGCACGTCCTTCTTCTTGCGCAACACCAAGGCCATTCTGCATTGCCACCATGCACCCTTGTCGAAACCGCCGTGGAACTCACTGGCCTACCGGCACCCCTGCTGCAGGCTGCATTGATAGAAGCCGTAACCAACGATCAAGTACGCGTTCATTCCCACGGACCGACACTACTGGCCAGCACTCCTGCACTCTCGAGCGCAGAGGAGTTTGTCGCGGCACGCATACGGAAGATTGCCAGCTTGCCAGCTCCTGAACGCATTCCGCTCGTGAATGCAGCGAACATCCCCTTCACCACAGAACAGGAATCTGCAGCTCAACTGCTACTGAGTTCTCGCTGCGCCGTGCTTACTGGTGGCCCAGGTGTTGGAAAAACCACAGTGTTGCGCGCAGTCGTTGACAGTTTCCTGGTAGCTGGGCGCAAACTGGCCCTTGCTTCTCCTACAGGACGTGCGGCGAAGCGCTTGTCCGAAGTCGTGCAGCAGCCCGCCAGCACATTGCATCGGCTTTTTGGTTTGGTCCCCGGACTCGTCAATGCCGTTGGCAGCGGCCTAGGACAAGCCGCAGATGTTCTCCTCATTGACGAGACCTCCATGGTGGATCTGACACTCATGCAGCAGGTTCTCAAGGAACTGCCAGAACAAACCGTGCTCTTGCTGACAGGAGACGCGGATCAGCTTCCCCCCGTGGGCCCGGGACGAGTTTTTGCAGATCTCATCAGCAGCGCGGTCGTCCCCGTTTCAAGACTCACACAGGTGCATCGCCAGGCTGCGGGAAGTGCGATTGTCAGCAACGCACATCGCGTCCTGCATGGGCAACCACCCGTGTTCGCAACGCACTCCAAGGACAATGATTGCTTCTTCATGGAACGCAACAATGCAACGGAGGGCGCTGAGCTCATCGCAGATCTATTCTTGCGTCGGCTTCCGACGCGCTACGGGCTCGATCCACACACTGACATCCAAATCCTCACGCCAATGCACAGCGGTCCAGTCGGTACTCACCAGCTCAACGCTCTCATGCAGTCCGGGCTACACCATCCAGAAACATCGCCCGTTTCGAAACACGAAGCACTACGTCAAGGAGACCGCGTGATGATGACGCGTAACGACTACACACTTGGCATCATGAACGGCGATGTTGGCATGGTCTTGTCTTGGAATTGGTCCGCACGCAGTGCCGAAGTCGCGTTTGATGGCCGTAGCGTTGCGCTCTCAGGCCAGGCGTTGGACGACCTCGTGCCGGCGTACGCCATGACTGTGCACAAGTCGCAAGGCAGTGAATATCCTGCGGTCATCTTGGCTCTTTTCCAAGAGCACCATCTCATGTTGCGTCGCAACTTGCTCTACACAGCTATGACGAGAGCGAAACAGCTCCTGGTCATCGTCGGGCAGAGTACAGCGCTATCACAGGCAGTCCGTGATGGTCGCCAAGCAAGTCGTTACGGATTCCTTGAAGCACGCTTGCGCGGCGCTGACGTGCATCGCTGTGCGCCTAGGGAGCTCGACATGCTGTTGAATCTCGGCGGCGCTGCGCCAGATCTCTGATTGGTGAATGCCCCCATGCACGCGGCGCTGCGTAGCGCATTACTACGCTGCTGAGCTCAAGCTGCTTCCGACGTGACGTCTGCGGACAGGAAATCCATACTTGCTGCGCGGCGCTGATGCAAAACTATCAACACCAACTCCATGAGCGCCAAAATGCACAGAGCTTGCAGCGGAGGAATCTGATATTCGCCCGACTCTGCACTGATACTGGCTCGAGTTGCGAAATTCGGGCTCAAGAGGCACTCGGCGAGAGCTGTCGGCGCGAGCATGCGCGCAGGCCCAGGAATTGACCCAAGGCCAACCTCAACGACAAACAGCCACACCACACCGATCACAGTAGATTTTCGGAAACGCAAGCCCAAGAGCGAAAACAAGGTGGTGTGGACAATAGCCAAGAGAACCATTACAGATGACAGGAGCAGCACCGAAGGCTCTCCTTGTTGATACTCCAATTGCAACCCATACATGGCAACACCGAATCCGAGCAATGGCGCAAACGCGGCGAGAGCGCATGTGAGCAGCATTGCGGAGAATAGTAGGCCCAACGCCAAAGACCCACGCGCAATGGGACGCGTGAGCAACAACCCCAACGTTCGTTCTTCCAACAGGTCGCGCACGCATCCGCAGCCAAGGAACATCGCCAACATGCAGGTCACAGCGAGACAGAGGTTTGGGAGTCCTGTGTGAAGAAATTCCGCGACGGTACTTGATGGCTCTTGCCAACGCAGGATGACGAGCAGCGCTGCCGGGAGCAACGCCAAGAGTGCCGCGATGAGGAGCTTGCGCGCACCGAGAATGTGCCCAAGACCAAACAGCGCAAGGAGTGCTACGGGTGATTTCATCGCAGCAGTTTCTGGAAGACCGCTTCCACGCTTTCGCCAGGGGCCGAAACTTCGCTAACTCCGATGCCGCTCTCAAGCACTATGCTGGGCAATGCGTGCAATAGCTTTGCCGCTGAACTCGCGCCAACATCCAAGTGTTCTAGAGAGCGGATCTTAAAGTCCGTAACGCATTCCAAGGCCCCCAAGCGCAGCATGAGTGCGCGGGCATCCGAGCACCGAATTGACAAGGTGAACGGATGGTCGGATAAGTCTGCGCGGATCTCAGCCAAAGACCCTTCAGCCAACACCATGCCTCGATTGAGCACCACAATGTGAGCCGCCACCGCGCCGACCTCGTGAAGAATGTGGCTGGAAAAGAGCACGCTGGTTCCCTGCTCTGCCAGCTTGCGGAGAAGCTCCAAAACGTCGCGTCGTCCAACTGGATCCAGCCCCGTCATGGGCTCGTCCAACAGAATGAGCATGGGCCGGTGCAACAATGCTGCAGCGATGCGCGTACGCTGGCGCATTCCCTTGCTAAACGATGTGGTGAGGCGGTCCGCGTTAGCAATCATGCCCGTGATTTCGAGAACCTGCTGCACTCGTTCTTTGGCGGCTGGGCGCTCGAAACCAGAGAGCCTCGCGAGGAATGTGAGCACTTCACGCGCAGTCATGCGCTCGAATAGAGCGTCATCTTCAGAGCAAAAACCCAAGTCGCGGAAGACACTCGCATCACGCATGGGGTCGCGGCCAAGTATGCGGCAGATTCCGGAACTGGCACTGATCTGCCCCGTAAGGATCCGGAGTAAAGTGCTCTTCCCTGCCCCATTGGGGCCCAGCAATCCTGTGATGCCCGCGGGTACGGACAGGTCCACATCCGTCAACGCCGGCACGCTGCCATACCAACGCGCTAACTTGTTGCATTCAATCAACGCTGACCCCATATCAAACCTTCCTCGGTTGCATGCGCCGCAAGACTGTCCAGCATGCGAGACCCGCCGTCACTGCAATGATGAGCAGACTCGGCCAGAGGCTGTGTTCGATAGACGGCAGCACCATGATGGCTTCGTGCAGGCCTTCGAGCTCAAGCATTTCGGAGAGCACAATGTGCTGATTCGTGCGCCAAGAACAGAGTTCGAAGACATGATTGTCGGTCGCAGCCACGAGGATTTCCGAGATGATCCATGTGACAAAGTAGATCAAGAACCAAATGGCTGTGGCGTAGCGTGCACTGCGTGTCAGAGAGGAAACGCCCAACATGAGCACTGCGTTGGAAACCGCAACCAGAGCGCTAAACACCACAACGATGAAGTAGAGCGACAGACACGCGACGAAACTCGCTGGGATCAACATGTTGGCCATCAAAAGGACAAAGAGGGCCGGTGCTGCCAGCACAACAAAGAGTCGCTGTGCAATCACGATGGCTTTGCCCATCACGTAGTCCCTAGGTGCTAAAGGCCGCGCCAAATAGACCTCGCCAGCTTGAGTACGCAGATCTTCTGCTACGAGTGGAGCGCCCAACACCGCCGTAAGCAGCAGCGCAAACCAAACTTGCACATGCCCAAGCAGCATGAACACGAGGTTTGAACCGCAGCGGTACCACACCTCCGCATCAACATTTTCGAAAGTGCTGATCTCTGTGAGTGAGAATTGCCTGGCTAACCTGAGAATTCGATCCTCGTTGCGTGTCACGATGTAGACCATCAATCCGAAGACCAAGCCTGGAGCGAAGGCCCCATAGAACAACAAGCGCGTTTTCCAGCTCCGCATCGCTTGTCGACCCAAGACACGCCCTATGGTTCGTGCTGGCCATGTTGCCGCCCTCGTAGGGTGCTGATCGAGGCGCTTGTAGATGCGCTCATGAATGGCCATGAGGTTCCTCGATGCTCTCGAAAAAGACATCTTCGATCGACTTGGTACCCGGCGACAATTCTCGAATGCCAACGGATGCGTTCACCGCTGCGCGGAAAAGCGCTGTGGTTCCAGAATGTGGCTGGCACTGAACTGCTACGACGCCACGCGTGTTGTCCAGTCGGGGTTCTAGGCCTTCCGCTTCGAGCGCCTTGGCATACGCATCAACGCTTCCATCGATTTGAATGCGCCACAGATCAGCGAGGCCGGTAATGAGTTCATCGACGCGCCCGCTGCGCACAACTCGCCCCTTGCTCACAATGACAACGCTGTCGCACAGTTCATGCACATCAGGAAGCAAGTGCGTTGAGACAATAATGGACACGCCGCGCGCCGCGACTTCTCGCAGCATGGCGAGCATGGTCTCTCTGCCTGCAGGATCCAACCCATTCGCAGGCTCATCAAGGAACAACAGTTCAGGGTCGTGCACCAGCGCGCCTGCTAGCTTAAGACGCTGCCGCATGCCCGCAGAGAAACCGTCCGCAGAGCGCATTCGCGCTTCTCCAAGGCCGCAGTAATGCAGCACCTCGTGGGCACGACGGGTGGCTTCGGTAGCGCCTAGCCCTGACAACTCGCCCAGCATGGCGACAGATTCGATCGCCGGAAGGTCGCCAAGGTGGGCATCGGATTCCGGCATGTAGCCAATGCGGAGTCGCAAGCGCTCACCTGCACCATGGATGGGTTCACCCAAAACGGTGCCAGAGCCAGCGCGAGGTCGCAGCAGCCCGAGCAGCACCTTTAACAATGTGCTCTTCCCTGCACCGTTCACTCCGAGCAGCCCATGGCAGCCGCGCGGAAGACACAAATCCAATCCGTCGAGGGCCAGCAATCCATCGCCGTAGTCAACACGGATCCCGCGGACGTCAATCAGCGGCAGTACGTCAGCGTGCTCACCCATGTGCGCAGATCATAGCCGCGCACACGCCAGCGCACAGAGTCATAGGAATCACGCAGCATCTAGTTTGCGATTAATGTGCCGAGCATCACATCCATGGGCCTGGAGAGTGGCTGCGCGTCGCTCATGGATTCACCAACGCACAGCACGGCTCGCCCGGCGACGATGGAGGCTGCGATGCTGAGTTCTCGCGCGGGTGCCCGCGGAATCGATTGAACAGCAGCCGCTGATGCCCACACACGACCTTCCAGCGTTCTGAGCGCGCGTGCGCGTGGCACAGTGGGGCCGATTGCTCCGATGGCCCGCAAAGTCTGCTCAATCACCTGAGTTCCAATATGTTCCGCGGTTGCATCCGGGAAGGACGTCGGGCTGCCCATCAGGAGCACGATACGTTGCCCACCTTCTGGCGAGGTAAACACATCGCATGTACTGCCCGCCATGTCTGTGCTGGATCGAATCCAGCCGCGTGGCACCAGCAATGAGAATGGCCCACAGCGCGCTTCGTCGAAGTCCTTGGCGAGCTCCGCCAAGGCCATGCGTCGTGGCGAAAGAAGCGCTGCGAGATCGCGCAACTCCTGTGAAGCGCTTTGATCTTCAAGAGCACTCAATAGACCGTCACACGCGACCAACCCATGCGCGCGCACGCGGGCAGCGATCCCCGCATCGTCCACGCCGATTTCTCGAAGCAGGAGCACTTCGTTGCCTGACAGTGTCCCCTGCCCGACAAGAGTTCCAGCCAAAAGCGCTGCGTAAAATAGTGAACGGATCATGGGATTCTCCCAGTACATCTTCGGCATCAAACACGCGTGCTTTACTGCGACCCGCAGCCACTTTGGGAAAAGGCGCGCGGTCGTGCTGCTTCTTGTAGGATTCACGCATGAGCCTCGGCACCATGCACACCACAGATGCGACCCTTAGCACGTATGTTGCTGCGGTGCGCGACCTCATCGACGCCGACCTTGATGCGGTTGCCACAGCACGCCGCGTCGAACAGTTGAACACGGAGTTGATCCCACTCGATTACTGCGTGCCAGCAGAGTTGCGCACAGAGCACCCAGGGGTCCCGTACACACGCAATCTCGTTTACGCCGATGCAGACCACCGCTTCGCTGTGGTAGTCCTGGTCTGGGGTGCCTTTCGCGAAACACGCATCCACGACCACCTGAATTGGTGCGTCGTGCGCTGTCTACAAGGATCGTGCTTCGAGACGAGTTTTGCGCTTGTTGAAGAGCGCATGTCAGAAGGGCACGCGGAGGTCTGCGCCACAGGAGGCCGCACACTTGCTCGCGGTGGTGTGATGGGGCTCGTGCCTCCACCTCGTGAAAACATGCATCAGCTCGCCAACGCTGGGTGGCCAACGGCCATTACGTTGCACACTTATGGCGACCCAGGCACTCGCGCGCGCGTGTTTGATCCGGTGACGCGCAAGGTCGACATCGTCGCGTTGCAGTTCCACAACCTGCTGCCATGAAGCGCAAGCGCGCTATATCGCGCTTTTCAAACCGAAAATGAAGTGCCACAGCCGCAGGTGCCCGTGGTGTTCGGATTCCGCACCGTGAAGCCGGCGCCCGTCAGACTCTCGATGTAGTCGACGGTTGAGCCACCGAGGAAGAGAATCGCCTTGGTATCCACCATCACCTGCGCCTTGCCGGAAGCGAAGATCTGGTCGTCTGCCAACGCTTCACCAAGATCAAGCTTGTACTGGAATCCGGAACATCCGCCGCTTTCAATCCCGACGCGCAGTCCATGAGTGCCTGTGTCTTTGCCTTGACGTTCAAGAATCTCAAGGATCTTTCCGGCCGCTCTTTCAGTGATGGTGACCATGGTAGCTCCGCTGAATACTACCATGTTATTTCACGCCTGAGGATGCTGACTTCCTGCGCTTCGGCGACAATAAGCCCATGCCGACGCTTTCGCCACCGCAGCATGTCCTCGATAACTCCTGCGCGTTTTTCGTGCTTCGCGGAAAGGATCCCGTGCGGTTCTTGAATGGGTTGTGCACGCAAGACCTTGGTGGCATGAAAGATGGTGCGGGTGCACGAGCCTTCGTGTTGGAACCCAAAGGGCGGTCCATCGCGCTTATCCAAGTCGTCCGCGTTGGTGAGGAGATCCATGGATGGACTGAACGCAATTGCCATGAAGTGCTCATCGCCCATCTGCGCAAGTACGCGACCATTGCCGACATAAGTGTCAGCGTGTCGGTCGTCCCTGCTTTGCGTAGCCTCATAAACACATCCGCAATGCCACTGAGTTTGCCGGAAGCTGGCGTCATCAATCCGATCGGCGTCGCAACATCTGGTTCGCTGTTGCAGTACAAAGATGACAGTTGGGGCATCGCGACATGGGTGCGTCCGCTCACGAATGCAGCTGAAGCCGATGGCGCCCCAGATGTTCAGATGCTCAACCCATGGCGCGTCGACGCCGGCATGCCGCGCTATGGCATCGATATTGATTCCGGTGTCTTGCCAGCCGAAAGCGGACTGGAAGCGCGCACGGTCTCGTACACAAAAGGCTGCTACTGCGGGCAAGAAGTGGTCGCCAAGCAACATTGGCTCGGCAAGCCGCGCAACCGCTTGGTCTTCGTGCGCTCGAAGACTGAACTCTGCATCGGAACAATGCAGCTGCCTAACGATGGCACTCTGATCCTCAGCAGTGCGGCACCAAAACCGGACGGGACCGGTTGGAGTGCGCTTGCGATGATGTCGGCCGCACAAATTGCGACCACTGAAAACAACAACGCAGCAGAGGATGCTCCGCTGCGCATCGGCGCAATCCAACTTTGAGCCCTTGAATCAGCCAGCTTTCACGAGCTCGACGTGGAAGATGAGGGTGGCATCTGGCGGAATGCGTCCGGGCATTCCCTGGGCCCCGTATGCGAGCTTCCCGGGAATCACGAAACGGTAAACGCTGCCCTCTTTCATGAGCTGCAATCCTTCAGTCCAGCCTGGAATCACGCCCGTGACTGGGAAACTCGTGGGTTCACCGCGGGAGTAGCTGCTATCGAAGATGCGTCCGTCAGTGAACCAGCCGGCATAGTGCACCGTTACATTGGCGGACTTCAGCGGCACGGCTCCTGTGCCTTCCTTGATGACTTCATACTGCAAACCACTCGCAGTGGACTTCATGACATCCGCGCGTGGCATATAAAACTCTGGGAGAGCGAGCGGTCGGGTGACGTTCAGTATCTTGATGTCCCAAATGGTGGATTCATCGGCCTTCAAACCAGGCATGGGACGATCACCAAAACCCAGAGCTGGCGTCACTTCGAACACTGCATGAGATCCCTCTTTGAGCAACCCAAAGGCTTCATTCATGAAGGGAATGCGGAAACTCGCGCGAGTGCCCTTCAACGGCTGCCCACTGAACGCACTGCAGTCGAGAAGCTTGCCGCCGAGCGTAAAGATGGCGTACTCCGCCACAAACTGCTCATCCGTCGTGATGTTCGTGCCAGTCCCTTCGGCAAGAATCTCGTAGAGCAGGCCCTTCTCTGTCTTCTTCTGTTTGTCTTTCGTGGGAGCCGTAAACGACGGCGCCACCGGGCCGGGCTTCACTTCCACCAGTTCGACATCAAAAATGAGTGTGGCATTCGGCGGAATTTTGGGTGGGCTGCCTTTCGGCCCATAAGCGAGATTGCCCGGAATCGTCAATTTCACTTGGCCCCCAGCACCAATGTGTCCCAAGCCCTCATTCCAACCTTCGATGACAGAGCCGATGCGGAACTCGACGGGATTGCCACGCGAGCTGTCGAATTCCGTCCCGTCCTCAAGCCAACCGGTGTACTTCACCTTGACGGTGTCGCCCAATTTGGGACGCGGTGCCTCGGCACCCGGCTTCAGCACACTTACAACAAGCCCGCTCGGTGTCTTCGTCACGCTATTTCCGTCCTTGCTCCAAGGCTCGCGCTTGGGCGTGTCTTGCGCACTCAGGGAAATCGCCACAGCACACAGAAGCAACAGCATGCGCATCAGCCACATCCTCCGGGGCGTTTATCACACTCGGTAGAGCAGCGCAGGAACAAGCGTTCCACGGGCCGACCACCCTTCAAATGGGATTCAACAATCTCATGAACATCGGCAGGCACAACACCGCCATACCAAACGGCGTCAGGGTAGATCACCACCGTGACCCCGCGCGAACATGCGTCGAGGCATCCGGAACGGTTGGCACGAATGCGCTCTGCAAGTCCATGCTCCCGCAGCACAGACTTGAAGCGGTCGAGCACCGCGAGGCCGCCACCGGCCGCACAACATCCCTTGCCAGCTTCACGTTCGTGGGTGCACACAAAGACATGGTGCTCAAAGCGTGCGGTTGAGTGAGTGCTGTTCATTGAAGAAACCGCGAGAGTCGAGGCCCGCGCTGCTCATTGTAGTGGCTGCCAACTCCGCGCGTACCGTAAGGTTGCGCAGGCTTGGCGGCCATGCGTTCGAAGGCCATCTTGCAAATCGGTTGACCATCCCGAAGAATGATGTCGTCGTCGTAGGGCCGCACCTCGAGCACAGCGGGCGTCCCAGTCCCAGCGCCAGCAGGTGACCAACCGAATCCTGGATCGAAAAACCCAGCGTAGTGAGCACGAAATTCGCCTGCACTGGTTTCGTGAGGCAGCATCTCAACGGCGTACTCCGGAGGAATGCGCACAAACTCTCGCGTCGAAAACACGTAAAAATGACCACGTCGCAGAAGCAGTCGTCCTTGCCGCGGCCGTGGAATCGGCTCAAAGAACTCGCTGCCATCTTTCACCTGACCAGAAATCAAGCTGATGGCCTCGGTGGTGTTACGCGCAACGTAGCCCACGAGCGGCTGGTCGAGATCCACACCAAGAAGCAAGCCCCCATCGATGATCAAGGAGTCTGCATGCAGCGCTTGGCCATCGCGGCGGAATGCGAGAAGCTCGTTGCGCGCAAGCGCTTCGAGTGCATCAGTATCCAGTACCTGACGCCGTCCATAGAAAATCGCTTGGTTCAGACTGCTGCCAGCTTGCACTTCGACATCGAAGGAGCGCGGTGTGATTTCAAGGTACAGATCGCCTTTGTAGCCACGTGGAATCTTGTCGTAACGCGGACTGCCATCACAAAGCGTACGGGTCTGCATGTCGATGCGCCCGATGCTGCTCTTGTTGTTGGTGTAGCCACCAAGCCAAGCGGGCAGCGCACAGCATTCTGCAATGCGCGCCATGTAGACATTCCCGCGTGCCAAAGTCTGAGGAGTCGATAGATCGACTTTGCTGCGTGCGTAGTGCGCGATGACATCTGCCACCGGTTCGCCAGCGAGAGGCAACACCGATGCCGGCATGCGCCAGAGTTCAACGCCCAATGTGAGATCGAGCGAACAGGGCTGGATGCGCTGCTTAATGTCTCCGGAACCGATGAGGGCTCCGGAGTCGATCAAGGCATGAATCTGCTCTGCAGAGAGCGCGCCCGGTTGAGGGTCCACAACACCGTCCGTTGAATTCTCAAGAACAGCCGAGAGAGGCACCACAATTGAGACACTTGTAGCAAGCCCCGTTGCGCACGGTGACATTGCCACAGGTATCACAGAAGGGTGCATCGCCCATCATGCTCTCGAGATGCTCCGATAACGCGTTGCGAGTTGCGCGGAGGTTGCGTGCGTCCCGACGTTCGGAAGGTGCAACCACCTTCGTGCCCAGATCCGCTTCGACCTCAAGCACTCGCGTGCTGAGGTCCTCACGAGTCGCAGCGCTGGTGTCGACATCCTTCGAGGGTGCATCAGCAGCACCGTCGATCGGCGGAACCTGCACAAAATCTGTGCGCCCGAGATACTCCATTCCCAACACGCGGAAGATGTAATCGATGACCGAGGTGCACCACTTCACATTGGGGTGATCCACGGGCCCTTGCGGATCGAAACGCGTGAAAGTGAACACATTCACATACTCCTCGAGCGGGACGCCATACTGCAAACCGAGACTCACGGCGATGGCGAAGCAGTTCATCATGCTGCGGAAGGCGGCGCCTTCTTTGTGCATATCGATGAAGATCTCGCCGAGTGTGCCGTCGTCGTAGTTGCCAGTGCGCAGATAGATCTTCTGCTGCCCAACGCGTCCTTCCTGAGTGAACCCGAAGCGCTTGCGTGAAAGCCGACGGCGTCTCAACGCCGGAGCCATGTTGCTTGGTGCGGACACCACGGATGCCACCGTGGATTCCACAGGAACCTCAGTCGTCGTTTTGGACTTCTTTCCAACGGCAGCTTCCCCGCTGCTGTTCAAGGGCTGACTGCCCTTGCAACCGTCACGGTAGAGCGCGACCGCCTTCAACCCCAGCTTCCATGATTCGACGTACGCGTCCTCGATGTCCTTGACGGTGACATCGTTGGGCATGTTCACCGTCTTCGAAATGGCGCCGGAGATAAACGGCTGCGCGGCGGCCATCATGCGGATGTGGCCCATGTAGTGAATGAAGCGCTTGCCTGTACGGCCGCAGCGGTTGGCGCAATCAAACACGGGCAAGTGCTCTTCACGCAGGTGAGGCGCACCTTCCACCGTCTGACTGCCACACGCCCATGCGTCGGCCTTGCGCACGTCATCCTCACTGAAACCAAAGCGTGCGAGGAGATCGAAGCCTGGGCGATTCCAATCGTCTGCGCTGATTCCAAGACGTTGACGGCAATCTTCCCCGAGCTTGTGCGCTGAGAAGACTTGGCGCAATTCGAAAGCACTGGCAATCTCGCGTTCAGCGCGACCGATGTCTTCATCAGACATGCCCTTCGCGCGCAACGCAGAACGGTCAATGACAGGGGCGCCTTCCAGAGTCTGGTGTCCTAGGACCCAATTGAGGATGTCCTGCGTCTGGCGTTTGTCGTAGCCGAGATTGGCGAGCGCCCTCGGCACACACTGATTGATGATCTTGAAGTAGCCGCCACCAGCGAGCTTCTTGAACTTCACGAGCGAGAACTCTGGCTCGATGCCCGTGGTGTCGCAATCCATCAACAGTCCGATGGTGCCCGTCGGCGCGATGACGGTGGCTTGCGAGTTGCGGAAGCCGTGACGCTTGCCGCCAGCGATCGCAGCATCCCAATCCTCTCGAGCTGCATCGACGAGATAACCAGCCTCACCGCCTTCATCGAGAGCGTACGCCGCATCGCGGTGCATATTCATGACCTGCATGAAGCCATCGCGATTGCGTTCGAACCCAACAAACGGTGACTTGGCCTTCGCCAATTCAGCACTGACCACGTACGAGTGCCCACAGGTGATGCCTGTGATGGCTCCGCACAAACGGCGCGCTTCATCGCTGTCGTAGGCGATGCCTTTCACCATCAACATGGTGCCGAGGTTCGCGTAACCCAAACCCAACGGGCGATAGTCATGACTGTTGTTAGCGATCAGTTGCGTGGGGTAGCTGGCGAAATCCACCACGATGTCCATCGCGGTGATGAACACGCGCACGGCATGGCGGTAAGCCACCACGTCGAAGTTGCCTTGCTCATCCACAAACTTCATCAAATTGAGAGAAGCAAGATTGCAGGCGGAGTCATCAAGGAACATGTACTCCGAGCAAGGATTGCTGCCGTTGATGCGTCCTGTTTCCGGGCAGGTGTGCCACCGATTGATGGTGGAGTCGAATTGCACTCCCGGGTCCGCACAGCGCCATGCGGCGTAGCAAATCTTGTCCAACAGCTCACGAGCTTGGTAGGTCTTGTGCACAGCGCCGGTGGTGCGCCGATAGGTCTTCCACTCGGCGTCCTTCAAAACCGCACCCATGAATTCATCCGTGATGCGCACCGAGTTGTTGGAGTTTTGACCAGAAACCGTGCGGTACACCTCGCCATTAAAGTCCGAGTCGTAGCCAGCGGAGATCAGTACCTGCGCTTTGTCCTCTTCGCGCGCTTTCCACAGAATGAAGCGCTCGATTTCTGGGTGATCCATATCCAAGATCACCATCTTTGCTGCGCGGCGCGTGGTGCCGCCAGACTTCGTCGCTCCGGCTGCCTTGTCCAGCACTTCAAGGAACGACATGAGCCCTGAACTTGTGCCTCCGCCGCCGAGCTGCTCGCCTTCGCCGCGGATGCTCGAGAAATTTGAGCCCGTGCCCGATCCGAACTTGAACAAGCGCATCTCGCGCTTCACAGCATCAGCAATGTCGAGCAGGTCGTCTTGAATGCTCTGAATGAAACAAGCAGAGAGCTGCGGACGCGTGTAGGAATCAGAGCACTCGGCGACGGCACCCGCGCTCGTTTCCCAAGCCCAAGTCCCCACGGCTTTACCCGTGATGCCGTAACGAGCCGACAACCCACAGTTGAACCACACCGGAGAGTTGAATGCTCCGTGTTGATTTACCAAGAGCCAAGCGAGCTCTTGTTCGAAGTTGGTGGCGTCTTCGCTGCTCGCGAAATACCCACCGAGCTTTTCGCCCGCTTCACGCAAGGTGCACGCGACACGGTGCACAAGCTGACGAACACTTGTTTCAGTCCCGGTTTCGCTCGGCACGCCTGCCTTACGAAAATACTTGCTGGCGGCGATGTCCGTGGCGAGCTGACTCCAACCTTCCGGTACTTCCGCGTCGTCCATTTGGAAGACAACGCTGCCGTCTGGATTGCCGATGAAGGCCTTGCGCTTGACGAAACGGACCATGTCCATCGCGTCTTGCCCAGCTTGAGTGAAGTGTCTTTCAATCACGATGCCTCGCTTTTGAAGCGCGCCCGTTCCCCCACGAGTGACAGTCTTCCCCCGACCACCGTTGTTGGCCATGACGCATCCCCCCCCCGATAAACACAAGCCCTTGCCGGCGTTACGGCGGCTGCCATGCCCATGGCAACCAAGACCCGCAGCACCCCGGCGCGGAGGCCATTTCGGCCTCCCTTGGAGGCTATCCTCCAACACCCACTATATATGGGGCAGGCGCGGATCCTACGGAGCACATCTTGGGTGTCAAGGAATTCCATGAATCGGTTTCGCGATTTCGAGAACAGCGGCAAGTCCCTATGTCGCATACGCTTGTGGAACGCACATATTCCATTATGCCAGACTGATGAAATATATGGAATCTGCTTGACAGAATCTTAGTTCGAGCATGCATAGCAAAGCGGCAGAGTTAGTGTGCCCAACCCAAGTGAGGACCCAATGAGCATCGCAACACGCACCGGAGATGATGGAAATACAGGCCTTTTTGGAGGGCGACGCGTCGCCAAAGACGATTTGCGCATCGAAGCCTATGGCTCCGTTGACGAGCTGAATGCCTGCATCGGCGATGTGCGCGCTCTACGGCCGGATGCTGACACAGATGCTCTCTTGGAGCGCATTCAGAGCGAATTATTTGCGTTGGGTGCAGAGCTCGCTACGCCACGCGAGAACAATCCTGCGGCTGCACGCGTGCAACCGTTCTCCAATGCAAACCTAGATGCGCTCGATGCTGATTTACGACGCATCGAGGATTCACTTCCGTGTCTCACCAACTTCATTCTCCCTGGAGGATCTGCTCTGGCTGCGCGCTTACATTTTGCGCGCACCATCTGCCGTCGAGTGGAACGCAACGTCGTCACGCTCGCCCGCTCTGAGCGCATCGCTGCCACCGTGGTGCGCTATTTGAATCGCTTGAGCGACTTCCTGTTTCTGCTCGCGCGTCATGCCAATGTCAGCAGCGGCGTTGCAGAAATCACTTGGCGTCAGCGCGGTGATTCCAGCGCGGATTGAGTCACGGGTGGCAAGCACGCCACACACGGCCAGGCAAAGAACGCCCCAACGCAGCAGCAACGATTTCGCCAGCGCGATGTTGCAACACGGGATCAACGCCCGTCACAACGCCCAACCCCGCGAAGAGATGCAGCAAGTCTTCCGTGGCGACATTTCCAGCAGCACCCGGCGCGTTGGGGCAACCTCCGAGCCCTCCCGCTGACGCGTCGAAACTGCGCACGCCAGCTTCAAAAGCAACGAGAGTGTTGGCCACACCCATTCCGTAGGTGTCGTGAAAATGCATCGCGGCAACATTCATCAAACCCGCGCCATTCACATGCGCACACAATTCACGCACTTCGTTCGGCGTAGCTCGGCCTGTGGTCTCTCCGAAACTGACCTCGTCACATCCGAGCACTAAGAGACGTTGCGCTACAGCGACAGCAGTTGCAGGATTGATGCGCCCTTCGAAAGGGCAATGCAACACAGTAGAGACGTAGCCACGCAACCGAACTCCATCCGCCGTTGCGCGTGCAGCCACCGGAGCAAAGCGCTCAAAGCTCTCATCGATAGAAGCGTTGCTGTTGCGCTGATTGAAAGTCTCTGACGCAGCCGTGAAGATCGCCACGGACTTGCAGCCAGCTGCCAAAGCGGCTTCGTAACCCTTCAGATTGGGCACCAACGCTGTCAAACGGACGCTGGGCATCGGGGCCAAAGCGGCGAGCACCGCAGCCGTGTCTTGCATCTGCGGAATCAAGTCAGCACGCACAAACGCTCCGCACTCAATGTGTTGATGGCCAGCAGCACATAGCGCCGCAATGAACTCAGCACGCACGGCCACAGCCAGCGATTCAGTTTCGTTTTGCAAGCCATCACGCGGCCCGACTTCGCACAGGCGGACTTGGGCGCTCACGTTGATTCCTCGCTACTCCTGAGCTTCACGAGCACCATGCCGATATCAACAATGCTCCCAACCTGTGTCGACACGCTGAGCACGAGGCCAGTGCAGGGCGCCACAAGTCGGTGTTCCATCTTCATGGCTTCAAGTACCAGCAAGACCTCGCCACGTTGAACACTCGCACCTGGCTGCACCGCTATAAGCACAACCTTGCCAGTCATCGGGGCTTCGACGACATCGCGCGATAAGACCGCCGCGCTGCTCGCCCGGCGCCCAACAATTTCCACCCGTGCGCACTCGCCTTGAGTAGTGACCTTGAGTGCTGCGCCAATCCGTGCCGCGCTGACTTGCAGCTGCTCCGTGCCATGGCGCAACACGAAATCAGTGCCGCCCTCATGAATGACTTCATACTCCCGAGTCTGCCCGTCCAACGTAAGCACCAAGCGAGCACCAAGACGCACAGCACTCACAACGTGCTCTTTCTCGCCCAACCGAAAGCGCGTGTTTTTCATACTGCGCCTCCTCCAAGACGAAAACCCTGCAATCCTTCGCTTGGGAGTGTGTTGCGGAGTGGACCATTGTTGCCATGACTCGTCGTGGCAGGAGATTCGAGAGCAAGCGCCGCAGCGGCGGCCCACGCAACTTGCTCCGACGGAGCGTCTGTACTGATGCGCAGCTCCGCCAGTGTGTGCGTGAAAGTCTGGCCAGACCGCACGCAAGCATCGTTCACAAGTGCTGCGAGCCATGCGATGTTGGTGTTGGTCCCCGCCACCACACAACGCCGAAGTGCTTGGAACAAGCGTTGCCTGCATTGTTCGCGGTCACGGCCATGCGCAAGCAACTTCGCAAGCATTGGGTCGTAGTGGTGTGAAAGCACCGCACCGCCAGTCACTCCTGGATCGGTGCGCACGCCCGGGCCAGTTGGCCAATGGACACTTCTGAGCGTACCCGTCTGCGGCAAGAATCCGTTCTCAGGGTCTTCTGCATACAAACGCGCTTGCATAGCGTGCCCTCGGGCCTCGCGCGGCAGCGATTCCGAAAGATGCTCGCCAGCGGCAATGCGCAACTGCCACTCAACAAGATCTTCTCCGCACACAAGCTCCGTCACACCGTGCTCGACTTGAAGGCGGGTGTTCATTTCAAGAAACCAAAACTTGCCATCGGGTTCCAAGAGAAACTCAATGGTGCCGGCGCCTTCGTAATGCACTGCCTTTGCGATGGCGACCGCTGCTGCTTGGAGTTGGCGACGCAACTCTGAGCCGACCGCAGGCGACGGCGATTCTTCCAGCACTTTTTGATGCCGCCGTTGCAGTGAGCATTCACGCTCCGGAAACGCATGCACTGCGCCATGACTGTCTGCGAGCAACTGAATCTCGACATGTCGTGCGCGCTGTACAAGCCGCTCCAGCAAGACTTCGTCACGGCCAAACGCTGACTGCGCCTCGCGCTGCGCCGATTGCAAGGCAGCATCGAACTCTTCCGCTTTGTGCACTGGGCGCATGCCCTTACCACCGCCCCCGTGAGCGGCCTTGATCAGCAACGGGAATCCAATGCGCCGAGCTTCATCGCGCAATTTCTCGTGTGTCGCTGGTGCATCAAAACCTGGAACACAAGCGACACCAGCGGCTTGCGCAATCCCGCGCGCAAGGGCCTTGTCGCCCATCTTGCGGATGGCCTCGGCACTAGGCCCAATGAACACCAATCCGGCATCGCGACACTGCTGCGCGAAAGCCGCGTTTTCCGACAAGAATCCATACCCGGGATGCAGCGCATCACAGTGCATGCGCTGCGCCGCTGCGATCAGCGCCGTGGCACACAAATAGCTCTCGCGCGCCGGACCTGGGCCAATGCAACATGCGCGCTCGGCTCCAAGCACATGCAGTGCGGCGCTGTCCGCTTCCGAATAAACAACCGCTGCCGGGATGCCCAAACAGGCCAACGTGTTTTGAATGCGAACACTGATGGCGCCGCGGTTCGCGATCAGCACGCGTCGAAACAAGCTCATGGCGCAGGACTCCACGCAGCGGGCCGCTTTTCGAGAAACGCCAGCAATCCTTCTTGGGCTTCCGGAAGACTGCGGACTTGTGCAATCTCTTCGGCAAGCCGCGCAATGCAAACTTCGTCCACGGCAGTGCAACCCGCGAGAGCCAAGCGCTTAGCGCGACGCTGTGCTCCGGGGGCTGCTGCACGCAATGCCAAAAGAAGTGCGTCACGACGTGCTTCAAGTTCTGAGGAAAGCACAACCTCACTCACGAGACCCATGCGCGCTGCGCAAACAGCGTCAAAAACCTCTCCGCTCTGAAACCAGCGCAAGGCGTGCGCAGCTCCGATTTTGCGGATGGCGAAAGGTGAAATCACAGCCGGCACGATGCCGAGGCGCACTTCCGTGAAGCCGAAACGCGTACCTTCGGCGGCGATCACGATGTCTACTGCGGCAGCAAGACCAGCCCCGCCGCCTAAAGCTGCGCCCTGAACAATCGCGACAGACGGGCACGGAACGCGACTCAGGGCCAGGAACAGGTTTCCTAGGCGCAAGGCTTCGCGTCGATTCACTTCGGGCGTTGCGGCACCACTCGTGCGCATCCAAGTGAGATCAGCGCCAGCACAAAAGACGGGTCCATCCGCTTCGAGGCAGAGTGCACGACAAGCAGCGTCACGACTTGCTTCCTCAATGGCAGCGCTGAGTTCATCCAACATTGGCGCATCGAAAGCGTTGCGCGCTGCTGGGCGAGCAAGTGTGATACGAACCACGTCGTCCTTGCGTACGACTCGAATGCGTGTGAGCTCAGTCATCATCACATTCTGTAGACGGGCCATTGGCTGGTCCGCAGCGGCCGCTGCTGCGCGGATTCCAATGCCAAGGCGAGCACGGCCCGTGTTTCCGAAGGCAATATCACGCCGTCGTCCCACAGCCGCGCGGTGGCGTAGATCGGGTTCCCCTCTGCCTCGTACTTCGCTCGTATGGGAGCCGCGATGGCTTCTTCGTCGGCAGCGCTGAACGTGCCGCCCTTGGCTTGCACTTGATCGCGTTTCACGATGCTCAGCACCATGGCAGCCTGTTCGCCTCCCATCACGGAGATGCGCGCATTGGGCCACATGAAAAGAAACTCGGGCTCATAGGCACGACCGCACATGGCATAGTTTCCGGCGCCGAAGCTGCCACCAATGATGATCGTGATCTTGGGAACATCTGCGCAAGCCACGGCTTGAACCATTTTCGCACCGTCGCGGGCTATGCCCTCGTTCTCATAACGGCGCCCAACCATGAACCCTGTGATGTTCTGCAAGAACAACAGTGGGATGCCACGCTTGGAGCACAACTCCACGAAATGCGCACCCTTGCGTGCGCTCTCCGCAAAGAGAATTCCGTTGTTGGCCACGACGCCCAGAGGCATGCCGTGCACATGCGCAAACCCGCACACCAGGGTTTTGGCGTACTCGGCCTTGAATTCATGGAAACGGCTGCCATCAAACAAGCGAAGTAGAACTTCGTGGACATCCCACGGCTCGCGCGATGAGAGCGGCACAACGCTCGTGATTTCTGCGGGGTCGTGCAGTGGCTCTTCCGATGCACGCACACCCGTGGGTCCGGTTGGCGGCGCTCCGAGGCGAGACACCATTTCGCGCAGAGTTTCGAGGGCCGCTGATTCGTCTTCGGCGAGATGATCGGTGACACCACTCTTGCGACAATGCACATCGGCACCACCGAGATCTTCCGCGCTCACATCTTCCCCCGTAGCCGCCTTCACCAGCGGCGGGCCTCCCAGGAAGATCGTTCCGTTGCCTTTGACGATGACGGATTCGTCAGACATGGCAGGCACGTAGGCGCCGCCCGCCGTGCATGATCCAAGTACGGCGGCGAGTTGCGGAATGCCCTCACTGCTCATGCGCGCCTGGTTGAAAAAAATGCGTCCGAAATGCTCTCGGTCTGGAAAGACTTCGGCTTGGAGTGGCAGGAATGCCCCACCGGAATCAACGAGGTAGAGACAAGGCAAACCACAGCGTCTCGCAATGTCCTGCGCACGCACATGTTTCTTCACCGTAAGTGGGTAGTAGGTGCCGCCCTTCACAGTGGCATCGTTCGCAGCCAACATGCACAAGCGGCCTTGCACACGTCCAATGCCGGTGACGATGCCTGCTGATGGCACTTCACCCCCGTACATGTCCTCTGCGGCAAGCATGGAGAGTTCGAGGAACGGCGAGCCCGCATCGAGCACGCGATCAATACGCTCGCGCGGCAACAGCTTGCCACGGGCGCGATGGCGCTCGACGGCATCCGCGCTTCCACCGAGCGCTACACGTTTGCGGCGACGCTGGATTTCAACTTCGAGCGCGGTCCAGGCCTTTTGGCGCTTACGACATTCTTCAAGGCCGGTGTCGACGCGGCTCTGCAAAGGTTCCATAGCAGTGTTGGTCCTAGCGGGCGATCACGCCGGTGACAACGAGCGACCCACTCTTGTTGTCTTTCTGCAATTCAAGAATGCCCTTGGCCTCCATGTCGAGCAACAGTTCCGAGAAACTGCCGTAGTCATGGTAGGACTCATCGAAGCTTGGGTTCTTGCGCCGGATGGTCTGCTTAATCATCCCTGCCCAGACAGTGTCGCGGCCTTCTCGCAGAAGTGCGCGCGCCACATCGACAACAAGATCAAAGGCTTCCTTCTGCGGCTTAGACAAGTCGCTGCGGCCCTTCATTGACACTTCACTAGCCGTACGCCTCAGGAGGTCTTCGTAGAAGATGAATTCGTCGCAATTTTCGATGAGCAACCTGCTGGTCGCAGCCTTCATGCCAATGCCGATCACTTCACGGTCATGTTCGCGCAGCTTCGTCACCAGCGGAGAGAAATCCGAGTCGCCAGTCACCAACACAAAGCTGTCGATGTAGGTGCGAGAGAAGGCGAGATCGAGCGCGTCCACCACCATGCGAATGTCAGCGGAATTCTTTCCGCCCACGCGCTTGCGCGGGATTTCAACAAGCTCGACCGCCGCCTCATGCAGTTCGGATTTTCCTTCGCGGTACGCGCTCCAATCGGCATACGCGCGCTTCACTAGGATTTTGCCTTTCTCGAGCACGCGATCGAGGATCAAGTCGATTTGAAAGCGCTTGTGCGACGAGTTCTTCATGCCCACTGCGAGGTTGTCGTAGTCAATAAAGAGCGCGAGACGCTTTTCGCGGGGCGCGGTGCCGACGTTGCTCATGAACCTCCAGGGAGGCGCCCCTCTGGGGGCTACCTGTACGGCGAAATAGTAGCAGAGCGTTTGCGGTGGTGGCCCGTTGCGATCGCGCTAACCTGATGCACGATGGATCTGACTTTCGCGGATATGGCGCTGCGCCCGGAACTCAAAGCAGCGCTCGCTGGACTGGGCTTTGTGAAGCCCACTCCTATTCAGGCTGAGGCGATTCCTTACGGACTCGCAGGGCGAGACATCCTCGGCAAGGCCCAAACTGGAACAGGCAAGACACTGGCCTTTGGATTGCCACTCGTCGAACGGCTCGACCCCACGCGCGTAGCCGCTCAAGCGTTGGTACTGCTCCCCACGCGTGAACTGGCGCAGCAAGTCTCCGAACACCTCGCTGCAGTGGCGACACCACGCGGACTCAAAGTGGCGCTCATTGTTGGTGGCGAGAAGATTCGTTTCCAGCTTCCGCGCATTCCTGGCAGCCACATCATTGTGGGCACCCCAGGGCGCGTGCTCGATTTGCTTAAAGAGCGCATGCTGCACATTGAGTGGGCTGAATGCCTCGTCCTCGATGAATTCGACCGCATGTTGGACATGGGTTTCATTGATGATGTCAAGAGCATCGTCGCTTTCATGCCCAAGGAACGGCAGACCATGCTGTTCTCGGCCACCGTACCGCCTGAAATCCGCAAGCTCACCACTTGGTTTCTGCGCGACGCAAAAGAAATCGTCATCGAGCAAGGACTCCGACCCGCTGCTCGAGCCGAACAGCGAGCGCTTCGCGTTGCGCCACGAGAGCGCCTCGAAATCTTGCTGCGCTTGATTGGTCGCGAGCTGCACGAAGACCCTGAACGCACTGTCCTTGTTTTTGCCAACACTCGCATTGCGGTGGCTGAACTCGATCGTGAGTTGTTTGGGCGCGGACTGCCAGCAGCCGCCCTGAGCGGTGACTTCGAACAATCCCGCCGCTTCGCCGTGATGGATGGTTTTCGCGAGAAACGAATCCGAGTGCTGGTAGCCACCGATGTGGCTAGCCGTGGTCTCGATGTGGACCATGTCGGCCACGTCATCAACTTCGATGTGCCCCTCGAAGTCGAGGATTACATCCACCGCATTGGGCGCACTGCACGCGCCGGGCGCAGCGGCGTGGTGACGACTTTCGTCATCCCCCTTCAGGAACGGAAGTTCCTACCAATCGCTGAAGCCATGGGCAGCAGCATGAAGATCGGCAGCGTTCGACTGCCGCCTGGTTCAAAGATGGCGGTTGAGAGCTTCGGTCATGCTCTACGGAGTGCACGCGCGCCTCGTGGTGGCCCTCGCAGCGGCGAGCGCTCTTCACGTGGGCCACGTGACGGAGCACGACGCAGTTCAGGCACACGACCACCACCGAAGCGCCGTTCCGGACGCTGATCCAGCATGCTGGAGCTCATCCCCGGTGTGTTCGTGACTGAGGGAGGCTTGCGCTGGATCTTCAGTCGCAGTTCTGGCCCCGGTGGTCAACATGCCAACAAGAGTTCCACCCGCGTGCAGCTCGTGCTGTGCCTGCATGAACTCCAAGGACTGAGCGTTGCCGCCAGAGCGCGAATCCAAACGCGTCTGCACACTCGGATTGATGGCCGCAATTGCATTACAGTCGCCGCGCAAGCAGAGCGCTCACAGAGTGCGAATCGCGCTGCCGCGATGCTCGTGCTGCAAGAACTGTTGACTGTGGCGTTGCGGCAGCAACGCAAGCGCAGGCCGAGCAAGCCCACGGGCTCAAGCCGCAAGCGGCGGCTCGAAGAAAAAAGTCAGCGCGGCAAGCTGAAACAACAGCGCCGCGCCGACTGTGACTGAATTAGAAGGTCATGCGGCGCAATTCGCCGGAATCAGAATCGGCAATCCAGAAGCACTCGCCATCGTGACAGATGGCCGTTGGACTTCCGCCGACTTTGTAACTCACCAAAAGTGAGCCGTTGTTCGCATCCACCTTGTGCACCGAACCCGTTGAAGGCTCCGTGTACCAAATGGCGCGCCCAACAATGGTGAGACCACCAACATCCGTCTTCACAGGCAGTGCCTTGGTGAAGCGTCCGTCGCTCGGACGAACGCGGCGCAGTTGCCCCATGCGTGCAAGGCCGTACCAGAGGTTGTCTTTGTCGAAGTGCAGACCAGCGAGATCGCCCGCACTTTGATCCACGTGCAACGACAAAGGCATCGCGCCGCTTTCGGGATCGATCTGCGAAATGGTGCGCGTGTTGCGATCGGCAACCCACACATGCGCTCCGTCCCATGCAACACCAGCGAGCTCACCTTCGAAGGCGAGTGCCACAAGCTGATCGCCCGTCTGCGCGTTGAGTCGGTAGATGTGATGGTTGGCCCGGTCGGAGACCCAAAGGCCTGTGCCATCCCAAGCGAGCCCTTGCGGGTTCGGACCTGGTGCCTTGATGCAGCTAACAATTTTCCCTTCGGGTGTGCTCATGAGATTCTTGTGATTGCGCCTCGATGGCGCTCCTGGGGTTCCCGCGTTCGCGGTATTCGTCGGGACAGCTTAGCCGCAGGCCGAGGCGCACCAAGGCGCTTGCTGGCAAGACTCAAGGCGTCATGTGTTCGATCAACTCAACGAGACGTGCTTCCACCTCAGAACGAGTGACCGTCAAGAGCCGTTCCAAACCAAAGCCTTGAACAGTGAATGACGCCATCACCGTGGCATAGAGCAATGCACGGCGCATGCCGTGGAAGCTGAGATCGTTGCTGGCGGCCAAGGCCCCCATGAAGCCTCCTGCGAAAGAATCGCCAGCCCCGGTCGGGTCGACGACCTCCTTCAACGGCAGTGCTGGAACAGCGAAAGTACGGCCACCGCGATAGAGCAACGCCCCATGTTCGCCACGCTTGATCACCACTGTCTCGATGCCTTCGGCCACGATGCGCTCCGTTGCCACTACAAGATTGCTGGACCCGCCAAGCGCCCGCGCTTCATCATCGTTCAAGATGACGTTCTTCGCCGCGCGCATCGCCTTGAGCAGATTGTCGCGGTGCGCGCCGATCCAGAAGTTCATGGTGTCGAGCAAGACGAATTGCGCGTCGGTCAGTTGGCTGCACACGTGCTCCTGGGTGATCGGATCCGTGTTCGCGAGGAACACCATACGGGACTCACGAAAGTGTGTCGGCAAGGTCGGACGAAACTGCGCCAACACGTTGAGGCGCGTCTCAATCGTCTGCGCTGATTCCATACGCCCTTCATAGCGCCCAGTCCAGCGAAACGTCTCACCGTCTTCACGCCGTTCGAGCCCGCCCATATCGATGTTGCGTCGCCGGAAGATTTCGAGATCACGATCACGGAAATCACCACCGATGACGCCGACAAGGCGCACGTGATCAAAGAGCGAAGCCGCGACTGAAAAGAAGCTCGCCGCTCCACCGAGAATCTCCTCGCGAGATCCCGACGGGGTCGTGATCGTGTCCAAAGCCATGGATCCAGCAACAAGTATGGGCATGCAGTTCTCCGCTACGGCTGCACAAATCTACCTTGGGGAATGCTCAGCGGCTTTCGCCTCTCCACTACGCCGAGAGCGCAGCATCATGAGGCCACCGAAAAGGCTGAAGGTCAACAACAAGGCGCGCGTAATCACTGATAAAGCCACTGGAATCGCCAAGTCCAGCACACCCACGATGGAAAAGAAGTATGCGTAGGCAGCTTCGCCGACACCCCAGCCGCCAGGAAGCACGGGCACCGCGCTGACGATGAAGATGCACGGCAACGTCATGATGTAAGTGAGCAGTTCTGGCTCGCGCAGGCCTGAAGTGGCGTCCATTCCAAGATCAAACCCGATGATCACCACAGCCCCTACAAAGCAGACTTGAGCTACCAAACTCAGCACTGCGGCAAACACAATGTGTCCGGGGAACTGGCGGTAATTCACGATGGCTTGATCCAGTTCCATCAACGTGCCAGCAGCAGGCAGGCGCTTGAGCAAACGATCTACGCGCAGTGCACGACGAACTCGTCGGCTCAAAAACACCACTGTGCCAAACGCGACGCATCCGAGCATCGTCCACAAGATGACCGCTAGCTGGCGATAGTTTGCAAGATCGAAAAGCATGACAACGGCAGCGCAGCCTGCGAGCACGAACAAACCCAGCACCCGGTCCACGAGAACGGTCGTCACAGCAGCAGCGCGCCGTCCGCCATATCGCCGTGCGAGCATCCAGGCCTTGATGATGTCACCACCGGTCGATCCGGGCACTACGTTGTTGAAAAACAGCCCGATGAATGTCAGGCGCACCGCCTCTTGAAACCCCAAGGCCAAGCCTTGAGCACGCACCAGCAATTCCCAACGCAATGCCCCGAGCAGCAAAGAGGCGAACACCAGGAACGCAGCCAGACACAACCAGCGTGCCTCGATCCGCGACATGATGGTCTCGAGCCCTTGCACGACACGTGGTTCAACCTGCTTCTCGTCGCTGCCTGAGAGTGCGCGTTCTTCGCAATCCACTTTGTTCAGCGGCATGCTGATGAGGCCGTTGTCACCGTCGAGGCGCACTTCTCCGTGAAACGATGCCGCTTTCAATGCGACGTCAGGCAAACCAAGTCGGCGTAGTAACAGCCCCTTGCCGCCAGTGATAAGGCGAACACCCGAATTGCGCGGAACACTGAGGCGCTCATCTTCCTTTGTTGTGACAGCGAGGAGACCGCCATCCGGCGTGATGCTGAGCCCACGCCCGGGAATCAAGACTTCATCGCAATAAACACCATCGCGGATAGGGAGTTTCCAAGCGATCAGTGCAATGATGCCCACGCCCAAGAGCAGCTTGAGAGCGAGCAGCAACGGTTTGCGCGCCGACCCAGCTCTACCGCGTTCGGGCTCATCCGTCTTGGACGCGGGGTCAACGTTCAAGAACCACTCCCTGGATGAGCTGGCGCCACCTTGCAGAGCGCCTCGATCACTCCGGCGACCTCCGTCTGAAGATCTGCGAGGAGGCCATCCGCGAAAACCTGCGGATCAAGCCCAAGGCGTAACAACCCAATCGCAGGCACAGGAGCTCCCGTCGAGTCAATGTTAAATCCAGCGTGGATCAGACCGGAGACTTGTGACACCGTGGCAATGCTCACGCTGAACTTCTCGGCGCCAACAAACACATCGTCACCGCTGCGACGCACCGTATGCGCAACAGTTGCGGGCAAGGCCAGCCGCAAGCGCTCACATGCCAGTGTTGTGATCAAGCGTTGCAGCAACACCATCCGCTCCAAGGAAGCACCAAAGCACTCGACGATCAGGTGGAGCATGTCCGCTGCTGCAATGCAGTCGCTTGCGTCGCGGTCTTCGAGATCCAGCAATGCACCCGCACGCACACTCGCTGCACCTCGGAAAATCACTGCTGCATCGCCATGCAGACCGAACACTTGCCGAATGAAATGCGGCCTTAGCTCATGTCCGCTGTAATCGCGGCGCGTTTCCAGTTCCGCCGCCACCGTTAAAACTCTCATGGCCACAGGCTCTTGCCGCTGCGTTCGTACCACTGCAGCCACCAACGCTCTTGCGGCACACCGACTTCGCCCGTCATGCGCTGCAATCCAGCATGAGCCGTCAACACCACGGCGCGTTCATCATCGCCAAGTGCGAGAAGAAGTGTGGCTAGTGAGTTCTTGCAGGGGAATACGGCCGTAGCTTGCAGCAGTTTGACGCGACCAGCGCTAGTACTTTCTTGCGCCCAACATGGCGCGAGTGCGGCGGCCATGCTTGGATCTTGGACAGAGAGCACGCCTCTGTAGGCTTCGCAGCGCACCGCAACATCTTTATCGGTGAGTGCTTTTTGCAGCCCAAGAACAACAACCTGGCGCGCGAGTACGCGCAAAGTCGGTTCGCATACAGCGTGAAGTTCTGGGAGATCCACGACACCCATGCGCGCCGCTACATAGCCCAACACAGAACGCGCTTGCGCAAGCGCTGGGAAGCGCAAAGAACCAAGAATGCGCAGTGGCTCCAAGCTCGCCGCAGCCGCATCGCGAAGCAAGCCTGGCGAGGCCTTCTCCCACCACGCCTGCCAAGCCGCTGGTGTCACGCCATGGTCTTGGCCTGTCACCTTGCGCAGTTCATTCCGCGCATGTTCAACCACCACCTTGTCCGCATCTTGCAGTGCAAGCATGAGGCCTGGCGCTTCAAGAATGCGCCCAGCAGCGTCCAGACGCTCCACTTGAGCCAAGGCATATTTGTTGAGATTCGGATGGTCCTCGAGCGCTTCTGTATGGGCCGATAAGGGAATGCGTAGCGCAAGGTGCGTAAGCGTCGAAACCGCGTCGGCCCGACACAAAGCGAACTCATTGCCTTCAAGGATTAGTCCACAGTCATGCACCGCGCGCCCGATTTGGACAAGGCTCAGCTCATCCGCGTCCAACAGTGCTGCAAAGCCTTCGTGCACCAAGAGGCCCGCGTCGTAAATGCCGAGTTCGAGCCGACCTTTGGCGTCGGTGGACTGGCGCAGATCATCCAACTTCTCAGCGGTGCCTTTGCAACCGAAGACAAAGAGGAGCAGCGCCACAAACGCAATCTTCCTACTCAAGCTTGCCATGCGCGCAATTTACACCCGGCACGCTCAACGATCAACGCAGGGCGCACAGGCGACGACGCGTTGCGTGTCTGGCCACACAGGCCGCCCTGCAGCCTCTCGTTCGGCCTGCAAATCCAGCAACATGCGTGAAAGCGTGCATGTGGCGCGCTGCTCCCAGTGAGGAATGCGCGCAAGCGGGAGCCCAATGAACGCAGCCTTCAGCAAGAACCGGTTCCACGCGGCGTCATCCAAGAGATGCGCGGTATGCTCGCCATCAAGGAACGCCGCTTCAAACAACGCTTGATCGTTCGTGGTTTGCAACATCCCCAGAAAAGTGCGCAGCGCATCCGCAGTCGCCAAATGAAGCAACGCTCGCGTGGCCATGAGACGCTCATCGCGGTCGGCGTGTTCGTACAGCGCAAGCGCTCGCTCGGCTCCCCCAGCAGTCTGAAGCACGCAGAGGGCGACAGCATCGCAGACACGCCAAACGCCACGCTGCATGATGCCGTGACTCAAACGCAGAATCCCCTGATCCAGCGGCTGCCTCCCCACTCTGCGCGGCAATCCAGGGAAGCGCACTTCGAGAGCAGCGCCGCTGTGCAACGTCGCAAGCTCGCTGTTCAAGAGCTGAGTGGTGGCGTCTTCAAACGCAAACTCAGCGCGCACGTCCATTAGCAGCAGCCTTCAGAGCGTGGCCCCCCACCGCGAAGAATGGTGCTCCCAGTCGCACTCAGCGGCGCTGTCGCCGGAGGAGTCAGCCACTCCGCTTCACTGCAGCGCCCCGTCTGAGCAAAGAACTCAACAGGATTGCGCCACACTACGCGCGTGATCTGCTCCGTGCTGAAGCCCGCTTGTTGCATCAAGGCCACAGTCTTCGGCACGGACAACGGGTCGCTGATGCCCCAGTCGCAGGCGCTGTTGATACTGATGCGTTCTACACCGTACTTTTGGAGCAAGGCCACCATTCGCGGCGGGTCCATCTTGGTCTTGGGATAAATGCTGAACCCCTGCATCACGCCAGTCTCCATGGTGAGCTCAATGGTCTCTTCGTTGCCATGGTCGAGCAGCACACGCTGCATGGGAAACCCTGCTCCGCGCACCATGTCAAGGCAGCGCTGAAACCCTTGGCGCTTGTTGCGATGGGGCGTGTGCACCAGCAAGGGAAGGTCATGGCGCCTCGCCAACTCCACTTGCGCTTCGAAATAGCGGTCTTCGGTGGCGGTCATCTCGTCCAAACCCAGTTCGCCCACTCCGACCACGCCGCCCTTTTCGAGGTAGCGTGGCAGGATCTCGAGAACCGCCTCATTCACACGCGGGTCGTTGGCCTCGCGCGGGTTCAATGCAAAAGTGCAAACGTGATGGATGCCGAACTGGGCAGCGCGGTAACGCTCAAAGCCCACCAAGGTGTCGAAGTAGTCCACGAAGGACCCGACCGAAGTTCGCGGCTGACCCAACCAAAAAGCAGGCTCCAAGACCACCTTGACTCCCGCGGCGGCCATGCGCTCGTAGTCGTCTGTGACCCGCGAGATCATGTGTGCATGCGGTTCGAAAATCGGAATGAGCATGTGAAAACCTTACCAGTCTTGCCAGAGATCTATCGTGCCGCGACGCCTTCAAGCCAACGGAGCAACAAACGCACACCGAAGCCGCTGGATCCGGCGGGTCGGTTCCATGAACGCAGCGTGTCGTCCCATGCCACCGCAGCAATGTCCAAATGCGCCCAAGGCATGTCGCCCACGAAGGGGCGCAAGAACTCAGCACCAGTGATCGTTCCGGCTTCACGGCCACCTAGGTTTTTCAAATCAGAGATCCGGCCTTGCATGAGTTCCGCTGTGGCAGCCCCGAGGGGCAAGCGCCACAACGGTTCACCACTCTCCTCGCCTGCTTTGAGCAAGGCCGTGATCCCCACATCGTCGGTGCCGAGAATGGCAGCTCTGGATTTGCCGAGCGCGATGGTCACAGCGCCCGTGAGCGTCGCGAGATCCACCAAATGCTGCGGCTTGTAGCGTTGCGCATAGCAAAGTGCGTCAGCGAGAATGAGGCGCCCTTCTGCATCAGTGTTGATGACTTCGATGGTCTTGCCGTTCATGGCTGTAACCACATCGCCAGGGCGCTGAGCGCCGCCGCCGGGCATGTTTTCAACCGCAGGCACAAGGCCCACGAGATGAACACGCAAGTTCAGCCGCGCCGCCGCAACCATCGTGCCGATGACCGCCGCTGCGCCGCACTTGTCGTGCCGCATTTTCTCCATGCCTTCACCGGGCTTCAGCGAGATGCCTCCGGAATCGAAGGTGACACCCTTCCCCACCAAGACCACCGTGGGCCTTCCCGCGACCTTGCGCCCATGCTCCATGATGATGAAGCGCGCGGGTGCATGACTGCCCTGCGCAACACCCAGCAAGGCGCCCATCTTCAGGCGTTTCAGCGCCGCAGGCAGCAGCACCTTGGCCTTGCCTCCAGCCTTGCGCAGCGCCTGCGCGGCATCAGAGGCGAGAACAGCAGGCGTACACAGGTTGCCTGGAAGATTCCCCAAGCGCCGTGCGAACACGACAGCTTCTGCCACGATGAGAGCGCGGCGCAGTTCATTGCGCAACTTGCCGTCCTTCGCAGTTGCCACCACACTCAATCTCATCTTGGATTCAGGTCCTTTGGCGGCAGGATGCCCAGCCAACATGAAGCCGGTTGCAAGTTCGGCAGCAAGGCTTGGCGAAGCGGTCTTCGGCCAGAACAACTGCACTTCGCGCACGCTACTCGGCATCATGCGACACAACTGCGCACCGGCATTGCGTAAAGCGTGAGCATCGGCGCTTTTCCCTTGGGCGAGAACACAGTGCAACTGTGCGAGCCGCGGTGTTCCGAGAGCGAACAGCAGAGCCACGCCATCCTTTTTCCTCACCTGACCGGCGGCAAGCGCGGTCAACCACTGTTTCCGCACCTGTGCGGGCATGTGCTTCGTGTCTTCGAAGACAACGTGAGCTTGAACGGAATCCTTCGCACCAGTCTTGGACACCGCAGCGATGACGCGCAATTCCATCGTTCACAACTCCTCTGACGGCAACACATCCAGATCCAGCAGCAAGCGCATGTCGTTCAACACCGCGCTCACCGCACCAGCACAATCCATTCCTTCGACTGTGCAGCCTGCGGCGAAGCGATGCCCACCACCACCGTGCCGCTCCGCCAATTGGCACACATCCACCTTGCCGGCACTCCGCAAACTCACTTTGGTACGCAGCTCATCGACGGGGAAAAAGAACACGCCAACTTCAACACCGCGCACGCGCAGCAAGTAGTTGACAATTTCGAAGGCATCGCGCGGAACCACGCCCAAACGCTTCAACACAGCCTTGTCAGCAACGCTGAATGCAAGGCGGCCAGCGCACTCAAGCTGGATTGACGACAGCGCTGAACCAAGGGCATGGAGCTTGGGCAAGGGTTGCCCGCACTGCAATTCGCGCCAGATCTTGGCAGGCGAAACTCCGCGCTCTATCAACTCCGCAGCAATGCGATGCACACGGGGAGTCGTGCAATCGTAGGCAAACGACCCAGTGTCATTCACCACCCCGACATACAACGGTTCCGCCACGCCAAAGTCGATTTCGACACCCATCAAACGCAAAAGATCGTGCGTAATCTCGCAAGAGGACGACGCGGACTCCACCACCAAGGGCAAGTCAAAAATGTCATTATGAAACCGGTGATGGTCGATCAGCACCTTTTGCGCATGACTGGCCGCCACAGGTTCGAACATTCGTCCGAGGCGCTTGGAACCGCCGAGATCTGTCGCCACAATCACATCGGCTTCTTCAAGATTGGCTGTGTGCAGGAGCGGATCAAACACGAAAAACTCGCCGCGATGCGAGAGGAAGCGCAGGTTTTGCGGCGTGGCAGAGCAGTTGATGAATTCCGCCCGCTTGCCTCGGCTGCGTAGCACACGCAACAACGCAAGCGCTGCGCCAAAACCATCTCCATCGGGCGTGATATGCGTGGTCAAGACCACGTGCTTCGCCTCTTGCAGTGCGTCAGCAATGCTGCGTGCGATTTCCCCTGCGTCCCCGTCCACGACGCGGCTCAGCGCAACAGCGCATCAATCTGCGCACGGATCTTGTCAGGATAGTTGCCTTGAATACGCGCCTTGGTCTCACCGTCCTTGATGAAAACTATGGTGGGCACGCTCATGACCTCGAAGTGAGCAGAGAGCTCAAGTTCGGCATCGACGTCAACTTTGAACAACCGTGCACGACCTTGAAACTCCGTTGCGAGCTTCTCATAGGCCGGCGCAAGCGTTTGGCACGGGCCACACCAGCTCGCTCCGAAGTCGATAACACTCACGCCTGCACCAGTCTTCACAGAGTTCTCAAATTCGGCCGCACTCAAGTTGCTCGCTGCACCCATAGGTTTTTCCTTTCGTCCTGCAGACACATCCGCAGCATCGCGGGTGCGAACTGTATCAACAGCCCCCAGAGGCTCCAGTCATTCGCGAAACAGCTCTTCACTGCCGTCCGCTGGGCGCTCGGAAAACGCGAGCGGACCGTCGGCGATGGATGCCTGGCGAGGTAACCGAAAAGTCGGGTCTGTTGACGAAACCGTTTCGCTGCGACGTACGTTCCAGCCTCGAACGAGCAAGAGCAACGCTGCTGCCGGGGTCCATGCAAGTGCGACGCTTGCGAGCACAAGTTGGTGCGACCACATCCACAGAGCCAAGCTCAGGAGCACCAACAGAACACTCAAAGTCCATGTCGTTCCGCGTGCAGAACTGCTCGCGATGCGCTGCGCGTGGTGCTGTTCAACACCGAGCAAGCGCAAGTAGGTTTCAATCTTCGAGACCACCACAGTTTGCGCAGAATGTGTGCGTGCGCTGCACAACGTCCCGCCGAGCAGGATCGCAGCCCACCCCTGATTTTGGGCACTGCACCCGTTCACCCATGCGGCCAACAAGACCAGCGGCAATAGGCCCACGACCCACGTTGCAAACATGCGCAGTGAAACGCGCGGCAAGGCCAGCACACCAGGCAGCGCCAACAATCCCCACTCTGGCCCTTGTGGGTTGGTAGCCAACAACCAAGCGCTGGCGCCCGAGCCCCACAGCAAGACTGCAGCGCGCAAGGCATGCATTGATCCCGTGCGCTTCCATGCGCCAAGGGCCAACAGCGCGACGAGCCCGAGTGCCACCAAGGGAGCAATCATGCTCCGTACCGTTGTTGCGCCATGGCAAGCGCACCTGGAGCGAGAACAGAAAACGCGCCCTGCGCCACAACGCGACCATCAAAGAGAATGACAAGATCCTCACAGCACGCGGCCAACATGATCTCGTGACGCGAAAGCAACACGAGCCGCAGCCCCGTCTCTGCCGCAACGCGCAATTCTCTTCGCCATGCACGAATGCTCTCGACGGTGTTGAGTGTCGGTTCGTCAATCACCAACAACCCCGGCCGCAGCGCGATCAACATGCGCAAGAGTTCTAAGCGTGCGTCGTCCAGCGGCAACCGATCCATGGGCCCGTTGTATTGACTACGCCACGCTGCACAGTTCTCTGGTGCGACGCAGGTTGCACGCAGCGTTTCCCAAAGCTGTTGTGCCGAACCTGGCCAACACACCGGGCCCTCGGGCAAGACGCGGACATCAAGGGCCTCGCTGTCTGCGGATTCCACCCGGATGTTCCCACACGCAAGAGGCAACAAACCAGCAAGTGCGGCTGCCAACGCTGATTTGCCGCTACCCCCTTGACCAAGCACGCCCAGCGGTCGATGCGGTAAGACGCAGAAGCTGACGTCTTCCACGGCGGGAGTCGCGCCGATACCACACTGAGTCGTGAGCTTCTCGATATGGAACACGCCCAGATTCTATGCACAGCGCGGCGCGGTTCTGGAGTTATCCTGCTGCCCATGCAATCGCGACTTTATGGCATTCTCCAAGGCGTCGAAAGCGGCACGCGTCTGTCCGCGGATGATGCTCTTGATGTCTACTTGAATGCGCCGCTCGACGCTCTGCAACGAGCCGCGCAGGCTATGCGCGAGCGTCACACTCCCGGTCAACGCGCTTCGTTCCTCGTGGATCGCAACGTGAACTACACCAACGTGTGCATCACCGATTGCAAGTTCTGCGAGTTCTACCGTCCTGTCGGCCACGCCGAGAGCTATGTGCTTTCTCGCGAAGTGATGTCCGCCAAACTCGACGAATTGGCTGCGATTGGCGGTTCTCGTGTGTTGCTGCAAGGCGGCCACAATCCCAGCCTCCGCTTGGAGTGGTATCTGGATCTGTTTCGCTGGATGAGAGCACGCTGGCCTCAGTTAGAAATCGATGCACTCTCACCTTCTGAGATCGAACACGTTGCTCTCCTCGAGAGCATGACCACGGCCACTGTGCTTCAACACATGGCGCAAGCTGGTCTCGGCGGTGTGCCCGGCGGTGGGGCAGAAATCCTCGATGACACCGTGCGCGATGTCGTATCGCCCAAGAAGACACGCACCGCTGACTGGTTGCGCATTATGGGTGAAGCCCAAGCGTTGGGCCTATACACGAGTGCGTCACAAGTTTTCGGTTTGGGCGAAACGCCGCAGCAGCGGATCAATGCACTCTTGGCCGTACGCGCCCATCAAGACATGGCGCTGCGAGAACACTCCTTGGGCTTCATGGCCTTCGTGGCTTGGCCCTTGCAATTCGAGAGCCGCTATGGCGCCGTGTTCGGGCAAGGAAAAGGCTGGGAGCTTGGTTCTGATGGCGCTGGGTATCTCCGCCACATCGCATTCTGCCGCGTCCTGCTGGACAACATCCCACATTTCCAAGCGTCGTGGCCGACGATGGGACTCGAAGTTGCCCGCGATGCTCTGCACTACGGTTGCGACGACATGGGCGGGCTCATGATGGAAGAGAATGTGGTCTCGCAAGCGGGTTCGGTGCATTGCAATGTCACAGAAGAACAGATGCGCGCGGCGATCCGTCAAGCTGGGTATGAACCCGTGAAGCGAGACTCGTGGTACAGACTGCTGCAATCAACCTCATGAGCGCCAAAGAAGACTCTGAAGACATTCTCGCGACTCAGCTCCAACGCTACGTGGAGCCTTGGATGGAAGTGCTCTGCTGCGGCTACGCCCCGCAATTGCTCGTGGGTTACGGGTGCCGCGTCAGTGCCGCGAATGCTGAGAGCGCTCCCAAAGGGCCGTTCGACGCGGTATTGCTCACACCACAAGCCGTGCTGATCCTGCTGCCAACTCTTCCGAAACTGTTGCGCCCAGGCGGACTGATTCTGTTGCCGACACCATGTCCGGAACTCCAAGGCACTGCGTGGCAAATACTCAGTGAACCTGACGCTCCGTTTCAAGTCCTGCGACTCGATCCACAAGCGCGTGCAGACCTTGTCGACCTCCGCAGGGAACTCGCCATCTTCAGAGATTTGGCGGCTCGCCTTGCCGCACGTTCGAGCTCCCTTGCCAACGACAATGCGTTGCTCGCTCACAGCTCAAGGGAACGCAACGAATTGGGTTCTTTGCTGTGCAGTCTGCTCAGTCTCGATGCACCCGAACCGGAAACCGTCATCGTTCGCGGCGTGCGCTTGCACGAAGAAGTCATCGTGCGGGCCCTTCACTTCCGCATGCATCATGGCGCGCTCGCTGGCCGACTCACGGAAGATCAGTGGCAGTGCCGCGATGGTTCTGGCCTCACGACATTAGAGCGCTTACGCCGCTGGAATCGCGCCGAAGCGCAATTGCTCGCGGTATAGCTCAGACGATGTCGAAGTCGCCAAGGCTCACACTCCAGGCGTCGCGCAACCAGTCGATCGCAATCCGCTCAGCGTCGTAGCTGCGAGCCACGAACCGGAACTGACTCGGTTCTGGTTGCCAACCAACGCTAGCGAGCCCAATCCACTCCTGTGAATCTGGGCGCACAAACGCCTGCACGCGCTCGGAACCCGCCAGAGCGGCCGCCGTTCGCACAAGAGTGGCTGCTTCCATGGCCCGTGGGTGATCGCGATCCACCAAGAGTTCAGCAATGGCCGTCGTGGGTTGCCCTAACCACGCATGACGCAGTACGGCATGAGCGAACAACACACCCTGCTCATCGCGTAAGAAAAAGAGCACGTAGCGTGCATCGGGTCGCTGCAAGTAGCGCCAAGTCATGTAACTCGCATCGTGGCGCGTCATCACTTCGTGTTGTGTGGCAACACGTTCTTCGAAGGCGCTCCAATCCGGCGGATACTCGCGAGCGGTGCTGCATCCAGCATGCAGTGGTTCAACAACCGCAGCGGCGCTCATCAACTGCACATCGTAGAGATGCACATAACCCAGCAGCGCGCGGCCAACTCGGAATGCTGGTGGATTCGGCAAACCGTACATGATGACTTCGCCATCGGGGCGCCCGAATCGTTCCACAAATTCGTAGCAGGTGCTCGCGAACAACCCCGGCTTCTTGAGGCCATGACGAAAATCAGGATCCGTCATGCTGTCCACGATTTCACCAAAGCAGGCTGTGCTGCCGCGCACTCGCATCACGCGAGGCACTCCACCAAACTGAGAGAGCACTTGCCCTTCCGGCAGCTTCGCCAACTGGACATGCAGGCCAGCCGGATTTTGCGCGTATTCCCAGTTCCATTGCTCGATCGTGCGGTTCTGCGCAAAAACCTTGTTGAACACGCGCACAATTTCGTGCTCGTCGCCAGGGGCATAGGGGCCAATGCGCGCTTCACTCACATCGCCGGACATCGCGTCGCCCTCCATGCTTCGATGGTGTCACCCGTCGCCGGATTCACCGTGCGCAACCAATAATGCGTGCAAGCCAAACTATCCCAGAAGGCTTGTGGAACTTGCCACGCTCCCACCTGCTGTGGAAACAAACCGACCGTCAGTGAAAACTTGGCGTTGCCGGACACTTCGACATACACGCCCGCAGTCTGAGGCAAGACGATCCTTGGCGCTTGCGCCGATGGCTCAAGCACAGTCAACGGAAATGGACAACGCTGATCCACCGCGTGTTCCGCAGCGCGTTCAATAAGTCGCCCACAAGCGCGTGATCCGGCGGCCCCGAAATGTGCGTTGAAATAGCGCCGTGCTCCAAGGCTGTTGCGAAACATGGCCGCCTTCATGCGCGGCAGAGCGGAACGTGAAAAATGATGAACGATGCGCGCTGCAGGAATGTGCCAAAGCGCGAGGTCGCGTTGGTGATAGCGCCTGAAGAGGTCCGTGTCTTCGAAATAGAGCGGATAGCCAGGATCGAACAATCCATGTCGCAAGAATGTGTCACGGCGCCCGAGGAAAAACCCGCCAGAGAGCATCGGCAAGCGCATAGGTTCGGCCGCCGTCCAATAACGGTGCGCATAACGCGCTCTGCGGCGCACATGAAAACGGGCGACACCGTCGCTGCTGCGCGCAATGTTCACCAGACTTTCACTGAAGGTCTCCGGCAATTCATTGGGTGGCAGCAACACCTCGCCAGCGAGGTCCATGCTGGCCAAGGGGCCTGTGAGTGCCGCCTGTGGCAGAGTCTCGAGCGCATCCAGCAAATGCTGAACACAACCCGGACGAATGAGCACATCTGGATTGCTCACCATGTGCCAGCGCCCGCGCGCCGCTTGCAACGCTTGATTGTTAGCAATGGCGTACCCGACATTCTCACTGTTGCGCAGTAGCCGCGCTCCATGGCGTGAGCAAACTGCAGCCAATTCGCGGTGGTCCTCGTGCCGCGAGGCGTTATCCACCACCAAGAGCTCGAGTCTGCCCTCGCGTCCGCCAACCATGAATTGGTCGGCCAACGCGCTGCCGAGCATTCCGTCCAAGAGCGCCGCAGAGTTGTAGTTCACGACGGCAAGGCTCAAGTCTGGCGATTTCATGCGCTACCGTCCCGCCGCTCGCGCAAACGCGCCCGCAGACCTTCTTCACGCACATGCGCCGCCATCAGATCGCGCAAAAGTTCCAGCGGCTTGAGTGCCAATGCGGCTTCCGCGGCCTCGAGCGGATGCACCCCAGAATCTGGCAGCACAGGCAATTTGTAACTCGCGTCGCGCACAGCCAGCACCGATTCTTGCGAAACAAGTTTGAGCAACCACGCTGTGATGGACTCTGCTGCTCCATCGGCAACTGGCCCGCAGCGCAAGGCAGCCTCCACCGTCATCAACAAACTCGTGAGCGGCAAGGCTGCGAGTTCTGGATTCCCAGGGCGTACATCAATGTGGATCACGCCGCGATCAAGCACGATGACATCGGAGGCAACCACCTGAGCGTTAGAGAGGAGTAACGCGCCCGACAGTCGCTCGGCATGATGCGCCATGAGGCGCGCAGGTGCGATGACGAAGCCAACATGGTTTCCGGTCGCAAGCATGGCTGCGCGGTTGATACACATCCCGAGCGAGGTGTCCGCAGGAAGTTCAAGGGACTTGAGCCGCTCCCCCATCTCGAGGCCACGCAGAACCGCCGCCAGAGGCAACGCTGCAGCGACAACCACTTCGGTATCAGGATGATCTTGTGTGAGCGCACTCTCGACGCTTGCACGCAAATCTTCGGCACTGGTGCCTGTGACCACGAGAGTCACACGCGGCCGATGCGTTGGAGTGGGCAGCGTCGTGCTGATCTCTGGCACGGGCAACGCGGAAGGGTCACACGCTGCGCCTGAGAGCAACGCTTGCGCAGTGCGCTGCAACACGGCGGACAGCGGGTCGCCCAGCGCTTGCAGCGTAGCCAGTGCCTCCGCCGGACGCAGCAAGCGCAACTGATACAACGCCAAGAGCCGTAGCACCGCCGGATCTTTCGGAATCAAGCGCGACGCTTCGAGAGCATCTGGATAGGCATACTGAGGATCAGCACCAGCGCGCAACGCATTCGCAGCGAAGCTCAAGTGAGCGCGAGCCGCATCCGCGGGGTTGTCGTAGTTGAAACCTGGTGCTCCTGCAGTGATACGCGCGGTGAGAGTGCCGTCAAAAACAACTTGGTGGTTCAGAAGATTGCGGAAATCATGCTCCACGAGTTCACGCAACACCGCATCGCGAAACAGCACGCCGTAAAAGAAATTCCTCAAGGGATGTTCGACAAAAGGTCGCGGCGTGAAGACGAGAACGTCACCATCGCGGTCCACAATCCAGCGGTGCGTGGGATTGCCGTTGATCAGTTCGCCGGTGCGTGACGGCACTTCGATGAAGCCACGACGCGCCACACGTGAGAGCTCTCGACAAGCAAGAACAGGATCAAGCACATGTTCGAGCACCTGCGTGCAATAAACAAAATCAAATTCATGATCCGCAAAGGGCAAGTGCTCGACAGGCGCTTCCACGTAGGTGACATCGGAACGAAACACGCCAGGAGCGCCGTTGCGCTGCGCACAGGCTCCGAAAGTCAAATCGCAAACGACGTTGGCCCGTGCAAACGGATTACCAGCACCACCAACTTCAAGCACGCGGTGGTGCGACTCGATCCCGAGTTCGATGCAAGTTTGCTCTGTCGAACGCAAGGCCCAGTTAAGGCCAAAGCCGTTGTCAGACGCTGCACCCATCACACAGAGCCGTCCCGGATCCAAGTGGTATCCGCGAGGAACACCCCCTTCTCCATGCCGCCGTGGACAACCTTGAAGCGACACCAAGAGAGACGCTGATCCAGAATGTGGTCACAACTCTCATCCAGCAAATAACCGCTGATGTAGAACTCGCCGCTGGTGAGTCGCAGGGACACGCGCACGCGCATGGTGCCGCCAGTGCCTTCGAAGGCGCAGCCACCTTCGCTCGAGCGCGCTGAAAAAACCTGCACGTCGTCGTTGCGATTCACGATGATGCCCACATGCAGTTTGCCTTGCCCTGAAGGGTTGCGCACCTGCAAATGAATGTCCACCATTTCGCCGCTCGCGAACTCACTGCGCCACTCCTCCAAGCCAGCCGCGGTGACCTTCATGTCGCCAAGATGCGGCAACGCAATGCGCGCATCCCCGGCTGAAACCGGTCCAGCGTCTTTGTTCGCCTGCGCCTGCTGCCCGCCGGAAAGGGCATACTGAAAATTCACATACTCATCAGTGACGTTGATGGGATTACCAGCCGTCACCACCGCACCGTCGTGGATCCAGATCGCGTTGTCACAAATCTGGCGCACGTGATAAACGCTGTGTGAGACGAACAACACCGTCGTGCCGGACATGCGGATCTCGCGCATCTTGTCCATGCACTTCTTCTGAAAATGCTGATCTCCTACAGCCAGCACTTCGTCGAGGATGAGCACATCGGGGTGTGCCATCATGGCGACTGCGAAAGCCAAACGCATGGACATGCCCGATGAGTAGGTGCGCACCGGGCGCATGAGGTATTCGCCCACTTCTGCGAACTCCGCCAATTCTTGGAAGCGCTCGCGAACCTCAGCCTTGGGAATCCCCATAATGGCTGCGTTCATGAAGATGTTGTCTTTTCCGCTGAACTCAGGATGGAAACCAGCGCCGAGCTCAAGCAGTGAACCCAGCCGACCCTCAATGTGGTACGAACCGCTGGTGGGCATCGTGGTGCCCGAGAGAATCTTCAGCAACGTGCTCTTGCCGGCGCCGTTAGCACCAACCACACCCATAGATGAACCCTTAGGCACATCGAAGCTGACGCCGCGCAGCGCCCATTTCTCGGAGTGCTTTTGCACCTTGCCATTGCTGGCCCATTCGATCATGCGCGACCACGAATCTGGGTAGATCTTGTAACGTTTCGACAGGCCTCGCACGGTGACATGTCCCATATCAGACCTCGTCCGCGAAGCGCATCTTGGAGCGCATGAATACGAAGTAGCCAACCGCCAACGTGAGCAGCGCAACGAGCGCGAAGAGCCCCATCCACAACCACGGTGGGCTGTCATAGGACTCCGGGATCAAGGGGATGCGATTGCGTTGGACCGCAGTGAGTCCTGCTGCGAGCCCGTCCCAATCTTTGGGGTGATAGATAAACACCGTGCGGTAGCACTCGATGAGATAGGTCACAGGATTCCAGCGCATCACATCAGCGGTGAGCTCAGTGGCTTCCAAACGCCCGAACATGAAGATTGGGCTCATGAAAAACCAAAAGTTCATCAACATGGGCATCATGCTGCCGATGTCGCGCACGAACACACAGGCAGCGGCGGTGAACATCGCGAGCCCCAGAGTGAATATGGCTTGCAGCACGAGGAGAATTGGAAACATCCAAACATGGTGCGGAAGTTCTCCGTGGAGGATGAAAACCACCACCGTGAGGAGGCCGAAACCTACGAGCGTCTGCGCCAAACCGGAAAGAACCAAAGTCACCGGGAGAATTTCACTGGGGAACGCAAATTTCTTAATGAGGCTGCCATTCTCTGAAATGCAACCAGCAGCGCGGGTCATGGTTTCCGCAAAACCGATCCACGGGATAAGCCCACAGAACATGGCCAACGCGAAGTAGCCAGTACGCTCCTTGAGCGGCCCCTCAGGCATCGACGTGATCATGAGCTGCCCGAAGACCACATAAAAAATGGCGAGAAACGCCAGCGGTTGCAGCACCATCCACGCCTGGCCCAAAACGCTACCGCGATAGCGCGCTCGCAGATCCCGGTTGATCAGGGTCTGGATGAGTTCGCGGTAGCGCAAAGATTGACGTATGAGACTGATCAAGGCGGATTATCCACAGAGCCGCTTTTGGGCACTGGTCGTTTTGATGCTACCCCTGCTCGCACGCAGCGGCAACAGATCGGCAGTTAGATGCGTTGTGCATAAACGCTCTATCGGCATAGGTTTGGATCACTGCGCAACTTTGACGACAAGGGACAATCTGTGGTATTTTCCCGAGCCCAACATCCCTGTTGAGCGTCGCTGTTGTGTGCTCTACCGGAGTCCCGCCAGTATGAAGTGTTCGGTCTGCGGAAACGAGATGACTGCCAGTGCCACCTGTCAGGTGTGCACTGCAAAACTCCGTGACGAAAGCGGAGCCGCTCGCCAGCATGTTCTGGTGCTCGGAGCCGGCCTCGCGGGACTGTCCGCTGCATCGCGTCTCGTCAGTGCGGGTTGTCGTGTCACCGTCATCGAATCCGACGACCATGTCGGTGGTCTCGCTGCCAGTCACACTCTCAAGACTCGCTGGGGCGAATTCGACTACGACAACGGCCCGCACCGCTTCCACACCACCGACCCCAACGTGAAATCTGAGGCTATGCGTCTTGTGGGCGATGAAATCGTCTGGGCGCAACGCCAATCGCGCATCTATTTGTATGGCCGTTTCTTCCACTACCCGCTGCAAGGCGGCAACGTGCTGCGCAGTTTGCCACCACTCGTGCTGTGCAAAGCCTTCCTCGATTACCTCGCCGTCAAAGTGCGCAACATCTTTGCGCGCAGACCGGACAACAACTTCGAGAATTGGGTGGTCAATCGCTTTGGGCGCAAGCTCTACGATGTGTTTTTCGGAACGTACACCGAGAAGACTTGGGGCATCCCCTGCAACCGCATCAGCGCTGATTGGGCGGCGCAACGCATCTCGCTGTTGTCGCTTTGGGACACCGTGGTCAAGACGCTGTTCAAGAGGCGTGATGGCAATGTGCCGCGCACCTATGTCTCCAAGTTTTTCTATCCGCGCCGCGGCGGCATCGGGCGTTTGTGTGTGCGCTACGCCGAAGAGATCCGCGCGGCAGGCTCGCACGTCCTGCTGTCCACACCAGCGCTGCGTGTTCATCACACGGATGGCAAAGTCACAGGCGTAACTGTCGGTGGTCCCGGTGGCGAACGCTTCATGAGCGCCGACCGAGTGATCTCCACCATCCCGTGCACGCTGCTCGCACGCCTGCTGACACCGACAGCACCGGCAGAAGTGATACACGCCGTCGACTCGCTCAAACATCGCTCGATGATCTTCGTCTACATGGTGCTCAACCGTCCGACGGTGACGCCCGACCACTGGATCTATCTGCCAGAGCAAACCTTGACGACGCATCGTTTGTCAGAGTTCAAGAACTTCTCACCCGATGCTGCACCCGTAGACAAGACTCTGCTCTGCGCCGAAATCACGTGCGACTATGAGGACGCTGAATGGCGCCTCTCGGATGCCGAGCTCCAAGCCATCGTCGTGAAAGATATGGGCCGCCTCGGGCTCATCAAGGAAAGCGACATCCTGCAAACGTTCTCGCGACGCGAACGCTACGCCTACCCGATATACGACCTCGAATATCGCACGCATCGCGACCGCCTGCTCGCACACATCACTTCGATCGATGGCTTGCTAAGCACCGGCCGTCAAGGCTTGTTCAAATACAACAACATGGATCACAGCATCGGCATGGGCCTCGCTGCCGCCGACAATCTGCTCGGCACCGGCAAGGATCACGCAGGCGTTGCTGCTGGCCAGGAATACTACGGATGACACGCTGATGGCCGCCCGCAGCGCTCGAATAGCGTCCCGTTACGCCCACATTCCCGTGGAGCAGGTGGATTGCTATCTATGCGGTTCCGATGCATCTGTCATCCTCGTGCGCGATCCGCCATTCATGGTCAGGCGCTGCCGCAAATGCGGACTCGGATACACCTCGCCACGCTGTCGCGCTGATTGTCTCAACGCTGTCTATGAACACGGCTACTTCGAAAACGACACCTCGGAGGCTATTGGTTATTTTTCTTACGCGCGCGATGCCGACGCCTATGTGCGCACTTTTCGGCGCAAGGTGCCCATCATCGCCGCTCATGCCGCAGGACCACTTCTCTTAGATGTCGGCTGCGCGGCAGGCTCGTTCCTAGTGGCCATGCGTGAAGCCGGCTTCGTCCCACACGGGCTCGAGTTAGCTCCCGCGATGGTGCAACACGCGCGTGAGCACTACAAACTCGAGGAAGTGCATCAGGGCACTCTGGATGCTGCGCCATGGAGCCCGTCGACTTTTCATGTGCTCACCATGTTCGATGTCCTCGAGCATGTGCCAGACCCTATCGCTGTGCTGCGCCAAGCTCACGCGCTCTTGCGCCCTGAAGGTGTGTTGGTCCTTCAAACTCAAGATCTGTCCTCATGGCTGCCACGCCTACTCGGCGCGAGTTGGCATCATTTCAAACAGATCGAACACATCTACCACTTCAATCCGCGCACGCTACGCACGGTGCTTGAACGCGCCGGGTTCCGCATCGAGGTGCGCACGCGCCAGACAGCCGGCAAGTACTTCTCCATCGGCGATCTCTTAGACCGCTGCCACACTCTGTTGCATCTCCCGCGCTGGTTGCTCGCGCCGTTCCGCCCCTTCGCGCGACGATTCATATGGGTCAACCCGCGAGACGAGATGTTTGTGATCGCACGAAAACTGGAGCGCGCCTGACATGGAACGCTCCGCCTATCACGAGTTCCGCGACCTCGAAGACCGTCACTGGTGGTTCCTCGGACGTAAATCCATCTTCACGCACTTGCTAGCGCGCTTGGCTTTACCCAAGAAGGCGCGAGTGCTCGACCTAGGCTGCGGCATGGGTGGCATGTTGGCTGAACTCGGCGCACTGGGTGAAAACTTCGAAGTGCACGGAGCCGATGTCGCACAAGAAGCGTTGGTGCACTGCCGCAGTCGCGGTTTCGCCAAGACATTTCGCGCCCATGGCCAAGCCTTGCCCTACGAGGATGCATCTTTCGACCTCGTTACAGCGTTCGACACGCTGGAGCACATCCCGCAAGAAACCGAAACCCTCCTCGAATGCCAGCGCATTCTGAAACCGGGAGGTGTGCTGTTCCTATCTGTTCCTGCCTATCAGTTCCTCTACACGCATCAGGATCGCATCGTGCACCATCAGCGCCGCTATACTGCCAGCGGGCTTGAGGCAAAGCTCGAAATGGCCGGTTTTCGCGTGCTCAAGGCGTCCTACATAAACTTCTTCCTGTTCCCACTCATCTTGCCAGTAGTCCTGCTGGTGAAACTTCTGCAGTTTCTGTCGCGATCCAAACCAGGCAACCGCACCAATGTAGGCGTTCCCGTTGCGTTGTGGCTCAACACTTTGTTGGCCCGCATCTTCGCCGCTGAGCGTCACGTGCTCGCGCGCCTCTCCATGCCCATAGGCCACTCCCTCGTGGTGATCTCGGCCAAACCCACGACGCAGGAGGAATGACGCGTGGCCCTGCGAGACCGCACTTGCGTGCTCTTGCTGGCCTTGGCACCCCTTGCGCTTTTTTTGGGGGTACTGTGCGCTGACAAGGCTTGGTTACCACGCCACCCAAGTGCACAGGATTTACCTTGGGCGACCATCGACGCCGAGCGCTTCGCAGGCGAACCTTTCAACAGCACTTTCAGCGATCCTGTGAATCTGTTGCTGCCAGATCTCGCTTTCGCGGGTCAAGAGTTTGCACAAGGGCGCATGCCGCTCTGGAACCCGTGGGTGCTTTGTGGCAATGCGCACGCTGCCAATCCAATCGCCGCCGTGTTCTATCCGCCAACGCTGCTCGCTGCCGTGATGCCAGCGCTCACAGCAATGTTGGCCATCGCGGCATTGCACCTGTTTCTTGCTGGCGCTTTCTTCCACGCATGGATGCGCTTGCTTGGTCTTCGTCCCATCTGCGCACTCTTCGGCGGCATTGCCTTTCAATGCAGCGGCTGGGTTGCGGCTCACCTGCACAATTTCCCCATCGTGGGCACGCTGGCTTGGATCATTCTTGCTTTCGCAGCAGTGGACTGGCGTTTGCGCAACGCCAACCGCCGCTCCCTCGCGGTCCTTGCTTGCGGTTTGGGGATGGCTTGGCTCGCTGGTTTTCCGCAACTCGCGGCCCTCGGCAGCGTAGCTGTTGCCCTCTATGCCGCGCTGCAGATCTTCATCCGTTCGCGCCATGATTCTGGGCGCAGTCTCAAGCTGCATAGCCTGCCAATTGTGTTGGCGCTTGTGCTTGGTGTTTCCCTAGCGGCGGTTCAGATCCTCCCAGCAGCACAAATGGCATCGCAATCCGCGCGCGGCTTGCGGAATGCAGCGGATCTCGCAGGTGAGTGCATGCGCCCAGCCGCACTTCTTGGTTGGGTGCTGCCGACAACTCTCGGAGATCCCATGGATTCCGGTGATTGGCGTGAGGGCTTGGCAGCGCGCATCGTGATGGCCGAAGGTGCAGACATGAAGCCCGCCGGCTGCATGAACTGGAGCGAACGCACGCTGTTTCCAGGTTGGATTGTGCTCGCGCTAGCGTTGCTGTGCGTGGTCATATTCCGCAGCCCCTACCTCATGGCGCTGACTGTGATTGGCAGCTTGGGCCTGCTGTTAGCGCTCGTTCCACCGTTCGCAGCCGCAGTGGCGGCGATACCAGGACTGAATCTCGGCGCCCCGGCACGCAGCGCTGTGTTGTTCGCATTATTAGTGCCTGCGCTCGCGGCAGGCGCACTCGACGCGACGCTTTACCGTCTTGAGCTAGAAGGGTGCGATGGCTTCTTGCGTACGCGCCGTGTGCTGTGGTGCATTGTGGCCCTGATGGCAGTTGGCTGCGCGCTGCTTTGGTTGCAAGAAGATGCGAGTTGGCGCGGCGCGGCTGCAGCACTCAAACAAACCGGCATGGAAGAGCGCTTCGGTGTGGCTCCGCAGAGCGCAGAGGCTTGGGTGGAACCGTTGCGACCACACCTCTTGCGCTTGCGCATGGACATCACAAGAGGCGTTGCTGCACTTGCTGCCGCCTTGCTTTGCTTCGAGCTTCTCTGCCGACGACGTAGCCACGCAGCCGTTCTCGGCCTCACGGCGCTGTGTACCCTTGAGCTGCTATGGGTTGGTGTCCCGCCGAACCAGCCCGTGAGTGCTGAAGGCCTCTTAGAAATCACTCCGGGACTGCGCTTCCTCCAAGCCAACAGCGGCGACGCACGCGATGATCGCATCATTCGTGTGTCCAAGGACCGCGCCGAAGCTCTGCAAGATGCGGAGCGCCTCATGGTTCCCAACCTGCCGTTGCTCTTTGGCCTACGAGATGTGCAGGGCTGGCGTGAGCAGATCCCGCAAAGAAGTATGGATCTGTGGCGTGGCGTCGTAGCGGGCACAACACCAGCGGCAATCAGTGGCATTGACGCAGCCGCAGCATCATCCAAAGTGCTCGATTTGGCGCATGTGCGTTGGCTCGTGGCCGCACGACCAGTCCCGACACTGAGCAGCACACAGGTTTACCCGTCAGGAGCGACAACAACTTCCGATTTGTGGGTTTACGAGAACACCGATCGTTGCCCACGAGTGTGGCTGGTGCACTCTGTAGAACACAGCGACGATGCAGCGGCCATTCAACGCTTGCATGCTGCTGCGTTAGATCCCATGGTGACGACTCTGTTGCCGCCCGATGCGAACGCTGTCACGCTTGCGCCACCTACTGCCGACGAACACTGTCGCATTGTTTGGCAATGCAGCAGCGCCATCGACATCGCCGTGGATGCCTCGACGCCTGCACTGCTACGGATCTCCGAGAGTTTCGATGGGGACTGGGAGGCCCATGCCGTCCGCAATGGCAGCAGCGAAGTGTTACCGGTCTTGCGTTCGGACGTGGCCTTCATGGGGGTGCCCGTCGCAGCCGGCCACACGCTCGTGACCATGCGCTATCGCCCGCGCTCGATCAGGATCGGCATGGCAGTGAGTGGCGTGGCAGCATTGATCGTCATCGGCCTGCTCGTCGTGCGTCGCTCACCAGCAGCGAGAAGCTCATAGGATGCGCAACGCTCGATGGAGAACTGGGTTTTGGCGTGATGCGCTGCTGTTGCTGCTCGTCCAATTCGTGGTTTTTTCTCCTGTGCTCCTTGGTGGCGGCGTGCTTTTGCCAGTTGCAGACAGTGCTGCCCCGCCATGGTGCGAGGCTCCTGCATCCAGCGATGGCCAGGACTTCGCAGGCACCGATCGAGCCGTGTTCTGCTGGCCGAATTGGAATCGCATCCGCAGCGCGTTGCATGGCGACGCCGGAGACTTGTTGTGGAATCCTGACAACCTCTGCGGCACGCCCTTCCTCGGCACACTCGATACCGTAGTGGCGGGGTGCAGCACTTTGCTGCTCTGGTTTTTTTCTGTGCCCACTGCTGCATTGCTATCAGCTCTCCTCCTCGGCTGGGCTGCGTCGCTTTGTGCACGACTCGCGCTGCTGCGCTGGCTGAGTGATGCCCGCGCTGTCTTGCTGGGCGCTGCAGTTTTCGGCACCACACCGTGGCTCATCGCTCATCAAGATGTGTTTAACTTCGTCGAGAGCGCTGCTTGGACACCACTGCTCTTCTATGGTGCGGACGTGGTCTTGCGCGAACGGCGTATGGTAGGCGTGCTGGCACTCGCAGCAGGTTTTGCATTGTCTTTCTTCGGTGGTTTGCCCCAACTCACCCTTGTGGCTTCCAGTGCTGCCGGTGCTTTCGCCGTGTGCACATCCATAGTGCAGTGGCGGAACGCAGGATTGCGCAGCGCGCTCGTGGGCCTCGGCCTCGTCATGGCGGGGTTCTTGTGCGGTGTACTGCTGGCACTGCCATTGCTACTCCCGGGACTCACGACCGCGAAATCTTCTGCGCGTGCCGCAATTTCCAGCGAGGATCAACGCCACGCTGCAATGCGTCCGGGCGAACTGAGCGGATTACTCTTACCGGACCTGCTCGGAGCACCAGCAAGACTGCACGCTGCTGCGAAGGACCACGAACTGCCAGCCGACATCACCGAAGAAAGCTTTCCGCTGGCTCGAATGGCTGGATTGCCGACGCATGGCGCGTCGCACTTGGAACGCATCTGCGGAGCGGGAGCTGTCGGCGCTCTCTGCGCGCTCGTGGCGCTGCTGCATTGGCGCGACCGACGCTCGCGTTACGCCGTTGCGTTGCTCACTGGTGGTTTCCTGCTGGCCATGGCCACACCCTTGCTCGATCTGGTATTGCTGCTTCCTGGATTCAGCTTCGGTTCACCACGACGGTGGATTTTCTGTTGCGTCTTGGCCCTGACTTTCCTCGCGGCCCTAGGCTGTGAGTTCTTGCTCGACAACAGGCGCACGCGCAGACTGTTCCCCGCCGCGCTGCTCTGTGTGAGTCCCGTCGCACTGCTGGTGATTTTGGCATCGGTGGCACCACAACAGATATCGGCTCTCTTCGAAGGACCCGCAGCAGAGAACATGCCCGCATGGATCTTGCGGGTGAGTGTGCCGGTGCTGCTAGTGCTGCTCATCGCTACCGCGCTCTGCTTCCGAATGACCGGCACGCGCCTCTGCCTTGCGCTCTTGTTGTTGCTGGCGCTCGATGGCGCTTGGTTGCAACACACGCTCAACCCCGCACAGCACGATGCGGTCCCCTTCGAGGCGACGACAACAACGGAGTACTTGCGGCGCTCCGCCTACGAGGACTGTCCTGTGCCCGGAGCGCCGTGGCGCTTGGCGCGTTTCCGTTCGCCAGCCACCGATATGCCCGATGCACTCGCGCGCCCTGTGCCCCTACCGCCCAATCTCAATCTCCTGTTCGGCATCCCCGATGTGCACGGTTACGAAGGGATGCTCCATCGTCGTTACGAAGAACTACTCGAAGTCGTAGAACCCGGAATCTCTGTTGCACATCACCTCATCCGCGAGTTCAGGGACATCAACTCCTTGGAGCATCCTGTGCTGGATCTCCTAGGAGCGCGGTCGGTGCTCTCGCCGGGGTTGTTGCCTCTCGCGCGCGTGCACACATCTGTGCCAGAACTGTGCGCTGTCTATCGCAATGAAGGAGCGCAACCGCTGGTGCAAGTGCCCGCTGCGCTGGAGGTGCTCGCAGACGACAACGCCGTACTCCACGCTTTGGATCAACCGAGTTTTCGCCCAGAACAGCGCGCTTTCGTACTCCCGGGTGATGCAGCCGCGCTTGGTTGGGCCTCTGGTGCCACCTTGGGCCCTCCGCCCCATGATCTGCACTTCCGCGTTGAGCGCCGCTCTACCGAAATCATCATTCACTACAGCAACAATCCAGCCCCGCGGCCGCTGTTGCTTGCGATGGTTCATCACGCTGAATGGGAAGCTCTCGATGCTGCGGGAGCGACATTGCCTTTGGTGCGCGCAGACCATGCGCTCATGGCAACACGCCTTCCCGCTGGCAGCGGGACGGTGCGAGTCGTGTATTGTCCCCGCGACTTCCATCTCGGTTTACTTGGAGCAGCAGCCGGAGTCTTAGGACTCTTGGTGCTGGCTTGGGGCATGAGACAAACACAACGGAGCCGAGTGGCGTGCTGAACGGACAACGCATTAGCGTCATCATTCCTGCCTACAACGAAGAAGCCACCATCGGGGCGGTGGTAAGCGCGTTTCTTCAGCTTCCCATCGTTGATGAAGTGCTAGTGGTGGACAACAACTGCCGCGACCGCACCCGCGTTATCGCCGAAACTGCAGGAGCGCGCGTGGTGTCTGAATCCGCGCCCGGATACGGCCATGCTTTGCGCTGTGGTATGGATCAAGCCGTCGGTGACTTGCTGGTCTTGACCGAGGCTGACGGTTCGTTCTTCGCTGCTGATATGGTGAAGTTTCTTGCCTATGCGAACGACTGCGCCATGGTGCTCGGCACACGCACGACACGCCAAATGGTTGGCCAAGGCGCCAACATGGACTTCACCTTGCGCTGGGGCAACGTGGTGGCTGCCAAGATCCTCCAATTGCTGTGGTACATCCCCATGGAGCCGCGCTTGACTGATGTTGGCTGCACTTATCGCGCATTGAAGCGCGAGACTTGGCAGATCATTCGCGCTGGCACACGCGAAGCTGGCCCAGCGTTCTCACCTGAAATGATGTGTGAAGTGCTGCGTCATCGGCTGCGTGTCATTGAGATTCCAGTGCATTACGGTCGCCGCGAAGGTGGCGAATCCAAACACTCACGCGGTCTCCTGCGTGTTGCACGCACCGCGCTCATGATGTTCCGCTGCATTTTTAGAAAGCGCCTGCAACGCGCCATTCCAACGGCTCTGCGCGGCAAGCCAACAGGTGGCGCTTGAGATCAAGAAAGCGATGACTGCTGTGACCACACCCATGACGGAACTTACCGGCGTGATTCTCTCTGCTGGCAAGGGCAGCCGCATCGATCCGTTCAACGCCCATTACCCCAAGCCGCTGCTGCCCATCGGCAACATGCCCATCCTTGCACATCACTTAGCGTTCTTCCGTGAAGTTGGCATTCGCAAAGTTGTGATCGTTGTGGGCTACATGATGGATCGCATCATCTCGCACCTCGGCAGAGGCGATGCCTACGGCGTTGAAATCACCTACGTCGAGCAGGAGAAGATCCTTGGCATCGCACATGCCGTAGGCCAAGCAGAAAAACACGTGCAAGGACCATTCCTGCTGTGCCTCGGCGACATTTACTACACCTCCAGCCGCATCGGCAGCATGGTCGATCGTTTTCGCACTGAGAACTTGGATGCCGTGCTAGCCGTGAAGCAAGAGACAGATCCAGACATCGTGCGCAAGAATTTCACCGTCGAATTGAACGAACACAACTTGATCAAGCGTGTCATCGAGAAGCCGCTCAAACCCACATGCTTGCTGAAGGGGTGCGGCATTTACCTGTTCTCGCCGTGGATTTTCGATTGCATCCGACGCACACCGCGCACAGCGCTGCGCGACGAATACGAAATCACCAGCAGCATTCAGATCATGCTGGATGATGGAGGTCGAGTGGCCGCCGCCGATGTCATTGATTCGGATCTGAATGTCACCTTCCCGATGGACCTCATCGACGGCAATGTCAGCTTCCTGCGAACCCAAGGACTGCAACACTTGGTGGACCCGACTGCCACCGTTGCGCTCGGAGCCACGCTGAACTTGTGCACCGTGGGCGCTAACGCGCGCGTGGATGCTCGCGAGCTCACGGAATGCGTTGTCCTGCCAGGCGCACATGTCGCCGCTGGGCCACCCCTACACCGTGCCATCATCTCGGCGGATGTGCTTTTGCGATGCTGAGCGGGCTCCGCGCCCATGTTTTCTTGCTGCTGTTCGTAGCGCTCGCGGCGTACGCCGTAGGCTTCGGCGTCTACTTCCTGAAAGACGACCTGAGCATGGCCATGTTCACGGGGGCCGACAACTCCCTTGACCTGCGCTCATTCACACGCCAATTACTGTGGCCGATTGACCGAACGTGGGATGACATTTGGCGGCCCGTCCCCGCGCTCTCATGGGGTGCGGATTACTGGTTGTTCGGTGCCGACCCGTGGGCTTTCCATCTGGGGAACATTCTCGGGCACGCGCTGAACACAGTCCTGCTCTACTGGCTCGTGCAACGCCTGCTGCACTTTCGTAACGCGGCAGCCGCCGTGTATGGCGCGCTGTTTTTTGCGCTTTTCCCGTTGTTCCCAGAAGCTGTGCTCTGGACAACGCAACGCACGGTCATCTTTGGCGTCACCTTCTCGCTAGCAGCTCTGCTTGCGTGGCATGTGTGGCTGCTGCGCGGAGAACGAAAGCACCTCAGGATTGCGATTGCGTGCAGTGTGTGCGGCCTACTGTCGCGAGAGCACGCCCTCGCCGTCACTCCGCTCATGGGCCTCATGGCACTCCTGTGTGCGCCCGCCGCTCGCAAACGCGCCGCATTCCTGAGCGCAGCAGCGATTGGCCTCGCGAGCGTTGGCGCCTACTTTCTTTTGCGCCATGCCATCTTTGGCCGTTTCTCTGGTGGCTATGCAGGCTGGGAAAGCATGTCGGCCTACGCACGTGACAACGACATCCTCGCGGATCTCCCGCGAACCTTGCGCTTGCTCTTCTTGCCTGTGCCCGAAGGGGCCTGGACTGAAGCGTTGGCGATGTGCGCCTCTCTCGCGCTCGCCGCGGCATGGATCCTCGCGCTCAGTGTGCTCCTCCGCCGCAAGCCTGCGGCACCGAACTTTGCTGGATTCGCCCTGCTCTCATTGTGCTGGCTGCTGCTGTCGTGGGCGCCAGTGCTGTACGTGTTCGAGATCTATCCCAATCTGCTCAATTCGCGCAGCGCTTATCACCTCATGGCGTTGCCCGTGGCGTTTCTTGGAGCTGCGTTGTGCGAGCGCGGAAGCACATGGCGTCACGGCTGGCTGTTGCCCTTACTACCGCTGCTGCTCTGCGCTGCCCTCCTCGGACGGCAGATCAGCAACTATGTGGCAGCCGGAGCACAAGTGCGAGGCTTGCAGTGCGCAATCCTCGCGGTGGCGGATCCGATGGGCATGACCGTGGTCGTGGATGTTCCCACCGAATGCCACGGCGCTCCCAGTGTCGATGCGTATTTGCCGGCGCTCTTGGCACCACCGTACGCACCAACGCGAGTTCGTAGTGCCACACTTGTTCAAGGGTTGCCCTCGACGTGGTGGGCCGCGCTGAACGAAACGCGCCAGAGCGGACTCAGCACACAGTGGTTCCGAGCCATGGCCGAGGCACCCTATCTGCGCCCTTTGTTTGGAGTGGCGGAAAACTCTGAAGGCGCAGCGGTGACCCTGCTCGCGCCACAAGATCTGGTGCTCGTGCGTTCGCAAGACGCAGCCTTGCCAGAAATCGAAGTGCGCGTGCCGTCAGAAACAGCTTCTGCAGACCTCCTGCTCGAAGTGCCTGGGCGCAGCCTGACATTGCTTGTACCGCTGCAGCATTTGCGACCAACCGCGCAGGGCACTCAACGCATTGCACTTCAACGCATCTTGGAACAAGTCCCCGAACTTGCGCGCTGGCCGCTGCCTCACAGCGTGTTTGAAGGCAGCAATCCTCTACCGGTGCAGTGGCGCATCGCAGTGAAATCCGCCGACGGCCGCACACTTGGTGTTTCTGCATCGCGGCGCATGTTGCTCGCCGATTTTTGAACTTCAGCAGCGCGCTTTGAACTTGGCTGCGAGATCCAGCGCGGCCCGCACACACATATCGGAGTTGAAGTAGCTGTAGTTTCCGAAGCGCCCAACGACATGGAGACCTTGCTCAGCACACCACGCGCGGACGCGCTCCAAGTGCGCTTCCAATCCAGAGCGATACAGAATGTAGGCGTGGTCCACATCGAAGACGCGGCTGAACAGAATTTGATCGCGCCTGAAAAACCCGCCTGCGGATAGGCCCGCGACGACAGCTTCCGTGGTTTCCGCTTCCGTGCCGGGACGCTCGCGGTACCACGTCACTTCGGCCATGACGGACGACTTTCCGGGCGGTGCATTGCGCGGACTGTAGTTCGAAAGCCACGTGACACGATTCTGCGGACCATCTTGTTTGTCCGGGAAGTAGATCCATGAATGGGGTGGCGCATCCGCCTTGTCGAGCGCAAGAAAGACTGTGCGCAAACTCACGTGGTCCAAGGCTGCGAAAGCGTCGCGCACCGCGGCAGGCACACCTTCGAGCATGCGCCCGAGCGCCGCCAACGGGAGAGTAGAAATCACTTCATCGAAACTCTCGCCGTCCACGACGTAACTGCCGCCGACGCGGCGGAGTTCTCGCACAGGCGTATTCAAACGCACGATTCCCGCCGGAATCCCAGCGGCGATGCCATGGACGACGCTCTCAAAACCACCCGTGAGCGGATAGTGGAAGATCGCCTGATGCACGTAACCCGCGGTGTGCTGGCCCAAGGCCGACTTCAACACATCCTCCATCGGAGCATCCGGCACGCGCCCTTCGACCCAGGCAGTGCCCAGCTCTTGAAGCGGCACATTCCAAATCTTGCTGTTGTACGGGTGCATGAACAAATCGCAGATCCCTGTCCCGAAGCGCCACAGGCACCAATCCCGGAAATTGTCGGGCGACGGCGTGCCAGTCTTGCGTTCATGCCACGCAACAATGTAGTCGCGCAGTGCTCGGTAGCGATCTTCGTCGCGCAAGTCGCACAAACCGTTTTCGAAGGGGTAGCGCACGAAGCGGTCGCGCAGCCAAATGCGCGTGTCGCGCTTGGACGTGTGGTAGCCCACGGTGCCGAGCCCCGCGAGCATGAAATCCATGACTTCCTTGTCTTTTGAAAACAGGATGTGACCACCGGCGTGGTCAGTGACGAATCCATCGATGGTGCTGCTGGCGCACAGACCCCCGAGACGCCCTTTCGCCTCAAAAAGGCTGACGGCATGACCATCTGCAGCCAAAAGGCGCGCTGCGCTGCATCCAGTGATCCCGCCTCCAAGCACAGCGATCTTCATGCGCGTTTCTCAATCATGCTCAACATGGACAAGGAGTTTACCCCGCAGATTGGCATCAGCGCGCACGCACGAGCACACTGCGATGCTCAGCGAGAAGCCCATCACCTTCGAGCGCCGCAAGAAACCGCCCCGCATCCTGCGGATAGCCCGCTGTCGGCTTGAGAGCTGCGTGACGCCCTTGCCAGAACCGGTTGAACACGTGCATCATCAATTCGCGAGCATACTTCGCGAGGATGCTCGCGGCCGCGATTTCGAGCGCGCGCGCTTCGCCACCCACAAGGAACTGATACTGCAACTGGCTACGCCCACTCACCAGCGTGTAGCTGCTGGTATCAGCACTTTCAGTCTCAGGCCCTGAAGACCAGAACGGATGCTGAGCAGCAATCCACTCTCCATAGTGGCGCCTCCCACCGAGCCGATCACACAGGATGGTGCCGCGGGCCCTCGCGGGCAAATTGCGGCGCACGAGTTCGCCAAGCTGCACAAGTTCGAGATCGGCCTTGTTGCCACCGGCAGCGAGACGCGCATTGAACGTGCCTTCGAGCAACACATCAGCGCAAGCAGCACCTAAGCATAGATTGGCGCGCTTGAACCCTCGCCACAACGCAGCCGCGGCGCGATCCACATCGGAGGACTCCGCAACGAGAGGTAAGCGCAAATCCAACGCTCCGTACCAAGGATGCTCTTTCAATCCATCGGGGCTGCGCACCAGCACTTCTTGCAGATTGCGTGGCATCGCCGCGCGCGCACACGTCAGTAGCGCAAGCGCGCTAGTTTCAAGCTCGCGCAAGTTGCCGTGAAACAGCTTCTTACTGTCTTTCACCAACGGCGCGTGAGGTCCGCTGAGGTCAAGCGCTTGTGCGAGACCGTCAGGACCATCCACGCGTACGAGCCCCATTACGAAGGGCCCGAGGCGCGGCCCATAGCCGGCTTCATCCACGCCGATGCGGAAGCAGGAAGATAAATCCAACTTCGAAGACTCCCCAGAGATACCGCCGCGCAGTGACCGCCCACACGGCGTGTTTCTTTTACCCGCTCCATGCCATCAGCGGCAAGCACGATTCGCCCCTTGTCTCGCAGGACCATCTCCAGCATCCTATGCAGCGCTTCCGATTCACGGTTCCGCGCCGACGTAGCTCAGCGGTAGAGCAGCGGTTTCGTAAACCGCAGGTCGCGGGTTCAATTCCCGCCGTCGGCTTCTCCTCGCGCGTTTTCTCGCGCAGCCTCCAAGCACGTCCGGCCGGGCGGAGCGCACTCCAAAACGACACAAGGCGGCAACGCCACATGGGCGCGCCGCCTTATGGAGGGGCGAACTGAAACTCAGCCGCCGAGGTTCACTACAATGGTGCTGCGCAGTGCGTTGAGCCACTGAAGGCGCAGATCCGCATCCACAGGTGCAATGCCTGCGGCGGTTGCGACACTTGCGCGGAGTGCGCCGGTGCTGCTGCCGAGCGAGCCGGTGATGGCCGCATTGGTGTCCGCACAGGGCTTGCCAGAAGCGCGAGCAATACGCGCTGCCGCGATCAGGGCTGCACCGCGCGCTGCCTCGGAGGCCGTGCCGTCACTGAAGATCGCAAGCAAAGCCGAGCTGGCTGCCGCGTTCCCAATGTTGCCGAGGGTCTTCATCGCCGGGATGCGCACACGGTCTTCACCGCTGAGCGCTGCGACGAGCGCCGCGCTTACGCCTGAAGCATCAGCCCCAGACATGTGCGAGAGGATCGCTGCCGCCATGGCCGCATTGGCCGTAGCCGCTTCGCGCGCGCTGTCCAAGCTCTTAAGCAGAGCACGAACCTGAGGCTCGTAAGCGGCAGCCACGAGAGGCGTAGTCAGCACCAACTGCACCTTGGAGCCAAACTGCGCTTGGGCACCGACAGCACCGTTTTCATCCGCGAGGAGCACCACGGGCGTTTCCGCCGTGCGGGAATCCATACGCAGCGTCTTCACGAGCTCATGCGCCGTGCGATCCTTCAGGTCGTAACGCACGACCACAAGGTCCTCGATGGGCATTTGACGAACCGCGGCCAGTCCGAGGCTGCCGCTGGCGAGGCCAGTAGCCATGTAACCCCGGGCATTGAGCTCGGCGACGATTTGCAGGCGTGTCGCTTCTTGATCGTCGATGACGACCACAGTGCGCAGCGCGTCTTGCGACAGCACTTCGCCGAGAGCCTGCACGAGCATGGCAGTGTCGACGTTGCCGCCGATGCGACCCAACGCGAGCGCGGCTGCAAGGCGCATCTCCTTGTTGTTGCCCGCGAGAGCCGCTGCGATGGCGCAGTTGCCTGGGCAATCGCTGAGCATCCCGGTGAGCATGCGAATCGCCGTTGCGCCCACGCTGCCGTGGTTGTCACCGAGCGCCATGCCGACCACGCCATTGAGCACTTCTGCGCCCAGGGCCTTGGCCAGCGTTGCCGCTTCGGCTGCATTGGCGGCCTTGGCCGCATCGTCAGCGCTCATGCCACTGACCGCATCGGCCTGTGCCACCAGCACGGAGCCGAGCAGCACCTGCGTCTTCACCGAAGTGGGAGCGTAGTTGTACATGTCGTAGAGAATGTCTTCGGCGAGCTTCAGGTGGTAGAGCGCGGCTGGAACTTCGCGGGCAACGAGCTTGCCGCCCTCGAAACTCCACACCGTGGTGCCATCGCCAACGAGATCAACGTTGCGCTGGTAATAGCCTTCAGCAATGGCGTAGAAGAGCCCACCGATTTCGGCTTCGCTCTCGGCAGCGCAACCAAGACGATTGCGCGCGTCAGTGCCCGCCTTCTTGATCATCGCACCAACGCTGTCTACGGGCATCGAAGCGAAAGCCGCCACGTAGGGCAAGCTACGCAAGTCACCAGTCTGACCTAGCAGCGTGAGGCAGTTCGCGATCACCAAGGGTGATTCGCTGTCGAGAAGTTGAATCAACGGCATGGTCGCGCGGCGACCCATGCGTCGGATCCACTCCATCGTGCCAGCGCGCACATCGGTGTCGTCGCTACCGAGGCGGCGCGCAAGATAGGCCACCGCATACTCACCGTGATCGGCCGCAAGTTGAAGTGCTGCCTTTTGACGAACAGCCCAATCCGGAGAATCGAGCTTCTCCACCAGGGCCTTGATCGCAACATCATTGCCGGCTTGCGCACGCTCTGCCGGAATGGCGAGACGGAACAAGTGCGCCACCACGGATTGGTGTTGATCGCCCTTGATCATGATGCGGGCCCACAAGTCTTGCTCCACGGCATTACGCAAACCCCACGCCTGTTCAGACGAAGGATCTGTCGCAAGGACAGCGCGAAGCTTTTCCAGTGCCGCATCGTTCTGCCCACGCTCGTAGAGGCCTATGGCCTCCTTCAGCGTGCTCTCCGCATCCTGTGCCACCGCTACCGGTGTCAGGGCTAGGAACATAAAGGCGAACACGGCAACAAATGACAAAGTTCCCCACTTACGCATGGGCTTGGATCTCCGAATCCCATTCCAAGGGTGCAATGCACCCCATTCCAGCCCTTGTGGCCACATCGCTCGCTGCGACATTCCGCAAGGTCGGGCCATTCTATGGGCGGAACGCATCATGTCAACGCAGGGCGCCTGTGCCGATGATAGGCCGCAAACCAAGACATCAGGCCAACTTACAGCCCAGTCAAAGTGCGATCTTGCCAAGCCCTGTGGGCCAAAGCGCTCCGGTGGCTCGCGGAACGTTGGTCGCACCGCCGAGCACGCGCTCATGTGCGAGCAAGGCAAACAGCAACGCCTCCTTGCTGTCAGGGTTCACGCCGTAGTCCGCTATAGACGTCACTGGCACCGGAAAGAAGCGCTGCTTCAAACGTCGCATGAGTGCAAGGTTGTGAAGCCCGCCGCCACTCACGACCACTTCGCGCAGGGGCTCCACAGCCCACTGAGTAACCCCTGCGTGCACTGAGTCCGCCACAAAACTCGTCAACGTCGCAAGAATGTCCACCAGAGGCATGTGCGTCTCTTTCGCGAGCAGGTTGCGCACGAAGTCGGAGCCGAATTCCTCTCGGCCTGTTGTCTTCGGAGGCGTTGCGTGGATGTAAGGATGCTGCATCAATCGGTCGAGCAAGATCGCATCCACGTGACCTTGCTCCGCCAGACGTCCACCTGGGTCGTAAGACTCAACTCCGTTGGTAAGGCGTGAGGCAATGAGATCCAAAGGCATGTTGGCAGGGCCAGTGTCGAACGCGACACACTCTTCGATGTCGCTCGCGACCATCGTGACGTTTGCGATGCCACCGAGATTCAGACAAACCGTGCCTGGGCGCTGCCGAAAGAGCATCCAATCGAGGAACGGCATGAGTGGCGCTCCCTGCCCACCCGCAGCCGCATCGCGCGCACGAAAGTCGCCCACCGTAATCACACCCGTGCGCTCAGCGATCACATCGATATCACCAAGCTGCAGCGTTGCCGTCGCTGTGCCTGGACCGCGGCAAGGATGATGCACCACGGTCTGTCCGTGCGAACCGATCAAGTCAACGCCGTCGGCGCTCAGGCCAGCAGCAACCATGGCAGCACGCGCAGCCAAGGCAAAGGCTGCACCCAGCGCAACATGCAAATCGGCAGCTTCCGCAACAGACATCTCGCCAGCGCGTAACAACTGTTCGCGAACACTTGCAGGCCAAGGATGCTCACCGCTGGCAAGCACTTCATGCACAAGCTCCAAGCCTTGTCCACGAAAACGCACCACGATGCTGTCGATGGCATCTGCGGATGTACCGCTGTTCAGCCCAATCACGATCCGCTCGGATTTGGCACGCAGCTTCAGGAGGCGGTCCATGCTCGCGAGAATATCCCCTACAAGCTCTGCGTGCTATGGTCGCGACGGAGGCTTTCGTGCACAGAGTTCTTGTGATTGATGACGATGCATCCATCCGTGCCGCCGTGGACATGATCCTGCGCTACGAAGGTTACGCCGTCGTGCTGGCGGCTGATGGATCCGAAGGACTTGCGCACGTTCGCGGTGATGACGCTCTCGATGCAGTGCTGTGCGACATCAAGATGCCGGGTATGGACGGACTCGAAGTGCTTCAAGGCATCCACGCTCTCCGCCCGAGCTTGCCAGTCATCATGGTCTCAGGGCACGCCAGCATCAGCACGGCGGTCAGCGCGACACGGAACGGCGCTTGGGACTTCATCGAGAAACCGCTTGACCGCGATCGGTTGCTTCTCGCTTTACGCAACGCCCTAGCGAACCGCGAACTCGGACAAACCACGGAGCGCCTCGCTCGCGCCGCAGCTGGGCGCCATGAAATCGTCGGATCCGCGCCTTGCGTGCAGGCCTTGCGCACCATGATCGCGCGCATCGCCGACAGCGACGCACGGGTTTTAATCTCTGGCGAGAATGGCAGCGGCAAAGAGCTGGTCGCGCAGAATCTCCACTTGCTCTCGAGCCGACGCGACAAACCCTTCGTGGATGTCAACTGTGCGGCGCTGCCCAATGAGCTCATCGAGAACGAGCTGTTCGGACATGAACGCGGTTCCTACACCGGCGCGGAACAACGCCGCGCTGGCAAGTTCGAACTGGCTGAAGGCGGGACGCTGTTCCTCGACGAGGTCGCCGACATGCCCCTGCAAGCTCAAGCCAAGGTGCTGCGCGTGCTGGAAGAAGGCCGCGTCAGTCGCATCGGGGCCAGCGACAGTATCGCCCTCGACTGCCGCGTCGTAGCGGCCTCCAACAAAGACCTCCAAGCCGAAGTTGCTGCAGGACGCTTTCGAGAAGACCTCTACTACCGACTCGCGGTGGTAGAGGTTCAGGTGCCGCCGCTCCGTGATCGCGGCGACGATGTGGTCGAACTCTTCACGCGCTTCCTCGCTCACTTCGCCAAGCGGTATGCGCGCACTCCTCCACGGCCCGATGTGGCCGTGTGCCGCTGGCTCACAACACAGCGCTGGCCAGGCAACGTGCGTGAACTCCGCAATCTCGCAGAACGCACGATTCTTCTTTGCAACGAACCCACCTTGCAGCTAGCTGATGTGAATGCAAGCACACCACTGCGCGTAGAGCCTTGCGAAGATGTGTTCGCCATCGACAATTTCGAAGCCTTCAAAGACAGCAGCGAGAAGCAATGGCTCCTTCGCAAGCTGCGCGAGAATGGCTGGAACATCAAACGCACTGCTGAGCTGCTCGGCATGCAACGCAGCAACCTCTACAAGAAAATGGAACGATATGCGCTTCATCCTCCGCGCTGAACTTCGCCTCGCACTTTTGTTCTCCGCCTTCTTGCTTGTCGGTTGCGCCAGCGCGCCGACAAGCCCGACGCCAGCACCGTCGCCACTCGGGCCTGGTTATCCCAATCCCGATGTCATCCTCGCGGACATGTTTCGCTGCATGGAAGCTAAGGACTGGCCAGGACTCTGCGCCACGATTGCTGTGCCTGATGCACAAGGAAAACCAGCAGCCCTCGTGCCAGGCAAGAGCGCCCCAGAAACGCCACCGTCCGATGCATGGCTGCCTCAAGCGGAAGTCGTCGGCTTGCGCGGTTTCTTGCAGGCCCCGTGGAAGCGTCTGCAATACAGCGCACCGCGCAGTCTCGCCAACGATCCGCCATTGCTGGCGCTCACCGTGCGAGTGACCTACGACTATGACGCTGTGCCCGAAAGCGAGCGGCGCATGTTGCTCGGAGCCGAAAGCGCGCGCGCCGGCAGAGTGCTCGATTGGAACACTGTTGTGACGGGCATGCGTCAGCGTGAGCGCATGGAGGCGTCAGGTCTCATCGCGCCGCAGCGGCTTGGATTCGCCCTTATCGATGGGCGTTGGCGACTGTGGCTTGGCCCGCTCAACCGTTAGGCGCGACGCAAAAAGATGCCGGGCCGCGTCCTTCCCTCAAGACGCGACCCGACCATCACGAATCAGCGAACCCTAACGCGGTTCCCGCGATAGCAGCGCAGATTCCCCTTCATGCGCTGCCCGCCGCATATGCAGCGCGGCATCAGCCGCATCGGTACGCCCCATGAAAAGCGCACGGACGGCAGGAGCCGAAAACAGACCCAGCTGCGCAGCAGCGAGCGGCGCTTCCGTGAAGCATGGGCCTGTCAGAGATTTCATTGTTCAAACATCTCGCAGCGCCACGAGGGCGTTGCATTTCACCTTGCGCGTGCAGGCAGTTGCAACTTCTGCCCGATCTTCAGCACGTTGCCATCCTTCAGGCCGTTGAGTTTCATGATGTCGCTCACCAGCTTTACAGAGCCGCACTCGCGCTGCGCGATGAGAGCAAGCATGTCGCCCTTCTTCACGGTGTACTCGCGCGTTCCAGCAACAGCCACCACTGGCGCTACAGCGGGACCTTCAAGAACGCTCACCGTCTTCACGGCTTCAAAGGGACGCGCTTCTGGGCCAGTTGCAGGCGCACTCACAGCAGCGGCACTCTCGCCTGCATGCGCAGGCAACTTCAGTTTGCTGCCGACTTTCAAACGAGCGTTCGCCGCGAGGCCGTTGGCTTCGCGAATATCTTTGATGTAGCTGTCGACTTCGCGTGAGCTGACTTCGCGTGCTGCAATTTTCCAAAGGCTGTCACCGCTTTTCACAACAACTTCCTTGGAGGCCTTCGCCACCGCAGGAGCAACCGTGTTCAGCGTGCCGACCGCAGTGCCATTCACAACGGGCACATTCACGACATCCGTCACAGGTACTGCAACAGGTGCAGGCACAAGTTCCGTCGTCACATTCGGCGTCACGACTGGCGCAGCCGCGAGGTCGTTGGCTTCAACCACAGCGCCTGGTGTCGTGCTGTCCACAACACGCACCGCTGAAAGTGACGCTGGTTCTATTGGCGTGGCTTGCTCCGCAGTTTCTTTGGTCGCCGGAGGATCACCTCCGCCAAGCAATGCCACCGTCAAGATCACACCCAAGAGGACCACTACGATCCCCACGCCCGCTTTTTCTAGTTTCCCCATGATCAACCTCAGCTCAGCGTCCGTCCGCCCTAGGACTTCACTGCAGAGCGCACGAAATTTATGATTCATTGGCCTACGCGTCAACGGACACTGCGCAAAATATCGTGGCTGTCCCTCTCACCCTCCACTCGATGGTGTGGTTTGTTCGTGTTGAACGCCGGGGCACGCTTCCTGTCTTTGGCACGCTGGCTATCATGCCTGCGCGCCCTCCAGATTCGTCGACGTGGCTGAGCACGCCCTGCCCCTCGTCGCGATCTTGGCGCATTGGGGCCTCATGCGAAGACTCTCACTTTTACTCTGTTGTTTCTTGGCCGCATGCACTGTTCCAGCCGGGCCTTCAACAGACCCGATCACCAACTCCGGCGTTCAACCGGATGCCGCACTGACCAAAGCGCGTGACGTTCGCGTCATCGTCTACATGCACGGCTCCACCAGACAGCACTTCATTGTCGTGAATGCGGGTCATTCTTGGTTGGCGGACTCAAAGACCCGGCTTGCCATTGCGCTTGGCAAGCGCACTCAGGGTTTCAAGGTGCTTCCAGAGGCGACCATCGATCGCCTACTCGAAAGCCTCAATGGCAAGAGCTTCGAGAAGGAGTCCTCACCATTCGTCGCCGGGGACGAATCCGTGCTGCTCGGCCAAGGCTCCTTGCCGGAGCGCTTCCGGGGCACGCTCTACGTCGAAATCGACGGCCAGCGCAGCAAGGTCATCGGCACGACCCCAAGTGACAGGACGGACGAGTTAGGGCAAGAACGGCTGAGGCGCTTTACGGAATTGCGCATGACGGCCATCACCTTCTGGGACATGAAAGGGCAAACCGATTACCCCAATCCCTCGAGCGCCAACGGACAGCCATGAACGAGCGCGCAGCGGTGGTCATCCCAGCACGCTATGGCAGCCAGCGATTGCCAGGCAAGCCGCTGCTTCGGGCTGGCGGGCGCACCATCATCGAGCATGTATGGCAAGCGGTGCGGCGCTGCAAGGAAGTGTCCGAAATCGTGGTCGCCACCGATGACCAGCGCATCTTGGCCACAGTTCAAGACTTCGGTGGTGTCGCAGTCATGACTTCAGCCACGGCCCGCACTGGCACGGATCGCATCGGCGAGCTCTTGCCGCGCCTCAACGCCGACATCATCGTGAATGTTCAAGGCGACGAGCCAGACATGGGTCCTGAATTGGTGGACACGCTCATCCGCGCTTTGCGCTCGAATCCCGAACTGGGTGTGGCCACAGCGGCCGCCCCGTGGCCAACCGGTCAAAGCGTCAGCGACCCCAACCGAGTGAAGGTCGTGTGCGCCGCCAACGGACGAGCTCTGTACTTCTCACGAGCGGCGATCCCGCATTCCAAGACTGGGCCTGTAGAAGGCGGAGGCTGGCCACTTCTGCACATCGGGGTCTACGCTTACCGTCGCGCGGCCTTGGAACGATTTCTCGCTCTCCCGGAATCCGAGTTGGAACGCATCGAAGCGCTCGAACAACTTCGACTCCTTGAGAACGGAATCGCGGTCCATGTCACGCAAGCCTCGAAGAGCCCGCACGGGATCGACACCGAAGCGGACTTCAAGGCCTTCGAAGAGCGGTTGCGCGGGAACGGTCCGGTTCAGGGGAGGTCGTAAGCATGGCGCGGTACATCTTTGTCACAGGCGGCGTTGTGTCTTCGCTGGGCAAGGGCCTGACCGCAGCGTCCATCGGCTTGCTGCTCGAACGACGTGGATTGCGCGTCGGCATGCAGAAACTGGATCCGTACATCAACGTCGATCCTGGCACGATGAGTCCCTATCAACATGGCGAGGTGTATGTCACCGACGACGGTGGCGAAACCGACCTCGACCTTGGGCACTACGAGCGCTTCACGCACTCCCCGATCACCAAATCCAGCAACTACACCACGGGGCGCATTTATCTTTCTGTGATCGAGAAAGAGCGACGCGGTGAGTACTTGGGCAGCACCGTTCAGGTGGTTCCCCACATCACCAACGAGATCAAAGCTGCCGTGCTGAAGATGGCCACCCAAGATGTGGATGTGGTTATCACGGAAGTTGGCGGCACAGTCGGCGACATCGAGAGCCTCCCTTTCCTTGAAGCCATTCGGCAATTCGCATTGGAGCAGGGCAGAGACAAGGTGATGTTCATTCACTTGACGCTCATCCCCTACATCAAGGCTGCCGGCGAACTGAAGACCAAACCGTCGCAGCATTCCGTCGCGCAGCTACGCCAGATCGGCATTCAGCCCGATGTCTTGGTGTGCCGCACCGAACGCACTATGGGTGACGACATGCGCAGCAAGCTCTCGATGTTTTGCAACGTGCCGCGCGAAGCCGTGATCGAAGAGTGCGATGTCACCACCACCATCTACGAAGTTCCCCTGATGCTCCAAGAGCATGGCTTGGACGAACTCATCGTGCGCCGCCTCCAGCTTTCCGCTGGCGAATTGCACATGGACGACTGGCGCGAAATGGTGAACACGGTGCGCAATCTGGACGAAGAAGTCGTCATCGGCGTGTGCGGCAAGTACATGCAGCTCAACGACAGCTACAAGTCCATCTACGAATCACTCGCTCACGCCGGCATCAGTCACAAAGTCAAAGTGCGTGTCGTGAAGATCGACGCTGAGGCGGTGGAGCGCGACGGCGCCGAAGTCCATTTGAAGCATGTCGATGGCTTGTTGGTGCCTGGCGGTTTCGGGCATCGTGGCATTCAGGGCAAGATGGAATCCGTCCGCTACGCACGTGAAAACGGGCTGCCCTTCTTCGGCATCTGCCTCGGCATGCAGATGGCAGTCATCGAGTTCGCGCGCAATGTCTGTGGTCTCGGCCCCGCAAACTCCACCGAATTCGACGCCGATTGCCCTGTGCCCGTCATTGACCTGATGGACGAGCAGAAAGGCGTTGAGAACAAGGGCGGCACTATGCGTCTCGGCGCCTACCCTTGCACACTGCAATCCGGAACGCTGGCTCACTCGATCTACGGCCGCGACCTCATCAGTGAGCGACACCGCCACCGCTTTGAAGTGAACAACCGCTATCGCCAACTCTTGACCGCGAAGGGCTTGGTGATTTCAGGCCTCTACACCGAGAAGGACCTCGTCGAAATCATCGAGTATCCAGATCATCCGTGGTTCGTGGCAGTGCAGTTCCATCCGGAGTTCCAGAGCAAGCCTCTGGCGCCGCATCCATTATTCCGCGGCTTCGTGCGCGCCGCGCAACTGCGTGCACGGGCCAAGCGAGCCAAGACGTCGGTTCAAGGAGAACCTCGGTGAGCGCAGAAGAGTTGCCAGAACCGGCGTTCGAGCATCTGGTGCTGCAGCTCTTCACAACTGCGGGCATCGAACTCGGTGAAATGCCCAATCCCGTCACCGGCGAAACTCATGTGTCACTGCCGCGCGCGCGCTTCAACATCGGCATGCTGGAGATGCTTCAGGAAAAGACGGAAGGGCATCTCACCGCCGAAGAAGAGAAGCTCCTGAAGCACGCGCTGCACGGCTTGCGCGTCGCGTGGCTGCGTCACAGCCAAGAAGGTGCTTGATCAGAGCGAGCCTGCAGCCAACCACGCCAGCAAACTCAATCCCGTGAGTCCGAATGCAGCCGCGCCCCAGATCCACACGCTGCGCCTGATTCGCTGCGAAGGCCTGTGTGCCGTGCGTGTGTGTTCCAGTTTTGCGAGTTCAGCGCGGTCGAGACCATCGAACCGGCGCAGCACTTCTTGACGGACCTTGTCGTAGATCTCCAGCATTGAGCGCTCGGTGTCACCAGGCGAGGGTACGACTTCAACACTCGCATCCGCGCGGTAAAGCCCCGTTGTGCCTGCCCGATCCGGAACGTCGCAGTAGTCGATCGCAAAGATCGCGACACGGTCGCTTCGCGGTCCGCCGCGAACATCCTGGATGCACAGATCCCAGGCGCTACGAGTCGCGGAGCCACCCGGTTCGTCGCGGCGCGGCAAGAACACCACGGCATCAGCAGATTGAGTCAACAAGCGGTCGAGTGCTGGTGCCCCAACGGCTCCTGGGGCGGCCACCAGCAGGAAATTACATTGAAAGCCCCGCCGTTGCGCCGCTTTGGGGCGGTGCACGAAGCTCGCGACGCGGTCGCCGCTGGCGTGCATCACACTCACCTCGCCAGCCTCGCCGCGCGGAAGAGCTTCGCGCAAACCCATCAGATTGCGGTATTTGGTGGCTCCGTCCGGTCCCGAGATCAGGATCCGAAACGTCAGAATGCCTGTGGCTGCGTTAAGTTCCATGCTGAGCGATGAGTTACCCCTTTTCGCCGCCTGTTTCTTCGACCAGAACAGCCCTCGAGCTTGTCAGGTTCCGCCGCTGCTCAGCGGCTCGAAACTCGCAAGCCTTGGGATTGATGCCCGCAATCCCTGAAGCACAATGGGCCGCCCATGCAGAAGACCGTCCTGAATTCGTTGCACGCCGAACTCGGCGCACGCTTGGTGGAGTTCGCTGGCTTCGAAATGCCGGTCCTCTACCAAGACATCACTGCGGAACATCAAACGGTGCGCAATGCTGTCGGCGTGTTCGATCTTTCCCACATGGGGCGCGTGCGCTTCACCGGCCCTCGCGCCATGGCGTTGGCCAACCGCGTACAAACTTTTGATGCCGAGTCCATGCAGCTCGGTCGCGTGCGTTACGCGCTCATGCTCACGCCTGAAGGCACGGTGTTGGATGACATTCTCATCTCGCGTGAAACCGATGGATTCCTGCTTGTGATTAACGCGGGCAACCGCAGCGCTGACTTGGAAGTCATTCACGCTGAAGCCAAGCGCCTTGGTGCAACGGTGCGCGATGATTCTGAAGACATCGCCATGGTGGCGCTGCAGGGGCCAAACGCTGCGACCCTGATGCAGCGGCTCGGACTCGGGTTCGCAACCAGCCTGAAGTACTACTGCTTCGTAGATGGCCCGAGCGATTTCGGAAACCTCACCGTGTCGCGCACGGGCTACACCGGCGAAGACGGGTTCGAGATTCTCGTGCCGCGCGACCATGCCTGTGCGCTGTTCAAGGCGGCACTGCAAGCCGGAGAGGACCTTGGCGCTCGGCCCTGCGGACTCGGTTGTCGCGACACCCTGCGACTCGAAGCCGGCATGCCCCTGTATGGCCACGAAATGGATCTGACCGTTAATCCCTTCGAAGCGGCGTTGGATCACGCGCTGCGCTCCAAGGCCGATTACATCGGCTCGCCGCGCATTGCTGCACTTTCCCAGAGCGCTCCCATGCGACGGCTCTGCGCGCTGTTCGTGGATGGTCCTCAAATTCCACGCCAAGGACACGAAATCGTTGCTGGGGGCCAAGTGGTCGGCGTGGTGTGCAGTGGCACGCGTTCCCCCACTTTGGGGCGCAACATCGCCACCGCTCGCATCGATAGCGCCGTGCTCGATGCAGACGCCGCGCTCAGCGTGCGTATCCGCCGCAACGAAGTCGGTGCTCAAAAAACAATTCTGCCATTCTATAGCCGCAAACGCGCCTCCGGGCCTGTGAAGGAAAGCAATTCATGAAGATGCCTCAGGATCTGAAGTACAGCGAACACGATGAGTGGATCCGTCTCGACGCCGACGGCATTCATGCTTGGGTCGGCATCACCGCGCCCGCCGTAGAAGCGTTGAGTGATCTCGTGTTTCTCGACCTTCCGGAAGTCGGCAAGGAAATCCAGCAAGGCGAAGTGTTCGGCGAAATCGAATCGGTGAAAGCCGTCGCTGATCTCTATGCGCCCATGACCGGAGAAGTCGTAGGCCGCAACGACGCGCTCATCGACGATCTCTCGATGCTCAAAAAAGACCCTTACGGCGATGGCTGGATGCTAAAAATCCGAGTCGAGAAGCGTATTGAAGCGGACAAGCTCATGAAGGCTGACGCCTACGCACTCCGTCTGAAATCCAATCCCGACCATCACTGATTCAGAGCGGAGTTTCGGCCATGCGCTACAGCGCCACCACCCCGAATGAGCGGCAGCGAATGCTGGACACCATCGGGGTGTCCTCGGTTGCAGATTTGTTTCAAAGTGTGCCTGAGGCTGCTCGTACGCGCTCTGCGGCGAGCGTGCTTGGGCCACTACCCGAAGGCACGCTGCTCGCAGAGCTTGAAGCCGGAAAGGTCGCACCGCCACGCGTTGCGCTCATCGGCGGCGGGCTGTATCGGCATTTCATCCCAGCCACTGTGGACAGCCTGTGCGCGCGCAGCGAGTGGGTCACTTCGTACACGCCGTACCAGCCTGAAGTGTCGCAAGGCACTCTGCGCATGTACTACGAATTCCAAACCTATGTGAGCATGCTCACTGGCCAGGAACTTTCCAACGGCGGCATGTACGACGGGTCCACCGCGTGCGTCGAAGCTGTGCTGATGGCGAAGCGCCTCCGCCCCAAGACCAACCGCGTGCTGGTGAGCGCTGCGCTCAACCCGCAGTACCTCGAAGTCCTGCGCACCTACATGCGTTTCCAGAATGTCGAGGTCGTCTTACTGCCCTTCGATCGTTCGACGGGGCACACGCTCATCAATGTTGATGCACAGACACAAGCCGACGCCATCGCTGTCTTACTCCAGAGCCCGAACACTTATGGCGTGATTGAAGACACGGCAGGCATCGCACCAGGTGCCTTCCGCATCGTGGTCGTCACCGAAGCGCAATCTCTGGCTTTGCTCAAACCACCACCAGCAGAAGTGGTGTGCGGCGAACTCCAGAGCCTCGGGATTCCCGTGCAACTCGGCGGACCTACCGCTGGTTTTTTTGCCACGCGGCGCGAGTTCGTGCGCAGCATGCCGGGGCGGCTCGTGGGACGCACCGTGGACCGTCACGGCACCGAAGCCTTCTGCATCACGTTGGCCACACGCGAGCAGTTCATTCGACGCGAAAAAGCGACCAGCAACATCTGCACTTCGTCTGGGTTGATGTGCCTGCGCAGTGTGGTGTACACCTCGCTGCTCGGACGCAAAGGTTTGCAAGAAGTTGCACGCCAAAGTGCGCGCGCCGCCCGCGCCTTCCTCGCTGCCCTCGAAGAAATCGGCCTGAAGCGAGCCTTCAGCGGCAATTTCTTCAACGAGTTTGTGGTGGATTGTTCCGCGCGACCGGAACTCGCACGCCGCCTCGAGGCTGCCGGGTTCCTCTTGGGGCTCCCGCTCGAAGCGCACGGCTTGCCGCATCACAGGCTCGTGGCGCTCACCGAGATCGAATACCCCAAGATGGCCGCTCTCATCAAGGAAGTGAAAACACATGCCCACGCCTCTTGAGCGCGTCATCTTTCATCGTGCCGACGCAGCGAAGGAACACTTCCACGCGGTTGCTGCCGACCAAGCACTCGATGCCATTGATCTCGGCTTTAGCGAGCGCAACGACGGACTCGGTGGCATGGAACAAGTCGGCGAGGTGGAAGTCGTACGCCATTACACCCGCCTCAGCTTGCTGAACTGGGACATCGATCGCGGGCTCTATCCACTCGGCAGTTGCACCATGAAACACAATCCGCGCTTGAACGAGCGCGTGGCTGCAGATCCTGCCTACGCTGATGCCCATCCTGAATGGCCAGCCACGTACCTCGCACAACACAAACGCATCATGAGCGAGCTGGCTCATGACCTCGCCACCTTGAGCGGATTCGACAAAGTGTGCTTGCAACCGGCCGCTGGTGCACATGGCGAGCTCACTGCTGTGTTCATGATTCGCGCTTGGCACTTGAGCCGTGGCGACACAAAGCGCGATGTGTTTCTCATTCCTGACAGCGCTCACGGCACGAATCCAGCCTCAGCTGCGATGAGCGGATTCCGTTGCGTCCAAGTAAAATCGGGGCCTAACGGCACGCTGCGCATCGAGGACATTCAAGCTCATCTCAATGAGCGCCTCGCCGCGATCATGATCACGAATCCCAACACCCTCGGAATCTACGAAACGCAATTCAGCGACATCGCTGATGCGGTGCACAAGGCTGGCGGGCTGGTCTACATGGACGGGGCCAACTTCAACGCAGCCATGGGTGTGTTTCAACCTGGCCGGATCGGCGCGGATGTGATGCACTTCAACTTGCACAAGACCTTCACCACACCGCACGGTGGAGGTGGCCCCGGTTCTGGTCCAATCGGATTCAACGAGAATCTCGCGCCCTTCGCACCAGACAGCGGCTTGCCCCAATCCATCGGCCGAGTGAAGGCGTGGTTCGGTCAATGGGGCATGTACATCCGCGCTTGGGTCTACATCCGCAGCCTCGGGAGCAGTGGTTTGTCTGAAGCCACGGAGCAGGCGGTCCTCAATGCAAACTACCTGCGCAGCCGCCTCGATGGCGTGCTGAATCTTCCGGTGAAAGCTGCGACCTTGCACGAGGTCGTGTTCAACGACCGCGACCTGCCCAACAAGATCACCACACTGGATCTCGCGAAGCGCCTCATCGACTTTGGCTTCCATCCGCCAACCGTCTACTTCCCCATCCATGTGCCAGGCGCTCTCATGATCGAGCCCACCGAAACGGAATCTCTGGATGAACTCGATCGTTTCTGCGACGCGCTCTGCGCCGTGGTGACAGAAGCCGCCGAAGACCCCGAGCGCTTGAAGACAGCGCCGCACACCACGTGCGTGAGCCGTGTGGACGAAGTGCTCGCAGCGCGCAGCCTCGATGTGCGCTGGACTGCTGCGGAGTGCGGTTGAGTGACGCGAGCGAGGCTGCTGCCTACGCTGGCGGCTGCGCCGGATCGTCAGATGGCCCTCGATGCAGCTTTGCTGCACTGCGCCGACGCGCCAAGCCTGCGCTTCTACATTTGGAATCCTCCGGGGATCTCGCTTGGATACTTCCAACGTAGACCTGAAGATCTCGCGAAGCTGCGCTCTCTCGGACTGCCGCTCGTGCGGCGCATGACCGGTGGCGGCGCGATCGTCCACTGGCACGAACTCACGTACAGCCTCGTATTGCCTTTGCAACACGAGTTGCTCCACGGTTGTGATCGCGCCGCTTCCTACGCTGCCATTCACGCTCCATTCCAACGCGTCTTTGCTGCCCGCGGACTTGCGGTGGTGCAACGCGGCATCGAAGGGCATACGCAAGCGTCGCCGCTGCTTTGCTTCGACCGCGCCACAGATCTGGACCTCGTGTGCGGCTCTCGCAAACTGATGGGCTCGGCGCAGCGGCGTACGCGCCACCATCTCTTGCAACACGGTTCCCTCATCTTGCGCACCAATCCGCACCAGCCAAACACGGCAGCCCTCGAGGATTTGCTCGGAACATCCGTCGATGCCATTGCACTAGCAGGCGAATGCGCAGCAGCCTTCAGTGCCATTCTCGGCTCACTGCAGGATTCCAGTTTCACTCCCGCCGAATTGGCCAAAGCTGACGAACTTCAGCCCATACTGCGCGTACTTTGAAGCAAACACTGAACGCAGCGCGCTGTGTGCACGCGATCCGTCCATTCGGGAACCGCCACTGAAACTTGTGGTGCTCGCAGCAGGATCGCCAAAGCGCCAGCATCGCCAACGGGAAACAGACAGGACTCGGGCAACCACTGCGCTAGGCCGCCCGTCGAGCTCGCAAAAAGCGGCCGACCAACAGAGAGCGCCTCAGCGGCCACCACTGGAACCCCCTCCTCACGACCACCACGCCCAGGGCGGCTGGGAATCACCACCGCTCGCGCCGCTCGCATCGCGGCAGCGACGCCTTCCGGTGCCAAAATCCCCGGCATCTGTAATGGCACTTGAAGTTGCTGTGCGAGCTCTCGCAGCGCGGCGCCGCAAGGCCCGGCACCCGCGAGGACCACGCGATCACCTGTGAGCGCTGCTGCACGCAGAAGCACATCAAAGCCCTTCATGGATTCAAAACGACCAACACCCAAGAGCGCACCGCGATCCTCCAGATGTTCAGGCCCGGCTTTGCAGAACACGTTCGTGTCGACGCCCATAGGTGTGGAGAGAAGCGGAATGTCTCCGAACAGGTTTTTCACCAACTTCTGCGGCAAACGACGCGTCGTGAGCAGAGCGTGCACGCGTCCCTTGAGGCTCAGCCCGTGGAATCGTCCAAGCAGCGGCAATTCCAATTGATGCAAGTCTGCGCCATGCCCGATACCAACGACAGGCAAGTTGTGTCCACGCGGAAGGGCCCACACACCGGGCACCACCCAATGCAGCAACAACGCGTCTGCTGCGCGTGCCTCGCGGGTCAGAGCCACGCGCGCCGTACGGTGCCAACGCATCAGGTGCAAGCCGCGCCATGGGCGACGCAAAAGCTCTGCCTCCAATCCGCGTCGGTAAAAAATCTGCTCTACGGGTCCGGGGCGTAAAACTCTGCCGGCCTCATCTTCTCCTTCACTCGGCGCGTCAACTGCCGCTGGTGCAATCGTGACCACGCTGTGACCGAGAGTGCGCAAACCTGCATGAAGGTCATGCACAAAACGCCCGCAGTAATCTTGGCGGTGTCGCGGATAGGAAGTGGTTAGGGCAAGCAGGCGCATTGCAGGCGCAAGGAGCGTAGCGAGTCCAGCAAGAGCGCACTCAAGATACAGGCGCCAGCCGTCAGTGCGGCAGCATTCAGGGACATGAAACCACCGATGGCTGCAAACGCCGCCAACAGCGCTATTCCCCAAAGCCCACACAGGAGCCAGCCATGCGCGCCGCAGTGATGCGTGCGTTGCCACCATCCACGCAGTAGCAGCCATGCGATGCGCGGCGCGACACGGAGCAACCGGATCTTGGAACGCTCCCCGGCATAGACCGCGCGTACTGGCACATCCACGACGCGCGCACCGCAAGCCGCGAGGTGCAGCAACATGTCGTTCGGAAACCCGTAGCGCGGATAGAGACGAGCGAGCTCCATGCCGGCAAGAGTGCTGCGCGTGACGACGGTGTAGCCACACTGACTGTCCGTCACGTGCCACATCCCTGTGGCCACACGTGTCAGCAGAGTGAGCACAATGTTTCCGAACCAGCGCGCAAAGGGCATGGATCTTCGCGCAGCGCTCTGAGCGAAACGGTTGCCTTTGGCGTAGTCCGCGCCGTTATCGATCGCGGCCAGCAATTGAGGCAAGTCGGCGGGGTCCATCTGATTGTCGCCCGCCATCACCACACATAACGCGCGCGGGTCCTTGCACTGCTCAACGAAATGCCTGTAGCCCGTGGTGATCGCAGCGCCGACGCCACGGTTGCGAGAATGTTGGAGCAATTCCAAGCGGACAGAGACGCTCCCGCGCACCGCAGCCACCGTGCCATCCGTCGAAGCATCATCCACCACCACGATGCGTTCAACACATTCGGGCATGCCACGCAAAACCGCGACAATGAGGTGCTCTTCCTCGAATGCGGGAATCACCACCCAAAGTGGGCGCCCCGAACTCATTTCGGCTTACGTCCCAACATGCGCATCAGTTTGTCGCGGTCAGCACAACCAAATTCGCGCAACGCAACCAGTGTCACGAACATGACGGCGGCACAAATGCAGAAACGCAGGAGTGTCCAGATCAGACCTTGGCCTTCCAAGAAATGCGCCAGAAGCAGTGCGAACGACGCCGCCACGACGACACGCAACAGCGTGGCGAAGGGAAATACGTTGCCGAAGCGTCGGCCCACGAAGATGAATGCGGCCGCGCAGCCGACGACCATGGCGCAGCATCCGGCCATACCCTGCCCCACAATGCCGTAGCGTGGCAACAGCACCATTCCGAGCCCAAGCTGCATCGCGGCCACGCTCAAGGCGAGACCCACGCTCACGAGCGCTGCTCCTGCCGCATTCAGGGTGGAACACAACAAGAAGAAGAGTGCAAAGGCCACATATCCCGCCCCCAACCAAGCCAAGCCTTGCGCTCCCAGAGGATGATGGAGCAAGTGAGAAGCGCTGTCCTTCAACAACAGAGACAGCGTTGCTTCGGGCCGTGCTACCAACACCACCGTGCTGGTGGCCACAATGATCAGAGCCCAACGCAACGCTTCGCGCACGTAACGGCGTGTCTGTTCTGTGGCAGCGCCAGCAGTGGCCGAGACCAACGGGAACAGCACGAGTGTGACGGCGATCACGAGCGAATACGGAATCTGCGAGAAGAGTTGTATGGCCGTGTAGAGCGAGCGAGCACTGTCACGAACAGCATCGCTTCCATCCAGGAACCACTGCACATACCAAAGGTCCATTTGCACCAACCACTGCACCGCCACCATGAACCCAACGGTCTGCAACTGATATCCCAAGAACTCCCCCACACGCGGGCCAGCCGTGGCTCTGCTGGGTTGTGAATCCAGCACGCGGCTGGAGGCGAAGTGCGCAGCGATGAGCACGAACAATGCGGCTGCCGCGAATCCGGCATAGGCACCACCTGCAGTGCCTGTGATCCATGTTGCCACGAGCACGAACAACACCTTGGCTGTGGTGAACGAACCGTCCACAGCAGCCTGTAGGCCGAACGCACGCGTGCCGTTGAGAATGCCCAAGAGCACTGCGTACAGGCTGTAAATAAGCGGAATCAGCGCGGAGATTCGCAACGGCGCGATCAACTGGGTGTCAGTCCCTGCAATGAACGGTGCAGCGAAAAAGTAGATGGCGGACAGACCGCCCCCGAGGCACACTTGCAGCAACAAGACGCGTCGGCGCAAAGCTCGCGCACACGTTGGCTCGGCCCCGACGTAACGTGCAACAGCCTGCGTGGTGCCTTGCACCAACACGGTGCTCAGAATGGAAAGCCATGCGCCCGCAGCCTTGAACTGACCGAGGATGGAATCGCCATGCTCTGCCAGGCGCGGCATCGCAAAATAAATGATGTAGCTGCCTGCCAAGAACCAGAGTTTGGTGCCTGTGAGCAGCAGCCCACCTCGAGCGATCTTGGCAGCTTCGTTGGCAGTTGCGGGTTGGCTCATGAGTCAGCGAGAGGCGCCGAGATTGACGCCGCCATAAGGCGCGGGAGCTTAGCACCACACCTGCCGCGCGACGCTGTTACAACAAGCCGCAATGCCACCTGCTCGACCTCATTACAACGCTGCTCCCGAAGTGCAGTTCCCCGCCGGTGTCCCTCAAGAAGGCGTGCTCTTGCGCATTCCGCGCATGCCTCCAGGGCAATGGGTGTTTCGCAAGATGCTGCGCATGCCCCGTTTGACCGTGCAGAACGGAAGCTATTTGCCGCTCTACGCCAAGGATGGCCAGCTCTTGGCTCGCGGCTTCCTGAATCGGCAAAGTGAATTGGCGTTCCGCATTCTCGGCGACGCCAACGCACCTGCAGATTTCACAACACTCCTGCAACAAGGCCTGCGCCCTGCGTGGCAACTGCGCAACGACATTCTGCGACTGCATGAACGCACGGATGCATGGCGCGTGGTTCATGCTGAAGGCGATCGCCTCAGCGGCCTCATCGTGGATCGCTACGGCCCCACTTGTGTCGCAGCGCTCTACTCCATTGGCTGGGTGGCTCATGCTCAGCAGTTGGAACAAGCGCTGCTGTCCTTGCCTGGCATCACACGCGTTCTGTTCCGCGCCGATGAACGCGCCGCGAAGCTTGAAGGCTTCAGCATGCCGCCAATTCCAGCGGGAACCACGCAGCTCGTGCACGAAGATGGATTGGCCTACGAAGTGGACTTAAGCGGAGGTCACAAAACAGGCCTGTTTCTGGATCAACGCGATCACCGGCGCCGCTGCGCTGGCCTCGCACAGAACCGCCGCGTGCTCGACCTGTGCACCAATGCCGGAGGGTTCGCGCTGGCGGCTGCCAAAGCGGGCGCTGCATCAGTGACGGCCGTGGATCTCGACGAAGTGGCTCTCGCGCGTGCCGCCAATAACGCGCGCCGCAACAAAGTGCGCGTCGAATGGATCCACTCCGACATCTTCCCGTGGCTGCGCAGCGCGCGCGAACGGCAGTTGCGTTTCGATCTCGTCATTCTCGATCCTGCGAAGCTCGCTCGCGCGCGCGAAGAAGTCCCGAAGGCTCTGGACAACTACTGCGACATGAATGCGTTGGCCTTGCGCGTTGTGGAACCCGGTGGCTTATTCCTCAGTTGCTCATGCAGCGGTTCTGTGCGCGAGGATGAGTTTCTGCAAATGCTGCAAACGGCAGCGAACACTGCAGGCCGCACGGTGCAAGTTTTGGATCTTGGCGGAGCCGCGCCAGATCATCCCATCGCTCTCGATGTGCCCGAAACGCGCTACCTCAAGGCCGCTCTGTGCCGGGTGCATTAGGTCTCTGCACAGCGCTCATTCCGGCCGCTGGTTGCGGTCAGCGTCTCGGCCAACCCAAGGCCACATTGTTGGTTGCAGGAGTGCCGCTGCTTGCGCGACAAACACTCATGTTGCGCAATGCAGGCATCAACCACATTTGCATCGTGGTTGCTGCGGACCAACCAGCGAGCGTCGCCCTCGCGCAGTCGCTAGGTTGCACTGTGGTGCTCAATCACCACCCAGATTTGGGTCAAAGCCACAGCGTCCAACTTGGCATTTCAACGCTGCCGCAATCCGCGTTCTTGTTGCTACCCGTCGACTTTGCTTTCACCACAACGAGAGACGTGCAAGCGTTGTTGCAAGCACACGCCTTGGCCGACTTTGATGCAGAGCTGGTCTTGCGACCAGTCCATGAAAGCAACTTCGGGCATCCTGTGCTTTTCGGCGCGGCCTACCGTGAGAAGTTCCTTGCACTCCACGAAGGAACGCCAGCCTCAACGGTGTATCGCACTCATCGCACCAAAGTGCGCACGGTACCGGTGACGAACGCGAACATTCATCGCGATGTGGATACCGCCGAAGACCTTGCGTTCCTTATGGAGTTTCTCCGCGACCAAGGCGGGGCGCAACCGCCGCCGTCGCGTTAGACAACCATTCCCGGCGCGCCCAGCGGCATTTCCGGCATGTGCGCCCGCGGCGCCAAGCCTCCCAATTCGCGCAACGCTCCTTCAACCCACACCGCCGTCATCTGTCGGCGCCAGAGCATGGTGAAATCGGTGTTGTCCAAGGCATTGGCGACACCACGCGCCGCTTCACCAGCAGCGCGCACGCTCGCTTCTGTGAGCGGCTGCCCCAACAATGCTTCCTCCGCCTTCTCGGCCCGCAACGGCGCAGAAGCGACCGCGCCAAGATAGATCCGCACATGCTCCACCACGCCGTGCGCATCGAGACGCAATGCAGCACCCACACCCAACACCGGGAAATCGATACTCCCGCGGCGCCGCAACTTCCAATAGGTCGCTCGGGTGTTGGCAACGGGTGGCAACAAGATATCCACCAACACCTCGTCGGCCGCCTTGCCGAGATAGGCGATGCCGTCGTCAACGAAGAGTTGTTCCAATGGAATCACCCGCTCGCCACGCACAGAAGCAAGGCGCACGCGTGCGCCAATTGCGCATAAGAGCGGAGCAGAGTCGCTGGCAGAAATAGCCCAACAGTGCGACGAACTGGGCGCCACCCAACAGGTGTCGCCAACTTCTTTCATACAGCCACCGATGGCTTGGCGCCATTCTTCCGACTGGTTGTAGTAATTACAGCGTGTGTCCAAACACAGATTGCCACCGATGGTGCCAGTGGTGCGCAACACGGGGCTTGAGATTGAACGCAACGCGCGCACGAAACCAGGCCATGACTTTTGCAGTTCCTGATTGCGTGCAAGCTGACTCAACGTGCTCATGGCGCCCACGCGCATTTCGCCGCTGCCATGACCTGCAACGCCACGCAATTCAGACACATTGCGTAACGCAACAAGTCGCTGCGCGTGCTGATGCCGCCGTTTCATGTTCGGCAGCAAGTCCGTGCCACCGGCAAGCAGACGCGTTGATTGCGGCGCTTCGGCGACCAAGGCGCACGCCTCTTGCAAACTACGCGCCTGATGCAGTGTGAATTCCGGCAGCCTCAGCATGGCTTCCCCTTTTTCGCTGTGTCGCTCATGGTGCCGCTGCGCACACCGATCTCATCTGCATTGCGAGCTTTGCCGTCGCCACCCTGCTCTGGCGTCGGCACGAGCAGGCAATCGCCGTAATCAATCGCGGGGAACTGCTTGGGGCCATAGCGTCCTTCGCCGCCGCGGCGCTTTTCATCGAGGGCCTTGAACACCATCCACGGGTGTATTGGCACTTGATCGATGCGCACCCCGACCGCATCGAAGATCGCATTCGCCACCGCAGGCATCACCGGCAGCAGCGGCCCTTGCCCCACTTCTTTCGCACCAAACGGACCATTGACGTCGGGCTCTTCGATAATTGTTGTGTGTACACGCGGCATGTCGAGAAACGTCGGGCTCTTGTATTCGAGCATATTCGGGAACTTGTGCACCAAGGCGCTGGAGAGCTTTGCAGGCAAGCGTCGAAAAGCAGATTCTTCCATGAGCGCTTCACCGATGCCCATGTAGATGCTGCCTTCAACCTGACCAGCCACCGATGCAGGATTCAGTGCGCGACCGACATCGTGGGCAATCCAAACGTTGGGGACACGCACAATGCCGCTGGCGGGATCAACATCCACTTCCACGATGCACGCGCTATACGAATAAGCCGGAGACGGGCCGACGCCAGCGCCGCGATAGCGCCCTGGAGCCCGCGGTGGTGTGTAGGAACCCGTCGTGCCCAGCGTTCCGTAACGCCCTTCCGCCGCCTGGACAGCATCGGCAAAACTGAGGCCATGTTCCGGATTGCTCGCATCGAACACGCGACGCTCCGCGAACACCAGACTCGTCGCTGCAACTTTCAGTTCTTCGGCCACGGCACGCGCGATGATCTCTTTCGCACGCTCAGCGGCTTGCACCGCGGCGTTGCCCATCATCAGTGTGACGCGCGAACTATAGGAACCGAGATCCACCGGAGTGAGGTCTGTGTCGGCCACACACAAACGAATATCTTGCAGCGTGATGCCCAACACCTCAGCCACGCACGCAGCAAGAATGCTGTCGCTACCTTGGCCGATTTCCGTTTGCCCGCAAAACACAGCCACGCCTCCGCTGCGATCCAACTTGAGCTGCACGCCAGTATGCGGCATGTGATTCCAGTTGATCGGCAGACCAGCACCTGACAAATATGAGGAGCAGGCGATCCCCAATCCGCGCCCGACCCCAAGTTTGCTGCGGCGTTCGTCCCAGCGACTCTCGCGCCGAACCGCTTCGATGCAAGCTCCCAAACCCATGCTCCCGATGCGCAACCAATTCGCAGTCACGCTGTCTTTGGGCTGCAATTGATTCAGACGCATTTGCGCGGGGTCTAAACCCAACACATGCGCCGCCTTGTCCATTTGCACTTCCAAAGCGAAGCGCGGTTGCGGTGTGCCGTGTCCGCGTTTGGGCCCGCACGGCGGCTTGTTGGTCCACACACGAGCGCCATCGAATTGATAATGCGGCAGTTTGTAGGTGACCGTCTGCAACGCTCCTGTGTAATACGTGCTGGCCACGCCATAGCTGCCATACGCCCCGCCATCGAGCAAGGTCTTCAGATGCTGCGCTGTGAAACTGCCGTCCTTGCGGAAGCCACTGCGAATGCTCATCAATGTTGGATGCCGTCCGCGATGGCACTGAAACACCTCTTCACGCGTCAAGCAGATCTTCACAGGACGCCCGAGCTTCAAGGCCATCTTGGCCGCAACGATTTCATGATTGAACGGATCGCTCTTGCCCCCGAAGCCTCCTCCGTTGGTGACCCCGATGACGCGAATCCACGGCGCGGGCAAGCCCAAAACCTTCGTGAGCGCCTTGTGCAAATAGTGGGGTGTCTGCGTGCTCGACCACACAGCGACGCGCCCATCGCCTTCGGGCACAGCCACCGTCGCGTGCTCTTCCATGGGCAAGTGCGTGTTGCCATCGAAGAACATGGTGTCTTCAAGAATGAGATCGGCTTCCTTGAAACCGGCCTCAGGGTCTCCAAAACGCAGAGAGACCTTTTTGTGGAAATTGTGATCGTCGCCGTAACCGTGAATCTGATCCTTGCCCGAGCAGAGCGCGTCGTCGTAGCCGGCGATGGTGTCAAGCGATTTCCATTCCACACGCAGGAGCGCGACCGCAGCTTGCGCTTGCTCTTCCGTCAGAGCCGCCACTGCGGCCACCGGATCGCCAACAAAACGGACCTTGTCCGGGCACAACGCATGTTCATCGTGGGACACAGGCAGAATGCCGAACGGCACGGGAACATCTCGGCCGGTGAGTACGCCCAAAACGCCTAGCGCTTGTTCTGCGGCGCTCGTGTCAATGCTCACAATCTGCGCATGTGGCAGCGGTGAGCGCAACAGCTTCATATGCACCATGCGTGGAAACGTCAGGTCATCTGCGAATTGCGTCCTGCCCGAGACTTTGCCCACAGCGTCCACGCGGCGGAACGAAGTTCCAATAATGTTGCGCCCCTTTGCGTCAGCCATGCGAGCACCCGCCCTTCACTTCGCTAGGCTCTCGCAGAATCGCAGGTGGCGTTGGATCGCCTGCTAGGATTCGCCCAGCCCACTGCACGGCTTCGATGATCTTCCAGTAGCCCGTGCAGCGACAGAGATTGCCGGCGAGGGCTTCGCGAATTTCCATTTCCTCCGCACGCGGATTCTCGTCGAGCAACGCTTTCGCTGTCATCAACATGCCTGGGGTGCAGTAACCACACTGGGCGGCCCCAAGATCTGCGAAAGCGCGCTGCAAAGGGTGAAGCTCGGCACCAACGCTCAACCCTTCAACGGTTTCGATGCGACGCCCGACACATTCAGCAGCCAACACCAAACAGGCCAACACCGGTTCGCCATCGAGCAACACAGTGCAGGTACCGCATTCGCCGAGCTCGCAGCCATGCTTAGTGCCTGTGAGGCCACAGCGTTCGCGCAGCACTTCCAACAAACTGTGGTGCGGCGGCACCAGCAACTGGCGCGGCTCCCCGTTCACACTCAATTCCAAGTTCAGCACAGTTGGCATCACGTTCCTCCCTTGCGGCGCGACACAGCAAGCCCGTGCAACGCGTGTTCACACAACCCATCGGCGAGGTCATCGAGATTCATGCGGCCTTCGGGCTGCCACCATTTCACAGTCCAATTCATGGCTCCCAAGAGACTGCGCGTGGCCAACGCCGGATCCCCACAGCGCAAGCACCCTGTGCTCACGCCTCGCTCGATCACCTTTTGCAGAGCGCGCTCGTAACGACGGCGCAGGCGCAGAATGCGCGCTCGATCGGCCGCCGCAAGGCTCTCTACCTCCAAGTGCGCAAGCGAGCCGGGCACTTCGGAGTTCAAACAGCGCACATGGCCCCGCACGATGTACGCGAGTTGCCGCGCAGGATCGTCACTCGCCTTCTCAGCTTCCTCCACGACCTGTAACAAGCGTCCGAGACAGTCTTCCTGACAGAATGCGAGCAAAGCCTCTTTTCCAGCAAAGTAGTAATAGAGCTTGCCGACGGCTACGCCCATGCGCTGTGCGATCTCGCGCATACCAGCCGCATGAAACCCGCGCTCGCGAAAAACAGCACTGGCTGCGGCGAGGATTTCCATCCGCCGGGCCTGCACACGCTCCTTGTCCAGAACTTGAACCATGGTTCAGATCATAAGGCCGACGAAGGCCTGTGCAAGCGTCTGCAACGGATAGAGTCCGGCCGTGGATGCCGCCGAAACACTCCGGACCTGCATGCAGGCAGCCGGTTTTCATCTTGCTGCCAGTTTCCCCTTGGCCGCACTGCAGGAACCGCACCTGCAAGGCTGGATGGACGCGGGCTACGCCGGAGAACTGGAATGGATGCAGCGCCATGCCCGCACACGCTCCAATCCGGTAGCGGCTTTCCCACGCACCAAAACCGTCACTGTTGGCCTTTTCGAGTTCGGCGCGCCCGAGGCTTTACCGCCGAACGAGGCCCGCATCGCGCACTACGCGCAAGGCACGGACTACCACCTCGTCATCAAAGACATGTTGCGCGTAGCAGCGGCACAGCTTGTGGCGCAAGTGCCAGGCGTGTGGACACGCACTTTTGTGGACGCCGACCCGCTCAATGAGAAACGCTGCGCTGAACTTGCTGGGCTGGGGTTCATCGGCAAGCACACCAATTTGATCGTGCCCGACCGCGGCAGTTGGTGCTTCCTCGGATTGCTGCTCACATCACTGGTGGTTGAGGATTCGCCGCCTCCTCAACCGGAACGCTGTGGTAGTTGCACAGCGTGTCTCGACATTTGCCCCACCAAGGCCTTTCCCCAGCCCTTCGTGCTGGATGCGCGCCGCTGCATTTCCTATTTGAGCATTGAACTCCGCGGCGTGATCCCGCGAGAACTGCGTGCCTTGATGGGCTCGTGGATCTTCGGCTGCGATTTGTGCTTGGATGTTTGTCCGTGGAATCGCTTTGCGCGTCAAACCGAAGCGGGGCCATTCGCACCACGCCCTGTGCTGCGCCAAGATTTGCCGCAATGGCTCCGTCTCACCGCCGAGGAGTTCGATGTGGTGTTTCGCGACAGTGCCATGTTGCGCACGGGCTGGCGCGCGTTCATGCGCAATGTCTTGGTGGCTTGTGGCAACCAAGATGACGCCACGCTTTACGAGATGGTCCTGCCCTGGAGCAAGCACCCCGATGCGCTGCTGCGCTTGCATGCACACTGGGCATTAGGCCGCCTGGCCCCTGCAGAAGCACGCCTTTGGCAGCAAGAATGTGCCAACGCAGAAACCGATGCAGCGGTGCTCGAAGAACTGCAACTCACTCTGAAAGAAACAGCGTGAGACTTCTATGAACGCTGTGGTGCCCGTCTGTTCGGGCATGCGCTAGGTTCCTTTCAGAGCAGGTTGCAGGCGTCGAGCGACAACTCGACGGCTGCGGTGGGCGCTCTGCTGGGAACCTCGCCTTTTATCCGCGAACAAACGGCGCGCACAGAGCAGGCATGTCCAACATGGTGCGCAGTCCTGGCTGGGCGCTGCGAATTTTCTCCGCTGCGTTCAGCGCGATAGCGCAAGTAGCGATGTCGCCGTGATAGCCACCTTGCACCTCAACACGAATGCGCGGCGTGCCATCGAGCTCCACGATGTCGGCGGGGTTTAGAGCACCCACATACATTTTGAGATCCAGCACAATGCGTCCGCTGGCATCACGCGCTCCTTGATGAATGCCGGCGACAGAACCCACCGCGACGCTCGCGTGTTCGGTGGTGATCGCAACATCTGAGATCACCGGCTCGATGAAGGTGCTGGCACCTGCCGTGTCCAACCCGAACGCAGCGCACAACAGATGTAGTGATTCCATGAAGCCGCGATGCCCGAAACCACCAGCGGCCACACGCTGCGCAAACTCCGCCGGCGTGAGACCCGCGCCAACTTTTTTCTGCAAAGGCCCGCGCCGCTTCCCTGCGTCCACGACGCGCCAGGCGTGAATGGAGCGGACCTCTTCCACCGGCGCGCTGAGGATCACCGGCAGATAGTCCAAAACAAAACCGGGATTGATGCCGGTTCCAAGGCAGGCCACGCCACCCATGCGCGCTGCTTCATCCAAAGTCCGTGAAGCAACCGGCAAACTCTTCCAAGGGTAGATCAGCTCCTCGCAAGTGCTGACGACCGCGGTCCCGCGGCGCAAGAAGGGCACGCAAGTGGGCACAACGCGCTCGAGGTCGCTGACAGTGGTCACCAAAGCCACATCAGCGTGAGGCGCATCTTCAGGGCTGCCCGAGACGGTGCCCAGAGCGGCACAACCGAGGACATCCGCCACGGACCGCCCTTGCAGCGTTGAAGCGCTGTCCACGGCGCCAACGATGCGATGACCACGTGCCACAGCTTTGCGGGCCATAGCGATACCGATAGGACCAAGTCCCACCTGAATGATGCTCAAACTCATACGGATTCTCCAAGGTCCGGATGCTATGGCCCGGAATGCCCTCTCAAAAGTCGCGCCACCAAGCGTGCTTAGCTCAAGGAAATGCACCACCCGCGCCGAAAGGACCCTTGATGAGTGTCTTTTCGTCTACCCAACGCTCGCTGGAGGATTCAGACGCTGGCAACGGCTGGACCACTCCTCGCTCACCTTCCGAGCTCTCGCTTGCGTTGCGAGATGTGCTGGAACAATGTGTCCTCGCTGAGCAGGGCCTGCAACGCGAGCAACTCGCTCTGCAACAACGAAACCAGCTCCTCTTGGTCTCCTTGGAGCATCTCGATCGCTGCCTACGAGAAGACTCTCCGCTGAGTTTCCCCGAAGTCGAGGCGCTCGAGCGTGAAACGAACACGCTCGCCCTTGCAGAACAGCGCGTCCTCCGCTGGACAATGATCGTGAACGCGCGTCTCCCCGTAGCGTTGGCGCTTCCCGCCTTCGCCGCTTGCGGGCTTGTGTGGTGGGTCGGGGCCAGCGCCGGATTGGCATCCCTCGAGCAACTCGCACTGTGGGGCAGCGTGGGCCTTGGTTCGTTGCTGATCTTTCAGAGCGCGGCCCAAATGCGCTGCAAGACATGGCATTCGCGTTGCGACACACTGCGCAACAGCGCACTCAAACTCCTTGCGACCGCGAGAATGCTCCCAGAGTGCGCGCAGCCCGATGCTGCATCGCTACACCGCAGTGCGCTGCGCTGGCGCGCAAAACTCAGATTCGGTACAGCGCGCACTGCGCTCGCTCAACTTCGCACGAACCTCAGCACGCTGCCGGTTCTCGACGATCATCTTCTCCCGCTCCGCGCGCTGTGCGCGTGCGCGGCAGCAGACGCAGCTCCTCGCGTTGAAACCAAGGCAACGCCATCGCGTCGCCGCACCAATCCGCGGCCGCAACAAGACATTGGCGACAGCGCCGGCGCCTAATCGCCGTCGCGCTTACACTCGCACCATGCTTCTTGTGCGCCCTGCGGCAGAGCCACTTTCGCTTGGCTACTGCACAAATGTTCATCCCGCTCACAGCGTCGCTGACATTGCCAACGCACTGCTGGCGCATGCAGTGCCCTTGCGCGAACGCCTCGGCTGCGACGAGCTCGTCGTAGGCCTACACCTCGGAGCTCACGCCGTTCACGAACTGCATGACGCGGCCAAACTGAGCGCACTCGCACAATTCTTGCAAACACACCGTCTCCGCGTTGTCTCGCTGAATGTCTTCCCGCAGCGCCCGTTCCATAGCGCCGTCGTCAAGCACGCCGTCTACGAACCGGACTGGAGCACACTCGAACGCCGCGACTACACGCTTGCTGCTGCTCGCTGTCTTCTCGCGCTCGCACCTGCGGATGCCTCGCCGTTAAGTCTTTCTACGCTGCCGCTCGGCCATGCATCTCTACGTGCCAAACACCCAGATATCGAAATCCTTGCCGCAACGCGCTTGATGGAAGTCGCTCGCGACTTCGCGACGCTCGAACGCAGCCACGGTCGCACGCTGCGCCTCGCCCTCGAACCCGAACCGGGTTGTCTCCTGGAAACGGCCGCCGATCTCGCTCGCTTCTACGGCAAAGTGTTGTTGCCAGCGGCCGTCGCGTCAGGCCTTGGGGCCAAACTGCTGCAACGCCACATCGGCGCCTGTTTCGATTGCTGTCACGGCGCTGTCATGTTCGAAACTCCAGAAACTGCCGTGAGGGCACTGAACGCTGTTGGGTGCAGGGTCTACAAGATTCAGATCTCTGCTGCCCTTGAAGCGGACCTCCCGGCAGCAGCGGAAGCACTGCACGCCTGCGCCGAACCGCGCTATCTGCATCAAACAAGTCTGCGCAAAGAAGACGGTGTCACGACCGTGGATGATCTGCACCTCTTGGAGCCTGGAGCTTGCGGCACGGCCCGTACCCATTTTCACATCCCCATTCATGCGCAACCTGCCAACGCGCTTCGCAGCACCGCCTCCTCATTGCCGCACACTCTGAAACTCCTCGAAGCGACAGGCTGCACCCATTACGAAGTCGAGACCTACACCTTTGATGTGCTGCCCGAGAGCGTACGCGCAGCAGAGAGCCTGATAGAAAACCTGGCGAGAGAACTCGAGACCGCGGCTTCATGGCTACAAAAGTCCTCATGAATCCCCTTTGACGCACGCCGGTAAAGGCAGCCCACAATCACGGTTGAGGTGATCAACATGGGGTCGTTGGCCGAGCTTGCAGCTCAGTTTGCACGCCTTGGGTCATCGCTAGATAAACAGGCCGTGCGTCCTTGGGACAGTGAGCACATGGCGGCAAGCCCTGCGTTTGCACAGCAACTGCGACTGGCCTTGGCGACGCAAGAGATCCACGCATTCACGGCCACCGTGAGTGTGATGCTGAAACAACCCTCCCACGTACTCCGGACGCTCGCTCCTCTGCAACGCAGAGCCGCGCGCGCCAACTGTTTGCCGAGGATCTTGCAGCAGAGGTGCGAGCGGCAGCCCTCGAAGCCATCTGCATGAGTGAACGTGGGGGGCTGAAAACACTCTTCAAGACCGGCACGCTGCTGTGCGTCTCGTGGCGACCTACGCTCCGAGCGAAGCTCCACAGCTACTCCAAAGAAGTTGCAGCGACCGCGAACCAGCTATCGCGCAGCTTGCTCGCGAATGTGTGGCGAGCCTGAGCTCAGCAACCTTACAGCCCATGGCCGCAACGGAAACCGCCGCGCGCTCATCAGGGCTTGAGCAAAAGGCGGTTGCGCAAGCGCGCACCTTCGACAGCACGCAGCGCCACGAGACCTGCAAGGTGCTTTTGCATCAGGCGCTTCACGGTGCCACGCAACACCAGCGTTCGCGGGCCAGTGCCCACTTGAAGGCAGGCCACCTGAATGTCCGCATCCATGAAATCGAGCACGCCTTCAAGCGTCAACTGCACGCTGCGAGCGGTGTCGCGTTCTTCTTCGCGCTGCGTCCCAGCAATGCGCAAACTCACTTCGAGATCGGCAATGCCGCCCTCTTCCATGATGCAGTCACGAATCGCTTCGAGTTCTTCTTGATCGGTCACCAAACCGCGCACACTGCCGCGTCCACCGCGCAAGACGAGATCGAGCGTCGTCGTGTCCACACCGTGGCGATACTCAAGGTCGCCAATGAGTTTGCAAGCCAACTGCTCTTCCTGAATGCTGTCCGCCATTTTGAGATCGTCAGCGCGAGCGGCTGCGCGCGGCTGCGCCGAAGACTTGCTTCTCCGGGGCCGAGCGGGTGTACGCCCTTCTGGGCGGGTTTGTGGGGATTGGCTCTTTTTCATGAACAATCAGCGCGGCTGCACTCTACGCACGCTTCTGGGGCAGCGTCAATAGGCGCAACGCAGCGTGGCGCGACCGAAGCTGTGCGATAGCATCCGTGGCCTCATCGGCCCTTCGCGGAGCAAGCTGCGCATGCCATACGAACCCTCGATCATTGAGCCCCGCTGGCAGAAGTTCTGGGCAGAACAGCGCACCTTTCGGACCGTCGAGGACCACGCCAAACCGAAGTACTACGTGCTCGACATGTTTCCCTACCCATCTGGTTCGGGACTACATGTAGGGCACCCCGAGGGTTACACCGCCACGGACATTCTTGCGCGCTACAAGCGCATGCGTGGCTTCAATGTGTTGCATCCCATGGGCTGGGACGCTTTCGGGCTGCCAGCAGAACGCGCCGCCGAGCGCGACGGACGCCATCCAGCGGACATCACCAAGACCAACACTGACAACTTTCGTCGTCAGATTCAGCGCCTTGGGTTTTCGTACGACTGGGATCGCGAGATCAACACCAGCACGCCTGACTACTACCGCTGGACGCAGTGGATCTTCTTGCGCCTGCACGAGCGTGGCCTCGCCTATCGCGCTGAACTTCCTGTGAATTGGTGCCCAGCCCTCGGCACCGTGCTCGCCAACGAAGAGGTCTCGCCGGAAGGCACCTACAAAGAAACTGGCGACCCCGTCGAGAAGCGTCTGATGACGCAATGGATGCTGCGCATCACCGCCTACGCCGAACGCCTGATGAAGGATCTCGATTTGCTCGATTGGCCCGAGCCCGTCAAGAAGATGCAACGCGAGTGGATTGGGCAATCAAACGGTGCGGAAGTGGATTTCAAAGTTGCCGGTAGTGAGCGCCGCTTCACGGTGTACACGACCAGAGCCGACACCCTGTTCGGCGTCACATGGTGCGTACTCGCTCCGGAACACCCTTTGGTGCAAGAGCTCACCACCGCGAACAACCGCGCGGCTGTAGATGCATACATTCAACGCAGCACGCGGCGCAGTGATCGCGAACGCAAAGCGGATCAAGCCACCAAGACAGGTGTAGATACTGGGGCGCGCGCCGTGCATCCGCTCACCGGTGAACTGCTTCCGATTTGGATTGCTGATTATGTTGTGGGTGGGTACGGCACGGGCGCGGTGATGGCCGTGCCTGCGCACGACGCACGCGATCACGAATTCGCGCGCACGTACGGATTGCCATCCAAGACCGTTGTGCTCCCTGCCGCTGGAAGCGCCGCGTGCGAAGGCGCCTTTGGCGACGACGGTGTGAGTGCTCACTCCGGCATCTATAGCGGCATGAGCAGTGCTGCGATGCGCACGCGCATCACACAAGACCTCGAAGCCAGTGGCCAAGGCCGCGCCAAGGTGCAATACGCTCTGCGCGATTGGCTCTTCTCGCGGCAACGTTATTGGGGCGAGCCCTTCCCTATGGTCATTGGAGCCGACGGCGTGGCGGTGCCGTTGCCGGACGACGCGCTACCCGTGGAGTTGCCACACCTCGTGGATTTCAAACCTACGGCGGACGGACGACCGCCCCTGGCGCGAGCTGAATCATGGTTGCAAGTTGCTGATCCGCGTGGCGGGATGGCTCTGCGCGAAACCAACACCATGCCGCAGTGGGCTGGGTCTTGCTGGTACTACCTGCGCTATCTCGATCCCAAGAACGATCAGGCTCCATTCGCTCCCGAGAAAGAGCGCTACTGGATGCCGGTGGATCTCTATGTTGGCGGCACTGAGCACGCCGTCTTGCACCTGCTCTACTCGCGCTTCTGGCACAAGGTGCTCTTCGATATCGGTTTGGTGAGCACCCCCGAACCGTTCCAGAAACTTTTCAATCAAGGCATGATCCTCGCTTGGTCCTATCAAGACGCCAGCGGCAAGTACTGGCACGAAAAGGACATCGAAGAACGCGACGGCAAACACTTCGTGCGCGCTACGGGCGCCTCTGTGGAAACGCGCGTCGAGAAGATGAGCAAATCCAAGCTCAATGTCGTCAACCCTGACGACATCATCAGCGAGTACGGCGCCGATGCCATGCGCCTCTACGAGATGTTCATGGGCCCCTTGGACATGACCAAGCCGTGGCAAACGCGCGGCATGGAAGGTGTGTCGCGTTTCTTGCAACGTTCGTGGCGTTTGTGGCTGGCCGGTGATGACGACACCTGGGCAGCGCAGTTGAGCGAAGCTGCGCCGAGCGAAGACATCGAACGGCAGCTACATCGCACCATCGCGGGAGTGACCGAAGACCTCGAGCAGATGCGCTTCAACACCGCCATCTCGAAGCTGATGGAACTGGTGAACACGCTTACCGCCGCTCCGCAGCGCTCGCGCGCCACGCTCAACACCTATCTCTTGCTTGTCGCGCCCTTCTGCCCCCACTTCGCCGAAGAGATTTGGCGCCGCCTCGGCCACAAAAACAGCATCGCCTATGCACCGTGGCCAGTGGCAGATCTGTCGAAACTGATCGAAAGCACCCTCACTATCCCAGTGAGTGTCAACGGCAAACTGCGCACCACGCTGGAACTGCCTTTGGACGCCACCGAAGCACAAATTCGTGAGCTCGCCCTTGCAGACCCAGGTGTTCAACGCCACCTCGCTGGGGCCACCATCCGCAAGGTCATCTATGTGCCCAAACGCATGCTGAACCTCGTAGTGGGGCCACCCGCTTGAGTCTGGCCGCGCTCAAGCCATAATCAGACCCAACGCGAACGCCCCATCGGGCCTGCGCACACCTCATTGTTTCGGAGATTTCCGCATGTCTCGCGTCTGTGAAATCAGTGGCAAGAAGACCCGCGTGGGCAATAAAGTCACCCGCCGCGGTAAGGCCAAGGCCGATGGCGGTGTCGGTTTGAAGACCACCGGGATCACCCGGCGCACCTTCCGCCCGAACCTGCACCATGTGCGTATCGAACTGCCGGACGGCGGCATGCGCACGCTTCGCGTCGCAGCCAGCGTCATCAAGAAGGGCAGCGCGCGTATCGCCTTCAAGGGCAACATGATCACAGTGAAACTGCTGAAGGCTACTCGTGGCCGCAACAAGCGCCGCCTCGCAGCTCTCGGCTTCAAGAAGCCCTGATCTCGAACGAAATACTCAACGACGACGCCGACGGCACCTGAGGGTGTGGTCGGCGTTGTCTATTGGCGCTCAGTACTGGAAGCGACCAAGAAGCTCAGAGCCCGAAGCCGTTGAAAGCGTCACTCCGACCTGCGTGGGATCCAGCGGATTCAGCGCCGGATAGATGCTCTGCACTCCGATCTCTTGGAGCGTGGTCGGCGCAGGTGAACCCGGAAACACCGACGAACTGAACAACGACTCTTGCATGCCGCAGACTTGCATCCACACGGCTTGCACCGCAGGATCAAGCCGCTGTGCGCCGTAGCGGAATGATGTTTCAGTGTGGAAGGATAGTGCAGGGTGGCTGAGATAGATACCACAACGACCGAAAGAACTGCCCCACAGCACGACGCCTTGCGCAGTGACTCCATCTTCTTCAGATGAGAAAAGGGTGACATCATCCACTTCGGCTTCGGCCGACGATTCCACGCCTACCTGCATGGGGCTGCCATGCGTCAGAGTGCCAAGGCTCCCAAGCGACAGCCCGAAGCAAGAGAATGCGCTCAGCGTGCCGCTCGCAGGATTCCAACGGACGACAGCGCGATAGGCTTGACCGCTCAGGTCTGGAGGCACACTGACACTGCCAAGCGTCATGCCTTGAGCGTGCGCGCTCAAGATGGCGCTACCGCTCGCTCCAGGCGCAAAGCTCAGGCGCAGCACTTCATTGCCAGCTGTGCGCAGTCTCCATGCTGCTGCATTGGCACCAGCTCCGGGAAGGAAACGAGCCGTCAGTCCCAAGCTCATGGGTTGCGCTTGAACCACGCCACCGGCCTTCAAGTCCACGCCGGCAACTCCGGTGGAGCTCGTCAGGCGCCCGTTGCGAATCCACAACGCACCGAATGGGACGGCATCGCCGAGCGTGCCATCTTCAAACGAGTGACCACGGTCGTCAATGCACTCCGCTCCCGTCGGCGCGAGGCCGATGACGACGCGGTTCCCAATCTGCGTAAACAACACGGGGTCGCCATCAATCACAACGCTGGCAGCATTGAATCCGATGCGCAGAATGGCTCCGAGCACAGGGCCCGCGAGCTCGTCCGTGTTGATGACGAGTGTTCCACTGCGCGCCGCGACACTGACGGGACGGTTGGCCAACAAGAGCACCTGCCCTTCGTGTTGCAGCAAACTGCATTCCCCAGCAAACCACTGCGGGACAATGCCGCTGGAACCGAGACGCACCCAAGCCATACGGCCGTTGCCGCTGGTTTGCGCGTCACCAAAGCTGCCTGAGCCTGCGCGGGCCAACACCTTGTCGCTGCTGGTTCCACGCGTCATCAAGCCGCCCACGGTTCCGCTCTGAGCTGCGCTAAGCGGAAGCAACGCACTCGGCGCCGTGCGGCCGTGCACGCTCATATAAAGCGCACTTGCGCCACTCGCTTGCACGCGCACTTTGGAACTGGTGATGCCGCCAGAAGATGTCACCGCCGCGGCAGCACTGATGTTGACTTCCTGCGGAGCCATCCACACTGAACGCAAGGTACGCACGCCTGAAGTACAGAGCAGCGGGCTGGCCACGGTCCCTGCGCCCACAGGCACTGCGGGCACATGGAAGATCTCTTCGTAGGTGCGCACCGTGGTGTCCTTCTGGACATCATCGAGCAGCAGCATGTACGGATCCGACGCGTCCTTGATCAACACTACGCGTCGATCTGCACGGCTCATTTGCCACATGTTGGCGTGGTTGCCACGCACATAGTCAACCTGAGCGGAAACTAGGGCCGCTTCACGCTTTCCCAAGAAGCGAGCGTTCGGGCTCGGAGGATTATAGTAGTTGTTGGTGTCGCCGCCGAAACCGGCCACACCTTGCACGAGCACAATGTTGTGGTCGGAGCTCTGTGCTCCGGCATAGGTGCTGGTCGACGCGTACCCAAGATCAAGGAAGAAATGTGACCCCTCGCTGCTGACGACGAGATTGCCATCGTCCTCGTGGCTGTGGTTCATCCACTCGTCGCGGATCATGTGCATGATCCCGAATTGCGTTTGCAACGAGGACGCACTGTTGTGCAAGAGAGCGTGACCGCCGTCACCGACACTAAATGCGTTGCTCGTCTTGCTGGCCGTGGGACTGCCTTCATTCAGATTGTCGCGGAAGAACGCTGAAAGCACCGCTGGCTGTTGCGCCACGAAGCCCGAGGGGTAACAGAGTGCCTTGTTCACATGCGGCGAAAACGCTTGCGTCGGCGTCGTGTCCCCGAGAGCATTCAAGGCGAAGATGCGGTCGAGGCCCCAGAGTGCCTCTGTATCGCCTGTGCGTGCCACAAGGTCGTAGAGCACGGGGTCCATGCGCGTGCCTTTGTGCGTCGGCGAAGAGTCGCCTACCCAGTAGAAATCTGAGCCGAACAACGCGGCCGCCACCCAGCGCGGAGTGCGCAGAATGTTGGTGCCCGTGACGATGTTGCCGTAGCCACAGCGCTCCGCAGCGCGTGCAGCATGGAGTGCATAGAGCACTCCGTAGTTCGCATAACCTGTGTTTTCATCCACAGAGCCGTCAGGCGACACCGCGTCACGCCAACCGCTGTTGATCTTCGCAAGATTGCTCGTGATGTCTGCAGACAGAGTCGAGAGTGTGGAATCTCCGAGGATCGCGAGCCCCGTGAAGGCGATGCCTGCGCACCATGCAAACGAGTGGTTGTCTGTAGCTGCTGCGTAGCCGCTGTATGACGACACACCATTCGTCCCGACCTTCATGGCCGCGATCCACGCTTCCAAGTGAGCGACAACTTGTGCGCGCTCCGCGGCGGTGAGCAGCGGGTACACCGTGTCATAGGTGGCCGCCAACACCATGGGGTACGAACTCATCATGTATGCCGACGCCCCAGTGGGCGTCAGCAGCGGCACGATCTGCATCAATAAATTGCGCGCATTGGTGCCATAGGTGGCGTTACCTGTGAGGGCATAGCGAAAGGAAACTTCATGGAGACGGCGCAGACTGCGCATCACCACGAAAGCCATTTGGTTGGATGTGGAAGGCAGCGTGCCCGAAATCTGCAAAGCTGCAGAAGTCACGCATGAAGCGTAGGCCGCGGCCGCAGGTGTCCCGCTTGCGTTCACTTTGGCGTTGAGCGCCGGCAACTCGGCTGCAGTGAACTGCAAGCGCGGATGCGCTGGAGGCGACTGAGCGGAGAGAACACAAGCACAGGCAAAAATTAGCGCGGTGAGGTACATCGAGCGCATACAGTTAGCCCACTTCCGTAGTGAATGCAGTAACACACCGAGGAGCTTGGCAGACGACAAACTGCCACAACTCCTGTCGGTTGCACTTCTCATCGGCACCCGAGTGCATGCGGTGTAGCTTTTTGAGACACTGGAGGGCTGACCAGACCTTGCCGCGTGAGAAATTAATCAAGTTCAGCGGTCTTGTTGAAAGACAGCCTCACACGCAGCGTGGCTTTGTTGCACTTGCCTCGCTACGATCACGGCGCATGCAAAAGGGCCGTAAGTCGCTACACGTTGTTGGAGACCGTGTGCTGGTCAAACTCGAGGAGGGGGAATCGCGCACGCAAGTCGGTCTGCTGCTGCCACCTGGCGCTCTCGACAAAGAAGCCGTGCAGAGCGGCATTGTTGTCGCCGTTGGGCCGGGCACAGCCTTACCTCCCCTCGACGAAGACAGCGAACCGTGGAAGCTCGCCACCTCGCAGCCGCGTTACCTGCCCATGCAGGTAGCAATTGGTGACACCACCGTTTTTTTCCGCAAAGCCGCCATGGAAATCACCTTTGAAGGTGACAAGTATCTGGTCGTGCCCTATGCAGCGATGCTCGTGATCGTGCGCGAAACCAAAGTGCCCGACAGCTTGCCTGAGGACTTCTGATCAGCGGTTGGTCAAGAAGTGGCAAACATCGCCTTCGCGCATGCGATAGTCCCGGCCTTCGGTGCGTAGGCGGCCCGAGGCCTTGATCGTGGCTTCGTCACCCAGCTCTTCTATATCTGCGACCGAGTAAATCTGCGCGCGGATGAAACCCTTCTCGAAATCGGTGTGAATGACACCAGCAGCTTCCGGGGCTGTGGCGCCACTGGGAATCGTCCACGCGCGAATCTCTTTCGGGCCAGCGGTGTAGTAGGTCTGCAAACCCAGCAATCGATAAACCGAGCGCACAAGCCGGTCGAGACCGGGCTCTGTCATTCCCAACTGCTCCATGAATGCTCCGCGCTCCGATTCATCGAGAGTGCGCAGTTCACATTCCATGTCGCCGCAAATCGGAAGCCATTCCGCATGACTCAGCGCCGCTTGCTCAGCGACAGCGAGCGAATGCTTGCTGGTACCGGCGCAATCATCATCAGCCACGTTCGCGACATAGAGCATGGGCTTCATGGTCATCAAGCAAAGCGGCTTCAACGCCTCGCGCTCGGTGAGCTTCCAATCCACGGCTCGCAACAGAGTGCCGGCATTCAACGCCTCGGCGGCGCGCCTCACTGCGCCGTCAAACACAATTGCATCCTTGTCGCCACTCTTGGCCGCGCGCCCAGAGCGTTCGAGGGTCTTCTCCAGCGTCTGCAAATCGGCCAGCATCAGTTCCGTTTCGATGAGGCCCATGTCCTTCGCTGGGTTCACCGCTCCTTCGCGCAGCACGACAGTGCTCTCGAAGCAACGCACGACCTGCATGATGGCGTCGCATTCGCGAATGTTGGCGAGAAACTGATTACCCATGCCTTCACCGCGAGACGCACCTTCGATAAGGCCTGCAATATCCACGATGCGACAGCTTGCTGGAATGATCTTTTCAGAGCTGATGTGGCGCCGGAGCGTCGGCAAGACGGGATCGGGCACATCCACCACAGCCACGTTGGGTTCGATGGTGCAAAAGGGGTAATTGCCCCGTTCCGCCTGCGCGGACGTGAGTGCTGAAAAGATGGTGCTCTTCCCAACGTTGGGAAGGCCGACAATGCCGCAAGAAAGTGCCATGGTGATCCCCGCTGGAGCGCGGCAGGATACGTGCCGCAGCGCAGCGCACCAATCGTTCTAGGCGAGGAGCTCGGTCACCACACGCGCGGGTTCCGTCCCGGTCAGGCGTTGGTCCAAACCCATGAAGGGGTAGACGAGCTTGTCGTGGCGGATCCCAAGGCAATGCAGGATGGTGGCGTGCAGGTCGCGAACATGAACGGGGTTTTTCACGATGTTCCAAGAGTAGTCGTCGGTCCGTCCGTACTCGAACCCCGGCTTGATGCCACCGCCAGCGAGGAAGATCGTGAAACAGCGCCCGTGGTGATCGCGCCCATAGTTGTCGTTGCTGAGTTGACCCTGTGAATAAATCGTGCGTCCGTCTCCAGGCAAGAGAATGCCCTCCGGCGTCGGCGTCGGCTCTGGCTGACCATCACGCATCAAACTGCCAAGAGCTACAGCGCCCAATCCATAAGCCGCACTGCCAAGAAGTTGGCGCCGATTCATGTTCATGGCTTCAGTGAATGGATTGGACAGCTCAGTTTCTCGTCAACGTTTCGTCGAGGTTCAACAACACACTGCACAGCAGCGTCCACGCAGCGCACTCGGCCTTGTCCACCATCGGGCGCGGATGTTCATCGTGCGACAACACCTGCTCCGCCGCAGCAGTATCCGCAGCAAAGCGGGCGCGCTGCTCATGCGCCGCTGCGACAAAGTGATCCACAGGATTGTGCGCCCACTCGCTACCAGCACTCGGACAAATCGAGCCGTAGTTCTGCTTCGCGTTTCGCACCATCAGGGCCATGGCAGGTGAAACACCGTGACGCGAGGATCGGGCGAATCTGGCGGCCGTAGTCCACGGCGGCTTGAGGACTTTGACTCAACCCAATCCCGCACAGGCCGAAAAACAACAAGGCTGCACAACACTGATGTATTGGGCTCCGCACTCGCTGTGAGTTTACAGCGCCTCTACAAGCTCATGCGCCCCTCATTCGCCACCTTGCCATAGAAATAAGATCCTTCGGTTTTTTGCCGAGGTTATAGGCCCTCCAGGAGTCGAACCTGGGACCAAGCGATTATGAGTCGCCTGCTCTTACCAACTGAGCTAAGGGCCCGTTCGCGCACAGGATACGCGACACCGGGGGCCTGTCACGCTCAGCGCACTTTCTGCTCCTATGGAGACGTCGCCATGATGCGGTTCCAAGCCTCGCGGAACAGCGTGCGTGCACGGTGCAGGCGCCAGCGCGCGTTGGCCGGAGTGCACTGAATGATGCGACTGATCTCGGCGCAAGACAGTTCTTGCACATCGCGCAACACCAACACCATGCGGTACTTGGCTGGCAGTTGATTGAGCACACCCTGAATGCGCTCGCCCAGCTCATGCTGCTCAGCAACGCCTTCGGGGCTCTCGCTCGCGAGCAACAATTCTTCTTGCTCTTCCAAGGCGTGGCGGTGCAAACGACCATGCTTGCGTAAATGATCGATGCTCAAGTTCACCACGATGCGGTGCAACCACGTGTAGAAGTTGAATTGCACTTGGAAGCGGGGCAGCGCTTGCCAAACGCGGAGGAAGGTTTCTTGCGCGATATCCTTGGAATCTTCGGTGTTTCCAACCAAGGAGCGCGCGATCCAGAGCACCTTGCGCTCGTGGCGGCGGACGAGAGCTTCGAAAGCGTTCAAATCACCCGCCTGAGCGGCGATGATCTGGCGCTTCTCTTCAGCGCGACAGTCCACCAGTTCCCGGACGGCGACTACCTCGTGAGCGCTTTGGGTGTCCATGGCTTTCTCCTGTCCTACCCATAGAGGACGGCACGAGGGAATACGCAAAATCCGTGCCACTGTGGAGAAATGTTCACGGAATGCCAAAACACCCATAGACGCCATGAAACAGGCCTCCGAGAGTCCGGGCGAGCGCGAGCCTTCCTTCGCTGTCCTCGAAAACGGTCACTGTGGAGTGCAATCCACCACTGTGATAGGGGCCCCGCTGGCGCCACGCTGGAACTGGCGTCCATACGGTTTCTCGTGCATGCGCACGTCGAGACACAGCACGATGCCCTCATCGTCTTCGCTACGGATCAGGCGCCCGAACCCTTGGCGGAAGCGCACAACGGCGGTCGGCAACGAGATGTGCCGGAAGGCATTCTGTCCGCGTGCTTCTGCACGCCGAGCCTGTGCTTGTTGCAAAGGTTCCGTAGGCACCGGAAATGGCAGACGCGGAATGACAACAAGGCGCAGCGCCGGTCCGGGAACATCGACGCCATGCCAGAAGCTCTCTAAGCCAAACAGCACCGCGTTCCCGTCACTGCGAAAGCGCTCCAGCATGCTACTGCGATCGAACTCGCCACCCTGCACGAGAGTGAGCCACCCTCGCGTTTGCAGCCAGCCCCAAAGTACAACGCGAAACTCCTCCATCATCTTGCGGCTCGTAAAAAGCAAAAACGCGCCCCCGCCTGTGCGTTGCAAATACTCTTTGAGAACGGCGCAAGCGCGTTCAACGAACGCAGGCTCATCTGGCTTCGGCAGCCCCTTCACGATGTGAAGCTCTGCCTGTGCCCCGAAATCGAAAGGTGATGGGAGCACGAGGCGCAGAGCATTCTCGGCGCCGATTTTTGCGACGAAGTGATTCAAATCCGATGCCGCTGGGCCGGTGGCCAAAGTCGCACTCGTGAGCACGACCACGGGCACTTTGGAGAACATCTCGCGTTCGAGCACTGCAGCCACATCGATGGGACGCGCCATGAGGGCAGCGCTCTTGGTGCCGGCATCCTCTGCGAATTGCACGTGGTCCTCGTCACGCAACTGCAAGACCTCTTCGAGGTCGTCCGCAGCCGCGTTCAGCCGCAGCGCAGCAGAGCGCAACTCGGCAGCGTGGCTTTCCTCCGCTTCGCCGGCAGCATTGTCCAGCGCGCTGACGAAACTCCGCAGTGTCAAAGACAACACATTGTCGATGCACCCCGGCTCATTCAGCCGTCCGTTCATCAGCGGATTCTGTGCGTGCCACTCGCCCACCAGAGCGAACTGCGCGCGCGTGGATTCAATGCAACGCAGCACCTGAACCCCAACTTCCGGCTTGCAATGAGCGCGGTCGAGTAACCCACGTGCAGCGCCCTTGCCGCGCAGGCGTGTCAGCACTCCGAGCAGCGAAGACTGCCGCACTTCGCGACCAAAGCAATCTTGGGCCACCTGCTCAACACAATGCGCTTCGTCGAGAATCAGCGCGTCATAGTCTGGGAGCAACTGAACACCCACGCGGCGCAGGGCAAGATCGCGCATGACCAGTGCGTGATTCGCCACGATGATGTCCGCCTGTTCAAGGCGGCGCCGCGCGCCAAACCAAAAGCATTGTTCATGGTGAGCGCAGCGAGCTCCTTGACAATTGTCGCCGTCCGAATGCACTTCGATCCAGACATCATCCGGGACGCGCAGGTCCATTTCGTCGCGCGTGCCATCCACGCCGTCTTCCTCCACAAACTCCGCAACTCGCTCCAGCGCTTCCTGGCGTTCTGCATCGGGGAAAAGCTCGCGGGCTTCATGGAGCGCAATGCGCAAGCGCCGCAGCCCTACATAGCGGCCACGCCCGACGGCGCGCACGGCTGTGAACTCGTACGGCAGCGTACTCTGAAGCAACGGCAAGTCTTTCTGGAGCAACTGATCTTGCAGAGCCACCGTGTGCGTCGCCACGACAACACGACGAACATGTTTGCCGAGAGCGAGCACGGAGGGCACGAGATAAGCAAGACTCTTGCCAACCCCTGTCGGCGCTTCGCACACGAGATGGTGCTTTTCCGCAAAGCTCGCAGCCACGGCTTCAGCCATGCTCAGCTGCGTTGCGCGCTCGCGAAAGTTTTCCTGCCGCCGCGACAAGGCGCCGCCTTGCCCGAGGATGTCGCGAACCGTGAGATTCACCGAGTTCCTCTTCTGTGGCGCAGAGCGCGCGGGCTGCTACGATCGCGGCCGATCCAGAAAGGTCTGCGATGCAGCGAATTCACACTCTCTCGTCTTTGGTTGTGCTCGCCTTGGTTCTCTGCTCCTGCAACTGTGCCTCGACAGCCTGCACGAGTTGCGAAACGAGCTGCTCCTCCGCGCAAGTGGCGGCACCCGCTGCGCTTCCCACAAAATTGCTGGGTCGCGCCGATGTGGATGTTGGCGGCAAGTGCATCGGCAGTGTGCGCACCTTGCAAGGTGAAGGCGCAGACAGCACCACCGTCACCAGCGTCCTCGACGTGCATGGCGACATGATGGGCTTCGTCACTGCAGATGGCACCGCATTCCGCGGCTCCGGCAAGGCGATTCAGCGCGTGGGGCAAAGCAACGACTTGCGCGCACTCGCGGCACTGATCTTGAGTGTGCCGAGCGGCCAGCGCACCACGCTCACAGGCGTGCATGGCAAATTGATCCCCGGCTTTCCAGGACATCTGTAAACCTCACGCTGCGTCGATGCCGCGGCGCACCACGACGCCATCGGCCCAGAGTGATTCAAGGTTGTAGAACCTGCGCGCTTCTGGCTGCATGACATGCACCAACACGCTGCCGCAATCGAGCAGCACCCACCAACCGTTGGCAAGGCCGTTGACGCTCAGCGGCAAAACCTTGTGTGCCTTGACTTGCTTGCGGATCTCTTCCGCCATGGCTTGCACTTGACGCTTGTTGCTGCCGGTGGCGATCACCATGTAGTCTGCAAGATCGCAGCACTCCGAGATGTCCAGCACAAGCAATTCCGTGCCCTTCTTGTCGAGGATGATGTCCGCCGCAAGGTGGGCGATGCTGGTGCCAATAACGACTGGCTTCGGATTCGGGGTCTTGACCATCTTCTCTCACTTCTCCGGGCGCAGCGGCTTTGGAAGTCGCTCACGCATGTCTCGGTCCGCCGCCACAATGTGCTGCACGAGGCGCTGTAGTGCAGCGGGCGCTCGTTGGTCCATACCAACCGCTGCCGTGTGGTTGATGATGCTATGCAGGGCCTCAACCGCGGACAAGGCGCGCGCAGCCGAAGCAGCGTCTTGCGGCGTCAGTTTCTCGCAGAACTCTGGGACCATGGCGCGGATGAAACCCGCCTCCTCACCCGGGAGTTCGCATTGGACGGCCGAGGCAAGCGCGACAGCGGCCGCCGCTGCATCGCCTTCTTGCATGGCACGAGCAGCGCCCTGCCACGCAGAGGTGAGTTGCAACAGCGTCTCACCGGCTGCAGAGTGACCTCGTTTAATCATGGCCGCACTCGCGAGGATCTCATCCCAGCCACCGGAAGCGCCCGTCAAGACACTTTCAATCCCTGCCACTCGTGCTGCATCCCCCGCCAACAAGGCTGAGTGCGGACTGCCAGGAGCAAGGCGCAGCACTTCAGCGAACTCACGTGCTGCTTGGCGCGCTGGCGTGCAACCATGCCGCCGACTCCAAACTGCGTGAAGCTGTGGCTCCGCAGTCCAAGGCATCGAAAGAATCTGCGCGTGCAGCAAGGGCAAATGCGGATCCAAAGGGAACTGCGTGCGCGCTCGGGCGATGATGCTCTCGGCTTCAAACACACGCTGCATACGCTCTGGAGCAACACCCTCACGTGGCGCGACATCAAACGCGAGAAAACGCGCGAGGTGCAACGCTGCACGCGGGTCTTCGCTGCCGACAAGAAGCAACAAGCGCAGATCGTCGAGCGCCTGCGGCAACGCGCCTTTGCCGAGCGAGGCTTCAAAGTCGAACCAGAGCCAACGCGCGAGCAGCGGCCGTGCGCCACTGAACACCAAGCTGGAAGCCGTCGTTCGTGTCGAGCGCGCAACAGCTACGCCTTCCTGCGTGTCAGGGCGCAGCCACGCTTGCAAAAGAAACGCAACGACCAAGAGCAGCAGCGCTTTCATACGGTCACGCCCCCAGCGCGACGGTCCACAAAGGCGAATGCCGTACAGAAAACTCCAGCGCCGCCTGTCGCCAGCGCGCAGCGCCCAAGTTCGCTCCAACCGATGGCTGCACCGCCGCGCACCGTCGCCACCAAGTCCGGCACACTCATCGGGCTGAGCAGCAATCCCGCGAGCGCGCTCAACATTGCGAGCACCGCCAACGGATGCGACACGAATCCAGTGAACCAACATGTGCCCGCACTGATCACTGCTGCAAGCAGCGCGAGACCCAATAGGGCACGCAACGTCGAAGCGAGCACGGAAGCTGGCGGCCCTTGCACCGACACGCTTGCGTGATCGAACTCAAGCCCAAGCCCCGAGCGCTGGAGCTGCACGAGCACTTGAAGCGGTGCATCTTGGAGCGCTGCCCGAAAATGGAGCGACACTACGCCTTGAGGCGCAAGATGCACTCGTTCTGCGGCCAATTCGCGACCGTCACTCGCGCGCACACTGAGCGCGAGCGGAACCCGCATCGAAGCAGGCACCGCATCGTCTGCGATGACTCTCACGACAGGACGCAAACGCAATTCCCATGTGTGCTCGGCTGAATCAGCGTCAGGCAAGGCGCAAACAAACTTGTGCCCACCGGTCACCAACACGGGCTGTTCAGGACCAACCGCAAGCGCTGTGCGCAGCGTTGGTGATTCTCCCGGACGCTCGCTGATTCCAGCAACCGCCAGCAGCAACAACGCAGCAACGACACCCAAGAGGCAACCGAGCAACAAGAGCACTGAACTGTGCGCGAGCCACAGAGCGAAGCAACGCGCTCGTGTGCTGAGGCCGCCAGCGCACAGAATGCCGCGGCGTTCGCGCATCGTTGCGGCCGGCAGCGCGAAGGCACAGCAAAGAAGCACCAAAGCTCCAGAGTTCAACATCGCGCCCAACATCTGACGCCGCAATTCGGAAGCGCCAACGCCAGGCTCCGTGGGCAATGCTTGGGCGAGCACGACGAACGCACCGAGCGCGAGCAAAGGCAACGCACTGCGCGTTTGGCGCCGCACGACACTGCCTACCAGCGCGAAAAACGCCATCATGAGCTGCCGTCAGCCGGCGCCATCAGACGCTGTAACCCCGCAGCGGACAAACTGGCTTCGGCACATTGCGCGCCAGCTTCTTGCGCGGTTTGCTTGAGGCGCTCACACAGGGCTTCTGTGGAATCCCTGACTTCCAACTGCATGCAGCCCGTCACACGCATGGCTTCTTGAACAGTGCCCTGAAAACGCGTGCGCCCGCGCCGCAGCACGATCAACTGGTCCGCGCCGCGCAACGCCGTGCCGCCGAGATGCGTGCTCACGAGCAGTGTGCGTCCACGCGCTTTGGCTTCGAGCAACAGATCTTGCAAGGCGAGGCGTCCTTCAGGATCCAAACCAGATTCTGGTTCATCGAAGAGCCACACCGGGCGATCGCAGGCCACGGCTGCGGCAAGTTCGACACGCCGTTGCATGCCTTTGGAAAAACCACTCAGTCGCCGCCCTGCAACGGAGCCGAGTCCAAGCCGCGAGAGCGCTTCAACTGCGGGCAGCCCGTCAGTTTTGGAAAGCCCATACAAATCTCGATGCAGATCCACGGCTTCGCGTGCGCTGAGCCAATGGAGATCACGGGCGGTCTCAGCAAGAAAGAAAAACTCCCGCCGCGTGCGAGCCTTGCGCGGATCGCCTCCGCAAATGCGCACGTGACCATGGCGCGGCGTAAACTCGCCAGCCAGCAATGAGAGTGCAGTGCTTTTCCCCGCGCCGTTGGTGCCCGCGAGGATCGTGAGCGTGCCTGCTGCGGCCAGCACCGAGAACTCCACGAGCACCGGTTCGCGGTACTCGAAGCCCAATCCTTCAGCTACGAGAAATGCAGTTTCCACGCGGCGCATGGTATCCGCCCTTCCGCACGGAGCGCGGCCGTTCTACGCTGCTGCACGTGGACTCCATCACTTTCCTCTCTGGGCCCCGCAACGGCGAAACGCTGAATCTCGCAGACACCCAAGTCCTTGGACGTAGCGGGCGCGCCGACATCCGCATCGACGACGCGAGCGTTTCCCGTGAGCACGCGCGCTTCTCGCGCACCGAGCAAGGCTGGACGTTGATCGACCTCGGGTCCAGCAACGGCAGCAGTATTGATGGCGTGCGCGTGCCGCGCGGCGTGGTGCAAAGCGGAAGTGTCATCACGTTGGGCGTCGTGCACATGAAACTGCATTGCGGCACTCGAATTGCTGCAACTCCCGCAGCAAGCGCAGGCACGGATGAAGTGCAAGCTGTCGGCCGTTCCGCTGGCGCCGCCGTGATCCGCACCAAAGCCGCACGCGAGCAAAGTTCCAAGCGCAACCGCGACAGCTTTGGGCAACTCGACGGATCTCGCAAGGCCCTCATGGTGGCGCTCTTGATCCTGCTCTGCGCAGCCTTGTTCTACGGCGCCTATTCCTTGGTCTGAACGCGCTCGCACGCTTCCAGCAAGCGTTGTGCTGCAACATCCCAAGACCAACGCGCCACACTTGCAGCAGCGCGATACTGCAACTGGCGGCGCAGGATTTCATCATCCAGGACGCTCGTGCAGGCCGCCGCAAATCCTGACACATCGCTAGGACTCGCGAACAGAGCCGCGTCGCCCAACACTTCACGGTGAGCCGCGATGTCGGAAGCCACCACGCAAGCGCCGTGAGCCAAAGCTTCGAGCGGAACCAATCCAAATCCTTCCAACCGCGATGGACACAGCACGACCGACGCTTCATGAAAGAGCGCAAGCAATTGGGCATCGTCAGCATTGCGCCGCACTTCCGCCGTGATGAAACCGGCGTGAGCCTTCTGCAGTTGTTGCAGTTCTTGTTCGAGAGGCGCAGCACCACGACCCACACACACGAAACGCAATGCGCGCCCTCGCTGTGCCAACGCAGAAACCACCTGCATGGCTGTGTGAACATCTTTGCGGGCCTCAAGATGACCAACCCACAACAGGAGTGGATCAGCAATCCGCACGGCGCTCCGAGCACAACAACAAGGATCCACCCCGTTGGGCACGACAACACTGCGTGCATGGAGCTGCGGCAAAACCACCTGCAGCTCGCCTGCCACTGCGCTACTCACACATGCAATCGCGCCTGCGCGCTCAAACGATCGAGTGAGCAAACTGCGGCGGACCGCTCCGCACACACCCGCACGCCAGTGCCGCAAGTCATGGACTGTGCCGATCAAGCGTGGATGCGCCGACCAAGGTTGCGCATCTTGCAACAACACGACTCCTGCATCGAAGGCTCCGTTCCGCCGCAGCAAGGCCTCTGAACCCACAGTGCGGCGCACCAGTCCATGAGGCGCCGTCGACGCGTAAATGAGTTCGCACCTTTGCAACTGCTGCTGCTCTTGCGCATTCCAAATGTCGCCACAGATGATGCGAACAGACGCATGCGCTGTAAGACGCGGTGCGAGCGCAAGCAAGCGACGCCGCACGCCACTGGGTCTATCGTGTTCAAGGCTCAATGCATCCCACACCAGCTTCATGCTTACGATTCCAAAGCCCGGCGGTAGGACGCCAACGTGGCCTCCGCGCAGCGTTGCCAAGTGAATGCCGCCGCATGAGCGCGCCCACGCGCCGCGATTTCGAGCGCTTCGCAACGGTCACACGCCAAACGCAACAAGCCTTCGGCGATGGCGTTCTCATCTGCCGGGTCTACCAACAGCGCGCCCTCCCCACACACTTCTTGCAGCGCGGTTGTGTTGGAAGAAAGCACGGGAACGCCCGCCGCCATGCCTTCGAGCGCCGGGAGGCCAAAGCCCTCATGCAGTGAGGGATACGCCAAGTAGTCCGCACCATGCAGCAACGGGACAAGCTCGGCATCTGAGAGCACACCCGTACGCACCACCGAGCGCTCGAGTCGCAAGCGTCGAATCTCCTCGAAAATGCGCTCGCAACCATGCCCTGCGCGCCCCACCAACAGCAAGCGCTGCTCCGGGGAGACTTCCTGCAAGCGCGCAAACCCGCGCAGCAAGCGAATCACATTCTTGCGCGGCTCGAGTGTGCCGACGAACACGCCATAAGGCGCTTCGATGCCAATGCGCTGCTGCACTCGCGCGGTTGCAGCCGCGTCTTGCGGCGCACGGAACACCGCATCGACACCAAGAGGCGCGACATCAATCAGCTCGTCGGGCAGTCCGAGCTCCTCCATCAACTCTTGCTTCGCAAAGTTGGAAATCGTGATGATGCGCTTCACACCAGCAACGATGCGACGCACAGCTGCGCCCATGTGGCGCGACTGTTCCGGGCTGACGAAACCACGCTGCGCTGTCCACGCTGTGTCATACAGCGTCGCCACGCGCGGACGGTTTTTCACCGGGGTGCTGATGTAGTCGGTGTCATGGAAGAGGTCGAACGGGCCGGTGAAGCTCGCAACGTCGATGGGCAGGACACGCGCTAACCACGGCACCAGCCTCGCTGGAATCGCTGCACCATGAAAGCTCGCTCGGGACGACTCTGGGAAATGATGCGCCGCTATGCGCTCACGCCGCCCGCGCAAGAACACTCCGTACAACTTCAGGCGCAATTCTGGGTCTGCTTCCAAAAGCGCAGGCACGAGATTCTGCACATAACGCCCGATACCGAAGGCGTGATGCAAGGCGGGACGGTAATCGAGGGCAACCGTGAGCGCAGCCATGGGCGTGCGCAGCGTAGCAGTCTAGCCGCGGCCAAGAGCGCGAAGTTCGCGGCGTGCGCGGTGAATCTGCGGCAAGCAAAGCAGCAGCACCAAACCCGCCACCGCGAGCAGTAACAGCACGACGCCATCCGGTTGCCAGAATGCAAGCGTCGCCGCCAAGGCCCCAGCAGGTAACAAAGCTACAAAGCTCATGCGACCCAAAGGCGATCCGAAATGGCGTATCCAAATCCACGCAGCCCCTACGAACACACATGCCTCGGTGGCAGCGGTGATCGCGGCCGCAGATACCGCACCACCGGCGGGAGTCCACAGCAAGTTCGCGCCTACGTTCACCAACAGCGCAAAGGCGCCAATGCGTAGTAGCAATCGCTCTTTCCTCCGTGCCGTGAGAGCGCACAGCAGCGGTGTCGAAGCGAATGCCAACAGAAACGCGAGCCCCAGCCAGCGCAGTGACACGATCGTCGCTTCCTCTGCAGCAATGGCGTCGGGATAAAGCAAGCGCAAGAGCGAACTAGGAGCGAGGCAGGCGGCAACTGCACCAAGGCTTCCAAGCCCGAGCATTACAGCGAGCAGCTGGCGCACACGATGACGCGCCTGTTCCACGGAGGTCGCAGCAAAGACCGGCACGAGCGGCAGCACGAGCATGCCCGGAATCAGCAACAAGGGCACCACCGGCCGATACGCCGCAGCGTAGGTGGCCAAAACTTCCTCACCACACAACCACCGCACCAAGAAGACGTCCGCATGAAACCACGCAGCTTGCAGAAACACAAAGCGTCCTTGAGGCCACGCGAGGCGAATGAAGGCCCACACTTCGCGATCCAAACGCGGCCACACAAAGAAGCCGCAAGCACGCCGTGTACACCAGAGAGTGCCGAGAGCGTTGAGCGCTTCACGTAGCAAGAGCACGCCCGCGGCGCAGGCGCATGGCAACCAGGCGCTGCCAAACGGCGTCACCCATAACAACAAGAGCACTAGTCCTTGAGTGCACACACCCACCAGCGCGGGCCCGTGCGGCCGTTGTCGCACTTGCAAAGGCACACTGAAGGCACCGAGCGCTTGAAGCGGCACGACCATGGCGGCGCAGAGCAGAATCATCCGCTTCGAAGCGTCCTGTTCCAACCATGCAGAGCAAAACACAACCAAAGCAACGAGGAGACTGCTGAGCAAGCGAAAACCCAGAAGCCGAGCGAGGATGTGGCGCTCCTCTTGAGGAGCGGCTGCAATTTCTCGAGTGGCCACAACGCCGGTGCCGGCATCGAGAGCAATGTGAGCGAGCAAGAGAAACGTGCCCACATACGCGACAAAACCGAAACCGTCGGCGTCGAGCACGCGCGCCAAGGTGCTGGTCACAAGGACGCCGAGGCCCATGCGCACGGCAAAACTGAGCAGCAACACATCTTGGCTACCGCCTACGGTGCCCCAATTGCGCAAAGCGGCTCCACTTCCCATGCGCGCAGCCTATCCTGCTCCGTTGAGTGTGCCGCTCCGTTGGTCCATAATCGGTTCCGAAAGGCGGCGCTGATGCCCCCAGATACTTTGAAAATTGATGGTCACTCCCTCGCGCTCGAAGCCGCCTGCAGCTTCAGCCGCGACGGCGGGACCTTGGAGATCGCAGCGCAAGCCAGCACTGCGGTGCGCGCTTCTCGCGAAGTCGTGCAACGCTTGTTGCACTCGGGCAAGCCTGTCTATGGCATCACGACTGGCTTCGGAAAGCTGAAGAGCGTCAGCATTGATCCTGTCGACGCCGTGGAACTGCAAGTGAACTTGCTGCGCTCGCACGCCGTTGGCGTCGGACCGCTGGCCGATGACACCACGGTGCGCTTGCTATTGCTGCTGCGCCTCAACACTTTGCTGCGCGGCAACAGCGGTGTGCGCGAAGAAGTTTGCGCGCTGTTGCACGCTCTGCTCCAGCACGGAGTCCATCCGGAAGTTCCGGAGCAAGGCTCGGTCGGCGCTTGCGGCGATCTCGCACCGCTCGCACATCTTGCGTTGGTGTTGATTGGCGAAGGCCGTGCGCGCGTGAAGGGTGAATCGCTCTCCGGCAAACTCGCGCTGGAGCGCTGCGGCCTTCAACCACTGCAACTCCAGCCCAAAGAAGGGTTGGCCCTCATCAACGGCACTGCGTTCTCGACTGCGGTGGCGGCATTGAGCCAGAGCTCTGCGCAGCAGGCGCTGGAACTCGGCAACCTCGCGGCCGCGATGTCGCTGGAAGCTCTACAAGGCTCGCACAGACCTTTTGAAGCGCGCGTTGCTGCCATTCGCCCGCATCCAGGCCACGCACGCATCGCAGCACGCATGCGTTCCTTGTTGCAAGGCAGCGCTATCGAAAGCGAGCACCATGACTGCGGACGCGTGCAAGACCCGTATTCTCTGCGCTGCACACCGCAAGTGCACGGTGCTGTGTCCGATGCGTTGGAACATGTAGGCATGGTGCTGGAACGCGAAATGAACAGCGCCGCCGACAACCCGCTGATTTTTGCCGATGTCGGCGAGAGCATCAGCGCCGGCAATTTCCACGGTGAAGCCGTGGCGCTGGCTGCGGATTACGCCAAGTGCGCCATCGCCGAACTCGCAAGCATTTCCGAACGCCGCATTGAAAACTTGGTGAATCCTGACCTCTCAGGACTTCCGCCCTTTCTTGCTGCCGGAAAGCCCGGTTTGCACAGCGGACTGATGATGGCGCAAGTCACCGCCGCGGCGCTGGTGTCCGAGAACAAAGGGCTCGCTCATCCGTCTTCGGTGGACAGCATCCCCACCAGTGCGAATCAAGAAGACCATGTTTCCATGAGCCCGATTGCCGCACGCACTATGCGCGCCATCACCAACAACACGCGGCATGTTTTGTGCGTCGAGCTTCTCGCCGCGTACTTCGCACTGCATTGGCGCAAACCTCTGCGAGCAGGTCGCGGAGTTCAAGCGGCATTCGATTTCCTCGCGCAACACATCGCGCCACCGGGGCCCGACCGTTTGTTCGCGGAAGATCTGAAGTGCATCCGCACACTGATGGATGATGGATCGCTCCTCGCCGCCGTGAATCGTGTTGCACCACCTCTGTAAGCAGAATCGAGCTCAACGATGAAGTCAGGCCCACGTCCCGTCAGCGCGCCGCGGGGCCGCACTTTGCACTGCGCTAATTGGCAGATCGAAGCGGCGTACCGCATGATTCAAAACAACCTCGACCCTGGGGTTGCGGAGAATCCTGACGAGCTCGTGGTGTACGGCGGATCCGGCAAAGCCGCGCGCGACTGGGATTGCTTCGATGCCATTCTGCATGCGCTGCGAAATCTGAAGCCAGACGAAACTCTGCTCGTGCAGTCGGGCAAGCCGGTGGGCATCTTCCGCACGCACACCGACGCCCCGCGCGTGCTGATTGCTAATTCCAATCTCGTGCCGCGCTTCGCAACATGGGAACATTTTCGCGAGCTCGAACAGCGCGGGTTGATGATGTTTGGACAGATGACCGCCGGGAGTTGGATCTACATCGGTTCGCAAGGGATTGTGCAAGGCACCTACGAAACTTTCGCAGCGCTCGCACGCAAACACTTCGGCGGCTCTCTTGCAGGCAAACTCGCCGTCACAGCCGGACTCGGCGGCATGGGTGGCGCGCAACCTTTGGCTGCTGTGCTCAGCGGAGCGACGATGCTGGCCGCCGAAGTCGATCCTGTGCGCGTACAACGCCGCATCGACACGCGCTATCTCGACGAGGCCTATGCCGACCTCGACACCGCCATCGACCGCGCCATGGCACACCGCGCAGCGCAGTCGGCGAAGTCAGTGGCCTACATCGGCAACGCGATTGACATGCTGCGCCGTCTGCTGCAACGCGGGCTGACTCCCGACGCGCTCACCGATCAAACATCGGCGCACGATCCGCTCACGGGCTACATCCCTGAAGGCATGAGCTTGATTCAAGCCGCCGAGCTGCGCAGCGCCGACCCCGCGAGCTATGTGCGCCGCAGCAGTGCCTCCATGGCCGAACATGTGCGCTTGATGTTGCAGTTGCAGGCGCGCGGCGCGATCACTTTCGATTACGGCAACAACATTCGCACCGTGGCGCTCGACCAAGGCGTCAAGGATGCGTTCAAGATTCCGGGCTTCGTGCCCGAATACATCCGGCCACTCTTCTGCGAAGGACGCGGGCCGTTCCGCTGGGTTGCGCTGTCTGGCGATCCTGCAGACATCTATAAGACCGACGCCGTGGTGCTGCGCGAATTCGCTGACAACGAAGGCCTGTGCCGTTGGATCCGCATGGCGGCGGAGCGTGTCGCCTTCCAAGGCTTGCCCGCGCGCATCTGCTGGCTCGGTTACGGCGAACGCGCGCGCTTCGCGTTGATCCTCAACGACATGGTGCGCAGCGGCGAGCTCTCGGCGCCCATCGTGATTGGTCGCGATCACCTCGACTGCGGCTCCGTCGCCTCGCCCTTTCGCGAAACGGAAGCCATGCTCGATGGCACAGACGCGGTTGCGGATTGGCCCATTCTCAACGCCATGGTGAATGCTGTTGGCGGCGCAACTTGGGTTTCCATGCACCACGGCGGAGGCGTCGGTATCGGCAATTCCATCCATGCTGGGCAAGTGATCGTGGCCGACGGCACCGACGAAGCTGCTCGCAGACTCGAGCGCGTGCTCACCTCCGATCCTGGCATGGGCATCATTCGCCACGTGGACGCGGGGTACCAAGAAGCGCGTGATTTCGCGAAGAAACACGGTGTTCGCATCCCGATGGACGAGGCCGCGCAAGAGCGCTGAAGCCGACAAATCCGACGCGCCGCCGACCCTTCACCGTCGCAAGGTCTGCAAAACCTGCATTTTTTTCTCAATCGCGCAGGAGACTTGGCCGTTCATCCGAAGATGTGTGTAGGGGCAGGACTGTGACGATGTGCCACAGACCTCGGGCCGCTCGGAGGCGTGCATGCGCTGGAATCGGCGATCAAGCAGAGAGTGGATCAGACCTCTCGTTGACGATCGAACTCCAACCCCACCAACGCCACGTCCGAAGCGTCAGACCGCAGCCATTCTCCTCGCCATCAATCTCGTGGCCCTCGGGCTCATCGCCGGAGTTGTGCTGCGCTTGCAAGAAGATCGCGTGCAAACCGGAAGTCAAGTTGTCGAGCTGCAACAGCACGCTCGCACCGCGATGTTGGCAGCAGAAGGCGCTGTGCGTCGTGCCGAAGACTTGGTGCAGAGTTCGTCCGCCGACATCGAAAGTCGGCTGCGCGGGTTGAGCCAAACCACCTGGCAAGACTCCACGCGCAAACTTGAAGCTGTTATTGGCAAGGCTCGCACTTCCACTGCCAACGAGGTGAACGCCCGCATGACTGCGGACCAGCAATTCGAGCAACGCCTCTTGGCACTCGATCACCGCCTCGCTGCTGTGCAGAGCCAATCTGAAATCATCAATGTCTTCCGCAACATCGAAGAGCGCGCAGCGCCTTGTGTCTTCTTGCTCCACTGCACGTTTGACTACCGCGTCGTCGGTGGCACGCCGGGAGATCTTGAAACCGGCACTGGCTGGGGCTCTGGCTTCATGATTTCACCGGACGGGCATCTCGTCACGAACAAGCATGTGCTGCAACCCTGGAAGTTCGACCCAGACCTCGCCAGCATGTTGGCCTCGAAAGAGATTGAACTTGTCGGGCCTTCGCGCATCTACGCATGGGCTTGCGGCGAGCGTTGCGTCAGCGAAGCCGGGGTTCCGTTGCTGTCCCGTGCTTTCAGCACCACAGGCCCACGCAAGCTGCGCATCGCTGGTTTCGCACCCGATGCACTGCGGCCCATCGAGCGCGACACTCTTGGGCGTATCACCGAACCACCGCTGCATGAACTCGACAACAACGATCTCGCTCTGCTGCAACTCGAAGGTGGTCCGTACCCGTGCCTCGCTCTCGCCGCGCCAGGTCGCGTGCGCAAGCTGGATCGCGTCATGACGCTGGGTTATCCGCGTGGACAGCGCGGGCTGGAATGCGGCATCGCACAAACTTCACCGAGCCTCGGCACCGTGCGCAAAGCCGAAGACACCATTCACATCACGGCTTCCATCATCCCGGGCAACAGCGGTGGGCCCTTGATGGATGAACGCGGCGAAGTCATCGGTGTGGTCACGCGCATCTACAGCGAGACGCTGGGCATCTGCTTGCGTGCCGATCTCGTGCGCGATTTCTTGCAGCGCACTCTCAGCGCCACTGGCACGCCGCCTCAACCCGGCAACGCGGTCATCACGACGCGCCAGTCTTTCTATCGCTGAGGCCTTTGCCACCAGCGTCCGAGGATCACTGCTGTGGCTGCAGCCACATTGAGCGATTCCACCTCGGCTGCCATGGGAATGCTGATGTGCACCGCACTTGCGCTCGTGAGGCTGCTGCCTTGGCCCTCATTGCCAGCCACCAGTACGAAGCGCTCTGGCGCTGACATCGCGAGCGCATCGCGCCCGTCCTTCACCACGGGAATCAGCAGCGTGTGCGCTGAAGCCTGTGTAGCGACGAACAGTTCTTCCGCGGTGCAGCGTCCTTGCAACAAGCGCAGGCTCGCTCCGGCAGCAGCGCGCAACACTCTTGGTGCCGACGCATCCGCGCATCCCGGGCCGAACAACGCACCTTCAACCCCAAGTGCGCACGCTGTACGCATCAACGCGCCGCAATTGCCGGGGTCTTGCACCGCATCGAAATAGAGAACGCGGGCGCAGCGCTGCAACACTTCGGCCACGGGCAACTCTGGCGTCAACGGCCCAATGGCGATCACATCTTGTGGAGTCCGCGTGTCACAGAGGCGTTCGAAGTCCATCGCCGGAATGATCGTCAGCGGCACAGAGCCAGCGCGCCTGCGCCACTCATCTTCAGGCCCGCCTTCGCGCAACAGCACTTCGCTCACAAGGCCACGCGACAAAGCCTCGCTCACCAGCCGCGGGCCTTCGAGCACCTGCAAGCCAGCAGCCACACGCTCCGAGCGTTCGCGCAAGCCGCGCACACTGCGGAATCGTTCACGAGACCATGGCGCCACGTTCATGCCCCAAGGAATAGCCGAAGCTGCGAGGCTCGCATAGCGCGCAGACGCTGGGTTTGTCATGATCCAGCGCATGGCGCGCGACATCGGTAGCCCCCTCACCCACATTGAAATCTGCGTCACCGACGAAGACAACGGCATGCGCCTAGACCATCTGCTCACTCGCGAGCTCCCGTGGCGCTCACGAGCCGACTTGCAACGCCGCATCCGCGAGAGGTTGATTCTCGTGGACGGCCAAGCAGCACGGCCAGCCCAGCGCATGCAACCCGGCATGCGCATCAACGTGGAAGTGGGCGAAGCGGCGGGCGTGGCTTCGGACATCCCTTTGGACATGCCGCTCAACTTTCTGCATGAAGACCCGTGGATGATGGTGCTCAACAAAACCGCCGGCACCGTGGTGCATCCTGTCGGCCGCTACGTGAACGACACGCTGCTCAATGTGCTGCATGCGCGCCACGCGCGCGAACCGAAGCCTCCGGGCAACTGCGCTCCCATGATCGTGCACCGCCTCGACAAAGACACTTCTGGTGTCTTGGTCTTCGCTACCGATCCTGATGTGCGCAAGATCATCGGCCTCGCTTTTGAAACCCGGCGCATGCGCAAGACCTACCTCGCCCTCGTGCACGGCGAACCCGCCAACGACAAAGGTGAAATCGACTTGCCCATCGGTTCCGACACCAACAGTGCCATCCGCCAAAAAATGGCCGTGATGCAAGACGGCCGCCTTGCTCTCACGCGCTACGAAACACTTCTGCGCTGCGGCACATTCTCGCTGCTGCGTTTCCTGCCTCTCACCGGTCGCCAACACCAAATCCGCGTACATGCCGAAGCCTTTGGTCACCCACTGCTTTGCGATCGGCTCTATGGCGTGCCCGACCCCGACCCCGAACAATCACAGCCCTTCACTCACAGATCCGGCCTTATCCTCGAGCGCCAAGCCCTCCATGCCGAGAGCCTGCGCTTCCCCCATCCAATCTCCAAAGCGGAACTGCACCTCTACGCTCCCCTCGCTCCCGACCTCGCAGCACTCCTACCTTCCAGCCATTGAACGATCACGACCCGTTCTTGCGTGCTGCGCCCGCTCGTACGGTGTTAGAGCGTGAAGTTGACGTAGCGGGCGGTAGGAAGCACCGAAGATGTCGATGCGTTCGATGGTGACCAGAGCCGGCCCGCTCTGGAGACCCGGCACGGAGAGGTTCAGTGTTTGGGTGGCCGGAGTGGGGTTCAGTTGCAGCCCTTCGAACTCCATCCGGTTACCGCTCTGGTCGATCGCGATCTCCACAGCGCTCCAAGCTCCCGCGCCGAGTACGGACCGCTGGTGGTGGTGTTGTCCCAGTGGATCGTGAGCTGGTACACATCGCGCGGTCCCGTCGTGTTCTCGACCCACGGCTGCCGTGAGGTGCCGGACGATGTGACTTCACCCGTGCCGTTGATGCTCAGCGCAGCGCTCGCTGTGTTGAGTTGCTGCGCCGACGCCATCGGGACCAGCAGCACGGCTCACGCCGCCACAGCCAGAAACGAAAATCGAGGCGCGTTGCAGAGACTTTCCATGATTTGAGCCCTCCGAAAGAACGGTGTGGAAACTTCAATCCACATGGAGAGCATTCAGAGACTATCCCCCAGCAACGGTGAGTTTCAGAAAAGTTGCCACACGCCCGAAGGGCACAGCGCGCATTTATGGGAGGTCCCGGTGGGACCCAGGAAGCCGCATCGGTGTCCTAAGCGGGACCGGATCCCCGGCCGCTCCGCGCCCACCCCTTGGGGCCGAAATCTGTCTTTTGAAAAACAGGTCGGAAGTGACATTTGAGTCGGGGATGATTCTCATGAAGGCAGCGCAGGGCAAGCGCCTTTTAGAAGGTGGCGCCGTGGTGGCGCGCGAGATGGATGTAGCGCTCGGCGGATTCGTAGAGGCCCTCGATCTCGTGAGGCTTCAGGGTGCGTATCACTTTGGCTGGAGTGCCGAGCACGAGCGAACGATCAGGCACCTGCATGCCGATGGTCAACAAGCTACCGGCTCCAATGATGCACTTCTCGCCCACCACCACACCGGGCAACAGAACGGCTCCGATACCAATGAGCGAGAGCGAACCCACACGGCGGCAGTGAATCACCGCATTGTGCCCGATGGTGACTTCAGCGCCGATTTCCACATCCTGATCGTGCTCTGGGTGAATCATGGAGAGGTCTTGAATGTTGGTCCCACGACCAATGCGGATGGCCGCGACATCGGCGCGCACAACGCAGCCAAACCAAATCGAACTCCAGCGTCCGAGGCTGACGTCACCGATCACCGTGGCACCTTGCGCCACTGCGCCTTCGCCGAATGGTGTCATCAACGGAGAAGCACTCATGCGCCCCACCCTCCAAGACTCGAGGCCACTGTGACTCCGTTGTGCAACGCGTGGAAAACACATGCGGTAGTGATGCTGCCTGTGCGCTGCGTGAGCCAGCCGAGAATGAGCCCGACTCCAAACACCGGGAGCATGGCGAAGTGTTCGTGCACTCCAGCGAACACCAACGCACTCCCTACGAGCGCCAACCAACGCGCCGTTGCGCCAGCGCCAAATTGCGCTGCGGCAAGCCCCTCCAACCCGCGCAGCAGGAACCCTCGGAAAATGAGTTCTTCACTAAGCGGCACGAGGCTGACCAAGGCAGTGACCACGAGAATGCGCGACCATACGGAAGCATCTGCAAGAAACACCATGGTCTCTTGCCGCGGCGCAGGTGCGCCATTCGCGAATGCTCGCTCGTTGCACCAATGCAGCCCGAGCACCAACGGGAAAAACAATGTGTAGGTCGCCAAAGCATGAACCACTTCGCGAACCTCAATGCGCACGCCCAAAACTCCGCGGTAACGCGCAAGCCCAACCCACAACAACAGCGCACTGCTGAGCACCAGCGGCACATAGCCGAGCAAGCGTGGTGTGGGTTCCGGCAAGTCGCGCGCCACCGTGCGCACAAACAGCCGCAACAAGTGCGAGGCCAACAACACACCCAAAGCGATAGCGGCGAGGTCTTGCCCATCTTGGCGTGGGCTTTGCGCAGGCCGTGCCGCGAAACAACGCAACATCCACCAACTCGCCAGCCCGGCGCAAGGCACGTACACAGCCAGCCAAAGTTCGGACTGTTGCTCCACGCGTCAGACTCCTCGGCGCGGGCGTTCCGCGAAATGTCCTTCGAGTGGCGATGATGCGCTGCCATACAGCTTCTTGCCGATGCGCCCTGCAAGGAATGCGTCGCGGCCGCAAGTGCACGCGCCCGCCATTGCACGCGCCATGCGTACAGGGTCCTTAGCAAGCGCCACCGCGCTATTCAGCAAGATGCCGTCCACGCCAAGTTCCATCGCAATGGTGACATCAGACGCCGTGCCCACGCCTGCGTCGAGAATCACCGGCACTTGCACCGCCTCAAGAATCAAGCGCAAATTCACCGCGTTCAACACACCGAGGCCGGAACCAATCGGTGAACCTGCTGGCATGACGGCGCTGACTCCAAGGTCTTGAAAGCGCTTCGCAGCAATAGGGTCGTCGGAGGTGTAGACAAGAACTTTGAAACCCTCAGCCACAAGCACTTTGGTGGCATCCAGCGTGGCGCTGACATCCGGCAGCAGCGTGCGCTCGTCGCCGAGCACTTCGAGCTTCACCCACTCGGTGCCAAGGGCTTCGCGCCCAAGGCGCGCAGTGCGCAGAGCATCGTCGCTCGTGTAGCAACCCGCCGTGTTGGGCAGCAGCGCAATGCGTGTCTTGTCGATGAAATCGAGAATGCCGGGGCCTGACTTGCCGGTGAGGTCCACTCTGCGCACAGCCACCGTCACCATGTCCACGCCTGCTGCAATGTGCGCGGCCTGCATGGTGGCGTGGTCCGGGTACTTCCCAGTCCCCAGCACCAGGCGCGATGCGAAACGCCGCCCAGCAATCACGAGTGCTTCATCAGCGTGCTGCATAGCTCAACCTCCCCCAACCAAAGTCACAATTTCCACGCGATCGCCGCTGCGCAATTGGCATTCATCAAAGTTACTGCGCGGCACAACACAGCGATTCACTTCAACCGCAAGCGCGTCTGGACGCACAGCGAGGCTTTCGAGCAGCGCACTCACGCTGATGCCGTCCGGCACTTCGCGCTGCACGCCATTCAAAGTGAGCTGCATGTTGCTCACGCGCCGTCTCCGCTATCGAGCCCCAGTTTCCCAGCGCGGTACTGCATGGCGCGACGCGTCATACCGAGCATTCGCGCAGCCAGCGAAACATTGCCTGAAGAACGCGCGAGCGCCTCGGTGATGAGCGCCGCTTCGAGGCCTTCGATATTCACCGCGCTGTCCAAAACCGACACAGCCAAACCGCGAGCGCGGTCACCGCCACCTTGGGTACGCGCACCAAACAAGTCTGCGGGCATGATCGTTTCCGTCGGCGCCAAAACAACCGCACGCTCCACACAGTTTTGAAGTTCGCGCACATTGCCGGGCCACGAATGAACCAACATGCGCTCTTCGGCCTCCTGCGAAAAACTCATCTTGCGGTTGTTCTCGCGGGAGAAGCGCACAAGGAAATGACGCCCAAGCGCCAAGATGTCTTCGGGCCGTTCACGCAACGCTGGCATGGTCAAAGGAATCACATTCAATCTGTAATAAAGGTCTTCGCGGAACCGACCCTCGCGCACCATGGCCAACAGGTCTTTGTGTGTGGCCGCGACGAGACGCACATCCACAAGCCGCGGTTTGCCGCCACCCAAGGGCTCCACCGTTCGTTCTTGCAACACGCGCAACAACTTCGGCTGCAAGTGCAGAGGCAAGTCGCCAACCTCATCCAAGAACAGCGTGCCACCGTTCGCGGCTTCGAAGCGTCCAACTCTGTCGCTCGTTGCTCCGGTGTACGCACCCTTCAGACTGCCGAAGAGTTCCGCCTCCAGCAATGCGTCGGGAATCGCCGCGCAATTCACAACCACCCACGGACCACTACGCCGCGAGCTGTACACATGCAGACTGCGCGCGATGACTTCCTTGCCGCTGCCACTCTCACCTGTGATGAGGACTGTCGCATGGCTCGGAGCCACGCGCTGCGCTGCGGCCAAGAGTTCAACATAGCGCGGGTTCTTGCCCACGAGACCGAGCGGCTCTTCGGAGTTCTCGACCACCGTCTTCAGCACGGCGTTTTCTGAACGCAGATTTTCCAATTCCAGCGCAGCCTTGAGGCGGTGCACCAACAAACTCGCATCCACGGGTTTGGTGACGAAATCGGACATCCCAGCGCGCAACGCACTGACAGCAACATCAAGAGTGCCGAAGGCTGTCATCAACACGAAAGGCGCACGCACGCCGCGCTGCCGTGCTTGGCCAAGAAACGTGATGCCATCGGTGCCGGGCATTGTGAAGTCGGTCAGCACTGCGTCGGCCGACCATGCCTGCAACAGCGCGAGCGCTTCTGAAGCGCCGCCCGCGCAACGCACTTCAAAGCCCTCCAACTTCAGCAAATCAGAAAGCGCACGGGCTTGGGCGCCATCGTCATCAACGACAAGAATGCGCGAAGCTTTCTGAGCACTCATGCGCGCAAGCTACCAAGCGCGCGCAAGAGGATCCATCATTCCCGCTGCGCCTGAGGCAAACGCAACTGCAAGCTTTCGGCACCATCAGCGGCGACTTCCACCGAGAAACTGCCTCCGTGGGCTTCGAGCACCAGCCGCGAAAGTGTATGCACCAAGAGCGGGCTGTTCGGGCGCGTGGAGCGCGACGCTGTTGCGTCCGCCGTAGTGATTTCCGGCGTATGCACGGGCTCGATCCGAACGAGCACACTTCCGCCTGCTGCGTTAGCGCTCACCTTCAACGCACTGGCGCCGGAATGAGACATGTGACGCAAGAGCGTGCGCACCACCTCAGCTAGGCGCACGCGATCACCGTCCACCCAGAGCTCTCGCACCGGCGTCATGTTGCAAGGAATGATGCGTTCCGCAGCGCGTAGTTCTGCATCCACGTCTTGGAGCATCACGCTCAAATCAAAACGCTGCGACTGAAACTCGTCGGCGCGTGCGAGACGAACGAATCCGTCCACTACCGTATTCACGCGCTGGAGTTCCGCATGGATGCGTGTGAACTCGGCCTCGCTGGGCAACGCCCCGCGGCGCTCTGCCAAGCGCTGCATGTATTGCAATGTCAATGACACCGCATTCAGAGGGTTTCGCACTTCGTGGGCAATGCCGCGTGCGGCATCAGAGAGATTGGCCATGCGCAAACGCGCTTGCTCGCGTTCGAACAACACACGGCGCACGCCACGCCCGAAGTACCAGAACGAAAGCACGATCACCCAAGCAGCCACCGCAACAGCGACTGGAACGAAGGCCACGAAGTTCATCAAACCAGCGCGCTCCTCAAGGTGCAGCGCATTAGTGCGAGCAAGAGCCATGCGCACTTGCGGACAATTGGGTACTGACACTGTGGAAAACACAACACCGTCTGCACGGCGCCTGACCTTGTCAGTGCCCTTGATGTGATCCAGCAACGCTGACTTAATGCCATCTTTAGGCTCAGCATCTGCCAACTCAGCATCTGCCAACTCAGCCCATCCGACAGTAAGCGCAACGCCGCGGTAGCCGGGGTAGCGCGCGAACTCAAGAACGATGGTGTGGAAGCAGGCTTGCCACAAGCGCGGATTCGAAGGGTCAGCGCGCTGCGAAGCTGCGTCGATGCCAGGCGCTTGTTCCAAGAACACCGCGTAAGCACGCATGCCCAACCACTCCGCGCTTTCAGATTCGGCGCGGTACAACGCCGTGTCCATGAAGTCAGAGACACGGTTGCGACCGAAGGCGATGGTGCCGAGGACGAGCGCGATCCCGAGGAGCGCAGCCACTACGGGCACAGCAAGTTGACGTCGAGCGATGTCCAACGGAGCCTCCTGCGTTTGAGCTGAAGTCGATGCCAGATGATACTTTCCGTTCCTTGACTCGGCTTGGGGCCTCGGCTACCGTGCCAAGGTCAAGTGTGGGCTTTGTTGTCCATACAAGGCTGGTGGATGAGGCGCTCGCCGCGGGCTTCGTCTTTTTTTACCGCAGTAGTGGCTGCGGCAGGGTCGCTTTCCGCCATGCGGAGACGGCCGGGTGCGGAGAGACGCATGAATGGTGCCGAATTGCTCAGACTGGTGGACATGATCCACCGAGAGCGCGACATCGACCCCGAGATCTTAATCCAGGGGCTGGAGGCGGCCATCGAATCCGCTGTGCGCAAGCGCTACGAAGACAGCGTCGAGCTCGTAGTCCGTATCGACCGAAAGAACGGCGAACTGACCGCATCCAAAGATGGGGTGGCGATCAACGCCGCCGACCTCGGACGTATTGCCGCACAAACCGCCAAGCAAGTCATCATTCAAAAAGTGCGCGAAGCCGAACAAAGCTCCGTCATGAGCGAGTACGCCTCACGCCGTGGCGAACTCATCACTGGCACAGTCGTGCGTTTCGAGCGCGATGACATTGTGGTGACGCTCGGCAAGACCGAAGGCGTGCTGCGTCGCACCGACCGCATCCGTGGCGAAACTCCCCGCGTCGGCGACCGCTTGCGCGCCATTATCAAGGACGTGCGTGTCACTGGCGCGCGTGTGCAAGTGGAGCTTTCGCGCACCAGCGAAGATTTCATTCGCCGACTCTTCGAACTCGAAGTGCCGGAAATTGCGGAAGGCACGCTTGAGATCAAGCGCCTCGTGCGCGAGCCCGGCTATCGCACCAAGATGGCGGTTTACTCGTACGACCAGCGCGTGGATTGCGTCGGTGCGTGCGTCGGTGTGCGCGGCAGCCGCATCCGCAATGTCACGGACGAACTCGGCGGTGAGAAGATCGACGTCATCCGCTGGAGCGAAGAAGCGGAAGTGCTGATCATGAATGCTTTGAAACCCGCAGAAATCGAGAGCATTACGCTCCACGACGAAGCGCGCCAAGCTGACGTGGTCGTGCCCGAAGATTTCTTGTCGCTGGCTATCGGCAAGAAAGGCCAGAACGTGCGCCTTGCGACGAAGCTCACCGACTGGAACATCAACATCCTCAGTGCCAAAGACGCGAGTATCCAAGCTGCGGCCACTACGGACAACGAGATCTATACTGCGGGCCTGCCCCAGGACCGCCTGACACCGCCAGCGCAAGGTGTGGCTCCGGCCCCATCAGCGGATTCCAGCGCGCCCCAGGAGTGATGTTCTTAGCCAATGGCGACCAAGAAGACGCGCGTACATCAGCTGGCGAAGGAACTCGGGATCGACTCCAAGTTGATCCTTGAGGAAGCGACACGCCACGGCATAGATCTCAAGAATCACATGGCCGCGCTCGAGGCGCACGAGGAGATGATGCTCCGCGCGTTCCTCGAAGACCTGAAGCCCATAGCAGTTGCTCCTGCGCCAGCACCGGAAGTTGTTGCTGCCGCAGCGCCAGCCGATAGCAGCACCTCTGACGTAGTTGCAGAAGCCACTCTCGAGCGTACGAGTGCGTCGCCGCAAAGCTCACCCGCAACGCACACCGTAAAGACGACAGTGGTGCGAGTGGTTGCCGCGCGCGCAGGCGCCACAGCGCAACCGCAAACACAAACGCTGACAAATCCACACACGCAAGCGCAGCCGCAATCTCCCAAACAAGCACAACCCGATGCTGAATCGGACCGAGCGCCTGCTCCCGGCAGCGCCCCAACTCGCCTCGTTGCCGTACAGCGCGCAGGTGTAAGGCCGAGCATTGCTCCACGCCCGCCCGACCAGCAGCGCATGGAACCACAAAGGCTCAGCGCTCCCCCGACCCGCGTGGTGCGCGTCATCGCAGGAACGACACCGCTACGCACTCCTGATGCCGCCGGCCCCAGCAAAGTGCTGCCTCCGCGGCGCACGGCTGAAATTCTCGGGCGCAAAGAACTTCCCGCACAAGTGCAGCGTCCTGGCCATAACGGACTAATTGCAACGCGGACCGATGGCGGATCACGCACTTTCGTGGTCACTGGTCGTCGCGGGCCCGGCCCCATGGGACCACGCGGGCCCATGTCGCGCGATCAACGCCCTGGCGACCGCACTGTTGATTCACGGGGCAAGCCGCGCCCTGATGCGGTTCAGGTTCCAGAGAAACTCACTGTTCAACTGCCACTGACCGTGAAGGGCCTCTCAGAACAAATGGCCGTGAAGGCCAACGTGCTGATCCAACGCTTGTTCGTGAATCACAAGCGCATGGTGAAAATCAACGATCCGCTGGACAAAGACACGATCGAGCTCCTCGGTATCGAACTGAACTGCGAAATCACCTGCGAAGAGAAGCAGGACATTGAGACAGAGGTCATCGCGGAAGCTACGCGCCCTGGTTCGGGCACGGGCGTCACGCGTGCTCCGATCATCACCTTCCTCGGACACGTCGACCACGGCAAGACCTCGCTCCTCGACGCCATTCGCAAGACCAATGTGGCCTCGAAAGAGCACGGTGGAATCACGCAGCACATCGGAGCCACACGCGTGGACCTCCCCGATGGGCGTGCAGTGGTGTTCCTCGATACTCCTGGCCACAGAGCGTTTACGGAAATGCGTGCGCGCGGTGCTCAAGTCACCGACGTGGTCGTGTTGGTTGTGGCCGCCGATGACGGCGTGATGCCACAGACCAAGGAAGCGATCGCTCACGCAAAGGCCGCGAACGTCCCGATCGTGGTTGCGCTCAACAAAATTGATAAGCCCGAAGCCAACCTCTTGCGCGTGCGCCAAGAACTGGCCATCGAAGGGCTGCAAGACGAGAAGTGGGGCGGTCAAACGACCATCATCGAAACCAGCGCGACCACCAAGCAGGGCATTCAAGAACTGCTTGAGCATCTCGCGCTCGAATCCGACATCTTGGAATTGCGCGCAGATCCGACGCGGCCTGCCATCGGCACCGTGATCGAAGCGCAGCAAAGCAAAGGCGAGGGCAGCGTCGCGCGTCTCATCATCAACGATGGAACGCTGCGTCGCGGCGACATCTTCTTATGCGGCGTTGCTTATGGGCGCATCAGGGCCATCAAAGGACCGAGCGGCAAAAATATCGCCGAAGCCGGGCCATCAATGCCTGTCGAAATCACTGGATTGAACGAACTGCCCAAAGCCGGCGACAAGTTTTATGTGGTCGAGAGCTTGGACAAAGCCAAAGAGATCGCGGGCAGACGCGCGATGCTCATGCGCGAGAAAGAAATCGCCAAAGCCACGCACATCTCGCTCGAAAGCCTGTTTCACAGCAAGGGCGTCGCTTCTCTCAAGCTCATCATCAAGAGCGATGTCACTGGCTCGCTCGAAGTGTTGCGCAAGGAAATCGCCGACATCACCCACCCGGAAATCCGTCCGGAGATCATCCACGCAGCCGTCGGTGGCATCACCGAAACCGATGTGGCGCTCGCAGACGCATCGGACGCTGTCATCCTCGGCTTCCACGTGTCCGCCGACATGGGCGCACGCCAGCTTGCCGATCGTTCGCGCGTTGAAATCCGCATCTATCAGGTGATCTACAAGCTCATCGAAGAATTGCGCGATGCACTCGCAGGCAAGCTCGCACCAGAACTGCGCGAATCGATCGTCGGCGAAGCCGTAGTCCGCCAAGTCTGGAAAGTGTCACGCATCGGCACCATCGCGGGCTGCATGGTCACGTCAGGCCTCATCAAGCGCACGAGCCACATTCGCGTTTCGCGCGGCGGCATCGTCGTTGCTTCCGACACGAGCCTTGAATCTCTCAAGCGCGTCAAAGACGACGTCAAAGAGGTCAAAGACGGTTTGGAATGCGGCATGGTCATCGCTCGCTTCGAAAACATTGAAGAAGGTGACGTCATCACGGCCTTCGATGTCGAGAAGATCAAACGTTCTCTGTGAGCCTGTCTGACCTGAATACGGAGATGAGCTGATGGCCTCGCGCGGTTTGCAGCGGCTCCAAGACGCGATCCTGCGCAAGGCTGCCACGGTCATCCAACGCGACCTCGCGGACCCGCGCATCGGCATGGTCACCGTGACGCGCGCGAAGCTCAGCACAGATTTCGAAACCTGCATCCTCTTCTGGTCCTGCCTCGAAGAAGGCGGCGCACGCCGCAGAACCGCTGCGGCCATGACAGCGGCAACGCCTTATGTGCAGCGCGCCATCGCCGAATCCATGCGCTTGCGCCGCGCGCCCATCATCACTTTCGCCTTCGACGATTCGATCGAGGGTGTCGACCGCATGACGCGCCTCATCCGCGACGCCCGGGCTGAAGACGATGCGCGTCACGAAACGCCCGCCATCCCGGCCTCGGATGCGACAACAGCTTCAGAAACTGGACATGCCTCGGGTTCAGTATCCAATCCAGGCACGGAGCCTGAATCCAACTCTGATTCTTGATCGGCGCTTTGCAGCATCCAGACGCTGCCTCGGGAAAATGGTGGCGCAATTCCCCAGTACAATCCGCTATTCTTGTGCCCTCAAAGGAGAATCCCAATGAAGTTCATCGCCGCTTTCTGTGTGCTGGTCAGTTTCGCAGCCGCTCAAGTTCCTGGTCCTGTCCTAGGAGAACTCGTCATCTCAGAGCTGATGCCCAACCCTGCTTCTTTCTTCGACGAGCTGAGTGAGTACTTCGAAGTCACCAACATCGGAACGCACACCGTGGAACTCCTCGGCTGCTCCTTCTCGGACATCACAACTGCGGCGGTGGTGAGCGTCACCGTCGGCATCAGCATTCAACTCGCGCCCGGGCAAGCGTGCGCCTTCGTGCGCGATCCTGTTGTTGCCGCAGCCATTGTGCCGAGCGGACTTGTCTTGAGCTATGTCGGCTGCGGCGCTCCTGCCTGCACCACTGTCGGCAATCTGCTGCTCGGCAACAGCGCAACGGGCGACGGCATCATCTTCCGCGATTCGCTCGGGCAGATGCTCGATGTTGCCGGCTATGGCACCCTGACCACCTCTCCCTACGCTGTGCAAGCCGCGGCTGCTGCTCTGCCAGCTCCAAGCAGCACCTACAACGGCACCTCCTACGAGCGTCGCGATTTGCGAGCCGCTTGGTTTTTGCCAGGCAATGTAGGCCCTTCAACCAACCTCATCCCAAGCGTCACAGATCATGGATCGCCTGGCACTCTCAATTCCGTGGATACAACTGTTGCCTTTCTCCGCAACGTGACGCCGCCGACTATTGGCACCAGCGTAGGGATTCAAATCCTCGCTGCACGCTCTGCAAATAATGCGCGCGTCCTCGCAGGGTCCTTTGGCAATTCCGGTTTCCAGATCGGAACACTCACCATCGCCTTAGACCTCGACGCTCTGTTCTGGATGACACTCGATCCCAACAACGGCGTCTTCATCGACTACGGCATCAACGTGTGCGGCCCGTTCGGTGAAAGCAACGCCACCATGTTGCTGCCGCCACTCCCCATCCTCTCAGGACTGCCCATTCACCATCACGCCGTGCTCCTTGATGCAGGCGGGAACGCGGTGGCCGTCACCTCGCCTTTGCAGACCATCTTGATCCTCTGATCAGAATCGGATTTCGAGAGGCGCGGACAAACGCACACCCTCAAGACGCAGAGGCTCTGGGCTAAGAAGTTTGACGGTCGTGCCCGACTTTGGTGCGTCGCTTGGAAGATCCAGTGCGGACGTTCCGCACTGGATGCGACGCTTGCCGTCTGCAATGCGCTCAAATCGCCACGCTGGCCGCTCCGGAATTGAGAACGGCACGGCCTGAGGCCATGCGTCGGCCCACGTGCGAAGCGCAGCTTTGAACGCAACGGCCCGATGCACTTGAAGCGTGCGCACGATATCGCGCTCGAGTCCGTGAAGCGGGATGCCGTTGGCTCCGCGCGGTTCAACACTGCGACCAATCGCAACGAAGCTGTCAGAGCCCCATGACCCCAGCAGCATGCCGCTGAACCCCGGAGTACCAAGTTCAAGCGTCCACTCGCCAGCAGGCAAACGTAATTCAGCGCCAGTGTCGAAATCCGTTGCAGGTAGCAATGTGCATCCAGCAGCGCTGACCGCAGCAGTTACAGGCACGCTCAACGCACCATTCGCCACCGCGGGGATTGCACACACGCTGCGCGCGTCCCAATCGACATTGGCTGCCCAACCGCAGTTTCTCCATTCTGCAAGACGCGACGCGAGAGGAGCGCAACGTTCACTAATCGCCCGCCCCTCGCGCAACAATGTCAGCCAAGCAGCACCACCTCGCCCACCAGACTTCGCACGCAACGCATTCACCTGTGCCGCGTGCTGCACAGCTTGATCAAAATCCCCGCAAGCAACTGCGATTCGCGCTGCTGTCAAAGCATCGGCCGCAGCGATTTCAAGCTCAGACCCAAGACCCTGCCGACTCTGCACGCGCCATACCTGCGCCAATCGTGTCACAGAGGGATTCGCTGTTTGGAGCGATTCCCAGATAGTGCTGACATCGCCAGCTTCAAGGCGTCCGAGCAGGATTAAGAGCGCGGCGTCTGGATCACTCTTCACTCCTGCCAATTCCACTTGCGTGCTTGCGTCCATGTCGCGCCACGCAATGCTGCTGCGTTGGCCATCCACCTCGCGCTCGAATTCCCACAAGTCTTCGCTCACTTGGCGCAACTTGCGCAGACCTCGGGGTGGTTCGCCTCTGACTCGCAACGGCTGTGCACTGTTCAGTAATGCCCCTGAGCGCGCCATTGCGCGGCTGCGCAATTCAGGAAGCACCGCGAGCGTGCGCAACAGATCTGTCGCGGGATCTGTGCACTCAGAGGAGCTTGCTGGATCGATGGCCCGTAGAGGCATGGCTGCGAGTGCTGCGGCGAGCACCGCCGTCTGCGCCGTGAGCACCGGGGCTTCGGCCTTGCGCACGATCAACACTTCGAGCGTGTCGAGCACATTCATGAGCGCTTTCGTACGTTCCAGTTCTTCCGAGCGCAACGAAGACTGCACCTGACGCACATCTTCTTCGGCTCCGGGCACTTTCGCGCCGAAGCGCAGCCCTGCCTGAGCGAGAATCTCCATGGCTCCAGCAAAATCACGCGACGTCCGCGCTGCCAACGCAGCACTCACGGCCGCATCGAAAGCCGTTCGCGTCGTACCAACCAAGCGTTCGACGGCCACCTGCCGCGCCTCGGCCACCACAATGCGCTCAGCGGCACGAAGTGTGGCTTCGCCGCCTTGCTCCAACACACATGCCGTCACGAGGGCTTCAGCTCCTGCCCGATCAACCACGAGAATTTCGTCACAGACTCCGCAAACCGCCAGCGCTTCCGTGAGGCGCTTCACAAAATCCGCTTTCTGAGCTTCATCCTCCACCCGCGCCTGTTCCAGCAGCGCTGCGTTACGTTCCGCAGTTTCCAACTGTGCACGCTGCTCCTCTTCCGATGCAGCGTTGTCCGGTTGGAGCACATTTGTTGGCACGACTGACGGTGACATCGAGTCCTTCATCACGGTTTCAAAGGTCGGCATGACCGCAACGTTTTCGTCCTCTGTTGTCCGCAGCATCCACCACACAGGAACACCCAGCAGCACGCTCACGCTCAAGACGGCCTTGAGGACGCGAAGCCTGTGCAAACGCGGCCCAGGTGCTGTGGCAAGCCGTTGGAGTGCAACGAGGAATGCCCCGGCATCAGCAGGGCGCTGTGCCGGATTCTTAGCGGAAGCGTCCGCCAAGAGCGCATCAAAACCACGCGGTAGCTGCAAAGCGTTTTCCAGCAGCGGCAACGGTTCACTCAAGACACGTGCGATCACAGCGGCGATGCTGCCAGCTTCAAACGCTGGACGACCGTGCAACAGAGCATGAATCGTGACAGCCGTTGCAAAGACATCAGCACGAGCATCAACGTCCGCGGGGCGGCGCGCCTGTTCAGGGGCCATGTAGAGCGGTGTTCCGAGAGTGCCCGACTCCACTGTGATCCTAGGGTCTTCAGCAGCACGTGCCAAACCGAAGTCACCGAGGTGCGCGTGACCTTCATGGTCAACGAAAATATTCCCAGGCTTGATGTCGCGGTGCACCACGCCGCGCGCGTGCAACAACTGCAGCCCTTCGAGCACTGGAGTGAGCAGTGCCAACAATTCAGGCCACGGCATCGCGCCGCGCTCCATCCGCTGCTGCAATGTCTCTCCCGGGATGTACTCCATGGCGAGCCAACAGATTCCCGGCGCCGACCCAGCTGAATAAACCCGCACAAGCGCCGGGTGACTCACTGCAGCAATGGTGCGTGCCTCACGTGCGAGCCGCTCCGCCGTTGCGCTATTGGCACAGGGAACAACTTTCAAAGCGACAACACGTTCGACTCCCGCCTGCACTGCGCGGAACACACGACTACCAGCACCACGCCCGATCTCTTCAAGTAGGCGAAAACCGGCGACCTCTGGAAAGTTGTCGCCCACAGAGTTCACTTGCGTACCGGCGCCGAAGTCATGCTGTAGGTCTTCAGCACCCACGCTCGCCACGCAGCGTCGAAGCTGTCGAAATCCTTTCCAAACACCTCATTCAGAGCCTTTTCTTGAGCTTCCGCCTTCGCCGCGTTGTGCTCGAAAACGATGTCTTTGGGCCAATGGGCTTTGAACTTCTCGATGAACAACAACAACTTTTCGCCCCCTTGGGAGGCCATGAAATCAACAACGGACCACGCTTTGCCCATCTCAGGAGCGGCGAGATCCGAGAGCGGCATAGGCACGAGGTTGCGCAGTGCTTTGTCGGACTTGCCCTTCACTTGTTGCGCCACAGCAGCTTTCCATTTGGGCCATTCAATATCGTTGATCTTGTCCAATCGTGTGGCGCGATCGCCATAGCCACCACTGAAGCAGTAGCAATTGTTGCGACCAAGGGCCTTGGCTTCAATCCAACAAGCGAAACCCTCTTCGAACCAAGGTGGCAAGAAGTTGTTGTGGTACTTCCAACGCATCACCAAGAGGTGTCCGATTTCATGCGCAAAAATGTTGCGCGCAGATTCTGGCGTATTGGGCTTCAAATGTGTGAAAGTCGCAATGCGCGGCGTGGGTTGCGGCCAGAACACCGCACGCTTCACATTCTCTGCAAAACCTGGATAGGGTTTGTATTTGGCGTCATACCAATCGGCATATTTGTCGTAGCCAGTTTTTGCAGCAAAGAGCCCCACGAGCGGCTTGCGCGTTCCGAACAAGAGCCCTGCGTCCGTGACACCGCTCATTTTACTGAATTCACTCCACGCGGCTTCTGCCGCGATCACTGAAGGCTGCCCTGCTGCTCTTGGAGCGCCCCAGAGAAATACGAAATGCTCGCTTTCTTGGGATTCAATCTGCAACCCCGTGGCGGTAGCAACCTCTTTCGCTTCTTCAGCCGTGTCCTGCGCGCGCACACACAAGAGCGCACAGCACCACACCGCTATCAGCTTCCACAAAACTCCGTTCATTCTAGTCCTCCCATTCCATATTTTTCGAGCTTTCGCTGTAGTGTAAACCGGGTGATGCCGAGCAATTCGGCTGCATGCGTCCTATGACCCGACGCTTGGCGCATGGCCATGCGCAGTTGTTGCGCTTCGAGCGCTTCGACGAGGCTCGTCAAGTTTGCGTAGACAATGCCTTCAACACGCATCAAGGGCACAGCGGCGGCGCCACTCAAATCGAGATCGGCCACTTCGATTAGCTTTGATCCGCCTGCGGCCACCCGCCTCATCTCGTTTTCAAGTTGCCGCACATTGCCGGGCCAGTGTGCAACTGCAAGGGCACCAAGCGCAGCCGGCGTCAATTCGGGACACTGCAGTGACGCGTGGCGCTGCAACAAAGCGACCGCGAGTTCGGGAATGTCTGCGGGGTGTTCCCGAAGCGGCGGCAAAACCAATTCCAAAACGTGCAAGCGGTAATAAAGATCCTCGCGGAAAGTGCCATTCCGCACGAGCGCGGCGAGATCATCTCTTGTGGCCGCGATGATGCGCACATCTATCGAGCGCTCATTGCGTTCACCGATGCGCCGTATGACTCCTTGCTCGAGCACCCGCAGCAGACTCGCCTGCACTGCCAAAGACATCTCTGAAATGCCGTCGAGAAACAGCGTCCCGCCGTGAGCGGCTTCAAACATCCCAGGCGCGCCTTCATCGGCACCGGTGTAAGCGCCGCGCCGATGGCCGAAAAGTTCATTCTCGACCAAAGCCTCTGGCACCGCTGCGCATGAGAGCGTCAAAAACGGTCCGCTGCGACGCGCAGACCCTGCATGCAGGGCATGCGCAGCAAGTTCCTTGCCCGTCCCCGACTCGCCGCTGAGCAAAACTGGCAAATCGGTAAGGGCCATGCGCGCCAGTTTGGCGCGCACAGCCACCATGACATCGCTATTGCCGAGCAGCCCGCTTATTGAGCCTGCATCGATGTGATGGCCTTGTTTCAGCGTCTCCAATTCCACATCGCGTTGTTGCAACACGATAGCCTGACGCGCGTTTCGCGCTTCCGCCGACGAGAGCTGGCGAACCGTCGCGGCGATGCTGTCGCGAGCTTGAAGAGCAAGTGCAGCTCGATTGGCAAAGAGCCGCAGCAGCAAGCGCTGTTGTCCGCTGTAGGCACCAGCGACACCCCGATGCTCGAGGTAAATCACCGCACGAATGCCTGCCTGTGTGCGAATCGGCACACACAACACCGAGCGCAACCCGAGATTCTCCACAGATTCGTTGCCACTGAAGCGCCCGTCATTACGAGCATCCGCGAGCATCAAGTCGTCGCCACTGGTCGCAACACGAATCGCGATGGACCAAGACAACTCGCGCTCTGCGCTGGGTACATCATCGCCATCGAGGCCGCGCGCTGCCGCCAGCATCATGCCGCTCGGGCGATGCTCCAACACAAAGCCACGCTCGGACGCGGTGCATGCGATGGCCGCGTCGAGAACACGTTCCAACAAATCAGGCGCCTGTGGATCTAGGACCACATGCTCATCCAACCGCAAGAGAATCTCGATAGAGGCATCTACCACAGGGGCCGCAGTTGCTGTCGTAGCCGCCGTCACGCCTGATTCGAATCGAACCGTAGTGCCACCGATACGAATGCTGTCACCGTGGGCCAGTACGCCGCCTGTACAGCGTTGCCCGCGCCACCAAGTCCCATTCTGGCTGCCGAGATCGGAGAAACGCGCGCCCGCACCTTCCGCCTCGATCACCACATGTTCACGACTGACGCGCGGGTCTGAAAGCACAACAGTGTTTTCTTCACCGCGACCAAGTCGCACCGCCTTCGAGCCAAGTGCCACATCCAATTCACCAACAGGCGAGTGGATGTGCAACCGCGCAGCGTTGGAGCTGGCTGGAACTGCTGTACTGTCGTCTCGGGCGGGCATGGAGTGCATTCTATGTACGGAACCAGCATCCGTGATGGCGAGCCATATCCGAACTATGGGGTGACAGGCTGCCCTGCTGCGGCCGATTGCAGCAATCCCGTGCAGAACTCATCCACGCTGGCGGTGTCTGCTACATCCAACACCGCCTCGATCAGAACTGCCCCAAGCGGTGGTTGGCACCGAAAATCCAGCACTTTGGACCAGTCTTTGCCCGTCGTCAGCAACAAATCAGCGTCTGCATCCTTCGCGCGTTCCGCGATTTGATAGACCTCCGCCGAATTCCAAGCGTGATGATCCGCCGCTGCGTGTTCTCCCACGACTCGAGCCCCGCATGCTTCCACCAACCTGCGAAATGAGGCTGGCCGAGCAACACCACTGAGCAGAAACACCTTTCGGCCTGCCAGAGAAGCGATGTGGCCTTCCGGGAGCAACGCAGTAGCGCGGTAGCGCAGCGCAACACAAGGAACTTTGGGATAGAGCCGCTCTAAACGTTCGCGCGTACGAGCAAGCACCTCGGGCTGCACTTCATCGGTACGCGTCAGCACAACGAGCCCAGGTTTCGGCCCTGCACACACAAACCCTCTCAAACTCCCAGCAGGCAGTGGCCAGCCAGCGCCGAAGGGCCGCGCGGCGTCGAAAAGCAAAACCTCTCCATCGCGATGCAGTCGCCTGTGCTGCGCTCCATCGTCGAGCAGCACGACGTCAGCAGGCGCACTACGCAGAGCTTCGAGCGCCACACTGTGCCGCTTGGGACCTTGCGCGCAACGCAATCCAGCAGCGCGCAGCTCTGCGCCCTCTTCATCGATGCCAGCTATCACCTTTGCGCCGTAGCCCCGAGATACAACGAGCACCCGTTGCCCACGGCTTTCGAGCCGTTGAGCGAGCCAACGGACGAACACACTTTTCCCCGTCCCCCCGAGCTCAAGATTGCCGATGCTCAACACACACACAGGCAAGCGCTGCGGGCGAACGAGCGCCTGCTTCAGCCAAGCGCAGAGTCCATAAACCAACGCGAACGGCAGCAGCAACAGACGCAGTAATTCGCCCGCAACAGTGCGTTGCTCACCACGAAGCCAGCGGGCCAACACCTGTGTGTCCATTGCGGTTGAGACCGTAGCATGCTTGCCCGCTCGCGCGCTAGCCAGCATCATGGCCGCACTCACCGTGTTTCAATTCCTTCGCGAAAAAACTTTGCGCGCCTCGGCACGCGCTCGTTGGCATCAGCTCGCCACCGGAGCTCTATGCCTGCTTTTGCGCAACACTCTGGCCGTAGCTGCACCCTACTTCACAGGCCACGCGGTGGATGTCGTGGTGCAACATGGAGAACGCTCGGAATTGCAGCGCATGTTGTTGATGGTGCTGGCCTTTGCCGCGGTCACGGCAACCTGTCAGTGGTGGATGCGCTGGTTGCTCATCGGCTGGAGTCGCCATACCGAGCGCGACATGCGCTCAGGGCTATTTCGGAACATGCTCCATCTGCAACTTCAGGGGTTGCGAAGTTTGCGCCGCGGCGAACTCCTGACACGTCTCACGAGTGCGCCCGAGTCTGTACGCATGGGCTACGGGCCAGGTCTCATGCACGCACTGGGCACAGCAGCTCTCGGCTGCGCCGCCCTCGGCCTGATGATCAGCACTTCACCCTTGCTGACCCTCGTGGCCATCGCACCTATGCTGACCTTGTTCGTCACTCTCCGACCCATCTTGCACCGTATCCACTTGCACAGCACTGAACTGCAAGAAGTCCAAGGTTTGCTCGCGGCTGAAGCGCAAGAGACATTCTCAGGAATGCGCGTCGTCAAAACGCTCGGACGCGAATCGCAACGGTTAGCTGGATTCGCAGCGGCCTCGCAACGCCTGCAAGCTGTGAGCCTACGCCTCGTACGCCAACGAGCTCTGTTCTCGGGTTGCATCGAGTTGTTCGCCGGCATCGCACTCGTGCTCATCTTCGTATTCGGCGGGCGCGCTGTGCTGCAACAAGAACTCAGCATTGGAGCATTCACAGCCTTCAGCGGTTATCTCAATCTGTTGGTGTGGCCCATGATTGCGCTTGGTTGGACATTGGGCTTGTTTCAATCGGCTGACGCCAACCTCGCATTGTTGGAGAAACTCCGTGCACTTCCCCAAGAGGGAAGCGGAGGCAACAAGAGCAGTGCCCCACCCATTATCGAAGCTCGCAAGCTCTCGTTCCGTTACCCAGACGCCACAACTGATGTGTTGCAGGACATCTCCTTTTGCCTTTCAGCAGGATCCACCGTGGGCATCGTAGGCCGCATGGGCAGCGGCAAGAGCACGCTTCTGCTCCTGCTTCTGCGCCTGCATGATCCACCGCGCGGAACATTGTTTGTTGGCGGCATGGATGTGCTCGATTGGTCGCTCGCTGATCTGCGCCAAACTATGGCCGTAGTGCTGCAAGAGAGCTTTCTCTTTAGCGACACACTGCGCGCCAACATCCTGTTCGGCAGCTCGGCTTCCGAGGAGCGCTTGCAAGCAGCACTGCAAACATCGTGCTTATTGGGCGATTTGGCACACCTGCCCCATGGTGTGGACACTGAAGTCGGCGAACGCGGCGTGACACTTTCTGGTGGTCAGCGTCAACGTGCCTGCCTCGCGCGCGCATTGCTGCAAGAAGCCCCGGTGCTCCTGCTGGACGATCCACTGTCTGCGGTGGACGCCGAAACGGAAGCGAACATTTGCGCTTCGTTGCAAACGGCAGTGCCGCCCCGCACCACACTCATCGTGACTCACCGACTGCATGCGCTGACCGCCGCTGACAACATTTTGGTCTTCGAAGCAGGAGCGCTCGTGCAACAGGGCACGCACGCGCAGCTACTGACCGTCGCTGGCCCCTACCGCAGGCTCTGGCGCGCCTCGGACGACTTGAGCGCGGTGGAGGCGGTGTCGTGAGAAACGGAGCGATCAGTGGCAAGGTCTTTGATCGCACTCTGGTCTTGCGCATGCTCCGTTTTGCGAAGCCTCACGCCTCGGGCTTTGTGCTCTCTTCCTTGCTGCTGTTACTGCTGATGGCCCTGAACCTCAGCATGCCGCTGGTGCTTGGAAAGAGTGTGGACACATGGTTGAAGCCAACTGCCAGCGACGCAGAATCCAACGGGTTCGAGACGGTGCTCCTGCCGGCAATGTTGCTGTGCGCTCTCGGCATCGCCGCGTTTGGTGCACGCTATGTGCAGACGCGCATCACCAACCGCACAGGCCAACGCGTGGTGCACGACCTGCGTTGTCGGCTTTTCGAACATCTCTCAAGCCGCGATTTGCGCTTCTTCGACCGACACAACAGTGGCCTGTTAGTGACACGCGTCACACAAGACATCGACACCATCAACGAGTTCTTTGTTTCGGGTGTCGACGTATTGCTGGCCGATCTGCTCCGCATCGCCGGAATCTCCGTGGTGCTCCTCGTTCTGGATTGGCGCCTAGCATTGGCCACGCTGTGTGTGGTTCCACTGATCTTGATGTGGGCCTTCTGGTTTCAAAGACGCGGTCGCGTGTTCTTTCGTGAAGTGCGGGAACGCAGTGGCGAGGCCAACGGTTTCGCGACAGAAGCCATCGCGGGGATCACGACCATTCGAGCCTATGCACGTGAAGACTGGGCACACGCCGGTTATTCCGTACGCAACGATGCGCTGCGCGACGCTCACCTGCGTACCGTGCGCAATTTCTCGTGGTTCTTCCCCGGCACGGAGTTCTTGCCAGCCCTCGGCACCGCTCTTTTGCTCTTGGTTGGGTACCAACGCGTCACGAACGCAGATCTCCCCGTGGGCACATTGCTCAGTTTCTGGTTCTACCTTGCGATGTTCATCGAGCCTCTGCGACAGGTTGCGGATCGCGTCAACATTTTGCAATCAGCAATTGCTGCGGGCGACAGAGTCTTCCATCTTTTGGACACTGGCTCGGAGCTGAGTCAAGCGAAAGTGCAAGCCGCACCAGCGAGCGTTGCAGGAGAAGTGCGTTTCGACAATGTGGAATTCGCCTACGGAGAAACACCAGTGTTGCGCGGTTTGAGCTTCACGCTCGCTGCGCGCGAGCGCGTGGCTCTCGTCGGTTCCACAGGTGCCGGCAAGTCCACAGTGATGGCATTGATGGCTCGCTTGTACGACCCGGACAAAGGCCGTGTGCTGCTCGACGGACGATCCCTCGACACGCTGCCACCGGAGTTCCTTCGCCGTCAAGTTGGAGTCGTCCTACAAGATGTGTTTCTCTTCGCTGGGACACTGCGTGAGAACCTGCTCCTCGGCAGCACCAATTGCAGCGACGACATGCTCCGCAACTGCATCGTGACGGCTCAGGCCGAAGGCATCGCGACGCGACTGGGCGGTCTTGATGGTCTTATCCACGAACGCGGCGAAGGCCTGAGCAGTGGCGAAAAACAACTGTTGGCCTTTGCGCGCACATTGGCCCAAGACCCTGCCATACTGATTCTCGATGAAGCAACAGCGAGCATCGACACAGAAACGGAAGCTCGCTTGTCGCGCGCGCTGCGTTCCGTGCTCGCCGGGCGCACTGCACTCGTCATCGCTCACCGCTTGAGCACCGTGGAACATTGCGACCGCGCCCTCGTACTCCACCATGGGTCCTTGGCGGAAGTTGGACCGCACCGGCAACTCCTACATGCAGGCGGGCTGTATTCGCGACTCTACCGTCTGCAATTCCGCTCGGACTCTGCGGCATCAGCGGCTGCACCTGAGCCACCGCTGTCGGCGTGATAAGTTCCGCTCATGCGCAACCTGGGCAAGACGCTTCAAATCTTGGGATTGCTGCTCACTGGCGGCGCGGCGCTCGGAGGATTCTGGATCGATGTTTCTGAGGGCGCGTTCATCGGCTTTGGCGCTGGAGGCTTCGCACTCTTCTGGATTGGCACACGCATGCGAGGCGGACTTTGAGCCGCAAACTTGAGCGCGCCGCTTGGTGCGCGTTCGACTTCGCTAATTCCTCGTTCACCACTGTGGTCATCACCGCGGTCTATGCGCGCTGGTTTGTCGCGGAAATCGTGCCCAGCGGCGGAGCGTTCGGTCTGGAAGGTGATGCGCTCTGGACACTGATTAACGCCTTGTCCATGGCCGCGGCGATGCTGCTGAGTCCTGTGATCGGCGCGGTCGCTGATCGGCGCGCACAACGCAAGCGCTGGATGGGCATCACAGTCTTCGTTTGTTGCGGCGCCACGTTTCTGTTGGGCCAGACCCGCGACCTTGGTGCCAGCATGCTGTTTCTGTTCTGCGCCAACCTCGCCTTCCTGCTGAGTGAAAACGCTGTCAGCACATTTCTCCCACGCTTGGGCACAAGCGCTGAAATGGGGCGACTCTCCGGCTTGGGCTGGGCTGTTGGTTATGCGGGTGGTCTCGCTGCATTGCTCTTGGTGAACCCCATGGCGACGCGCGGCGCAATGGACTCTGCTTTGCTCACCACTGCCGCGTTCTTCTGCATCTTCGCTATTCCCAGCTTGGTGGTGCTCCGTGAGCCTCCATCGTGCGAGCAAACAGCAACCAGCCGCGGCGCACTGCGCGATCTGTGGCGAGAACGCGATCACTGGTGCGACACACTCCGGTTTCTTAACGCTCAGGCACTCTTCCAAGCTGGCGTGGCCGTGGTCATCGCACTCGCTGCCATTTACGCAGAACAAGTGGTGGGTTTGGAAGGCGGCGAAATCGTCATCCTCTTCGTGTTGCTGCAAATTGCTGCCGCGGGCGGAGCGCTTGGCTGCGGATTGCTCCAAGACCGCATCGGCGTGTTGCGCGGCCTGCGACTTTCGCTCCTACTTTGGTGCGCAGCCGTCTTGTGTTGCACTGTGGTGGTGGACAGGACGCTGTTCTATATTGGCGCTGCGTTTGCAGGCGCTGGCATGGGAGCCACCCAGGCTTCAGCGCGCGCCATCATCGGCGTGCTCGCGCCGCAAGGCCGTGAAGCGACTTGGTTCGGACTCTGGGGGTTCGCCGGCAAGGGCGGGGCACTCCTCGGGCTGGTGTGCTTCACAGGCCTGCGCGCACTACTGCCCCTGCGCGAGTCCCTTGCGCTCTGCGGGTTGTTGTTCCTTGCCGGTCTTTTTGCCCTTCGTCGTGTGGATTTGCAGGCCGGCGTGCAAGCAGCGTCGGCACAAACACACCATTGACAAGCCTTTGTGCTTTCTTTGGAGGAAATCGTGTCTCGTCTTGGCTTCAGCGTGATGTTCGGTCTATACTCCTCCGTCAGCCTGTTGGCCCACAGAGCGGATGCGGATCGATTGTCCTCGTCAGAATCTCTGTGGAAGTATCACACTCGTGACAACCAAAGCCTGCACTTGCCAACATGGTTACGACCACAAGTCCATGAGGGTCTACCCACATGGCGAAACGAACTGCTCCATCTGCGGGCAAGTTTGGGTGCCAACGGGTTATCGCTGCGAGCGCGTTCGGCTCTTCCCGAGTTTCGCTGGGCATCCTGATCCACTCGACACTCCATCACCGGACGATCTCAATCGTTGGTTCAAGATCGATTCGTCGGGTCCTGCAGCGCCGCCCGGTCACTGAGCCGACTCCGCTTCCTCCGCCTGCAGATTGCGCACGGCATCCACGAGAAGGCAAGCGACGCCAAAGCGCAATTCCATCTGACCGCGGAATTCAAACGGGCCTTCACCGCAGAGTTTCATGCCGTGGCGCGTGTAAGCCTCGGGATGCAGCACGGCTTCCACCATGCCACTAGCATCTTCCACGCTCAAGAAGCGCATGGTGCGGCCCTCCTTGGTGCGTAAGCGCCGCGACGCGGAAACCCAACCGCGACACACGACGGATTGACCCACGCGATCGACGAGCTGCTGCACCGAAAGCGCTTCCGGAGTCAATCCAAAAACCGCCGCGCTTCCTGCAGCACTCAAACCCAACAACGCGTACTCATCTTTGTGTTTGCGTTCCTGTGAAAAATCTGCCACCCGAATCTGCGCGGGACGTGGCAACAACCCGTCAAAAAGCCCCAAGCCTTTCTGCGCCGATGGACGCTGCTGCAATTGCAAACGCCAGAGCAATTCTGGGCGCGTGTGCTCGAAAGCATCCAACGCTCCGCAGAGCACCAGATTTTCCGCTTCCACACGCCGCAAGGGCACACGGGTCAACAAGTCTGTCAACGACACGAACAAACCCTGCGCTGTACGTTCACGCAACAACTGCTGCAAAATCTCTGCGCGCAGCCCCTTCACACGTCCAAGCCCAATACGGATGCCATGGCGCTCAGCCGTCAACAGATCCTGACTGCGATTCACATCAGGCAACAAAAAGCGTACTCCGCAGCGCCGCGCTTCATCCAGATACACGCGATCTGCGTAGTAGCCGCGATCATTGTTCAACACGGCGCAAAAGAATGCGCCCGGATAGCGCGCCTTCAAGAACAATTCCTCCCAAGCCAAATATCCGTAAGTGGCAGCATGCGCTTTGCAAAATGAAAACGCTGCGAAATTATTGATCTGCAACCACACTTCCGCGGCCACTGCTGGCGAAACTCCAGCGCGCTGTGTGCCGTTGCTGTAGCGCGAGGCCAGCACAGCAAGTTGTTCAGAATCTTTGCTCTTGCCGAGAGCAGCACGCACTTGATCGCCTTCTTCCACGCTGAAGCCTGCCAGCGCCACGCATACGCGCAGAATGTCTTCCTGATACAGCATGATCCCACGCGTGCGGCGCAACACTGGTTCGAGCAGTGGATGCGGCACCGTGGCGGATTCCAGACCGCGAGCGCGACGCACATAGTGGGCTTTCATTCCCGCGTTGGACGGCCCGGGACGCACCAGAGCGATCGCATCCACCACATCGTCGCGAGTGCGCGCACGCATTTCCACCAGCAAACGACGCATGGCCGGAGACTCTGTCTGAAAACAACCGATGCTGCGCCCTTCCGCCACAAGAGCCGCCGTCACTGGATCGGCCGCACTCACCTGCTCCAAATTGGGAACGGGTTCTCCCATGCTGTTGATCAGTTGCAACGTGTCTCCCACAGTGCTGAGCGAGCGCTGCCCCAACAAATCAATCTTCACCAGCCCCATGCCTTCAATGGCTATCTTGCAATTTTGCGTCACCAACAAGCCTTGAGCGGAAGGCACCACCGGTGTGTAGTGCCACAGAGGTCGATCTGCGATGACCATGCCGCCAGGATGCACGCCCAAATGCCGTGGCAAACGTCCCAACCGCGCAGCAAGCGCCAAAGTCTCACGCACCCGAGGCGCATCCAGCCACGGCCGCAATTCCGCCAGATCCTCCGGCGCGCCTTCTTGCAAATGCCACGGCAACGCCTTCGCGACATTGCCGCTCAACTTCTTGGGGAGGCCCAACGCCGTTGCTGCCTCACGGAAAGCCAAACGTGGGCGCAAATGAATCGCAGTAGCGATCAACGCCACTCGCTCTGCACCCCAAGTTCGATAGACAAAAGCCAAGACTTCCGCGCGCCGCCGCCAGCAGAAATCGAGATCCACATCCGGCAGGCTTTTGCGAGAGCGGGAAAGAAAGCGCTCGAACACCAACCCATGCTCCAACGGATCGACACGCGTCAGGCCCAACACATAGATCACCAAAGAATTGGCTGCCGAGCCACGCCCCACAAAAGGAATGCCACTGCTGCGCGCAAACTCCGCAATGCGATTCACAACAAGGAAGTAATCGCAGAAATTCAATTCGTGGATGACCGCCATTTCTTGCTGCAACCGCAGCGCCACCGCTTCCGGCAACGGTTGCCCATAACGGCGCTGCGCCCCCGCACGCACCAACTCTTCCAACGGAACAGCCGCTGCGCCTTCTTCCTGCGTCAGCCGCGGCATATGAAAGACTCCAAGCTCCAATTCCACCGGACTAGCCTCCGCTAGCGCGCAGCTCTCGTGCAGCAATTCCAGTTCGCCACGATGCCGTGACGCCATGGCCGAAGCCTCTAACAGCAGTGCGTTCTCGGAAACCACACTGCGCGGATCGAGACGCTCCAACACCGTTTTCTCGGCGATGGCGCGCAACAAGCGGTGGACGCCATGTTCTTCGCGGCGCAAGAGATGCACATCCCCCGTGGCCACACAGGCGACTCCGAGTTCTTGCGCGCGCTGACGCAAACGGTCCGGCGCGTAGCCCGGAAGACGCACCACAGCCGCCCGCAACGCAGCACTGCCCACCAAACCATGCAAACGCGGCAAGAGCTCTGCGTCAGCACAAAGCAAAAACAAATCCTGCGCGTGTTCGGCCAAAGCCAAGGGCAGATCCATGGAGGCATCTTGGTGGACCTGCCCTACCAGACGACAACATGCGGCATAACCACGTGCTCCACGCGCTAACACCGTGCAACGCGTGGTGCCGTGCTGCAAATCCACCCCAAGAACCGGCTCGATGCCTGCCGCGCGTGCTGCTTTCACAAAACGCACCGCGCCCATCAGGCTGTTGCGATCTGTGAGCGCCACGCGGCGCAGCCCCAAACGCACGGCGGAGCGCACCAACTCCTCGGGAGTGAACGTGCCACGGAGCAGCGAGTGTGCACCCAACACTTGCAGCGGCGCATACTCCGCGCTCATGTCGATTCGTCTGCTTGCAAACGCAGACGGAACCCTGCTTCGTCCAGCGGTAAACGGCCCATGAGTTCCACCGCCGGGCCGCGCACCACCGCATTGAAACCATGCTTGGTGCGCAAAGCTTCCGTAGCGGCCTCGAGGCGTTCTCTCCGAGATTCCTGCTCCTGTTGCTGCGGAAACAATTCTGCTTGACGCTCCGAATCGCAGTGCTGCAACTGCAAGAAACTCACACGCAATCCGCAAATACTGCCGCGCCCGGCCAACAACGCCCGCAGCATTGGACCAAGCAGCGGGATCAAGTTGGCCTCGTGGCGCATAGGTTCGCGCAAACGCAAACTGCGGCTGACGCTGCCACCGTCGCTGTTGTGCAAAGTCAGTTGCAAAACTGTAGGAGCCAAGCCGCGCGCGCGTGCTGCTCGCATGCAACGTTCGGTGAGATGTGCTGCCATGCCCAAGAGCACGCCGCGGTCTTGCACCGGCGGAGCGAACGCCGTAGAGCGCTCCAACGGAGGCTCTTGCTGCGGCAAGGCCCGTGGATCGCGGCCGTGCGCGAAGGCATGCAGCAAAGCTCCGCGAGGCCCAAACCCCTCTTCCATAGCCTGCCGAGGCGCCGCCGCCATGCTCTCCATGTCATGAATGCCCAACTGCTGCAACTGTTGCGCGAGAGAACCGTCCATGCCCGGCAACGCCCGCAATGGAAACCCACGCACGAAAGGCAATTCACCATGAGCGCACACCAACAAACAAGAGTTCTCTGGAGCGCGCCTCGAAGCCAATTCCGCAAGCAGCCAAGAGCTTCCTGCACCCATGCTGAGCGGCAGCCCCAAAACGGAACGCGCCTGCAACGCCACCGAATCTGCTGCCTCAAAAGCTGCGGCATCCTCCGCCACTGGTAGATGCAACAAGGTGTCCCCCGACGCCAACGGAAACGTGGCCCAGGGTTGCCGCCGCAGCAACGCTTGAAGCGCCTCCACGCTTCTGCGGACACACTCTGGGTCGCCCTCGATCAACAGGACCTCGGGACAGCGCTGCCGAGCTTCCGCGAGGTTCAACCCACAACGCACGCCTGCACGGCGGGCCAGCGGAGAAGCCGCCACCACCACGCTGCCCCGCGCTCCAGCACCACTGACGATGAATGAAGTGTGTCCCAGACTAGGCCGCCGAGCGATTTCCGCGGCCGCTGCTAGGTGAGGCACACGCACTTGTAAAAACCGTCCCGTTCGCGCTGCGCTGAACACAAGCTGGCCTCCGATGCCGAACGGAACCCTAACACCAGAGGCCGACATGTCCAACAAGATTCACACCAAGGAGGCGGGCTCGTGGAAATGCGCGAACGCACCCCAACCCCAGGGGATCAACCGCTGAAGGCCGAGCGCACTTGCCACGCCATGAACGCTAAAAGCGGCAGGAATAGAAACGCCATCACCGTGGCCAATCTGAGTTTGCGCGATGCTGGAACGCGACAACGCGCAGTATGGGCATTCGCCTCGACCTGCCAGGCGCCGAACTTATTGGCCCAGACTGCGATGGCTTCAACGCGCTGTTCGAGGCGCTCCAGAGATCGCAAAACCACAGGCGTGACTTCAGAACGTACGACATGAGGAACGCGTTCGAACTTGGGTTTGGGCGAAGAGATGGGCGGAGCAACAACAGGCAAGCACTCAGTTGGGACAAGGCGCTCTGGCTCGCGCGAGACCGGATGCCACTGCAAGTCGAAACTCGGAGCAACGAGCGACACAGATTCAGCCGCGACTGTTGGCGTGGACACGAGCGTCGCTGCAACTGACTGTGTTGGCACAGACTGAGTTGCTGCAATTGGGGGAACTGTGATTGGCGCGACTCCTGCGACGTCAGCACGCCGCGCACTAAGCGGTGCTGTCGGGCCGTCTGCGCGTTCTTCCCGCTGCCGACGCTTGCGTCCGCTCTTACTAGCCACAGGACACGCTCCTCTCGACACTGACGTTCCTGCGGAGCACTGCATAGCTCATAGGGCCATCCACTGTCAGGTGCACACTGTCCAGCAACAATCCTGCTTCCGTTGCCTGCAGTCGCAGAGTTTCCACCGTCATCGATTGCAAAACTCGGTTACGTGGAGCGCCCGGATCGAGCGCGTTGGCGACAAACGCGCGACGCCCAAGCGCATCACCAAGATTGGCAAAACCCAACACCGCTACGCCACCCGTGCGCAACACGCACTGAACATCTAACAACAGTCGGAACGCAGACACGGAGTCCATGCTCGCGAAGGACGTCGCGGCAAAGGCAAAATCAAAGCTGCTCGCGGGGAGTGCCGAAAGACACGTCCCTTCAGCGAGCACAAACATCCCCCGCCCCGGCGGCACGGCGCTACGCCGCGCTTGTTGCAACGCCAATGGTGAAGTGTCAACGCACACATATTCGCCAGCAGCAGCAGCGATCCAGCCGGAGTAGCGGCTGGGGGCCAACTCGAGTGCACGCACTCCCGTGCCCAAGAATGGCTGCAACAACGTTGCGAACACACCTTGACGCAGATTGTCTTGAACATCTTCGGCGACCAAAGCCTGATCGGCTGCGGCCCGTGCTTGACGCATCCACGCTTCACTGGCGACATGCGCTTCAGAGTCTTGCTTAGGCGAGAGCGGCCGAGGCACGCTGCGTTGCTGCGCGAGGGCCGTCAGCAAACTCCCGACCGACGCCTCGACGGCCGCCGCCACCGCCGCATCAACGCGAGTGCAAATCTCGGCCGCAGTGGGCAGTGAATCCTGCGCGAGAGGCGCTGCCTGTTCCACGTTCAAGCACTGGGGTGATGCATGGTGGTTCCCGGAAACACTCTGCACGGCTGCTGGGCCAATGTTCACCGAAGGCGGTGCGGCTGCGCTTGCCAAGTCCTCTCTGCCGAGAGGCGTCAACAGAAGTGCGCGCCAAGCCCATGCCGGCAAGAGGAAACACGGCCCGAGGGCGGCAAGCGGACTCAATGACCCGGACGAAAGGGCAACAAGCGCGAACACGGCCAGCCATGCGAAGCCAAAGGCACTGTGCAACAACAACCAGCGCGGATGGGCCGCACGACGCCATAAAGCCGCCAACAAAGCCAACGTCCCCATGCCGATCACGGCCCCTGCAACGGTCGCCGTGTGCAGCTCAAAATCGCGGACAGGAGTTGCTTGCGCAGTGACCATCGCCACGATGGAACTCGCAGCACTTGGACCTTCCAATGCGCTCTGCGCGCCTGCCCAACACGCGAGCCCGAGGCCGCCCACGGCATAAACGGCTGCACGCCGCGTGACGCCAGTGCCCCAGAACACAACATCCGCCAGCAGCCACAGCGCTGGCATGGCTAAAACCGCCGGATGCCCGAGGATCCCTCCGCCACCGACGGCCGCTACGGCCAAAAGGTCTGCGGTGCGGGAATCACGCCCTTCACGCAGCGCGCGGGCGCCCATGCCATGCAGCCGCATCCCGGCGAGGCCGAGCAGCACCGCAGCACTCGTGCTGATCGAAGGGTTCGCAAACAAAGCACCTGCCACCCAAGGTTGCAATCCGAACAAGCAAGCACAAATAACGCTGACAATGCGATTGCCAGTCCAAGCAAACACGCATGACTGCACCAAGGCCGCACTCAAGCCGACCAAGAACACACAAGCTACGAAAGAGCTGCTCCAAGGAGTTTCCGTGCTGAAGATTGCAGATCCAAACGCGAGAAGCGTGCAGACAAAAGGGAGACAAAAAGTGAGCAGAGCAGTTGGCATGATTGCGCTGTGGGGTGACCCCGCGCGGCGGGATGATAAGTGCGCCCCACAGGTGCGGTCAATCATGGTGACAGCACGCCTTCGCCACTACAATCCCTGCCCATGAAATGGCCGCGCTGGATCAGCGATATTTTTGCCCGTTGGAAACGCGGAGCGGGCCGTGTGCTGCATTCCAGCGGGCGGTACCGATTCGTGCGCTTGCTCGGCAAAGGCGGCATGGGCGAAGTTTGGCTGGCTGAAAAGGGCGGGTACGCCGGTTTCAGCAAACTCATGGCCATCAAGATGATCCTCACGGAGAAACTGAAAGATCAGCGCACCGTAGAGATGTTCACCGATGAGGCGCGCCTCGTGGCCAACTTGATCCATCCCAACATTGTGCAGGTGTTCCAATTGGGCCGCACGCGCCGCGAGCACTTCATCGTCATGGAGCATGTGTTTGGCACTTCTGTGCTGCAACTCATGGAGAGGTTGCAAGCGAAGGGCGTGCGCATGCCGACCGACGTTGGGGTCTACATCGCGGCGCGAGTGCTGCACGGCTTGCACTACGCTCACAACAAGCACTCACGCGAAGGCAAACACATCGGCATCGTGCATCGTGACATCTGCCCCTCGAACATCCTCGTGAGTTTCCGTGGCATTCCGAAATTGACGGATTTCGGCGTAGCGAAGGCCACCACCTCACGTGTTGATGACGAAGGCAACATCATCTGGGGCAAGTTCCCCTACATGGCTCCGGAAGCTGTTCACCGGCGAGGCACGGATCGACGCTCAGACATTTACTCAGTCGGACTTGTCATGTTCGAAATGTTCACCGGACGCATGGCGCACAATGTCGGCAGCACGCGTGCACTGAAATCGCTCCTCGAAGAGACAGACCACCAAGAACGCAACGTCAGCGAACACTTGGCGGATGTGCCTGCGCCCCTCGCTGCGATCATTCTGCAAGCCACCAATCCTGACCCCGAGCACCGCTTCGAAGACGCTGCCGGCATGGCGCGCGAACTCGAGCAGTTCTTATTGCAAAACTTCCTCTTCCCTGATGAGGCGCGGGTCTCGGAGTTTCTTGCACAGCATTTCCCAGACGCGCAAAAACACCGCTGGTGGTGAGCTCAAGGCTCAGTCGCGTGCGAGACCCGGCCCCAAGAGAATGGCGTTGAACAACGGCCGCCACGCTGCCGGATTTGCACCGCGCAAGCATGGGTCGCTACAAAACGCCACAATGCGGCCGCGCTTCACGGGCTCTTCAAGCAGCAGCGGCAAGCCTGAGACTTTCGGATGCAAGCGTTGCGAATCAGAACCGCTTTCAACGCAATCGGCCTGTAGCAACATCTTGGCCTTCGAATCCGCATCCGGCCTCGCGAACAACGCGTCACCACGCAACAACCATGCACCCTTCTGTTGCAGACCATGAGTCAACCACATGTCTGCGAAATCCATCGTCTTGACCACAACGCCGTTGAAGCTGTCGCCCGCCTCGAGGTCCTTCACGGGTTTCACGTTGAGCAAACCGCACTCTTTGCCTGACAAAAACTTCGCGGCACCAGCAAAGGCAATCACGACCCCGCCGCGACCGAGGAAGGATTCCAGCAGGTCCTTGGACACGCCTTTGCCGTAGCGCCCGTCTGGCATCACAAGCACCGTGGCTGATTCCAATGCGCGCTCGAGGTCGCCTACGCGCGCACGCACTACCGGCAACCCTGCAACGGTGTGCAACACCCAACCTGCAGCTCCGGCAGAAGCAGAATCCGTGTCCTCACCTGTCAGCAACACAATCTTGGGGACGAGGAGTGCGCGTGTGCGCCACGAACCAACATCATGCCCCTGCTCCGTAATGCCACTCCGCAACGGCCGCATCCAGCCTGATTTCACTGCTGCCTGAAGCAGATTGCGCTCCGTCGCTTCTGGATTGCGCTCAGCCAGCGCCACGATGCTCCCCGCAGAGTGCACTTTGCCATCAGCAACAAACTCAAAAGGTGCATAGCGCAAGCGAACACCCTTCTGCAGAAGCTCGACGGCGGCACTAATGGCCCGAGCTCCGGTTTCGCGACTCACCCAAGCGAGGGGTTCCGCGATTTCAGCCAACGCTTGTGCTTCCTCAGCGGCCCAGGCCTCGAGGCGCTCAGGACTCAATGCTGCTCCACGCCAGCACTGCACGCCAAACAGCAATGGCATGCACCAGGCACTCATGTCGTACTGCTCGAGTTTCTGTTGATTTGACTCACGCTCGGCCTCAGCCTTGGAGAAGGCTTCATCGAGAGGCAAACGTGGATCAAGCAACGCACTCACCAGCAATCCACGCGCTTGCTGGCGACTTACGACCAGCGTGCCAGCGGGGAAACTCTCTGCGCGCAACTCCCCACCTGTCAGCGGACGCACTTCGAGGTTCTGTGCCTCGCGCAACTGCGCGAGCGCAATGCCGTTGCGTTGCAGTGTCTCAGCGAGCAACCGCAGCGACCCCCGCTCGGTGCCCGGAGCCAAGAGATAAGTAGGAGATTCTTCGCGTGCAGCAGCTTCGCGCACATGGCGACTATGTGCCGCGAAGTTTTGATGAATGCGCTGGCGCCCTGCTGCAGAACTCTCCAGCATGGCGAGCGCAGTAGCGGCATGATTCGCCGCAGCCGCACTGAGCGTGAGCACAGAACCATCGCTGCGCTGCACACGCCCAGCACCCGAGCCCGCTTGTTCAAGCGTGAGGCAAGCCGCACCACTGAAGGCTCCCCACGCTCCGCCGTAACCGGGGAAATCTGCTGGGAAGCGATCACCACTCCACAAGCTCTGTCCCCGCGCTTCTTGCGCGGCAACGATGCCTTCACCAATCATGGCCAACGTCTCGCTGACTTGCGCCGTTTGCAACATGTTGCGCGGCGGACCGGCTGGCGTCGCCGCGTAGTAGCCATCGTCGCTACCCATTTCGTGAAAATCACCAATGACCTGCGGCGGATGCTGAACACAACGCGCCACGCGAGCGCGCGATTCTGGCTGCGTTTGCAAGTGCCAATCGCGATTCATGTCGAACCAATTCCCATTCCCACGTCCGCTTGGCCAGCCTTCCGTGTGCGCAAATGAACCCGCGCGTTCCTCACCCACCCATTGCCCTCGATCACGCAGACCTTGTGAAAAGCGGGCGCGCCCATCTGGGTTCATGTCGAGCGCGATTTCGATCACGACGGATTCAAGGAGCGCCGTTGTTTCCTTGCTCGTCGAAGACGCCAAGTGCCATAGCAAGCCGAGTCCCGCCTCGACACCAGAAGGTTCATTGCCATGGACACTCATGCCCAACACGACATGCACAGGCAAATCCGGTGCGGCCTCAACACCACGCTCGAGCATGTCGCGATGTGCTGCGGCGATAGTTGCAATGCGCTCCAGATTCGCGGACGAACTCACCAGCACGTGCAACAGCGGGCGATCGCGCACGGTCTTGCCGATCTCCACCAACTTCACTCGATCCGAGACTGCAGCCACCATGCTGGCGTAACGCGCGACCTCTTCCGGCGAGCTCACTCTGGACCCCAGTTCGAAACCGAGAATCTGAAGTGGCGTCGGTATTGCAGCGTCGTGGGATCCACTCCCAAAAATCGCGAGCATCGCAGCATCTTGAGCTTGCACGCCAGCAAGCACACTCACCAAGACCATGAGATAGCGGCCCATGCTTCGCACTCCTTCGCGCGGTGATCGCGCCATCATTGCACTACCGCCTTGCGTGCTGCCTCACCCAAGGCTTCGAAGGCACCTGCCTGCTCTTCCAGCCCACCATGGGAGAAAAGCAACACACCACCAGCGTTGCGGCGCTGCACCAAAGCCATACGCTCCAGAGTTTCCGCAAGCGGAAGGCGCCATGAGCCCAAACCCACGATGATCTTGCCACTGTCTTGCGCCAGTTCGGCATTGAGCGCGCGCTCGAAGGCCTGACGATCCACCGCATAGTTCATGGGGCAGGCCACATCGATCCAACCTTCGCGCAACCACACGCGCCAGTCTTGGAATTGCTTCTCTTTGCAACTTTCAGGTTCTGGAAACACAGCCGCACTGAGCAACAAGTCTGGACGCAGTTGACGGAGTTTCGTGGAAACCTCGGCAACGAGGCTGTTCACAGAGTCGCGCCTGAACTGATCGAAGCGCTGCGGGTAACGGCGCACAGCGAGCAGCGGATCGCTTTGTTGTGCCGCATCCAAGGCAGCGTGCTCCTTCGCAGTCATGCGCGCTTGAAGCTCGTTGCGAAAGATTGCGAGCCCCGCCGTGCTGTATCCCCAAGCACGGCCTGGATAGCGGATGTAATCCAAGTGGATGCCTTCGAGTGGGTAGCGCCTCGCTAAATCAGCGACCACGTTCACAACATGCGCGCGATACTCCGGATTGGCCGGGTCGGCGAACAGGCCCTCAACGCTGCCCTTGTTGGCGCGTGCATGTTGAACCAAGCGTTCCACGAACACCGGATGCTTGGGTGCCAAACCCAACAACTCCGCGCACAAGGCCTCGGGCAGTTGCAACCACTCCGGATGAGCGCGCACGACATGGCCTTCGTCAGCGGGCATCGCCTCTGGATCTGCTACGAGATTGGCATTCACCCAAGCGTGCACGGCGATACCGCGGGCGTGGGCAAAGCAAAGCAACTCTTCTAACGGATCAAACTCGTTGGCCGCGTGCAACGCGGCGATGGGTTCCACACCGCCTCGGAACCAAGCGTCACCACGCCCACGCACTTGCACAAACAAGCTATTCAGGCCGGCGACGGCTGCTTGCTCCACGATGCGTTGGATTGCAGCTCGGTCCTTGAGGGTTGTGCGCACCACCCAAGAGGCGCGCGGACTGGCCGGCAACGGCAGAGGCTTGCGCGCAACCAGCGGCAGCGGAACCGCGGCAGGCTTGACGTGGTCCACCGGGCCTACTGGGTCCGTGGCACAAGCACTCAGACAACAGAAGATCGAAAATATGAGACGAAAAGCGAGGCGCATCCGTTGGCTCCAGAGGCCCGACTGTGCAACCACAGGAAAGGCGCGTCAAGTTTATGCTGTGAGCCCTAGGGAGTGTTTTATGAAAGTCCGCCTGTTGGCCCTGTTGTTGCTGTTAGCCCCGCTCTGCGCTCAAGAACCTAGTGACGATGGCGAAAAGCTGATTTCGAGCGAAGGCGTGATGGAGCATCTGCGCTACTTCGCCAGCGATGAACTGAAAGGGCGCGTCACCGGCTCTGCGGAAATCGCGCTCGCTGGCGAGCGCATCATCGCTGTCATGAAACAACACGGTCTGAAGCCTGCGGGCGACAACAAGAGCTACGAGCAAAAGTTCTCGGCGCTCAACCGCGTGTGTCGCAACATCTGCGGAGTGTTGCCAGGAAGCGACAGTGTCCTACGAAAAGAACACGTGGTCGTTGGAGCGCACTACGACCATGTCGGCATGGGTGCCTTCGGTTCACGCAGCGGCGAAGCTGGGAAAGGCCAAGTCCACAACGGCGCCGACGACAATGCGTCCGGCAGCAGTGCGCTCCTCGAACTGATTGAAGCTCTCGCCCTCAAACCACCCAAACGCAGCGTGCTGTTCCTCGCATTCTCTGGCGAAGAACTCGGACTCGTGGGCAGCAAAGCGTGGTGCAAAGCCCCAACCATCCCCGCGGCTCAACTCGTGGCCATGCTGAACTTGGACATGATCGGACGCAGTCGCGATCAGTACTTGTTCATTGGTGGTTTGAACACGGGATCCACTTTCGAAAGCCTCATTCGCGACGTCAACAAGCCCTTTGGGTTTGCGCTCGAACTTCACGGCGGTGGACGCGGGCCCAGCGATTTCGATTCATTTTATGCCATCGGTGTGCCAGCCTTGTTCTTCTTCACCGCCGAGCACGCTGATTACCACACGCCTGCTGACGACGCAGACAAAGTGAATGCCACAGACCTCGCTCGCATCACACGGCTCGGCTACAGGCTTGTGCGCCGCCTTGGCGAAGGTGCGAAACCAAAGTTCGCTGAAGACGCGCGCCAGTCCATGCCACGCACTTCAGAGCGCGGCGTCGAAGGGCCATTCTTTTATCTCGGCGCCAAGGTCGCTGTGGGACAAGATGGTGGCGTGGTGCTCGCAGAGCTCAGTGACACGGGAGACGGTGCAAAAAACGGACTGTTGAAGGGGGACAAACTGCTGCAAGTCGACGGCAAAGCAGTCACTGGCCTCGAGCAAGTGCACGAGCTGTTCTCGCTAAAACGACCAGCGACCCCGCTGCAAATGAAAGTGCAACGAGGCCGCAAGACCTTCACCATTCGTTTCGAGGTGAGAAAAGCGTAGGACTTTAGCCTTGGCCGTTACCGGTGGCACCCTTAGTGCAACCGCCGCAGTCAGCCTTCTTCTCGCCTTCGACAGGCTTGGTGCCCTCAACGGGTTTCTTCTCGGCACCCTTCACATCGGGACACACTGGCCCGCCTTCAGCGCGCTTCTCACTCACAGGCAGTTCCGCCTTGGCAGACGCAGGGGCGGCCGGAAGTTTTCCGAGCTGCACCGCATCAGCGATGAAGGAAATCACAGTGCGATCGCCCTTGATGGCCGCGATTTCTTCGGCGCTCTTCTTGGCGTCTTGAGCGTAGTGACGGCGTTCCGCCTCGGTCTCCACGCGCACGTCAATCACGCCCTCGACTGCAACATCCTTACCCGCGACATCGAACGGCACAAAGAACGAGTAGTCCTTGAAGCCAACGCGCACGCGCTGTTCCGCGCTGCCGAGCATCATCCAGCAGCCCTTCTTGGCGCACACGGAATCGATCACGCCACGGAGTTGCACGGTGCGGCCCTTCCAGGCGGCAGGCGCGGCCACGACATCCTTCAAGTTAACGAGAGCCAAGGCCTTGAGTTCGGCTCCATAGACCTCTGATTCCGCGCTCAACTTGATGGGCTTGGCGAGTCCGAAGCGGCGCTCCTGCGCCTTCTCCGCTTGGGCATAAACCGAAACCGTCAGTACCGCGAGAAACATTCCCACAAACATGGCATTACGCATGAGGTCTCCTGGCCCGCGATCTGCGGGGCTGCGCTGGTTACGCTGCGCACCAAGATAGACTCCGCCCGCCATGAACCACAAGAGCCCTCTATGAGTACGACCTGGGAAACTCTCAGCACTGCTGCGTCGCACTTCGGCGTTGACCTGACGCCAAGCAAGGTTGAGCAATTGCAGCGCTATGTACGCGCCATCCTCGCTGAAAGTATCGTGACCAACGTCACTGCTGTTCGCACCGAGGAGGACGCCGTAGAACGCTTGGTGCTCGATGCTCTGGCCATCGGGCACCACCTGCGTGAGTTACCCCTACCCGCGAAAGCCGTTGTAGCCGACTACGGGAGTGGTGGCGGGTTTCCAGGCGTGGTGCTCGCACTCGTTTGGCCTGAGTGGAGCGTGCATCTCGTGGAGAGTCGCGGTCGCAAACTCGAAGCGGTTCGGCGCGCTCTCGAGGGACTCAATGAGAACAACATCCACTTGCAGCCTGTGCGCATGGAGGCCCTCGCCCTAGGGCAACTCAAGGGGCGTTGCGACGCGATCACCTGCCGCGCCGTTGGACCCCTAAAAGAAGTTCTGCACGTGGCAGCACCAGCGCTCAAACTCAGTGGCGTGTTGATCGTGTGGAAATCGGCGACGGTGGACGAAGGCGAAATGAAGGAGGCCGTCGCAAGGGCCCCTGCCGAACGCTGTGAGTTCTTGCAACCCATCCCCTACACCAGCTTCAAACCGTCGCAGTTGATTCGCTTCAGGAGAAACTCATGAGCAACACTCTCACCATTGCTGAGAGCTGCCGGCAACTGCGCAGCACGCTGCGTGGTCTGCAGCATCCGCCCTTGGGTCAAGCGACTGCACTCGCCGAGGAGTGCGGCGAAGTTGCGAAGCTGCTGTTAGACACCCACGCCTACGGCAAGCCGTTGTCCAAAGCAGATCTCGGCGGCGAACTCGCCGATGTGTTTGTGTGCCTCGCAGAAATCGCGACGGCGCACAAAGTCGATCTCGGAGCAGCCGTTGAATCCAAACTCAGCGACCTAAAACGGCGTGCACCAATTTGGCGCAAAGAGCTGGCGGCCGCACTCGCGGCGTCGCGTCAAGCGACCACGGCGGCTGGGCGACGCAGCAAGTCGAGATAGACGCGTTCGTGACGAGCCGCAAGCGACTCGAGATCGAAACGGTCCTTCACGAACTTGCGCCCTGCCTTGCCGAAGCGTTCACGCAGCTCGGGATTGAGCAGCAGTGTTTCCAACGTCGCGGCGAGACGGCCCACATCCCCCACAGGGAACAGTAAACCCGTCTCGTGATCGCGGAAGGACTCACGCGTGCCGCCAGAATCGGAAGCCACGACCGGCTTCTCCATCAATTGAGCTTCCAGCAGGCAGCGCGGGCAACCTTCAAAGTGGTACCCAGGCAAGGTCACGATGTCGCTATCGCGATAGATGTAGCGCATCTCGTGCTGCGTAGCGTTCAGCACAGTGTGAACCATGCCTGAGAGCCCGTACTCCATCACGCACGCATCAAGCTGACGCTTGATGTCTTCGCGAGCCGAGCCAACGAAGACCAAATTGAACGGCACGTTGCGATCCGCCAGCACTCGAGCGGCATCCAACAAAATTTTGTGCCCCTTCTCGAGCACGATGCGCGCAGGCAAAACCACGATGGGCACGTCTGCCGACAAGTCGAGGCGATCGCGCAAGAAGCCAGGCTGAATGCGTGCTGGATCATAGAACTCTGCGTCAGCACCGGTCCAAAGGTTCAAGTGAGACTTCACCTTGAACACCTTGCCTGCTGACTCACTCACGGCGCTGACTGCGTCGGCAAGCCGTGCAGATTCGTTGAGATTGCGCACCACCGTGTCCACCATCAACTGGTGTTCGCCGCTAAAGCGCATGCGCGGAATGTCGCCGCCATGGAACTGGATGAACAGCGGCAATCCCATTTCCTTCACGATGCGGCTGACCAACACTCCTGATGCAATCTCCGGCACGTGATTCGCCACAAGATCGATGTCATGCGCGTCAACAATCGACGCCAGAGTGCTGCGGATGCGCGCAACCAACATCTCACGATCCTGCTGGATGCTGTCGAGACGATAGTGAATCGGGTGGTAGCTGATGGTGCTGCTACCCACGACTTCAGTCCAACCGCACGCTTCACGTGACGTCATGAACAGCTTGTGAATGGTGATCGGGCGGCGGCGTGCGAGTGTGCGATCCAAGATATCAACATCGAGAACGGCGCCGCCGATCTCGTGGACATCGAGGATAAACCTCACGATGTTCATGCCGTCAATATTGCTGGGTATCACAGTTGAATTCTCGAATCGCACAAGCCAACCACTACACACTCAGCCGTGAAGATCTGCACCTTCAACACCAGCTTTCGATTTGCCCCTTTGCAGTAGCCTCGACGCAGGAAGTATGCACTGGTGGCGCACTTTTTTCCACACTCTTTCAACAGAATTTTCCACAACAGCGCTCAGGCGACTCCGTTCGCCCCTGCCGCACACCGACTCATTGGGCATAACCCCCTGTAAATACGAGACTTCGCCCGACAACGGCTACCGCTCGTCCGCTACCAACTTTTTCGAGAATGCGAGCATGAAGTAGCCCATTACCAGCAGAAGGCCCCCCAGCGGAGTCACCGCCCCCAGCCATTTCGGGCCTCCGAGCGCGATGACGTACAGACTTCCAGAGAAAAGCATGCAACCGAAAAAAAGCGCAGTGCCACACCAGCGTGGCGCATGCACGAAGGCCAACAAGAAGAGGCCCGGGACAGCCGCAAACTGGTACTGCACCGCCGTTTTCCAGTGTTCCAAGTGGTTCGTGGCATCCAAGCGTTCTGCAAGCGCATGTGCACCTAGCGCACCGAGAACAACCGACAACGCCGCAAGCAACGCACCAACGCGCATCCATTTCATGCGCTCAGTATAGGGCGCACTGGATGGAACTCGACGCCTTCGGCATGATTCGTGTGTGAGCAAAACTGCAAGCGCGTCCGGCTGGCGCACCGGAGCCAACAGACTCGAAGTGTGCGTGTGCGGCGGCGCTGCGAATGCGGCTGCGCTGGCAGCAAATGAACTCGAGCGCATGCTTTGCGCAAATTCCGCCGCTCGCGTCGGACTCGCCACGGGACGCACCTTCATCCCGGTATTCCAGCAACTGCGCGCGCATGCAGAGGAACTGCAACTTCAGCGCGTACGTTTCACTCACCTCGATGAATACGAAGGCGTGAACCGCACCGAGGTGGGTTCCATGGCGCGCGAATTGCGAGACAACTTCTTCGACGGACTGAATCCCGCGCCGCACTTCGATGCCATCGACGGACTGGCGCCAGATGCCGCGCAGCAGCTCGCAGCAAATCTCAAAGCGTCACCAGTGCAGTTTCAATTCGCTGGCATCGGCACGAACGGTCACATCGCATTCAACGAGCCGGGCACGCCGTTCTCGACTGGCGCGCACAGAGTGCAACTGCACGCTGAGACTTTGCAGGCGCAATCGCGGCGTTTTTCAGAGTCTGGCCGCGGGCTTTACGCCATCACAACGGGTCCACGAGAACTGTTGCAAGCGCAGCGCCTCGTGCTCTTGGCGACGGGCCGCAACAAGGCCGCCGCCGTGCAGCGCATGTTGGAAGGCCCCATCGATTCTGCCTGTCCAGCAAGTCTTGTGCGCATGCACTCCAGCGCCATGGTCATCCTCGATGAGGACGCGGCGTCGCTGCTCACGCGCCGCGGCGACGATCGTGAAGCTCTGCCAGCCCGCATTCTCGATGAAGCCACGCTGCGCGCGAGCGGGCCTGTGCTGTGCGTCTCTCCGCACCCCGATGACGCGAGCATCTCTTGTGGCGCATTGTTGGCCATGAGCGCCACGGCGCAGTCTGTGATTCTGTGCTGCACCACGGGTGCGCGCGCACCTGTGCGGGGCATCACCGACCCTGCAGCAGTGGCCGCACTTCGGGAAACTGAAGTGCTGCGCGAAGCACACTTGTTGGGAGCGAAGGCTCAGTTCTTGCGTGGGCGTTTCTACGATTCCACTGCACTCGAAAGTGACGACGTAGCGCGCCTCACCGAGCTGCTTCTCAGCATGCGCCCTGAGTGGATCCTCACACCCTCAGCAGCAGACCCTCACCCAACGCATCGGCTCACGCGTCACACGTTGGAAGCCGCGTTGCACAGTGCGCGCGCTGCACAACCCGACTGGCGCCCAGAGCTCTGGACCTTTGAAGGCCCTTGGTTTCAGCACGAACGCTCGGCCATCAACACTTTGCTGCACTACAGCCCGGCGCTCGAAGCCCAGAAGCTCGCGGCTGTACGCGCGCATGTTTCGCAAATGCAACGCGTGCCCTTCGATGAAGGCGCCATAGCCTTGGCGCGCCTTCGCGGAGTGATGTTCAGCGAAACGCACTTTGGCGGCCTCGAAACCGCAGGCCTGCGCGAAGTGCCGCTGCTCGAGTGCTATGTGCGCGAACGCCTGCTCTGAGCGCCATCCGCGCCACGCGCCGTACAAAACGCTCAGTGGCCCGAATCCTTGGATCCGAGCCACTGTTGCTGGGCTAAGCCGCCCGAGGCTTCGTTACTTCAGGCCGAGTTCGGCCGCGAGATCCATCGCCTTGTAGACCTTCAGCAGTGCTTCAGAGATCGCTGCGGTGTCCACAGACACGCTACGCGCAATCTTCTCGTCGTAGACGTAGTGATTCGGCAAGCTCTGGATGTTGCCGTCGAAGATGAGCCCCACCACTTCGCCTTTGCGATTCACCACAGGACTGCCGGAGTTGCCGCCGGTGATGTCGCAGGTGGACACAAAGTCGAAAGGCGTATTCATGTTCAAAGTGCCCTGTGCCGCGCGCCAAGTTGCTGGCACTTCGAAGGGCGCCTTGTCGTCAAACTCAGAGGCCTTGCCGAACAGGCCACCGATCGTGGTGCGCCAAGGAACCAGCGTGGTACCGAGCTCGTAGCCCTTCACTTCGCCGAAGGACAGACGCAGCGTGAACGTTGCGTCAGGGTAGAGGCTGGTGCCGTACACCTTGAAACGCGCCTTGGATATAAGGGTTGCCGCTGCGGCTTCCTCTGCGCCCAGTTTGCGCGCTTCAGCGGCGAACGGTTCGGCGCGGGTCCTCACGGCTTCACGCATGCTTGCGAGCTGATCATCGTCGCCAAGGATGCCGGCCGCCGCTTCGCTGGGCTGCTTGTCGCCCAAGAACTGCTTCACAAACGCGTCATCGCCACCGAGGCGTTCTTTGCCGTAGCGCAGCATGGCCGCGAGATTGCATCGGTTTCGTTCAGCATCGGCGCTCTGGCCTGTGAACACATCTTGGGCGATGCGCGGCATCATCAAGAATGGGATCGACTTGCTGCGTGCTTCCATCACGCGATCAAGCGTGGCAAACGCCGCTTCCACTGCGGGGTCATCTTTGCAGAGCCCGCGTAACTTATCCTCTTCATCCTTTTTGCGTGCAAGCAGCGAAGGATCGGTCGCGCCAACCTGGTGACCTTCGTACGCCTTCAGCGAGTTGCGGTAACCGAAGAGATCGTCCAGCGTGGCCAGCTTGCGTTCGGCATTGTCGCCGACGTACTCAACAATGGCGGACTCCATCGAGCGCAGCATGCTGATGATGGTCGGATTGTGCGTCTCGCGCTCGAAGATCATCTTGGAGTAAGGCATCTGGCGGCCCGTGCTGCCAGGATGGCCTGAGACAAACACCAGTTCGTTCTGCTCAGGACCCTTCGGATTCCACTTCAAATGCGTTGCGCTGGTATCCGCAGGCTTGCCGTCTTCGTACGCGCGCAGGAAGGCGACATCGAGGCAGTAGCGCGGATAGCAGAAGTTGTCGTAATCACCGCCGTAGTAGGCGATCGCCATTTCTGGCACGAACACCAAGCGCACGTCGTTCCAGATTTTGTAGCAGTGCGCCATCTGACGGCCACCGGTGTAGAGCGAAGTGAATTCGACTTTCAGACCTTCGACTTCAAGCTCGGCCTTGATGGCCTTGCTCTCCGCTGCGCGAGCACCCTTGGCTTCATCGCCGGTCTTGCCTGCTAAAGCTGCATCCAAGCGATCCGTGATATCCACGAGGTTCACGAGCACGCGCACATCAGCATCAGGACACTTCAGCTCTTCCGCCTGAGTCTTGGCCAAGTAACCCGTTTTCACGAAGTCGCTGTTGGTGGTGCTCAGCTTGTTCACCAATTCCAGAGCCACATGGTGGTTGGTCATGATGAGACCGCTGGAGGAAACGAACGAGCCGGATCCGCCCGTGGAAACGCGCACTGATGATGTGCGCACTTGCTTCAGCCATTCTGCCGTAGGCTCGAAGTTGTACTTCTCCTTCAACAGCTTGAGCGGCAAGTTGTCGTAGGTCCACATGCCCTCGTCGAAACGGGCTGTGGAAGTAGCGCTGAAAAACACCAGCACGAGGGCAAGGATTGAAGTGAAGTATGTCATGCTTAGCTCCGGGCGGGCTCTTGGTGCCGCCGTCTAGGGGCCAACTCTACGAGGCTCGTTCAACCCGGCAAGATGAACTCGGCGCGCAGTGGCAGGTGGTCGGAGAGGCCTGTCCAAGGCTTGCCCCGCAGCACTTTGGCTCCGACCAATTCCAAACCCCGGTAGTAAATGCGATCGAGGGCGAACAGCGGCCGACGCACGGGATAGGTGCGGCGCTCCTTCTGCTGTAGCTGAGCCAAGGCGTTGTGCACCAAGGCGGCATCGGTGAGATGACGTTCGATGCGTCTGTCCCAATCGTTGAAATCCCCTGCCACGATCAAAGGTTCGTCCGGTCCGACGCAGTGCCCGATGAGCACGGCGAGGCGCTCCGCCTGGGTGCGGCGCTGACGGCTCGTCAATCCGAAATGCACGTTGAACACATGCAAGGTCTCCCCTTCGCGCGGGTGGACGCGCACATGCAACACCGCGCGCCTCTCGAAGCTGTTCGTGCTGACATCCTCGTGGCGATGGCGCGAGATGGGCCATTCGCAAAACGTGGCGATGCCATGAACGCCGCGACGGTTGCTGGCGTGCCCAGTGAATCTCGAATGGTGAGAAAGCGCCCCAGCGATGATGCGGTCTTGCGCCGTGCGCCCCACAGGCTGCAACACTTCTTGGCAGCAGACGAGATCGGAATCTGACTTGGCGAGCGCTGCGGCCAGTTGGCGAAACTCGGGCCGAGAGCCGATCACTCCCTGCCCTTTGTGCACATTCCACGTAAGCATTTTCAAGCGCATGACAGGGGCATCATGCCAACAGCACCGTGAAGTGACCAAGCGGGGATAGCTGTCTACAATCAAACCCATGGACCTCGAAGCCCTCAAAGAACAAGCGGCCATGACTGCCCTGGATGAAGTGCGCAGCGGTATGCGCCTTGGCCTCGGCACCGGTTCGACGGTGACATGGCTCTTGCGCGGCCTCGGAGCACGGCTGCGAGCTGGCACATTGAAAGACATCACCGGCGTACCAACTTCTGAGCGCACAGTGACTCAATGCCGCGAAGAAGGGATTCCGCTGGTGGCCCTCGAGAGCGTGGACCTTCTTGACCTCGCCATTGATGGCGCCGACGAGGTGGACCCGCATCTCAACCTCACGAAGGGGCTCGGCGGTGCGCTGCTCCGCGAGAAGATGGTGGCCACCACGGCGCGGCGCTTTGTCGTGATCGCAGATGCCACCAAGGATGTGCCGCGGCTTGGCACACGCTCGCCAGTGCCAGTCGAAGTCGTCACGTTTGCTTGGCGCTCGCACCTCCCCTTCTTCACGCATCTCGGTGCGCGCCCTGTGCCGCGGGTGTCGCAGACCGGGGATTTGCAACTGACCGACAACGGCAACATCATCGTGGATCTGCGCTTCGAGCACGGCATCAGCGATGTGAACGCGCTGGCAGCCGCACTTGACGCACGCCCGGGCGTGGTGGAGCACGGTTTGTTTCTTGGCATGTGCTCCCGCGCCATCTTTGCAACGCCGCAAGGCATCGTGTCGCGGCCGAATTGAGCGCGCCGATTCTGCTGTGCCGTGATGGAGGTATGCGCTTTGTGCGCTATGGTGCGGGCGCACCCGCTGCACGAGGAAAACCATGCATTCACATGACTGCACCAGCGCCATTGCCCGCCTGTATTCCACCCAAGCCGCAGCCCACGCTGCAGCGCGCGCAAGTCTTGGCCGTGCGTTGACGCTGGCTGAGAAAATCCTCGTCACACATTTGGATCCGACGGACCAAGCGCTCACGCGCGGCAAGAGCAATCTTGATTTGCGTCCAGACCGCGTGGCGATGCAAGACGCCACGGCGCAGATGGCGTTGCTGCAGTTCCTCTCCGCCGGCCTCGATCGCGTTGCGGTGCCGACCACGGTGCATTGCGATCACTTGATTCGTGCGCGCGTCGGTGCCGGCAACGACCTAGCCATCGCAGAAACCGAGAACGCCGAGGTGTTCGATTTCCTGCGCAGCGCTTCAGCGCGTGCGGGCATCGGCTTCTGGAAACCCGGTAGCGGCATCATTCATCAAGTGATACTCGAGAACTACGCCTTCCCTGGCGGACTCATCATCGGCACCGATTCCCACACTCCCAACGCTGGCGGCCTTGGCATGCTCGCGGTCGGAGTCGGCGGCGCCGATGCGGTGGATGTCATGGCGGGCCTCGCGTGGAATGTGCGCAGCCCCAAACTCATCGGCGTGCACTTGAAGGGTCAACTTTCTGGCTGGACGGCACCCAAAGATGTGATCCTGCGCCTCGCCGGCATGCTCACCGTGGCCGGCGGCACTGGGGCCATCATTGAGTACTTCGGCGCTGGTTGCGCTTCGCTGTCATGCACGGGCAAAGCCACCATCACCAACATGGGCGCGGAACTCGGAGCCACATGTTCGGTGTTCCCCTTCGACGCGCGCATGGCTGCGTATCTACGCGCCACCGCACGCAATGACATCGCCACTTTGGCTGAAGCCCACGCTTCAGAGTTGTGCGCTGACGCCGATGTTGCAGCCAACCCACAGAAGTACTTCGACCAAGTTGTGGAGATTGATCTCGACACCCTCGAACCGCATGTCGTTGGCCCGCACACTCCAGATTTGGCGCGCCCGGTCAGCGCTTTCGCCGCCGATCTTCAAGAGAACGATTGGCCGGTGGCCTTGTCGGCGGCGCTCATCGGTAGCTGCACCAATTCGAGCTACGAAGACTTGGGGCGCGCAGCGCACCTCGTGAGTCAAGCACGTGCTGCGGGACTCTCCTTAAAATCGCCGCTACTCATTTCGCCTGGCAGTATCGCAGTGCACGCCACCATCGAACGCGATGGCATCCTTGGAGAACTCAACGCCGCAGGCGCCACGGTGCTGGCCAACGCTTGCGGGCCATGCATCGGACAGTGGAAGCGTGACGACTCCCCGGAAGGCACGAAGAACAGCATCATCACTTCGTTCAATCGCAATTTCCAAGCGCGTAACGACGGCAACACAGCAACTTGTTGCTTCATCGCCAGTCCGGAAATCGTCATGGCCATGGCCTTGGCCGGCCGACTCGATTTCAATCCGCTGAAGGACAGCCTCACAACGGCGGATGGTCGGCAAGTGAAGCTCACTGCTCCCACGGCTGACGAACTTCCCTCTGCCGGGTTCGCATCGGGATCGCAAGGCTTCATCCCCGCGCCACGCGACACGTCCAGTGTGAAAGTGAATGTCGCTGCAGAGAGCCAGCGCTTGGCACTCCTAAGCCCCTTCCCGGCCTGGGACGGCCAAGACATCCTCGGCGTGCCAGTACTGATGAAGGCCGCAGGCAAGTGCACAACAGACCACATCAGCGCCGCGGGCAAATGGCTATCTTTCCGCGGCCACCTCGAGCGCATCAGCGACAACATGTTTCTCGGTGCCAAGAACGCTTTCGACGGCGCTACGGGCAAAGGGCTCAACGTCTTCAGCGGCGTGCGCGCGCAATACTCTGCTGTCGCACGCGACTACAAGGCGCGCAACAGTGGCTGGATTGCTGTGGGCGACACCAACTACGGCGAAGGCTCGAGCCGTGAACATGCCGCCATGTCTCCGCGCTGGCTTGGCGCACGCGCCGTGATCGTGCGCAGCTTTGCGCGCATCCACGAAACCAATCTCAAGAAGCAGGGCATCTTGCCTTTCACTTTTGCGGACCCAGCCGACTACGCCAAGTTCCTCGAAGAAGATCGCGTAGACATCGTCGGGCTTGCCGAACTTGCGCCTAACATCAAAGTCCGTTGCGTCCTGCACCACAAAGATGGCACCTGCGAAACGATCATGCTGGACCACAGCATGACTCCTCAGCAGATCGACTGGTTCAAGGCTGGCAGCGCACTCAATCTGATCCGCACTGAGCGCGCCGCGCGCCGCTGATGCGCTCGCGCCTTACTGCACAAAAGCGCGTTGTGCGATAGCGCGCAACGCGGCCTTGGAGCGCACCTCACCGAGGCGCGAAGTGTCGATCTTCTCCGCAGCCATGGCATAGAGCGGCGTGCGTTCTGCGAGCAGGCGTTCAAGTTCGATGCGCGCCTCCGGCCGCCCACGCATGGGGCGTTGATCGCCTTGAGCCACGACGCGGCGCCAGTGATCTTCGGCGCGCGCCGAGAGCCACACGGTGTGAGTCCGCGCTCGCAACATGGTCCACAGTTCGTGGTCGAGCACCACGCCACCAGCAGCGGCAATCACGCGGGGCTGTGTTTCGTGTTCCATCAAGTCGCGCAACGCGGCACGAGATTGCGAGCGGTACCACTCTTCGCCCTGCACCGTGAAAATCTCGCGCAGGTCCATGCCGGCGCGTTCTTCCACCATGCGGTCGTGTTCAAAAAAGGTCACGCCAAGTTCCTTCGCAACAGCCGCTCCCAACGCACTCTTGCCGGCGCCGCGCATGCCGCAGAGCACCACGAACGGCTTTCGGCCTTCACTACCTTCACCGAGAAGGAGGCCGCCTGTTGTGCTGAGCGCGCGCGCCAAGGCCAACAACTTCAGCACGCTGATGTTGCCGCGCCCAGCTTCGACTTCTGCGATGAAACGGACAGAAACACTCGAGCGCTGCGCCAAAGTGTCGCGCGAAAGTCCAACGCCTGCACGAGCGGAGCGAAGACGTTTTCCAAGGCGAGCAAGCTCTAAGCTGGATGCTGAAGTGCGCGCTGGCATAGCGGCACTATAGTGCGTCATACAAAGAGTGCAACACACTATAATGCTTGTCGCCGATAAAGAAGCGGGTACAACCTCTGCATGGCTGACGACACCACCAGCGCCTCTGCGGGCACACTCACGCAGTTTCAAACCGATCCGACGCACTACCGTCACTGGACGTTGCGCAAAGACGGCGCGGTCGCCACTCTCGCGCTGCATGTCCAAGAAGAAGAAGGTCTCGGTGACAAGTATCTGTTGAAACAGAACAGCTACGACTTGGGCGTCGATATCGAGCTCGCCGACGCGGTTCAACGACTGCGCTTCGAACACCCCGAAGTGAAAGCCCTCGTGCTGAGTTCTGAAGTTGCCCGCATCTTCTGCGCTGGGGCCAACATCTACATGCTGGGCAAGTCCACGCATGCGTTCAAAGTGAACTTCTGCAAATACACCAATGAAACGCGTCTCGGCATCGAAGATCTCTCCGCCAACAGCGGCGTGCGCAGCATCGCGGCGCTCAACGGCACCGCGGCGGGTGGTGGGTACGAACTCGCGCTCGCATGCGACCAAATCGTCCTCGTCGATGACGGCAACAGCGCCGTGTCTTTCCCTGAAGTGCCGCTTCTTGCGGTGCTGCCCGGAACAGGTGGACTCACACGCCTCGTCGATAAACGCCGCATCCGCCGTGACCGCGCCGACATCTTTTGCACCATCGCCGAAGGCTTGAAGGGCAAGCGCGCCAAGGAGTGGGGCCTCGTCGATGAAGCGCCGAGCAAGACTGGCTTCGCTGCGGCAGTCGCGAAGCGCTCCGCGGACTTGGTCACCACTGCGACACGGCGCGCCGCTGCTCCGGTGGTGTTGCCTCGGATTGATTTGCAGCAGGATGGCCTGCGTCTCGCAGGGCGCTATGTGGAAGTCGTGAGCGACACGACAACGCGCGTGGCAGACTTGCTCGTGCGCGGTCCCGAGGCCGTTGAGCCCTGTGATCGCGCTGGAATGCTCGCCAAGGGCGCCGAACTTTGGGCACTGCGCGCCATGCGCGAACTCGATCTGTGCTTACTGCATCTGCGCGTTGATTTTCCTGAAATCAACATCGTGCGCGTGCGCACGCAGGGCGATGTCACCAAACTTCTCGCAGTGGATGCCGCGCTCCTCGCGCACGCTGACGACGGCTTCTTGCACGAGGTGCGCTTGAACATGGCACGCACCTTGCGCCGCTACGACCTCACCGCGAAGAGCCTATTCGCTTTGGTGGAGCCGGGCAGTTGCTTCGCGGGTTCGCTGCTGGAACTCCTGCTCGGCGCTGACCGCGCCTACGGGCTCATCGCCAAAGATGGCGGCCGCCTCGCCTTCTCTGCCATGAATGATGGTGCATTGCCTATGTCGCACGGCATCACGCGCCTGCAAGCGCGCTTCTGTGCAGACATGGCCGCAGCCGCCAGCGCACGCGCCGCGTTACCTGCCGCTGGTGCCGACATCGAAGCCTGCGAGCGTGCCGGTTTGATGACCATGGCACTCGACGAGCTCGACTACGAAGATGAAGTGCGCCTCGCCGTGGAAGAACGCGCAAGCCTCTCCCCCGATGCACTCACTGGTATGGAAGCGTCGCTGCGCTTCCCAGGCCCAGAAACTTGCGAGAGCAAGATCTTCGCGCGCCTCTCGGCGTGGCAAAACTGGATTTTCCAGCGACCCAACGCGACGGGGCCCAAAGGCGCACTCACCAACTACGGGTTGCCAACGCGGCCCGCTTTCGACTACAGGAGAACGTGATGTCGCTCCACGACCGGATCCCAAACAATGTCGATCTCTGCAACGACCGGCGCCTGCAAAAAGCGTTGGAGCAATGGCAGCCACGCTTCCTCGACTGGTGGCTGGAAATGGGCCCCGATGGTTTCCAAACCAAGGATGTCTATCTGCGCACTGCCGTGAGCGTCGATCGCGACGGCTGGGCCACGTTCGAACACGTGAAGATGCCCGACTACCGCTGGGGCATTTTCCTGACGCCGGAAGAACGCAAGCGTCCCGTGGGCTTTGGTGACAATCCTGACATCGAGTCCTTCGAAGAAGTGCCTGGTGAGTTTCGCAACCCGCTACGTCGGCTCATCGTCACTCAAGGCGACACAGAACCCGCGTCGGTGGAACAACAGCGCTTACTCGGCCGCACATGCCCAAGTCTCTATGACTTGCGCAATCTCTTCCAGGTCAATGTCGAAGAGGGACGCCACCTCTGGGCCATGGTGTATTTGCTCCATCGTCATTTCGGCCGCGACGGTCGTGATGAAGCCGACGAATTGCTCGCGCGCCGCTCCGGTGACGCCAACAAACCGCGCATCCTCGAGACCTTCAATCAACCCATCCGCCACTGGCTGAGCTTCTTCTGCTTCACGATGTTCACGGACCGTGATGGGAAATATCAACTAGGCGCTCTCGCCGAATCTGGCTTCGCGCCGATGCGCCGCACGTGCCAGTTCATGCTGACCGAAGAGGCGCACCACTTGTTCGTTGGAGAAACCGGCATCACCCGCGTGCTGCGGCGCTCGGCACAGCTCGCCAAACTCTTCGATGGCGATGTCGTCAAGGGCGGTGGCATTCCGCTCGAAATCGTGCAGCGCTACATCAACTACTGGTTCAGCTACAGCCTCGATTTGTTTGGCTCCGAAATCTCCAGCAACTCCGCTGACTTCTTTGCGATGGGCCTCAAGGGCCGCTTCGACGAGGAGAAGAAATACGCTGACCACTCAGCGCGCGAAGGCTTCATGAACGTGCCCGTGATCGAAGCTGGCCGCGTGACGCAACGACAAGTGCCCTTGCGCAACGCACTGAATGAAGTCCTGCGCGACGACTACATCAAAGACTGCGAGCGCGCAGTCAAGGGCTGGAACCGCGCGCTCGAAGAAGAAGGTTCAAGCTTCCGCGTGACGCTTCCCAACCGCCGCTTCCATCGCCACTTGGGCGAGTACGCGCAACACAGCTTCACGACGGACGGCGAGCTGCTCGCAGATGCGGGCACTGCCGATGCCTACTACGCTTCCATGCTGCCTAGCGAGGCCGATGAAGCCTATGTGGACAGCCTCATGGTGGGCGTGACCAAGCCTGGCGCTTTCGCCAACTGGATCGCGCCGCCCAAGAACGGCATCAACAGTCAAGCGCTCGATTTCGAGTACGTGAAACTATAGACACCAAGAAAGCGCACCAGACTCTTCACTTCGCGATGATGTAGGCGCTCTTGATGGCATCAAGCTTGGGGAAGTTCTCGTCAAGGTACGCGTTCCCGCGCTTGGCGATGGCTTCCTGCGATGGTTCCTCGCCGTAACCGTTGTAGAGCCCTTCCACGACATCGAGCCCGCGCGTCACTTTGCCGACAGGCGCGAAACCCATGTTGTCGAGCCGTGCGTTGTCTTTCAGATTGATGAACAACTGATTGCTGCGCGAGTTCGGATCTGACAGCATCGCGAAAGTCAGCGTGCCTTTCAGATTCGATTTGCGCACGCTGTCGCCGGGGATTCTCGAACCCGACCAGGCCTTGCTCACAGTCGGATCGGCGTGCATTCCGAACTGCGCCACAAAGTTCCGCACCACGCGGAAGATGCGCACATCGTTGTAGTAACCCACGCTGACCATGTTGTAGAAACGGTCCGCACCATGCGGGGACCAGCTGCGATCCACTTCAATCACGAAGTGGCCCTTGGTGGTTTCGAACTCCACTTCAAACACGTCGGGCGCTTTCTGTGTGGCCTGCGCAGGGTCGCGCAGTGCAGGGTTCTCAGCCGGTTTGGTGGTTAGAGCCACCGCCGGTGCATCGGGCTTGCCCGCTCCGGCCGCAGGTGTCGGTGAGGCGTCAGCGCCACAGGCCACGAACACAAGGCTGAAGCAAAGGAGTGAAAGTAAAAGGCGCATAACGATCTCCGGTGCGGACTTATGTGTCGCCGCTGCGCCGCTGTCAAGGTGTGCCTCGCTGACTCGCGCGCTATGGTTCGCCCCCGAGGAGCAGCCCATGTCCGTCACCCCGAGTTATTTGCAGGACCGCTGGCAATCCGGCACCGGTGCAGGCACCGCACTCGTAAACCCCGTCTCCTCAGCCACATTGGCCCATGCCTCCAGCGCTGGCCTCGATCTTGGGACTGCATTGCAGCACGCGCGGTTGCGTGGCGGCCCCGCACTCCGCGCGCTCTCTTTCGCTCAACGTGGTGACCTGCTGGATGCGCTCGCCAAAGCCATCTACAGCGTGCGCGATGAACTGCTCGAAGTGTCGATGGCCAACACGGGCGTGACTCGGTCCGATGCCAAGTTCGACATCGATGGCGGTACAGCAACCTTAAGTTCCTACGCTGCGCTTGGTCGTGAGCTCGGGAGCGCCATGTTTCTCACCGATGGCGCAGCCGAACAACTCGGCCGCTCTCCGCGCTTCGCCGGTCGTCACATCCGCGTGCCCTTGCGCGGCGTTGCCGTCCACATCAACGCTTTCAATTTCCCGATCTGGGGCCTCGCTGAGAAACTCGCGTGCGCCTTCCTCGCAGGCATGCCTGTGCTGTGCAAACCCGCAACGGCGACTGCCTTGCCCACTGCGCGGGCCGCGAAAGCCATGACGGATTCTGGTTTGCTGCCAGCAGGGAGCTTTTCGTTGCTCGTCGGCAGCGTCGGCGACTTGCTGGATCACTTGGGCGCGCAAGATGTCATCGCATTCACCGGCAGCGCTGACACAGGCGCGAAGATCCGCAGTCACCGTGCCGTCGTCGAACGCTCGGTGCGCGTGAATATTGAAGCGGACAGTTTGAACGCGGTGGTCGTCGGTCCGGATGTGCAGCCCGGTTCCGCTTGCTACGAGCTGTTCCTGCGCGAATTGGTGCGCGAGATCACGCAAAAGAGCGGGCAGAAATGCACGGCCACACGGCGCGTCTTGTTGCCTGCAGCGCTGGTTGGCCCCGTCAGCGACGCGCTGCGCGAGCGCTTGCTGCCTGAGTATCTCCCGAAGACGCCAACGGATGCCACGGCACGCATGGGTGCGCTCGCTACTCCGTCTCAAGCAACAGATGTGCTGCAACGCGCGCGCGAACTGGCCACACACTGCGATGTTGTGGTGGGCGCACTACCCGCAGAGCCAACGACTTTGTTTCCACCTTGTGTGCTGCTTGCGAAGAACAGCAAGACCGCTGCACTGCACAGCCTCGAAGTTTTCGGCCCCATGGTCACGTTGCTGCCCTACGACGGCAGCGTTGTTCAAGCCGCAGAACTCGTGGCCCTCGGCGAAGGCACATTGGTCACCACGGTCTACAGCGACGATCTCGAATTCACAACGCAATGCGTGGAAGAACTCGCGCCGTGGACAGGCCGATTGCTTCTTGGTTCCGCGCGCATCGCAGAGTTCAGTACAGGCCCAGGTCTCGTGCTGCCCAACATGGCGCACGGCGGTCCTGGCCGCGCAGGCGGCGGCCTCGAACTTGGTGGCGTGCGCGGCCTCTCGCTCTACATGCAGACCTGCGCCGTGCAAGGAGCGCGTCCGGTCCTCGACCGACTGTTCCCTGCGCCGTGACCAAGCGTGGGGGCAGCGACGCTCAGTGAAGTTCGCCGCTAGCGCTCAGCGATGCTGCTGCTCAGCTCCTTGAGGGCCCCCAAAAGCCGCTCGCGTGATTCTGCACTGCATGCAGCCTTCGTAAAGCCTGCCGTCTCCACGCGCGAGAGCGACTCGTCGAGCGCACTCGCTCCTTGGAGCACGGACTTGCGCCATTTCTCAAGCTGCTCGGCGCGTTTCTCGAGCGCTTCACGCTGGCGTTCGCTCTTCTGCACTTGTTGTTCGAGCTTCGCCACGCGCGCCTGCAGGTCTTGGTCCTGGGGCGACACAGCCGCTACGAGAAACGCGACGCAGACAAATCCTGCGGCGATATGAATTTTGCGCATACAAACCTCCACACCGTGCGTCGGCACGGACGGAGAGCGCATTAAACCTCAAGGCAGAAATCGTGGCAGATGCTGTTTCCAGAAGGGCCAATCGTGGCCAAACACACCGGGCCAGAGTTCTACATGGGCTGGAATGCCCTTGCGCCCCAAAAGCTCGCCGAGGGAACGCGTTTCAGCAGCCAGACTGTCGCCGTCGCCAGTTGCGATGACCCATTCCACTCGCGAAAGCCGTGCGACCCAATCCGCATCCATGTTCGCGATGTAATCCACCGGTGAATAGAAATATGCCGAATCCCCAAACCAATCCTTAGTAAGGCGGCGCAGATCGAAGAACCCCGAGAAGGCGATGACCCGGCTCACGAGATGCGGATGACGCGCGGCGAAGTTCACGGCTTGCCAACCACCGAGCGATGCCCCGTAGAGAATCGGATCGTGGCGCTGACTCTTCTGCGCGAGCCAAGGAAAGAACTCGTTGGCAAGAAATCGGTCGTAGAGCTCGTGACGTCGTAGTTTTTCGTGCGGCGGCAAGCTCTCGTCTGCCCAGCTCTCGCGATTGAGCGAATCGGGGCACACCACTTGCAACTGCCCCGCATCGATCAGTGGACGCACAGCTTCAACGAGACCGAAGTCCTCGTTCTCGTTCTGCCGCCCGCCAGATGTGGGCAACATCACGAGCACGCGCCCCGAGTTTCCGTACCAGAGAAACTCCATGGCTCTGCCAATGATGCTGCTCTTCATCGATCCTGCTTGCTTACCCATGGTTCACCATACGGGCGCATGCCCGCTCGGAGAAGGCGTCTCTTCCTCGGCGCCTTCTTCTTCATCACCGCGCGGCAAGGACACAGACACGATTCCCGGCAGCAGATTCAAAACTGCGCGGGCCACTTCCTTTTCACCTTCGAGCAAGCGCACAACATGCCGCCCAACGAGTGCGCGAGCCGCACGGCCCGTATCACGCCCGCGGCCAGCAGCGCCAGTGCGTGCGCTTGCGCTCCCACGAGATTGTGATCCTGTCAGGTCCCAGAGCACGCGCTGTGCACCCGCTTCCTTTTTCACCGTCAAGGTGCGCACCACACGGCCGCCGGCGTCCTCTACGACAAGGCTCATATCGGCGGTTGGAACCGCGGGCAAGGAAACCCACAAATAGGCACCGACCTTGCCATTCGAGGGCGCGAAGAAGCGTGCGCCACGATCCCCGCGCGAGAATCCAGAGAACGGCGCGGCCACCAACTTGGGTTGCGCAAGCAAGATGTTGTCCTTGCGCGCTGCAGGTTGGAAATCGCGCAGCGGTGCGATGTCCACGACGAAGATGCCACGACCGTGCGTCGCTGCCACAAGGTCGCTGTCACGAGCTTGCAGCACCAAGTCGTGCACGGGAACAGGAGGCAGCCCCTTGCTGAGCGGAGCCCACGAGCCACCGCCATCTTCACTCACCGCGACTCCGCGATCATGTGCGACGAAGATTAAATCGGCGTGGGCCGGGTCTTCCACCACGCTGTTGATGGGCTGAGCTGGCAAGCCAGCACAACGCGGCGCGAAAGTTCCGCCGTAGTCATCGCTGAGATAGAGCAGCGGTTCAAAACGATCTTCGCGGTAGGCGTTGATGGCGACCCATGCGCGCCCCGGCTCATGCGCCGAAGCGACAATGCGCGAAACCCAGAGGCCTCGCGCCGACGCTGGCAACGCACTACTGACGTCTTGCCAAGTCTGGCCCCCATTGCGAGTGACATGCAAGCGACCGTCATCCGTGCCAGCCCAAAGCACATCGGCTCGAAGCGGCGATTCCGCCAGCATCGTCACAGTGCAGTGCGGCACATTGCCTTGTTTTTTCAGCGCGTCGTCCGTGCTGAGATCCGCAGAGATACAAGTCCAACTATTGCCGCGATCTTCGCTGCGCCACACGTGTTGCGACGCGCAATAGACGCGCCGCGGTTGATGCTTCGAAACCAGCAGCGGTGTCATCCAGTTCCAGCGCTCGTTGGCCATGCCTTTGCGATTCGCAGGAGTGATGTGCTTGCGCTGCATCGTGCGCAGGTCGAGGCGCGAGATCTCACCGAATTGGAACTCGGAATACACGCTGGCCGGATCTTCAGGGTCGGTGGCACACATGAAACCGTCGCCGCCACCAACGCGAAAAAGCTCCCATTCTTGCAACGCAGAACCCGCGCCGAGCGAAGGCATCCCGTAGGAACCGTTGTCCTGCAACCCGCCGTAGATGCGGTAAGGCCAGCGGTTGTCCACGTGCACGGCATAGAACTGCCCAAGCGGGAGGTTCTCGAACACATCCCAATGCGAGCCGCTATCCCACGAAACGGCAAGGCCACCATCATTGCCAAGCAACAGATGCGTGCTGTCGGTTGGATCGATCCACAGCGCGTGATGGTCGGAGTGCACGCCACGTGCACCATCGTCTTTCCATGTTTCTCCGCCGTCGATGCTGCGGAAGAGGTTCACGCCCAACAGCCACACATTCTCTGCATTGGCCGGATCCACGCGGATCTGTCCGTAGTAGTACGCAGGATCGCCCCACACGGACTTCTTGTTACGCAAACTGAATGCCGCACCGCCATCGGTGCTGCGCCACACTTGCCCGCCTTCCGGCTTGCCGCTGGGTTCCATGCCCGGGGCATAGTGCTCGCGCAGTTCGAGTTCTTCGTCTTCGTCGTCTGCTTCAACACTGCTGGCGCTACGGGCCGTTTCCGTGTCCACTTCGCTGCGCTTGTCGACATCTTTCTTCGGAGCGTCTGGTTCCTTCGCGGGCGGCGCCTCTTTGCGAGGATTGCGATTCTCTACGCACACATAAAGTGTGCCGGGATTGCCGGAGTGCAGCGTGAGGCCAATGCGACCAATCTCACCTGTTGGCAATCCGCCATCGAGGCGCTTCCATGTGCTGCCTGCGTCTTCACTCTTCCACACGCCACTGCCCGGCCCTGCTTCATCAAGATGCCATGGCCTGCGCAGGCGCTCGTAACTTGCCGCGAACATCACACTGGGATTGGCGGGATCGATCAGCACATCCACCACTCCAGTGCGCTCAGTGACTTTCAACACTTGCGTGAAGGTGGCACCACCATCCGTAGAGCGATACAGCCCGCGTTCTTCACTGCTGGTGTAAAGAGCTCCCAACACCGCAACGAAGACCGTGTTTTCATCCGTGGGATGCACGGCGATGCGTGCGATGTGATGACTGCGCTCCAACCCCATGTGCTGCCATGTTGCGCCAGCATCCACACTCTTCCACAGTCCATCACCGCTATAGGACGAGCGCTGATTGTTCGCTTCGCCGGTGCCGACATAAAGCACTTTGGGATTCGACGGAGCTATCACCAGCGCACCGATGCAAGTGGAGGTGGCTGCGTCGAACACACTTGTCCAAGTCGTGCCGCGGTTGAGACTCTTCCATACCCCGCCGGTGGCCGCAGCCGCATAGACGCAGCTCTTGTCGGAAGGATGCACCGCGATTTCCACGATGCGACCTCCCATCACCGCAGGTCCGAGCCCACGCCACTCGAGCTGCGCACTGAGCGCTGGAACTTCCGCGGCCTCATCTTGAGCGCGCAAGCCCAGCGCGCACATTGCAAACACTGCAAGGAGTTTCCACTTCATGGCAGGATCACCTCCGCAGGATTCGTCGTTTGTGGGTCAGCGATCACTTCGAGCGAAGCTTCGATCAAGCTCGCCTTGGTCTCCACACTCACGCGGTAATGCCCCGGTGGCACTTTGCCACCGCCTTTGCTTTGCATGTTCCACAACACGCGCTTGAAACCCGCACCAGCCTCCACCTTGGTTTCGAGCAGCACCTCCCCCTCGATGCTCTTCACACGCACGTCTGCAGGACCGCTCTCTGCCGAGAGCGACATCCAAATGGCCGCACCACGCTCCGGACCTTGCGCATGGAATCGGCGCTTCCCCATGCGACCGTTGCCCACCGCGCCATTCCACGCCACCGCGCGCCGAGGCACGAACACCACGAGATCCTTCTCCTCGTCGCCAGCGCGCCAATCTTGCAACGCTGAAACATCCACCATCCAGAGCGCACGCCCGTGCGTGGCCGCAACCAATTCTCTTTCACGTGGGTGGATCGCAAGGTCATGCACGGGCACTGTGGGCAGGCCGCTCCCGAGCTTCGCCCAGTGCTCGCCAGAATCGCAAGAGAAGTACACACCAATCTCTGTGCCCACATACAAGAGCTTCGAGTTCTTAGGGTCTTCACGCAGCACGCGCGTGCTGGCTTGTGGCAAGCCTGCTGCAAGACTGCGCCATGTCGTTCCGTAGTCTTCCGTAACAAAGACATAGGGCGCGAGGTCGTTGTTGCGGTGGCCATCGAACACCACCCATGCCTTGCCCGCTGCAGTGCGCGACACTTCGATGTGCGCCACCCAGCGTGGGCCGGGCAGCGTGAGGTTGCCTTGGACCGCCTTCCAAGTCACACCGTCATCGCGCGAAACGTGGACAGCGCCATCGTCGCTTCCCACCCACAGCACTCCCTGCTTCGCAGGAGATTCCGCAATGGCCGTGCCGCTGCCGCGATCGGTGAGGCAAATGTCAGGCGAGATCACTGTGGCACTTTGACCGCGATCTACGGAACGGATCACGCGCTGGCCAGCCCAGAGCAGCGTGGCGTGATTCCAAGGCGAAAGTATGAACGGCGTTTTCCAATTGAAGCGCCAGCGTCCTGATTGCGGCGTCTCTTCCGCACTTTGTTCACCTTCTGCTGAGGATCGTGCAGGGCCTTCCGCTGCGGGACGCTCCTCGGGCACGCCGGGAAATGCAGGACGTCGCACAGAAAATGTCTCGCCCGTACGCACGTTGACACGTTGCAGTGCGCCGTTCTGACTCTCGGAATAGACGCTGTCATCGTCTTCGGGGTCTACAGCGCACACGAACCCGTCTCCTCCTCCAATGCGGCAGACTTGATCGGTGCCCACTCCTGCGCTGCTGCGACTGCGGCTCGGGATGCACCAACTGCCGTTGTCCTGCAAACCACCGTAGATGCGATAGGGCGTCCGGTTGTCCAGCGCCAACGCATAAAACTGACCAATGGGCAGCGTCGATTCGAACTCCCAGTTCTTGCCGCGATCCCATGTGACGCACACGCCGCCATCGTTGCCAAGCAGCATGTGGCGCCCGTCCGCCGGATCAATCCAGAGCGCGTGATGGTCCACATGCACGCGGGGCGCGCCGTTGTTCTTGAAACTCTTGCCGCCGTCTTCGGACCAGTACAACGAAGTCCCGAGCACCCAGAGGCGCTGCGCATCCTCGGGGTCGACACGAATCTGGCTGTAATAAAATGGCCGCGGCGTGACAGAGTTGATGCGCGTCCAATGTTCGCCGCTGTCATCACTACGAAAGACACCGCCGCATTCGAAGCCATTCGGCCCCTGCGCGTCTTGCTTGTTTTCGGTTTGCCCTCCGAGGTCGCCCGCAGCTTTCTCGGGTGGACGCGCCGCGAGCACGAGGTCCACTTCAACAGCAGCATCCTTGCGTTTGTAGCCCAGCTTCACACTTGCCCCGGGCCTGCGTTCCTTGAGTGCCGTTTGGAACGCCGCTTGATCCGCAAGCGCGACGCCATCCATATGCGTGATGAAATCGTCAGCCTTCAAGCCCGCAACGTCGGCTGGCCCCTTTGCAATGACGGCGATGAGCTTCACACCACTTTCCACATCGTCGATCGTGACGCCCATCCAAGCTGACGCGCTTTCGTCGGACTTCACTATCGGCGGAGGCGACTTGCCCGTGTATTCGGTTTCCACGACGGCCCACAGCGTTGCTGGCGACTTCTTCTGCACTGCGAGACCGATGCGCCCGCAAGCCGCCGTTGGGAGCCCTCCGGAAAGGCGCGTCCAGTTGGCACCACCATCGACGGACTTGTAGATCCCCGCCTTTGCGCCGAACTTCACGGCAGGATCGTTGGTGTCGAATCCGTCGCGCCGCACTTGGTACGCAGCTGCATAAACCACTTCCGGATTATCAGGAGCCAACACCACATCTACACAGCCGGTGTCAGCGTCAAGCGCCAAGATGTGCTCAAAGTTCTTTCCACCATCGCGCGTGCGGAACAGGCCTCGCTCGCTGTTGGGGCCGAAGTGACTGCCAAGCGCTGCGAAGTAAACCGTATTCGGATCGGTGGGGTGGATCACAATGCGAGCGACTTGCCGCGTGGCTTCAAGCCCCATCTTTATGAAGTGGTCGCCACCATCCGTGCTGAGGTAGACACCGTCTCCATAGGTCACAGAGTTGCGCGCGTTGCCCTCGCCTGTGCCGATCCAAACCACGGACGGATTCGATGGCGCTACGGCTACAGATCCAATGGAAGCCGTGCCTCCACGCTCGAAAACAGGCTCGAACGTCGTTCCTGCGTTCTTGGTGCGCCAGACGCCACCTGTCGCCGCCGCAACGAAAAACGTCGAAGGGCGTGATTCCACCACTGCGAAATCGGTCACGCGCCCTTCCATGTTGGCTGGGCCCAAAGAGCGCCAGGACAATGGCTCGGTGTCCGGCGGAGTCACTTGGGCTTGAAGTAACGCACTGAACACAAACAGAATCGTCAACTTTGACAGCATCAGAGTTCCCCGGGGGTGAGTTCATCTACCACGGCAGCGAAAAGCTGTCCTCCGTTGCCCTGAGCGCACATGTTTGTAGAATGCCCCCGCCCATGAAACGGGCACTCCGAATGGCTAAAGAAGAACCCATTGTTCTGGATGGCGTTGTGCGCGAATCGCTCGCAAACGCACGTTTTCGCGTGGAACTCGAAAACGGTCACGAAGTGAATGCCCATGTCTCGGGAAAGATGCGCAAGTTTTTTATCCGCATCCTGCCCGGCGATGCTGTGAAGGTCGAAATGTCACCCTACGACCTCACTCAAGGCCGAATCGTCTACCGCGGCAAAGCCTGAGCGGATAAGACCATCGGCACTGGTGCGTTTAAAAGCGGCTCCGCAAGAACCTTGGCGTTTAGGATGGGGTCACTATGAACCACCGGCTCTCGCTCTGCTGTGCTTTCCTCTCGCTGGCGCTCTCGGCACAAGAACCACCAGTGGCGCGCCCAGTTGCACCGGTGGCAACCCCACCTGGTGTCCGCGCCGCTCCCGCGACCTTGCAATTCGAACGCGACATCACAAAGGCCACTGACGATGCGCGCAGTAGCAAGCGCTTGCTGCTGTGGGTGATCATGAAAGACGGCGAGATCGGTTGTTCGCGGATGCTACAGACGGTTTATGCCGACGCAGAAGTGCGCGCGCGCCTCACCACCTCGTTCGTGTTGCTGCCGTGTAGCACCTACGACCATGGCTCTGCGCCTGCACCCGAAGGCAGCACCGAACCGCCAACATATTGCTCGCAATTCGTAGGCGTGTTGTGCCCCGAGCATCAAGCCATCGAACGCGAGATGCGCAAGCGCTACGAGGAAACCGTTCAGGTGGTCGCACCTCAGCACATCATCACCGATGCTGACGGCAAAGTGCTCGCGCGACACCGCTACGAATTGAAGAAGAAAGAGTTCTTGGCATTCCTCGATGGTGCCAGCGGCGCCACGTCGAATCCGGTCAGCACCGATGCCAACGGCATTCCCACGCCCGACAAGAACCCTGCGACTTCGCGCTCGGCTGCGCTCTTGGAAACTATCCAGCGCGCTAACGAAGAGGAACGCTGCAAAGCGGCGAGTGAGCTGTGCACACTCGGCGATAAGGCGGCCAACACCGAGTTCGTCACCATTCTCGAGAAGTTGCCCATCGACCAGCGCAGCCGACGCGTGATTCGTGCAGTGGGTGAGCCTAGCTGCGCACCCGCTGCTCTGGAGTTCACACGCTTGTTCGCCATGAAAGACACTCTATCGCGCAACTGTGCGGTGGTCAGCGTCGAAGAAATGGCAGACAGCGTCGCTGCTCCAGCTTTGCTCGCACTTTGGAAGACGGAGCGTGATGATGAGATTCGCAAAGACATCTTGCGCGCCCTCGGCCCCTGTGGGGTTGGCGTGGATGCTGCTCGCGAACTGCTCATGAAAGAAGCGAAGTCTTCTACAGAACTCTTGCGTGTCGGCGCCTGCATTGGCCTCGGGCACCACACGGCCGGCCGCCCCGATGTGCGCAAATTGCTTTTGTCGCGCTACGAGGCCGCAGATGCCCGCAGCACTCAACGCCTCGCTGTGATCTACGCGTGGTCGCTTTCCCGAAACAGCGAAGTGATTGAAGACATTGATGTCGCGCTCGAGAAGGAAACGAATGGCGAGCTCAAGGATCTGCTGAATGTAGTCAAACGCGCCCTTGGCGGCACCGTCGAAGCTCCGCCACGCGGGCGCGGACGCGGCGGAGAGTTCGCTGCCTGGCGTGCTCTCGGCACTCTGCTCGACAAGGACCGCGTAGAGCGCAACGCTATCAAAAATCTCCGCGCGCGGCGCGGACTTGGTGGTTAAGCGTGGGCGCGCCTACGACGCCGTTTCCAACAAATCTGCGGTTTCTCAAACTGTCTTGTGCCTTACTGAGCTTGATGCTCAGCGGATGCGTGACGCCTGATTCGTTCATCGTGGTGTGTGGCCAACGCATCCCCTGTGAAGCACGGGTGATTACGTTCCTCGACCCCCAAGGCTTCGATGCGCAGCAAGAACGCTGCGCTTTCAGCGATGCTGTGCTGCCCACGCGCCCGAGCTCAGGCACGAACACACCGCGGCGTTATGGCGTGCGCTCCATGGAAGGCGTCAGCACGGATGTTCCTGACACTGGCTTGGATCTCGCGGCGCTTCAGGCTCGAGTGGATCAGTTCGTAGTGCACTACGACGCCTGTCACGACTCCACGCAGTGCTTCGAAGTCCTACAAGATCAGCGCGGTCTGTCTGTGCATTTCATGCTGGACTTGGACGGCACGATCTGGCAAACCCTCGACCTCGAACATCGTGCACGTCACGCGACGAAAGCGAATGACCGTTCCATCGGCATCGAGATAGCGCAGATCGGCGCCTACGCGGAAGCCACCAAACTCGCACGGCTCTATGCCACCGACGAGCGGGGGCAGACATGGTTGCAAGTGCCGCGCCGTGATGCTGGTCGCGGTTTTCTGCGAACAGGCTGCGTCGTCCCAACGGCGCGCTCGGGGCTCTTCGCTGGCCAGATCAACGGCCGCGCGCTCATCCAACACGATTTCACGGCGGCTCAGTACGCATCGCTTGCAGCGTTGGTGCGCAGTTTGCGAAAAGTCTTTCCGCGCATCGAAGCTGCGTTTCCGGTGGACGTGCAGGGCCACGTCGTGGACCGTTGCCTGACGGACGCCGAATTCGCCTCGTTTTCAGGCGTGTTGGGGCATTTTCATATCCAAGCGGAGAAGTCGGACCCCGGCGTCGCCTTCGATTGGACCGCCTTGCTCGAAGCTCTTCAACGCTAAGCGCTTGAAGGCACAGGGCTCTCAAGGGAGTATCGACACCCATGAGCAAGCAGGCCAAATCAGCGCTTCCCCAAGTGAAACTCAGCGGCGTCATGAATCCTGACGACGCCGCCTTCGCGGCACAGATTGGCATTACGCACATTGGCTGCGTGTTCTACGAGAATTCAGCGCGAAACATCATCGATCCAGCACAAGCCAAGCAGCTCTTCGCAGCAGCCGGCAAAGGTGTGACTTCCGTGCTCGAGTTCCGCGGTGTGAATGCCAAACGCATTCTCGAGATCTGCAAACAGACCGGATGCCGCAACGTGCAAGTGGCTGGCATCAACGAAGCCGAAGCTCTTGCGCTTCAAAAAGAGAAACTCAATGTCAGCCGCGTTTATGAACTGAACGCTTCGACACAGCTCCTGCCGCTGCAAAAGCCGGAAGCCAGCGCAAAGGCCCCAAGCCTGCTCACGCTTGCCACCACCGGAACGGAGCTCACATTCCCATGGGAAGTCCTCGGTGAGCTCGCACCCACCTTCACCTTCATCGGTGGCGGAGTTCGCCCTGAAAATGTGCGCGCTCTACTCACCCACACGCCTTGGGGCATCAACTTGTGCGGTGGTGTCGAGCGGCGCCCTGGAGAGTTGGATCACGCGCGCCTCGAGATGTTGTTCGAGCCCCTGAACGAACTGCGCTGATCAACGCACCGCGACGGGCCGGCCAGCCGTCACCACCCGTCCCTTGCCGAGCGCTTTGGCTTCGTACAGCGCCACATCAGCGCGCGTCACAAGACTCTTGGCGTCGTCGTTCTCGATGCTGCAAGCCACACCAAGACTCGCACCCAGTTGAGCTGGGACGCGCAACCAACGCTCGTTCGCCGCCACCTGCTGGAGAGCCTCAAGCACTCGCTCCGCAACACGCGCAGCGCTCGCCGCATCGGCGTGACGCAGCACCACAAGGAACTCGTCGCCACCGAAGCGCGAGACGGCATCCCCGGGGCGAAGAGTGGCCTTCAACGCCGCTCCAACTTCTTTGAGATACACATCGCCTTCCCAGTGTCCGAGGTTGTCATTCACGGCCTTGAAGTTGTCGAGGTCAATCATGATGACGGCACAACTCTCGCCGCGCCTTTCCAACAGGCAGCGCTGCAGTTGATCCAGCGCACTGCGCCGCGTGGTGAGTCCTGTCACGGTGTCCACCGTGGCCTCCTCCACCGCCTCGGCATAAAGCCGTGCATTCTCGATGCTGAGCGCAGCAGCCGTCGAGAGGATGGCGAGAAACTCCATGGCGCCGCTGTCTCCGAGCGGCAGAGTGGCAAACCCCAAGCCGAGAAGCCCGCTGCGGCGATTGCGCACCTGCATCGGCGCCAACACAAACTGCATCATGGGACCAATGGCTTCGCACAACGCCGCGTGCGCTGCGCCAGAGCGTAGGTCGACACACTGCCCAGCATCGAGAGCCTCCAGCGTGTCAAGGCCCATCCAAGCGCCACTGAGTTTCAACGGCAATTGGCGCACGGTGTCGTCAGCACGCAAGACGCCGCACATTCCCGTTGCGCCATCCGCAGAATCGAGATGCAGCTCGAAGGACACGCTTGCGCCATATTGACGCAACAGAGCGTCGAGAATCTCTGTGCGCAGATGTTTCACATCCATGCCATCTTGCAGCATGCTGATGGTACCCAAGAGTTTTCGCGTCTCATCAGCGCGCCGCTCCAGCTCGTATGTGACCTTGACATACGCCGAGTTCAGTTCGGCGAGGCGTCTGTTGGCGTTAAAGACCATCTCGATGGGGTCTATGGGCTCGTCGATTGTCACAGACAACACCGCTTCGTTCGCAGCTTGAGCCACACGCTTCAAACTGCCTGACTGGCGCGAGAGCACAGCCTCTGTAGCTGCCCCCAAAGGCAGACTGGTCGCCGATGGATAACTGGGAATCCCGATGAGAGGCGCGATACGATCCGCGGCCAAGACGCAACGCACCGCAGGCTGCAAGGTCGTGTCACCCCGCTGCAGGGCCTCGAGCCCTGCAACAAGCACTTTGGGCAACAGCAGCGAACGCGCAGCCAGAACGCTCAGTTGGTCGCCACACAGACCATAGATTTGTTGTTCCGCCTCCTTGCGCTGCATGCCTTGTTGCAAGGCCTGCTCCACGCGCAGCACCAAATCTGGGCGCGTGTTCAGCAAAGCCATCGGGCCAAGCTCATGAAACAATCCAAGTGTGCCCGCTTGTCGCGCGCTGGCCTGTTCTCCCGCAGCAAGTTCTCGCGCCATGGCACCCACGGCGAGAGCATGCCTCCACAAACTGCGTCCAATGGAACGGTGTTCCACGCGTTCCAGCAAGTGGCGTCCAATCAAACCAGCAGCGGCCACCTGCGCCACAGCGCGATTGCCGAGAACCAGCAGCGCTTGTTCAACACATTCGGTAGGCACGCGCCGCGCATAGTGAGCATTGTTCGCAGTGCGCAGGATTTCCGCCACGAGCAAGGGGTCTTGCTCCACCAAGCGCACCAACTCTGCGCGATCGGGCGATTCGCCGCAGGCCATGTCGACGAGACGCATGGCGAGGACAGGAAAGGGACGTAGATGCTTCAGCGAAGCAACCACCTCGACGGCATCAGTACGAAGTTCACCCATAGTGTCACGCGGGTTGGACAAGTGACGGCCCGCTCTCTCTGATATCGAAAGTGCGCCACATTCCCTTGAGAATGGTGCAGCTCAGCCCCGTTTGCGGGACACACTGTCACGGCTGCTGAGCCAGATCCCGCAAACCACGAGCACAAAAGTTGCGCCGTCGCGCCAGTTCAACGCTTCACCTAACAACACCATCGCGAGCGCAGCAGCCGCGAGCGGTTGGAAGCAGACAAACACCGCCGTCGTTGACGCTGGGATGCGCTGCAATGCACAGATGTTCAGCAAGTACGCGAAGATGGTTGGGAAGACCACAACCCACGCGAGCGCCCAATGCTGCGCCGACGTGCTCGCGCTCGGCCAGAGCGCATCATTCCACACAAGGACGCTCACAGGAGGCAACGCGAACACGAACATCCAAGCTGCGACCACCAACGCTGGGTAGCGCTGCAAGAGGCGGCGCACCTCAACAAGGTAGATGGCATAGCAAGCGGCATTGGCGAGAAAGAGCCAATCGGCGCCGAAGACACTTCCAAACAGGGAGTCCCACAGGAGCAGCAGCACACCCGTTGCAGCAGCGAGCACGCCGGCGAGACGGTGCACACTGAACTGTTCCCGTTTGCGCAGAACAGCCCAACCAAGTGTGAACACGGGAATGAGCATCACGAGCAGTCCGCCGCGAACAGCGCTGCTCTGTGCCAAACCGCTCAAGAAAAACAACTGATTCAAAGTGACGCCCAGCAGACTCAAGACAATCGCCGGAAAGATGTCTTCACGCTTCAAGAGCACGACGCTTCCATGGCGCCACAGCGCAAATGCACCCAGAACCAACGCGGTTCCAGCCACACGCCAAAAACAGAGCACATGAGGCGGAAACCCAGCTAGCGCGATTTTTCCCGTGGCGGGAAAGGACGCGAAACAGAGCTGGACCGCGACGAGGGCCCACCAGGCCCGAGCGGTCGGTGCAAGTGCTTTGCTGTCAGCCGGATGTGCTTGCACAAATACTCTTCCTTTCGCGGCATGCAAAGTTGTAGACTCTCGGTCATCCATAACTTGTGTGCATCGTGTGTGAAGTCCGTCAGCGCTCAAGATAGCGCTCGCCAAACTGTTGTTCCCGTGCCCCACTTGTCCGCTGGAGTAACCCCCTAATGCTGCGCCCTGTCACAGTACTTTGTGTGTTTGCACTGTGTGTCACTGCCTTCGCTCAAGAGCCGCGCCTTGCAACTTGGGTAGACGCCAAGGGACACGTGCTGGCCCTCGACTTCGGAACAGGACCCGTAGTTCTGCACACGAGCAGCGCTCAGGTGATCGGTGCCGCATGGCACCCTGTCTCTGGAAGCGGCGAAGCCTGCGTCACTTGGACCGAACTCGATGATGGCCAAACGAGCGATTGGTGCCTCCTTGCGCAGGACGGGCGCACCTTCAGCACGCCAATACCGATGGACTACACCTTGAAGCTTCGCTTCGGTGAGTTCGATCCCTTGCGTTCGGCAGCACCAGCAGTGCCCCAAGAATTGCGTGCCGCTGCAAGTTCGCGCTTGGCGATTGTGCAGTTTTGGTCGCAAACCACGGACGCACAGATTCGGCTCTTGGCGCAGGTCGGTGCCAAACGCCACCTCTACTTGGCGCATCACGCCAGCGTAGTTGAAGCCGACGGCGTCACCCTCGCAGCACTCAAGGCCATGCCATGCGTGCGCTGGGTCGGCGCTTTCCATCCGGCCTACAAACTTGATGAAACGCTTTTGTCCGTCCTCGCTGGCCGCCACAGCGCACCAGCGCGCTTCAACGTGAATGCCCTGTCCACAGGTCGTGGCCGCGAGGCGCAGATGCCTGCGCTTCAGTTACTCACCGAGCGCGGCGCCGCAATCCTGCATTCGGACCCGCAAACCCATCTCTTCGCTGCAGAGCTCGACCGCAGCACCTTGGTTGCGTTAGTGCAATCCGATGCCGTGCAGTGGGTCGATCCACGCGGTGAACCAGGCGTTGACATGGACATCGCACGCACTTTTCACGGCGCAACCTATGTAGACACCCTCGGCTTCGATGGCACAGGCGTACGCGGTGAGGATATGGACGTCGGGATAGAGACAACGCACCCCGAGTTCATACCCCCGCCGATCATTCACGGTGCGAGTCCTGCGAACAACCACGGCACCTGCACTTACGGTGAAGTTTTCGCCAACGGCACCGACCCGATGGCCAAAGGCATCTTGCACAACGGCACAGGCGTCGCCGCTGTGTACACCACCTTCGTTGGCGGAACACGCTATGCCCACACCGGCGATTGCGTGAATCCGGCCAGTGCCATTCAGGTTGTGTTTCAAACTAATTCGTGGGGCGGTACGCTCACGACGTCCTACACCAGCGTCTCGCAAGACATGGACCTTGCCCTCTTCGACCATGACTTCGTGATCACACAGTCACAAAGCAACGCAGGCACCCAAAGCTCACGGCCAGAAGCTTGGGCCAAGAACATCATCTCGGTGGGTGGCATCTCGCACGGCAACACCGCAACCAAGGCCGACGATGTTTGGACCGGCGCCAGCATCGGCCCAGCGGCGGACGGCAGACTGAAACCTGATGTCGCCAGCTTCTACGACAACATCTATTGCACGGATCAAGTTGGCGCCGCCGGCTACGCGGCCGGCAGTTATTACGCCGGCTTTAATGGCACGTCAGGCGCAACACCCATCGTGGCAGGCTGCGTCGGCATTCTGCACCAGATGTGGCATCAAGGCATCTTCGGCAATCCCACTGCAGGCTCAGTGTTCGCTTCTCGACCGCACGCCGCGACCGCGAAAGCCCTCATCATCAACACCGCAACTCAGTGGACTTTCGTCGGTGCTGCCGCGAATCTCTCGCGTGTGAAGCAAGGATGGGGCCACCCAGATCTCGCGACGCTCTACAACGATCGCAACAAAATGCTCATCGTGAATGAAACCGATGTGCTCCCCAATCTCGGTTTGACGGGCTACACCGTGACCGTTGCTACTGGCGAACCGATGTTCCAGGCCACGCTCGTGTGGCGTGACCGCGCCGGCACTACCTCGGCGACGCAGCACCGCATCAACAACCTCGACCTCAAAGTCGTGGCACCCAATGGCACCATTTACTACGGCAACAACGGCTTGGCCGCAGGCAACACGTCCACAAGCGGCGGCAGCGCCAACATCGTCGACACCGTAGAGAACGTAATCCTCACCAACCCGGCGGCCGGTGTTTGGACGATCACCGTGACCGCCGCGCAATTGAATCAAGACGGACACGCGGCAACTGGAGCCCTCGATAGCGCGTACGCACTCGTAGTGCGTGGTGGCCTCACTGGCCCGCCGCCGCCACCGCCATTCAGTCTCGAGTTCACGTCCCCCAGCGGTCCTGGCAGTGTTCATTTCGGCATCAACAGCATCCCAGCAGGCACGTCCGAAGGGTTCACCCTGTTCAGCTTCAACACCAGTGCCGCCGTTGGCTCTGGGGCCTTCCTCGGTCTGAATGCAGACTTGCTTTCGATCACTTGCTTGCAGCAGCCGGTCGCACCAGGCTCGCTGATTCACTGGGCTTGGCCCGAGATAGGGCTCTATCCCGCGGTGGACATCAGTCTTCCAGCCGGTTCCATCAGTTTCCCCGCCGGCTTTGGCGTGGACAGCGTAGGCATCGCACTTGGGCTCGGTTACACCTTCGTCGGTGCGACACCTGTGGTGCGACTCATCTTCTGAGCAGCGAGTGCTTCACGGCGCAGTCACCCTAATGGCTGTGCTGTGGCTCTCGGCGTGCAGCCACAGCCCGTCACTTCAGCGCGAAACGCTGAGTACGGAAGCGGCCGCCCTCGGTGCCTCGCTGCATGTGTGTGTGCTTTCGACGAATGACGCGGAACCTCTCGTCGAGCAGCACTCGCGCTTGCTATTCAATCCTGCTTCGACCGCGAAGCTACTCACGGCATGCGCCACACTGAGCACAGCACCCGCCAACGCAGTGCTCACGACTCAAGTGAGATTGGAAACCACCGATCCTTCTTGCAACACCTTGGTGCTTGTCGGTGGTGGCGACCCATTGCTCACGTCGCAGGACTTACAAAGCCTCGCGGCTGAGTGTGCACGGCGAATCGGTCCCGGGCAGCACAAACTCGCTGCAGACAGCAGCCACTTCTCTGGCGCTGAACTTGGACGCGGTTGGATGTGGGACGACGAGCTGGACATGTTGCGTGCGAGCTCTCTGCGCTTGCATGAGAAAAATCAATCTGCTCCTGCGCAGCAAACGCTCGCGGTTTTTCACGCTGCCTTGCCTGAGGAGTTGAGAGCGCGTGTTGCTTTGCTGCCAGACGAACACCGAGCGCAGGGAACTGTGCTCGCGCGCCTATATCGGCCGCTGCTGACCGTGTTGCGGGCCACGTTGGAGAGCAGCGACAACGTCGCCGCCGAATGCCTGCTACGCCAGTTGCCGCATTGGTCAGGCCATGACAGTGGTACTGCCGAGCAAGGTTTTGCACTCCTGCGTACAGAATTGCAGCGCTGCGGCATCGATGACACGCAACTCGTGCTCGCCGATGGCAGCGGATTCTCGCGCTACAACCTCCTTCACGCCGATGCCTTGGCGCACCTTCTGCTCCGCCATGAACAAGAGCACCCCGGGCGATTGCGCGCACTGCTCCCACGCGCTGGCGAAAGTGGCTCCCTCATGAATCGCTTCATAGGCACCAATGCTGTTGGGCGCGTCCAGGCCAAGACCGGGAGCCTCGAAGGTGTGAGCGCACTGGCGGGTTACCTGACCACGCTCGGCGGCCGCGAACTCACGTTTTGTGTCGTGTTGCAACACAGCCATGCCAAGGCCGTAACGCTGCGGGCCTTGCTCGATCGCGTGGTGCTCGCCCTCCTCGAAGAGTCCTACTAGGCGCACGCTGTCCTTTTCAGTCCGGCTCGCAGCGGCTATGACTCTGCCCCATGCCGCCGCGCAAAGACATTACTTTCCGCCTGCTCAAGCAGGACCCCTCAGGCGCCCGGCGCAGCACTTTCACCACGGAACATGGGACGGTGCAATGCCCAGCATTCATGCCCGTGGGCACTCAAGGTGCAGTGAAAGCCGTGACGCCAGCTCAGGTGCTCGACACTGGCGCCGAAGTTGTCCTCGCCAACACCTTCCACATGTCGCTCGAAGATCGGCGTGAGTTGGTGAGACGCGCTGGTGGCCTGCACAAACTGATGGCGTGGCCCAAGACGATCCTCACCGACTCTGGCGGCTTCCAAGTGTTCTCGCTGCCGGACAAGCAAATCGATGAACGCGGTGTGACCTTTCGCTATGACGAAGGCACCACCACCATCATGCTGGATCCAGAAACCAGCATGGCCATTCAGCGCGATCTTGGCGCTGACATCGTGATGGCCTTCGACGAGTGCGTTCCCTACCCCGCGACGTTCGAATACGTTGCGAACAGCCTCGAACGCACCACGCGCTGGGCAAAGCGCTGCCGCGACGTGCCGCTCGCGCCACACCAATTCCTCTTCGGCATCGTGCAAGGCGGCACTTACCGCGAACTGCGCGAACGCTCCGCGCAACAAATCACTTCCATCGACTTCGACGGCTTCGCCATTGGTGGCGTTTCTGTCGGCGAAGGCTTCGAGCTGATGAGCCGCGTCACCGCATGGGCCGCGCCGATGCTGCCGCAGAGCTTGCCACGCTATCTCATGGGTGTCGGCTTGCCTGAAGACCTCATCGAAGCCGTGCGGCTCGGCATGGACATGTTCGACTGCGTGATTCCAACACGCTACGGCCGCGGCGGCACCTTGTTCACGCGCACTGGCAAGCTGCGCATCGGCGACAAAGTGTTCCGCAAGGACGATTACGCTCCCGACACAGCTTGCACTTGCTACACCTGCAAGAACTTCTCGCGCATGGTGCTGCGCCACTTGCTCTACGCCAAAGAGCCCATGTTTGAAACGCTTGCCACCATCCACAACCTGCACTTCTATCAAGACCTCATGCGCGACATCCGCACCGCCATCGAAGCGAGCCGCTATGCGGAGTGGAGTGCGCAATGGCTGGATCGTTACTTGAAGAAGCGACGCAAGAGCGAAGGTCATGGAAGCGCCCGCTGACTATCTGTTGCTCGATTGCGGTGCTGGCCGCCGACTGGAATCGGTAGGCGCGTGGATGTTCGATCGTCAAGCTGCGCAGGCCTTCTGGCCACGCGCTCTGCCGGAATCCGAATGGCGCAAGGCCGCGTGTGTGCACCAACGCAGTGACACCGGCGGCGGCCACTGGGAGTTTCGGGGCGCAGAACCCGGCGAACTCAACGCGCGCCATGCAGGCTTGCTCTTTCGCCTGAAGCCCACGCCCTTCGGGCATCTCGGTCTGTTCCCTGAACATGCCTACACATGGCAGCGGCTACGCGCTCTTCTCGAAACACGCGCAGTGCAAGGCAAAGAAACTGAAGTGTTGAATCTGTTCGCGTACACAGGTGGCGCGAGCCTCGCCGCCGCGGCTGCTGGCGCCAAAGTCTGTCATGTGGACGCCTCTAAAGCTGCTGTCGCATGGGCACGCAACAACGCTGCGTTGAACAACCTCACAGAGCGGCCCATCCGCTGGATCGAAGACGACTGCAACGCTTTCCTCGCCCGCGAAGCACGGCGTGGCCGTCGCTATGACGCTGTCTTGCTGGACCCACCCAGCTACGGCCGCGGGCCACGCGGCGAAGTGTTCACGCTGGAAACTCAGGCGATGGAACTGCTCACGGCTGTACGCGCCGTGCTTGCCCCAGACGCGACGGTGTATTTCTCGTGCCACACTCCCGGTTTCACACCGCTCGTGATGGAACGCCTTGCGCAAGCTGCCTTCGGCGCAGACTGCGGCGCCGTGGGCCGCGAACTTTCAACCGATTGCCAATCCGGTGGCGTCCTGCCCTCGGGAGTGTGCGTGGAAGCTCTGATCCCATGAAACGAACTCTGACATTGCTGCTGTGCTGTGTGTGTTGCCTCACTGCTCAGGAAACTCCAGCGACTGCGACAGCGCCGGACACCATTGCGGAAGCCCTGCGCAAGGACGTCACGTTTCTTGCGAGCGATGAGCTCGAAGGCCGCGCAACTCCCTCACGCGGTCTCGATCTCGCCGCTGGTTTCTTGGAGAAACGTCACAAAGAGCTGGGGCTGAAACCGCTGTTTGCGGACAGCTATCTCGAAGGGCCATTGCTCGCGGATGCGACGAAGGCAAGCTTGCATCTGCACTTCGGTGACGAGCGTGTTGAACTGAACTCAAGTGCCTTCGTACAGCCGGTGACGATGCCTGTGCACATTGAACGCCTCCCGTGGCGAAGTGTGGATCCGCTCGTGGCTGCACGCACCAGTGCTGAGCGCAGTGACGCAGCGGGCGAGGTTGTGTTCATCGAAGGCGAACCGAATGCGGCGGCGCTCGCCCGTTTCGCAAGACTTAAAACTCCATTGATACTGCTCGAAACGGCGCCCACGGTGGAGTTTCGCACTCGCATCCCCATGGTCGTGCTCGGAAAAGAACTTACGCAACGCCTCCGCGCCTCCCCCACCGCGTTGGTGAGTTTGGATGTCCCTGCGGGCAAACAGCGCTTCGCCAGCAATGTCGGTGCGCTGCTGGAAGGCCGCGACAAAAAGTTGCGCGAGCGTTGCATCGTCCTCAGCGCTCACTATGACCACATTGGCCGCGGCAAGGCCGTCAATGGCGATGAGATTCGCAACGGCGCCGATGACGATGCCTCTGGCACTGCCGGTGTTTTGGCCATCGCTGCTGCACTTGCACGCACGCCCACGCGTCGCTCCATTCTCTTTGTGCATTTCTATGGTGAAGAAAGTGGCTTCCTTGGCTCACGTCGTTTTGCCGAGCAACCACCGAGACCACTGGCCAGCATGGATGCGCTCTTCAATCTCGAAATGATTGGGCGCCCTGACGACATCGGTCCAGATTGCGCTTGGATCACAGGCTTCGGGCTCTCCGATTTTGGCACGCGCGTAGCTGCGAGCGGTGCCAAGGCAGGCATGCGCTTCTTCGAGCATCCACGCTTGAGCAAGATGCTCTTCGCCTCTTCCGACAATCTCCCGTTCGCGCAGGTGGGCGTTGTGGCGCACAGCATCAGCGCTGGTTCCTTACACAAGGACTACCACCAACCCAGCGACGAAGCGCAGACCTTGGACTACACCAACATGGCCAAAGTTGTGCGGGCCTTGCTGGTCGCCGTGCGTGACATGGCGGATGCTGACGAGGCACCAGCCTGGGTCCCTGGCAGCAAGTACGCCGAAGCCGCGGCAAAGCTACGCTGACGTAGGTCGCGCCCGCCTCATTACGCGTGCGCGCAACTTGTCGGCGCGGCGGCTCAGCGGTTCATGGGTCTATTCGTGAACGCAGGGCAGCCCCGCTGCGTTCCATGCTTTCATGCCGCCGGTGACGTTGATCACAGTGCCAAATCCTTGTTGACTCAAATACTCAGCCACCATTCCTGAGCGCCCACCAGAAAGACAGATGCAGTAGCAAGTGCCTCCGCGTACGCCGTCCAACTCTGCAACGCGTGTTGGGATTTGTCCCATCGGAATGCTGAGCGCTCCTGGTGCGTGCCCGAGCGGCCCTGTGAACTCCGCGGGTTCACGCACATCGAGAATGAACGGAGCTTGCCCATCTGCAATGCAACGCGCCAAATCCACCACGCTGATCTCAGTCGCCATCACCAACCCCCGACGCCCCAAAAAATCAGGGCAGCATGAAGGTCATCTGCAAGCCCTCGGAGAGTGAGAGCCCCAGCGGACCTGCGGCGTCAAAGACTAACCACTGAGCATAGAAACTGACACCGCTCAGTGCGGGGTTGTCGGGCACTGGGAAAAAGATGCTTGCGTAGCCAGCTCCGGGCACACCAACGGGGCCAGAGCAACTGAACGGAATGAGCAACAGGTCCGGATTCAACGCTACATGCACCTGCAGCGAGCCGTTCACGATCGGGGGCACAGCCTGCGTGAGTGTGAAGCCCATGATGCCGTTCGCGCCGCCGAGAGTGGAATGGACGCCGAAGGCGAAATGATCCGTGCCGATAACCGCCGGCACAGGGGCCAACATCGTTGGACTATGACCATTGCTGCCGGGCGTCGCGGCCCCAAAGCTTTGCGGCAAGAGACTCTGTTCGGAGAGCAACACAGGCCGATCGAACGGTGGCA
>SIAO01000025.1 GCA_009691765.1 Planctomycetota bacterium | reverse complement strand
GAGCCCACACAACTTCTTCGCACCCGCGGGGTTGACCTCTGCCCACTCCTTGCCAGAATGGCGACCGTCTACTGGGGCGTATAGCTCAGTTGGCTAGAGTGCCACATTGACATTGTGGAGGTCACTGGTTCGAGCCCAGTTACGCCCATGTGCAGCCTCGCCGGTCCTCGGACCCGCGAGGCTGCGCTTTTTTCTGCTGGCCATGGCGATTCTGCGTGGGGCGCATCACTGTTTCATTCTCAACAACCTGCTTCGACTTAGTCGCAGCATGATGCGCCAGCATCGATCAACCGATCGACTGGCAGCGATGCAATCCTCCGAGCGAGTACCTCCGAGCTCTCAACGACGCCACGCACACCATCCATAAAATGCAGCCCTTATTGCCCAACGCCACGGCCGATCCACTCCTAACGAGCACCATCGCGTCGGCGCTGTCAGGATGTGACGCTATGGCCCGCGCGTTCCAGCGTCGTATTGACGAGTGCAATGCTGTGCACCCAGCGCACATGCTTTCATCCGAGGCGCTCGTTAGTTTTGAACGACGGATGAGCGCGTTGATGATGCCAACGCTCAAATCAATCCGCCTCGCTTCTCAGGCACGCTGCGCACCTACGGTGTGGTGACGCGCTCAATGCTCGGTGTCACAGTTTCAATCACCTCGCCCGCACGAACTGTGATCGAATGCTCTCGCTACCGCAAGAAAGTCGGCTGCGATGTCGCACTTGAATCGCGCAAAGACGCACTGCAACAGCGCCACACAACTGTGAGCGAACTCACGCGCGTCGCAAAAGCCTGCCGCATCTCAACCGTCATCAAACCTTACCTGGAGGCGGTGCTCGCATGACCAAACCGCCGACAAATATCGCAGCGCCCGCGCATCCAACCATTGCAACGTAAAAACTACGTAGTTCAGCGCGGAATGGCGGCAAGGTGCGCATGGATTTCGGATTCGGTGGCGCCCTTCACTCCGGCGCGAGCGAGCACGAGGGCTTTTTCGAATGAGACGCGCGCGGCGGCATGAAGCGCTGGATCTTCAGCTTCGATGCGCCCCTTCTCGAAGTGAACGCGCAAATAAAGATCTTGGCGCGCAGCTTCGAAGGCGAGGGCTTCGTCGTAGAAACGCAAAGCGGTTGCTGGGTCTCGCGAGCGGCGCGCGAGGTCGGCGCGCTCCAACCACAAAGACATCTTCTCGATGGGCGTGAGTGAAGCGGCCGCGACAGCCGCTGCGTCGAGATGAGTTTTCCAAGCAGCTTGGACCGCGCTACGCCGTGGCACATCCAGCGCTTGGCCTGCGTCGCTATCCAGCCAACGGAAGCACTCGCTGGCGCGAATGTCTCCCGGACAAAGTTGTGAAAACGTGATGGCAGCGCTCAAGGCCTCGTCGTGCCGCGCAACGGCGGGGTCGCGCAAATAGAACACCAGTTTCATGCGCGCCATCGGAGCCTCTTCGCTCTCGGGATAGTGCGCAAGCAGTTTGCGGTACAGCGCTACTTTCTCAGGAACGATGCGCGCTTCAGCCTCGTAGAACAGAGCTTTCGATTCTTGTTGGCGGCGCAACGATTCAGCAGCGGAATCCACTGTGACTGCAGAATCCCGCGGGCAAGCGGAGAGCAACAGCGCACAAAACAACAGCGCACAAGCTCGCGAAAATGCACTCGATCTGGGAGGTTCGATCATTTTGAGTCCGAAGGCGTTCATGCGTCCATCATCCACAAGGACGGCCTGCGGAGGAAGCCCCTTGAACCCGCGTATAGCATGGCAACAACGCCGCGAGTCATGCGCTCCGCGGCGCCAACGGAACTGAATCATGCCTGTTGTGAAGCTCTCATTGGCCGTCCTTGCCCTGTTCTGTGCCGCTGCCCTGGCGTCGGCCCAAAACGCCACCAAGGAGTACGAACGGCGCACCCCCGTCGTGGTTGCCGTGGAACGCGTGGGGCCCTGCGTGGTGAACATTCAGTGCCAAAACCGGGTGAACGCGAACCACAGCATGTTCCCTGGGCTTTATGCCACGCCTCAAGCCGAGCGCGACCCCAAGACTGGTGCGCTGTACACCAACACCGAGCTCGGTGCCGGAGTGGTGGTGCATGCAGATGGACTGATCATCACTAACGAGCATGTCATCCATGGAGCTGAGCGCCTGATGGTGACATTCCCCGATGGCAAGAAGCGCACAGCGACGCTGCTCAATTCCAACAGCAATGGCGATCTCGCCATCTTGCGCCTGAATGAGCCAGGCCCCTACGCCTGTGCACTTCTCGGGAACAGCGACGCGCTAATGATTGGCGAGACCACCATCGCACTCGGAAACCCATTCGGTATCGGGTCCTCTGCCACCAGCGGCATCCTCAGTGCCTGCAACCGACAAGTTGAGTTTCAGGGCAAGCCGGTGTTTACGGATTTCCTGCAAACCTCCGCCGACATCAATCCTGGCAATTCTGGAGGACCGCTGCTCGACATCAATGGGCGCGTCATCGGCATCAACACTGCCATCGACAAGCGCGGTCAAGGCATCGGCTACGCCATCCCTGTCAATCGTGTGCGCGAGACCATGACCGAAATGGTGCTGCCCGAGCTCGCCGCTGGCATCAGCCTCGGGCTGGATGTCGTCGCCATTGAAAACGCCGTCGAGACCAGCGCAGTTGCTGCCGATGGTCCTGCGCAACGTGCAGGCATGCGCACTGGAGACCGCATTCTTTCCGTAGACACTCGCAGCGTTGCTTCGCCCTTCGATTTCCATGTGGCTCTGCTCGGTCATGCAGAGGGCGATCGCGTTGTGCTCGGCATCTCGCGCGACGGAAAAACGCGCACGATGGAACTCACAACCGTTGGCGTCGAACGCACGTTTGGAACCAAGTTGCTGGGCATGGAAGTGGCGGACCTCTCGCCCACTCTCGCTCGCCACTTGAACGGAACACTCCCAGAAGGCCTGCCAGTGGGCGTTCCTGTGATCGTGAATGTGGATGCCGATGGTGCCGCGCAACGCATCGGTTTGAAGAAGGGCGACATTCTTGTTGCAGTGGGCCGCGTCGATGTACGCAGCACTGCGAACTTCATCAGTGCGCTGAATCGCTATCAACGCCGCGGAGGTGCAAGCGTGCGCGTGTTGCGCAACGGCAAACTCCTCGAAGGCACTCTCGACCTCGCCACTGGCGGAGGCTGAGCACGGCGCATCAGGGCGCTCGAGCGCGGAGGTTCGGTCAGGTTCAGCGTGCCATTGAGCGTCTTCAACGCACAGCATCGGCGCGCAGCATTTCAGCCCGCAACAAAAGCGCCGTCGTCAGGCCGCAGTACTTCAGTTGCGTTTCGCGCAGCGTCGTGACAAGCCCGCGCTCCACTGCTGGGAAGCGCGCATCTCGCTGCAAACTGCTGTCTGCCGAAAGCAACCCGGCCAGCACCAACAGGGCCTTGGCCTCTGCCAAACGACCGCATCCTTTTCCTGCCACACCACTGCCGGGATCGAGCGGCACAGACTCGCTGAGGTAAGGCTCGCCTTTCTCATCCCGCGACACCGCAGCACGCCAGAGCGCACGCGCCATGACTTTCAAACGCTGCCGTAGGTCGTCGTCAACGAGCACTTCACACGAGCGCACCAGCGCCGGCAACACAACACCTCCCAACACGAACACATCCAAGACCGCGGCTGTCGAAGGCGTCTCGCGATCTTGAAGCACGAGCAAGCCGGAAGGACGACTCGCTGCCATGAGGAACGAACGCCAACGCCGCACGAGTTTCGTGTGCTGCGCATCGCGCTTGTCCCAACTGAGCGCATCGGCAGCGGCCAGCAAGCCCCAGCCCAAACTGCGCGGTAGTTCTACGCGCGGCTCCATCACGGCCAGTTCCTTGCGTTGCGCTGCCAACAACTCAGAAACAATTTCCAAACTAAGCGCATCGCGGGTGTCTCGTGCACGCCGCAGTGAACCTCCGATCCAATGATGCCCCGCTTCAAACCGCCCAGTGCGGTGGCCACGACCATGCTCATGAAAAAAGCCTCGGTCTGGTTGCCGGTCAACACTCAAAAGATGATCCAACATGGCGCCGCTTGCACGCGCCGCGAGCAAATTGCCGCACTGTTGTGCATGAGCCCACAGCCCAGCCACGCTGTCGTACTCGAGGTTTCCCGCAACTCCGCTGGCGTGCATCCAATCGCCTGCATCAAGATCGAAGCGTCGCAATCCGCCGGTCGCATCCTCCAACAGACGCTTCACGCTGTCGGCTGTAAGGCGTTCAAGCTCCGTCGTCGCCGGGTGCGGCGCTGCATTCAAGACAAGTGCAGAAGGAATGCCTCCGCGCGCATCGACTGCAAAACTCATACGCACGATGCGCCCCTCTCCAACGTGCAGCGTTGCGCCCGATGACAAAACCAACAAGCGGTAAGAATGCTCTTCGCCCTCAAGACGCGCCGCCTGCGCATACCAAAGCGCGTGCTCGCTCTGAGGCGCGACGCTGGCCGCGCCACCAAGAGTGAGTGGCCAGGGTTCAAGTACGCCCGCACCCTCACCGCTTGCCCAACCTCCACGGCTCCTTGTCGCTGCAACTGCCTCCGTCGCGAAGGGCCAACGCCCATCGCGCACTTCGAGGCCAAGGCCTTGCGGCAGTACGGTCTCGCGCAGCGCCTGCACATGCAAGGTGAGTTCCCAGCGCGCTGTGGCCGGGCTGCACACGGAATAGAGCCGCCAACGCAACGCGCCTTGATCAGCCAGCACTTCACAGCGCGATTCCTCACGCAAGGCGCAACTGTGCACAACTGCCCACGCCTCCCCCGAATCGGGAGGTGGCCACGGAACCAGTTGCTGACCGGCCCACGCAACCACCCCCCCGGGCGCGAACACAGGTTTCCCCGCCCTCACCGCGCCCTCGGCCCGCGTCGCAGCAGGGAACACCTCTTCCCAAGGCCCTGCGACGACGCGCACTTCCCCGGCACGCGCTGCTGCCGTCAGCACCCCGTGCGCATAAAAGCCCTCTCTCGCCTTGTGCATAACGACGGCACCGCACGGGCCGTCAGCCCCCCGCAACAATGCCTGTTGGCCTTCCTCGAAGGCCGCAGTGGGCAACGCGACACTAAAGAGCGCCGGCTCGGACAGCCCTCCGCCATCCAACACCAGCCAAAGAGAAATCAGCGCGAGCATCGCGGCATGCATCTGCGCATCTGAGCGCGTGCGCAAGCGCATTGCCGCCGCCTCATAGGAAGCCCGTATCATGCGGGGCATGCAACGGCTGGGAATCTTCGGAGGCACCTTTGATCCGGTGCACAACGGTCATCTCGTGTTGGCTCAAGAAGCACTGCGTCACGCACGTTTGGAACGCATGTTGCTGGTGCCCAACGCGCAACCCTCACACAAACGCGACCGTGCCGACATCCTCGCGGCAAGCCTGCGTTTGCAGCTACTGGAGCTTGCATTTGCAGATCTTCCGAAGTTCAGCATCGATCGCCGCGAAATCGAACGCGGAGGCCTCAGCTACAGCATCGACACGGTGCGTGAACTCCATGCGGAACACCCGTCGCATGAGCTGGTGTTCCTGATCGGCAGCGACTCACTCGCAGAACTGCACCGCTGGCGCGAAGTCGCAACACTTCTCGAACTTGCGGTTTTCCTTGTGCACCCCCGCAGCGGACACACGGGCCCATTCCCTGTACTGCAACAGTTCCCGCAAGCGCGCGTGGAGTTTCTGAGCGGCCCGATCATCGACATCTCATCCACGTTGGTGCGCGAGCGCCTCGCTCTCGGCCTACCGTTGCGCGGCTACGTCCCAGAAAGCGTGGAATTAGCGTTGCGTGAGCACTTGGATGCGTGCGGCTAGTGCGGCGCGTGGCAAAGTTTCTTGCACGCCGGTTGGCAAATGTTTCAGCGTGACCGTGCCTGCAGCGATTTCGTTGCCACCGAGAATCACGGCGCACGGAATCCCCTTGCGCTCCGCGAAAAGGAACTGCTTCTTCAAGCGATCCGCGTCGTAGTAGAGCTCGCAGGCAACACCTGCAGTACGCAATTCCGTGCACAGCTTGAGTCCTTCGGTGGCCGCAGCGTCGGGCATCCGCATCACCAACGCGTTAGCCGGACTGCTGCGCATCGTGAGCTTGCCCAGTTTCAGCAATGCCGAAAGCACGCGCGATAGCCCGATAGAAACACCAGTCGCAGGAATAGGCGCTCCGCCATACAACGACATCAAGTCGTCGTAGCGCCCGCCGCCACCGAGCGAGCCGAACTTCTCAATGCTCGTCAACGCAACCTCGTAGACCGGCCCCGTGTAGTAATCGAGGCCACGCGTGAGGTGCAGATCCACACTCACGCGTGCTGGATCTACTCCGAGTGCTGCGCTGTATTCAAGAAGCTCGCGCAATTCACGGATGCCTTGCAGCGCGGCTTCAGAGCCACCGACACGCGTTTCTACGTTGCGCAAAACTTCCTCTGGACTGCCGCTGATGTCCATCAGCTCCAGCAACGCACGCTGCGCATCAGCAGCGATGCCACCCGCTGTGAGTTCGGCCTGGACACCTTCCATGCCGATCTTGTCCAACTTATCCACTGAGCGCAGCACCGAGGCCTCTTGGCTGGCGTTAAGCCCCGCGGCTTCGACCAACCCACGCAGCAAACGCCGGTGATTGATCCGCACCACAAACTCCGTGAGGCCGAGCGCGCGAATCCCCGCGTCTACGACCGCGACGTTTTCTGCATCGGCGGCCATGCTCGCGCTGCCCACTGTGTCCACGTCGCACTGGATGAACTCGCGGTAACGGCCCTGCGCCGGTTGCGGGCGATCGCCGCGCCAAACAGGTTGAATCTGGTAGCGCTTGAAAGGCAACGGCAGTTCCGGGTTCATCGCCACCACGCGCGACAACGGCACCGTGAGGTCGTAACGCAGCGCCAACACTTCGCCGCCCTTGTAGGCCAGCTTGTAGAGCAGCTTGTCGCCTTCGTCGCCGTACTTGCCAAGGAGTATGTCCAAGAACTCCATAGCCGGCGTTTCGAGCGGCGCGAACCCATAGCTTTCAAACGTGCGCGTCAGTGCTGCGACCAACTCTTGGCGCGGGAGGAGTTCTTCCGGCAAGATGTCGCGCGTACCCTGAAAAAGTCGTGCCTGAACGCTCATAGAAGGCCTCGGCGGCACTCTATCAAGTGCCGTAACCACTTGGAATGACAGGAGCTCCGAACGCTTGACGCTCCATAGCGTCACTGCTATTCTCGGCGCCCGTTGGAATCAGCTGTGGCACTGGGCCATGGCCACTGGGTTGCCGTTGGCGGCCCCTCGCGACTGGAGAACAATCGGATGCGGATCATTCTTGGGCTTTGCACTGCGGCCCTTCTGTGTGCTTGTTCAGCGACTTCCGAAATTCAGGACAAAGGCTGGAACGATTTGAACCAAGGGCGCGCAGCATTGCTCAGCACTGCTGATGTTCCTATGGGACTTGTCGCCTCCTCTTGGGCCGCGCCCTACCGCAAGGAAGCGGAGGATCTGAACCCCACGGACATCGTGCCGCTAGCGGTGATGGCGACCGATCCTTGGAACGTGCTGCCTCCGCCTCTCGGCACGGCCTACGTGCCGTGGAAGGCGTTTGTCACCGTCGTTCGCGCTATCCCTTTCGTCGGATATCCGACCTGTGAGGACTCATGCAAAGTCTCGCTTGGTTGTGGCGAAGATGGCGGACCACTCTGGTATGTCATCGCGCCTGCCATCAACGCGGTTGACGCGCTGGTCAGCCCCATCGGTGAAGACGTGACCGACGACAACACGCCTACGCCCGGCAATGGCAATTTCTTTGCTTACTGGCGCCTGCGCAATAACGCGATGCGCAAGGGCCTCGAGCATGCCGGCCACACCATGATGTATCTGTTCTTGAACACGAACAGCACTCATCCGCCTTACGACACTTGGTACTCGACGCAACTCACGCGCTCGAAGACCAACATGCACCGCACCTTCGATATCCACCTGTCGAACTTCGATTGGGATGATCCCTTCGGTTACTGAAGTCTTCTGAAGCTTCAGAAACAGAGCGGGCGCGGCCAGTGGCTGCGCCCGTTGTCGTTTTGTCGTTACCCAACGCGCCGTGCTGACGGCCGCGCAGCACTCACTGCACGGTCTGAGTTTGGCTGCTCACTGTTTCCCACTGTTGCGTCGACGGATTCCACTTCGTCACCGTCGTGGTCACGCGCGTGGAGCCAACCTGCGGTGTCGCTTTCACGCGGTAGGTTGCATCATCTTCGGTGATCTCACGAACCACGACGCGATTCTCGCGCCAAGCAGTCCGCGCAGCGTCTTGACGCTGGCGATCGACCTCGTGTCCGATGGCAGCGCCAGCAATCAAGCCGAGCGCACCGCCAATGAATGCACCCTTCGAACCACCGAACGCGGCTCCAACGCCAGCTCCGACTGCGGTGCCGGCCAACGCTCCGGTTCCTGACGCCGTCTGACATGCACTGAACACCAGCGCCAAGAGCACCAACCCAATCATCGACTTCTTCATGACGTCTCCCCACTGCGCGAAGTGCAGGCACTCTGCACAAACATCGCAGCCTTGATCATCCTACACGCAGCGTCCTGCCCGCTCCCAGTGCTCGAGCACCCGCGGCGCGAGGCTCTCAGCGCTGTCTCCACTACGGGCCTCGATCCAACACGCTTCCTTAATGCTGCGAAACCAAGTGAGTTGCTTGCGAGCGAACTGCCGCGTCCTGCGTTGCACCAAATCCACAGCGGCGGAGCGTGTCAAACTGCCGTCCAGCACGGCGACGGCTTCGCGGTAGCCCACGGCTTGAGCGCTCTGCGTTCCGAAGCCACCGGTGGCCTGAATGCGTTGCACCTCTTCGAGCAAACCTGTGTCAAACATGCGTCCCACACGCTCGTTGATGCGTTTGTCCAGCTCTTCACGTGGCCAAGTGAGCACACACACCACGGCTGCAAGTACGGGTTGCTGCTCCCATTGGCCAAGATGTGACGACAAAGGAATGCCCGTCAGTTCCCACACCTCCAAAGCACGCTCGATGCGCTTGTAGTCATTCGGGTGCAAGCGCGCAGCGGTCGGCGGATCATGGAGAGCAAGACGCTGATGCAGCAAAGGCACACCGCCGAGCGCAGCCTCAGCACGCAGTCGCCCGCGCAACTCAAGATCCGCGCTGGGCCCCTCGAACACTCCTTGCAAGAAACCCTTTAGGTACAAAGCTGTGCCGCCGACAACGAGCGGCTGGTGTCCGCGCCCACGGATCGCTCCCACAGCCTCGCGCGCAAGATCTACATACCGGCGCAGATTCATCGCTTCGAGCGGATCAAGCAAATCCAGCATGTGGTGCGGCACGGCGCGTCGTTCGTGCAACGTCGGCTTGTCCGTCCCAACGTCCATGCCTCGATAGACCTTCATGGAATCGAGGGCCACGACTTCTCCACTGAGTGCTTCAGCGACCGTCACCGCAGTGCTGTCTTTACCGGACGCCGTCGTGCCCGTGATCACAAGGAGTGGTGTTGAAGCGATTGCGCTGCTCAAGGGAGTGATCCAGGATGTCGCCCGTCGGAACATAACACCCACCGCTTTGCCAGTGATAGAGTCCAACGCATGCACAGTTTGCTCTTCGCATTTCTCCTTTGTGTGGCTCCGCAGGTGGCCGCCCAAGACCCACTCGCTCGCACGCTTTTTGATTCCGCCGTCAAGTTGCAATGTCCTGATGGCGCACCTCCCGAAATTGTGGACTTCCAAGCAGACCTGACCGTTTCGCTGTATGAAAAAGAAGCCGCTGGCCCAAAGACTGGTAAGTGCACGCAGCAATGGCAGCGCGGTCCAGCGCGAGCGCGTTATCACCGCGCGCTGTCCATCAGTGGAGGCAAGACCACCCATCTCGCCACGGACGGAACTCGTTTTCTACTGTGGGAAGAGGGCGGCACAGTCCAAGATCTCATGGAGAACCCGGCGCTCAAAGACGACTTGCGCACTTTGAAGGAAGAGCTGCGCCGCACCGAAGAGATGCTCGACATCTTTTTTTTACAACGACTCGACGGCGACGGAGTCACATTCACCTTTGCCGGACCAGCGACCACGATCAAACGAGGCGACCCTGCAGAAGATATTGCTGTTCGCACACTCGTGCGCCGCAAGCAAGGCGAAGCCGATCTGCATCTCTTGATCGGCGCAGCAGATCACAAACTCTATGGTGTCGATCGCGCAGCCACCGGCGACAAAGCGAGCCAGTCCTTCCGTTTCGATTTCCATGCCCTAGGCACAGGCAAGGGCCCCGTCGGGCAAACGCAGCGCCTGCTCTTGCCGCGCCGCGTCGAGTTCCTCGAGAATGGTCGACTCGTTCTGGAAGCGAACGCGCGCAAGGCCAACGACCTGCAATTCAATCTCGGCTTGGACGTGAAGGCCTTCGGCCCGCCCAAGTGAGCCTCACTTCTTGCGCAAGAACTGATATTCCAGCTCCTGCAAGCTGATGCCGGCCGCTACCGGGCGCCCATGAGGGCAGTTGCGCAACAAAGGATTCCGCTGCCACCACTGCAAGAGAGCGGCGACTTCTTCATCCGGCAAGCGATCGCCAAAGCGCACTGCGGCGCGGCAAGCCAAATCTGCGGCGAGTGCGGAAACCAGTACGCTTGCACTGCTTCCACCACCTTCGTCCGCGAGCACACGCAGTGCTTCATCGATGAGTTCGGCGGCTCCCACCCGACGCAGCGCCAACGGCAAAGCTCGTACCAGAATGGTGGACGTACCAAAGGGCTCGATGTGCAAACCAAGCCTCGCCAACAGAGGCTGATGCTCCAGCAACAATGCAACTTCTTGTGACGTGCGCTGCACTTGCTCCGGCACCAAGAGCGCCTGCGATTCCACGTCAGCGGCCTCAAAACGCTGCAATAACTCTTCGTACAGCCAACGCTCATGCAGCGCGTGTTGGTCAACGATAGTGAGTCCATTGCTGCTCTCGACCACAATCCACGCGCGGTGCACCTGCATGAAGTGCAAAGGGCCATCGCGCACAATGCTTGGAAGGTCTGGACCACTGTGTGCGGGAAGTCGCGCCAAAGTGTTGCAACGGTGTCCTGCCTTGGCGTGAATCTGCGCTGGTGACGCGGCCGACGCCGCAAGAGCTGGCGCGGATAAAACACCACCCCAATCTGATTGCAGGGCGGCAATTTCACGCACCGCCTCCGCCGCAGGCATTTGTAATCGTCGCTCGCCAGGTTCTGCGAGCAAACGACGCCGTAGCACGGAACGCACCAAACCAACCACCGCATCGCGGTTGCGGAAGCGCACTTCGGACTTTTGCGGATGCACATTCACATCCACTTGCGCAGGGTCCATGCTGATGAACAACACGGCCACTGGATGCTCCTTCGGCATGATCAGTTCGCGATAGGCATCCTTGATAGCGAAGGCAATGTTCTTATCGCGAATGCAGCGGCCATTCAGAAACACATGCTGTTCCTGAGAAGTGCGTCGCACGAGAGAACAAGGCCCAATCCACGCTTCCAGCGCGAGGCCCGATTCGCCTCCATGCACTTCCAAGAGCCCCTGCGCCAACTCGTCGCCAAGCAATGCTGCGATGCGTTGACGGCGATCGAGCGCTGCTGGGATTTCGAGGACAGTGCGACCTTCATGAACCATGCGTGCGGACACAGAATTGTCCGGCAGCATCAAGCGCACCAGGGTGTCGACGCACTGCGCCAGCTCGCTGCGCTCTTGTTTCAAGAAGCGCAAGCGTGCGGGCACTTCCGCGAAGAGGCCGCGCACGCACACGCTGGTGCCGGGTGCACCCGAAGCAGGCATAGGCCCTTCGATGCGCCCGCTGCGCACTCGCAATCCGAGCGCCACGGGGCTCTCACGCACTCGAGAAACGATGTCCACTTCGCTCACCGCAGCGATGCTGGGCAGAGCCTCGCCGCGAAATCCGAAGCTGGCCACGCGAAACAAATCGTCCACATCGCAGATCTTGCTGGTGGCATGAGGCAACACACACAACGCGAGGTCTTCAGCGTTCATGCCGCAACCGTCATCGGTGACGCGCAGCAGTTTGATGCCCCCGCCTTCCAGCTCCACTTCGATGTGGCGTGCACCGGCATCCAGAGCGTTTTCCACCAGCTCTTTCAGCACCGACGCTGGGCGTTCCACAACTTCACCGGCAGCGATGCGGTTGGCGACTTCCGCAGACAACACGCGAATGACACTCACGCGCGGGCCCCACGCGCACAACAATTCACCACGTAGCTTTCGAAAAGTACACGCGCGTCGCCGCCGCCACTCTTCAAATCAACATCCAACTGCACGAGGCCTTCGTGCATTCGTCGCAAGGCCTCAGACCCACCCATGGCCTTGTGCTGCTGAGCCAAGCGCTCACGCATGAATGGTCTAGGCTCGACGCTGGCGGTCGCCTCATCGGCGTTCGTGCCCGAGGCAACTAGGTCGTCCAATCGTCCGAGCGTGCGGAGTTTTGATGCTACGGCCGAAACCAACGCAACAGCGATGCCGACGGAGTCTTTGGAAACGCGGCCTGAGGCTTCCGCCAATCCGCGCTCGAACAAAATGCGTGAGCTCTCCAACGCCAACCGTGGGTTGCGCGCGACCACCGCATCGGCAAGATCGTAGAGCGGCACGAGACGAGCAGATCCGCAATTGGCTTCAATGTCTTCAGCGCGAATATCGGTGCGCTTGCCCAAGCGAAGCGAGAGTTTTTCGAGCTCGCTATCGATTTCAGCGAGATTGGTTCCCACCATGCGGTGCAAGAGATACGCATCCTCAAGGCTCATGCGTCGGCCGCGCTGCGACGCACGTTGCACGACCCAACGCGATAGCGGGCTCTGCCACGGCGGCCCCTTGCCTGCAAAGGGAGCATCGAAAAGCGCATCGCAAGAAACCATGACTACGGATGACGGCAGCCCCTTCAGCGGGCCGGTTGCAGGCGCGCTCTTGCCCCCCTTGGGGATCAGTTTTTCACCATCGAGCACGAGCCGTTGCAACGGACCTCCCGCCTTCATGAAGCGCGCAAATGCGTCTCCATGTTCGGCAAGAAACTTGTCAGCTCGCAGCAACACGATGACGCGCTCACCACCGAAAAGTGAAGCCATGCGCAAGTCGTCAAAGAATGCAGCGGGGTCCAAACCCAGCTCAGAGGTGGCGTCACGGCGCTCCGCCTCGGTGCCTTCAGGCAACGCGCTCAGCAGGTGCACAAGCGCCGCATCGCGAAACCACGTTTCTTCGCCGCTAACAATCGCACAGCGAAAGTCCTGCGCTTTGCCCGCGAGGAAATCAGGTGCCTTGAAAAGACTCATGCCAGCCGCACCCAAACATCGAGGCTAGTCGCAGCAAGCATGACGAAACCGAGTGCCACGTTCACGCGAAAGAAGGCCACATTGAGCCGGCTGAGGTCGGTCGCGGAAACGAGACAGTGCTCGAGCAGCAGCAATGCACAAGCTGACGCCACTCCCACCCAAAACGCGACGCCCAATCCACCAAGCACTGCCGCAAGCGCAAGCGCCACAATCATGGCGGCATGACACACGCGCGCTACAAGGAGCGAGCGCGCAACACCAAGCTCGGCCGGGATCGAATGAAGTCCTTCGTTACGGTCGTGCTCCATGTCAGCCAGAGCGTAGAGGATATCGAACCCCGCCGTCCAGCAGAGCACCGCGGCCCCGATCGCAATAGCTGCATGGGACCCAGCATCGAAGGTGCCGCGCACCGCGATGTACGCGCCAACAGGGGCCAATCCGAGACCCGCTCCGAGGACCCAATGGCAGGCCGCTGAGATTCTCTTGGTCAGCGAGTAACCCAGTACCACCGCTAGTGCGACGAAGGAGAGCCAACCGCACAAGGAGTTGATCCACCATGAACACGCTACAAAGCCAGCGGCGCACGCGAAAATCAACAGCAGCATGGCAGCGCGACTGACGGCACCGGTGACGCTCGGCCGCAACTCCGTGCGAGGATTGGTGGCATCGTAGCGACGATCCACCAACCGATTGAAGGCCATCGCGGTCGTGCGCGCACAAACCATGCACCCGAGCACGCCCAAGGCATGGCGCAATTCAAACTCAGCCGGCAGCGCCAGTAGCACACCAACCATGGCCCAAGGCAAGGCGAACAAGGTGTGTGAAAAACGAACGAGGCTCAGCATCGCGCCGAAGTGCTGCACTAGTCCGACGTTGGCGCGCTGCATGCCCACGTTCACTTGAGACTGCTCCTCTGAAGACGTGCAAGTACCAAGATCGCTTGCGCTGTGGTGTGCACCGAATGGCTCACGCTCTCAATCCGTTCGCCATCAAACTCAAGACTCCAACGCGTCGCATCCACGAAGGACCCGTCGGGCCGTTGCGCGCTCAGGATCACACCGGTCCACGACTTCGGCACGAACACTTCGAACGCAAGCAGCAGATTCACCTGCTCCGCGAAGAGATCTGAAAACACCGGCACGGCCGCAGCTTCGTCATACATGCGACGCACTAGAGCTTGCACGCGATCCGGTGAAACAGCTCCAAGGGCAGTCCGCTCGCGTGCCCAACGCAACGCATAAAGCTGATGCGTGAGCATGTAACCGTGAAGCTCCATTTCGAGGAACGCAACCATGGCGCGTGTTGCGCTCTCATCGCCTGACGGCGCCAGACTCTGCAGTAAGTACCAATGCAACTGCGTGTGCCCGCGCTCAGTCGGGGCATTGCGCGGCACGTACAAATGTGGGTCGAGCAGTGCCAACCATCCATCCTGAGCAAAGCGCTGCTGCTGTGTTCGCACCCATTCAAGAAGCGGATCGTCTTGAATCAACAGCGCGGCCTCGCGAACTGCGTGGAGGCTGCCGACATCTGGTGCGGCTTGGCTGCGCAACCAAGCGCTCGCTCGCACGACAGCCTCTGCCTGCGGACTGGAACTGTCGCCGCAAGCCGAGAAGCACAGGAAAAATGCAAGAAACGTGGTGCGCATAACGAACATGCCCGGCGTCCAAGGACACCGGGCACGCGACTCGCTCTGGGCTAAGCCCGCAAGATCACTGGTCGTAGTAGCTTTGCAGGAAGTCGCAGCCCGGAACCGTGGTGCTGCTCAGCAGCGTGTTGCCCACGGTGTAGCTGAAGGAAGCGACACGGCCCGCACTGGGGTAACTCACGAGGATGACGCTCGGTACACCGCCACCTCCGCTGGGATCGCAAGCGAACTTGTTGTTGCTGAGCCCTGCAACGTTGATGTTGAAGAGGCCGGAGTGGTTATCCACCGTGACGTCAGACGGGTGTGCTGTACCAATGTTCGGATTGCTGGAACCATCGAAGGTCATCACATTCTGATAGGTACGGGTACCGGGAGGGCCCGGGAAATTCGGCGCCGGTCCGAGAGTGAAGTTATTCAAACAGAGCTGGTTAACCGTCGTTCCACCGCTGTTAGCGACAAAGCAACCGGGACCAGTGGTGGCCCCGATGTACGACAGCCAATTCCAGCAACCGCGCAGCGGGTAGGACATGCCCGTCACGCCACCCTTCACGACACCCTGAAGAGTGTTTTCAGTCACCACCGGCGAGTCAGACTCGTAAATGGTGATGTCGTTGCTGAACGCGTTCAGGATGAAGGCTGTGTAGGCGTTGGTGAGCCCTTGGCCAAGCATGCGTCCGGTCACGCACACATCCGATGGTCCGATTGACCCAGATGCCGTCAGAGTTACGCGCACCTGCTGCGTGGCCGTATCGATGATCGAGAAACTGTTGCCTGCGTAATTGCAGACGAAAACGTCTTCGTTCGCGGGCATCACTGCGACGCTGCGCGGAGCTGGCCCCACGCCCGTAATCAGTCCAGCGATGGTGTGGAACTGGGGCTGAGCAGGATTCGCAAAGATGCGCTGCACGGTGTTCTGGTTCTGGTTAGAAACGTAGAGATAGCTGAGGTCCGGCGCGATACCGAGACCACCAGGTGCACCCACACCGCTCATACTGCTAATCAACTGGAAGTTGTAGCCGTTGAAGACCTTGAGGGATTGCGAGTCTGAATCCACCACATAGAGGAAGTTGCCCCATGGCTGCTGCGGCGGCGGAAAAGGCGGATTCTGGGGTGCGACCAACTGAACCAGTCCCGTGGGGGTGGTGCCAAATTGCGAGTCCGGCACACCTGCGGTTGTCACCGGTGCACGACCAGGATTGGTCATGATGTTGGTGCCCTGCAATGGGTTGGTCTGGGTCAGAACCCAAGCCCCGACTTCAATGTCCGTTGGCACTCCGAGGACGTTGATGTTGTTGAGTGGATTCAAACCCATGCTCAGCAACCCTGTCACGCTGGAGCCGTAGGTCACTGGAACTTGTGTATTGGGGGTGGCGGTGCTGTTGGTCGTCGTGCTTGCGCTGTTCACAGTCGCCAGACCGTGAAGAGCCTGACGGCCCACAAACGTCGCGTCCGGCGGTTGCGGATTGCGCGCGAGCGCCGGGCCTGCTGCATACACGTAACGCAGCCAGAAGTCGTTGTTCAGCGCGCCCATGTTGAGCGGATTCGCTTGGCGATCCACGACACCCGCGCCAGCAGCTGTGTAGCAAGTCGTTCCGTTTGCGGGCACCAGTGGGAACGGTGGAACAGCAAAAGCCGATCCTCCGGACACCAAAACCACATCGACAATTGCGGCTTGCGGGTCGGTCGTTCCGAGCGCAGGGCTATACCCTGGCAACGAACCAGGCACTGGAAGCAATGCAGGGCGCATCAGCAATGTTCCTGCGAGCAACGCTGGATTCTGGCTGGTGACTGGCAACGACGCGTGACCGCTGGAGTAGTTCTGGTACTGCCCTGCTCCGGCGTTCGTTACTCCGATGAGGCCCGTGGTGCTGATAAAGCGAATACGCACTTGGGTCGGATTCAGGAAAGGCTCCGGCATGTACGTGACGAAGCCGAGGTTTGCGGGAAGAGGTTGCGGCTGTCCACTCGTGGGGTCCGTAGGAGGCACGAAGTTGATGTACAAGTTGCCCATTGCTGCGCCGAAGAGCGGAATGGGTATGGGGCCGCCGCTGCAATCTGGGACGCCTTGCAAACTACGAGGCTGAGAGATGAAAGGATCAAGCGTCGTGACATTGCCAGCACCGATCAAGGACACGAAGTCCACTGCGGTGCTGAAGTTCAAGACGATTTCACCATTGAGTGGCGCTGCAACTTCACCGTTGGCTGGGAAACTGGCCTCGGCTGTGTTCATGACCAACGGCGCAGCGGACGCGCCGATAGAGAACGGCATCTGCGGCAACAAGTTGTTGATGCAGCCTGGGCTGCCGACTCCCGTGCAGAAAGGCCCGTTCTCGAAAGTCTTGAGCCCACTGTTCACTGAAACGATGTAGTTCCCGCTGGGCAGGAAGTCAGCTGTGGCGAGACTCAGATCGGCGTCGTAGTAGAGCCGGAGCGTGGTTGGGGCAACGCCCGGCGATGGAAATGCATTGCTGCTTTCTATGACACCAGCTGCGTCCAAGCTGAACGGCACCGGCGTGCTGACAACCGCGCTTCCGACTTGCGTCACAAAGTAGACATTGATCCCGTTCGGTCCCCCACCAGAAAAAATGCTGTTGGCTTGGAGCAGGGTGTTGAAGTAAAGCTCGATGAAATCCTGCCGACCTGCGTTGCCTTGCGTGAAGACGGAGGCGTTCACCGTGATCGCCCCACCGGGAGGAACCGGAACGCCGTTCACGGGCAGGCTGGACAAGGGACTCAAAGTGTTTACCCCAAGGGTACGCGCGCCAAAGTTCACCGTGTTGCTCATGGCAAGGAACGAAGGCGTCACGTTGCCTGCATCGCCGCCACCACCACCGCAACCCGGAAGCCCGATGCTGCCGATCAACACCATGCCGACTAAGAACCACGAAGCGGCCTTCACCTTGCTGCGCATTACCATCTCCTGGAAGACTGGGTTTCGTTGGGATCCGGAGGCAGAGAAGGCTTCCGGCAGGGC
>SIAO01000013.1 GCA_009691765.1 Planctomycetota bacterium | reverse complement strand
TATTCTCTGTCAAGAATCGGTTGCCTGTGACATGGATGGGATAGAGGCACTATGTCGTGGTGCCCTGAGGAGGCTTGCAGCATGTACGAGTGGAGGGACATGAAGGTCGAACCGAGTGTTGTGGCCGACTTGACTTCACCTGACGAGGCGCGCAAGCGGGCGGCATGGAGCATGCTTGTTCTTGGGGCAAGCCCGCGGCTTCTGGTCATTATTGAGAACCGCCTGCCGCAAGCCATCAGTCATCGGCAAACGCCGGAAGATGTGCTGCAAGAGGTGATTAAGAGGGCGTGGGAAAGGCGCGGCGATATGGGCGATCCTCGCCATGGTGGCGTCTATCGCTGGATCGTGGCCATCGCTTACTGACCTGACCCCCGAAAAGTGGTCCATGAGTTATGAGAGTCACCAGCCCCAGAAGGGGCAAGGAGTCTCTCTTGAAGAAGCGCAAACGACACGGCCCGGACGAGATCATCAAGAAGTTGCGTGACGCTGAATTGGCTGCTGGCCAAGGCGAAGACTTGGCCAAGATCTTGCAGCGGCTCGAAGTCAGCGAGCAGACCTACTACCGCTGGAAGCAGCAGTACGGCGGCATGAAGGCACCGGACGCCAAGCGGCTCAAGAATCTCGAGCGGGAAAACGTCCAGCTCAAGAAGCTCGTTGCCGACCTTTCACTCGACAACTCCATGCTCAAGGAAATCGCTCGGGGAAACTTCTAAGCCCGGAGCGACGGCGTCGTGCGGCTGATCACCTAGAAGAATCGTTCGGGACCTCCGAGCGGCGCTCTTGCAAAGTGGTCAGCCAGCACCGCACGACTCAGCGCTACCGGGCCATCACGCCAGACGACGAGAAGCTGCTTGTGAAAAACATGCTCGGTTTCGCACGCAAACACCCGCGTTACGGCTACCGCCGCATCACGGCGCTGATGCGCCGGGCGGGCTGGACTGTCAATAGGAAACGTATCCAGCGCCTCTGGCGCGAACAAGGCCTGAAAGTGCCGCAGAAACAGCGCAAAAAGCGACGACTCGGCTCTTCTGCGAATGGCTGCACGAGGCGCAAGGCAGAGCATCGCCATCATGTTTGGACTTACGATTTTGTGTTCGACCGAACCGATGACGGGCGCACGCTGAAGTTTCTCACCGTTATTGACGAGTTTACGCGCGAGTGTCTCGCGCTGCCTGTAGGGCGACATTTCACTTCGCAAGACGTCATCGCCGTGCTGGCGGACTTGGTGGCAAAGCACGGTGCTCCAGCGAGAATTCGCTCTGACAACGGCCCTGAGTTTGTCGCAGCAGCCATTCGCACTTGGTTTGCACGCACAGGCATCGCCACGGCCTACATTGAGCCGGGCTCGCCCTGGGAGAATGCGTACATCGAGACATTCAACGGCAAGCTGCGCGACGAGCTGCTGCAACGTGAGATCTTCATGACCGTCGCCGAGGCCAAACACCTCGCCACAGGATTTCGTTTCGAGTACAACAACAATCGTCCTCACTCGAGTTTGGGCTACAAGACCCCGCATAAGTTTGCCGCTGGGTGTGCGCCCTTCGGCTCCGCTACGCTCCGCCTGCGGGCGCACACCCGCACTGTTTCCCAACCCGTTTCACTTCTCTGCGAGTGGACCAAAGAATGGGGGCAGGTCACAGGTGTTGGCGCTAGAGCTTGAGAAAGTAGTAAAGGGCGCGGAAGAACTTGTAGCCTCCAAATACGATTGCTCCCCACATGACCGCATACGTCCCGCCGCCTGTACTGGCCGCGTTGTAGGTCATTACAGTCACTACGGTGCCTCCGATGCACCAAAATGCGCCCCAGAACATAGCGCGCTTGCAAACTGAAAGCGCCTCTTCGCGAATTTGATTATCTTCCATGCGTTTCTCCTTTCGCCGAACTCACGATCCGTGGTGTACTTTGTAATCGCGAAATCAGACTTGCGCGATTGTATGGACAGATCGGCGGTTGTACAGAACTACGTCATTCCTGACGGTTGCGACGGAACGGGAGCCTTGTTGCACTCAGATGAATCACCAATGTTCATACGGGCGTGTACTGTGTGCGGAGAGTAGGCCGATGGTATTGCGACATGCACGTTGCATGCCAGTGCGCGTCACTCGTGCGCGCTGGCGCCGGCACGGCCAATGCCCAAGTAGGTGCGGGCCTTTTCACTTTCGAACATGTCTGCGGCTTTGGGCTCGCGCTTCATGAGGGAGACCACGATGCCGATCAAGAAGGCGAAACTCATGGAGAAGATTGCGGGGTTCTTCATCTTGAAGGGGGCGGGCTTCAAAGAGTGTTGAGCGGTATCGAGTTCAGTCTTGGCCTGCGCCAGTTCGTTGCGCTTGGATGCCAATGTGGTGGGCGTCACGCTCGGGGCGTTGATCTCGTTCTCTAGTTTCGTCACCAGCGCGGTGGCTGTAGTGAGGGATTTCTTTGCATCGGGTTGCATGATGTCTTCGTAGACCGTTGGTGACAGAACAATCAATGTGACTGCAAGGATCATGCCGGAATAAATGCTCGCCACTGCGCCTGCGGTTGTGAAGCGCTTCCAAGTGATTGACATGAGGAGCGCTGGAAAGTTTGCGCTGGCAGCCACTGCGAAAGCGAGGCCGACCATGAAGGCGACGTTTTGTCCTTTGCACAACATGCCAAGCCCGACTGCGGCGATGCCTAGCCCGAGCGTCGCGGCCTTGGCAACTTTCATTTCCTCTTTGTCATTGGCCTTGCCATGACGGAAGACGCCGACATAGAGATCGTGGGAGAGCGCTGTCGCACCGGCGAGGGTGAGGCCAGCAACCACCGCCAGGATGGTGGCGAAGGCGACAGCGGCGAGAAAGCCAAGGAAGAGACTGCCGCCGTTGTATTCAGCCAAGGCGAGGGCCGCCATATTGCCGCCCTGGTCAATCGACATGATGAAGTCCTTGCCGACCAAGACCGCTGCGCCAAAACCGATGGTGACGGTGAGAATGTAGAAATAGCCAATAAAACCTGTGGCGTAGAAGACGGACTTGCGCGCCGTGGCCGCGTCCCGGACGGTGAAGAAGCGCATGAGAATGTGCGGCAAACCTGCGGTGCCGAACATGAGTGCCAAGCCCAGTGAAAACGCATCGAGCGGATCTGAGATCAGGCCGCCCGGCTCAAGAAAACCGGCGCCGTATTTCTCAGAGGCCAATTGAAACAACTTGGGATAGCTGAAGCCGACTTTGCCGAGCGTGAGCAGCACCAACACGGTCGCTCCACCGAGCAGTAGAACCGCCTTGATGATCTGGACCCAAGTGGTGGCGAGCATCCCACCAAAGAGGACATAGCAGATCATGAGACCGCCGACGGTTATCAACGCAGACTCGTAAGGCAGATTGAACATCAATTTGATGAGAGTCCCGGCGCCGACCATTTGTGCTGTCAAGTAGAAGAGCACGGTGACCAGTGAGCCAATGGCGGCCGCCGTCTTGATCGGGCGTTGCTTGAGGCGGAAGGCGACAACGTCAGAGAATGTGAACTTGCCGAGGTTGCGCAGCGGCTCGGAGATCAGAAACATGACAATAGGCCAACCCACTAGCCAACCGACCGAATAGATCAGCCCGTCGTAGCCCCTTGTGGAAACGAGACCCGCAATGCCAAGAAAGGATGCGGCGCTCATGTAGTCGCCAGCGAGAGCGAGGCCGTTCTGGAGGCCGGTGATTCCACCGCCGGCCGCGTAGAACTGGTTGGCGGTCTTGGTCCTCTTCGCGGCCCAGTAGGTAATGGCCAATGTGCTGGCAACGAAGAGCAGAAAGCAGACGATGGCACTCGTATTCAAGGAGCCGATGATGGACTGATCCGGTGCAACCTGAGGCAGCATGGGCATTCTCACTCGCCGAGCCGTTTCTTGACGCTATTCACCATCGCGTCATATCTCGTGTTGGCCCAAAGAATGTAGATTCCCGTGAGGACCCACGACAAGACAATCACTCCGACTGCAATGGGGATCCCGATAGTTATCGCCGAGCCATCTGCAATCGTCTGAGCAAGAAACGGCTTGTCATACGCGATCAAGGCGATGAAGCCAAAATAGAGCAGCAGTTGGATCATGGTCAACACAACGGACACGGTTCTCTTTTGGCGGATCAGCGCCTGAAACTCAGGGTCCGCAAGGAGTTTGTGAACGGATTCGCTGCTCTTCACATTCATAGCGTAGCGCACGCTTCAGTTCGAGGTGCTGAGCAACGCAGTGAGGGCGGCGGGGTCGAAGGTGGCGCTGTGGCTGCCGCCGGGAGCGATGGAAAGTGTGCCGAGCATGACAGGGCCGGCGTTGCGCGTGTTGGGCGCAGCGAGACGGCGAGCGCCATCGGCGCCATTGTTGCCGCGGCCATTTTGACGATTTGCGTTCGTGCGTCCGCGCGTGAGTATGCCGAACAGCGAGTATGCGCCAGGGCGCAGTCCACCCAACGTGACCGCGCGATCGGCGGCGCTGACGGTCGCACTTGGAGTGTCGCCTGCCTGAGTCCGCAGCGCAGCCTGATTGGCCAATTCCGTTTTCGCAGGCGACAGCATGAGGCGCAGTGAGCGCTCGCCAAGCTCTGCAGTGGCTGCTGGCAATTCGAGATTGATGCTGATGCCGCGTTCAAGCGTCGTACTGAGTGGGAAATGCGCTGCGGCGATCTGCGTCGTCAAATAGCCAGCCTTGCGAATCGACAACGAATAGTCTTGCGTGCTGAGCGCCTTGAATGTGACGCGCCCAGATGTGTCGGTTCTGCGCGTGTCGCCGCCGCCACCAACGCGGCGACGGCCTTGCTCGCTCTCAGCAGCAATCACTTGAAGCTGCACGCTCGCGGCTTCCACCGGCACGCCGCTCTCATCGCGCACTTCGACCGCGGCTTGACGCCACGATTGCCCTACGACAAGCCCTTGCAACTCGGCTGGGCTGGTGCGCTCGCCACCCACAACTTTCACTTCGGCAAAACTCAGGTCTTGCACATTATTCACATCGAAGCGCACGCGGACCACGCCTTGCGGCAGCCCGCGCAAGACGAAGTTCCCGTCTTTGTCGGGGCGCGTGCGCACTTCGCGTAATTGCAAACCGGCTGCGCTTGCGCGGATGTCGATGGGCAACTCAAGCCCGGGATCTGCGAGGCGCACAGTCCCCGCAATGCTGCCAGTGCGCAGCAGACGCAACACAACATCCTTCGCTCCAGCCGTCACAGTGACAGGGATTGCGAGCGCGTCACGCCCACTCACCGACAATTGCACTCGCCCATTATCCGGGCGTGGGCCATAGAGTTTGAAGACGCCATTCTTGCCGCTGTCCACAGTTGCAATCGGTATGCCGCCGCGTAGACCGCCGCGCCCACCACGATTGAATCCACTATTGGCAGCAGAGCCTGGCGCGCCGCCGCCAGCACCACTATTCGCACCGTCGGTATTACGGCCGCTCGTGGCAGCACGTGCCGTAGCAGCGGCGGGATTTGCATTGCTCGCGCCATCCTCTTCGGTCGCGCGCACAGAAATGTCGGGCACACCGTTGCCGGCAGCATCCACCACACGGCCACGCGCCAACACCGCGAGCCCCGAGAGTTTCACGACGCCCAAATCTGCCGTGCCGCCTTCGAGGAGCGTCGGCACTTTGATGCTGGCCAACAAACTGGAATCGTCAGCGCCGCCCATCATGCTGCGCCACGACTGCGCACGAATCTCCAGCGTGCCGCCTTCGGGGCTGACGCTCATGCGCACACGGCCTTCGATGTCTGTCACTTGCGGGCGCAATCCTCCAGAGGCGAATGCTGCCATGCGCTCCGCGCCACGACCACCGCGCGTCGTGCGTGTGCGCTCGGGATTGGTTGCGCCGGAGTTTCCGGCTGCAGCCGCGCTCGCAGCCGCAGCGTCAGCGGCAATCTCCGCAGCGCTCCGCAGAGTCGCGTTGAACGCGAACCATGGCACGACCAAATTGTCTTCGTCGTGCACTATGAACGAAATGCTCGCGCGGCGCGCACCCAGTGGCACAGACGCTTCATGCTTCAGTGCAGATGGCGGCAGAACAACTACGCACTCGGCGGTCGCGCGATCGCGCGTGCTTGCAGTCACCTTGAGGTTTTGCCCGTTACGTACGCCGCCGACGGTGGCCTTGCCATCACGCGCTTGGACGCGAGCTGATCCGGAAAACGGATTGCCCATGGCGCGAGTTTCGAGCGCCATGCTTTCGGCTTGTAGGACAAGCGTTGCGTCTTCGCGCAGCTCTGCACCCGCGGCGTCGACGAGTTGCAACACCAGCAGCGTGCTTGGCGGCGTTTCGAGATGCGCGCTGGTCACACCCGCTGGTGCGAGCGGGAAAGTGCTGAATACAGAATCTTGCCCAACAAGATGCGCAGTGATGGTGATATCGGTGCTCTCATAAACCGTGCGATGCTTCACGCTCAGCTCGATGCGCGCGAGGCCTTGTTCGTTGTCGGTGAACGCTTCCGGGCCGCTTGCAAACATGCCGCCAGGTCCACCGCGTCCTCCGCCTTGACCACTGTCAGCGCTACGAACACCGCGCCCAAAGAAGGAGTCCGCCGCAACGGCGCCAGCGCTCAAGGTGACGCGCACTTGTGCGAGGGGGGTTCGCAGTGCATCGGTGACACGCACTTCGACGAACTTCAGCGGTTCAAGGACCACGAGCGCCGCGACGCCATCCGGCAGTGGGCTGTCGGGAGTTTCGCCTTGGCGGAAATCCGCAATACCGAGGGCGTCTTCGGTGCGTGCCTGAATGGTGAGCGTGCGGCGTGGCAAAGGCGAGATAAGAGCCATGCCTTGCGCGTCGGTCTTCAAGCGGCGCAGCGGGCGTTCGCGATCTTCAGCGCCGAAAGGTCCGCGTCCTTCGTCGGGACGCAGCAGCGTGACTTCGGCTCCGGCCACAGGAATTCCGCTTGCGTCGCGAACCAGCACGTGGCTTGGAGCCTCTTCGGCTTCGGGAGCGTCGGCGCGGTCGAGGCTGGCGTCAAAGGGACTGACTTGGATGGGATTCGCTTCAGGGAGCACGATGCCTTCAGCAGTGGTCTCGATGAAAGGTGCCGACACGGGCACCGCGCCACTTTGGTCTGAGCCTGTGCCGCTCGAGTCCAGCAGCCACCACGTGACGGCCGCGAAGCCAAGTAGCGCCAGAGCAACACCAAGAACGCGGGATGGAGAGGGAGAGGGCATCGCTCTATCAACGCATTGGCGGGTGCTTTCATTCTCCAACACGCGAACGCCGTGGCGGCCTGCAGGATTGTGCGCGATTCCTGCGGCGTTGGCATGGAAGTCGCCGGTTCTTGATGCCCCACATGGGGTCCTTCGTCGCATGAATCTGATGGAGACGGTTCCGCCCCAGCGGCGGCTGCGAGGAGGAGGATGTCATGCGAGAACTGAATGGACTGATGCGTGGGCTGTCGGTGGGGTGGCGCCGTGGCTTGCTCGTGCTCATGACGTGTAGTGCGCTTTCGAGTGGGGTGGTGGGCCAAGGGGCTCCGGCTCCGTGGTGGCGACCGCTGTGGCTGCCAGAGCCGCCAGTGACGGGCGTGTGTCCGGGGTGCACTTGGAAACGGACAGACAATGCAACGTCTTCCACCCCGATCAGCACAGACAACATCGGCAACTTGGCCAGTTCAAGCGTGCGCATGGATTGCACGAACGCAGGGCTTGCAGGTGCAATCACAGTTGCGGACATGGGGTTTGGTTCCATAGAGGACAACGGCTCAGGAACAGGGACGCATGATGTCACGCTGGTGCACCTAGATCTGGGGCCGTGCAGCATCTGCCCTCAGACGGCACAAATTGCTGCCATAACGCAGCCGAGCCTTGTCATGGATGCCCGCATTGTGCCGGACGCAGACCTTCTTATGGAAGGCGCTATGTCGGAGGACTTCACGAATCTCAATAATGCTGACAATCTCGTGAGTGCATTGTGTTCGCTCGCTGGCAATTCGGCCACGGTTTCTGTCACAGTCGGCGCTCAGATTGGGCCCACTGGTGCAGGTGTATCGGCTGGTGCGTCCTACTCGACTAGTCAATCGAACCACAGCGTTCCGCAAAACACGCCTTATTGGGCGTTCAAGAAAACCGATGTCAAGTTCCTCGTGCAGGAGCAGTTGATGTTGCAGTCGGAAGGCAAACTCCGGGCGCGTGCTGACGGCATCGCGCTCATTGACACAGCCTCCGCGCAGGGCGTCATCAACAACGCGACTCACGCCACCGAATTGCATTGGCGCTGTCGTTGCCGTGGCGGGAGCTGCAATGTGAGCGTTGCAACGGCGATGAATCACAAGGGCCCGTTCTATATTGGGAACAAGATTTATGTACCCCCGTCGGGTGAGCGTGGGACATCAGTATTCTTGCCTGCGTCGGGTTTCATGTCCTTTGGACAGCCGGCACAAGCAGGCGCTGGTCACTGACAGGAGGAACTCATATGCGTCGTACCGCCACCGTACTCGGCATCTTGTTGGTCTTTGCTTGTCTGTGGTGGCTCGCTGACATGCCTGTCACGAGCCCGGACTCTGCTGACGCTGCTACGGCAGTGGCGGCAGAGTCGCCATGCGTGGAGGAGCCTTCTTTCGAGGAAGCGCGCCCGTTGACTTTGAGCCCCTTCATCGGGGACAGGAACATGCAATCTTCAACCGGCACCGCTGCGGAGGCTGCGCCTTGCACGATTCGCTTGCGCTTGGTGAATGGTGTTGGAAAGCCTGTGCGTGGCGCGCACTGCAGCCTGGTGCGTTATGACGAGGCCGAGGGTGAAGTTCAGGGCAGCGCATGGTTTCACAAGCGGAGTCGTGAGTTCAATGAGCGCAAGAAACTCGATGCGACAGCCTCTTCGCACGAGATTCTTGGCGGCAACATTGATGATGGCGGGAGCACGCAGATCTATGAATCTCATGAGCCACGCAGCGCCGCAGCAGACGTCATTTTGGCAGACATGCGCGCGAAGCTTAAAGCGAGGCGGCCACCGCAACAGAATCTTGGCAGCAGCGTTGGCTTCAGTGGGCGCACAAAAGTCGATGGCATTGTGAAGGTGCAAACGCGACCTGGTTGGTACGAGTTCACTTGCTACGAGGCGTGGCGCAACTCTGTTCGCATGGGGCATTCCATTCTGGGATTTGTGATTGCGGGTGAGACGGTTGAGCGTGAAATCGTGATGGGGGTTGGGCCCGGCTTGCTGGTGCGTGTTTGCGATGCGGAGGGGCGCCCTGTTGAGGGGATGAGTGTCAGTATGAGTGTTTATGCAGATGCCGCGCGCGAGTTTCCAGATGCGCACTTTCATAGAGACACATCGCGTGAAGGCACAATGCACTTCGAGGGCGTACTGCCTCCGCGCGTGCAAATCACGATTGACCCTAGTCTCACTCGACTTTGGCCCAAGGGTCCGAGGAGGTCTCTGGAGGAGGTTCCAGTGGAGTATCGATTCGGTCGTGTGACGATAGGCGCCACGAATGCGTCTACGCTGGAGCCATTGGACATTCAACTTCTTCCGGCACCGCATCAACTGCTCGTGACCATCAAGCTGCCGCAAGTAGAGGAGAAACCTCAGTGCTTCACGCTCTACTCTTTGGAACGCGGTCAGTATGTGACCTCGCAGGTACTCACTTGGACGGGTGAGCCGCAATTCAATTGGCCGTTCACCACGCCAGCGCACTACCCCGTGCCGGACACGCTCTTGATCATGCTTGATGATGGGCGCATGGCGCTGGCGCCGCTTGTGGGCAATGGCTACAGATGCAGCGTTGATTTCGGTCCATTGCGCCCTACAGCTTTGCCGCAGGTTCGAATGGACACAGGGGATGTTGCCTTGCCGCCACTCGAGTTCCTGACGCGCATGAAAGACGGCACTATCATTCCGCTTGCCGTGAATTGGGCATGGAATCCGGGAGCACAGGCGCTGCCGATTCTGCCCTATGAGCAATTGCCAATCCTCGTGCGGCAGCCGAATCCGAAGCAGCAGGGCGAGTACCTGCCGTTTTCGAATCATGGAGGAGCCTTCGAAGTGCCGGTGGAAGCGAGTCAATTGAATGTCTGGAAGATCGTCGTGTGAAGGCTGCGAGGGATGAAGCGCAGAGTGCTTCGTAGCCGCAAGTGCGAAGTGCGGCGCGAAGGCGGAGTTCCTTTCCGATGGCGGCGAAGCATGCAAGGCGTGTCTCAGAGTGGTTGGGTATTTCGCTGGAGCACGCCACCTTGCACCGCGATGAAGGCCGGCGATCAATGCTGGCCGATGCGGAGTCAGCAGCATGTTGCGGGGAAGTGCGATGTGCGGCGTGGCCTGCGTGCGTCAACCCCTTGTGGGGGAGTGGGTCGCGCTTTTCGAGAGCGAGAAGTGCATGGCATGGATCATGGCTGTCACTACGGCGCAGCGTGTCGCGTCGAAGTTGGTGCGTCGTGTGGCAGAACGCGAAGATCTTGCCTCGGAGGTGTTGCTGTTGTGTCTTGATACGGATGCTGCATTGATGCGGCGTGCTCCGGGGCAGATTGCGCTAGCGGCGTGGATGCACGGTGTGGCTTTCAATGTGTTGCGCCACCGTCGTGCGCGGGAGAGAGCACAGCAACAGGCATTTCAGGAGGTGGCGGATCGCGAGCTCGTGACCGGTTCGCAGGCAATTGTGTGTCCTGTAACGGCTTGTGAGCAACGCGAGCGTGCGGAGTTCCTACAGACAGCCATTCGTGGATTGGATACGCGCTGTCGGCGCATCGCTGCATTGCGTCTTGCCGGCATGAACCTCCCCGAAGTGTCGGCGCAGTTGCACCACGAAGCACGCATCGGCAACGCCATGGCAAGACATCTGTGGAAACGCACCGTGCGTCACATCCGCGAATCCATGGATGCGGTGATGGCGACAAGCGGGCCATGAGCGCTGAATCCCACTCACGCCATGCTGAGTGCTTAAACGCTGCTGCGTTGTCTGACGAGCCGCCAAACCTTCTATCGCGCTTCGGGGCGCGGTAACGCAGCGTTGTCCGCGAGCCAGCTTGCCGTGATGGCCATCACAGCCGCGCCGAGTGCAAGTTCGCGCGGATGGACATTGGCGAGGGTGTCCTTGGCCGTGTGGTGCAAATCGAAGTAGCGCTCACCAGCCACATGCAGCGAGAGTTGCGGTACTCCATGCGGTGCCATCGGGGAAATGTCGGCGCCGCCACCGCCAGCCTTCACTGTGCCGAGATCCAGCGCCTGCAAGTGTTTGGCAAGATCAGCCAGTGCTTCCACCTGCGCCTTGCCCCCACCTGCACCGATGCCGCGAGGAGAAAAACCACCAGCATCGGATTCCATCGCGGCCACATGTTTCGGAAGTTCCGCAGCATGTTGCAGGGCATAACCCTTGCCACCAGCAAGGCCATTTTCCTCGTTTGCGAAAAGCACGATGCGTACGGTGCGCTTCAGCGGTGCGGCGTTGGTCAAGAGCAAGCGCGCGGCTTCCAGCACATGCGCGCAACCAGCACCGTCGTCATGCGCGCCATCACCAGCAGGCCAAGCATCAATGTGAGCACCAAGCAGCACTACTTCGTCAGCAAGCGTGGCACCGGGGATTTCTCCCACCACATTCCATCCGGGCGCTGTGCCGCGATTGGCGCAGTCTTGAGTCCAGCGCACACGCACCTTGCCGCCAGCGGCTGCTTCCAACGCTGCTGCCAACGCGTCCGACGCCTTCAACGAGAGTGCACATGCCGGCACGCGAGCGACACCATCCTCATAATTCATGGCACCCGTGTGTGGGTAATCATCTTGTGGCCCGCCACTGCCGGCGGAGCGGACCAATGCCCCGACGCCTCCAACTTTCGCAGCCTCGATCGCACCTTGGCCGCGCTGAATCACGGAATCACCATAGGCTTGGCCCGTGGATAATTGCGATTGGTCGTAGGGGCGAGAAAAAAATATCAACTTGCCTTTTGCGGCTTCACCGAGCGTGCGCAATTGTCCGAAGCTTTTCACGGAGAGCACTTCGGCTTCCACGCCGCCATCAGGAGTTGGTTCAGAGCCGCCGAGTGGCAGTGAGCGCAACACGGTTACGGCGCCTTTCGCGTCGATGAGCTCCACGCGGCAAGTTGCGCCCATGTCCCACACTGGAACAGTCACTTCTTCAAGGCGTACATTCTTCAATCCCATCTGCGTCATTTCTTGCACGCCCCACTCCGCGGCAGCCTTTGCACCGGGGCTGCCAGCGAGGCGTTTGGGCGCGGCATGCAGCAACCGCCCGAGCAGCGCGTGGGAATTGTGTGTGCGCAATGCGTCGCGGGCCATCGCAATGGCGCGCTCGCGAAAGGGATCTGGCGCATCCTGCGCCAGCAGACATGAACCCAACAGAATCATGAAGGCGAAGCGTAATGCGGTGCTCATGCGCCGCATGATAGCGGCAGCAGCGCCGCGAGCGTTGCGCTTAACAGCTGCGTTCGAACACAAACGTCTTGCCAGCGGCGAGTTCTGCTGGTGCGCCATGGAGTTCGGTCCACGGCAACAACCAAGCGGGCGACCAAGGCTGTGCCGCTGCTGTGTAATGGCTGGTTTGTCCGACACTGCACCACGCGCTTTTCACTGCCGGAGCGTCCGCAACTGCGCTGATTTCGTCGCGCACCACAAACCCGGCGCCTTCAACTCTGAATGTCCGGCGCAAGCGAAATGCCGAAGTGCCATGCGCGCTCACGACGCGGCGTTGCAACAAGCGGCGCACAAGGCCGCGACAGAAGCGTCCTGGCCCAAGCATGAAAGCGCGCAACACGACACTCTTCATGGGCGTCAGCTTCTCGCGGCGCGCGGCGGCAAACTGTGTGCTGCACTCAGCCGTGTCCGCATCCGCGCGAATTGCCGCGTCATGGCGCAAGGAACTCACCAACACGGTTCCGTCCTCTTGCACCAAGGTGACGCCAGAGTCGTTGTGCCGCAGCGTCGTACCTTCGTAAACGCGGAAAGGGCCGCCCTTGCGCAAGCCAGCGACAAGCGTGCGCGTGCCAGTGCGCCACACGATGAAACCGGCATCGGACAGATGCGTGCGTGCGACGGGGAAGGGCTCCACACGAGGCGTGCGTTCGTGGAAATCGCGCCAACTCCACAGCAGCGGCGCGAGTGTGTGGAATACGAGGCGGTCATCGTCGTTCGTCGGTACCAGACCCGCATCCAGCGCTTGCAGCACGCGGTCAGCAATGCGCCGCGCTGCGGGAATGCGAGGTGCCAGCAACTCGAAACCATGCGTGACGACATGGTGCGTATTGCGCGCGCCATACTCACCACCAAAAGTGCCATCGGGATGCTGCACGCTTTCAAGAAAGTTGCATGCGCGCTCCAACGCCGCAAGAACGCGCGCATCGCCGCTGCGTTGCCAACAGCGGGCGAGATGATCCACTGTCACCGTGGTGTAGCCGGGATCGCATCCGTCGTATTCCGTGAACCAACCTTCCGCATGTTGCAGCGCCAACACTTCGTCGACTTTGCGCTGCGCCGCAGCGTGGAGTTCGGCGGAATTGCACAGTGCGGCCGTCGCAGCGAGAGCCGCGGCAGCGATGGCGTGATGGTTGGCAAGCGTGCCGCTTTCATCGTGTTTCGCAATCCAACGCGCGCGCCGCTCAAGAAATTCGCGATCTTCGACGCTGCATCCCACGAGCTCTGCTGCATGCGCAAGGGCATGCAGCGAAAACACCGCCGCACCATAGGCGCGTTCGTAGGGGTAGTAGTCGTCACAGGAACCGTCCGCATGACTGCTCTTGCGGGCGAAACTGATCGCAGCCTGCGCCCATGCGCTCATGCGCGGCTGGTTGTGCCACGGGGACTCTGGAATCGGCAGTGTCGCAGCCAAGGCCAGCGCCAATGCACCTTCCTCACTCATGCCGCAAGGAAAATCTGCGGTGCGCAAATGCCACCAAGCGCGATCGAAGCAACCATGACTCGGGCTGGTCGGATCGCGGTCGAGCAGTTGCAACAATCTCGGCAAGCGCGCGAGCGCTGCAGCCGCATAGGTAGAGCGGCCCGCTGTGCTCAAGACAGTCTCTTCTGCGCCACGATGAGGTCTGCGAGCAAGCCGAGCACGAGCACCATCAATGCAGCAACGCTCAGCACGATGGTGCTCTCCTGCAAACCGGCGCCCACGACCTGCAAATCATGCGCGGCTTTGAGTGCGCTCGTTACGAAGAGCAAAAGCGCCATCGGCCCAAACACACGCAGCGGGCGAAAGTACGTGATCATGCGCACGACGGTGATGAGGTAGCGCGTGCCGTCGCGCAGTGGCCGAAACTTGCTGCGTCCAATACGCGGGCGGTAATTCACACGCACCCAGCGGACCGGATGTCCGTTGGTGAGAAACGCGAGCGTCATCGAAGTCACGCAAGAGAAACCGTCTGGCACGACCCAGAGGTAGCGCAGCATCGGTTCGCGCTTGAAGGCTTTCATCCCAGTGTTCAAATCGGGGATGCGCCGTCCGGCCAAGAGGCAAGCCACTTGGCGGATCATCCATTTCGCAGGAACGCGCAGGGCTTTCAAAGTCCCTTCTTCGCTGACGCGGGCGCCGTTCACTTGGTCCCACGCGGGGAAGTGTTCAAGGAGTTTTGGGAAATCTTCGGCGTCGTAGGTTCCGTCGGCATCCATCATCAAGATGATCTCGCCGCGCGCAGCCAAGACACCGGTCTTCCGCGACGCGCCGCTGCCGCCTTGTTGCGCGCGACTCACGAGGCGTGCTCCAAGGGCACGCGCCTGCGCTGCGGTGCCATCGGTACTGGCGTCATCCACCACGAGGATTTCGTAGTTGCTCCCGATGGCGGCCATGACGCGCCGCACTTCCGTCACCACGGGCCCCAGCGCGGCTTCTTCGTTGAAAGCCGGCAAGAGCACCGTCAGCGCCACCGGCATGTCTGAATCAGCGGCGACCTCGTTGCGGGGCAAGTTGCTCGTGGATGTCGGAAGCGCGCTCTGCATGTGGGGGAGTTTCGCCGATATGGAGCGCCTGAGCAACGCCCGCTTGTGGAGCTAAGCTGTGCCCATGCTGGGACGTTTGGTCGTGCGACGCCACGACCCAACAAGCCAAGGAGCAACCTATGAGCGATGAATCGACCCCAAACTCGAGTGGCCCAGCGCCTGTTCCGCCACAAGCGCCTTGGGCGTACGCGGGCCAGCAAGCCGTTCAGCCGCAACGCTCTATGGGCGCAATGTTGGTGATCGTTGCTGTGGGGTGTTTGTTGTTGTCTCTTGCGTGCGGATGCATTGATGCATGGTGGACCACGACGGTTGTTGCCCTGCGTATCGGCGGCGACATGGAGAACACGATACGAATTCAGATGGAATCGCAGTTCGAGCAAGCCAAGGATCAAGCGCTCAAACGCGCAGCCACTCCTGAAGAGCGCGAGAAGATCAGCCGCGGGTTCGACGTGCTGATGCGCGAAGGTGTGCCGCAAGCGGTCAGCCGTGGCATCAAAGTCGCGATGGACAGTCCGGCGTCGTCAAGTTTGCAGACGCTCGGGCTGCTCGGCGTGGCGGCGCATGTGGCCATGTTCGTGGCCGGGATCATGCTGTTCTTGCGGCGACCAGCAGCCAAGTGGGTCGGCATCATCGCTTGCGTGATGATCATTGGATTGAATGCTGCCACCGCCGCTGCTTTGCAGGATGTGGCAGGCGCGTTCTTTGGTGAAGTGACGCCGGTGTTGGAGCAAGCGGCCCGTGATTCGGGCGAATCTCTGGACGCAGATGTTGCTGCCATTCCCAAAGCGGTGCGCATTGGCGTCACCGTGGTCACATTGTCGGGCGCGCTCATGATGAGCGTGTGGCCGCTTATTGCCGCGTTGATTCTCGGATTCTCACGCAGCATTGCGCGTGATCTCAGCGCCGCCCGAACGCAGACGAACTGAATGCCTGAGCCCTGCGTTGCGGACATTGCCGTGCTCGGCGGCGGCGCGGCGGGGCTCATGGCGGCGATTCGCGCCGGCACGCTTGGTGCGCGTGTGGTGCTGCTCGAAAAGAACAAACGCTGCGGCGCGAAGATCCTCATCAGCGGAGGCGGTCGTTGCAACTTGACCACCACGCGTGAGGGTGCCGCACTGTTGCAGAGCTTTCGTGCTCCGCAAAGCGAGTTTTTGCGTTTCGCTTTCAAGGCCTTGCCACCGTCGCGCTTGCGTGCGTTCTTTGCAGAGCGCGGTGTCGAGAGCGAGGAAGAGGAATACGAAAAGGTTTTTCCCAAGGCCGGGCGCGCGTCTGTGGTTCTCGATGTACTGCTGCGCGCGGCGCAGGTGGCCAAAGTGGATGTGCGTGAGAACTGCGCAGTGCAAAGTGTGAGTCTGTTCGCAGCGACTTCGATGTTGCAAGAACAGCGGCCCGCTTCGTCGGCACAGCCAGCGCTGCCACCTGCTGTGATCACGGACGTCAACGCCGCACCGTCATTTCGCGTCATCACGAGCTGTGGCGAGTTTCATGTGCGCCGTGTCATCATTGCCACTGGTGGGCGCAGTTGGCCGCGCGCTGGAACTCGTGGCGATGGCTACGGTTTGGCGTCACATTTCGGCCACAGCATCAGCGCGCAGTATCCGGCGCTGGCTCCGTTGCTTGTCGACGACCGCGACTTGCGAGCGCTCAGTGGTCTGAGTGTCGAAGACGCGGCGGTGAGTGTGCAAGATGCGTCTGGCGCGTGGCAGCGCTTTGCGCAACCGCTCTTGTTCACACACGAAGGACTTTCGGGCCCGGGCCCCATGGATGTTTCCGGCGAAGTTGAAGCGCGCGGCGGCGCCGATGTGGAATTGGATTTTGTCGCGTCTGTCACCGAAGAAGCGCTGGACCAGCAGCTCGCAGCAGCGGCGCGACAGAGTGATCGATTCGTGGAATCGCTGCTTCCGTCGGGACTGCCGCAGCGGCTTCGTGCCGTGTTGCTCGCACGCGCGGGGCTTGAATCAGGAGCACGCACCAGTGCTCTGCGTCGCGAGCAGCGTGCTGCGCTGCTGCGCACCTTGAAGCACTGCACTGTGAAGGTGAAGCGCTCCAGGGGTTTTGATCACGCGGAAGTGACGCGTGGGGGCGTGGCTTTGGCGGAAATCGATCCACGCAGCATGGAATCCCGCCTTGTCCCTGGATTGCACTTGTGCGGCGAAGTGCTCGACCTTGATGGCCCCATCGGTGGGTTCAATTTCCAGGCGGCTTTCAGCACCGGTTGGGTGGCTGGGGAGGCCGCAGCGCGCAATATGAAGAATGCCGGGCCGCAAGGATGAAGCCCATCATCATGCCTTCACAGAGTCAAGGCACACTGGTGGCGGAGCTCGAGTAGGGCAACATGAGCCTGCATAGCGGGCGCCCGAGGCGCCGAGGCGTGCATCCATGAACCGGACCGCCACGACGACGGCGACAGATCGCCAGAAACCGAGGGTTCTCGTGGTTGAGGACGAGGGCGACATTCGCGACCTCATCCGCTTCCACCTCGAGAAGGAAGGCTTCGTGGTCGAGACCGCCAACACGGGCGACCGTGGGCTCGATCTCGCACTCTCGCGTTCTTATGACGTGGCGTTGCTCGACTTGATGTTGCCGGGCATGGACGGCTACGAAATCTGCCGTCGCGCTCAAGATCGACAACCCGCATCCGGATGTCTCGTTCAGCGTGTGGTTCGCTCCGGTGCGCTACGAAGGCTACAAAGGCAGTTTGTGGACTTGGCAATCGAGTTCCGGCAACGACGATTACGAACCGAAGCTCTCTGTGTTGCCGCTGCTCTTCGGCGAGCTCAAAGATGAGAAGCCAGTGCGCGGGTCTGATGGTCGTGTGGATGCTAGTGGCAAACTCGAACTGCGCTACCGCACCTGCAACCGCGACCTCGGCGGCGATAGTTTTTTCTGGGTGCCACAAGACGCCGTCGCCTCGAGCAGATTCTGCAAAACCTCGTGGACAATGCGATCAAGTTCAACCGCGCTGGCGGAAGCGTCACCGTGCGTGCGTACCCAGAACGAAGTGGCGTGCTGCTCGAAGTGGAAGACACCGGCGTCGGCATCCCGCAAGCGAGCGCCGATCTCGTGTTCCAGCGTTTCTATCGCGTCGACAGATCGCGGGATCGCGTGGTGGGTGGCACAGGACTCGGCTTGGCCATCGTCAAGCATCTCGTGCTGCTGCACGGCGGCAGCATCGTAGTGCGTTCGCAACAAGGCGTAGGCAGCACTTTCAGCATTCACGGGCTGGCCTGAATCCGCATTTCGATCTGCTCGCAGCAGATCGCCACACATTCGCCGCCGCGTGGCATGTAGACTTTCCGGCATGAAGTGGACCGTGGCTTGCATGTTCAGCGCACTGCTCATGGCCTGCAGTCATGCGCCTGATTCCGGTGTGATGGCGCCGACGGCTCTCGAAAACCACGCACTGAGGCTTTTGAGCGCTGGGAAATATGTGGAAGCGCGTGGCATCTTCCGCCAAGCGTTTGACACCAATCCGCAGTCTCTTGTGGCAGCACTTGGGTTCGCGCAAGCAGCGACGGGTTGTGGTGAGCGTAGTGAAGCCGAGCGCGCTTTGCGCGTTGCCATGGACTCGAATCCGCGCAGCCCTGAAGCGAAGGCCATGATCGGGCGAGCTGCGTTGCACATGGCGCGGTTGGCCCAAGTTCCGGCGCTCGCGCAGCAGTATGCGGTGATCGCAACGCGTTTCTTGCAGGCGGCTGCTCGCGAGAAACCGCAGATCCCTGGGTTACTGCTACACATGGGCACTGCTGAATTGCTTGCAGGGCGGCACGCTGTGGCCGAGCCGCTGCTGCTACGCGCTTTCGATTTAGAGCGCAGTGCAGAATCTGCCGCTGCGTTAGCGCGTTGTTGGCAAGCCATGGGCGTTGGCAGTCGCGCCAAGGCCATGGCCGATCGGCTTCGCGAAGCTGGCGCGCTCGATCCTGCAGTAGAAGCCGCGTTTCAACTTCCTTCGCGCTGAATCCCCGCCGGGATTCTTTACACAGTCTTCCTTTGAGGCTATGTCTGTGCCACGACAAGGAGCCGCAGCTATGGCGTTCATTCCCAAGGACCCTGAGTTTTTCACCATGTTCGAGCGTTCGGCCTTCAACGTGGCTGACGCCGCCGGCGCTTTGCAGAAGTTCATGCAGGATTTCAGCAGTGTGGTGGAGAAGGCCACGGCCATTCACGGCTTCGAGCACCATGGCGACCGTTTCACGCACGAGACCATCGACAAGCTCAATCGCACCTTCATCACGCCTTTCGAGCGCGACGACATTCACGACTTGATCTGCCGTCTCGACGATGTGCTGGACAGCATGGATGAAGCAGCCAGCCGCATGGTGCTCTATAAGGTGGAAAAGCCCACGGTGACGGCGCGAGAGCTTTCGCGCTGTCTCGTGGATGCCACAGCGGTGTTGCGCGACATCATGCCGTGCCTGCGCAATCTGAAGGACAGTTCACGCTTGTTAGCGGGCTGCCGCCGCGTGCACGAAATTGAATCGGAGGCGGACCGCATTTCACAAGAAGGCGTGGCGCTGCTGTTCGAGTCCAAGGACGCTATTGAAGTCATCAAGTGGAAGGACATCTACTACGACCTCGAAAAGGCGACGGACAAATGCGAGGACGTGGCCAACATCCTCGAGGCCATTTTGATCAAGAACAGCTGACAGGAGGGAGCGGCCCATGGATCCTGTCACCATTGTCATTTGCGTCGTCATCTTTGCCTTGTTGTTTGACATGGCGAACGGCTGGAACGATGCCTCCAACGCCATCGCTACGGTGGTGGGCACCCGTGTCATGCGGCCTGTGCCCGCGGTCATCTTCGGGGCCATCATGAACGGCGTTGGCGCGCTTTTCAGCGCTGAAGTCGCCAAGACCGTCGGTGCTGAGATCGTGCCCAAGGCAATCTTGAATGACATGGGCGTCGGCCCGTTCATCTTCATGGCGGCGGTTGCGGGTGCACCCATCTGGATCACTTGGTGCACGCTGAAGGGCCTGCCCATTTCGTGCTCGCACTCACTGCTCGGCGCACTCGTGGGCGCGGCGCTCTTCGCCAGCGGCACCAGTGGCGTGATGGGCGACGGCATTATGAAAGTGGTCAAAGGCATTTTCATATCGCCAGTGGCCGGCTTCCTCTTCGGGCTCATCCTCGTCGTGATCATTGCGCGCCTCTGCTCCAAGATGAAACCGCGCAAAGCCAACTGGTTCTTCGACAAGGCTCAAGTGATCTCCGCTGGCGCAATGGCCTTCAGCCACGGCACGGGAGATGCGCAAAAGGCGATGGGCATCATCACGGGCGTCATGATCGCCACACATCAGCAAGATGTGAGCGGCGGGTTTTACATCGAGCCTTGGGTGCGGTTTTCTTGCGCCGCAGCAATGTTCTTCGGTTCGCTCGTTGGCGGCTGGGGCGTGATGCGCACTTTGGGCAGTCGCTTGGGCGAGATGAAGTCCTATCAGGGCTTCGCTGCCGAGACGGGCGCTTCCACCACTATCCTGCTGAACACGCTTGCTGGAGTGCCCATCAGTACGACGCACAGCATCACGGGCGCCATCATGGGTGTGGCCGCAGCGAAGGGCCGAAGGGCGGTGCGTTGGAATGTGGGTAAGAAGATTCTGTTCGCTTGGGTCGCCACATTCCCAGCCAGCATGGCGACGGGAGCGGTTTGCTACATCCTGTTGCGCGGATTGCTGATGGGCGCTTGGTTCTAAGAACAGCCGCGCGCCACTCTTAGGGGCGCAGCGTTCCAGCACGCAATTCTTGTTCTACGCGCCAGAGTGCGCAGAGAGTTTTGCCGTCGCAGATTTCGCCACTGCGAGCCAAGTCCAACGCAGTGCTCAGCGGCATTGTGATGGTCTCGATGATCTCGTCGTATTCCGGTGTGGCGGGCACACGTTCCAGTTGCGTCGCTGCAAACAAGTGGATGACTTCGTCGGTGAAACCCGGTGTGGTGAAGATTGGGCCCAAACGGTGCAGTTTTCCAGCGCGCAGTCCGGCTTCTTCTTGAATCTCGCGCAGCGTGCACGATTCCGGCGTCTCGCCGTGATCGAGCTTGCCTGCAGGGGCTTCGAGGATGTAGCCGCCTGCAGCGTGGCGGTATTGACGGATCAACACCACATCGCCATTGGGTAGCAACGGCACCACGCAGGCAGCGCCAGGATGCCGAATGATCTTCAGGTTGCAGACAACGCCGTTGGGCAACAGCACATCTTCTTGTTGAAACTTCATGAACACGCCGTCGTGCAGCGGAGTGATGCGTTGCACTGTGGCGCTGCCTTCGCCAAGGCTGAACACCAACAGGTTTACGCGTGCAGCGATGATGTCTCTAATCTGGCGGAATGCAGCCAGCAGTTCACCTTCGGTGCCTGCGATGCGCGCTGGATCCGGAATGGGCCAGTGATGGCGGCGCGTCTTCCGCGGCAGCACCGGGCACTGTTCCGCTGCGTCGCCGCAAAGCGTGACGACGAGGTCTGCTGCATCGAGCTGCACCGCGTCGAGCCCCTTCGAACACTGACTGCCGATGTCGATGCCTGCTTCGAGCATCACGCGCGCGGCCAACGGGTGCACGGAGCTCGGCGAGGTGCCAGCACTCTCGACAATCAGGCTCGCTGGAGCGCAAGCCCGTGCGAAACCTTCGGCCATTTGGGAGCGGCAGGAGTTGCCCGTGCAGAGGAAGATCAGACGCATGGTCTCCACTATGCCTCCGTCGCACGCTCCAGCAAGTTGGCGCCAAGAATGTTGGGGGAACAGTGTGGGCATCAAGGTCGCGACGGCTGGTTCTTGACAAGTCCTTGATGTCACTTAGATCCTGTCCTCCAACGCGGTTGCGCTGTTCCCTAGTGCCATCTGCCAGCAGCGCGAGACCGCACAAAGAAAGGATGGAGTTTCCTATGAGAGTCATTCAAGGGTGTTCGATCTGGGGGCTTATGGCCCTCGTGAGTCTGTCGGGGCTGCAAGCGCAAACGCAGCAGGAGCCCAGTGTTGAGGGGCGCCTTTTGGAGATTCTGCGCACGCGCGGAGTCATCGACGCGGCGGAGTTCACGGAACTCTCCACGCTCGAGCAGCAACTGCGTCAGAGTGCAGACCTCGAGAACCAAGTGAACGATCGTGTGGAAGAGCTGGTGGCGCGCTTGCAAGATGAAGCGCCGAAAACCAGTTGGAAGTCCGGCAAGGGCTTCAACTACCTCACGGCTGACGGCAAGTTCAGCATGACGCTAGGCGGCCGCGTGCAGGTGCGTGCCACTTACGACGACATTGAGAATGCCGACAACAAGATGAACTTCGCAGCGCAGCGCGTGCGCATTTGGATGGAAGGCCACATCTTCGATGCAGCATGGAAGTACAAGCTTCAATTCGACGCGTCTGGTGACCGTGTGACAGCGGGCGCGAGCACCAGCAGCGCGAGCTTCGCGGCGTTGCGTGAGGCTTACATCGAGTACGCCGCCAGTGCCAACGCCAATGTGCGCATGGGCCAGTTCAAGACGCCCTATTCGCGTCAATGGTTGACCAGCTCAGGTTCGCAAGAGTTTGTGGATCGTTGGATCGGCAATGGCCAGTTCTTTCAGAACTACCAGCCCGGCCTGATGGTTTACGGCACTGCAGCAGGAGAGAAGAACGACCTGTTCGAGTACTCCGTGGGCGTGTTCAACGGCAACGGCATCAATGTGCAGCAGACCTCGGGCGGCGACGACATGCTGATGACCGTCGCACGTGTGGCTGTGAATCCGTTTGGTGCCGTGAAGTACAGCGAAAGCGATTTCGCTGGCGGTGACTTCAAGGCGGCGGTCGGTTTGAACGGCTGGCGCATGAACAACACCACGCTCAACGCTACTGATGACAGTGTTGGTGCCGATGTGGTGGTTGCTGGCAAGGGGCTGTACGCGACCAGCGAGTATCACAAGCGTTCGTTTGCTGACGGATCGCCCGATCGCGTCGGTTGGTTCGCTCAAGCGGGTTATTTCGTGGATCCGGGCAAAGTGGATATCGGTATCCGCTACGCGAAGTTCTGGGTCGATAACGCCACCGTCGGACTCGATGATGTCACCGAAGTTTTGGCGGTGCTTGGTTACTACATCGACCAGCACAATCTGAAGCTGCAACTGGACGCTGGCAGCGTGAGCACACGCAATGTTGGCGGCAGCGGGGATGTTGATGAGTTCCGCCTGCGCCTGCAGGCTCAGATCATCTTCTGAGCGGCGATCATCGAGGGTGATCCCGTGGGATTCCGAGCGGGTTCGGTCTGAAAGGGCCGGCCCGCTTGACTTTGCTCAAGGCGCGCGCTGCATTTCCGCTGCGTTGAATGCACGCGTGTAAGATCTTCCGCATGAAGATCGCCACCATGTTTCAGCGTTCTGCTTTGTTGCTGAGCTGCTTGTTCTCGATGGGCATCGCGCTGCTGCCAGCGCAGAGCACTTTCGAAGCGCGGCTGCTGGACTTGCTGCGCGACAAGGGCGTGTGCACCGAAGCTGAAGTAGCCTCACTGCGCGCCGAAGCGAAAGCTGCTGCCACTGCTCGGACAGACAACGAAGCCGTCGTCGCAGAGCTGGAAGCGCTCACGCTGCGTTTGCAAGACGCGGCTCCTACTACTGGGTACAAGCAAGGCGGCGGTTTCATCTTCACCACTGCGGACGGTAAGTCGCGCATGATGATTGGTGGCCGTGTTCAAGCGCGCGTCACAAGTTCGTCGCCGGATGGCGGTACTGATCAGTACGGTTTCAGCACGCCGCGTGTGCGTCTGTGGCTCGAAGGCCACATGTTCGATCCGGCATGGCGCTACAAACTGCAACCCGAACTTGCTGGCCCGCGCGTCAGTGTGGCGGGCGGCGCTACCAGCGCAGCTGCGTTCGCGAGCCTCTTGGATGCTTGGATTGAATGGAAGCCAGACACCAAGTTCGCGTTGCGCTTCGGCCAGTGGGAAGTGCATTATTCTCGGCAACAGATTGTCGGTTACGCGAATCAGAGTTTTGTCGATCGTTGGACCAGCATTGGCACTTTCGCTCCGGGTTATCAAACGGGAGTCACGGCTTACGGCAGTCTCGGCGGCGAAAAGAACGATCTCGTGCGCTGGTCACTGAACGCCCTGAACGGCAAAGGTCCCAACATCGCCAATCCTGACGACACCATGATGGGCTTGGCGCGCGTTTCGATTGATCCGCTCGGGCCAGTTTCCAACTTCGAAGGCGACTTCACCGGCAGCGAACTGCGTCTCCAAGCCGGCTTGAACGCTTGGACCATGGGCGCCAATACCACCGAGAACATCAACTGTGTTGGGGCGGATGTGACTTTGCTCTGGAACGGCCTTTATCTGACCACCGAAGCTCACCGGCGCGACAACCCCACAGGCTCGCCCTTACAACGAGGCCTCTTCGCTCAAGCGGGATACTTCTATGTTCCAGGCGTCGCGGATGTGGGCGTGCGTTACGGCAACTTCGAGGACTACGCGGCCGCGAGTGGCTCAACGCGCGTCACGGAAACGCTGGCGACCCTCGGTTGGTATCCCGCGAAGCACGACCTGAAAGTGCAACTGGATGGCGGCGTAGTGCGGCGCTGGCTCACCACAGGCAGCATCACCGATGAGTTCCGTCTGCGCTTGCAAGTCCAACTGGCCTTCTGAGTTGGTGCGCCGCTTCGTAGGCGCAGCTTGAGGTTTCAGATCCCCGACAGGGTGTTTCCATTCGGGAACAACTTGGGTTCGGGGGCATGCGTTTTGTTGCATGTCCGTGGATAATCGCGAGCGGCAGCCGCCCATCTTGAATCAGCGTAATCGCGCTGCTTTTCGCAGAATCGGGTTGGTGCCGTCTTGTGGGTTTGGTGCGGCGGACAGCTACAGCACGCTATTCGCTAACGCTCCAGGACCTGCAAGGGAGATCCAGTCGCATGCGCTCCGTGACCAACACTTTCATCGTGGCTCTTCTGTTCTGTGCTGCCGTTCCGCTCGTGGCCCAAAGCTCGCTGCAACCAGACGTCGAATCGCGGCTTTTGCAAATGCTGCGCGAGCAAGCCGTGCTCACGCCCGTGCAGTACGAAGAACTCGTACGCATCAGTCGCGAGAGCACGGAGCGCAACAATCTCGAAGCGCAAGTCGGTGCGGCGACAGAAGACCTCGTGGCGCTTTTGCAGCAGCAAGGTCCGACGACCGCCTACAAACCCGGAAAGGGCTTCGCTTTTACCACCGCGGATTCCAAGGTCAGCATGATCGTCGGCGGGCGCGTGCAAGCGCGCATCACGACGAAATGGCCCGATGCTGGCGATGCCACTTACGACATCAATGCGCCGCGAGTGCGTTTCTGGGTGAAGGGCCATGCCTTCAACCCTGATTGGCAATACGAGATTCAGCTTGAGCTCGCCGGTCGTCGAGTTACTGGCGATGGTCCTGGCGGCCCGTTCACCTCGGACGCGCGCTTCGCCTACGCCAAAGAGGCTTGGATTTGTTACGCGCCGGACAATGCCTTCAATGCATATGCGGGCATTTTCTCTGCGCCCTACAGTCGCCAACTCCTGGTCGGTGATTCGAAACAGCAGTTTGTGAATCGTTGGATCGGCAATGACGAGTTCGCGCCGGATGACCAAACGGGGCTGTGGATCATGGGCGAGATTGGCGGTGAGAAGCGCAACTTGCTCGAATACAACGTTGCGCTGCTCAACGGCACAGGCTTGAACTCACCAGTGAACAACACAACTCTCATGGTGCTCGGGCGCGTGGCCTTGAATCCGTTCGGAGCCGTGGATTACGCCGAGTGCGATTTCGCTGGCACGGATTTCGCCATGCAGTTTGGCTTGAACGCATGGAGCAAGAAGAATGCCACGCTGAATACGAGCGACCACGCCATCGGCGGCGATGTGACGGTGGTGTGGAAGGGGCTGTACGCCACAGCGGAGTTGCACAGGAAGAGTTTTGCTGACGGTCAGCCAGATGCCACTGGTTGGTTTATCCAAGGCGGTTTTTTCCTGGTGCCCGAAGTGTTGGAACTGGGATTCCGCCACGCGGTGATCGACTTCGGCGCTGTTGGCAGCGGCGACGCGCGCATCAGCGAAACCCTCGGCGTGCTCGGTTGGTTCCTCGACCGTCACCGTTTGAAAACCCAACTCGATTTCGGTCTGATTCGCACTACTCCGGCGGGAGCCGCCGCAGAGGATGAATGGCGCCTACGTTTGCAGACGCAATTCATCTTCTGACAGTGCGGCTACCCTTGTGCTGCATGCGCATCGCGAGCCTCGTACCTTCCATCACGGAATCGCTCCTCGGCCTTGGCGTCGCGCCGCTGCGAGACGATCTGGACCTTTGCCTGGATGGGATCGTGGCTCGCACGGAGTGGTGCATTAGACCTGTTGGTGTCGTCGAAGCTGTTCGCAGTTTCGGCGGCACCAAGAATCCGCGGATCGCTGAATTGATCGCGTTGAAACCCGACCTCATCCTCGTGGACGAGGAAGAGAATCGGCGCGTGGACTACCAAGCACTCGTCGATGCCGGATTGCGCGTGCACGCCTTTGCTGTGCGCAGTGTGGAGGCTGCCAGTGGAATGCTGCGCACGCTCGGTTCGCTTTGTGGTGTTGTTGCAGCGGCTGAATCTATGGCGGCAGATCTCGACGCGACGTTGTACGCAGCGCGGTCCGGGAGTGCAGCGCGCAGCGAGCGGCGTCCCCGCTTGATCCCGCTTATCTGGCATAACCCGCTGATGAGTGTGGCTGCGACGCGCTATAGCGGTGACTTGTTGACGCAGGCGGGCTTTGACGTGATCGGTGTAGAAGATTCCGGCTATCCGCGCTGGACGCTCGACACTCTGGCGGAGGCAGCTCCTGATGTGCTGTTGCTCTCTGCAGAACCGCATGATTTCAGTGCGGAGGAAGCGGCCGCTTTGCACGAGGCGCTCGATGCGCGTGGCCTCAGCGAAGTGCGCGTGGTGAAGTGGGAGGCCGGCCATGAGCTCACGTGGTTCGGGGCTTCCAGCGCGGAAGCATTGCGCGCCTTCACTCGGTTGCGGGCGAGTGTGTAGCGTCGCGCTAATATGTCGCCCATGGCAGCACTGCATCCCGACATCGCAGACGTGCAGGATTCTGTTTTGGTGGTCATCGACTGCCAAGAACGGCTGTGGAAAGTGATCCACGAGAAAGATGCTCTCGAAGCGCGGCTGCGCACGCTCATCAGGGGCGCAGTGGTGCTGGGCGTGCCCGTCATTTTCACGGAGCAGAATCCGAATGGGCTCGGGCCTACGCTTGTTGGGTTGTATGAACTTGCGCCACTGGCCCCGCGTATCGCCAAGTCGAGTTTTTCTTGTTGCGGTGCGCCAGAGTTTTTGGAAGCGGTGCGTAGGACGGAGCGCGGCACGCTCGCGCTTTGTGGCGTCGAGACTCACATCTGCGTGTTGCAAACTACGCTCGATGCCTTGGCGCGCGGCTACAAAGTCCAAGTGGTGCAGGATGCTTGCGGCTCGCGTGCGCCCGAGAATCGCGCCGCCGGTTTAGAGCGCATGGCTCGCGCGGCGGCCACGCTCAGTGTGACGGAATCTTTGTTGTTCGAATGGATGGGCAGCACGGACAGCCTAGGGTTTCGCGCCATCCGCGATTTGCTCAAATGAGGCCACGATGAGCGCACAAGTGTTTACGACCCCGGTGTCTGTGGTTTTTGGCGACATGGACTATGCGCGCGTCCTCTATTTCCCGACACTGTTCCATTACGCGCACCGTGTGATGGAGGAGTGGTTCACGGCGCACATGCCAGTGAGCTACGACCGCTTTCTTGGCGAGCTTCAGCTTGGGCTTCCCACGGTCCATGCCGAGGCGGATTACCGTGCGCCCATCCGCTATGGCGAGCGCATTCGCTGCGAGTTCACGGTGCGTGACGTGGGCAGCACTAGCATTCAGCTGCGCTTTCGCTTTCTCGGGGCCGATGGGCTGAAGGCCGAAGCACGCACGACAGTGGTGTGCGTGGCCATGGGCGCTTTCTCCAAACAGGCTCTGCCACAGGACTTGCGGGCCGCTCTGGAGCGCTTTCGAGAACCCACAAAAACGCAGGATCCTGCATAGCCCTACGGTGCGGTTCGCGGGTAGGCTTGAGCTACGACAAGTCACCCATTGTCTTGAGGTCTCCCATGCGACTTTTTGCCGTTGCTGCATTGCTTTGTTCGCTCTTGCCTGCGCAAGCTGGCTATCTTCAACTCAACACGCTTCTGCGCAAGCATGTGCCCATTCCTACGACGGACTGGATCGCAGGCAACTGGGGATACGAAGCCGGTGGGCAACGCTACTTGTTGCAAACACGCGGTAGTGGCGGCTTGGCTGTCGTGAACACCACCATCCCGGAGAACGCATCTGTGGTTGGCTCCGTGACGGGCATCAGTGTCAAGGAAGTCAAGACGTGGAACAACTACGCCTACGCGACTACCGACTCTGGGCCAACGCGCGTCATCGATCTCACCAATCCGACGGCGCCGGTCGTGGTGTCTTCGAGCATCGTTGGCGCGCACTCCTTGGAAGTGGAGGGCAACTGGCTCTACCTGAACCGCGCTTCGCAGAATGTGATTGAGATTCGTGACCTCGCGGCCAATCCGTTGAACCCGCCGTTGCTCGGCACCATCGCCGGTGGCAACCACGATTCCAAGCCCTACGGAAATCGGCTACTGGTATTCGGAGGCAGCGGTCCCTCCAAGGTCATGGATGTGACGAATCCCGCAGCGCCAGTTCAGCTCGCGTCGTTCACGCCAGCAGGCTACGACCACATGGGCGCGCAATTCAGCGTGGGGAATCAGACCTACATGTTTGTGCTGACGGAAGGCACCGGTGGCCAAGCCTATCTCTACAACATCACCAACTTGAGCAATGTGACCTTGGTGACAACGTACATGACATCTGCGGCGCTTTCGATTCACAACATCCTCATCAAAGGTCAATACGCCTTCATGTCGTACTACAAAGATGGCGTGCGCATCATCGACATCTCGAATCCGGCAGTGCTTGTGGAGAAGGGCATCTTTGACCCCAATGGCAGCAACGCGTCAGGCAGTTTGTATTCCGGCACGTGGGATGTTTACCCGTATCACGACTCGTTCTACATGGGCGAGATGTACAACACGATTGGTGTGAACACTCAGGGCGCATGGATCGTGGACTTCTTCCCGACCTTCGGAAACGGTTCACTTGGCACGGGCGCACTCGAACCTACACAGTGGTGGGTGGATGGCCCGGCCTATCCTGGCAACGCGAGTTTCGGTTTGCGCCTTGTGAATGGGAAACCAAATACGGCCGGAGTGCTGGCGATTGGATTGAGCGACACGGCGTGGAGCGGTGGAAGTTTGCCGTTCGCCATGTTGCCGGGTGTGAACCTGAATGTGTCATTGGATTTGCTGATCCCCGTCACTACCGATGCGAACGGCCAAGCGATACTGCCCATGGCTATTCCCCTAGGTGTTGCGGGCAACGTCTATACGCAGTGGGCCGTGTTTGACGGCGGCGTATCGGGTGGTGTGGCCGTCACCAAGGGCGGCATCATCAAGATCTGAGTTGTGGGCCGCGACCGCGGCGTTCATTTGCGCAGCATGCCTCAATGGCGTGCTGCGAACATGAAATATGGGAACGACGAAGCGATCAGTGCTGCGCCGATCCCGCTGTAAACGCCGAGCACGATTTCCGGGTTGCTCTCGCCATAGTAGTGGCGCAATGACCATCCGAACGCGATCATCAACGGAATCAGCAGCAGCAAGATCTTCGGCCAGATGGTCCACACCGGCGCCTTGCCCGGACTCGCTTCGATGCGTGCGATGACGCGGCGGCTGGATTTGCGCAGCACTGTGAGGCCCTTGGCCACGCCGATCACCACACCGAGGATGAGTGCGAGTTGCGCAGATTCACCGGCAGCTTCGCGGTAGGCCAACCCGCGTGCGAGCAGCCATGAACCCATGCCCAGCCACACGATTCCCGCGACGCGGGCTCTGCCGACCATTCCGAGATTCATGGTGTACCTCAGCCTTCGTAGACGTGTTGGTTTTCGGTGGGAATGAACTCGCTCAAGAATGAGAAGTTCGCGGACTCGCGAATGAGGTTGCGCGCAATGACGAGGCGCTGCACCTGGTTGGTGCCTTCGTAGATCTGCGTGATCTTGGCATCACGCATGTACTTCTCGATGGGGTAGTCCTTCATGTAGCCGTAGCCGCCGAAAAGTTGCACTGCATCAGTGGTGACTTGCATGGCAGTGTCAGTAGCAAAGCACTTGCTCATGGCGCTGAACTTGGTGACCAGCGGTGAGCCCGTGTCGATGGCGTGAGCGGCGGCGTAAATCAGTTGCCGCGCGGCTTCAGTGCGCATGGCCATGTCGGCCAAGATCTGCTGCACCATTTGGAAAGAGTTCACCGGCGCGCCGAATTGCGAGCGCTTGGATGTGTAAATCGTGGCGAGTTCCAAAGCACCCTGCGCGAGGCCCATCGCTTGCGACGCCACACCAGGACGCGCGAGGTCGAGCGTTTCCATGGCGTGCTTGAAGCCGTAGCCGGGCCTGCCGCCGAGGAGGCGATCGGTGCCGAGGAGTACGCCTTCGAAACGCGTTTCCACGACGGGCACACAGCGGATGCCCATCTTGTCTTCCACCTTGCCGATGGAAAAACCTTCATCGCCGGTTTCCACGAGGAAGGCTGAGATGCGCTTGCCTTTCGCGGTTGGATCGGTGACAGCGAAGACCGTGTAGAGGTTTGCGGCGCCACCATTGGTGGTCCACTTCTTTTCACCGTGAATGCGCCAGCCGTCGCCATCTTGCACGCCGCGCACTTTGAGCGCTTGCGCGTCGGAACCAGCAGTCTTTTCGGAGAGGCAGAAAGCGCAGAGCTTTTCGCCGCTCGCAATTTTGGGCAGATACTTCTGTTTCTGTTCTTCCGTGCCACCCACGAGCAGCGGGAAACTCCCGAGTGCATTCACTGCGAACAGCACGCCCACGCCGCCACAGGCGCGGGAAAGTTGTTCCACCACGAGACACAGGTTCATCACACTCTGCGGGCCTTCGCCCGCGCCGCCGTACGTTTTTGGGATCCACACTTTGAATAGCCCGGCTTCCGCAATCGCGTCGCGGATCTTCCACGGGTATTCCTGCTTGCGGTCGTAGTCTGCGGCGAGGGGCCGGATGACTTTCTCGGCCACAGTGCGAGCCTTCTCTTGCCAGTGACGGTTTTCATCGGTGAGCCAGGGCATGGATGATCTCCTGCGCGGGAAGCCTCTTCAGCTCGCGGCGGCCGGGCACCTTACGCCTCCACTTGTGCAGGCTCAATCGCGCACGAGCTGAGCGCGGGCTAGCGCGTTTCTACTGTGGTTTGGAGCACCTCAGCGAGAACTGCGCCGGCTTGGCGCTTGACCACGCTCATGTCAGCGATGCGGCCTGTCTCGCGCTGCAACGAAGTCATGACAGCAGCATCGAAACCGCAGGGGTTGATGCTCCGAAAGAGGGCAAGGTCGGTGTTCACATTCAAAGCAAAGCCATGCCATGTGACATGGTTGCGGCAGGCGATGCCGATGCTCGCGATTTTGCGTCCATCGACCCAGACACCGGTGGCTCCAGCGTGGCGTTGGCCTTGTAGCCCGTACAGCGTGCAGAGCCGCAGCAGAACTTCTTCCAGATCGCGCATGTGCTGGTGCAATCCGCCGGCGCCCGCTTCGAGCTTGCGAATGACGTAGCCCACCAACTGCCCGGGAGCGTGCAGCGTCACATCGCCACCGCGTTCGCAAGGCACGATGGGGATCCCGCCGGGGGCCTTCACATTCGCAAGGTCCGTGCCGCGGCCAAGGGTGATGACTGCTGGATGTTCGAGCAGCAAGAGCGTGTCGGGGATGCTGCCGCAGACGCGCGCTGCGAGTGTGCTTTCTTGGAGCGCATGCGCTTCCACATAGGGGAGCAGCCCCAGATCTCGGACTCGCAATGGCACGGCCCGCATCATAGATGCTGCATTTGCATGGGCCAGCGCCCACACTGGGCCCATCCCGAAAGTTCCGTCTGCGGATTCCGAACATGCAGCGTGCGCTTCCTCTGCCCAAGGGGCGCCCTTGTTTCAAAGGAGCTCAGCCGTGCCTGTTTCGGAAGGTCAGAAGCCGCCAGCAACCCGCACCGTGCATGTTGGGAAGCAGCCCATCTTTGGGCGTGGTGAAGGTCTCATCGGCTACGAGCTGCTTTATCGTTCCGGGCCAGCCAACGTTGCAGATTTCACTGATGGCGATCAGGCCTCGCTTGCGGTGATGCTCACGGCGCTAGTGGACATGGGGTTGCCTGCGTTGACCGGTGGGCGCACAGCGTTCATCAATCTCACGCGCAACGGCGTGCTGTGCGAATTCCCGCGCTTGTTTCCGAAAGACAAAATGGTCTTCGAGATTCTCGAAGATGTCACGAGCGATGAAGATGTGATGCTGGCTTTGCGCCGCATGGTCGGCGATGGCTACACCTTCGCGCTCGATGATTTCGTGGAGAGCGAACGCAACAGTCGGCTCCTCGAATACGTGCGCATCTTGAAGCTGGACATTCAAGGGATGGAGCCTGCGGAGTTTGAACGCCATGCGCGCAAGTTCGCGGCGTTCCGACTGATCGCGGAGAAGGTGGAAACGCGCGAGCAACACGAACGCTGCTTTGATCTCGGTTTCGCGGCGTTTCAGGGCTATTACTTGAGCCGCCCCAAAGTGGTTTCGTGCGTATTGCCGCCAGTGAGCAGGTCCACGGTGCTCTCGTTGCTTTTGGTGCTGAAGGGCAAGCACATCGTTGATGTCAGCGCCGCGGCCAATGTGCTGGCCACGGATCCAGCGTTGCTGCTGCGCATCATGCGTGTGATGCCAGAGCCACCCGCGCACGGCATCGCGACACTTGCTGAGGCCATTCACGCTCTCGGAGTGGATCACTTGGTCGCGATGTGCACGCTCTTGGCGCTCGCTCCAGGTGACGACGAACCGCCGCCAGAAGCGGAAGGTGTTTTGGCTAGAGCGCGGTTGTGCGAGATCCTTGGCAGCGTGACGTCGCGCACTGAGGCCGCTGAAGCGCTTTTCGCAGGCTTGCTTCTTGCCGTGGCCCCCGCCGATGGGCGTGAACGGCTTGAGTTGTGGCAGTCATTGCCACTTGCAGCATCGACACGCGATGCCTTGGCGCGTCACACCGGTAGCGTCGGAGCCATCCTTAGCGCGGTGCTCAGTTTTGAAGCCGGAATCGTGGATCCAGCGTCGGTGCCGGGCATCGATCGCCTCATGGACGATGCTCGCAAGCGCGCACGCGCGGCACGCGAACTCTTGCTCACGTGATTGCGGCCGAGCGCGCTGTTCAGGCCTGCGCAGTGCCAGGCTTGGGTGGGTTGTAGATATGCACCGCAAGATTGTGCACGTCTTCGGCGGCTTCCATCATGGTTTCAGCGAGCGTCGGATGCGTGTGCACGGTCAGCGCGAGATCTTCCGCGCTCAAGCCCGCTTCGATGGCGAGTGCAGCTTCCGCGATGAGTTCGGATGCATGAGGCCCGCAAATGTGTGCGCCGAGCAAGCGGTCTGTGGTGGCGTCAGCAATGAGTTTGACTAAGCCTTCGGTTTCACGCGCCGCCAACGCACGGCCTGACGCGGCGAAGGGGAAAGTCCCGATGCGCACCGTGTGACCAGCGGCTTGCGCCTGCGTTTCGGTCATTCCGACGCTTGCGATTTCCGGATCTGTGAAGATGGCCCACGGCATGGCGCGCACATCCCAAGTGCTGTTCTTGCCCGCGATGACATCGGCCACCAATGTGCCTTCTTTGCTGCCCTTGTGAGCGAGGAGCGGCGGGCCGGCCACATCGCCAATAGCGAAGACCGCAGGATTGGATGTGCGTCGTTGCGCATCGACTTCAATGAAACCGCGCGCATCCAGCTTGACGCCAGCAGTTTCGAGGCCGAGCCCAGCGCTATTCGGCTTGCGGCCGACAGCCACGAGGATTTTTTCGACTAGGGCACTCTTGGCACCGGTGGGAGTTTCGATGGCAAGCTCGAGGCCAGTCGCGCTGCGCGTGAAGCCGAGCGCCTTCGACTTCAGATGCACCACCGCGCCTTCTTTTTTCAGGCGACGGCTAAGCACTTTCACGCAATCGGCGTCGGTGCCGGGCAAGATCTGGTCCATGAGTTCGACCACCGTCACTTTGGTGCCGAACTTCATCAAGTACATGCCGATTTCGAGGCCGATCACACCGCCGCCGATGATGCCGAGGCTTTTCGGAACAGCGACGAGGTCAAGTGCACCCGTGGAACTGAGAACATCTTGCTCATTCACAGGGAAAGGCGGGATGTCCATCGAACGCGAGCCTGTCGCGATAACGAAGTGCTGTGCCGTCAGCGTGACGCTGCCAGTGCCGGATGTGATGCTAATGCTGTTTTTGCCGGTGAATTGCGCAGAACCGCCAAGGACTTGCACCTTGTTGTTTTTCATCAATCCGGCGATGCCGGTCGTAAGACGCAGCACGATGGAGTCCTTCCACGCTTTCATCTTCGCGAGATCCAAACTGCGCCCTTGCACGCTGATGCCAGCTTCTTCTGCATGACCGAGTTCTGCCCAGAGTTTCGCGGCGCTGATGTACGCCTTGCTGGGAATGCAACCGACATTCAAGCAAGTGCCGCCGAGGCGCGCGTCGCGTTCGACGAGGGTCACTGGCACGCCCAATTGAGCGAGTCGAATGGCCGCTACGTAGCCAGCGGGGCCGGCACCGATGACGCAAGCTGTGGTGTTGATGCTCACAGGGGGAAAGCTCCTTCGGCGCGACCGGTGGTGTCTTGGCCAGCGGAATCCATTTGTCGTTGCAAGTGCGGCGGCACGGCCGCATAAACATCGGTGAAGAGCGTGTCCATCGAAGGGCGGTCGGCGTTTTCTGCGATTGCGAGCGCTGCGTCCATAGCGGATTGCAATTCAGTGACGATGATTTGCTCGTCGGCAACGTTCACGATGTTTGCGGAGCGCAGGTAGTCGCGATAGCGCTGCAAAGGATCCACCAACACCCACGGAGGAATCTGATCTTCGTCGCGGTAGCGCGTTGGGTCGTCCGACGAACTGTGTCCGCCACGACGCCAAGTGACGAACTCGAGCAGCACAGGCCCTTCGCCGCGCAGTGCTCGGTCCATGGCCATTTGCGTCGTCGCGCGCACGGCCAAAACATCGTTGCCATCGACGGCGATGCCCGGCATGCCGTAGGCCGAGGCCTTAATTGCAATGCCATCGCTCGCGGTTTGCTTTTCGAATGGCACGCTGATGGCCCATCCGTTGTTTTGGCAGAGAAACAGCACGGGCGCTTTCCACACGCTGGCGAAGTTTAGCGCGCTGTGGAAATCGTGCTCGCTGGTGGCGCCATCGCCGAGGTACGCGAAGATCACTGTGCCGTCGCCGCGCAGTTTGGCGGCATAGGCTGCGCCCACGGCTTGCGGTAATTGCGTTGCGATTGGTGAAGACAGCGAGACATAGTGCACAGCGCCGCTGCTGAAGTGCATGGGTTGCTGGCGGCCCTTCTGTGGGTCGAGCACATTGCCGAAAAGCTGGCCGAAGTACTGCTCCAAAGGAAAACCACGATGCAACGCCACGCCTGCTTCACGCAGTGCGGGGAAGATCCAATCTTCTGCGCGCGCTACAGAGCCAGAACCCACGATGGCTGCTTCTTGGCCTGCGCTCGGCCCGAAGAACGCGATGCGTCCTTGGCGTTGCAGCAGCATCATCTTTTCGTCGAGCATGCGGATCCGCAACATGCTGCGAAACATGTCGCGATGCTGTTCGGCGCTGAGCTTTGGCGCTGCTGTGGTTGCAGGCAAGCCTTCGAGCGGCAACACGCGCACGAGGTTTTCAGGTTTCTTGTGAGTGGCCATGGCGTCGTGGATTCGAGGAGCAACCCTCGTTCAGCGGATCAAGCGTCGAGCACGAACAGCGCTGGGTTTTCGAGCAAGCGCTTGATGTGATTCATCAGGTGCGCGGCAGTGCTGCCATCCACTACGCGATGATCCAGCGTGATGGAGAGGTAGCCGATCTTGCCCGGCACCACGGTTCCGTCGCGGATCACAGGCTTGTCTTTGATTTGATACACGCCGAGGATGGCCGCTTCCGGGTAGTTGATGATGGGCGTTGCAAACAAGCCACCAATGGAGCCGGCTGAAGTGATGGTGATGGTTGATCCCGTCAGTTCTTCGCGAGTCGCTTGGCCCGCGCGCGCCTTGGCCGTGATTTGCTGCAATTCGGCAGCGAGTTCAAGCGTGGTCTTGGCATGCGCATGGCGCAGTACCGGAACCATCAATCCGCGTTCGGTGTCTGTCGCGATGCCAATGTGAATGTCGTGCTTCACGATGATCTCGGCGCTCTTGTCGTCGAGCGTGGAGTTCACCATCGGGAAACGGCGCAAGGCTGAGCACAGGGCTTTGATGATGAAGGGCAAGTACGTGACCTTGATGCCCTGGTCTTCTGCGAGCTTCGCGGCATCGCGGCGCAGCGCGTAGAGCGAGGTCATGTCCACTTCGTCGACATACGTGAAATGCGGTGCGGTGCTGACGGAGCGCACCATTTGATCGCCTGTGGCTTTGCGGATGCCGCGATAGGCGATGCGTTCTTCGCCGCCGGGCGTGAATGTGCGCGCTGGCGCTACAGGTGCTGGTGCGGTGCGTGTTGCTGGCGCGGTTGGTGCAGCAACGAGCGGTGCGGGTTGCATTGTGCGCGCCACATTTGCTGGGGCGGCTGCAACCGGTGCGGCGCCTGGCTTGTAGGCGAGCACGTCTTCCTTGGTGACGCGACCGTGCGGCCCGCTGCCGGCCACAGCGCCGAGGTCGATGCCGCTTTCGCGTGCGAGACGGCGTGTTGCTGGAGCGGCGAGTGTCTTGGAATTGCTTGAAGTGGATGCTGGGTTCGTCGTCGTAGAGGCTGGCGCCACTGTGGCTGTCGGCGTGGGCGCTGTAGCAGTTGCACCTGTCACAACCGCTGCCGCAGGCGTTGCCGTCGCGCCCGCTTTCTCAAGATGCACGATGACACTGTGGACCGGCACTACGGCGCCAGCCTTAGCCAAGATCTTCGCGACGCGGCCCGTGACCGGAGACCCGATTTCGACGGTGGCCTTGTCCGTCATGATTTCCACCATGGGCTGATCTTCAAGAATGGCGTCGCCTTCGTTGACGATCCAGCGCACGATCTCGCCTTCCGCGACGCCTTCACCGATATCGGGCAGCTTGAATTCAAAGGTCATGAGATTGCTCCCTGCTCAGAAAGTCATCACGCGTTGCACGGCATCCAACACGCGGTTGGGTCCGGGCATATACACATGTTCGAGGGCATAGGGGAATGGGGTGTCGTAACCAGTGACGCGCACGATGGGCGCTTCGAGGTATTCAATGATCTCTTCGGCGAGGAATGCGCTGATTTCCGACGCGAAGCCGCAGGTGCGCGTGGCTTCGCTGGCCACCACGACGCGTCCAGTCTTCTTCGCGCTGTTCAGCACCGCCTCTTCGTCGAGAGGTACGAGGCTGCGCAGATCCACGACTTCAATGTCTACGCCATTGCGTGCGGCCTTCTCGGCAGCTTCGAGGCATGTGTGCACCATGGCGCCCCAGCTAATCACCGTCACATCTTTGCCAGCACGCGCGATGCGCGCTTTGCCGATGGGCACCGTGAAATCCGGATCGTTCGGTACTTCGCCCTTCACAGTGCGATAAATGCGCTTGGGTTCGAAGAAGATGACGGGGTCGTTGCCGCGGATCGCGCTCTTCAACAAGCCCTTCGCATCTTCAGGCGTACTGGGTGCAAGCACCATGAGGCCTGGAGTGTGGCAGAAATAAGCCTCGGGCGATTGGCTGTGATAGTGGCCGCCGCGAATGCCGCCGCCCGATGGCGTGCGCACCACGACCGGGCAAGTGAATTCGCCGCCAGAGCGGTAACGCAGCTTGGCCATCTCGGACACGATTTGGTCCATGGCGGGAAAGATGAAATCGGAGAATTGAATCTCCGCCACAGGACGCAGGCCATACATGGCCATGCCGATAGCAGCACCGATAATGCCGGACTCCGCCAGAGGCGTGTCGATCACTCGTGCTTCACCAAACTTCGCCATCAAGCCTTCCGTCGTGCGGAAGACGCCGCCGTTGCGCGCAACATCTTCACCAAGGACGACGACATCCTTGTTGCGCTCCATCTCCTCCATCAACGCCAAGTTCAGCGCTTGCAGGAGAGTCATCACAGTAGTGCCGGTGTTCGCGGTCATGGGCGCTCTCAGAGTGGGAATGCGGCGTTGCGGTCTTGCGCGTGGGCGTCGCCCTCGGCGTGAAGCGCAGCTTGTTGGCGTTTCAATGATGCGGGCATGGCCGCGTAAACATCTTCAAACAAGGAGTCCTTCGAAGGAGCCTCCTTGGTTTCTGAGAGCTTGGCAGCCTCCGCCATTTCTGTTTCGGCTTGCTCGTGCACGGCGGCCATGTCAGCCGCGGTCATGTGTTTGTTTTCCAGCAGCCATTTTTCAAAGCGCTGGATGGGGTCTTTGGCGCGCCATTCATCCTCTTCCACCTTCGGGCGATAACGCGAGGGGTCGTCACTGGAACTATGCGGACCCATGCGGAAGCTGAAAAGCTCGAGCAGTGTGGGGCCATCTCCTTGGCGCGCGGCTTCGACAGCAGCCAAGGTGGTCGCGTACACCGCGAGCACATCGTTGCCATCGACGCGCACTCCGGGCATGCCATAGGCACGTGCCTTGTCCGCGATGGTGGTGGAGCCGGACTGCCCCGCGACATTCAGCGAAATGGCGTATTGATTATTAATGCAGACAAACACACAGGGCGATTTGAACACACCCGCGAAGTTCAAGCCGGTGTGGAAATCGTTGCTGCTAGTGGCGCCGTCACCCAAATAAGTGAGACACACGTTGGCATCACCACGGATGCGCATCGCCATGGCCACGCCTGTAGCGTGTGCAATCTGCGTGCCGATGGGCGAACCGATGCTGATGAAATTGTGCGAGCGAAAGGTGTAGTGCACCGGCATCTGCCGGCCCTTGGCGGCGTCGCCGCTGTTGCCGAAACAGTTGTCAAGCATCTCTGTGGCGTTGACGCCGCGCACCAAAGCAACGCCCTGTTGGCGATAGCTGGGCGAAACCCAATCATTCTTCTTCAGCGCCGCCGCGCTGCCAATCTGCGCCGCTTCTTCACCGAAGGAGGGGACGTAGAAGCCGATACGTCCTTGACGTTGCAACTTCATGCCGCGCTCATCGAGCTTGCGCGTGCGCACCATGTTGCGGTGCAGTTGCAACAATTCGTCGCGGCCAAGTTCGGGGACAGGCAGCTTCTTCGTCACGCCGCCAGTGCCGAAGACTCCAAGCAGTTCTGCGGGCATCAGCACACTCCTTCGCGAGCACGGTCGCGGGCGCGCAACCAACCTTCAGCAAATAGTTCGCCAGCGCGATAGCTGGAGCGCACCAACGGTCCGGACGCACAGAATAGGAAGCCGAGAGATTCCGCTTCCACGCGCCAGGCTTCGAACACATGCGGGTGCACATACTCCGCCACCGGCAAATGCCACTGCGTCGGCTGGAGGTATTGCCCCAAAGTGAGGATGTCCACACGCGCGGTGCGTAGGTCATTCAAAGTGGCGCGCACGTCATCCGCCGTTTCGCCCAATCCCAACATGATGCTGGACTTGGTCAGTTTGTTGGGCGCAATCTCTTTGTACAGCCGCAAGGCTTCGAGCGAGTTGTCGTAGTTGCTTTTGCCGTCGCGCACGCGGCGTGTGAGCGGGCGCGTGGTTTCCATATTGTGGGCCAACACCGCAGCGCCACTGTGCGCAACGCAATCTAGGGACGCGCGCTGTGCGCGGAAATCGCCGCTGAGCACTTCCACTTTCAGATTGGGCGATGTTGCGATGGCTGCATCTACGCACGCGGCCACATGTGCTGCGCCGCCGTCGGCGAGATCGTCGCGGTCGACCATGGTCAGCACGATGTAGCTGAGACCCATGCTGTGCACCGCGTTGGCGAGGTTGCGTGGTTCGTCGGCATCGACGCGGCCACCTGGATTGCCTGTCTTCACGTTGCAGAAGCGGCAGGCGCGAGTGCAGGTGTCACCGAGCAGCATGAACGTGGCAGTGCCGGCGTTCCAACATTCACCGATGTTGGGGCAGCGCGCTTCCTCGCACACCGTGGCCAGTTTGAGGTCTTTGCGCAGCGCTTGGATGCGCTCGAAGTTTGGGCCGCTCGGCAGGCGCACCTTGAGCCACTCCGGCTTTCGGTTGGCTGGCGGTGCAGGAGTGCTGGATTCTGGTGAAGTCATACGCTCGCGGTGCGTGTCGTTCTAAGCAAGAATGCGTGTTGCCGCAAGCGTTGCAGCAGCGAACAAAGAGTGCTGTGATCTGCCTCAATCACTTGCAGATCATGGGGTTGCGTTGCGCTTGCCTGCGTTGCAATGGTGAGCCCGGGCGGATTGCGTAGTCCTCTCGGCCGTGCGGAGCCCGCGCTCACCTCCGTGCATGCGAAGCTCAGCACATGCGTGCCGTCCACGAGCGCTTTTGGTTTGGTCCGGCGGGGTGGGCCTACCCGGATTGGAAAGGGCGCGTGTACCCCTTGGCGCGTCCGGAGGGTTTTCATCCACTGCGTTACCTCGCTGATTACGTCAATCTGATGGAGCTCAACACATCGTTCTATGCACCAGTGTCAGCAGCGAACGCAGAGCATTGGATGGCACTGCTCGTGAAGCATCCGGACTTTCGCTTTGTGGTGAAGGGTTGGCAGCGCTTCACGCATGACGCAACCGGTTTGCCTTCGAAGGCGGAAATGGACCAGTGGATCGCAGGCGTGATGCCCATCGAAGCGGCGGGGCGGTTGCTGGCGGTGCTGCTGCAATTCCCGATCACAGTGCTCGACAGCCCATGGGTGCGTCAGCGTCTGACAGCGTTGCGCGCTGCGCTACCCGCTTCATGGACGATCGCGGTGGAAGTGCGGCACAATCACTGGTTGCGGCCTGAGTCTCTCGCGTTCTTGGAGAAGGGAGGTTTCGCTTTCGTGAATATCGACCAGCCGCAAGGCCGTGGCACCTTGCCCCCGACGGCATTGCGCACTCACGAACTCGGCTATGTGCGTTTGCACGGTCGCAATGTGGCTGCATGGTTTGATCCAGGCTCCGGGCGCGACGCGCGATACGACTGGCATTACTCGCAGCGCGAATTGCAGGAGTGGGTGGGCCCACTGCGCAGCCTCGCGGCTGATGGCGCGCCAACAGTGCTCGTGGGCAATAACCACTTTCATGGCAAGGCTGTGGCTGCGGTCCTCTCATTGGTGCACGCGTTGGCTCCAGCCGCAGTGCTACGCGTTCCCGAGCCCATGCTGAGTCATTTTGCAGAACTGCGCGCCCTTCAAACGCCGAGCCAGCGTGGCCTATTTGATGTTTGAGGCGCCTTCGCACTTGGTTGAACGTCCGTCTCCATGTTTGGAACGGCACCAAATGGACTTCCACGGCACGTGCGCGATGGATTAGACTCACGCGGTCAGCGAGCGCACACCCTGAGTGCGCAGGGTTCTTGATGACTCGGGAGCAAGGATCGTGCGCAAAACATCAAGTTTGTCTTCGCAGCTTCGCCTAGCAGTGGGTGTGATGGCGTTGTTGCTGACGGCGGGAACAGTCGTCGCTCAATGTGGTTATCCGCCCTATCCAAGCCCAGGACCGGCGCCTTCGCCGGGACCGGGACCCGGACCAGGGCCTGGGCCCACACCTGCGCCCACACCTGGGCCCACACCTAGCCCCACACCTGCGCCGCCCTACACGGGACCAGTTGGCGGTGGGACTCCCATCACTCCCGGAGCAACACCTACGACGCCCGCGCCGTACGTTGGCCCAAGCGGCGGTGCCGTGCCAGTGCTTGCAACAGGCCCCGCTGGTGGCTTTACTCCGAGTAGCGGAGGTGAGGTTGGCGGGCCCGCTGGCTTCGGCGGGCGTGGCGCTGCGCGCGGCGGTGCCACTGGTCGCGGTGAGACTCCTGTTGGCGCTCGTACGGCAGGCGCACGTCCGCGCCCTCGCGGAGCGGCGACGACGGGTTGGGGCTATTGGTGGAATGCAAATAAGTGGTTGCAACTCACAGAACTAAACCTGTCGCTGCGTACTGGAAGTAGCACGAGGCCGAGTGCCGCGTCCGCACTCATCGACAGCAAGGCACTTGCTGCTGAGGCTGCTCTCCTGCGCAAGAGTTCGCTCGCTATTGCGCTCCCGGCATTGCGCCGCGCTTTGAGCGACAGCTATTTCGGAAATCGCATGGAAGCCTGTGTCTCGCTCGGTAAGTGCGGCGACCCTGCGGCTCTCCCATTGTTGTTGCAGGCCTTGCAGGATTCATCTGCCGCGGTGCAACGCAGCGCATTGCTCGGGCTTGGATTGCTCGGCCGCGATGAAGCGGAAATATGGATCCTGAGCATCGCTCGCAATGATGACAGCGCACGGCCGCTCTTGGGCATCACTGGCGCCGTGGATGGCGATACGCGGAAAGCTGCGCTGCTGGCCCTTGGTTTCCTTGGTGGCAGCGATGGGCGCAAGTTCTTGGACGAAGTCGCGAATTCCAACGCTGATGAAATGGGCGGGTTGCGCTTGTGCGCGCTCATGGCCCTCGGAGTCAGAGGAGGCAGCAGTAGCGCGCCAGGTCTCAGCCGGATTGCGCTGGACGGCAATGCACCGGAGCGCGTGCGCGCAGCAGCAGCGGTGGCACTTGGAAAGCTCGGTGACAAGAGTCCTGTGGTGTTGCGAACCCTCTTGGCATTGTTGCAAGACAAGAAGGCCGCCGTGGTTCAAGGTGCGGCCGCCGCGCTGGGGGAAATTGGCGATAGCGTCGAGCGTGCTGCAGTGGTGCAGGCTCTCGCCCAGGTCGTCACAGACCACAGCGATGTGCATGCGCGCGCTTTCGCGTTGATGGCGTTAGCACAGGTTGGCGGTGATCAAGCGGTGTCGGTGGCGCAGCAAGAACTCGGCCGCAGCGGTGTGCTCGAAGGCTACGCGCCTTTGGCTCTGGCTCTGGCGAGTCGCAACACCGCCCATGCGGCAGCGGCGCGTGTCGCGTTGAAGAGCACCTGTGCAACAGCGCGTGACGACAATGTGCGTGCAGCCTGTTGGGTCGCCTTGGGATTGCTTCGCAATGGTGACGCGACGGCGGCAGCATCCATGGCAGAGTCGGACGCAGCGCCGGATGCGCGCACTGGCGCGGTGATGTCCCTTGGGCTTGCAGCAGACGGCAAGCACGCGGCACTGCTCGCCAATCTGTTGGCCGATGATGCCGACGCAGAAATCCGCCATGAAGCCGCATTGGGCTTGGCGTTGTCGGCGCCACGGCGCGAAGCGAGCGAAGCACTCATTGCAGTGCTTTCACGCACCACGGACACCTATGAAGCCGCTGGGTGCGCGTATGCGCTCGGGTTGTGTGGCGCGAACAACACACTCGAGGAATTGTCGGCTATGAGTGTGGCGCAGGCATCAACGCCGCTCACACGCGCTTGGTCGACCGCGGCTCTCGGTATGGCTCTCGACAGTGCACCCGTGCCAAGGCTCAGTCGCCTGCGTGCGAACAATCTCTACTGGCTAGACGAACCCGTATTGCGCGCGTTGCTGCAGAGTTTGTGACCTCGCAGTGCTGCGCTAAAGGTGCGTGACGATGGCGGAGGAGGAGGCGAGCACATCGTGCTCGTCGAGGCTGTTGTCGGCGAGCGAACCGGGCGCCACAAGCAGCGCTTTTATCGTGTAATTGCCGTGGGGATGCAAGGGCAGCCACTGCCAGCCGATCACATTGGTGAGATTGAGGCTGAAGGGAGTGCTCAAGCTCAAGTTCGGCGCGCACACACTCCAAGTCATGCAGGCCTGATCGAGCGTGGCGTTCATACTGAGGAAGTACGGATCGGCGAATTGGAAAGCACTCTGTGCGTCGGGCAGCACTATGCCGAGAACCACATTGGCATTTTGCGGACGCCCCGCGTTGCTCAGATTGGCAGACACAAGCACCACGCCGCCGGTTGGCTGAATCGCGCCAGAGACGCTGAGAGTGAAACTGAGAGAGCCCCAGTTTTTGAAATTGGCGGTAGGAGTCCAGCCTGGATTGGTGATAAGCGTGAAGTGATACGCGCCGGGTTCTGAGGCACCGCTGCGAGCCATGCCGTTGAAGTCGTCGGCCGCGAGATTGCCTAAATCAGCTTGGTTCAAGAACACACTGGTGGTCTTGGGATACACATAGCCTGCATTGCCAAAAGTGTGCGACCAGAAATTGGTGGCGTTAGCAGCCATGCTGCCGAGGTTGGTGCCTGTGACGGTTCCATAGCAGTAGTTCTTGCTGGCCGTTCCGCTGAAGCCGATGGGCCCTTCGAACGCCTTTTGTGTCGCGGCGCCATTCACGCAGGAGAAATTGTTGGCCACGATGAACGGTGCGCTGAAGGTGTTGGTCTGAACGCTGAGGCCCACACCGGTAGCACTCATGACGCGCTGAATGGTGTTGTTGCGAATCGTCAGGCGGCCATAGAAAGCGCCCCACGAAACTGTGTCGCGGCGTGTCACGCGGATGCCGCAGTTCTGCGAATCCGAGAGGACATTGTTCTCGATCAACGCACCCTCGCTGGCATAAATGCCTTCGTTGCGCGCGTTGCGCACAAGATTGCGGCGAATGATATTCGGCTGCGTCGAAACGGCAGTGCTGGTCGAGGCGTGATAGACACAGATGCCAGCGCGGGTGTTGCCGCCGACATTGACGAGCACATTGTCTTCGATCACATTGCCGTAACTTCCACCCTTGATTTGCAGGCCATAACCGGTGCCGTCCAAATCCACTGGCGGGCAATCGTGGATGTAGTTCGAAGCGATGCGTCCGTCATGGGCATAGCGCTTGGCCGTGCTTTCGTAGTAGCCCCAGTAAATGCCGCAATAGCAGTGACGGATCTCGCAACCATACACAGTGATACGCTGCACGAGATTTGCTTGGGACGAGACACCGCAATTTCCAACGTCGTGCAGCACACACGAATCGATGCTGACATCATTGCAGTTGCCGGTGAACTTGATGGCGTCCACCGCAGCCCATGTGCCATAGGCGCCGCTGCCGTTCTCGTGGCTGATGTCGAAACCGCGCAGGTACAAGTAGCTGCACGCGCTGAGCTCAACCACATTTTGCAAAGCGGTGTTGCGCACCAACACGGTGCCTTCAGCTTCGATCCCGATCCAAGCCGCGACCGTTCCGTTCTTGCCGTTCAGCACGAGATTCCCATTCAGCATGTAAGTGCCAGTTTTTACATGCACGATGGTGCCCGGCAGCAGTGTGACGCTTTCCATTTTGTCGAGAGTGCGCCACGGAGCTGCTGCAGTTCCGGCATTGGCGTCGTTGCCTGCAACGATGTCAATCCATTTGTGTGCTGCGCTGCCGGCACCGGGGTAAACCGGGCGGACTGACTGTGCTGCGAGTGGCGCGAGCATCATCAGAAACAGAATGGAAAACGACACCCGTCGATTATTTTGACTCATGCTGCGTTGACCAGAGGCGGAGGACAGAATTGCCAGCGAACTCATCGACAATCTGGAGAGAGCGCTTTATTCACTCGGTTCATTCGTAGGACCCTGCGCCTGCGCTTGGCTAGGCTGTTGCGGCAGGCTGGACGCGTGTAACACCTGAAAAGTGCGCATGTGCAGCATGGTGTCTGCGTGATAGAGCTCGAGTGAATGTGTGCCGGGGCGCGTAAATGTGAGCGGCGGAAAGGGCATGCAGATTTCCACTCCCGTGATGGGAATCTTCGGAAACTGTCCGCGCACTTCGCTGATCTGTTCGCCTTCAGGATCGCGCACCAAGAGGCGCATCACCACATTGCCTGTGAAATCGGAGAGCGCCAAGAACACATTGAAGGGCGCATGCGTGGTGGGGAACTCGCGCACGATGACTGCGGTGTAAGAACCGATGACGCACCACTTGCCGCTTGGTGCTTGTTGAAAAGCCGAATCGCAGATGAGCATGGCGTTCAGTTGGGGCAGTGGTTGGCGCATGGTCCGAGGTTATCCGCGCTGCGTTGGCGCGACCAGTTGAAGAACCTTGATCAAACGCGAATAGAGCGCCACGCGCCGTGACGCCAGCGCAAGAGCATCGCAAGCATCCACGCACTGCAGTACACAGCCCAGCCGATCCAAGCGCCGAAGAGTGTGTCGTCGGGGCCCCAGAGGCGCACGCAAAGCCATGTTGCCGGCAAGCAGAGCAGCCAAGCGCACACGATTTCCATCGCGGCGACGAAGCGCACATCGCCAGCGCCGGTGAGTGCGCGCGCATAGACAATGCCGAGGGCATCGGGAAGCTGAAATAACATTGTGAGCGCCAAGCACGGGCCTGCGAGTTGCGCAGCAACAGGATCATCGAGGAAGCGAGTGGCCATCCAATCACTAGCGAAGACCGCGGGCAGCGCGAAAAAACCGGTGACGCCAAGAGCGAGCAAGCCGGCGGCGCGGGCACAGCGTGCCGCGGCTTCCGGATCGCCTCGCCCGAGGTTTTGCCCTACCAGCGTGGCCGCAGCAGAACCAATGCTCATAGAGATGACCACTGTCATGCCTGCGACGCGCCACACCACGTTGCTCGCGGCGAGTCCGAGCTTGCCTGTGTTGGCGCCGATGATGGCGAAGAACACGGCGGAGTGACTGAAAGCCAAGCCTTGCAGTGCGCGTGGCCACGAAAGTTGTGTGACGCGCATCATGGCGTCGCGCGTGATGCCATCACGACGGAACAATGCATAGGGTTCGCGCCAGCGCCGTTGCCACAGCATCGCCAAAAGCCAAAACAATGTCAGCATCGCAGCGAGAGCCGAAGCCATGCCTGCACCGCGCACGCCGAGAGCCGGCGCTCCGAGGTTGCCGAAAATGAGCACCCAATTGAGGAACAGGTTCAGCACATTCAGAACGACGCCTGCTGCGAGATCGAGCCCCACCTTGCCTGTGCCCCAGAGAAATCCCTTCAATACGAACAGCAACAGCATGGCCCAAAGTCCACCGCCGAGGCGCCAGTCGAGAAAACTAATGGCCAGCGCGCGCGTCTCGGCATCTTCGACAAACATCGGAATAACGAGGTCCGGCAGCCACGTGCCCACAAGGGTGGCGGGGATGCCGAGCAGAAATCCGAGAAACAGCGCGCTGCTGAGGATGCTCCCGGCTTCTTGCGGGCGCCCTTCACCGCAACGCCTCGCCGTCAGCACTTGCACGCCCGTAGTGACCGCGCTGAACACGAGAAACACGACAAGGAACACCGAGCTGGCCGCACCGAGAGCTGCGACCGAAGTGAGTGCTTGCGCTCCAGGCAAGCGTCCCACCATCCACGTGTCTACGAGGCTCACCAAATTGTGCGCGACATTGCCGGCAACGATGGGCCACGCGAGCGCGCTGACTTCGCGCATCGCCGAGCGCTTGCCCGCACTCATTAGCGCGCGCTGACTCGAGCGCCGGAATTCGCAGCAACCAGTGTGGCGATGACATCGTCAGCACTGACTTGTTCGGCGACGGCTGCGAAACGCATGATGATGCGGTGGCGCAAAGCGTGGTTAGCCAAAGCAAGGACATCTGCTGGAGTTGCAGCACTGCGCCCCTGCAGAAAGGCACGAGCGTTGGCAGCGAGCACCAATGCCTGCGCCGCGCGCGGACCAGCGCCGAATTGCACATAGCGCTTCACTTGCTCTGGAGCGTGTTCGTCGTTGGGGCGTGAGTGACGCACCAAGTCCGCCGCTGTGCGCGCAACTTCAGAACTGATGCGCGCTCCGCGGATGGCTGCGATCGCTGCGTGGATTTCATCTTTGCGCAACACGGGCTCGAGCGCCGTCGTAGAACCAGCAGTGGTCATGCGCAGCATGCGCTTTTCTTCTGCCTGCGCGGGATAGTCCAAACGAATGTGGAATAGGAAACGATCGAGTTGCGCTGCCGGCAGGGGATAGGTGCCTTCTTGCTCGATCGGGTTTTGAGTGGCGAGCACGCAGAAGGGAGCTTCGATGGCCATGCGCTCACCGCGCACCGTCACCTGCAACTCTTCCATGGCCTCCATCAGCGCCGCCTGAGTTTTCGGAGGTGTGCGGTTGATCTCGTCTGCGAGCAGCAGATTCGTAAACACAGGCCCACGCAAGAAGCGGAAATTGCGCTCGCCGCTTTGGGCATCTTCTGCGATGACTTCTGCGCCAGTGATGTCGCCGGGCATCAGGTCTGGGGTGAACTGAATGCGCGCGAAGTTGAGGTCAAGCAATTCGGCCAGCGTGCGGACCAACAGAGTCTTCGCGAGGCCCGGCACTCCCTCGAGGAGCGCGTGCGAACCGCTAAACACACTGAGGAGCAGCAGCTCGATGGGCCCGTCCAGCCCCACGATGCGTTCGTGGAGTTTTTCGCGCACCAAGGCGGCGGCATGCTGAATGCGGGTGGGATCGATGGGAGCACTCATGGGCGCTGCGAGTTTCCGCCTTGCTGCGAGGGCAGTCAAGCGTGGGACCGGCCGCGGCGCACTTTGCCTGCGGATATGCTTTCAGTCCCCGCTGCGCGGGCCACACCCCATGCCCACACATTCATCACGCCTTGTCACGATTGAACGCTTCATCCTGGACGAACAGTCCTCAGCCCCCGGTGCTTCCGGCGAACTGACAAATCTGCTTTATGACGTCGCGTTGGCCGCCAAGATCATCGCGCGCGAAGTGAACCGCGCCGGTCTCGTGGACATTCTTGGCGAGACGGGCGACATCAATGCGACCGGCGACAGCGTGAAGAAGTTGGACGAGTACGCGGACAGGGCCATCTTTCGCGTGATGGATCACACTGGGCGGCTGTGCGTGATGGGTTCAGAAGAGAGCAAAGAGATCATCCCCATCCCGCAACGCTTTCCGAAGGGCAAGTATGTGTTGCTCTTCGACCCGCTCGATGGTTCCAGCAACATCGATTCGAACGCGAGCATCGGCACGATTTTCTCCATCCATCGCAAGATCACAGATGGCGCGGATGGCACGCTTGAGGATTGTTTGCAAGCAGGGTCTCGCCAAGTCGCTGCGGGCTACGTGCTTTACGGGCCCAGCACGATTCTGGTTTACACCACGGGCCACGGCGTGCATGGCTTCACTCTGGATCCATCCATCGGTGAGTTCTTGCTGTCGCACCCAGACATTCGCTCGCCGCAGCAGGGCAAGATCTACAGTTGCAACGAACAATCCTCGTGTGATTGGGAGCCGGCATTCCAACAATATGTGGCGTGGTTGAAGCAACCTGACGCCGCCACGCATCGCCCGCGCAGCACGCGCTACATCGGTTCGCTGGTGGGCGATTTCCATCGCAATCTGCTGTATGGCGGCATCTTTATGTATCCCGGTAATGTGAAACGCCCTGAAGGCAAATTGCGTTTGCTCTACGAAGTGTCGCCGCTGTCGATGATCTGCGAGCAGGCCGGTGGCCGTGCCGTGGATGGCTTCGGAAACCGCATTCTGGACATCGTGCCTACCGCATTGCATCAGCGCGTGCCTCTGGTCATCGGCTCAAAGTTGGATGTTGACGAGGCCGAAGCTTTCATTGCTGCGCGTCGCGCCGAGCAAGTACGCAAGGCTTGAGCTGCTGCGCATGGACGGCGCCACACTTGTACAAAAACCGGAGCGGCTGAGCCTATTGACGGGCGCGCTGCGTTTGGTGTGGCGCTGCGCGCCGCGTCACGCCGTTGCGCTTCTTGTGCTGCGCCTCACGCAAGGCGTGACGCCTCTCGCTTTCGTTGCGTGTAGCGCCGCTGCTATCGGTTGCGCGATGGAAGCCATGGGCGGCGCCGCTGCGCCCGATTGGTGCGTTCCCGAGGGAATGACGGCCCGCGAAGCTGTCTGGGGTATTGGCGCAGTTTTGTTGGCGGTGTTGCTGCTCGATCAGGCCTTGCGCGCGGTGCGTCAGATTATCGGCGAGGCTCTGCGCCAGCGTGTGACGATCGAAGTGGAATTGCGCATTCAGAACCAAGCAATCGCTGCAGATCTCGCATTGTGGGAAGACCCGCAGTTCCACGATCTGTTTCACCGCGCGCAATTCGATGCGGCGGAGCGGCCGGTGCGCGCATTCGAGTCGGTGTTGAGCATCTTGCAAGCGGCACTAACTTTTACCCTCACAGCGGCGTTGATGGCGGTGATCTCACCGTGGTTTTTGTTGGCTGCTGCAGCCATTGCAGCAATAGCTGTGTGGTTGCGCGCGCGTGCTGCGAGAGAATTGGTTTCCTGGCACGAGGAGCGCACTCCCGAGGAGCGCCTTGCGCGCTACTTGAGCGCCTTGATGACAGGGCCAGCTCATGCCAAGGAAGTGCGGGCGCACGGCATGGGTGCTGCGCTGCAAATGCGCTGGCGCACGCTGCGTGAACGCATGGCGCACGCCCGGCTGCGCTTGTCGCGACGCCAAGCGTGGCGTGAACTTGCGCTGCAAGGTGGCGCGATGTTGGCCATGGGTGCAGCGCTTGCGTGGTTGCTGTCTGAGGCACTCGCGGGTGTGTTGACTCTGCCACTGCTCGCGGTGCAAGCGCAAGCGCTGCAGCGTTTGTTCATGGCCATGAACTCCGCGGTGGGCGGCGTTACCGCATTGCTCGATCACACCTTGTGGTTGCACCGGCTCGATGCGCTTTTCGCATTACGCCCCAGCGTGGCGGCGCCAGCGCATCCGCAGCGCGTGCCAGAGCGGCTCTCTCGGTCGCTGGCTTTATGTGCGGTCCACTTTCGCCATGCGCGCGTGCAACGCGAAGCGCTCCGTGGCGTAAGTCTCGAACTGCGCTGCGGAGAAATTACAGCCATTGCTGGGCCGAACGGCGCAGGCAAGAGCACACTGTTGCGTTTGCTCGCACGCTTCGACGACCCATCGTCAGGCGCGGTGTTGGCCGATGGTGTCGATCTGCGCAGCTTCGATCCAGCAGCTTGGCGTGAGCATCTTGGCATGTTGTTCCAAGATTTCGGCCGCTACGAATTGAGCGTGCATGATGGAGTGGCGCTCGGTAGTGGGGGGAGTGCGAGTGTGGCTGATGTGGACAACGCCTTGAATGCTGCCGATGCCACGGCGCTGGTGCGGCGTTTGCCGGCTGGCCGTGAGACCGTGCCTGGTGCGCGTTTTGGTGGTGGTGATTTGTCGCTAGGGGAGTGGCAAAAGCTCGCTCTCGCGCGGGCTTTCATTGGCAATAGCCCTGTGTTGTTGTTGGACGAACCAACTTCTGCGCTGGACCCTTTGGCGGAGCAACGCGTTTTCGCTGAGTTGCGGCGCCGTGCTGCTGGCCGAGTGATTGTGGTGGTGGCGCACCGGCCTACGGCGCTGCGTTGCGCAGATCGCGTGGTCGTGCTCAATCGCGGGTGCGTGGTTGCGGATGGAACCCCGGATGAAATATTTGCGCGCGCCGATGTGTTCGCCGACGACGCTGCCCCCTGAACGGGTTTTGTAGACGTCACTGACGCTTGCGTGGCGCTGCCGGAGAGTTTGAGCTGGTACTATCAGCGCTCGCTTGTGAGCCCCACGCTACGGAGTCCCGGATGAAGATCAGTGCAGTCGCCCTGCTGCTTGTGTTGACATGCTCTGTGCTGCCCGCAGCGCAGCAAACTCCGCCTCATCCCGTGGGTGGCGCCGCACCGGTTGCCACGCCAACAGCCGCGCCTGCGGGCGCAGCGGCCGAGGCTGCGCCCCAAGGCGCCGAATCCGGTCGCCGAGGCGGTCGTCGCGGTGGCGGCGCTGGCACTGCGTCAGATCCAGCCAACGATCTTGTGCGCCGCGGCGTCGCGGTGAATAGCGAGTTGGTCACAAAGCACTGCATCGGCTGCCATGCGAAGAACGCCGAAGGGCACATGACGCGTATTTCGTATCAGCGCAAGTCGCCGGAAGCGTGGGAGATGACGTTGAAGCGCATGTTGCGCCAGCATCACTTGCAAGTGACTCAGGATGAAGCCCGCCAGATGCTCGGGTATCTCGCAAATGAACATGGTTTGACGCGCACGGAGGCCGCGCGCGGGCTGTACGAATCGGAACGCCGCGTGCATTGGTCGGAAGCGAGCGCAGACCAGGAACTACGCGAGAGCTGCGGCGGATGCCATTCGCTCGGCCGCGTGATGAGCCAACAGCGCGATGCCACTGAATGGAAATTGCTGAAAGCCATGCATCTTGCGTTTTTCCCACTCGCGCGCTCGCAGGCGTTCCGTGGCAGTCAGCAGCGCGCCAATTCTAATGTCGATTTCGCGGCCATGGGCGATGCCGAGCGAGAGGAGTTGTTCGCACGCATGCGCAGTGGAGGGGAGACCGGGCCCGATCGCGCGGATCGCGTGCTTGATGCGCTCACCAAGTCGCAAGACCTCATGACTTCGGAGTGGTCGGCGTGGCAAATAGAGCGCCGTGAAGTCCCTCTCGCGGGTTCATGGAGTGTGGCCGGTCACGAAGTGGGTCGCGGTGATTTCACTGGGCAAACGTTGCTCGAACGCAGCGGTGCTGACAGTTACAGCAGTCGCTGGACCTTGAATTACGCGGACGGCTCGACGGCCGAGCGCACGGGCAAGGGCGTGTTGTATGCCGGATATTCATGGCGTGGCAGAAGCCAACGCGCAGGGGCCGATGAAGCGGATGCTGCGAAAGAAGTGTTGCTGCTCGATGAGAGCTGGAATCGTCTTGAAGGGCGCGTGTTTCATGGCGCGTTCGGAGAAATTGGCGCTGATGTTGTTCTGCGGCGTGACACAGGTACGGCTGCGCTCGTGGCGATCAAACAAGGCGCTATTGAAGTGCCTTGCAAGGCGCGCGTCCTGGAAGTCTTTGGTCATGGGTTTCCGGCTGATCTGAAGCCAGAAGATTTTCATGCTGGCCGCGGTGTGCGCATCACGGCTGTGGAGAGGCGCAGTGCGACTTGTGTGTTGCTCACATTGGATGCAGAGCCAACAGCCGATCTTGGTCCGCGGCGTTTGTCTTTCCGCACCGATCCGGGTCCGCGTGCGCTCGTGCTGTACGACACGGTCGATTACATCCGCGTTGAGCCGGGCGCCGGCTTTGCGCGAGTCGGTGGTGTTGCGACTCCGAAGCAATTCGAGCGCTTCGAAGCACGCGCCATGCACCGTGGGCCGGACAAGAAACTCTGGACCGCAGACGATGTGCCGTTGTTCACACTTGCAGCGCGTTGGTCGCTCGAAGAAATGCCGGTGTCGGAGTTTGACGACGATGTGAAGTGGGTAGGTGTGATCGAATCTGGCTCAGGAGTGTTCACACCTAACATTGATGGTCCGAATAAAGAGCGCCGCTATTTCTCCAACAACATTGGCGACGTGTATGTGCGCGCAGAAGCGGACATTGATGTGTGGGTACGGCCGCCAGAGCCGAAGCCAGTCACACCCGTGAAGCCGCGGGAAGGCGGCAGGGAGCGCGGCGCAGACCCTGCTGGCGGCGCTGTGCAGGCACCAGTTTCCGTCGTGCCTGCGGCAGATCCGGTGAAGCCTGAAGAAGCCGCTCAAATTGTTGCAACAGCGAAGCCCGCTGTGCCAACGCAACGCGAGAAAAAACTGTTCCGAGCGCGCGGCCACTTGTTGGTGACTGTGCCCATCTACATTCAGTGGGACCGCTATGACTGGGATTCACGATGAAATACACCACAGCGCAACATCGCAGAGCTGAAGGTCGCGCAGGCTCCTATGTGTGGGCTACGCGTAGCGCCGCTATCGCTTTCCTCGATCCAGATGCAGTCGCTGTATTGGACGAGTTCACGGGCGGTCGTGATGCCGAAGCGTGGATGGGCGCCGACGAAGCGTCGAAGGAGCGGCGCCAGTCTTTTGATGCGCTCGCAGCACTTGGATTATTGGAGCCTGCAGAGTTCGCACTGCCGCTGACGCCCGACCTTCCGGCCATGCCATTCCCGCTCGGCACCTTGGTGCTGAATGTCACCAACAAGTGCAATCTCTCTTGCACCTATTGCTACGAATACGGCGAAGACCGCATCGCGACGCCCGATTCCAAAGGCCCTGCATTGATGAGTGCGGAAACTGCGCGTGGTTCGGTGGACTTGCTGTTCAATAACAGCGCCGGCCGACGCAACGTGTCGCTCACGTTCTTCGGAGGCGAGACGCTGCTCAATTTTCCGGTGATTCGCGAAACAGTGGAGTACGCGGAAACGCGGGCGAGAGCCGAGGGACGCAGAGTTTCGTTTGCCCTTACGACGAACGCCACGCTGCTGAGCGAGGAAGTGATCACATTCCTCACGCAACATCATTTCGGAGTCAACATTTCGATCGACGGCCCACGCGAGACGCACGATGCGCACCGCGCCTTTGCAAGCGGCAAAGGCAGCCACGCCATGATCGTGCCAAAGATTCGCGCACTCATTGAAGCGAACCGCGCCGCGAAGGGGCGACCCATTGGTGCTCGCGTGACAGTGACGGCTCATTCCCAAGATGTGCGCGGCATTCACGATCATTTGGTGAACGAACTTGGTTTCGACTCGGTGGGTTTTGCACCTGTCACTTCAGCGCCGGGGCGCGACTATGCCTTGAGCGGCGAAAACTACTGGACTCTTCTGCGCGGATTTTCTGAACTCGCCGACGATTTCGTCGCTGCCGCGATTGCCAATCGGCATCACGCGTTTTCCAATCTCAACGATGTGTTGCGCGAGTTGCACCACGGAGTGAATAAGGCGCACCCATGCGGCGCTGGCCTCGGCTTGCTCGGAGTTTCCACCGCTGGCGAGATTGGCTTGTGCCATCGTTTCGTTGAATCAGGCAGGCACGAAGTCGGCTCGCTGTCGCGCGGCATCGATGAAGACCGGCGCAAGGCGTTTCTTGAAGCAGGCCACATCAGCACCAAGGTTGTGTGCCATACGTGTTTTGCGCGGCCATTGTGTTCTGGTGGTTGCTATCACGAAGCGCAAGTCCGTTACAACGACGCCAGTCAACCCAACTTGCACTCTTGCGAATGGATCCGCGCTTTTATGGATCTCGGTTTGCAAAGTTACGCCCGCATTATGGACGAGAACCCCGCGTTCTTTGCCCGCTATGAGGAGTCCGCATGAGCAAGATCATTCCTCTGAATCGCAAGGCGAAACGCATTGCGGCGAGTTTCGGTGCGTCTTTTGGCGACGCACACGCTTTGGCGCCGCAAGACCCACCGCTGGGTTGCACCACCATCTTTGCTCCTGGTTGGGAAGTCGACACGGATGGCGGCACCAGCAACCTGTGCACGCCCATCGAGCGCGACCTCTACGACTGCCATCACTCGTGCTATTGGCCAGCGCAAGTTCCTGACGCGCTTACCAATTCGCCCAATTGGTCGCAGTCTTGCGGCGCTCCGGTGAACGACTGGTCCCAAATAGACTTGGTGTTTCCATGAGGTCGGCGATGCGCATGATTTTTCTGTTGTGCCTGATAAGCGTCGCGTCACTAAGTGCTCAAGAGCCGCCAGTGACCGTGCAGCCTGTTGCGACACCCGTGGTGGCGCCCGCAACCGCGCCAAGCGTGCCCCCGGTTGTGGCAACGGCGCCAGCGCCGGCCGCGTTGCTTCCGATCGTTCATGCACCAGTGACGAGCACCTATTTCTTGCTTGGGCTGTGGCCCGACACACTTGCGCGCTTCGATCCGGTGACTGACACCATCGTGAAGCAGATGAAGTTTCGCAATGGTGTACAGCATGGTTTGCAGCTGTCGCACGATCGCAAGACATTGATGGCCATCACTGGCCAACGTGGCACCATTGAGGTGATCGATCTCGCGAAAATGGAAGTGGTCGAGGAGCATCTAATCAAGAAGGATGGTTGGATTCTGCGCGTGCGGCGCGTGATGGAGTGCCCAGGCGGCAAGCAGTGGTATTTGCAATACGAACGTGTGGAAAAGAAGGTGGACCACTTCGTAATCCACGAAATGCAGTGGGCGCTCTACAAGGTGGAAGAGAAGGAACTCGGCGAGGGCATGAAAGAACTGCCCGAGGGCATTCGGCGTGGGGCGAGCATTTCACCAGATGGAACCAAGTGGCATGTGTTCAGCCAAGATTTGATTGTGGTGGATCCGGTGACTTTGAAAGAAGATGCGCGCATCGAACTTTCGAAGCCTCTCTACACCGGCATGGGCCCGCTGAATCTTGGCGGCGAGGATTTTTATGAAAACCGCAATCCCGATGCGTACCGCATGCTCTACAGCATGACGGATCCGGTGAAGAAGAATCGGCGCATTGCAGGCTTGATCGATCTGGACATGAAGGGCATGAAGATCGCCAACATGGTCGAGTGGGGCGCCGGTCCTAGCGGTGGTTTTGGCTTGCACATGAGCGCCGACCACACACGCGCCTTTGGGCAGGGTGGCGGGCGGGGTGGCTCTGGCGGGCGGGGTGACGGCGCAGAAAGCGAAATGACGATTGCGTGTTGGAGTCTCGTTGATGGCAAAAAGCTCGGCGAGGGAACTCTGAAAGTGCGCACGGCCCTCAGCATCTCGGCGCTTTCGCATGATGCCAAGAAGCTCTACCTCACGGGGCGCGGCCATGATGTGTGGGTGGTCAGCGACGAGTTCAAACTGCTGAAGACCCTCGAATTGCCTGGCGAAGTTGCAGAGTTCATCGAGGTGCGCGAGTGACCGTTCGGGTCGTCATCATTGACAGTTCTTTGAACCCCGAGCACCCGCATCTTGCGGGGGCGTTGCTTGAAGCCGGGCCGCGCTTTGCGGCTGACGGCAGTCGCACGGGTGCCGCGCCATTGCATGATGCGCTCGGGCATGGCACCTGCACGGCGGCGGCTATTCACAGTCTCGCGCCGCAAGCTGTGTTGCATGTAGTGCAAGTGTTTGAAACCGATCCGCGTTGTTCTTTCGCGGCATTGCTCGCAGCGCTTGAGTATTCGGCTGGTGTCGGCGCGCAATTAGTGAATTTGAGTTTGGGCACAGCACGCGCGAGTCATGCAGAGGCGTGCAGTCAGGCTGTGCAGCGCCTGCGTGCGGCTGGCGCAGCGTTGGTGGCGCCGCTCTCGTTCCAAGGCCTGCCTTCATTTCCAGGTGTGTTGCCCGATGTGTACGGTGTGAAAGAAGACGCAACATTGACTCGCGAAGCACCTGTGCTGCGTGCACTCGGCGGACGCATGGTGTGGCACGCATCGCCCTTGCCACGACCGCTTCCGAATTTGCCCATTGAGCGCAACTTGAGTGGCGCGTCACTAGCAGCCGCCAATTTCACTGCATGGTGTGCCGCACGCTTGGAGCGCGGGGAATCTCTGCCCTGAAACTTTCGACGAAGCCGAGCCGGAAGGCTTCGGCCAAGAGCCCGCGCAATTCGCCTTCACTGTGCAGGCATGTGCCTTGCAAACCGAGTGCGCGGCGGCACACATCTTCGAAGCGTCCTGGAATCTCGGTCATACGCAACAAATTGTCGATGCTGAGTGGCCCTAATTGATGGAAGGCCTCGCCGGTGTGCGGTGCCAAGTAACCCGTGCGTTCGCGCAGAGTGCCACCTTCGCAAATCAAGATGGGCGCTGGAATGAGGCGTTCGCGACGCACAAGGACGCTCGGCAGTTGCACAGATGGCGTTGTGTATCGCGGCAACACTGCATGGCGGGCTATCCAAAAAGGAGCTTCCGGAAAACGCTGCTCGCGGCCGTACCAATCCAGCGTTTCTTGCGCATGGGTTTTCCACATGCCGGAGTGGAAGCTGCGCAAATGAGATTCGACTGCAGGGCGCAGCGTGGCGGTGGAAAGCAAAGTGCGTATCGCGGCGGCCGTGCGTTCAGCCGAGATCATGGCTTTCAACAAGCCTTGCGATGAGAGTGGGTCGATGCTGGCGGCGGCGTCACCGCAGTGCAACACACCATCAGCGGGCTCGAACAACTCTGGTGTTGCAGCAGTGCCCGAATCACAGGTGTTGGTGACTTGCTGCGCAGGCCCGCATGAGCCGCGGCGCGCGCATTCGAAGAGGGCCTTGGCTCCGACTTGGCGCACTTCGTCGGCATCGGCCATGAGTGTCAACACACTGCCGCCGATCGCGCGTGGCATCCACCACAGCCACCCTTCACGCACAGCTTCCACGACCGTGATGTCTGCACCTGCGCCGGCGTCGTCAATGTGGGCAGTGAGTGCCAGCGCCGCGGGTAGCGACTCGCACACTCGCGCGCTGAGTCGGGCGCCACGCGCACCAAGTGCGTTGACGATGATCGGCGCTTGCAACACCTGTTCGCGTCCGGTTGTCAGGCGTAGTCGTACAGATTGCGTGGCGCCGTCGATGCTCTGAACCGTGGCGTCGAGGAGCTTGGCACCGGATTCGACAGCCATGACACGGAGTTCGTGGTCCAGCACTTCGCGCAGCACTTTGAAACCGCGGTCCGCGGGCGCCATGGAGGAGCAGCTCACTTTGAGTTCTGCGCCGGGGTTCCAGCAAACGCCACGACGCGGGGTCCCGAAGAAGTGTTCGCGTGCGAACAGTCCCTTCAGTCCGAGGCGTTCCAGCACCGGGCCTGCCGCTGCCGGAATCGTTTCCTCTGGCATGTGCTGACGCGGATGTGGGCGGTCAATGAGCGTGACAGCAATGCCATCACGACCGAGCAGTATGGCCAACAGGCTTCCTGCTGGGCCAGCACCGGCAATCAATACATCGGGGGGCTTCATCACGGCGGCGATCGAAGACTCGCAAGCATGTTATACGCCGTGTCAAGCTGATTTGGACATAGATCAAGCCCTTCGGCGTTCTGGCGCGGCTGCACTTGGAGGGTGAGGGGCCGCGCCGTACAGTGCCCCCACCTCAACGCGGGCAGCCGCGTGTTCCCGGGGCGTGGCTCAGCCTGGTAGAGCGCTTGGTTCGGGACCAAGAGGTCGGAGGTTCAAATCCTCTCGCCCCGACTTCGCAACGCAAAAGGCCCTCGCTCAACGCGGGGGCCTTTCGCGTTTTGCTCGACGGTGCGGCATTCGCGGCGCGGCGCCGCGTCTGCGCGTTCTCGGGCCGCGACGGCCCTCGCCCGCAGAGTCTTTGTTCGCACTGGCTCCGTGCAGCCGGAGAGGACTACGCATTCCGGCTCGGCGGCCTCGAACGGAATGCTCCGCCCCCTCCGGACCGCACTCCGCCTGCGCTCACGCTTTGGAATGCCACGGCGCTGCGCGCGTCTGCGCGTTCTCGGGCCGCGACGGCCAAGCTAGCTCCGGTCATTGACAGGACATACTCGCTCAGCAAAGCCCCAGAAGCGCTGCGTTATTTGGAGGCAGGACACACGCGAGGCAAGGTCGTGATTGTTGTTGGAAAGTGATGCAGGCAGGGTAGTTCATCCGCAACCCTCGTCAGTTTGCGCGCTATGAATTGCAGTGCTCTATGATGCGCCATCATGAGCACCGAGAACATCAACGCGCGGTGAAACAGAAGTGCGGCAACTGATCGAGGAGCAGGAGAGCGCCATCAGGGCGAGGGACTTTGATCGGCTGATCAGGCTTTGTGTGGCGGACACGGTGGTGTTTGATGTGAAGCCGCCGTTTCAGACCAAAGGCGCGGAGGTGTGGCGCCAGACGTGGGCCGCGTGCGGGCCGTACTTGCCGGCGAGTTTTAGCGTGGAGCGGCGTGATCTTGCCGTTTCCGTCAGCGGTGACATGTCCATGGCGCATTGGATTTGGCGCATTGTGGTGGTGCCTCACGACGAGCGTTCGGCCAAGACCTGGATTCGCACCACCGCCTGCTACCGCCGCATTCAAGGCGTGTGGCGCATCGTGCACGAGCACTGCTCGATTCCTTTTGACCCGATGACATCGCAGGTGGTCTTCACTCTGGATCCGTAGTTATGTGAGTGCGTGCTGGCCCTCACATTCGATCCTTGGATGACTTGCGCTGGCTACAGCCCCAGCGCGGTGCGGTCGAGTTGGACGGCGAGGAGGGGCTCGGGGGCGGGGATGTTGCGGACTGTGGCGCGGAGCACTGGAAGATCACGCACGAAGGGCATTGCGGCGAGGGCGCGTTCGGAGGTCACAAGCCAGAGGTGTTTGAAATGTGGAGTTGCGGGGCGCAGTTGTTGGATCATCCAATCGAACACGGGGCGCGTGCCGAGGCCGGGGATAAGAATAATGCGTGAGTAGTAGCGCAAACCTGAAGGGCTATCGCCGGCGGCGATGAGCAGAACATCATGGGGACCGAATGCGGCATCGAGGGCCTGCGCTTCGGAGGGTGCTGTGTCGCATCGGAATTGGTCGTGCAATTGCACACCGCGCCAAGCCATGAAGCTCAAGAGTGCGATAGCGAAGGCGAAGGCAACCCAACGCAGTGCAGCGCCGCGAAGGATCAATGCGTCGAGCACGAGTGCGCCGAGCAGTGCGATGGCCGGAGCCAGCATGAGCATGAAGAACTCATGCGTGCACGCTCGGCTCCAGAATAGGAGCAGCGGGAACAAGCCTGTGAGCAGCAACATGAGCATTACGCGATGCACTTGCGAAGGCCCGTCGAATGAGCGCGATGAGTCTTGCTCCGCACAGGATTTCGAACCGTACTGAGGGGCTTCTTGCCGGTGCCGCCTGATGTTCGTGGCAACGGCAATCATCAGCCCCACGGCGGCCACCAACAGCAGTGGCAGCGTTGCGCCGTCGAGCGCTGAGTGCAGCAGCGCCAACAAGAAGGGCTGGTCGAATCCGTCTGGGTGGCTTTGAGTGACATCCGCACCGGCGATCGTGTTGAGCAACCAACCGGCTTGTTGCAGCATCGCCTCGAAGCCGCCAAGTGCCCATGCCATCAACGCGAGATTCGCGAGCAACGCTAAACCGAAAGGCAGTCCAGTGAGGAAAGCGGCGCGCCATGGACGTGCGCAAGTGCGGTGTGTCAGCGCCAGATGAACCCAAAGTGCCAACACGAGGGGATAGCCGTACCAACTTGATAGTCCGCACGCGAAAGCAGGCAGTGCGTAGCGCCAACTTGCAATACCGTGCCGCAGCCATCCATTGAGCGCGAGGAGTGTCGTCGCTAGCGCGAGCGGAAACGAATCCACCATATTGCCGTATTGCAGGAGCACTGGCTGCAACGCGAAGATCGTCACCGTGAGTGAAGCGAGGCGCGGTCCGCCAGTGAAAGCGACGATGCGCCACAGCGCCCAGCACGCGAGCAGTGCCGCGATCGCAAACGGCCACCGCAGCGCCGCTTCGTTCTCGCCAAACCACCGATGCCCGAGCAGCGCGACGGCGTAGGGCAGGACAGGATGGTGCAAGTAGGGAGCGTGGTGCGCGCCTTGTTCAGGAAAATAAAGTTGGCTCGGCGCGCCGCGGAGCTCCAACCAACCGCGCGCTTCAAAGCCCCGCACGCAGTAGCCGAATTGGTCGCCGCCGACGCGCCCGGCTTTTGAAGCATCGAAAGGTTCGTTGCGCCACACGAAAAAGCAGCCACCAAGGAAGAGCGTTGCTGCCAATGCAAGCGTCGTCCACTCTCGATCTCTCCAGCGATGCTCAATTCCCGGCTGCATTGCTGCGCATCATGCCACATGAGAGCTGGCGGAAATGTTTCGTAAAACAATTCTGGACTTGTGTAATGCTGTTGTCTTGCAGCAATGTTTTCATGACCATCGCTTGGTATGGCCATTTGAAAGGTCTGCAGCACCGCTCATGGAATGTCGCTGCGCTCTTGAGCTGGGGCATTGCTCTGTTCGAATATCTACTTCAAGTTCCGGCCAACCGTACTGGTTATGAAGTGATGAATGTCGGTTAACTCAAGCTCCTTCAAGAAGTGATCACACGGTCAGTGTTCGTGCCTTTCTCGATCTTCTATTTGAAGGAGAAGCTGACGCTGGACTACCTTTGGGCCGGGCTCTGCCTTCTTGGCGCAGTGTTCTTCCTTTTCCGCAGCAAGTTTATGGCGGCGTGAGCGTTTCGCGGCCCTGGCAGGCAGCGCAGGTCACCTTGAATCAACATCCATAGTTTGCGGCGAGATCCTATGATGCTGCCGTTGGCATGAGCACCGAAGACTTCATGGGGCGCCGGATGGGCCCCGAAAAAACACTCGTCGTGATGCGCCGCCTCGGCAAGGGTGGCGGGGGAACGGTCTGGCTCGGTTGGGACGAGAAGAACCAACACAGCGTGGCGCTGAAGTTTCTGAGTGCCGAATACGCAGCGGATCCGCGTCATCGCGAACGATTCATCCGCGAGGGTCGTCGTTTCGGCGCGCTGCGCCATCCAAACATTGTGCGTGTTTACGGTTTGTCACAGGAAGGCGAGCATCTCTATCTGGTGTGCGAATTCGTGAATGGACGCACGCTGAATCAGGTGTTGAAGAACGAAGGCCAACTGAAGGCACGGCGCGCGGTGGACATCATTCACGCCGTCGCACTCGGCCTCGCTGAAGCTCACGCGCATGGTTTCGTTCACCGCGACCTGAAGCCAGAAAACGTCATGCTGCGCAACGAAGATGGGCGCGTGAAGATTCTCGACTTCGGCATCGCGAAAGACCTGAACGCCAACGATGGGCTAACGCAACTCGGGCATTATCTCGGCACGCCTGCCTACAGCGCGCCAGAACAAGTGCGCGGTCGCATCGTGGATGCACGCGCCGACATCTTCTCGCTCGGCGTCATCCTCTACGAATTGCTGTCTGGCCGCACGGCCTTCGAAGGACGCGAGAGCTCTGATGTGCTCCACGCCACGCTGCACGAGCAGCCGATCCCGCTGGCCAAATTGAATCGTGATGTGAACACGCCTATTGCGCAGTTGATCGAACGCATGATCGAGAAAGAACCGCGCAAGCGTTTCCCCGACATGAAGGCCGTGGTGGAGGAGCTCGACAAGATCCTTGTTGCTATGGGGCCAGAAATGAGCGCTGACGACGAAACCCGTGTGCGTTCCGACTTGCACGGGTTTTTCCGCGACGAGCCAACCCTTTAAGCCATGGGCAGATCGCCCAGCGGAACGATGCGCACAACATCTTTCTCGGGAACGGTGAGGCTCGGGTATTTCGGCGGCACGCCGTATTTGCGCACTTCTGCGAGATACACCTCTTGGGTCTTGCCGCTAGCATCGGCCTCATGAAAGTCGGCTGCATGAATGAGGATGAAGCCGCCTTCAGCATGGTCATAGCGGCCCACAAAGGTGCGTGGTCCGGATGTGAACAGCACGACGGTGATGCCGTGCAACGCTTCATGCCCCGGATGAAAAACATGACCGCTCATAGATGCCTCTTTCAGTGCGCTAAGCGCACAATCTCGACTTCGGCGTTGTAATCGGGAACGCCACTGTCGGCGTTGCGCACCCCATGCGGGATGAGCACATTCACTTCAGGCCAGTGTGCTTGCAATGTCCCAAGCGTGACTTCGGCGAGGAACACGCGACCACGAAAGATACCCGTGGCGTTGCGCAATTCGATGGCGTCGTCGGCAGCGAGCCCCAAACGCGTCGCGTCAGCAACATTGATGAACACATGATCGCGCTCAGCTCCGGTGATGTGACAGCGTTGCGCTTGAATCATACTGTTGAACTGTTTGCCGCGCCGCGTGGCGAGTGCGAAGCGCGTCGGCCCATGTGCCCGCAGCGTTGGCGGCACCACGACTTGAAAATGGCCCTTTCCATCGGCGGTAGGGAAGTTGCCATCGGCGCACAAATGCGGCCCGCCCCACTGAAACTGGTCGCCTTCTTTCGCGAGATTCTCGATGCCCGCATACGAAGGCACGCTGCGCGCGATGTCGCGGCGGATGCTTGGGCCATCGTCTATTTGCAGCGCGGCCGCAGCTCCAGGCTTCACGGCTTCCGCCAGCATCAACAACATGCGCCATTCGCTTTCCGCTTCACCAATCTGGTGGCCGGCAATCTGTGGCGAATAGATGACGCGGCGTTCCGTGCTGGTTTCTGTGCCGCCGCCATCTTGCTCGTAGCGCGTGCGACTGGGCAGGATGTACACGGTGTCCGCAGGCTCCACGAACATCTGATGTGTGAGCACAATGTCCGTGTGTACTCGCAGCGGAATGCGCGCGAGAGAATCCGCCACGCGCAGAGGCTCCGGCAATGTTTCGAGGAAATTTCCCCCGATGCACCAGAGCGCATCGAGGCGTCCGGCATGAGCTTCGTCCAAGGCTTCGGCGCACGAAATGCCTGGCTGCGCACCTACCGGGAATTGCCAGAGCGCCTCGTAATGCGCTGCACTTTCCGCGGTGATCGGTGTGCCGCCAGGAAGACACGTCGCATAGGCGCCCATTTCTGCGCCGCCTTGCACGCCGCTGTGTCCGCGAATGGGCATCAGTCCGCAGCCTTCGCGACCCACCCAACTCTGCGACAGTGCGAGATTCGCAATGGCGCGCACAGTGTCAGAGCCATGCGCGTGTTGCGTGATGCCCATGGACCACACCAAGATTCCGCATCGCGCGCGTTGCACTTCGTCAGCGAAGGCGTGGACGTCTTGCAAGCTGGTGCCGCACTGCGTGAGCAGCGATTCCATGCTCTGGTTTTCGAGCGCAGCTTGAAGTGCTTCCAACCCCGTTGTGTGCGCCGCAATGAAACTCTTGTCGATGGCGCCGCGCTCAAGGAGCACTTTTTGCACCGCGTTCAGAAACGCAAGATCTCCGCCGAGCTTCACCAGAAAGAACCGATCCGTCATTTGCGTGCCGAACAGTGCCGAGAGCGGATCTGATGGCACCCAATAGCGCTCCATGGCTGGTTCGCGGTAGGTGTTCACCAACAATACGCGCGCGCCGCGTCGCCGCGCTTCCGCCAAGTACTTCATGCTCACAGGTTGATCGTTGGCTGGATTGCTGCCGAGAAACACGATGAGATCTGCTGCGTACCAATCGCGATACGAACAAGTGGTTGCGGCGACGCCGATAGTACTCTTGAGTCCGTTGGTGCTGGGCGCATGGCAAAGCCGCGCGCTGTTGTCCACATTGTTACTGCCGAGATAGCGCCACACTTTTTGCGCGGTGTAATAAACCTCGTTGGTGATGCCGCGGCTGGTGACAAAACACGCTGTGCGTTGCGGGTTCTGCTTTGGCCAGCGCGCGCCGAGGTCTTCCATCGCTTCGCGCCAACTCACGCGAGTGAAACCACTTTCACCGCGTCGACGCCGGAAGGGGAAAGGGATGCGCCCGAGGTCGCGCAATTGCGCGGAGCTGAGCGTGCGCAGGTGTGCGACATCGCCAAGCAACTCCGCTTTCAGCGCACCCATCGTGTTCAAGCGCAACAATTGCAGACGCACGAGGCACAGGTGGTTGCCTTCGATGGTCCAATCGCGCAGCCCAGAAGTTCCGAGCGCACAGCCATCACACACGCCATGATTCAGAATGCGCCAAGCGTGGCGCAAATTGTCGCGGTTGCGCCACAGCACTTTGAACATTTCGCGGAAGTGGCGCGGCTTCGTCAGGCCTAGCCCGAAAGGAATCGGGCTGGCCGCGAGCGAAAGCGAAGAGCGGCGTTTGTTGCCCATGAAACACGGCGGCCACCGGAGCGGCCGCGCGGATCACTTTCCTTGATCTGGAGATTTCGCGGGATCGGTTGGCTTCGTTGGGTCAGCAGTATCGGGTGTCACCGGCTCCACAGGCTTGTTGGCGGCTGCTTCAGCTTCCGCCGCGGCCTTCTTCACGGATTCCGGCGCTTCATTCAATTGGAAGAGCGCCACTTCAAACAACAGATCGCTGTTGGGTGGAATGTCGCCGGCAGCTTGCGCGCCGTAGCCTTGCGCTGCGGGGATGTAGATCAGGCGCTTGCCGCCTTCTTTCAGACCCTTGAAGCCCTTGAGGAAACCATCAATAAGCTGCCCTTTCGCCAATGGAAACTCGACAGGCTCTGTGGAGTGTTTCCAATTGGCATCGAAAACCTTGCCGGTGGTTGGCAGCCAGCCCGTGTAGTTGAGCTTCGCGAGACAGATGCCATCGACGGCCTGGCCCTTGCCTTCGACGAGGTCGAGCACCATCAATCCGTCGCCAAGTTGCTGCACCTTGGGATCGTCCTTGGGGAAGGCTTTGTAAGCTGCGTCGCGGCCGCTGGTGACCGCTATTGGCGCAGCCTTCTTGATTTCCGGGGCAGGCTTCGAGCAGGCGGCCAGAGTGAATGCAATCAGCATCAGAAACAGCACGGTGCGCATGGGATTCTCCGCATCCGGGGTGCCCGGAGCGCGGGGATCATAACCCCGCATCAGTGCAGGGAGGAGAGCACCGCGCAGGCGAAGTCCGCGAGGCCGGGGTCGCGTCCGCCCAAGACGAGGATGGTGTCTCCGGCGCGTGCTTCCAAACTCACCAGGCGCAAAAACTCGCTGCGGGGAGCGCACACGGTGGCTTGCACTCCAGCCGCCGAGAAGTCCGCCGCCAAGTCGTCAGAGCTCACATTGCGTTCGGCGCTGCCGCCTGCGTCGTAGATGGGGGCAAAGCACCAGTGGTCGCCAACGCGCAAGAGAGGTGGCACAAGTTCAGCGAGTTCCGCGCGCATGAAGCGCGTAGGCCCGAAACCGTGGGGTTGGAACAAGGCGAACAAGCGTCCGCTCGGCGTTTGTGCCGCGCGCACAACGGCCGCGACTTTGCGCGGATTGTGCGCGTAGTCATCCACGACGCGCACACCGCGACTGTGTCCCACGATTTCGAAGCGGCGCGCCACTCCGCGGTACTCCGCTAGCGCTGCGGCCGCTGTGGCGCTGTCTACTCCGAATTGTTCGGCTGCCGCCATGGCCGCAAGTGCGTTCTGAGCGTTGTGCATTCCCGGCACAGGCAACTGCACGCGCACACCGCTCACAGTGAATGTGCAACCGTACTCTGTGGCGCTGAACGCCTCACCGCGGAAAGTGGCGTCTGCTGAGAAGCCGACCACGACCGCACTCTCGCGCAGCGGACCACACTCAGGTTCATCGCCCACAATGCGAGCGAGACTCGTGCGTGCGAGGAAGTCTGTGAAGAGCCCCAAGACTTGCGCGGGTTCCATGTGATCGCGATGCAGGTTCAACACTATGCCGACCGTCGGACTGTGTTGCACGAGGCTGCCGTCGGATTCGTCAGCTTCCACGACGAGCGGGCCGCTGCCGCGCCACGCATTGCCGCGCCAACCTTGTGCGCGGAGCAACACGGAATCGCCGCCGCTAATCAACCCAGGGTCTTTGCCGGCGTGGCGCAAAATTTCGAAAAGCATTTCCGTGACACTGGATTTTCCGCTGGTGCCAGCGACAGCGCACGACGGACGGCTACGCACATATTCGCCGAGCAGTTCGGCGCGATGAAAAATGGGAATGCCGCGTTCACGAGCCACCGCCAAGTCTGGAATGGCCGCTTCGACAGCACTAGATGTGATCAGCGCCGCTGCCGTCGCAGCACCGCTTCCATCTTGAGGAAAGACTTGCACGCCCACGCGCTCGAGGCTTGCGCGATTTGCACTCTGTTGGCCGCGATCGAGCGCGCGATCCGACCCCGAAGTGCGCCCAGCGCCAAACGCGCGGTACTGCGCCAACGCCGACATTCCAGCCCCAGCGACACCCACGAAGTGCACGCGGTGCTCAGAATCTTGCGCGCACTCCGAGAGCGTGAGCGTCATGCGTCGTCGGTGGGTGGAAGCAAAGCCAGCGCGATGCGGCGCGCATCGAGCTCGAGTTCTACAACTTCGACATTCACGACTTCGCCGATCTTTACGGCCGATGCAGGCTTCGCGCCGCGTTCGATGCCCATGCGCGAAATGTGCAACAGGCCATCAACGCCCGGGCGCAGTTCCACGAACGCACCGAAAGTTTCCAGACGCAGCACTTTGCCGGTGCAGTGTTTGCCGACGGCGAAGTCCTTGTCGGCATCCCACCACGGATCGGGTTCGGTTTGCTTCAGGCTGAGAGTGAGGCGTTGCTTGCCTTCATCGACACCCAACACGATCAATGTCAGCTTCTGACCGACGGCGAGCATTTCGCGTGGGTGCTTCAAGCGCTGTGTCCATGAGAACTCAGAGATGTGCAGCAACCCTTCTGCGCCGCACGCTGTGCGGATCACAGCGCCGAAATCCAAGAGCTCGCTCACGGTGCCTTCAACGATGCTCGCGAACGTGAAGCGTTGCGAGAGGTTGGCGTGCGGATTGGCTTCGATGCGCTTCACCGACAACGACAAACGCCTCTTGGCGGCTTCGATGCCGACAACTTCCACTTCGATTTCTTGGCCGAGCGCCACCACATCGGCGGGCTTGTTTACGCGCTTTTCCCACGACAGCTCGCTGATATGCACCATGCCAGAGAGCGCACTTTCGAGTTCCACCACGGCGCCGAAATCGAGCAAGCCCGTGACACGCCCGCGGTGACGACTGCCCACGGGGTAGCGCACTTCGACGCTGTCCCAGGGCGAAGGGCCAGTCTGCTTCAACCCCAACGAGATCTTGCCGGACTGACGATCAAAGTTGAGCACCGCCACGCGCACGCGGTCGCCTTCTTTCACCATCTCTGAAGGATGCGCGATGCGCCCCCAAGCCATGTCGCCTTTGTGCAACAGGCCTTCAACGCCACCGATGTCCACGAACACACCGAAGTCGAGAATCTTCACGATGACGCCATCCAGAATTTGGCCCGGTGCAAGAGTCGTGAACAACTTCTCGCGCAGGCGGCCGCGTTCTTCTTCGAGGAGCGAGCGGCGGCTGACGACGATGCGGCGTTCTGCAGGATTGCTCTCGATGACACGAACATCAAAAGTGCGGCCCACAAAAACAGAGAGGTCTTCGACGAAGCGCACATCCGCTTCTTTGGCGGGCATGAAGGCGCGCAGGCCAACATCCACCACGAGTCCGCCTTTCACAGCCTCAATCACTTTTGCTTGAACGACTTTTCCGGTGCGTCCGGCTCCAAGTTCGGCGATGAGCTCATAGCGGCGCGCTTCCTCAGCCGAGCAACTGACTTCTCCGTTGGCGTCTTCGATGCGCAGCACGCGCACGCGCAGCATGCTGCCGACGGCGGGCAACTGGTCCGGAAACTCTGAGAGTGGAATGACGCCATTCGCTTTCCAGCCGATGTCCACGCGAACGGCGTCGGCTTGCATGCCGAGCACCTTGGCTTCCACGACGGAGCCCGCCTTGGGGCACACAAGCTCTGGGCCGGTGAGAGTTGCGCCGCTTGCTTCTTCAGCGCGCAGCGCGGCTTCGAGGGCCGCCGTCACTTCGTACTCATCTGGCAGAAATTTGCGAATGGTCTGTCTGCTTTTGCCGTCGTTCATGGTTCTCTCTCTCCCACGGGCGCGCCGCTTTTGCGCGTGCAGGATCTTGGGAAACTGCGGACACGATATCCGGCCTCATGCCCTACGCACGAGGCCAAATGTCCGTGCCAAGCCGCTTTGGCTCGTAGAAGGGTGGATTCATGCGCATACACAATTTCAACGCTGGTCCTGCAGTCTTGCCGCTTGAAGTGCTGCAGGAAGCGCAACGCGAGATCGCCGAAACGGCTGGCAGCGGCATGAGCATCTTGGAGTGGAGTCACCGTTCCAAAGAGTACGACGCGGTGCGTTTCGCGGCCGAGGCCGACTTGCGCGAGCTCATGGGTTTGCAGGACAAGGATGCATGGAAGGTGCTCTTTTTGCAGGGCGGTGCGTCGCTGCAGTTTGCGCAGATCCCGATGAACTTCGCGACAACGCAGAAGCCCGGTGGCTATGTGATCACGGGCGCATGGTCGGAGAAGGCGTTGAAGGAAGCGGAGGTGTTGAAGGCCGGGCGCAGTTTGTGGAGTGCCAAGGCCAGTGGGTTCGTGCGTGTTCCCCGGGCAGGGGAATGGAGTGCGGCACCGGACCTGAGCTACGTGCACATCACCACCAACAACACCATCTATGGCACGCAATGGTCGAGTTTGCCCGATTGTGGCGCTGTGCCGTTGGTTGCGGACATGTCCAGCGACATTCTCTCTGGCCCGCGCGATCATTCGAAGTGCAGTTTGATCTACGCGGGTGCACAGAAAAACTTGGGGCCGAGCGGCGTCACTGTGGTGTTCTTGCGCAGCGATTTTCTTGAGCACGCCAATAAGGGCTTGAATGCCATGCTCGATTACAGCGTGCATGTGAAAGCCGACGGCATCTACAACACGCACCCGACTTTTGCGGTCTGGCTCATGGGCCGCGTGCTGGCGTGGATCAAACGCCAAGGCGGCGTGAGTGCCATGCAAGCAGCGAATGCGCGGAAGGCCGCGCTGCTCTATGCAGAGATTGACCGCACCGGTTTCTGGCGGGGGAGTGCTGAAGCAGCGTCGCGTTCGCTGATGAACATCACCTTCAGAGCACGCGATCAGGCTTTGGAAGCAGCGTTCTTGAGCGGAGCGAACGAGCGCAAACTCATTGGCCTCGAAGGACATCGCAGCGCAGGTGGGATGCGCGCGTCGCTCTACAACGCTTTGCCCCATGCAGCGGTGGAAACGCTGGTCGCTTGGATGCGCGAGTTCGAAGCACGCCACGGCTGAGAGTGACAAGGCGCTCTCAGCGCATGGCGAGCGGGATCACTTCGCGCGTCCCTTGCTCACATTCACTCCACTCGCTACCAGCACGATGCTGCCGGATGCGGTGCGCTTGATGACACCTTGAACACTCACATCGTTGCCATGGTCGAGGCCATGGAAACCGCGCGCGTCACAGCTAAGTACTTTGCCGTTGGCGTGAAACTCAATGGCCAAGGTGCCCGTCTGCAATGCAGCGGGGTCTTCGCAGCAGTAATCCCACGGCTGCTTGCATTCGTCGGTCATGTCGTAGCAATCCTTCAGCGCCAGATCAGCGATGAGAAACGTGGCGCGACCCGGCACAAAGATCTCTGCGGTGCCACCGACGCGACCAGTCACGAGCACTGTCTGGCCGTCCTTCGCGTTGCTAATCACTTCGCGCACGCTGCGGGGAGTGCCGCTGATATCGCTAAGCCAGTTGCTTTCGGGCAGGCCGCTCGCAACACGCGCAGGCGTCGCTTTGTCGCCGCAGGCCGAAAAGAAAAACAGAGAGAGAACGCAGGCAAGAGACAACAATGATTTCATGATGATCCTCAGACTTCTTTGAGTGCAATGGCCACAGGTAGCCGCATCGCACGAATAATGGCCGGAACGGTGCCGATCACCCCAATGGCGAGTGCACCACAGAATCCAAGCACGACAGGCAATGGCCCGACGGTGATTTCGAAGGCGCTCATGCCGATGCGGAACGCCGAGCCGCTGATTAGGAGTTTCGCAGCGAGAATGCCAGTCACGCCGCCCGCCGCCGCGAGCAGCATGGCTTCTTGCAGGAGCGACCAACCAATGGCGCCAGCGCCGTAGCCGACAGCACGCAAGGTTGCCAATTCGCGCATGCGATCTTGCACCGCGGTGTTGAAAGTGTTGGCGCCCGTCGCCAGCACCGCTCCGCCGATGAGCAAGGTCATGATCCACGTCAGCATCTGGATTGGCGCGAAGTATGCCAGCATTTCGCGGTAATAGGATTCGCTCGGAATGCTCACTAATTCAAGATCGCGACGGCGCTGCGCGAACACGGCCAAGTCGGCAAGGTTATCGGGTTCTTCCATCGACACGAACAATGCCGAGCTGTCGTCGCGCTTCGTGAGCCCCCGTAATTCAGTGAGTGGTGCCCAGATTTCCGATTCCACAGTGCTTCCCGGTGAAGCAAACTGTCCGACGATCTTGAATTCTGCGCCTTCGAAGCGCACAGATTTTCCGACCGCCAACACCGCTGGATCGACGCCTAACTTCTTCGCCACGAGGCGGCCGACCAGAATCTCACCGCTTTGCAGCGGCCGTCCTTCTGTGATGCTTACTTGCTGGTGCACGAGGAACGCTATGGGCGTCACGCCGCGCACAAATGCAGCGTACTTCGTGCCTTGAGGTTCAGCGCTGCCTCCAAGCAAGAGGTTGGTGCCCATGTGGATCTCGCTGGATACGAGAGGGTCTTTGCCGACGCGCTTGATGCCGGCCACATCGGCGGCGACGAGAGAATCTGTCGCAGCGCTAACAGTGGAGCGCAGCACATCACGACCAGCCACTGATGAGAGCACGATGGCTGTGCGTGGATCGGAGGCACTGGAAAAACCGCGGTGCATGCCTTGCACGAAGGCCGTGGCGCCCGCGATCGCCGCAGCAACGAGTGCACACGCGACGCCAGTCAGCAGCGTGCGTGCGGGCCGGCGACCAAGGTTGCCAATGGCATAGGACATGGGGAGTTTGCTCATCTCAGCCCCCTTTCAGCGCCATGACAGGGTCTTGGCGTGCAGCTATCCAAGCAGGGATGCTCGCAGCAACGAGTCCGAGCACCAACGCAACGAGCACGCCTTCGAGAATGACGGCGCCGGACACGAGAAACTGCACGCTCACGCCTTCGACGCCAATGTTGATGCCGCTGAGTTTCACCGCCAAGAAAGCCCCGCCGATGCCGAGCGCCGTTCCGACGAACACCAGCAGGAGCGTTTCTGCGATGACCATCTGCAGCAGATGTCGCCCTTGGAAACCCACGGCGAGGCAGACTCCGAATTCGCGGCGCCGTTCTTGCACCGACATATTCACGGTGTTGGCGACTAGGACGAGCACCACCAGCGCGCACACCACACCAAAGATGCGCCCGAAGCCAAGCAGTTCGCGCAGGTCGCGTGTAGCGGATTCAAGAAACTCGATACGCGGGCGGGTGTCGGTGGGTTCTTCAGCGCTGCTGAATAAATCGTCGATACGCCGCGCGGTTTCGCGGGCCATCGAGGCATCTTGAAGTTTCACTTCGAATTGCGTCACGGTGCCCAAGCGATTCACTGGGCCGCTGCGTTGCAAGAACTCGAGATGCGTGAGCACGACGGATTCTTCCACGGGGTCGGCAGCTTCGAATACGCCAGCGACATTCACAGTGATGTTGCCGAGGCGAAACTTGTCGCCCGGGCTCAGATTGCGGCGATTGGCGAAGCTTCTCCCGAGCAGCGCACTGTCTTTGCCGTTGCGGAAATCTTGCTCACTGCCTTCGACGATGCGCACATCGCGCGCAGCAAAAAGCCGATCCACAGGCGCGCCTTGGAAAGTCACCAAATCGAGACTGGCGCGGCAATTGTTCAGAAACACCTTCACCGGCAGAACGGAGACGACGCCTGGCAGTTTTTCGATGCCGCTGACGTAGCGCTCAGGCAAGAAACTGGTTTGCGGGCAATAGCGGTTTTGGCGATAGACGATGAGCGTGCGCGCGGCATCGCTGCCGGAAAGGGCAGCGTTCATCCCGGCGGAGAGGCTTTCGACACTCACCAACAAGAACAAGGCGAGCGCCACGCCCAAAGTTGTCAGCAGTGTGCGCCCCGGCCGTCGCAACAAGTTTCGACGCGTGTATTTTGCGATGAAGCTCATGGTGCTGCTCCGACGGGGGTTTCATTGAGGCGCCCTTTGTCCAAATGCACCATACGCGTGCCGCGCTTCGCCGCGTTCAAATCGTGCGTGACCATGACGATGGTCTTGCCTTGCTCGCGGTTCATGCGCTGCAACAAGGTTAGAACCGCTTCGCCGGATTCATGGTCCAAGTCGCCTGTGGGTTCGTCGGCCACCAACAATGGCGGATTGCCCACGATGGCTCGCGCAATAGCTACGCGCTGTTCTTGGCCGCCGGAGAGCTGGCGCGGATAATGCGTCGCGCGATCGGCGAGCCCGACAGCCGTCAAGGCGAGCGCCACGCGCTCGTGACGCTGTTGCGCACTCAATCCAAAGAGATGCAGCGGCAATTCCACATTCTCGTAGGCGGTGAGCACCGGGATGAGATGGTGCTGCTGGAAGATGTAGCCCACATTCTCAGCGCGCCACGGCGCGAGGCTGCGCGCTGACATCTGCGTCAGTTCTTGGCCACCAACAATCACGCGTCCAACATTGGGTCGGTCGATGCCAGCCAAGAGATTCAGCAGCGTCGTCTTGCCCGAGCCCGAGGGCCCGAGCAGCACGAAAAACTCACCGGCTTCGATGTTCAAATCGACTTCTTTAAGCGGCACCACTTCGTGCTCGCCCTTGCGGTAGCTCTTGCTCACACCATGCAGTTCGATGAAGGCCATGTCAGTGCTCCATGGGCCGCACGCGCAGCCCGTCTTCAAGAATGTCCATCGAAGCGCCTTCTACTGAGGCGATCAGTTTGTCCGTCACGTTCAATCCGCTGCTGACGAGCGCGATGCCGTCGCCTTGCGCTTGTGCTTGCACACTCTTGCGGCGCGCCGTTTCCGTGAGCGGGTCAAACACCCACACGCTGCCGCCCTGCACCAAGTTCGCTGGAATGCTGACCACATCGGCGGAGATTGCGCCGCCCGCTGCAGGCGTTTCACCGGCAAGAAAGCGCACTTGGCACAGCATTTCTGGGCGCAGCAGAGAGTCTGGGTCTTCCACGCGCACATGGACTTGCAGTGTCACTTTGTTGATGTCTGCGGTGTGCACCACGCGAGTGACCACGCCGTTATAGGGCTTGTCACGACGAGCTTCCGACAAGATGAGCGCTTTCTGCTGCGGCTGCACGCCAGCCACTTTGTCTTGCGGCACATCCACGCGAATGCGCAGTTGCGAAGGGTCGTACAGAGTCACCACCGGGGGAGTTTCGCCACCTTCGGGGCCCACCACACTGCCTACACCCGTGCGTCGTTCGAGCACAATGCCGTCGAGCGGTGCGCGCACCAAAGTGCGGGAGAACTTCAGCCTCGCGAGTTCTGTGCCTTGCTGCGCATCGCTAGCTTTCGCTTCGCCTTCCAGCACGGCAACTTTCGCGCGCTCTAAGCGCAAGCGGTCTTCGGTGCGCAATTCGAGTTCTTTGGTGGCGCGTGCAAGTTTCGCCTTGGATTTCGCAACATCTGCAGAGGCCCGTTGCACCTCGGCTTGCATCGCGGCCAATTCGCCATGCGCTTGACGCAGAGCGGCACGAGCAAGATCTCTATTCCAAGGGCTGGTGGCACCTGTGGATAAGAGCGCTTCTTGCACCGCCAATTCGGCTTCAGCGGTTTCAACCATCGAACGCGCTTTCTCTACGCTCGCACGATCGAGATCCACTTCGGCTTCTTGCGCTGCCAATTCGCCTTGCGCCACGGCGAAGGCCTCCTTCAGCACCAAAGCGTGATCCCACGTTTCTTGCGCGGCCACGAGTTCGGCGCGCTTGCCAACGAGTTCGGCGTCAGCGGTTTTCTGTTTCGCTTCCGCCTGCACATAGCCAAGGCGTTGTTCTTCGTCGGCCAGTTTTCCGACCACATCGCCGGTTTTCACAGCGTCGCCTTGCTGCACTTTCACTTCCATGAGCACGCCTGGTTCAAGCGAGGTGACCAAGATCGGCGCTGGGTCTGGCTCGACCCATCCTGCGGCTTGAAAGAGCGGGCGGCCGGCCTGTTGCGCGGCACCTCCGGCTGGCGTGGGGCGGAGCAAATGCACGACAGGCGCGCTGCTCACCAGTTCGCGCAAGCTGTCGAAGAACACCACCCCTGCGGCCAGTGCAATCAGCAACGGCACAAGCAACACGCGCATTCGGCGTTTCGGCCGCTGCACTTGCACTGCGGTTCGCTCGAAGGCTTTCAAATCCACATTGGGATTCACTTCGCTCATGGCTTGACTCCAACAGTGCGTGGTCCGATGGCTTCGAGATAGTCGAGAATCTTGCTGAGTCCGTGCTCGCGGTGGCGCGCCATCATGGCGAGCCCATCCATGCGGCGTTCCAGTTCCATGGTCCAATCCGGCAACAACGCGCGGTCCAGTAAGAACAGTTTGCGCGCAGCGTTCCACGCTGTGCTGGTGGCGTTGTCCACGATGGGCACATGCACGCTCATGTTTTCGTAGGCGGCCATCATCTCGGCGCGATCGGCGCTGAGTCCGGCCCAGGCGGCGAGGGCCGCATCGGTGTAGGCATTGGCCGCGGCTTCGCGACGTGCGAGCGCAGCATCGATGCCGGCTTGCACTGCTGTCGGCCAAGTCAAATCCATTCTGAGCATCGCACCAGGAACAGGTTTCATGCCTTCCGCGAAGAGCGGCGCAAACCCGGGCGTGATCAACGGAATTGCTTGACGCGCTGCAAGCCGCAATTCGGCTTCGCGCACAGCGAACTCCAACGCAAACTGCTGCATGTCGGGACGCGCGGCGACGGCGTCTTCCGGGGCCGGCATGTTGGGCACACCGCCGGGCACATCGAAATCTTCAATGCTCGCGAGACTCACGCGCGTGAGCGGTGCAGCATCTGGTGGCAGGCCGCAGGCCACAGCAAGCGCTGCGGAACTCGCTGCGACTTCACCCACCGTGTCACTGCGCATTTCCAACAGTCGATGCCATTGCGTGCGCGCAGCGGCCACATCTTTTTCAGCGAGCCTGCCATGCATTTGCAATTGCAAGATGCGGGCTTGGTCGGCTTCCGCCTCCGCGACAAGCTGATCGAGATCGGTTTTCAACGTGCGCTGCGCAGCGAGACGCATGCGTGCGCGTTCGGCATCGAAGCGGGCTTGCCACAGTGCGACGGTCAGCATCCCGCGGGCTGCACGCACTTCGCTGCGGCCCAGTTCTTTTTCGGCGGCGCTGCGGCCAACGCCAAGGATGCCGAGAAGATCCACCATCACTTGCAATTGGAGTTCTGCGCCGGAGCCATCTGGGCGCATCAGTTCAGATTCAGTGCCGAGCGCCATCGGTGCGCCCTGGCCCTCAGCCTGTGCCAGAGTTGCTTGCAGGTTTGTGCGTGCGGCACGCACCGCTGGATTGAAAGCGCTGGCCATCGCCAACCACCAATCCGGCGCATCAGCATCCAAGAGCGCGGGATCTCGGACTTGCGGCAGCGTTGGCACTGGCACGCTGCTCTGATCGCGCGGAAGCAAGGCCAAAGCCTCCGCCACTGCTTCAGGCGAGCTCACGCGCGCGCGCAAGTCCGCTACGGCGGTCGCCGGATTCGGCGCGGCCATATCGCTCACAGCACAGGCTGTGAACAAGAGTGCACATAGGTACATCAACGATCGCATCCATGACATTTGCAGACCCTCAGGACCAAGTCAACGAAAACGAACTCGCTGGTAGCGAGGTCAACTTCGCAGGGGCTTGAGGTTCAGATGCGCAGCGACAAAGGCGCGTTCGGTGGCCCGGTTTGAGGGACACGGCGCGGGGCGCAGGCAACACTCATTGCGTGGAGAGGCAGGAGTTGCGGAAGTGGATCGCGTTGCACCATCGGAGCAGGCAGACTGGCAACGGCGTGTTCTGGTGCTGCAAGGCGCAATTCGCTGTCGGAGAGGGTCACAGAGACGCAACCGGCACATTCACGCTGGTTGGTGATCTTTGGCCCGCTTTGGGATGCGTCGTTATTCGCAGAATCGCAGCAACAAGGGCTGGTGGCCGCGCCGCAGCAATCGAGCTCGTTCTCAGCGCACAGACACAGCGGCAACACGCCGGGCAAAAGAAGCCCGGGCAGCAGCAAAAGGAGGAGTGCAACAACAGCGATGCGCATGAGCGTGGGGATGGTATCAGATCGGCATACGGGGCATGTGGCCTGTTGCTCCGTGGTGTCTAGTGCGTCAAGCGCCCATGGCGGCGCAGTATCTCGCGCAGCTTTTCGTGGGG
>SIAO01000012.1 GCA_009691765.1 Planctomycetota bacterium | reverse complement strand
GTCTTCAATGCTTGTGTGCCCGGGTCGGTCGCAACGACCGTTGTCTGCGCGAGAAGCGCAACCGAGATGTTCAGTGACAAAGCCGCGAGGAAGGCAAGACATCTCGTCATCGGAAAACTCCTACTGTACACATACCACGACGAACGTAACTAAGCCTGAGTTAATCGGCGAAACGAACCGCAAGCGAAGTGCGGTTTCCGAACTTTGTAAACCTAAGAGGAGTCCCAGCCGCTGCGGCGCAGAAATCTCCTGTAGTGAGGGCCCCAGCACTCTCCGTGTTGGAGCCTTCGGTAATGGAGTAGGGGAGACCCACCTCGTTCACCCGCGGTCGCTTGATTTCGCGCACCGGGTTCTCGTCGGCTGCCCGCCGGGCAACGAGGTGCGTAAACAAGCTCTTCAGCCTCGCGGATACCACGTGTCTTGATGAAGTGGCGGATGTCTTGGCGTTAGGCGCGGCGCGTGTGCTCGCTTCGCTGGCCCTGGAGCCAGATCTCTTCTTCTGTGACCTCGCGAGAGCTGTTCGAGAGGGCCGTAGTCTGCGGTTCTGTCGATACGCCAGAACCTGGCATCGCCGAGGTCAGCGTGCCGGGAATGACGATCCCGTGGAAGCCGATGAACTGGTCCGAGGTGAAGTTGTCGTAGGCGATGCCTCGTCATCTTCCAAAGTCCTTGCCGTTCGGCCCGAAGGTAGTTCTGCTGAACCCAAGTGAGGCGCCCACATGTCAGGGTCGGCACATCGTGGTGCACAAGTGGTTCGAGACCGATATTGCACGCTTCGGAGATCAACACCGCGCAAACGCTGACCGAGAGGTCGCCGACGCGCTGCTCTATTCCTGCTGACCCCAATGTCAGATGGAGATGATCTTCACCATGGTGCCCTGCACGATGGTCACACTCTGCGTGGCCAAGTTGCTGGCGGTGACGGTGAACTGCCACTTGTTGTCTTTGGTGCGCGTGACAGCAACCGGGACGGCCTGCTCGCGTCCAATCTTGATGCGCACATCCGGAATCGGAACCATGCTCTGTGGCGTCTCGAAGGTGACGGTTACAGGCTGCCCTGGTTTCGGTGGATGCGGCTTGTAGGTCACATTGCTGATGGACATGCCGTCAGATTCCGGCTGCCACCAGTGTGTCCACCAAGCGCTCCAAGATGCCGTAGGCGACTTCGTCATCTTCGGTTTGGGTTGCCTGATATGCCTGCAGGGCCTGACGCTGTGCGCTGGTGATCAGGCTGGGAGTGTTGTTCTCGTGAAGCAGACCAACGGCTTTGAGGATGCCGATACGCGTGTCAGCGTTTTGTGTTGCGGGATTCAACTGAGTTATCAATGCCGTCACATACTCAGTGCGATCCTGTTCGGCGAGCCAGCGGCAGTAGAGCTGGCGTCCGAGGTCGCCTGTGGGACCCGGGAGTGCAAAGCAACCTTGCATTTGCGTGAGCAGTGTGGGGGAGGGAATACCTTCCGCTTGCTCAAGCGTCCACGCATTCTGATCAATGGAGAGCAACAACTGCCTGACAAATGTGGCGTCTCCATCCCACGTCACGGGTGCCGTCCATGTGGGCGGCGATGGTAGCGGTGCAGGGCGCGCGAGCTGCATGGCGCCGATCCAGCCCAAGCTGCCGGCAACGATGGTGCTGCCAAATGCGATGATTGCTGCACGACGGCTGAAGTTGTTGACAACCATGCTCCAAATTCCTCCTTCTCGAGAACTGGGGGTACGCGATACTGAACACATTTGAGATTCGTGGGCGAGCCACAGGCCGTCCACACAATCGGAAGTTTCAGCATGCGAAAGCACGCGCAAACCGTCCGACAAGAAAAGTTCATGCGCCGCCAACTGCTCGCGCACATGCAGCACAAGGCGCGCTCGTGCTGCGGCGTAGCCATTCTCAAACCCATCAGCGTAATGAGGGTCAGAGGCAACATTGTCTGGCTCTGGCACAACGAATCGTGGCGCCACGGTGCCGTCATTGCGCAGGACTTCGTCGTGTTCCATCGAAAGTCCGTGCGGGGCGAGCTGGTCGACGAGCAGATTGAATGTTTGTGCTCTACCAGCGCGGTGGCCATCGAACCAACCGGCTACGCTTTCTGCAGTGTGTTCGTTTTCTGGCGCGTGCATTGGCGTCCTTCTCGCGGCCCGCGTGACTCATCTGATGCTGGCCTATGGGCGGAAGCATAATCTGATAAGTGGATCGTGGGCCGGGTAAATCGTCACTTGTTTTGAATCGTGATTTTATGCAACGAACATAAACGCGCATAAAACGGCTTCGTTTAGCCCGTTTTGCCCCGAAGGGCGGCCACATTCGTGATACATAGTCTCGTGAAGGAATTGCGTATTGCTGCGCCTTACGTGTTACTGCGGAAGCGGGGCATGAGGCTTTTTCAGGCGCGGCACGCACCCGTTCAATCAACGGAAATAGCGCTCGAGGATGCGCGTGTGTTCCGGCTCACGCTGGCGCTGTGTGCTGATTCCGCGGGAGGGAGTGTGCACAGTCGGATCCATGGTGCCGCCCAGTGTCACTGCAACGCCATTGAGTTGTTCAGCACGCGTTGCGGCCATGACGAAGCGCAGTTCAGTGACTGCTGCAAGCGCAGCGGCGCGCGGCTCGGCGAGCATTGCGAGAGCCTCCAACGTGAGCGACGCGCCTGCGCCATCACCACGGTGCAGTTGCGCTTCGAGGCGCGAGAGAAGGTCTGCCACTGAACCGGCGGAGGCGATGTCTCGTGCTGCTTGTGCAGCGTCGCGCAGCGCTTCGCGCTCGCTGCTCGTCATGTCACCGCTGCGTAGAGCACTCGCAGCAGCTTCGAGCGCTTGCGCGGGGCTCACGGGATCTTGCGCCTTCGAGGCTTCACGCAATCTTGCAAGCGCGCGTGTATCAGCGCGCAGCGCCGCTTCGAGAGCAGCAATGTCTTGCGCGTTGGCCGTGAGTTGTGCAGGTTTTGTGTCAGCGCCAGTTGCAGGTGCAAGTGCAGTGAGATGCAGCGCACTTTGCGCTGCGCTCAACGCCGCCTGAACGCTGACAGTCGCATCAGGCGCGCTCAGCAGTGGTTCGCATCGGCCAGGGGCAAATTGCGCGAGCACCGCGAGTAACACGGCCAACGGCATGAGGCGCACCGCGAGCGTCGGGATGTTGCGTTGCGCATCAGGGGTGGCAGCGCGCGCTGCGGCGCGGGCTTTCACCAACGGACCGAGAGCGCTGTGTTCGCTGCGTTCAAGGCTTGCGAAAAGCACTGGATCGCCTACGAGGTTGCCGGCTTCGCGCAGCACTGCCCCTGCGTTTGGCAGCTTCAAACTGCGCACGAGCGCGCAGACGAACACAGAGGTTCCGACCAAAGCTACGGCCGCCAGCAGCGAAGGCAGATAGGTGAAGCGAGCAAGGAGTTCCCATGTGAATTGGAGTGCAGCGAGCAGCGTTAGCGGCAGCGCTGCGCGCTGCATGAATGCGGTCAGGCGTGCGCGGCGCCTGGCTCGCATCAAAAGAGCGTCGAGCTCGCTGTCAGCAACGCTTAGTTTTTGTCCCATTCCGGATGCGGCTCTTTGCGCAAGATGAGGCGGGCCTTTGTGCCGCTCTTCGGGCAGCGATCCTTGTTGGGATAGAAAATGTTTTCGTTGGAAGCGCAGTCCAGCGGATTGGCCAAGAGCGCTTCCGCCGCGTAGGTGAGCGAGAGTGCGATGAGGTTTTTGTAGAGATCGGCTGCGAAGTATCTCTCCCAAGTGCGGTTGTCGGTGAAAAAACGCGATGCCGTGAACATCCATGGTGTGCTTTGCATGGGTGCGTCCGTCTCGCGATTCCACACGAGGCTCTCCACGCGGCACGGATGAGCTTCGCCTTCCCAGTGCGCATAGACAAACACGCCGCGAGTGTCGGCGGCCCATCGAAATGTCTCTGGGTCTGGATCGGTTTCCGTGAAACCTAGTTCTTCGATGGCCACTTTCAGTGCAGCGGGTGCGACATCGACGAGAAATAGCGCTTCATAGGCGCGGCCCCCCGGCGCTACCGCAAGGAACTCCAGCGGACGATCCGTTTCGGAAAACGCACCGCTGAGCTCAAGCTCACCAGCATCGAGGCGCAACGTGATGCCCAATTCGGCGAGGCGCGCGTGCACTTTGGCGCGCGCTGCAGGGTCGGCCTCGGCAGCGCTGGCATTGTTGCGCAGCGAGAGCTCGTCGAGACGTGCCAACAGGCGTTCATAGATGCCTTGCAAGTCACGGCGCAGTCCTCGCTCCGCATCGAGCACCAGACTTTGAGTCTCTTCGGTGAGCGTGGCGATTTCTGCAATGGTCCGCGGATCGTTGCTGCTGCGTGCAGGCGCTGCGAGGCGTTGCTCGAGAGCGGCGAGACGGCGCTCCATGCCTTGCAGCAGTTCCGCCGAGGGTGGCGGGCCACCACGTGACCGGTCGATCAGGACCACAAGTGCGGCTGCGCTGAGGAGCGAAAGGACTAAGCCAAGGGCGACGTAACGCATGCGAACGGGTGCCTCCGTGTGGGGCCCCCGTTTGGACAGAGCGTCAACAAGGGCGGCCGCGTTCAGTGCGGCCGCACCATATCACGCTGCGTTGCGCTTTAGCTGGGCTGAGGCTGGATTTCTTCCTTCGGTTGCGAGTGGAAGGCGAGCCCTTCCGGGCGCACTTCGACATCGAGGCGCATCCCGTTCTTCACATGCCCACGCAGGATTTCCTCGCTGAGAGGGTCTTCGATGTAGCGCTCGATGGCGCGGCGCAAAGGCCTCGCTCCGAACTCCGGCGAGTAACCCTTCTCGAGGATGAACTCTTTGGCGTTGTCGCCGAGCACCAGTTCGATGTCTTTCGATTTCAGGCGCGTGAACAGATCGGCCAGTTGCACATCCACGATCTTTTTCAGGTCTTCGCGGTTCAGCGTTGTGAAGTAGATCAGGTCGTCGACGCGGTTGAGGAACTCGGGTCGGAAGAAGCGATCCACTTCGCTCTTCAGCATGTCCTTCATGCGGTTGCGGTCTTGCTCGGCATTGCGCGCAGGCCCGAACCCCAATGAGGATTGGTTCTTGATGATTCCGGCACCGATGTTCGAAGTCATGATCAGGATGGTGTTCCTGAAATCGATGTGACGGCCAAACGAGTCGGTGAGGCGTCCTTCTTCCATGATCTGCAAAAGCATGTTGAAGATGTCGTGGTGGGCCTTCTCGATTTCGTCGAGGAGCACCACGGAGTAGGGGCGGCGACGCACCTTCTCTGTGAGTTGTCCACCTTCTTCGTAGCCGACATAGCCAGGCGGTGCTCCGACCAGTTTGCTGGCGTTGAAGTTCTCGCTGTATTCCGACATGTCGATTTGGATGAGCGAGTCTTCGCTACCAAACATGAACTTGGCGAGCTGTTTAGCGAGGTGAGTTTTTCCGACACCGGTGGGCCCAAGGAAGATGAACGACCCCATGGGGCGGCGCGGATCTTTCAAACCTGAACGCGAGCGGCGCACAGCCTTCGCGATCGCGCAGATGGCTTCATCTTGCGAAATCACAGTGCGATGCAACTCATCTTCCATGTGCAACAGGCGTTCGGCTTCGCCGCAATCCAGACGCTGCAACGGAATGCCCGTCATCTTGGAGACGGTTTCTGCAATCACTTCGCCGTCGACGACCAGATCGCGGTTGCGTGTCTGTTCTTTCCAATCGGCTTGGATGTCGTCTTTCTTCTTGCGCAGGTTGTAGGAGCTGTCGCGCAATTGAGCCGCGCGCTCGAACTCTTGGTTGTTAACCGCCTCGTCCTTCTCTTTGTCGGCCTTCGCGATTTCGGCTTCCAGATCCTTCAGATTCGGCGGCTGCGTCATGGCCTTCAGGCGTACGCGAGCACCGGCTTCGTCCATCACGTCGATGGCTTTGTCCGGCAAGAAGCGGTTGGTGATGTAGCGCGTAGAAAACTCGACGGAGGCTTCGAGAGCGTCGTCGGTGTAGCGCACACGGTGGTGCGCTTCATAGCGGTCGCGCAAGCCTTTCAAAATCTCGAGGGCTTCATCGCGACTCGGTGGTTCAACAATGATGGTCTGGAAGCGGCGTTCGAGTGCCCCGTCCTTCTCGATGTACTTGCGGTACTCGTCGAGGGTAGTGGCGCCGATGCACTGCACTTCACTTCGCGAGAGCGCGGGCTTCAGCACATTGCTGGCGTCGATGGCGCCTTCTGCACCTCCGGCACCAACAAGAGTGTGTAGCTCGTCGATGAACAAGATGATGTTGCGGTTGCGGCGCACTTCGGCCATCACGGCTTTGATGCGCTCTTCAAACTGACCGCGGTACTTGGTGCCGGCCACCATCATGGCGAGGTCGAGCACGACGATGCGCTTGTCGAGCAGCACTTCGGGCACGTCGTTCTTGATGACCGACTGCGCGAGGCCTTCGACGATCGCGGTCTTGCCCACGCCCGCTTCACCCAAGAGTACTGGGTTGTTCTTGGTGCGGCGCGAGAGGATCTGGATGACGCGTTCGATTTCTTTGGCGCGTCCAATCACAGGATCGAGCTTGCCTTCGCGAGCGAGTTCCGTGAGGTCGCGCCCGTAGTTGTCGAGGGCTGGCGTCTTGGACTTGCTGGGTGCCGTGCCGCCAGGAGCGTTCGCAGCGGGCTGAGCCGGAGGCCCAGATGCAGGGTCTTTCTCGGCGTCGCCCGCAGGCAGCTCCGAGCCCAAGAACTCCAGCACTTCTTCACGCACAGATTCGAGCTTGATGCCGAGGGACTGCAAGACCCTTGCGGCCTTACCTTCCTTCTCTTTGATGAGCCCGAGCAGCAAGTGTTCGGTGCCCACATAGTTGTGGCCGCAATTGCTGGCTTCTTCGAGAGCGAATTCGAGAACCATCTTGGCGCGTGGAGTGAAGGGGAGCTGCCCCATGGTGGTCATTCCCACACCACTCTTCACGAGCTTCTCAAGCTCTTGGCGGACCCGTTTCAGGTCTACGTCGAGGTTTTTCAAGACGTTGGCAGCTACGCCGCTGCCTTCTTGGACGAGACCAAGCAGCACGTGTTCAGTGCCGATGTACTCGTGGTTCAGGCGCTGCGCCTCTTGGCGTGCCAGCCCCATGACCTTGCGTGCCCGGTCGGTGTAGCGATCAAACATCGCGATCTCCCCCTTGCGTGCCAGTCACGCCGTCAGCCTGTCCTGCCGTCGTGGCAGGAACGTTCCAAGATCCATCGGCGTTTTCGCCCGGGTTACCTTGCGGGTTCCCCGAGAAATCAGCCTGTACACAATACACAGCCGCAGCGACAAGCGCTCCGACTCACAATACTTCGCAAAGGACGGGCCGCGCCTAATTCGACTCGGGCTTGAACCTATCGCGCATCCAAGTGGCGCGTGCGATGTCGCGGTCACCAGCATCCATGGCCTTACCGAACAGCGCCTGCAGATGCGCTGGCTGGCTCAAGACCAGCATTTCGTTCATGTCATCTAAACCCATCGTTGGGAGCAACTTCATGGTGATCCCTAAGCGCACCGCGGAAAGGAGCCCGAGGGTTTCTTCATGCGGGAGCCTGCGAGCGTGCCGAAGTGTGCCCACCGAACGCCATATACGGTCCTCGACGGCGGTTTTCGAGTCGGCGAGGAGCTTTTCGCGCATGACGCGCTCGTACTCCACAATCTTCAAGAGCATCGCCAACACCACTTCGAGCAATTCCGGTTCGGTGCTGCCGAGGGTGCGCTGGTTGGAAATCTGGATCACGTCACCGAGGGCTTTTGAGCCTTCACCGTGCTGCCCACGCACTGTGAGGCCAACTTCGGCCGTGGCCTTGTTCACCTTGTCCATCTGCCGGGTTTGCACGAGCGCGGGGACATGCAGCATGACACTAATGCGCAATCCGGTGCCAACGTTCGTGGGGCAGGCGGTGAGATAACCGAGTTTCGCGCTCCATGCGTATTCGATGCGCGTGTCGAGTTGTGTGTCGACTTCGAGGGCACAAGCCAGCGCTTCGGCGGGCGCGAAACCTGCGCGCAATGTTTGGATGCGCAGGTGGTCCTCTTCGTTGGTCATGATGCTGAACTGCTTTTGTGCAGACCAGCTCACGCCGCGTACGCCCTTGCCTTGCATGGCCTCGCGGCTGATGAGATTGCGTTCCCAGAGCAACTGTCTGTGGAGGGCATCGGCGTCTTGAAGCTCTTCGTGGCGCACGTCGTCAGCGAGCTTGCTGTCGTTGATGGCGGTGACGATGCGGGTTTGCAGACGCGCGCGTGTTTCATCATCCAAACGCGAAGGGAAATGGAAGTCTGCGACGTTGCGTGCAAGACGCACGCGCGTGGACAAGACGACATCGGCCTCTGGGCCATTGCCGCGCGTCCAAGCATCGGGCCCGTTGTAGGCTTCAGGCTCAAGCATGCCCTTGTTCTCCGGCTTCAAGGCAATGGAGCATGTCGCGCAGCGTTGCGGCTCGTTCGTAGTCTTGCTGCGCGATGGCTTGGCTGAGGTCTGTGCGCATCGATGCCACGCGGCGTTCGTGAGCTTGGCGCGCCGCCATCCGAGCTGGTTGCCGCCCGCGGTGCTCGGTGCAGCCCTGAGCGCGCAGCAGCAAGTTGAGGATTTCCTTCTCGAAGATCACATAGTCCTCGGGGCAACCGAGGCGCCCTGTTTCTTTGAGCATGGCCAAGGTGGAACCGCAAGACTTGCAACTCTGCGGAGCCGACGCGCGACGGCGACGCTTCTTGGTTGGAGTTTCGCTGGCCACTGGCGTGCTGCTGTGCTGCAGAATGAGTGCAGGAGCGATGGCGAGCCCGCGCTCTGCGGCGCATGGCGCGCAGAGATGGATCTCGTCTTTGTGGCCAGCGATGATTTGTTTCACCAGCACCGTGGCTTCAGAGTTCTGACACATTTGGCACATCATGAAACGGCGGACTCCGACAGGTGCATCAACGTATCAGCAAGGGATCTGCCGCTCCAAGCCTGCTCTGTCTCGGGTTTCTTGCTGGAGCGCGAGGAGGTGGCGCTTCGCGAGGTGCCGCATCCAGCATGGCAGCCTCGGCTCGCTCCCGCAGAGTGCTGGCGCGGGTGCGCAGGCGTAGCAGGAGCCCGTCTTTGTCGCTGTCCCACTCTTTGAGGGCGTCGTCCGGCTCGAGCTTCACGAAAAGCGTCTGCTGTTCGCCACCGCCAACGAGGTCTGTCACAAGGTCGAACGGAGGGGTGTCGCGCCAAAAGCGCGTGGTGTCATGAAACACGATGGCCGGCTTGCAACCAGGAGCCAGCAAGATGACTTCACGCTGCCCGCCATAACGGAAAGGGAGCGTGACAGGTGTGAGCCCCACGGAACGCCCATCCACCACGGCTTCGGCCCCGCTCGGGGCACTTTCGATCAAGAGCGTGCGAGAAACACAGCCGGGGAGGGCCATCGCGCAGGCCAAGAGCAATATTGCCCAAGCGCGCTGTTCACGGGCGCGGCTTGGGACCCAACGGCACACGCTCTTGAAGATGATCATGTTGACGGAGAGAGAGGGATTCGAACCCTCGGTACCCCATTTAAAGAGTACACCGATTTAGCAAACCGGCGCATTCGACCACTCTGCCATCTCTCCTTGGACTCACGATGCGAACAACACTTCTACGGAATCTGCTGCTTGTGCACCTCGCGGTGTCCAAACTGCCTCTTCGGCTTCGTCCCTCGTTCCCGTGCAACAGAACTCCGCTGCCTGAACGACGGTCGCTGAATGGCGGAGGGTGAGGGATTCGAACCCCCGGACCTTTCGGTCAACGGTTTTCAAAACCGCCGCGATAGACCACTCTGCCAACCCTCCAGTCGGCGCAGCATTGTAGGCTCAGACCTACGCGAGACAAGCAAGCCGTGCCTTCAGAATCGTTGCAGAATAATGTTCAACCAAGCTTTCCGGCACTGCCGCGGGACACGCACAAGCATCGGCGCGGCACGCTCGTCATCGTGGGGGGCAGCGAAGGACTCGGCGGGGCGGTGCGTCTCGCGGGCGCCGGAGCGCTGCGAGGTGGCTGCGGGCTCGTGCGCGTTGGTGTCCCCCAGAGTTTGCGCGCCGAATGTGCCTCGGACGCGAGCCTCATGGTGCAGGGATTGCCCGGCACGCTTGCGGGCGGTTTTGCTTTTCGTGCTCTCAACGAGCTGACAGCTTGGATAAACACAGCGGAGGCCTGCGTGCTTGGCCCCGGATTGGGTCGTCAAGAGGAAACCGTGGCGATGGTGCGTGCCTTGGTTCCGCGCCTGCACCGCCCCCTCGTTATAGATGCAGACGCGCTGAACGCGTTGTCACCGCTTGGCATGACGCGGCCACCTCACGCTGTGTGGACACCGCATGCGGCCGAAGCGGCACGGCTCCTCGGTGTTTCGGCCGAGGCTGTGGAGGCGGATAGGCCCGGTGCCGCTCGCGCGTTGGTGCAACGCTGCGGTGGCGTCGTGATCTTGAAGGGCCAAGCCACGTTGATCGCTGATGCACAGCGAACGCGCGTTAATCGCACGGGCAATCCGGGGCTTGCACGTGGCGGCAGCGGCGACATCCTCGCTGGATTGATCGGTGCGTTGCTCGCTGGCGGAATGCCGCCTTTCGAAGCAGCCGCCGCCGCGGTGTGGTTGCACGGCACTGCCGCGGAGCGCGCAGCATTGCGGTGTGGGGAGCGAGGAATGCAGTTGCAGGCGTTGCTCGACGAACTTCCTGGAATTTTGCGCGAGTGCGAGCAGCAGAGCGACTGAATTCAGACTGCGCGCACGCCGAGGCCTTTGGGCCCAACAGTTTCGGCGGGGAAGTAGCGTCGGCTCCAAGAACGCAAAGCGCCGAGACGCTCCGCCTCTGAAGCCGTGCGCAGCGAATCGAGGCTGGCGAAGATGGCGAGCTCTGCAGGGAACCAGCCTTTCACGGCGCACATCCACGGTGCGCGTCCGCCGTCATCGACATTCTCTTCTTGCACCGCGGCGACATGGTCTTGGATCACTGCTTGCAACTGCGCGAGAAGGCCCGCGAGGTGTTCTTGGGTGAGGCGTTGCGCTGGATCGATGCGTGGCAGCAAGTCTGTGAGGGTGACATCGACCGCGCCTTGCGCGCTGCCAAATGTTCCGGCGACCACCTTTTCCGTGTGGCCTTGTGGATGTTGGCTGCACGCTGGCTCGACATTTACATGCAGATCGCACCTTCCACCGGCGCGTTGCACACAGGGGTTGGATTCGCCGACGCGCTGCTTCTTGTGGGCTTCTCTTGCGCCTTCCTGTTAGTGCTTTCTCGCTCGCTCGGTGCGGCGCCGCTACTCGCGCGTCGCGACCCGTACTGCGTGGAATCACTGCACCATCAAGTTTGAGTGGACCGATTCGGCGGCGGCAACGCTCATTGCCGTCGCGCCATGCGTGTGGGCACGACGCGATCGTCACGCTCAATGAGGCGTTGCAATTCGCGCACTTGCCCGGCGAGTCGCGAAGAACCAGTCTTCGGATCCAGCGCTGCGGCCAAGTCTTGCGCTGCAGTGCTGACACGAGCCTCGCGCAATGCACGGCGCAGCAACACTGCTGCTGCGTGACGTGGAGCCGAGGGCGTCTTCGGATCTTCGAGTAAGAAGAAGTACACCGGCACGAACGCAACGGTCGGTTGCTCAAGCAACAGGCGCAGGACATGCGCGTTGGGCGGGTCCTTCTGCAGGGTCTCTAACAAGGCGGGCAACTCGCCGCGTTCAAGGAGTCTGCGCGCACCGCGCACGGCGAGGCTGTTGTCCAGGGCCACGATGGCGCGCTGGATCGCCGCATCTTGGTCAGGCCCGAAAGCACCCGAGAGCATCGCAGGCACGACAGCGTTGGCGTCTGCTAGCAGTTTCGAAACACCCTTGCCCGCTTTAGCGATACTCGCAAAGGTCTCGATGGTGCGGGGGTTCGCCCCGGCGCGGCTCGAGAGTCCGCCATGCGGCGTCACGAGTGTGTGCACTGTCGTGCGCGCGGCGTAGGAGGACACCAGCGTGTGAATGGCTGCCAAGTCTTCGTCATGCGGTGGCGCATCGCCCACCAACAGAATTACGCGCTTGGAATTGGAGTTCCACTCAAGGCGTTGCAGCGCGGTTTTTAGCCCTTCGAGTACAGCCTCGGGGGAATCGCCACCACCATCTGGCTTCACACCTTCGAGGAAATGCACAGCAGTCCACGGCGAGGCTCCGAATGCCGCGTGGCGCGTGACATAGTCGTCTTTCTCATCGCGATAGGTGACGACAGCGAGGCGGAACTTCGGCACCAGCGTGGCGATGCTGGAGACGATGCGCCCAACAGCGGCGCGCGATGCGTCTAACACACTGCTCATGGACGAGGTGCTGTCGATGACCACAACGACGTCTAATCCGCTGCCTTGCAAGGCGTGGACGCGCTGCCGAAATGCGCTGCCTCCTGCGCGTAGCGCGGCGTCGGCTCCGGCGCCACCGCCGCCATCAGTTCCAGTGCTGCCAAGTCCGAGTCCTAGGCCAAGGCCGAGAGATTCTGGTGCCCCGAGTTCAGGCTGAGTTGTTGTGTTGCCGCTGGATCTCGAACCACCAGTACCAGCAGCGGCCTGTGCCAGTTGCGTCAGCGAGCTTTCACCAGGCGTTGCCTCGGTGTTCAAGGAGGCTTGCGGCGTCGTGCTCGTTGGCGCGGTGCTTTGCGCGGACAGAAGCTCTGCGAGCGTCGACTGCGTTATTGGCGCAAGCGGCTCTGCCGTTGCGTCGAGCACAACTTCTGATGGCGGCGCTGCAGCATGAGTTCCGCTTTCGAGCGTGAGGCTCACGAATTCTGGGACACGGGATTGTGGCTGCTCTTTCGGCGCCATGCGAGTGAAGGCCAGCAGTAACAGCACATGCAGCAACACACTGCAAGCGTGGAAGGGCACGCTTCCAAGAGAGCGCACGAAGGAGTGTTCGAACTCCAAAGTCGCTGGAGCATTCGCGACGTCGTCTTGCACGTGCGTTGTGAGTGCAACGGGCGGAGCAGTGTTCGCTGCAGTCAGCGCCGTGGGTTGCAAGAAAACCAGCCGCGCAGTGCCGATGCGCAACTGATCCCCGTGCTGCAAAAGTTGCGCTTCTGTGCGTGCTCCATTCAAGAGTGTGCCGCTGGGCGAAAACAGATCGAAGACTTCGTAGCGCTCTTCTGCTCGTTGGATGATGCAGTGGCGTTCTGCGATGCCGTCGCCACGCAGCACCACTGTGGAACCCACAGACGTGCCGAGCGAAGTTGTTTCTTGCGTGAGCGCGACGCGCACCTCGCCCTCAGGAAGGACGATGAGAAGGTGCGCTGCTGGCTCCATAGATTCCGTTATCGCTTAGCTCTTCTGGGAGAGCAGTTCGAAGTAGCGAGTGAAGGCCACCATGCCGCCGGAGGCTTGGCCCCAATCGTAGTTTTCGTTGGGAGCGTGATAGCCGTGTTCGGGCAAGGACAAGCCGATGAACATGATGGGGCACTTCAAGACCTGCTCCATGGTGACGACCGCGCCGATGGAACCACCTTCGCGCACGAAGGCGGGCTTTTTCCCAAACGCGAAACGCAGTGACTCGACCGCTGCATCAGCCAAGGGGCCATCGCTCGGGCCGCGGTAGGGCAGCAGTCCGTGCTGGCCCTTCACCACCACATCTTTGTTCAGTTTCTTCACATGGCGAGTGAGCAGTTTCAGCGCTTCTTGCGGCGTTTGATTCGGCACGAGGCGCATGCTGATTTTCACTTCGCCGCGTGGCGGCACCACGCTCTTCACACCGGGGCCTTGATAGCCGCCCGTGATGCCGTGGACTTCAAATGTTGGCAGCGCCCAAATCGCGGCAGCTCCGGCTTTGTGATCGCGTGTCCGCAGACTCTTGAAGCCGTGCACCTTTTGAAACTGGCTTGTGCGGAAGCCTGAAGCGAGGAACCCGTCGAGCTCGCTCTTCTTCGGCTTCTGAACATTCTTGTAGAAGCCTTCGATGAGCACCTTGCCGCTGCGTGCGTCGACGCAACCAGCGATGACTTCTGCCAACTCTGCCAGAGGATTGCGCGCGAGGCCGCCGACAAGACCGCTGTGACGATCTTCCGTGCCGGTTTCCAAACTGAGCAGGGCCGTCACCATGCCGCGAAGTCCTGTAGACACTGCGGGCTTGCCGCGAGCAATCCAAACTGTGTCTGACACCACAACCGAATTTGTTGTCAACTTGCCGGCGTTGGCCTTGAGACAGCCTTCAAAACTGGGGCTGCCGATCTCTTCTTCCAATTCCCACAGGAAGCGGATGTTCACGGGAATGTTTTGCTCGACGGCGTAGCGCGCGGCGTAAAAAGCCGTGAGCGCTGGGCCCTTGTCGTCCGTGGTGCCGCGTCCGCCGTAGGTGCCATCCACGTTGCTCATGCGGAACGGATCTTGTTTCCACGTCGGCTCGTCCGCGGGCTGCACGTCCATGTGGTTGTAGATGGTGACCGTGGGGAACGAAGGATCGCGGAGAAACGCACCTTGCACGATGGGATTGGCCACAGTCTCGAGGATTTCGGCAGTGCCACCTGCGGCGCGGATGAGTGCCGCGGCTGCATCGGCGCAGCGGCGAATGTCGCCTTTGCGTGACGGATCCATAGAGATGCTGGGGATCTCCACCAATTCGCGCAATTCGCTTTCGAAGCTGGCACGGTGGTCTTTGATCCAGCGAGTGAGATGGGCGCGATTAATGTTGCTTGGAGGCATGTCCGCTGTCCTTGTGCTGTGGTGCTGTTATTGCGCCGCGTGCAATGGCCTGTGCCATCTCGCGCAATGCGGCTTCGAGACCGATGAAGACGGCTTGCGCCACGATGGCATGGCCGATGTTGAGATCGTTCAGGCCCGGGAGCGCGGCAACTGGGCCCACATTGGCCACGGTCAGTCCGTGTCCGGCGTTGAGCACGAGGCCGCAGGCTTGCGCGGCTTGAGCGGCCACCACGAGGCGCTCGAGTTCGCGTGCGGCTGTAGCGCTGCCAAACGCATGGGCGTAGCGGCCCGTGTGCAGTTCGACATGCGTGGCGCCCAACTCGCGGCTACGTTTGACGGAGTGTGCATCCGGATCGATGAACAAGGAAACCAGTACACCGTGCCGTTGCAGGCGCGCGACGGTGTCACCCACCAACTTTCCGTGAAGCTCGAGGTCCAGTCCGCCTTCGGTGGTGATTTCGGCGCGCCTTTCGGGAACGAGCGTCGCCTGCGCCGGACGCATGCGTTCTGCGTGGCGCACGATTTCATCAGCGCAGCTCAGTTCGTAGTTGAAGGGCAGCTTCAACGCAGCCATCACGCGTTCGACATCCGCATCTTGCACATGGCGTCGGTCCTCGCGCAGGTGCAGCGTGACGCCGTGAATGTGGCCGCTGCGTTCAGCGAGCAGCGCGGCCTCCAACACATCGGGGTAGGTCGTGCCACGTGCTTCTCGCAGTGTGGCTACATGATCGAGGTTGACATACAATCGCGGAGTCATGGACGGCTCGCCATTCTATGCCGCGGCAACGGCGATCAACACTGCTTGCTCGCGCCCATGAGAGTCATCGCCGGTGAAGCTCGGGGCAGGCAGCTTGAAGCCCCACCTGGGGAGCGCACTCGCCCCATGATGGACCGCCAGAAGGAGCAGCTCTTCAACATCTTGATGCGCTCTTTCCCCTGTGATGGTGTCTTGGATGTCTTTGCCGGAAGCGGCGGCCTTGGAATCGAGGCGCTGTCTCGTGGTGCCGCACGGGCCACTTTTATCGAACTTGGACGCCACGCCCGGCCGGTCCTCGAGCGCAATCTTCAAGGCTGCGGCTTCAGTGAGCGCGGACAAGTTCTTGCAGCGGATGCTTGGAAGGTGGACCTCATTCGCATCGACCACCCCGTGGACATCGCCTTCTTGGACCCCCCGTTTCCGATGGTTCTCGAAGCACCGGAACGCATGGCCGAGCTCTGCGCGCGATTCCTCAGCCTGCTGCCAGCGGAAGGCGTGATGATGTATCGCATCCCTTCCAAGGTGCAGGTCGAAGCGGCACTGCCGTCTGGCGCCGTTGTGATGCGTCGGATCGAAAGCGGCGAAAGCCTGATTTTGCTCCTCAGGCATCCTGCAATACCACCAGCGGGTTGAGGCGGCGCTTCATCCAAGGCGCCGCGCAGAAAAACGGCAAAGCGTAGGTGTGCTTCCATGCTCTTGCGGCAGCAGATAACCTGCTCTCCATGAACGACGCCACCCCGCAGAGTGCTGCACCGACACCCCCGACACCACCAATTCCACCAACCGTTGTCGCTGCTGTGCCTCAGAACGCAACGATCGGCATCGAGCAATTTCAGTGCGTCGATTTGCGCGCTGGCCGGGTGCTGAGCGCCGCGCCTCACGAGAAGGCCGATCGCTTGCTCGTGCTGCAAGTGGACATCGGCGAAAGTGCACCGCGTCAAATCGTGGCCGGGATCCGCGCTGATTGGACGCCTGAAGCGCTCGTCGGGCGCACGGTCATCGTGCTCGCCAATCTGAAACCTGCGATGCTGCGTGGTGTTGAAAGCCAAGGCATGATGTTGGCGTTGCGCGGGCCAACGAAAGTCATTCCGATTGGCGTCGATGGAGAAGTGCTTCCTGGCACGCGGGTGAGTTGAATGCTGCTGGAACTGCGCGTGGTGGATTTCGCGTTGCTCGCGCAGGCGCAGCTTGATTTCGGCCCGGGTTTGACGGTGCTCACCGGCGAAACCGGCGAAGGCAAGTCGCTGGTGCTTGGTGCGATCAGTTTGCTGGCAGGAGCACGCTCGCGCCAAGGGTTGGTGCGCACGGGTGCGGCGCAAGCGGTGCTCGAGGGGAGGTTTTCTCTTTCGGCGCAGCTTGCAACTACGCTTTCACAGCAATGTGATTTGGTGGATCCCGCGGCGCGTGAGCTCGTGTTGCGGCGCGTGTTGTTGTCCGACGGAACGAGTCGCGCTTACCTCGATGGGCAACTTTGCACAGTCGGCACTTTGTCATTGCTTGGCAGCCATCTGCTCGCTTTTCATGGGCAAGACGAGCAACGCTTGTTGCAGGGTCCAGCTCGCCAAGCAGCGTTGTTGGATGCGTTCGCTGGTTTGCAGGAGGAGTCTTTGTGTTGGAGTGTGCAACGCCGCGAGTTGCAAGCGTTGGAAGCGGAGTGCGCCGCGTTGCGCGCGAGTCTTGCGCAACGTGGTGCACGTGAACAGTGGCTGACTCTGCTGTGCACCGAGTTGCGGGCAGCACGAGTGGAGCCCGGCGAAGAGGCACGCTTGGCGGAGCAACATCGGTTGCAAGCTAGCGGTCAGGCGTTGGCCACAGACCTCGATGCGGCGCGGACACTGCTCTCCGACGGTGATGAAGCGCTTGCCGATGTGCTGGCGCGTTGTGCGCGGCGTTTGAGTGCGCGCGTTGTCGGGCACGTTGCCGTCGACGAGCTCGTCAGCCGCATGGAAGTTCTTGAGAGCGAGTGCCGCGATGTGGCGCGTGGTTGTGGTGACTTGCTCGATCAACTCAACCTCGACCCGCAAGGCGTGCAAGTGCTCGAGGAGCGCCTAGACTTGTTGCGCGGCCTTGCACGCAAGCATCGCGTTGCGGCTGACGACCTCGGATCTCATTTGGCCACTTGCGAAGCCGAACTTGCGGAACTTGGTGAAGGTGACGAGCGCTTGGCGACTTTGGAAACACAGCGAGTGACGCGGATCGATGCACTGCGCACTCTCGCGCGGGGCATGTTGGGCAAGCGCCGCAGTGCTGCGCGACGTTTGGCGCAGATGGTGGAAACGGTCTTGTCCGATTTGCACATGCAGCAAGCCAAAGTCAGCATCACGACCGAGCCAGACAGCGTGAGCGCTACTTTCGATCCGCTCGCGGCCCCAACGCATGGCCCCGGGGCAGTGCAGTTTATGCTCGCTGCGAATGCCGGTGAGACAGTGCAGCCTGTGGAGCGCGTGGCTTCGGGTGGCGAAACGGCGCGCATGCTGTTGGCGATTGAATCAGCCTTGGCTCATGTCATTCCCGTCGAACTCCTGGTGTTCGACGAAATTGACGCTGGGGTGAGTGGGCGTGTGGGTGTTGCTCTCGGTAGACATCTCGCTGCATTGGCCACCGGGCGACAGGTCATCTTGGTGACGCATCTTCCACAAGTGGCCGCGTTCGCGGGCACGCATTGGCGTGTCAGCAAACACACTGTGGCGGGGCGCACCACGACGGCGTTGCACTCCCTTGCCCCGGCCGAGCGAGTTCAAGAACTTGCTGCCATGCTCGGAGGCGACAGCAAGGCGGCGGCAGCGCGCGCGCAAGCGGTGGCATTGCTCGCAGAGGCGAAGGCATGAAGCGCGGTGTTTATGCCATGCGTCCGACCTTGAAGCGCGTCCTTTGGGGCGGCAACCGGCTGCAAAAGCACTACGGCAAAGATGCGCCCGCCACGGACCTCGTGGGCGAGAGTTGGGAAGTGTCTACGGCAGCCGGCATGGAGTCCTGCGATATCTCCAGTGGCATCAGTCTCGCGGCATTGTGGGCGACAGAGCGCGCGCATCTTGCGGGACCCGAAGCGACGGGTGATTTTCCGTTGCTGGTGAAACTGCTGCATTGTGAACAAGTCTTGTCGGTGCAGGTGCATCCGAATGACGAGCAGGCCATGGCGATTTCCGGCGCGCGCTGTGGAAAACTGGAAGCGTGGTTGGTCCTTGAAGCGCCTAGTGCCGGATACATCTACTTCGGTTTGGCGCCCGGCAAGACATCCAACGACCTCGTAGCGGCGCTGTCTCTCGGCCCGAGCGCTGTCAGCGCGTGCCTACAACAACTGCGCGTGAAAGCTGGTGAGGTTTGGATTGTGGAGCCAGGTACTGTCCATGCGCCTGGTCCGGGATTGGTGCTCTTCGAGGTGCAACAACCGAGCGATCTGACGTACCGCGTTTATGACTGGGGGCGCTGCGATGTTCATGGCCAAGAGCGACCGCTCCATTTGGCGCAGGCGCTGCAGGTCATGAATGGTCCCGCGCCTCAAACAGCGCAGGCCACGCTGGATGCGACGAAGAGCACTCAGTGCCTTGCTGACACCTCCGCGTTTCACATTGAGCATTGGACCGTGAATGGTTTGAAAACTGCGCTGGTGCAGCACATGACGGTGTTGCACATGTTGGAAGGTTGCGGCCGCATCAGTGCTATGGGAGACAGCATTGAGCTACGCAAGGGCAGCACTTGCCTCGTTCCACGCGGTGCTACGATCGCCCGCATTGAAGGCGAAGGACTTCGCCTCGCCGCCATCACTGCGCCACGCAGTTTCTTGCGCTGAGGGCGCCATGGAAGACACCACCAATTCGTCGACAGAACGCCTGCATAAGTTCCTTGCACGCAGCGGTGCCGCTAGCCGCCGCGAGTGTGAGGATTTCATCCGCAACGGGCGCGTCACCGTAGATGGCAGTGTGGTCCGCAGCATGGGTGTGGTCGTTGACGGGGAGCAGCAAGATGTACGCCTCGATGGCGAGCGCGTGCACTGCGATCCCGCGGCGAGCTATGTGGTCTACAAGCCGCCGGGCGTGGTGTGCACGACGGACGATCAGTTCGGGCGCACCGCCGTTACGGATCTGGTGCGTGCTCGTTTCAAGCGCAAGCTCTTTTCTGTGGGCCGCATGGAAGAAGAGTCCGAAGGCCTCATCATCGTTACCAACGACGGCGACTTGGCTTCCAAGGTGCTGAAGCGTGGGCATCCGTTGCGCCAAACTTGGTTTCTCAAGGTGCACGGCATTTATTCGCCCGACAAGATCAATCAGTTGCGTGAAGGCGTCTGGTTGTCGGACGGCAAGACCGGCCCTATCTGGGTGCAGGTGTTGCGTGCGGGCCCGAATGTCACCACATTGCTTGCGAGTCCATCAATTAGCCAACACCGCATGTTGCGTCGCGCTTTCGCGAAAGTCGGGCTTGTTGCCGACAAGGTCGTGCGCATCCGCATCGGCCATTTGACCACCGAGAATCTCAAAGAGCGTGGTTGGCGCCGCTTGAGTCCGGAAGATGTCGCGCGTTTGATGACTCCGCACGCGGATGATCAGCAACCCATGGGTTTGAAGGCTCCGCCACCGAGCGGACGCCGTGCCAAGAATGCGGGCACCTACTCTGTTGAATCGAGCTCGAAGCCACAGCGTGCCGAGCGTTCAAGAAGCGCGCCCGCACGCGGACGAAAACCACCGACAGGTCGCCGTGCTGCGGCCTCGCGTCGTGGTCCGCAGGAGCGTCGTGATGATCCACGGCCGCCGTCCTCCGGGCGTCGCGTCATCGGGGCTTGACGGGGCTGCCGCCACGTTCGACGCCGGCTTCGCTCATGCGTCCTTCGTATTCGTCTTCGTTCAGTTGGCGCCAAGCAGGGTAGTTCACCGCTTCGCTCAAGATCATGACGAAGCGAGGGCCTTCGCGGCGCAACACTGTGCGGCGGACGGCGCGAATGCCGTTCATCTCGGCTTCTATCCACACGGAAAACACCTTGGATTGCAGCGTGAGCGATGTGCTGATCTCGCCGTAGATGCGGTCCGTCACTGTATTCACTTCCTTACGCAGTTGGTCCAGTGAGGTGAATGCTCCGGTGCCTTCCTCTTCTGGCGTGGTAGCGCCTGAGGGTCGCCCGCCGGCGGATGCAGCACTGCTGGCGGCACCAAGGCCGCGCTCTTCGCGTTCTGCGCGCTCATCAATGCGTTTGCGTCGGCGCTCTTCAGGCGTGAGTCCGCTGGAATCTTCACGCGCTGAGTACTCTTTCTGTTTTCCGTCGCGGTGCACAAAGATGTCGGTGCCGACGCTCATGTCGTCTTCGCGGCGTCTGAACAGCGCGCGCATCACGGCTTCTCCAGCAGTGTTGGCATTCACGCGTCCGTCCGTCCACAGCGTGAGCACATCCATGAGGCCAGGCACCACGGCGCCTGTGTCTTTGTCGATGAGTCGATAGACAAGGTCTTTCGGCACGCCGGGGATCAATCCGAGATCGAGGATGTGCAACGGCATGCCACTCTTCGTCAGTGGTCGCGGTGTGGGACCGAATCCCGTGTCGCCTTCTTTGCGCGCGATGAACGCAGCAATGCGTTCGGCGTAGGTCTGTGCTGAGGCTGGATCCAAGTCGTATTTAGTGTTCTTGCGGAAATCGTCGAGCACGGTGGTGAGGCCTTCACGACGACGCTCTTTGGAACCATCGCTGCCGATCTTCAACCACGGGAGAGGCCACTTGCGTTCTTCGTCTTCAATGAAGATGCGGACCTTGGGGAAAGAGTGCTCGGAAGCATCGGAGGATGAGCCCGCGAGCGCAGCGCCGGCCATTGCTTCTGGGTCGAAGTCCTTCTCGATGCCTTCGGGTAGTGCCCACTCTTCCACGAGACTGTCAGTTTCGGCGGAATTGACTTGGTCATCGGTGAGATGCGCCTTGGCGATCTCCAGCGCGCCGCGCATGGCTGTTTCGAGCTGCAAGCCTACGGACGCATTGCGCGTGGCTTCGCGCTCCATCAGTGCGACCTGTGTTGCGTCGGCCACGAGCACGATGACCAGTGTGACGATGATCAGTGCCAACACCATGACGGTGCCGCGTTGCTGACAGTGAGGACGTATGCGAGTTGCTGGTGTCATGCCCACTCGGACGATCGACCCAAGGTCGCGCTTTCAGCGCACCGGGCGGCACCATGCTACGTCAGAGGTTGCCACCCCCTCCCGGGGGCGCATCGGGAGGCGGCGTGATGACCGTTTGGCTTGCAGAACTGCTCCTAGCGATCACTTTGGGGCGAATGAAGAAGATGAGGTTGCTGCGCTGGTCGCGCGAGTGCTTGCTTGTGAAGAGCGCGCCGATGATCGGGATTTCACCGAGGACAGGGACCTTGGTCTCAGCATCATGTTTGTTCGTCGTGAGCAAGCCGCCGAGGATCACGGTCGCTCCGTCCCGCACTTCCATGGTGGTGCTGACACTGCGATTGGCCACGACTGGGTTGGTCGTTTGGCTCGCACCGATGCTGACAGTTGTTCCGCTCGTGACGCTCTGCACTTTCACCGCCACCGCCATGCGAATCACATCCGGCGCCACGAGGTGGGGCAGGACATCCAGCGACACGGCGATGTTCTTGAAGCTCGTGCTGATCACGGTTGTGCCGCCCTGCAAACTGAGCTGATACACCGGGACCTCTTGGCCAGCGAGGATGCTGGCGATGTGCCCTGAGAGCACCGCGACATTCGGCGCGTTGACCACGTCCACCTTGTTGAAGCTGCGGAGTGCAGAGAGGAGCAGATCCACCTGGAAGTCATCCACGATGGTGCCCATCTCAAGGAGTAGGTCGGGGACCATGAACGCGCTGCCGCCCGGTAAGAGAGGCGCGCCGCTACCGAGCCAAGAGCGATCGAACACGCTTGCAGACGGAGACAAGCCCGTCGCGGGGTTCATGGGAGCCGTGACCGTGGGATTATCCCGTCGGTTGAACATGAACCACTCGAGACCGAGCGCAGACTCGTCGCCTTCGAGCACTTCGACGACACGGGCTTCGATCGCAATCTGTGGAATGCTTGTCAGCACACCGGTGATGAGCAGCGTGACGGCTTCGATGGCTTCGGGTGTGCCTGTCAGAACGAGTGGGTCAGCACCGGCCAAACTGCCCCATGATTCAGGGGATTTTGCGCTTGCGTTCGGGTCCGTCTGCAGGCCCGCGCCACTGGTGGCTGTCACGGCCTTCCACTGCGCATGCTCCTTCAACATGGTCATGAGCTGCGCCGGCATTCCTTTGGCGAGCCACATGATGCGCGTTTCTTGACCGTCTGGCAGCGCGATGTCCGGCCACTCCCAACGTGTGTCGTTGTGAGACGACGACAGTTCGAGCGGCGACCCGTTCACGATCACGGGGTCGTTGAAGACGAGTGGCGATGTGGATTCTTCGCCAACACAGGCAGTGCACACAGATAGCGCTGCTGCGAGGCTGGCGAGATGCCGCAGCGCCTTCGGGCTGAATTGCATTGCAGCTCAGAGTCCTTTGATCACTTCGTCAGTGATGTCTGGGATCTCGCCGCTTTCGACGCTTACAGCGCCTTGTTCAGCGATGAGGTCGTAGGAGCCGCGATCAACACAACGCGTGACAGCGATCTGGAAGCGATCTGAAGCTTTCTTGAGCAGCAGCAAATACTCGGCGGAGTTCTGATCGAGGGCGCGCCTCCGAATGTCGGCGTACTCAGGAGTCGCATCGAACACGCGGCGCGACGAGATGATCCCCGGCTTCTTCTTCTCTACCTTGTCGCCGGTGGATAGATCGCTCGGAAAGTAGACTCGCGCGCCATTCTTGACTGTCAGGTTGAACGGCGTTGGGTTGTCGAAGTATTCCAGTCCCAGTCCGCCGAGGAGGGCAAGGACGCATGCGGCGCTGATCATGCGGACATGGCGTACAGGTTCTTTAAACATGGGACGGACTCGCTATGAGATCGATCGGTCGTACAGCTGCTCAGGTACCGCAGCACTCGGCTGCTACCTGCGCAAGACTCTTGGAGCCAAGACCCTAGCATGGGCAGCGACCAGATCGTAGCGGATTGCGGCGTTCACTGGAATCTTTTGCACAGAGAAAATTGACGCATGTCAGGTTTGCGGCGCGGTGTCAGGGGCATGCAGCGTGAAGCGGTTGCCTCCCCAGTGTCGTGAGACTTTGAGGGCTTCGCGCGCGCGCGCCACGAGGCCTTCGGCCCCGTCGCCATCCTCGGCGCTAAATGCCGCGATGCCCGCAGAACCCGTAAGTGTTCCACCACCCGGGAGCTGCAGCCCTCGCGCCGCGATGCTGTCTAGGATGCGGCGCGCCATGGCCGATGCACCTGCACGATCCGTATGCGGTAAGAGCAGCAAGAACTCTTGCGTTTGGTACCGCGACAAGTGATCGATATCTCTGGACTCACACAGCAGGAGGCCTGCGACTTCATTCACTGCGCTTCGCAATTCGTCAGCATGAGACGGATCTGAAAGCACGCCGTGGTCGTCGAGCGCGATCACGACGCAACTGAGAGGGATCTGGAATCGTCGAGCTTTTTTGCACTCTTCGGAGAGTTTCAGATCTGTGTACGGCTTGTTGAATAGCCCCGTGGCCGAATCCGTGATGTGTTGCACCAAGGGGTTTTCCGCCTTCGCGCGCGTGTCCATGGCCTCAAGGATGTTCTCGAGAGCTGGCGGCGCAGCGGTGGGGGAAGGCGTGGTGACTTCATTCACGAGAGTCTCGGTCGTCACTGGGCGAGTGAGCACGGCGTCTGCGCCACAGAGCCGAGCCCGTGAGCTGCCGTACTCGTCGTGCTCGTCGATCAGCAGCACTACGCGAATCCCAGAGGTGCGAGCGTCTTCCTTCAACGCCTTGAGAACCTCGAAGCCATTGCGGCGTGGAAGGAATGCCTCCATCACCAAAACATCGGGGGCCTTGCGGTTGCACGAATCCAGCACATCGAGGCCGTTCGCGACTTTGGAGACTTTGCAGCCGGCGGATTGCAGCGCAGTGCCCACGTCGTCGCAGCGCTCGGTATCAAAATCAGCCAACACAATTTGAAGGTTCTTCCGCATGCTCGTCTCCCGCGCCCATTTTCGGCGTTCGCGCAAATATTCTCCAGTTGATCCGCAGGTAGGATCCTCATTAGAGCCGAAGAGACAAGCCGTGAGTACCTTTCACGCGAAAGCACCTAGAGGCACGAAAGCTTGGACCGAATCTGAGCGGTCAGCTATGCGCTCGCCCTATGAAACATGGCCTTGGCGAGATCGCAGGGCGGGAAACGACCGAAGGGCTCACTCGACGCCGATGTTGAGCCGTTTTCTTCTCGGAGGTCTGCGGGAACGAGGCCGGCGCCTCGGTGAGGACCGCAATATCTACCTAGACCGGTTGCAGCCAAGAGACATTGTGCTCGGCTGCACCATCCTGCTGCTCAACATCGCGGATGCGTTTTTTACACTAATTATTGTCGGCGCCGACTTGAGCAGGGAAGCCAATCCCTTTGCTCGGTGGCTGCTGGACTGCGGCACCGAATGGTTCCTCTTCTCCAAAGCCGTGGTGGTGGCCCTATGCCTGTTGTTCCTCGTGCTGCACAAGACCTTTGCCTTCGTGAAACTGGCCATGTGGTTGCTCTTCGCTTTCTATGGCGTTTTGCTCTTCTATCACTTCCACCTCTTGGGCTGGATGTGAGCCTCGGTGCTGTAAAGCTAGCCTGACGGCGCGTGCGGAGCTTGCTGCTTGCCGGAGAGCCCGTGCGATGCTGCTTTGAAACGCTGTCATATCTTGTTGTTCTGTCACTGGTTCCACTATCATCCCGGCGAAGGGCAGTCCGCAATGTGCGGCCTGATACTTGCTTGAGCAGCACATAGCGATGTCTGAGCAACAGCTACAAATCTACGATGCTCTCGGTGAGCCGATTGCACTCGTTGGTGCCGCTGAGTTCAGTATCGGGCGCGACGCCTGTTGTGATCTTGTCCTCACAGACTCTGAAGTGAGTCGTCTGCACTGTCAGTTGCGCCGCGTTTCCGCTGGCTATGTTCTCTCGGACTTAGGCAGCTCTCACGGCACGTGGGTGAATGGCGCCGAAGTCACGCAGGTGGTGCTTCGGCATGGCGATGTTGTGCGGCTATCACGAAATACCGAGTTCAGAGTGGCTGAGTTCGGGCGCACCCTGTCTGTGGAGACGACGCCGGCTTCGATGGCGTCGCCGGTGTACCAGCGCCGCTCGCATTGGCCTCGTCGCGTTGCCACGATCCTGCTTTATGTAGGAGTGCTTGGCGGTACTGCGTTTGGTTTGCTTCATTGGTGGGATCAGAGCAATTCGGAGAAGCTGCGCCGCGAGGAGCTTCAAGCATCCCTCGAAGCAACGAACGCAGAGGCGCTCAAGCTGGAGGAGCTTCGTGCTGAGACTCTTGGCACCCTGCAATCTCTCGCTTTGCATCCTGACTTCGCGTCGGCCGCCGAGTTTGAAGCGGGATTGCGGGCTGCTCGCCCGCTTGAACCCCCTGACTTGATCTCGGACGTCGTCTACGAGTCAGTCCTCGCTTCAGGCCGCGAGGTCTTGATGAAGCGGGCCCAAGCTCGTGCTGGTGCCGCGCGACTTCGCGCACAAGAAGAACTATCACAGAGGCAATACGGCAAAGCTCTGCGCGTGCTGGATGACGCTGCGCGGGACCCGAGTTTGGATGAATCCGGGCGCGTTCGTGTGCGCAGTCTGACTGAGCGAGCAACAACCGAAGCGCGCGCTGAGTTTGAAGTCATGGGGGTGCAATTGAAAGCAGCCCAGCCTCGAGCGGCGAGGCACGCGATTCTCGCGGCACTTGCGCGTTTCGAAGGTACGGCGCACGAAGGTGAGCTGCGCGCTCAGTTGGGTCGTATCGCGTTGGAGCCAGTCGTGACGCCGGAGGCCACTCCGGTAGTGGTGGCCGTCGCCGACTCTGGAGGTGCCGCGTGGCGTGAAGCAACAGCCGCCGCTGAGGCTCTCGCAGCGAAGCGCGATTTCACTGCAGCCGCAGCGGCCTATCGCGCTGCTGCAGAAACAGCCGGAGCGCATTCGTCTCGCGAGTTGTGCCGCACACGCCAAGCGCGCATGGAACGCTTAGCGAAGTTTCCAGCTCTTCTCAACAGTCACGTGCTCGCTCATCCCGCAGCGTTCAGGGGCGTCTCCCTTGGCAACGAAATGCGCGGCGATCTGAAGTCCGTGGATGAAACAGGGCTTGATTTCCAGCTTGGAGCCGGGGCCAGACTCAAGCTGGAATGGTCGCGTTTCGAGCCAGCACGGCAGGCATTGGTCTTGCATGCGGCACGCTTCAAGGGTGATGAAGCCCGCACCGCCGCGGAGTGGTTGTTGGAGGCTCGTGATCCTGAACGTGCGTTAGGCCTTCTGGCGGTGGTCGGGCTTCACGATGCTGAGTTCCGAACGCAAGTGGCCGATCTCGTGGCTGAAGCCAAGGGCATTGCCGGCGTGCCTCTCGGCGGTTTTCAGTTCTTTTCCGGGACTTTCCTGACGGCCGAGGAGAAAACGGCGCTCACAAATAACCTGCATATCGAGGCTGCAGCAGCGAAAACAGATATTGCGGTTGGCCTCGAATGGCGCGTGGCGTTGGATGAGTTGTTGGCGAGCGGGGATGGTGGTCGCGCCGCGGCTCGCAAGGCTCTCGCCAGCCGCTACGCCCGAAGCATGGCTGCTGCGCGGGCGCTGCCCGATTTCGCTGGCGCCTCGCTCACGAAACTGCGGGCCAAGCTGCGAGGTGAGTTGGACGAAGCACGAACTCATGCGCTCGAATTGATCCGCGACGCGCGCCGCTACCCGTATCCGTACGCGGAGAATCAGGCCGAAGTTCAGGGCGAAGTGGATGAGCGCGTAGCTCGCGTTGAAGAGCTGTGGAATGTGCCTTCGCGTCGCGTGTTGGACCGCAGCGAAGCACTGCGTAAGGCCTACACACTCCTCGAAGAAACAGCACGAGCCACCGTGGAAGCGGGCGGTGACGATCCGAGCCCACAAACGCTGTTGACTTGGGTCGATCAAGCCATAGATATCGCTGCCGTCGCGCTCGATCCGAAGGACGCCGAGCACTTGGAAGAACGCAGAGACTTGATGGGCTTGGGCGACAGCACCGAGAGTGTCATGAGCATCGACGAACGAGCCTGCATCCGGGCCACCAATGACTACCGCTTGATGATGGGGCTGGATCCAGTGCTGCCCGACGATCGGCTCGTGAAGTGTGCGCGTGGACATAGCGAAGAGATGCAACGTCTTGGGTTCTTTTCGCACACGTCGCCGACGAAGGGGCGTGAGGGCCCAGGGCAACGGGCCCGCCTCAGCGGCTGGACTGGTGGCGTCTCTGAAAACATCGCCATGGGACAGGCCACGGGCGGATCAGCGGTAGCAGCGTGGCGGCATTCTTCTGGGCATCACAGGAACTTGCTCGGCCGTTGGACTCACCTGGGATGCGGGAAGGCCGATGGGGCGTGGTGGACCCAAAACTTCTCGAACGGGCCTCAGCCCAACAGGCGTTCCAGCAGCAGCCGCGGCAGCGATCACTGATGCGTGGTTTTTGGCGTCAAAGCTATATGGCGCATCAGTTTATGGGTCTTTTAAATGCCGCTCTGGCGTAATTTTTGTGCGTTTCCAGAGAATTTTTTTGACAAGATGTGGCTGTGGGCCTATCTTCTCAACAGGTGAAGGCCGTGCGGTCTTCGCCCTGTCAGCGGAAACGCTGGCGGACAAAGTGAAATGTTCGCTGCACGAACGGGCAAACCAACTGAAAAGTTGGGGCGCAAAGCTAAAGGGCCTTCACCGCTGTAAAAGCGGAAAGGCAGCCAGTTACCGAAGCAGGGAGTCTCGACTTCATGGTCGACTTCCCGCGTGTGCGCGGAGTCGGCCTATTGCTTTTTTAGGCCTCCTTCCGCGACCACTCGGGTCCCTTGCTCGCAGAAAGGGAAGACCGATGAGCACGAGAGCGTTGGGAACGGCGGAGTCGACGGGTGCGAGTGTGACGGTGGCCGAGGGCGTCTGCGCGGCGCCTTTAGGCAAGCTCGGTTTCGGGGAACCCCCGGAGATCGAAGCACTGTGGATTGCCTACAAGGAGCGCGGCGAAGTCGATGCCCGCAACAAGCTCCTCGAACGCTATTATCCGCTGGTGCGCTACATCGGTGAGCGCTTGCTGGCCACGCTGCCTCGCAGCATCGAACTTGACGACCTCACCTCGTCGGGATTCTTCGGCCTGATGGATGCCATCGACGGGTTCGACATGACTCGCGGCATCAAATTCAAGACGTATTGCAGCACCCGCGTCCGCGGTGCCATCCTTGACGAGCTGCGCTCGCAGGACTGGGTTCCGCGCCTCGTCCGTCTGAAGGCCAATCGCATCGCACGTGCTTGCCGAGCACTGGAGTCGCGTCTCGGTCGCGCTGCGACAGAAGAAGAGATGGCTTTGGAATTGGGCATTAGCGGCAACGAGTACCGCGAGATGCGCGAAGAAGCGAGTGCAGTCTCCATCCACTCGCTCTCGGATCGCTTCGATGATTCGCGTGGTGAAGGTGGTCTCGAAAAGGCCGACGTCATCGCCGACACGCGTTCGGATTCTCCGCTCGAAAACTTGAACCGCCGCGATGTGATCGATGTGCTCACGCGTCATCTCTCCCAGAAAGAGAAGCGCATCATCATCATGTACTACTACGAAGGGCTCACCATGAAGGAGATCGGGCGTATTCTCGATCTCACGGAGTCTCGCGTATGCCAGATCCACAGCAACGTCATCACGCGGCTCAAGGAGCGCGTGATGCGTAAGCATGGCTCATTGGCCTGAAACAACCGGGTCAAAGTTGCCTCTGCGTCTGATCTTCACGGTCGCGGCGAGCGCGTGGGTGGTGCTCTTGCACCGCCTTGCGACGACGCCGTCGGATGAACTTCCCGGTGCGTGGCCTCCGGGGGTTTCGAACTTGATGCACGCCGCTACGCACGCTGTGCTGGCGCTGTTGCTCTTGCGCGTGTTCATTGGATTGCGGCCTCGAGTCCTCGCTTGGCCAGGTTTGCGTTCGCGCGTGGGCCAACTGGTGTTGCTGCTTGTTGGTGTCCACGGTTTGGTGGAAGAGGTGGTGCAACATTCTGTAGTCGGACGCTCTTGCAGTGTCGGCGACTTGTGTCTCGATATTGCCGGTGGAGTAACGGTCTTGTTGAGCCCATGGCCAAAGGGCCCGCAGCGCCCCACGTCTTGGGTGCCGTTGCTGCTGACTCTTGCGGTCGTGCCGCTCTTGGCCTTCGGCACGGACATGCTTCCGCAGCTTGATGGACTTCTCGCTGCGGCGCTGACCGCGCTACACGGTTAGGCAATTGCCCGCATGCGAGCTGGGTCGTAGGCTCGTGGCGGACCAGAGTGCCAGCCATGAGTGAGCTTCACAGTTATTGGGTTCAACTGCTCAACGCCCAGGATTCCTGGTTGACGGATGAAGCCATGCTCTCTGTGATTCCAGCCGAGATGCGCGATTTTTCTGGGCGCGATTGGCCGCGAGAGCGCGCGCTGGCGTATCTGCACAACAACGTGTCGACGTTGCGCTTGAATCATGCGCGGCTCGAATCGGGCGAGCTCATGGACTTGGACATGCTCAATCCCGTGCTTGGGGGTGTGGTGCTGCGTCTGACGACGCGCCGCCGCAGTGGCCAAGACCGCGGAGTTCTCTTGGCCGACGGCAATCCACAGAACTTCAATCCTGGGACGGTAGCGCTACGCGCCGTGGTCCATCGGGCCTTCTTCCACTTCGCACTGTATGCCGATTGGCGCTTGTCGGACCCGGTTTGGCCTGGGGTCAGTTACGGCATGCTGCGCGTGCTCGGTTGTCCTGCCAACAGTTGCGGAAAGTTAGTCGTCTGCCCAGCTGGGCGGGTGAGCTTTTGTTCCACACGCTGCGCAGAAGACACTGCGCGACCGGAGCATCCAGCCCCATGAACGCTCTCGATGTGCACGATGGTTATGAAAACCCCTTGGGGACGCGCTACGCCAGCAAGGCCATGATTCGCGTGTTCTCGGCGCGTCACCGTTTCACTTTGTGGCGCAAACTCTGGTTGGCGCTGGCTGAGTGCGAGGCCGAGCTCGGACTTTCCATCACGGAAGCGCAGCTGGCCGAGTTGCGTGACGCCGTGGACAAAGTTGACATCGCACGCGCTGATGTGCTGGAACGCGAATTGCGCCACGATGTGATGGCGCACGTGCATGCGCTGAGAGAACAGTGCCCTACTGCCGGGCCTATTGTGCATCTCGGCGCCACAAGCTGCTTCGTCACCGACAACAGTGAGTTGATCCAGATGCGCGCAGGCATGGAACTGCTCATGAGCAAGTTGCGCGGAACCATCCGCAACTTGCGCGCATTCGCCATGGAGCATCGCGCTCTGCCGACTTTGGCATGGACACACTTTCAACCGGCGCAGTTCACGACCGTGGGCAAGCGCGCGGCGCTTTGGATGCAAGATCTCGTCGATGATCACAATGAGATGGAACGCCTCCATGCGGAACTTCGCTTCCGCGGAGTGAAGGGCACGACGGGAACACAGGATTCGTTTTTGAAGTTGTTCAACGGCGACGTGGCCAAGGTGAAAGAACTGGACAAGCGCGTGAGCCGTCGCATGGGTTTCAATGTGCTCTACGCGCTCACTGGCCAGACATATTCGCGCAAGCAAGATGCGCGCGTGCTCGGCGGACTCTCCAGCATTGCGCAATCAGCCGGGAAGTTTTCGTCGGATGTGCGCTTGCTGCAACATTTGAACGAAGTGGAAGAGCCTTTCGGCAGCAAGCAGATCGGTTCCAGCGCCATGGCCTACAAGCGCAATCCCATGCGTTGCGAGCGTATGGCAGGGTTGGCGCGTTGGCTCATCACCATTTCTCTGAATCCTGCGCTCACAGCGTCCACTCAGTGGATGGAGCGCACTTTGGACGACTCTGCCAATCGCAGACTCGCAACAGGTGAGGCCTTTCTTGCGGCCGATGCCATCCTCGAGCTCTACCTCAATGTGACGCGTGGCTTGGTGGTGCATCCAGATGTGGTCGCGCGGCGCGTTCAAGAGCACTTGCCCACCATCGCGTCAGAAGAGCTGCTGATGGAAGCGGTCAAGGCTGGTGGCGATCGCCAAGAGTTGCATGAACTCATTCGCGTCGCGGCGATGGAGGCACGTGAAGTGCGTCTCGCAGGCGGTGACGGCGATTTCTTAGGGCGCCTCGCGCTCCACAAGCAGTTCTCGACCGTGCTGCCTGCGCTGAAAGAACGTTTGGATGCGCGCCGCTTTACAGGGCTCGCAGCAGTGCAGGTTGAGGACTATGTGCGTGATTGCGTGGATCCGTTGTTGCAGCGCTTCCCTGTGCAAGCGCACTCAGACGAAGTTTCTCTCTGACGCGAAGATGCTCGCGCTGGACACTCGCACTTCTGTCACGCGCGCACGTGGGCTTGGCTATGGCATCGATGCGCTCGCTGCATTGGCGCCGAGTGCATTGTTGTTGGACCCGGTGCAAGGCGGCGCGCAGGGGGATGTGGGTGCAGCGCTCAGCAAGGCCAATGTGCCCGTGTTGGGGTGGGTGTGGCGCGCAGCGGACCCCGAGCGGCAACAACTGGCTGGCGAAGATCGCCACGCGGATGCAGCGAGTAGCTCCGTTGCCGCTGCGTTAGAGCTTCTGCCTCGCTATCGCGCGCGCACACTGGTGCTGAGTTGCGGTTCGGGTGGGCTGCGCGATGTCGAAGCTGTGCGCGATGCTGCGTCGACGGGGAAGAGCAGTGAGCTCGCTGCGCTGCGAGTCAAGCGTAAGCCTCTCTTTGAAGCTGCTGTGGAGCGCCTCGTGCGGCGTCTGCATGTGTTGTGCAGCACTCATGCCGGAGCTCAGTTGCTCCTGCGTGTGGAGGCCGATCCGGCAACGTTGCTCACAGTGGAATCCGCTGAGTGGATGTTGGCGGAACTTGGGAATCGCGGCCTTGGAATTGCTTTGGATGTTGGCGCTGCGGGGCTGTCGTGCAAGCACACAGGGCTGGAGGCGGAAGGCTGGTTGGCGCAGCATGGTCGCTCCGTGGGATTGGTGCTGCTCAGCGACCACGATGGCATCACGCGCTGCGATTTGCTCCCAGGGCTTGGGCTGACGCCTTGCGCTCATTTCGCGAATCTGCGTGCTGGTGGCGCGCAACGCGTGATGTGTCTGGATCCAGAACTTGAACCGTCTGCACTGCTCCTCGGAGCGCGTTTCGCACTCGATCTGTGCGGGCCACGATAAATCAAGGCTGATAGCATGCCGCTCATGGCTGCTGCGCATTCGTCTCCCTCAGGCGCGCTTGAAGCGCTCGAGCGACTGCGCCGCGCGCTCGGCGAGCGTCGTGCGTTTCTCATTTACAGCCACATGAATCCTGATCCCGACACCGTCGGGTCAGCGCTTGGCCTGCGGTTCCTCCTAGAGCAAGTCTTCGAACGCAAGGCTGCTCTCTGCTATCGCGGCATCATCGGACGCGCCGAGAATCGCGAACTCGTGCGTTTGCTGGCCAAGGACTTGAAGCCTGCACGCATGGTGCCTCAGGAGCAGTACGAAGCGTCGTTTCTTGTGGATTGCCAGCCGGATTTTGGGTTTGATTCTGAGGTGGACCGCGTGCCTCTGTTGGGTGTGTTTGACCATCATCCCGATTCCGGCAGTGCAGCGGGGTTGCCGTTCAGCGACATCCGTTCCGCCTATGGGAGCACTTCCACCATCATCACGGAGTACATCCGTGCTTCAGGCATGGAACCTGGTGCCGTGGTGGCTACAGCACTGTGGTATGGGCTCAAGACGGACACCCAGGATTTGTCGCGTCGCACCGGTGCGGCGGATGAGGATGCGCGCGACTGGCTCGTGCCACGGATCGACCGCGCGACGCTTGCGGCCATCGAGAATCCGAAACTCAGCCGCAGTTACTACACGAACCTCATGACGGCTCTCGCGCGCGCGGTGTCTTGGCGCGAATTGGTGATGACCGAGATTGGACGCTTGCCTTATCCCGACATGGTCGCAGAGATTGCGGACCGCCTCATTCGCATGGAGCAGGTGCAGTGGTCCATGTGTTGCGGATTGCATGAGAAGCGTTTGTATCTCAGCGTGCGCACCAGCCATCCGACGTTGGACGCTGGACTCCTCGTCAAGCGCGTTCTGCGCGGGCGCGGTGCTGGTGGCGGCCACGACACGATGGCGGCTGGCCGCATCGAACTTGCCGATGAAGGGCGTGAAACCTACCGCGTTGCAGTCGAGGATCTGTGGAGCCGTTTCCGCGAAGAGCTCGGTTTGCACAGCGTGGAAGGCGTGCGTGTGGTGGAACATGCGCCCGAAGGCCCGCGCGTCGGCGGGGCTTGGTCTGCCTGATACGATCAGCGCCGCGCATGGGCGCGCTTTCTCATGCACATCGTTCCTCAAAGCGGTGGTTGGATTGAGGTCATTTGCGGCAGCATGTTCTCCGGCAAGACGGAGGAGCTGATCCGTCGGCTGCGTCGTGCTCAGATCGCACAGCAACACGTGCGAGTCTTCAAACCGGCCATGGATCGACGCTATGACGCTCTCGATATTGTCTCGCACTCAGAGCAGCGCGTGACTTCACGAGCGGTCACGCGCGCTTGTGAGATTCTCGATCTCACGCCCAGCGCGACTCAGGTTGTGGGCATCGACGAAGCGCAGTTCTTTGAACCCGACTTGGTGGATGTGTGTCGCGAACTCGCACGGCGCGGCATGCGCGTGATTGTGGCGGGATTGGATCAAGATTATCGTGCGCAACCGTTTCAAACCATGCTGCTGCTCGTGGCTGAGGCGGAATACGTCACTAAGAACCTCGCGATTTGCGTCATCTGTGGCAACCCTGCGTTGCGCAATCAGCGCATCACGGCGCGTGAAGGCCGCATCGTCGTCGGCGGCGCGGATGCATACGAAGCGCGTTGTCGTCGTTGCTTCCGTCCTGGCGATGAGAATCCGGAGCTTTTTGCTCCGCCAGCCGACCTCTGATGAGCGGCGCTGTCCTTGTGCTCGCCGGATCGGATCCGCTGGGCTACAGCGGTTTGCAGGCGGACCTACGTCACCTCGCACACGCTGGAGTCTCAGCGTACGGCGTGCCGACAGCTTTGACGCTGCAAGCGTTGGACCGCGTCGAGAGCGTGGAGGCCGTGCCAGCTGTCGCGCTCCATCAAGCGCTGCAACTCGCACTCGCGGACGGCGAGATTGGCGCGGTGAAGATCGGCATGTTGCCTGGTGTCGCTCAGATTGGCGCGTGCGTTGAAGGGCTCGCTGCGTTGCGTGCGCCAGTCGTGTTGGATCCGGTGCTCGCGGCCACTTCCGGCGTAGTTTTTCTCGATGACGATGGGCTCGTTGCCTTGCGGACACGGTTGTTGCCTCGCGTGAGCTTGCTCACACCCAACATGCCGGAATTGCAGCGGCTGAGTGGCATGCCCGTCAGCACGCGAGAAGAACAGATCGCAGCGATGCGCTCACTGCGCGTGTCGGCCGTGCTGCTGAAAGGCGGGCACGCCGAGGGCACAGTGGTGGAGGATTTGTTGTTGCATGCAGAGACCCTCACGGTGTTCAGCGGTCCGCGCTTGCAAGGGACTTTGCCGCGTGGCACGGGTTGCATGCTCTCGACGCTCATCGCCGCACGACTTGCTGGTGGCAGTTCGATGCCAGAGGCCGTGGGACAGGCTCGTGCAGTTGTCTTGCAGGCGATTGCCCAAGCGCTCCGAGCGGGCTCACGACGCCTTGCGCCTTAGGCGCCTCGCGGGGGGTAGAGTCTTGGGCCATGGAACACGCCGCCGACATTGCTCAGCTTGTGCAAGCGCGCCTCGCGATGCTTGGCAGGGGCTTCGGCACGCTGACAACTGTTGAAGGGCGGCAAGGCGTTGAACTGAGCGGAACGGGCGAGATTGCCATTCCGCAGTGGGCTCGCGGTTTGATGGTGCGGTTCGTTGCGCTCGACAAGCCGCTGTTCGGTCGCGTGGCATTTCATGACGCTGAGTGGCGTTCCGTGGCCGAGGAGCCGCTCTGTGGATCTGATTGCTTGCTTGGCATCGAGCTACCTCGGTCGCCGTTTTTGCGCGTGACGCTGCCCGCGGGATTGCGTGTGTTGCTCACAGATCTCGACATCTATCCGCATGGACTGCGAGCGCGCTTCGATCTCGCTGCGTTGCGTGCGCGCGGTCGGCGTTTCTTGACATTGCGCTTAGACCTGACCAACAAGTGCAATCTGCGTTGCCGCATGTGCCAACTGTCTTTTGATGAAGTGTTTTTTCAGCCCAAGGACTATGTGGGGCTGGCCGATTTCGCGCGCGTTGCGGAACAGATCTTGCCCTACACCGGGCATGTGTCTCTGTCCGCCGGATTTGAACCGCTGTTGCACCCGCAGTTCAAAGAACTCGTGGCGCTCGTGCGTCAGCATGGCGTTCCCTATGTAGATCTCACGACGAATGGAACGGTGTTGACGCAGGGTGCGATGGAAGCCCTCGTGGATGCGGAAGTGAACTGTGTGATCTTCAGTGTGGATGGAGCTCGGCGCGAAACCTATGAGCACATTCGGCGCGGCGCCGATTTCGGACGCTTCCTCCGCTCGCTGAATATTTTTCGCAGCATCAAACGGCAACGCAACTCGCGGCGACCAGGGTTGGCCTTCAACATGGTGCTGATGCGCCGCAATGTTGGCGAACTCGCCGATGTGTTGCGTCTGGGAGCGCGTTTTGGGCTTTCGCGCATGAACACTGCGCTCATGGTGCCGCACGTGGGTCTCGGCATGGAAGACGAGTTGCTGCAGCTCGACCGTGAAAGAGCCAATGCCGCTTTCGCCGAGGCGCGCGCCGTAGCGGCCGAGCTGAAGATCGAAGCGCAGATTCCTCCCGACTTTGACATGTCACTCCCAGAGCCCTCGGTGGAGCGCGTGCCAGGATTCAGCGGCATGACGCTCGCCAAGGAGTGGGAAAAAGGAGCCAGCCAGGAAATCGAACTCGAGATTCCCGCTGACGGGGATGCAGCGCATCAGGAGGCTGAAGCGGACAGCAGTGCGTTGATTCCTCCAGACATGGAACCGATGCCTTCGTGGTTTCCGACGGACATCGCTGGTGCCACCATGATCAGGCCAGGTTCCGCAGCTCAAGGCCATCCGCCCATGGATGGAGACGGATCCATTGCGGATACCGCGTGCCCCTATCCGTGGACCATGGCGGTGATGCGCCCAGATCAGGCCATTGTGCCCTGCTGTCAGTGGGTGGATGCGGAGATCATGGGCGACCTCAAGACGCAAAGCTGGGATGAGATCTGGAATGGCCCTGCGTACCAGCGTTTGCGTATCGAACTCCAGACGAGGCGTCTTCGCCCTACATGTTTGCACTGCCCGGAACGGCAACGCATTTAGGCGCGGTAGAGCGCAATAAGTTGCTGACGCACCAAGCTTGCATCGAATGCAGCGACTCGTTTTCTCGCCGCTACGACGCGCTGCTCTGCGGCGTTGTGATTGCTGATCACATCCAGCAAGGCCTGATGGAGAGCTGCGGCATCATCGACTGGAACAAGCAAGCCTTCGCGCTCTGGTGTGACGAGGTCGGGGATGCCGCCGGCATCGGTGCTGACGATGGCTAATCCCGAAGCCATGGCTTCGATGAGCGATACGGGCATGTTGTCTGCGCGCGAAGCGTTCACGAAGATGTCATTGCTTTCGTGCAGACGCACGAGTGTCGCGCGATCGACTGCACCGTGAAATGTGACGCCACCGATGGTCGCGGCCTGTGTTTCAAGACGCGCGCGCGCGGATCCATCGCCGGCGATAGCAAGCGTCGCTTGTGGGTGTGTCATGCGCAATTGGGCAAACGCCTGCAGCACGATGTCCACCCCGTAGAGCACTTCGAGGCTACGCGCCACGAGTAGCTTTGGAGCGAAATGTGAGCGCGTTTTCCACTGAAAGCGTTGCATGTCGGCGATGTTTGGCACTACCCGCGCTTCGATGTCATGACGCGCAAGGCTGCGGGCAAGAAACGCCGACGGAACGGAAATCACTCGGGCTTGGCGCATGCACCAGAGTGCTGCGCGGCCATTGCGTGCAAGAAAGCTGTCGAGAAGTCCGCCCTTGTATTGCAATACGACTCGGCGGCAGAGAAAGCGCCCCATGAGCAGTACGGGCACGCAGCGCAACCAGAAATACCAATGCGATGCACCCAAGAGGTGGATCACGCGGCAGCGCGGTGCAGTCATCAGGAACTGAATCACGAAGAGCACGAAGCCAAGCACAGTGCGCAAAACAGGAATGTGATCGAGGAAGCCAAGTGCAGGGTTGGTGCGCAGGATTTGGACGCTCACTGCAGCGCCGGGCAATGCTGCCGCCAATTCCTGAAGCGATGTCGCCATGCCTCCGCGCGGCGGAGCGACGGGGCCCACGAGCAGTACTCGCATCGGGCGACCGTTGGGTTCAAGCATGGAAGCGTTTCGCCCAAAGCTGAAACATGAGGGCACTGAATAAGGCCGTGCTGTGATCGGCACTGCCGCGCAGGTGCGCGCGGTGCATCCGTTTGAGGACGCCAAGATCGATCACTTGCGCCGCAAGCGTGCTGCTGTCGAATAAGCGCTCAGCAAGTTCTGCTCGGGCTTCACTACGGAACCAACGAGATAGCGGAACTTCGAAGCCTCGCTTGCGGCCGCGCAGAGTCTCTGCGGGAAGCCGCTCGCGCAAGGCCTCGCGGAAGATGTCTTTGCCCTGGCGGCCGTTCAGTTTCCAGTCCGAGGGCATGCGCGCAGCGAGTTCGACGAACTCGTGATCGAGCAAGGGCACGCGCACTTCGAGCGACACAGCCATGCTCATGCGGTCAACCTTGGTGAGCACGTCATCGACGAGAAAAGTGTGGAAATCTACATATTGCGCGCGGCTGACAGCATCTGCGTCTGGGCACTCGTTCATGAGCTCGCGGAACAGGTTTGAGGGTTGGTAATCGCGTACGGCATCCATGAGACTCGCGGACAGCAAAGGCGAGTGCCCTTGTTCAAGTCCAGGGGCCATTGTGTTGAAAAACGCTGTGGCAGGGTCGGCTGCGATGTTGCAGAGAGTCGTCTTGGCGCGCAGTGGCCGCGGCAGCCACGCTCCGCGCGGCCAAACTTCGGCGAGTGGCCCAAGAACACCGCGGCGCACCCAAGCAGGCAGCATGCGGCGCACCTCGTCTTCACGGCGCTCGAACAAGTAGCGTCGTTCGTAGCCTGCGAAGTTCTCATCGCCGCCATCACCGGACAAGGCCACGGTGAGATGTCTGCGCGCCATCGCACACACATGCAGTGTTGGGATGGCGCTCGAATCGGCAAACGGTTCGTCGAAGTGCCACGCAAGCCGATCCAAGCACCAGAGGGCGTCTGGCAGCACAACTTCTGTGTGGTGTTCTGTGCCGTAGCGCGCAGCGATGAGCGCGGCACCGCTGCGTTCGTCGAACTGCTCGACATCGGAACCCACAGTGCATGTGGTCACTTTGCCGCCGGCGCGTGCCATGGCGGAAACAACAGCCGCGCTATCGATGCCGCCTGAGAGAAATGCTCCGAGCGGGACATCGGCGAGCATGTGCAAGGCAACGGTCTCATCCAGTTTGGCGCGCAGCGCTTCCATAGCCTCGTCGTGTTTCAAGCTCGGATCTGGCTGCAAGCGCAGCTGCCAATAACGGTGTTGCTGCGAAACCAACGCAGGGCGCACAAGAAGCGTGTGGGCCGGACGCAGCTTGCGCACGTTTTTCCAGATGGAGCGCGGCGCAGGGATGTAGCGCAGAGCGAAATAGTCCGCGACGGCTATAGGGTCGAGCTCGAAGCGCAGGCCGCCGTGAGCGTGAAGCGCTTTGATTTCAGAAGCGAATGCAAAAGTGTTCCCGTCGTCGTAGACATACAGCGGTTTGATACCCAGCCGGTCGCGGGCGAGGAACAGAGTTTTCTCGCGAGCGTCGTAGATGGCGAGGGCGAACATGCCGCGCAAGCGCGTGATGCACTCTGCGCCCTCCTGCGCATAACAGGCGAGAATCACCTCTGTGTCGCTGAGCGTGCGAAAGACATGTCCGCTTTCTTCGCAGCGCCGGCGCAGTTCTCGAAAGTTGTAGATCTCGCCGTTGAAGACGATGGTCCAACGACCGCAGGCACTGTTGAGAGGTTGGTGTCCACCTTCGAGATCGATGATCGACAGGCGTCGAAAGGCGAGGCCGCAGCTTCCGTCGATATGGACGCCTTCATCATCAGGCCCGCGATGCAACAGAGCGGTGGCCATGCGTTGCAGCGCATGTGCGTCCGCCGGGGCGCCGCTGCCGTAGTGGAAAACTCCGCTGATGCCGCACATCCGCGGGTGGTCCTACACGCTGCGTAGACGCTGGTAAAGAGCGCTCATGCGAAAGAGAGCATGCGCTCGAGGGCTTTGCGCGCGTTTTGCGCGGTCTGCTCGTCGACGACGATTTCGTTGACGACGCGGCCTTGCGCGAGCGCTTCAAGAGAGGCCAACAACGCCCGAGGATCGATACGGTACATGGTGGAGCACAGGCATTGCGTGCCCGAGAGAGACACCACCAGCTTGTCTGGGTGCCGTTTTGCGAGCCGAGCCACGAGGTTGATTTCTGTCCCGATGGCGAAGGCGCTGCCGCTTGGGGCTGCCGCGACCATTTCGATGATGCGTTCGGTGCTGCCCGAGGAATCCGCCAAGTCCACCACTTCCATGCTGCATTCTGGGTGAACAAGCACGTGGATGCCTGGGTGCTTCGCGCGCACTTCCGCAATATGCGACGGTAGGAACTTGGCGTGAACCGAGCAGTGCCCTTTCCAGAGCACAACACGGGCTGTCTTGCAGCCAGCAGCGAGATTGGCTTCGGGCAGAGCGTGCGGATCCCAGATTGCCATTTCGTGCAGTCCGATACCAAATCGCAACGCGGTGTTGCGTCCGAGATGCTGGTCTGGAAGGAAGATTAATTTTTCACGCTGCTTCAGCGCCCACTGCATTAGGCGTGGCGCGTTCGAAGACGTGCAGACGGCACCCCCGTTGGCGCCAGTGAACGCCTTGATGGCAGCAGAACTGTTCATGTAGGTGACAGGCAGCACCTTTTCAGCGCCACCGAGGTGGGCGTAGGCAACCTCCACTTGATCCAGATTGGCCATGTCAGCCATCGAACAACCTGCGCCGAGATCGGGCAGGATCACATGCTGGTGAGGCTGCGCGAGGATGTCTGCTGACTCCGCCATGAAATGCACACCGCAGAAGATGATGAACTCTGCTTCCGTGTTTTTCGCCGCTTGCGAAGCCAGTTTGAACGAGTCGCCCGTGATGTCGGCGTGGCGGATGACTTCTTCCGCTTGATAGTGATGACCGAGAATCAGCAGGCGCCGACCCAACTGCTTTTTCAACGCGACTATGCGTGCATCGCAGGCGTCCGTGCCCAGCGCGATAGAACAAGTCTCTGTGGTGGTCGGAGTCATCGAAGGCAGCAGTTCCCGCAGCAGTCTACCAATCAGGCGCCACCAAACAGCGCAGCGATCTCTTGCGCGTAGCGCTGTTCGATGACATTGCGGCGTTTCTTGAGGGTGGCCGTGAGTGTCCCATCTTCGACGCGGAATGGCTCTGTCAGCACATGGAAGCGCCCAACTTGTTCAAAACTGCGTAGTCCGGCACTTGCGCCTGTTCGCTGTTGCACTTCGGCTTTCAAGAGATCGCGCGTGCGTGGGTCTGCGGCAAGGTCTGCGTCAGCGTCGTTCCGTCCAAGATGGCGGCGTAGCGCAGCGAAATCAGGGACGATCAACACTGCGAGTATCTTGCGCGCGTGGCCAACGACGATGGCGTCGGCGATCCATGGTGACGCAAGCAAGCGTGTCTCGATGGGTTCTGGTTCGACATTTTCGCCACCACTGAGCACGATCGTGTCTTTGACGCGCCCCGTGATCATCAGCGCACCGCACTGCGTGATCTGTCCAAGGTCGCCTGTATTCAACCAGCCTCCCGGCAACAACGCGGCGGCGGTGGCCTCGGGGTTTTTCCAATAACCCTGCATGATTTGCGGGCCCCGCGCATGAATGACACCGCGCTGCCCGTGGGGGAGTCCGCGGCCTGCGTCATCCACCACGCGTACTTCAGTGTCCGGCAGAGGCGGGCCAGCAGTGCCAAGGAGCACATGTTCGGGCAGGCGCACGCAGATCACAGGACTGGATTCCGTGAGTCCGTAGCCGTTGAGCAATGTGAGCCCTGCATTGTTCAGGAATTCGTCGACACGCGGCTGCAACGCGCCACCTCCAGAGATCATGAGGCGTGCGGCTCCACCGAGGGCGCGGCGCACTCCTGCATAGATCAATGCATCGGCGAGGCGTTGTGCTGGAGTCAGCAGAGCACAGCCGAGTTGCAGCAACACGGCAAGGGCGCCGCGCGCTTTGGGCACTTTCGCGGTGTCCGTGGCGGCACAACCATGCAACTTCCGACGCCAAGCATTACGCTTGCTGCTCAGGCGCAACAGACTGTGTGCGACGATGCGCTTCGGCGTCTTGAGCGCAGCCATTTTTGCCAGCGCTGCGTCCACAAAGGTTTCGAAGACACGCGGCACCGCAGCGACGAGATTGGGTTTGACACGCTGAAAGTCGTCTCGCAGCGTGCGGCGTGTTCCGTAGTGCAATTCGAGGCCGCAATCCAGCACCACATAGTCAAGTATGCGTTCGAACGAATGCCACACTGGCAAGAAAGACAGATAGCGCTCTCCTGGAAGCAGGTGCAGGACCGCTGGCACAGCGCGAAGATTGTGGAGCATGTTGCCGTGGCTGAGCATCACCCCTTTCGGGTTGCCGGTGGTGCCAGAGGTGTAAATGAGCGTTGCGAGTGTGTTGTCGCGGACTTCCGCACGAGCGCGTTTCACGCAGTTGGGTTCGGCTGCAAGGTGTGCCTTGCCGATCTCCAACAACTGGTCCAAGGCAGTATGCGTACCCGCGGCGCCATGCAGCACCACCACAAAGCGGAGCGAGTCCAAGCTCTTTCCGAGTTTGGGCAGCAAATCAATCGATCCCAGCACCGCGCCAGAGCAAGCGCCGTGAAGCACGCAGAACTCCACATCTTCAACACTCGCGTCGGCTCCACGCGGTACATCGGCTGCACCGAGAGACAGCAGTGCGAGATCCGTGAGCAGCCACGCATCGCTGTTGTCGGCGATCAAAGCAACGCGCATTCCGGCACTGACGCCGATGGCCTGGAATCCAGCAGCGATCTGTTCGACGAGCTCTGCGATTTCCTCGTACCGCGTGAGCGCAGCGCGACAGGTGGAGTGACCTAATAGCGCACGGCCTCTGTATCGAGACACACTTTGCAGTAGTCGGCCCGGAATGCCCCCGACGGCATCGCGCACGGAATCATCTGCGTTCGGCATCTGAGGCTGCGTCACTTCCGGGTCTCTCCGCTGCTGGCTATGCTGGCGCTGCGTGCAACGCTGCACGCGCGCGTCACATTCTGAAGGAGATCTCCTACGGTGCAAGCGGCAGCGGACAACATCGTTCCTCCAATCCGGCGTTCGCTCGTCCTCGGCTCGGCGTTGCTTTTGTGCTTGTTGGTCGCTGGACTGCGCTTTGCCGACACAGGTTCAGCGCTCCTAAACCTGCGCCCTCTTATTGATGCACCGAAGTCCGTGGCGCATTTCGAGGCTCTTGAGTCACTGTTCGCTTCGGCTGCGTTGCCCTCGCGTCTTGCGGCAGCGGCGTTTTGTGGCCTCGCCGCACTGCTGGCATTTCTTGTCTTTGAGCAGGTCTTGCGCCAGCACGCCAAGTTGCGCAATGAAGCGGCGGCATTTCTCGGAGCGATCGCATTCTGCGCCGCACCCATCGGCGCATGTTGTGCACGTTTGAGCGGTGGCCCCGAACTTCTGCTGGCATTCTGCATTGCTTGCGGTGCTGTGTTGCTCGCAACGACACGCCTTGCGCTGCTGAGCGTGCTGCTCGCGGCGATCTTGCCTGTGCTGCATCCTCTCGGTGTTGGTCTCGCGCTGTGGCCGCTTCTTGCGCTCATCGGCGTGGGTCGCAAGCGGGAATTGCTCGTGGCGCTGGCGCTACTGGGATTGGAATTGTTTACGGGGTTTGTGCCGCTGCCTGAAAGTTTGCCGGGCCTAGAGCAGCATCTGTTGGCGGGTTTGCACACATTCCTCGCCACTCCATGTTTGGTGCTGGATGGATCTGTTCGAGTGTTGTTGCCGACGGGTGCAGAGTGGGTGAGTGGCACCATGCCTGTTGCCGCCGGTGCCGCCGTTTGGCTGCTCGTGTCTGGCTTGGCTTGCATGGTTGGCCGATTCCGCGTGACCATGCCGCTGCTGCTCTGCGCGGCGCTGTCTTGCTTGGTCGCACCAGTGTTGGTGGATGGTTGGCTCCCTGGTGATGCAGGCACGCTGTTCGTGACGGCGTGGCCGTTGGTGTTTCTCGTGGTGTTGGTGCTTGGTCCCGTTGCGGGGCGTTGGTGGCCAGAGGTTGTGTGTGGATTGTGTCTCGGGATCGTGGTCATCGCCGTTACAGCGGAATACCGAGTGCGAGGTCCACGACTTTCCTTGCGACGTCATGCGCTCGCGATTCCTCAACGCACGCACCCTGCGCTGATGTTTGCGCCAGAGCTCGAAACAGATCCCGTGCGTCTCGCGCTTTACATGGAAGACATGACGCACTTGTCCGGGCGGTTAGACCCGCAGGTGCTCACGAGCGGTGTTTGCGCCGAGCTGTTGCTGCGAGGGCCTCGGCCTGCAGCCTTGGAGCCCGAGCGAGTGCTGTCTCGTGTCCGCGCGATGATGGAAGCGCCGGGGTCTGTGCCGCTAGATGCGCCTGCCAAAGAGGCTTGGATCTTTGAGAAGTTGCCTCCGCTGACAGATGCGTTGAATGGGATCCTGTTGCGCTTGAATAACGAAGGGCCTGAGCGTGCCTACCAGTCCAGCGCTGACGAGTTGGTGGCACTCGTGCCGTCCCTCGCGGAGGTGCTGCTGGTGCGGGCACAGCATCCGAAGATAAGGCAGGCTCAGGCTCACGCAGTAGATGTTTTGCGCGTGGTGGCTGAGTGGGCCAGCAAGCTCGGCGATCTTTCCGTTTCGTTGCCGCTGCGGGAACTGATTGTCGAGGCCTTGGCGCGCGATGCACGTGCCGTCGCAATTCTTGGCCGCGAGCTGGTGGAAGCCGGGCGATACGCCGAAGCGCGTCCTATCCTTGAAGAGGCGCTACGAGGGATGAAGGGCAAAGACATCTTGTGGTGCGTGACGCGGGGAGCTCTGGGTCGTGCGTTGGTCGCAGAGGATCAAGCCGCCGTGGGGCTCGAACACATGGACGCCGCTTGGGGTGGTCTTGTGGGCGGAGTCCCAGGCGCGAGTCAGCGTCTATCCCAGATTTCTGATCCTCACGGCCTCGATTACTGGCTCGTCGTCGAACTTCTGCTTGCACGCTATGAGGCCACACGCACTTTGCACCCGACACGCGTGGTTCAGGCTCGGACAGACCTCTTGCGCACGTTGGACGCAGCCAAGGCCACCGGCCGCGAGCGGCTGCCAGCGCTGCTCGCGGAAGGCCGTGTGGCGTTGTTGGAAGGGGAAGATTTCAAGGCGCGCAGCGAACTCCGAAAAGCGCGCAATCTGCGCAGCAGCGGGCTGACAGAGCGTGGAACCGGCAGTGAGGGGCGCCTCGATTACCCGCGATATCGCAGCAGCGCCCTGCAATCGCTCTTGCGATGCCTCAACCGTCCTGAAGATGCGGTGGAGCGATCTGAGGTCGAAGCAGAACTGCGCGCACTTCCGCGCTGAAGCGCGCTTGTGCCGCAAGGGTCCGCGTGGATAATCGGGACGCTCCGTGCGCCTCGGAGTTGGCCCACCAGCGCGAGAAGTCCATGCCCAAGCGAGAAGATCTGCGCTCGATTCTAGTGCTCGGTAGCGGGCCCATCATTATTGGCCAGGCTTGCGAGTTCGATTACTCGGGGACTCAAGGAGTCAAGTCGTTGCGCGAGGAGGGCTATCGGGTCATCCTCATCAATTCCAATCCGGCCACGATCATGACAGATCACGAGCTGGCGCACGCCACTTACGTGGAGCCGCTCACAACGGAGTTCGTCGAGCGTGTGCTGGAGATCGAGAAGCCCGACGCCATCCTGCCCACGCTCGGGGGTCAGACTGCACTCAACCTCGCGGTGGCACTGGAAGAGGAGGGCATTCTGCGCAAGCACGGTGTGGAAATGATCGGCGCGAGTGCTTCGGTCATTCACGCCGCCGAGAACCGCTCGACCTTCAAAGAGACCATGCTGCGCATCGGTTTGGATGTGCCGAGGTCGGGTTTGGCTTACACCCTCGACGAAGCGCGCAGCTTTCGCGATGTGGTGGGTTTGCCGTGTGTGATCCGGCCAGCTTTCACCTTAGGCGGAACCGGTGGTGGCATCGCCTACAACCACGAAGAATTCGATCAGATTGCTGCGCGCGGCATCGACCTTTCGCCCATCCACGAAATCCTCGTGGAAGAGTCCGTGATTGGGTGGAAAGAGTTCGAGTTGGAGGTCATGCGCGACAAGAAAGACAATGTCGTCATCGTCTGCAGCATTGAGAACATCGACCCCATGGGCGTGCACACAGGTGACTCCATCACGGTGGCGCCCGTGCAGACGCTGACGGACCGTGAGTACCAAGCGATGCGTGATGCGTCGCTGCGCATCATCCGCGCCATTGGTGTTGAGACTGGCGGGTCCAACATTCAGTTCGGAGTGAATCCCGCGGACGGCCGCATGGTTGTCATCGAGATGAACCCGCGCGTCTCGCGCTCGTCTGCATTGGCCTCGAAGGCGACGGGCTTTCCGATTGCCAAGTTCGCGGCGAAGTTGGCCGTGGGCTACACGCTCGATGAAATCCGTAATGACATCACTCGCGTGACTCCTGCGTCGTTCGAGCCTTCTATCGACTATTGCGTCGTGAAAATCCCCAAGTGGGCTTTCAATAAGTTTCCCGACGCGGACCGCACGCTCACGACTCAAATGAAGTCTGTAGGTGAAGTGATGGGGATCGGGCGCACTTTCAAGGAAGCGCTACAGAAGGCCTACCGCTCACTCGAAGTGGGGCGTGACGGTTATGGCCTGCATGCCTCCGATCCAGTGCTCACGGGCTTGATGCCCGATGCTGATGCCATGCGCAGTGGTTTGGTGACGCCCAACGAGGATCGGCTTCAGCTTTGCAGGGTGGCGCTGCACGCGGGCATGTCCGTTGCCGAAATCGCTCAGCTCACCAAGATGGATCCGTGGTTCCTGGCCAACATTGCAGACCTCGTGGCACTCGATCGGCGTCTGCTGGCCGTTGCAGGATTGGACCAGCTGAAGAGTGATTTCTTGCGCGTACTGAAGCGCAATGGCTATTCCGACCAGCAGATCGCGCGCGCACTCAAGAGCAGCGCCGCAGAGGTCCGTGCTAAGCGCATCGCGCTAGGCATCGTGCCCACGTACAAGCGCGTTGACACTTGCGCTGCAGAGTTCGAGGCGTACACGCCCTACTTCTACAGCACCTACGAAAGCGAAGACGAAGTCGAGCCCACCAACGCCAAGAAGATCATGATCTTGGGCTCCGGCCCCAACCGCATCGGTCAGGGCATCGAGTTCGATTACTGCTGTGTGCACGCCGCGTACGCTTTGAAAGAGGCTGGATACGAAACCATCATGGTCAATTCGAATCCGGAAACGGTTTCGACGGACTATGACACTTCCGATCGCCTCTACTTTGAACCGCTCAGCCTCGAAGATGTGCTCAACATCAACGACAAGGAAAAACCGATCGGAGTGATTGTGCAGTTCGGCGGGCAGACGCCGCTGAATCTCGCCAAAGGCCTCGAAGCCAACGGCGTGCCGATCATCGGCACTAGCCCCGACATGATTGACGCAGCTGAAGACCGCAAGCGCTTCAAAGCGATTGTGGAGGAGCTTGGTCTGCGTCAGCCCCAGAGCGGCATCGCGGTGGACTATCAAAGTGCGCTCACTGCGGCGCGAGCGATTGGCTACCCCGTGCTCGTGCGCCCATCCTATGTGCTTGGTGGCCGCGCCATGGAAATCGTCTATGACGACGCGATGCTGCAGCGCTACATGGCCGCAGCGGTGGATGCTTCGCCAGAAAAGCCAGTGTTGGTGGACCGCTATCTCGAACATGCCATTGAGGTGGATGTTGATGTGATCGCCGATGCGGAGCGCCAAGTGATTGGCGGCTTGATGGAGCACATCGAAGAAGCTGGCATTCATAGCGGCGATTCCACGTGTGTGTTGCCACCGCACACTCTTTCAGATCGCATCCAAGACGAAATCCGCGAGGCATCCAAGGCTCTGGCGCGTGCGCTGCATGTGCGCGGGCTCATGAATGTTCAGTTTGCAGTCAAGGGCGGCGAAGTCTTCATTCTCGAAGTGAATCCTCGCGCATCACGCACTGTGCCTTTCGTCTCGAAAGCGATTGGTGTGCCCCTCGCGAAGATTGCAGCACGAGTGATGGCTGGCGAAACCCTTGCAAGCCTCGGTTTCACGGCAGAAGTCGTGCCGCAACATTTTTCAGTGAAATACCCGGTGTTTCCCTTCAACAAGTTTCCGGGCTGCGACATCATCCTCGGTCCGGAGATGCGCTCGACTGGCGAGTCCATGGGCATCGATCAGGGCATCGGATCGGCCTTCCTCAAAGCGCACATTGCAGCTGGCAACCAGTTGCCGACAGATGGCGTTGTCTTTGTCTCGGTCAAAGACTCCGACAAGCGCGAAATCGTTGCGCTCGCGCAGCGCCTCGATCGCTTGGGCCTGAAGCTCATCGCGACCGGTGGGACGTGGAAGATCCTGCAACGTCATGGAATCTCCTGCACGCGCGTCAACAAGATCGCTGAAGGCCGTCCGAATATCACGGATTACATCAAGAACCGCGAAGTGCGCTTGGTGATCAATACACCATCAGGCAAGGGCCCGCGCACCGATGAAGCCCGCATTCGCGGGTTGGCGGTGTCGTTCAATATCCCTTGCATCACGACGCTGGCCGGAGCAGCGATGGCGCTTTCAGCCATCGAGGCGCGAGCTCGCGGTGGCACTGGGGTTCGCTCACTGCAGTCTTGGCACGCAAAGCTCGATCACTCCGCGGCGGCTCGCTGAAATCGTGTGGGGCGGCTGCGACCTTTCAGGGAGCAGCGCTGCCGCGCGACGACGCACCAGTCTTCATCAGCGCGCTTTCGGGTTGAACACGCGCACTTCCATGCGCAGTGGCTGGAACATGAATTCGCCGGGCTTATCTTCGCGCGCTTGGCCGAAGTTCATGTACGACACTTGCACTTTGGGGTTGGTCTTCTCGATGTCTTGCATGAACGAGACGAGATCGAGGAATGGGTAGCCCATCTTCTTCAGGAAAGTCACGTCCGTGACTACCTGCTCGTAGCTGTTCTCTTTCTTCCAAGGGCGCGTGATCGGCTTGCCGGGTGTGATGTGTTCGCGGATTTGCCGAGCCATGGCGACTTTGGCAATGAGTTCAGAAGGCACGGAGACCGTTTCAAGGCGATCGGTCTTGATGCGATCCACTTGAGCCGCCAGCGATTCGGTCAGTTGCTTCAAGCGCAGCAGGTTGCGTTCGCACGCTATAGCTTGGGTTTCACGCTCTGGCGCGGCCGAGAGCCAGAGCCAAGCCAAGAGAATTAGCGCCAAGGCATCCAACACCAACAACACGGTGAGTAGCAGTTTTCCAGTGCGTCCATCGTTGCCGGATGGTTTTTCGGTGTCATCGGCCATGTCAGTTCTCGCTCTCGAATTCGATGCGACAACCCTCGTAACCGTTCAGTCCGTCTTTGAGAGCGATCGGCCCTGGCTCGCAGATCTTGACCCCCTCGAGCTTGATGATGCCTTCCTTCAGGATCGAGAACGCATCCGGTGACTCCACGCGCATGCTCCAGACGATTATCGAGGAACCCACTTCGAGGCGGTCGATGAACAACTTGCCGGTGCGTTCCCGGGACGCCGCTAGCACCGCCATGAATTGGTCGAGGCGCCCGACCGCAGAACGCGCCGTGTTCTCAGGAGAGGCCGTGGCTTTCTCACCATCAAAATGCACGCCGTAGGATTTCTCAATGTGCTCCATGGGCGGACGCAGTGCGGCCAACATGCGCGCGATTTGCAGCTCTGGAGGCAGCGCCTCGATGCTCGTGAAAAGCGCTTGAGCCTCATCGGATTTGGCGAAGTTCATCGTTTCCATGCGCTTCGGGTCTTTGGCGCGATCCACCACGAGGTCCTTGAAGACTCTGCGCCCGTCGCTCGCGAGTTGATCGATCTGCGAGCCCAATTTGGCCATGCGGTTCCATTGCCAAATGGACAGGAATCCCAACAGAATCAGGATGAGGACAGCGCAAAAGACCAGAGGATTACGCACGCGGTCAAAGCGGTGTGCGAAACGGAACTCCTCTTGGCGGAAGTCTAGTTGAAAGGGGTCGTATTCGACGCCCTTGAGCGCAAGTCCAAGTGCAACCACGCCGTTGCGTGCCGTTTGTCCGTTCACGGGGTTCTCTGCCGCTCCGAAAGCGACCAGCTCACTGACGGGCGCTCCTAAGCTGGCGGTGAGCTCATCTGCGAGTTCTGCTGCTCCGCAAGCCGGACCTGTAAGGCGCACGCTGGTGATGCGTCCATCAAGTTGCACTGAAGTGATGGTGCGTCGGACTTCGCTACTCAGGCGGCGTAGAAACTCATTGCGTCGATCGACCACGATGCCTGCACGCAACTCATCATGTGATGCGTTGGCAGGTGCTGCAACGGAGGTGGCCACTCCGAAAGGTTCGGCAGGTGCAAGCACCTTGCGCGCTTCTTCGCCAGCGACTGCTGGGTCGACGCCAAGATCTTGTGCAAGCACACGGACAAGTGTTTCTGAACCGAGGCGCACGCTGCGCACCAAGCGGATGCGTCCGGCTGCCGTCACGACGACGGTTGTGGTGGTCTCGTCGACATCCAGCAACACATCATTGGATTGCTCGTCGGCTGTTTCAGTAGTGCTGGTGCTTGCGGCGCAAAGGGCCGCTGCATCTAGGTCCACCTGTGCGGGTTCGATCCCGCCGCGTGCCAGGGCTTCCAGCACTTCTTTCAGCATCGACTTCAGAACGGCCACCACCATCACGCGGCTGCGTGGGCCGCTCTCGGAAATCTTGTGGAAGGCCACTACATAATCTTCGATGCCGCCAGTGGGCATGTGGCTTTCGAATTCGAACTTGATGACCTTGCTGAGCTGAGCGTTATCAGTGAAAGGCAGTTGGAGCTCGCGAATGACGGTGCGAGCTGCCGGCAGCCCGAGGATGACGCGTTCGCGTCCAGCCTTGCTGGATTTGAAGCAGGCGCGGACAGCAGCGGTCAGGGCCTCGTTGTCGCGTGTCCCGTCAGGCCCAGGAACGATGGCCGCTTCGCCGCTCGTGACGACGCGGTACTTGTTCACAGAGCCATCGATTTCGACGACCCTGACGGCGGTTTCTGTAATCTGCAGTCCCGTAGCGCGCGCCATGATTCTCCTGCGATTCCTGTCTAAGAAATCGCCCAACGGCCGTCCAAGTCGAACGGCGCACGGGGGTTATCGCATATTCGAGCCCGCAGGACCATGCCCTGCGCTCAGCGCGCCGAACGGCGGCAGAGTTCTTTGAAAGTGAGGTCACTCACGCCGCTGGCTTGACACCACGCGGTGGCCACGGATGACGGCAGCAAGCGCAGGATCTCGCTCATGGCTTCCGCATCAAGGCGAGCCCACTCCGTGGCAGCCGCACTGGCTTGTTGCTGATGCTGGCGGCGCCGGATGGCGATGATGCTTGCATTCAAGGCATCATCCGCACCCAGTTGGTGCCAAGCTGCGGATTCTTGTGCGAGGCGCACATCTTCAGCAGCGGCTCCTGCGCGGGCCTCCGTAGCGGACGCGTCGATCCAGTAACCACCGAGACCGCCTATCACGAAACAAAACGCCAAGGCGGCAGCGATGCGAAGCAAGGGCAGGCGAACAGGTTTCCAGCGTCGGCGCTGTTCGATGACGCCAGCGGCGACGCGCTCAGCGAGCCCCGCAGGTACGGGAGCCGCAGCCGAAGCCCGCAAAGCGCGGCTCGCGCGTCTCTGCAGTGAGCGTTCCTGCGCGCAAGGCATGCACGCTTCGATGTGCTGCAGGAATGCTACCGACGCTTCGGAGTCGAGGCGTCCGTCCAGTTCAAGGCTGATCAACTTCAGGCTGTGCAAACAATCCATGGCAATTACCTCAGGAGATTCCAGCGGCTTCCAGCAAGCGAGCTAATTTGGCGCGGGCACGGAAGATGCGGCTTTCGACAGTGCCGAGAGCGATGTTCATTTCGTGAGCGATCTCTTCGTAGGACATCCCTTCAATCTCGCGTAGCACGAGCGCCGTGCGAAACTTTTCAGGGAGTTGCAACATGGCGGCGCGCACCTTTGCACTCAGATCGCGGCTACTCGCTTGTTCGGCCGGGCCACGTGTGTCGTCTGCGACTCCAAGATCCGCTGGATTCTCACAGCTCTGCGAACGGTCCACGCGGCGGTGTTTGCGCCAGTCGATGGCCGCGTTCAGCGAAATGCGATAGATCCACGTGGAGAACGACGATTCTTCGCGGAAAGATTCAATGCGCTTCCAGACGCGCCAAAACACCGTCTGAAGAACGTCCTCGGCTTCTTCAGAGTCCTTCACCACATCACGGATGAAGGGATGTAGCCGCGGCGTGTAAACCGCTACGAGTTCTCGAAAGGCCGATTCGTCCCCTTGGCGCAAGCGCTGCACGAGCTGCATGTCACGCTCGAAACGCTCGGAAGCTGCACGAAGTGATGCGTCCTGACGTTGCTCTGGGAGTTCCACAGTGCTTCTCACGGGGCTGGTGACGAGCGGATTCCGTACACCCTTCCCAGCTTCGATCAGAATCCTAACCAGAGCTCAAGCAACAGTTGGGGGCTACAAGAGATGCCCCATCTTGTCGCGTTTGGTCGCCAAATAGCGCGCGTTGTCAGCGTTGGGGGGCACCACCAGCGGGATCCGCTCGACGACTTCAAGGTCGTAGCCCACGAGGGCGGAACGTTTCTGAGGGTTGTTGGTGAGCAGCCGCAGGCGCCTCGCTCCGAGATCATGAAGGATGGCGGCGCCGGTCCCGTAGTTGCGATGGTCCGGTTTGAATCCAAGGGCGTCGTTGGCCTCGACCGTGTCAAGACCAGCGTCTTGCAAGGCATACGCGCGGAGTTTGTTCAGGAGACCGATACCGCGTCCTTCTTGGCGCATGTAGATCACGCAGCCACGACCATGCGCAGCAATGAGCTTCATGGCCGTTTCCAGTTGCTCGCCGCAATCGCAGCGCTGCGAGCCGAAAACGTCGCCTGTGAGGCATTCAGAGTGCACGCGGCACAGCACAGGATCGGCGAGTGCCAGTGCGGGAGAATCGGTTTCAGGAATCGGAAGCCCAATTGTCAACGCCAGATGGCTGTGCGCATCGAAGGGCGAGGTGTAGACGCTGAGTTGGAACGCACCATGCTGCGTCGGCATACGCACGGTGCTGGCCCGCGAGATGAAGCGCTCGTTGCGCCGACGCCAGTCGATGATGTCAGCAACGCTACCGAGTTTGAGATGGTGCTGCGCTGCGAATTCGCGCAGTTCGGGGAGTCGCGCCACGCTGCCATCTTCGCGCAAGATCTCGATGATCGCCGCTGCCGGACGCAGCCCCGCGAGACGCGTGAGATCGACGCTGCCTTCGGTGTGGCCTGAGCGGACCATCACGCCGCCTGGGCGGGAGCGCAGCGGATGCACATGGCCTGGGCGCACGAGATCAGCGGCGCGTGTGCCTGGTGCCGAGGCGAGGACGATGGTGCGTGCTCGATCTGCGGCGGAGATTCCGGTGGTCACTCCTGAGGCTGCGTCGATAGTCACGGTGAACGCCGTGCCGAAGCGGTTGCCAGAATCGACAGCTTGCAGCTCGAGGCCGAGTTGTGTGCAGATCTCGGCGTCGAGAGCGAGGCACAATTCGCCGCGCGCGTGGCGCAACATGAAGTTCACGTGCTCGGCGGTGACCATGCCGCCGGCCATCACGAGATCGCCTTCGTTTTCGCGATCTTCGTCGTCAACGAGCACGATCATGCGACCAGCGCGGAGTTCGTCGAGCAGTTCCGGAAGGGGAGAGAAGGGCATGGCGGTTGTCTGCGAGTTGATCGGGACGCAACAAGCTACCAAGGTGCCAGCGCGTCGGCTATGCCGGGGTTTCTGCGTGCGCGGCATCTTCATACACTCCCCGCGCTCCCATGCTGGCTTCAGAGACACTGCTCATCCTTCAGGCCGCGGGCCTTGGTGCGCTTCACGCGTTGATTCCCTGTGCGCACTCTTGGCCCATGTTGGTGCCGTTTCTTTCACGCGGCCAGAGCGCAACGCGTGTGGCATGGTGTTTCGGGCTTGGCATGTTTCCCGCCTGTGCTGCGATGGGGTTGGCCCTCGGTGGGCTTGTGCCGAGCTTGCCGGAAGAGTGGCTGCACAAGGCTGAAGAAGCTACCGGTGTCGTGCTTGTGCTGATCGGGATGGTGCTTTTGTGGCGCACACGCGCAGCGCATCTGGGCCACCTGCATGGCGAGTGTGAACCGGAACAGGACCACGGCTGCGCACATCGTACGCACCAACCGAGGCGGTTCTCACGGCTTGGACCAGCGGCGGCGCTCTTTGTGCTTGGGTTCTTTAACGCTCTTGTTCCTTGCTGGACGAGCCTTGCAGCCATTGCGTTGGCGGCGCCTGCTAAGGAACAACACGGAGCTCTCGTCGTGCTACTGACCTTCGCTCTCAGTGCCACACTCAGTATGTGGATTGTGCTGGCGGTTGTGCGTCGCGGATTCCGCGTGCTGGAGCGCCTGCGCTCTCCGACGACGGAGGCTTGGGTTTTGCGCAGCTCCGGGGCATTGCTGGTTTTTAGCGGCGTTTCGCTACTCCTGCACTGGCATGAACATAGTTGAGATCATGGGATGATGCGCCCATGACTCTCAACTCGACCGATGCGGCGGCACATGAGGCCTTGGTGCTGCGTTTGCGCCATCGCGGCGCCGTGGTGTCGGTGAACGGCCAAGAACAAGAAGCCGTGCTGCGCGGGCGGCTGTTGCAGGGTGAGCACGAATTCACTTCACGCATTGCTGTGGGCGATCGCGTCAGAGCTGCGCTCAAACCGGAAGGTTGGGTCATCGAAGGTGTCTTGCCACGGCGCAGTGCGCTTTCTCGAAAGCGTCAACTCACCCAACAGGAACAGGTTTTGGTTGCGAATCTCGATCGCGCTTTTTTTCTGCTCTCGCTTGCGGAACCTGGCTTTCGCCCACGCCTTGTCGATCGCTTGCTCATCGCCGCGGATCGTGGCGGCTTTGAAGGCATCTTGCTGTTCACCAAGGCTGACTTGATCGACGATCGCAGCGAGTTTGAAGATTGGGCCGAGCTGTATCGCAAGCTCGGTATCACTGTGTCCTTTATCTCGACGCGTACGGGCGAGGGAATCGAAGCGATGCGTACGCAGATGCAACAAGGCATCAGTGTGGTGGCGGGCCAGTCGGGTGTGGGCAAGTCCACGCTGCTCAATGCGCTGCAACCTGGGCTTGGGCTTGTTACGGCAGAGATTTCGCGCAAGTGGGGCAAGGGTCAGCACACCACCACAGCATCGTCACTTCATGCGCTGGTTGGCGGCGGTTGGATGGCTGACACGCCGGGCATCCGCTCTTTTGCGCTGCCACGACTCGAGGCTGCCGAAGTAGCCGCGTATTTCTCTGAGTTCAGGCTTTTTGCGGATGAGTGTCGGTTCTCAGCGTGCACGCATCGTCACGAGCCCGAGTGTGCTGTGATCGTTGCAGTGGAGCAGGGAGGCATCGATGCGCGCCGCTACGAAGGGTATTTACGCATCGTGGAGGGCGTCGAAGAGGAGCAGTCTTGATGCTCTGGCGGCCGTCGTTTTGGTCGCTGCTTTCGTTGTTGGGTTGCTGCTCTTCTCTCGCTGTCTTGGTGATCGCCGCCATGCTGCCGCCGGATGCGCGCGGTTTCGGAACTCACGAACAGTTGGGCATGGCACCGTGTGCCTCGCTGATTACAACAGGCAAGCCGTGTCTCAGTTGTGGCATGACAACATCGTTTAGCGCCATGATGCACGCACGGCCCGTTCAGGCGCTCGATGCGAATCCTGCAGGGGTGGTTTTCTTTCTGCTCACGCTGGCTGCGCCGTTCTGGTTCGGCCATGCATTGCTGAAAGGCGTGGATCCGTTGCGTTTTCTCGGTTGGAAGGGTGGCCGCATCGTGCTGGTGCTGGCGTCAGCGAGCGCCGTCGCTGTTTGGCTCTGGCGAACATTGCGTTGAAAGAGCGAATGTCAACGCCCAACAGGTGCAGGTGCGGGCGGTTTGGTGCGTACATCAAACTGGTGCTGCACGATCTGCTCGCCTTTGAGCGTGATGGTGTGCTGCGCGAGGACGCGCTCTCCGAGCTTGAGTTCTACCGTGTAGGTCCCTTTCGGCAGGCGCGAGAAAGCAGCGCGCAGATCAGCGCCACGGCCGCGGCGAACGAGCTGCGGCTTGGCATGCCACAGGCGCCCATGCACTGGATCGGTTGTGCCTTGCACGAAACCGATCACGGTGCCCGCCTGCGCGGTGATGCTGTAGTTGACATTGGTTTGAGAGTTGTCGATGAGCCGAGAGCCTGGGCGACTCTGGAAGAACTCTGAGTTGAATTCGAAGGAACCCACGCTGAGCTCTTTGATCCAATTGCCAGAGTTCTCACGTGCACCTTTCGAGGGAGGATGATCGCGTAGGGCGCTGAGTATCAAGTGGGTCTCGGGCGTTACGAGCAGGTCGAGGTTGCTTCCGGATTCTGCATCAAGTCGGAAGTTATTGAGTGCCAAGAGCGGAGCGACTTCAGTCTCGATCACAAGATCGTAGACACCTGGACGTAGGCCTGAGGATTGAACCCAGCCGTCGTTACCACTTTGACCGAGTTCGCGGTACGAATCTTCAGGAATCCCTTGCAGGATGCCGCGAGCCAGCAAGCGTGCCTCAGCAATGGGTGAGCCGTTAGCGAGATGCACGACACCATCCAAAGTGACTCCACGATCCAGTTCCATCATCCCGAGATCTTTGATGGTCCCTGCAGGGACATCGACACGCAGTTCGCTCGGCAGGAATCCGTCGGCATGCGCGAGGATGATCTGCTCGCCTGCACGCACGACCATCTCCACGGGTTCCAAGCTCCGCCCGAATCTCGAGCGGTTCTCAGATTTCCGTTGTGCAGACTGCGTTGAATCTGCGTCGATGGCTTTGAGGCTAAAGGAATCAAGCGGCCTTGAATTGCCGCGTTCGCGCACAGCGACGCGGATCATGGTCGCAGGCTTCAGTGTGATCTTGACGAGATTTTCTGCATCCGGAAAAGTCTTGGCTTCGTTGTACTGCTCGTAGTGCGGGGCGGTGGCTGAAACGGACCAAGGTGGCGCGCCGACAACCAGCATGGAGAACGATCCATCGACAGCGCTTGTGGTTTGCTCGCGTGAGCTCGACCCTCTGATTTGCATTTGGGCCTGATTCACTGGAGCGCCGGCGCTGTCAGTGACGACACCACGAACGACCTGACCTTTGCGCAACTTGAGCTTAGGCGCCTTGCCCGAGATTTCTCCGCCTACGACCTCAACGACGCTGCGGCCCCGAAGAAAACCGCTCGCAATGGCTTCCATGGTGAGCACACCATCTGGGATGTCCTTGAAGCTATAGGTGCCGTCAGCATTGGTGCGTGTACACACGGGCGGCAGCAATTTGGCAGCACCACTTGGTGAGCTCTCAGCGATCACCAGCACGCCGCCTATGCCCTGGTCGGTTTCATCGACGACAGTTCCTTGTATGACCACGACGGATTGTGAAAGGCGCATCACAATGTCTACGCGTGGATTCAGCTCCTCGAGCGCAAAAACGTCTGAGATGAGAGGCGGCCAGCCGTCGCACTCGGCGCGTACTGCGTAGGTCTTTGCCTCGCGAGGTTGAAAACCGCTTACTACGAAGCGGCCGTCCACGCCGGTCGTCGCCGTGCGCAGGCCACTGTCATCGAGGTTGTACACGTAGCTATCGCCGTGGCATTGCAGAGGAGCAACGCGTGCCCCTTGCACGGGATTGCCAGCTGGGTCCAACACGACTCCTGCAATGACGCCCGAAGGCTGGAGAGTGAAATCCCGAGTGGCGAAGACGCGCGATCCTGCCAAGTCAACATAATCGCTCGCGGTTTGCCAACCGTCGGCGTGCACTTCGATGCTGATGCCGTGCGCGGGTAGTCCTTGCAACACATAGCGGCCATCGTCGTCGCTGCGGGCGCGTTTGCGTCCCTCGGCAACGAGTGCTCCGCGAATGGGCTGTGCTCCGCGCGCGCTGCGAATGACGCCGCGGACTTGCTTGCCGCGTCCGAGCCGCCAGCAATGCACTTCTTGGGCTGTCGAGGTAATCACGACGGGAACACGCAAGAGATCCAAGTGCATTGTGGCGAAGAGGGAGCCTTCGAAGGAACCGGGAACGAGCTCGTCGAAATGGAGGAGTCCATCGGCTGCCGTCGTCGCTTTGGCAGGTGGCAGTTCAGTGCCCCGCGTGATTTGCACTTCGACTCCGGCGAGCGGAGAGTCATCAGCGAGATCGAGGACTTTGACATCGAGCACTGCGCCAGCGAGCAGCTCGATGTCTACGACGCTTCCGCTGCTCACGGACTTAATCAAGCGTGGTTGGTGTGATGCAGCTTCTGCTACGACTGCGTAGTGAGCGTTTTCGATGGTCTTGCAGCGGAACTCACCGTCAGTGTTAGTGACGCAACGCAGTGTCGTGCCTGAGAAGTACTGCGCAGGCAATGGCGCGACGGGAGTCAGTGACACACGCGCTCCAGCGAGGAGTTCATTGGCCGCATTGAACACGCGCCCGATGATTTCATCGGGCGCAGCGCGAAAACTCTTGCGTTGAGGTGGCATCGCGGTCATGCGTGGAACTTGAGGTGCGTTGTCAGCGCTGCTGACGTCAGTGGGCGACTCTGTGTTAGTCGTGGCACGAGGCCCGGTACTGGATTCCAAGACATCGGCACTCGCGTCCAGCATGCTCCACGCGCCCAAACCCAACAGGGCAAAGACTGTTAGTACACCAAGCGGAATGAGGAACTTGGGCATAGAGAACTCTGTCTCTGAAACGCAGCCTCAGAGACAGAGTTTCACTCTACCCGGTATCAGACGGTGATTGTCAGCACCGCCGGGGTTGAAACGCGCAGTGTGGCGATTTCAATGGTTTGAATGATGGCCTGCAAGCCGGGCGTCATGCCTGCGAAGCTGAACCCGTAGGAGGCCACCCCTGCTGGGTCAGCTGCAAGCGTGAACTGTGGCGCGTTGGCTGACAGAGCAAACAAGGGATCTGCTGGATTCACATGGATGCCACCCCAGCCCGGGAGTTGCGAAAGCACACCCGAAGGTCCGGGGAGTTGCGGAGTCGTAATCACGAGCTGGACCAATTCCATAGGCCCGGCTTGCTCGACACGCACTATCCCGTTCGCTGCATTGCTGGCGGAACCCGATGCAGGTGTGAGGCGAACAACTGGCCACGACATGTTGCCGAGAGCGAGTGAGTCCAATGTGCAGTTGGTGCTGAATCCAGCGGCGCTGGGTTCGAACGGAGTTCCTCCAATAGTGACAGGCGTGCCACCGTTGCGCGTGGAGACGATGCGCCCCTTCAACGCAGCCGATGCAGATCCTGATGTGATCCAGAGCGCCGTCGCATCCAACGGATCGAGTTCAAGGCCAGTGGTGTCAACAACACTGGTGGCAGTGGAGCCAAACGCTGTGTTGAACAACGCGACCACAGCTGCTTGTGTCAGATGCAGCACTGCAACGTTCTGACCTAGATCGAGTCGGAATACGCACTGCTCGTCGAGGGTCGCATTGCCACCGTTCTGAACCATGAGCGCGACGCTTGTCGTGATTTCATCTTCTTCGAAACTGAAGTAGATCTCTCCGCTTACCCCGATGGCGAAGGCGTCGATATCGACAGTGCTGGCACCGACCGCTGCGGCGAAAAGGGACTCTGTCCACACTACGCTCAAGGGCGCTCCAGCGTCGAGCCGCAAGACATCTCCATCGAGCAGCGTGCTGCCGTTGGCAAGGACTGCATTGCTCGCTAATGAGACATAGATGTGACCAGCAGCGTTAGTGGCCAATGCGTCGAAGCGCGTTGGGCCATCGTCGAGCAGACCGTTGCCGTTGCGATCGCCAAACAGCACTGCCACGGCTTCTCGTGGCAGCACCGCCTGTGCTGGCGACCCTGTGCGCCAGATTTCATCATGCAGGGCCATTCCAATGGGTGTGGCTGTGTCGCTTGCAGGATGAAACAAGATGGACTGTGCAGGGAGCAGCCCGCCGAAGCCAAGGGCAAGAAGAACAGTGAGCGGTATTGAAAAACAGTGGGACATCGGAAACTCCGCTGCTGCGTGAGTTCCGGTCGGGTGTGGCGCGAGCATCTTGCATCACGCAGAAGCAAAACGCACGCTGCCGCTGGCGGAATCGCGCAGCGGCAGTCAGTGCGCTCAGATCGAATCAGTTCTTCTCTGCAGGCTTCGTTTCGACGTACGAATGTTCCTTGAGCTTGAACAGCTTGGCGGGTTCAGCGACCTCGACCTTTGCTTCCTTCATGCACTCCGCGGTCCACGCTTGCATGGCAAAAGTCTCGGCTTCCTCGCGGATGCTCTTCCAGAAGTTGGCTTCTTTCCAATTCGGTTCCTGTTTTTGCGCTGGTGGTGTGACTTCGTCGAGCCTGATGATGTGCCAGCCAAACTGGCTCTTCACGGGCACTGAAAGTTGTCCTACCGTTTCGAGTGCCCAAGCAGCGTTTTGGAAATCACGATCTAAGCCACCACCCCATTCTTTGAAGACTTGTCCGATGCGACCTTGCCCTTTGGCCGTCACGCTGTCGTCAGAGTAATTCTCGGCAAGCCATCCGAAATCCGTGCCTTCTTCGAGCTTCTGTTGGATGAGTTGAATCTTTTTCAGCGCAGCTTCTTGCCCTGCTTCATCGAAGGAGAGGCCAGTGACATCATCCTTGGTGCGCACGAGGATGTGTGCTGCACGCTTAGTTTTGCCCATGAAGAAGTCTTTGTGTGCGGCGAGAAACTCTTCTACGTGAGCGTCGCTCAGGCTGTGGCCCGTGAGTTTCCAAACTTGAGTGCGCCACCAGCGTTCCTGCTCGCGTTCTGGCGTGGTGCCGCGTAGGCGGCAAATCTGGTCCCAGCCGAACATGCCTGGATACTCGTTGCGCATCTGCATTGTCCATGCGGCGGGTTCGCCGAGGCCAATGGCTTTACCTGCGGCTTCTAACTTCTGTTCCAACACAATGTGCTTTGCAAGTTCTTGCGCTGCATCTAGCATCGAGCCATTGCGGATGAGTCCCATCAGGAAATCGAGCGCATCGCTGGCACCAATGACGATTTCGTTTCCGCTCGCGCGGTCGATGATCTGTGCCGCTGCGCCGGCGATAGGCTCTGGTGCCGCGCCGCGCACACGACGGTCGTACTTCTCCAGCGACTGCTTCATGAAGAACTGCATGATGAACGTGTTGGTCTGTTCGGTGCGTTGATCGAGCGGGATCTTCTGGGAATCCCAGAACAGGATCTTCCAACCGCGATTGGTGCGCGCTTGGCTGCGCAAGTGTTTCAGCGACAGTTTGCCTTCGCGTTGAACGTCCGCGAGGTTCTTTCCTGGCGCAGCAGATTCCAGTAATGCTGCAAGCTCGGCGTCCACTTCTGAGTCGGGCAGTGCTGTCCCCGTGCGTTGCAGTTCAAGATCGAGCAGGCGCGCCATCACCAAGTTGCTGACGCCGACATTGAAGTTTTCTTCGAGCAATGCGCGCAAGAGCCGTGATGCCGGAATGGTGACGCCGTTGATGGTCATCACTGCGTCCTCGGGTAGTGCGGGATAGAAAACCAGCGGAGCGAGGCTTGCGGCGGTGTCCTGCGTCTTGGCTGCAACCGCTGGCTCAGGTGGTGCGACTGGCGCCGCGGTTGGTTGCTGGTTTGCGTTCGGTGCAAGCACCGCTGTGGGTTTGGCGTTGGCCTCAGGCTTGGGCGGTGCATCGACCTTGGCAGTGATGGCATTGTCGCCGCAAGCAGTGCACAGAAGCAACAAAGCGGCAGGCAGAATGTGATGGATGTGTTTCATAGGAGTGGGGTGATGCTACGCATCTCGATAGGCGACCAAAATGTACTCGATAGAGGGTGCATAACGGAGCAGACGGCTGCTTGGTTCATACTCGATGCGTGCGCGCAGGGCGTCGCCCTTGCCACGGGGCGGGACGAGGTCATAGGGCCCCGTGGGGTCAACAAGCGCAGCCCCAGTTTCATCCAATAGCGCCTGGCCCGTCGCGTTTCGTCGCACCTTGCCGCTTTGAAACCACACGGTGAAATCGGCGCCTTCGGCGGCTTCAGCTCTGCCATGCCGCCCAGGTTCACGGCTGAAGGTGGGATTGCCGCAATCTTCAATGATGTGCCAGCGCGTTTCTACAGACGGGAAGCTGAGCGTGTGCAACCACACATGAGGTTGCAGCGTGCTGCCGAGCGAAGCCATGGGGGCGCCGCGCGTGCCGAGGACGAACGCCGTCTTTGAAACAGCGTTTTCATCCGGGCGCATTCCGAGAATTGTCAGCCCACGCTCTGGAAGTGGTGCCAATTGCGACCAGACTCCGTCATGTTCGAGCGTCAAGACAAGATCGCCGTTGTCCATGTCATGAACGAAGGGCTCTTGCAGGCGCAAGCGAATGAGTCGGTCCGCGCCGCGTTCTGAAATGCTCCCAAGTTGGGTGATGCCGTCGGAATCTGCGAGCTGCAGTAGGCGCAAGCTCGTCGCAACGCAATTCGACTCGAAACGCTCCGTGAGGCCGCTGCTGGAGGCTGCTCGTGGCAAATATCCCAAGCGCAACTGCAACTCCGCTGCGCAAAGATCTACGGGCACCGGACTGTCGGTGAGCAAGTCGATCTCGGTGATCAAGCACCGGCGCGCGGTGAGTTCGCCGTGCTCAGTTCCCATCCAGTCACTCGGAAGCAGAATCTGTGCTTTGGACCCGTGCGGTGCGCGCGGGAAAAGTGTTGTGCCGCGTGCGTCACCGAGAGGCAACAATCCACCACTCTGAGCTGTCGGCAGCACGGGGTGATAGAGCGGGCGAGGACGCAACACGCCATCGCGTTGCACTCCGTCAGCGGCCGCAGCGCTCACATCACTGCGTTGATTGAAGCTCATTTGCAAGAGCCGCGGCGCGCCATCGATCTTGAAATGCCTCACTGCCGGGCGTGCTGAGGCGCCGTCGAGGCTTTGCAGCGCCGGGCCCACAACGATGCGCCACGCGCCGCTCGCCAAGAGCCATGGGCTACGTGTGAATGGGCGAAGGAACACCTGTTGCGGTTGATCTCGCGACACTTCGAAATCCACGGCATCGAGAGATTCGTGGCGGCGTTCATCAATCACTTGGATTCCGGAGGACAGAGTGCGCGGGTCGACGGCGGCTGAAAAATTGAGTTCTATGCGCAGCGCAGAGGCTCCGGAGCCGTTGGCGTGAAGCGGGTTTGGCCAAGCGTCGTGCTCTGTCAGCAACAGCAATTCGTCTGCGATGATCGCTTGCTTGCGTACATCGAAACTCAGGTGCCATGAGCCTTGCGCGCTGTGTCCGCTCCTGTTGCGCAATTGCGGGCCCACGGGTGGCCATGCAAGTGCGATGGTGTACGGCGCTGCCGTTTCCGTGAAGCCTCCCGCGTGTGGTCTCACGAGCAAGTGTGGGCCAGCAGCGCTGTACTGGCAGTCCACGAATTGTCCTGTTGCATCGCAGACGAGCAGCGCATTCTGCGCGACGTTGGCATCCAGGGATTCAGAGCACAGCAACACCAGCGACGCGTTTTCTGGGAGTGGTAGCGCTGAGGCTGCACCGAGGATGCGGAATGATGTGGCCTTGTGTCCACTGCATGCAGCGAGCGTACACAGCAGTGCCAAACAAAGGTTTCTACGCAGCGCTGTCATGAGAGGTTCGATGCAAGGCACCACAATGGCATCGTGCTGTACGCCATTCCGCCAGTGCCGCCCCTGTTGGCAGCAAGAAATGGCGGGAGCGCATGGGAATCGAACCCACCGGACGGGTGATTTGCCCGTCCCACCGGTTTTGAAGACCGGGCGTTCCACCAGGAAACGATCCGCTCCCGCGGAGAGGCCGTTGTCTTATGCGGCGCGGAAGCGCCCGTCAACGCGAAGTCCCCAGTGCAGAGCGGATCGCATCCGCTGTTAACGATATTTCGCCCGGCAGAAGCGTGCGTACATCGATGCAGACTTCGTCATTCGCAATGCGCGTGAAAAGTGCGGGGTTCTGATGACGCAGAAGCCGCGCAAAGCTCTGCGCTTTTAGTTTGCTCGAAAGGGCGACACCCATGCTTGGCAATTGCAGCGTCGGCAAAGCGCCCGAGCCCGTTTCAGAACACAATTCAATGAGACGCGCCGTGCAATTGGGAATGTCGCGCACCAAACCGAGGAGCTCTTCGGCGTGTGGATGCAATTGTTCTCGCGTGCTGGTGAGCATTCGAATCACAGGGTGCGTCTGCCGCAGTGTGTCGTTCTCCAAATAGAGCTGCAGTGTGGCTTCGAGCGCCGCCACCGTGAACTTGTCGACACGAAGCGCGCGCGCCAATGGGCTGCTGCGCATGCGCCCCAACTGAGCAGATGACCCGAGGATGATCCCAGCCTGCGGCCCGCCGAGCAACTTGTCGCCGCTCATGCAAACAACATCGGCTCCGGCTTCGAGGCTGCGAGCAACAGGCGGTTCGTCGCCGACGCCAAGTTCGAGCGGGCTCAGCAACGATCCACTACCGAGATCATGGATCAGCGGTAGCCCGCGGCTGCGCGCTAGTGCCGAGAGCTCCGTCAGCTCGGGCTGCGAAGTGAATCCGACAATGCGGTAGTTGCTGGTGTGAACGACGAGCAGTGCAGCCGTGGCAGCGGTGATGGCTCGTTCGTAGTCCTTCAAGTGAGTCTTGTTCGTGCTGCCCACCGCGACGAGCTTGACGCCACTCGCTTCCATCACTTCTGGGATGCGGAAACTCCCGCCGATTTCTACGAGTTCGCCGCGTGAGCAGATGATCTCGCGTCCACGGCCGATGCTGTCAAGAATCAGCAGCGTTGCGGCGGCGTTGTTGTTGACCACGAGTGCGTCTTCCGCGCTGGTGAGTATGCGAAGCAGATCGCAGCAGCGCGCGTCACGGGCCTTGCGCTCGCCAGTTTCACGCTCAACCTCCAAGAGGGAGTAACCGAAGGCGCGTTGAATTGCGTCGAATGCGGCAGGTGGCAGCGGTGCGCGCCCGAGGCCCGAGTGCAGCACCACGCCAGTTCCGTTCAGCACGCGCGGCAGCGGGGTGAGATGCAGGTCGAGGTGACGTTCGATCGAAGAGCAGATGTCCGCGCTGCTCGGAGCTGGCTGCGTCGGATTCGCGAGCAAGGTCGCTCGCAAGTCGGTCATCACGCTGCGGGCTGCGAGTGTCACCAAACCCCTGCCGCGCCGCTTCAGGGCGGCAGTCAGGTTTGGATCCGTCAACAACCGCTCAATGGCGGGTAAACAACGGACGGCCGAGCTTGGCCCGGCGGCACTCTCGGATCGGCTCATGGGGCATCCGTTGTATCAGAGCGAACGTGGCGTTGGATTCAGCGCAGTTCCGAGCAAGCAGCGGCGAGTTCTTCGCGTCGGCGCCATGCAAGGACAGCGGCACCTGCAGCCCCGAGCGTGAAGAGCACGACGGTTTCCGGCTCGGGCACTGGTTGTTGAGGTGGCAGCGTGCCGCCGCCACGAGGTTCCTCGCGGATTTCAGGTTCGACGGCAGGCGGCGCCCAGCCGATGGGCATAGGTGTCCACTGCCCGCCGACAAAAGTCCCACCCTGAAGGCTGGGGCGAGTGTCGTTGATTGGCAGATTCGGCGTTGGAGCCGGAGCCGGAGCCGGTGCCGGTGCCGGTGCCGGTGCCGGTGCCGGTGCCGGTGCCGGTGCCGGTGCCGGAGCCGGTGCCGGAGCCGGAGCCGGTGCCGGAGCCGGTGCCGGTGGCGTGACGCCTCCACCGCTGGTGGGATTCGGCCGCGTCGCAGGCGTGGTGGGCGTGAAGACCACTGGGCTGGCATTCGCTGAGCCTTTGGGCTCAGCGGTCACCGGCGGAACCGTCGGTGGTGGCGTCGTGCCGCCTCCACCGCTGGTGGGATTCGGCCGCGTCGCCGGAATCGGCAGATTCGCGACGATCCCGGTCGCAGCGCTGTGCTCATTTGTTTCTGGAATGAACGACACCGCAGGTGGGGTGGCGCCAGCTGGCGGGATAACAGAAGACGATGTTGGAGCTGTTTTCTCGCAGCCAACTGCCAGCAAACACACTAGGACTATGCCTAGGAAGCGGCGAATGGACATGTGAACCCTTCCTGCTCCGAGGAGTTCGTTGTTCCGGTTGTCGAGGGCCATCGACGCACGGCGAACACCTGCAGAGTTTTGATGTGGACTTCAAACCGAATGTGTTGGGAATCAGAAATACCCCGCAGACCAAGGCGAGACGCAGGCGATCGTTTTTCCCGGCTGGGTGCCAGATACCGGGCGATCCACTTGCGGTTTTTCTTTAGCTGCGGGCCAGCAGCTGCAGAACCGAGGTCTGAGCGCAAGTATCCACCAACGGCACTCAATTGTCAACGCTTTTCCACAAAACATTCACATTCGTCGTTAACGATGTATTGATAAGCGCTTGCATCCTCAAGTCTGAAGCTAAGCGCGTGAGGAAGCCGAGAAGAACATGCGCATCTCTGTCGGTTAGAATCCCGCTGCAGGTCGCTGCTCGTGACAAATCTGTGAGTCACGGCGGATAGAGTTTTGCCCGATAAGTGCAAGGGAATGGATTTCCAGGTCCCTACGGAGAGTGCGATGCCTTCTGCCCGCTGGTCCCTTTTCATTCTCTGTCTTGCTGTGTCGGCCTGCTCGGATGGGCCTCACCTGCAGTTACCAACACCTCCCCATGAGCGGTACACCGCGCTTGTTCCAACGGCGGTGCACGCCATTTCGCCACGGGAACTTGTTGTGGCAGGCCATCTCGTGTGCGCCGATGGCACTCCGGAAGGCCTCGTGTTATTCACATCAGACGGTGGCAAGTCGTGGCGCCGTCATGCTGTGGAAACACTGCCGATTCAGCGTTTGCGCCTCGATTGCATAAGCTTCGCCGATCGACTCCGCGGCTGGATTGCTGGCATCCGTGTTGATGAGCAAGGGCACACTCGTGCCGTTGTGCTGCGCACGGAAGATGCAGGCAACCACTGGCGTGAGAGTCTCGTGCCGCTGCAAACCGACATTGTATTGACGGGCATTCAGTCGCTGCTGCGTGAAACGGACAACGATGGTTCCATCACTGTGACGACTGTAGATATGAAATCTGGAGAGGCTAACGAATGTGCGTTCAAGAGCGTTGACGGCGGGCGCAGTTGGCTTGGCCTCACATGGATGCAACCCAGCACCATGCCCATCACGGATTTTTCTGCTTGCACACTCGGAAGTGGACAGGGATTCCGTTTGCGCGCTGGCGCAGGGGCGGGATGCACGTTGCTGGAAATGACTGGAAACGACGGCACTTCTTGGATGCCGGTCTCTGAATTGACCTTGTCCGCGCTGCCGAGCTATTACTGATTTCGGCTTTCGGCCGTTTCATCGTCGCGAAGGCCATGGTGTGGCCTTGCAGCCGTAGACGGCGCAGCGCAAGATGGCTCGCAACTTCAACACGCATCGGGGCGTGGCTCAGCCTGGTAGAGCATCTGCTTTGGGAGCAGAGGGTCGGAGGTTCAAATCCTCTCGCCCCGACTTCGCAACGCAAAAGGCCCTCGCTCAACACGGGGGCCTTTCGCGTTTTGCTCGACGGTGCAGCATCCGCGCCGCGTCTGCGCGTTCTCGCGCCCCCGCTGCAGGGGGCCTCGCCCGCAGAGTCTTTGTTCGCACTGGCTCCGCGCAGCCGGACAGGACTACGCATTCCGGCTCGGCGGTCTCGAACGGAATGCTCCGCCCTCTCCGGACCGCACTCCGCCTGCGCTCACGCTTTGGAATGCCACGGCGCAGCACCGCGGAGGCGGGGCTGCGGCCACTGCGTGGCCTTCGCCACGAGCCCTTGCAAGCAGCACACATTCGCCCCCAACGTTCGCGTTTTGCTCGGTGTGGTCGAACCATAATGCCTCCGAACAGGCCAACTGATTCAATCCCGCGTGCCAACGCAACTATGGACTAGAGGACCTCCGTAAGGATAGGCTTAGCCTGTTCCCCACACTCACACGCAGCAGTTAGCCCTGTCACCTGGAGAATTCTCATGCGTCTTTGCCAATACACATTGGTGGTTGTTGCGTTTGTCTCTGCAGCATTCGCGCAGGAAGCGACTTTCAAACTCCACCCGCGAGTGGTGACGGCGCTGATGGAGGCGTCACCTACGACGCAGGTGCCTGTGTATTTTGTGATGCGCGAGCAGCTCGGCATGGATCACTGGTTCCCGCGAATGAACCGGATGCCTGTGGAAGAGCGCCGCGCGACGGTGATGCGTGAGTGCCAAGAGCACTCGCTGCGAACACAAGCGGAGACGCTCGCAATTCTGAATATTGCACGCCTCAGCGGAACGTGCGAGTTCATCGAGCCATGCTGGCTCGGTAACTTTGTGCGCTGCATTGCACGGCCAGATGTGATCCTCGATGTGGCCGCGCTTGAATCCGTGGAGGAAGTCTGGAGTGATGTAGCTCCCTTACTTCATGAAGTTGAAGATGGTGTGATGATTCCAAGTGGGACGACCAGCTTTGCAGCAGTGAGTGGCGCGATCCCATCGGCCGCGGGCAACGGGCCCATCAACACGAGCGCGGATCAAGTTTGGGCCGTTGGTTTCAACGGTACCGGCGTGGTGGTCATGAATACGGATAGTGGCATCAATGCCGCTCACAACGACTTGTTGAATCGGCTTTGGCAAAACCCCGGAGAGATTGCTGCCAACGGCATCGACGACGATGGCAACGGTAAGATCGACGACATCAACGGTTGGAATTTTTCCGCCAACAACATCAGCTTGAGCGACGCAGGCGGCCATGGCACCAACACTGCAGGCTGCCTCGTGGCGGATGGAACCTGCAACGGCACGGTGTACGGCCAAGCGCCGGGCGCCAAGATCATGACGGGCCTTCTCGGGAGCGAGAGTTCCCAGTGGGCGGCGATCGCATATGGCATCGCTGAAGGCGCGCACTGTCAAACGAGCTCGCATAGCTACAAAAATGTGTCTGCACCTAACTACAAGATGCACCGCCAAGTCGGCGACACGTCTCTAGCGGCGGGATTGATCCGTACAAACTCGACATCCAACAACGGCACGACATGCACGTCGACGACATCCCTCAACCGCAGGCCCTTCAATATCAGTGCGCCGGGCTGCTTGCCTGCGCCGTATGTGGACCCCAACCAAACGCTCGCTGGCGGCAAAGGCGGCGTCATCGGTGTTGCTGCGCACGATCTCAGCAACAACATCCTCAGCTACAGCCCGTGCGGCCCTTTCGCGTGGCATCTGACGGATGTGCTCGCCGTGAATGCGAGCTATCCGGTTGCGAATTGGGATGCAGTGAATCACAACGACTATCCATGGACTGGTGCAACGCAGATGGCGTTGCTCAAGCCTGATGTGAGCGCACCTGCAGGAACCACCACGCCCAGCGGCAGCGGCACATGTGGTACCGCGACTTTCAGTGGCACGAGCAATGCAACGCCCGTCGCCAACGGTGTGCTGTGCTTGTGGAAGAGCGCCAATATGAGCCTTACGCCAGAAGACGCGGCGATGATCACGCATCAGACGGCTACGAGCAGCGGATCGGTTGCAGGCAAAGAGAATAACCACGGAGCGGGACGGATTAACGCGCTCAATGGCCTGCGTCTGGCGCTGTGTGTACATCGTGTGAACGGCGAGCCAGCGTGGAACGTTAATCATCCCGTCAACACCAGCATCAATCTGGCGGTTGATGGTGTGCCCAACAGCATCGCTGTGATCGGCGTCGGATCTTCGCGCTTGCCAGGCAATGCGTGGGGCGGCGTGGTCGGCATCGGAGATCCGGCATTCGTTCTCATGCAAGGAACGACGGACGCAGCTGGCGACATGTCGCTCGACATCCCGATTCCTGCGGCACTCACGGGCCTTATGTTGTGGACACAGGCCTTCGTCGTTGACAGCACCTACTTCAACGCGGTGCTTTCGAGCAACGTGATCGGCATCACTTTCGTTCCTTGATGCGATTCTGAAGATCTTTCGGCTGTGCCATGGGGCGCTGCACCTGTGCTGGTGCCGCGCCCTGCACGCTTCTATGCTCTGCACGGCCTGTATGGCCCGAGTGGAGATCTTTGCCATGAACGTGCTGGTGGTAGGTGGAGGCGGGCGCGAACACGCGTTGTGCTGGAAATTGGCGCAGAGCCCGCAGATCAAGCGCTTGTTCTGCGCTCCAGGGAATCCCGGCACAGCGAGCATGGCCGAGAACATCAACATCGTCGCAACGGATGTCGCGGGCTTGCGCGCGTTTTGCAAAGCGAATGCCATTGAGTTTGTTGTGGTCGGCCCCGAAGCGGCGCTGACTGCTGGGCTCGGCGATGCACTGCGAGCGGAAGACATCGCAGTGTTCGGTCCCTCGCGCGATGGCGCAGAGCTTGAGGGATCCAAAGCATTCGCCAAGGGCTTGATGAGTCGTGGAGGCATTCCTACGGCTTCGTACCGCGTGTTTCATGATGCGCGTAGCGCTCGCGACTACTTGCGCGGAGGCGTTTCCTATCCGCTGGTTGTGAAAGCGTCAGGTCTTGCTGGTGGCAAAGGCGTGGTGATTTGTGAGGATGAGACCGCGGCTACGGACGCCGTCAGCAGCATGATCGAATCGCGCTTGCATGGCGACAGTGGATCATCTGTGCTCATCGAGGAGTTTCTGCACGGCGAAGAAGTGAGTATTCATTGCCTCACCGACGGCAGCACCATGCTGACGCTGCCGACCTCGCAAGATCACAAGCGTCTGTTGGATGGCGACCAAGGACCCAACACGGGCGGCATGGGCGCGGTGTCACCTGCAACGAATCTCGATGCCAAGGGAATTCGGCGCGTCGAAGAGGAAATCCTCTTTCCGACACTTCATCAGTTGTCGAAAGCTGGGCGCAGTTACCGCGGTGTCATTTACGCGGGCCTGATGCTCACGCGCAGTGGTCCGAAAGTGCTGGAATACAACGCGCGCTTCGGCGATCCGGAAACGGAAGTGTTGTTGCCGCGTATGCAGTGCGACTTGCTGGAACCGCTGCTCGCTTGCGCGCAGGGCCGTCTCGAAAGCGTTTCGGATGCAGTGTTTGCGCTGGATTCGCGCGCAGCTGTCACTGTGATGCTCTGTGCCGCAGGATATCCAGGCAGTCCGCTGCAGGGCGCGGTCATTGCCGGTGTTGAGGCCGCAGAGAAACGCGAAGATGTGCTTGTGTTCCATGCAGGCACGACCATGAGTCACGGACACCTGCGCGTTGCGGGTGGTCGCGTGCTGGCCGTGACGGCGCTTGGGGCGGACATTGCTGCTGCACGCAAACGGGCCTACAGCGCTATCGCGGATATTCAGTTCGAGGGCATGCAGTACCGCAAAGACATCGGTATGCGTGCGCTCAGTGGCGCCCTCGCGCTCTGATAGTCTTTCAGCGGAGAGCGCCATGCAGCGGACACCGCGCAGTGCCGTAAACAACGATGCGATCGCAGCCGACGCCGAATGCGTCTTAGATCGGCATGTCCGTGAGCGAAAACTCAAAGCTTCCAAAGTGCGCATGAAGCTCGTGCGTAGCATTGCGTGCATGCATGGGCATTTCACTGCGGAGACCTTGCAAGGACGTCTTGATGCCTCGGTGCGAGTGAGCAAGGCAACGCTGTATCGCACTCTTGGCATGATGTGTGAGTGCAGTTTGCTCATTAGTCATGAGTTCGGTCAGGGTGCACTCTTCTACGAATCCTCACTTGGGCATGCGCACCACGATCATCTCTTCTGCATCGGATGTCGGGGCATCACCGAGTTCACTTCGCCCAGCATTGAGGCCTTGCAGGAGCGCGTGGCTTCGGAATCCGATTTTGAACTCACCTCGCACAGTCTGAAGTTGTATGGCTATTGCGGCGCATGCCGACGGCAGCGTGCGCGTGAAACTGGCGCGAAGCTCTAAGGCGGCGCGCGTGGAAAGACGTGTGTTGGCGCTGCAACGCTGCAGGCTATACTGAGACATGGTCTCAGCATTCGTGCGAGAATCTCCGCGGAAAGCCGTAGCACTCGCGCAACTCGCGGAGGGAATCGGTGGCGTTTTGCTCGAGCTGCAGGGCAGCGCCACGGTCGCGTTGAAGCTCGCCGAGGCCGGATTTGTGCCAGGTGCGCGCGTGCGTTTGGTGCGCCGCGCACCGTTGGGCTCGCCACTGGAAGTCGAAATCGACGGCGCACGGTTTTCTCTACGTGCCGAAACCGCGGCTCTCGTCATGGTGCAGATCCATGCGTGACGCTCCAGCGGCGGTGCGTAGCTATGCGCTCGTCGGCAACCCCAATGTGGGCAAGACGGCGTTATTCAATGCGCTTACTGGATTGCACCAGCGCGTCGCGAATTACGCAGGCGTCACGGTAGAGCGCCGCGAAGGCGATCTGAGCGGTGTCGGCGTGCCCGTGCGTGTCGTAGATCTTCCCGGCGTGCGCTCGCTGGTGCCACGCTCTATTGATGAGGGAATTACAGCCGCTGCGCTGTTGCGTAGCGGTTCCTTGCGCGCGGCCGTGGATGGCGCTGTCGTTATTCTTGATGCGACGCAATTACGCCGCGGCTTGTTCTTGCTCTCGCAAATTTTGGACACAGGCATTCCATGCGTCGTGTGCGTGAACATGGCCGACGAAGCGCGTGCTGAAGGCTGCCCAGTGGATACCGAGGGGCTTTCGCGCGCGCTCGGTGGTTTGCCAGTATTGGCGACTTCGGCGTTGCGTGGCGAGGGTATCGCCGAACTCGCAGCATGCATGCGCGCTGGCATTGCTGGGCACGGAAAGAGCACGCCGCTCGCGCACACTCCGGGAGTGAATATCACGACAGATGCGAGTCCGGCGCGCTGGGCGAGTATTCGCGATGCCGTGGACACCGGCGGTTTCGTGCAGCAAGAAGCCGCGGCGCGTTGGCGTTTTGCCGAGAGCATCATGGTGCATGTCCGCACCGCTACGGAAAGCAGCCTGCGAGCGCGCAGCGACCGGATCGATCGTTGGTGTCTGCACCCCGTCGTTGGCCCTTTGCTGTTTCTCTTGGTGATGGGCGCGGTGTTTCAAGGGGTTTTCGTCCTCGCCACACCTGCAGTTGACGGCATCGAAATGCTGTTCTCCATCGTGGGCGCGGCGTTGCGCTCGTTGATGGGAGCAGGCCTTGTGCTAGATCTCGTCGTCGATGGAGCGTTGGCGGGCGTTGGTGCTGTCGTTGTGTTCTTGCCGCAGATTCTGATCTTGTTCACGTGCTTGATTCTGCTGGAGGACAGCGGCTATCTCGCACGCGCGGCTTTCATCGTCGACCGTCCTTTTGCAGCGGTCGGTTTGAGCGGTAGGTCATTTGCGCCGCTGTTGTCATCGTTCGCCTGTGCCGTGCCAGGCATCCTCGGCCTGCGCAGTGTGGACGATCAGCGTGAGCGCCGAGTGGCCATGTTTGTGGCACCGTTACTCACTTGCAGCGCGCGACTGCCCGTTTACACATTGCTCATCAGCGCGTTCATTCCGAAGACATCGATCTTGGGGTTCTTGAGCCTTCAGGGCGTCGTCTTGCTTGGCCTTTACTTATTCGGTGTGCTGCTCGCATTCTTTGCAGCGGGCGTTTTCGATCGTGTTCTTCGTCGCGCAGCGGCGTTGCCCTTGCTCTTGGAACTTCCGATCTACAGATTTCCGACAACGCGTGCAGTTGCACTGCGTCTTGTACAACGCGGTGGAGCTTTCTTGCGGCGCGCCGGCACCATGATTCTTGGTTTTTCCATCGCGGTGTGGGTGTTGACCACTTTCCCGCGCCCTGACATTGTCGCGTCGTCAGCGATCGAGAAGGCTGCGGCGCTTGAGAGCAGCTACGCGGGCCAGCTCGGCAAGGTGATCGAGCCTCTGATTCAACCTTTGGGTTTCGACTGGCGCATCGGCATTGCCATCGTTGCGTCTCTTGCGGCACGCGAAGTGTTCAATAGCACCATGTCCGTGGTGTATGCCGTTGAAGAATCGGTGGGCACCTTGGGTGACGCCAAGTTGGCCAGCGTGCTTGTCAATGCGCACCACGATGGTGGCAGTGGGCCTGTGTTCACGCTCGCGACTGTGGTGGCGCTCCTAGTCTTTTATGCGGTGGCTCTGCAGTGCGTGGCTACCATCGCCGTGGTCGCTCGTGAAAGCGACTCGTGGCGCTTCGCCATCGGTCAGTTCGTGGCTTTCACACTCCTTGCATGGTCAGCGGCGTGGTGCGCCCGCCAAACTTGCTTGCTTTGCGGCATCGCCTGAACCCAACGATGAGTCCAACCGCTGAAGGTATTCCCGCGCTATCTTGAGCGCGCATGGAGCCGAGCATGAAGATGAGCAACGAGCGTCGAATTCGAAGTGCCGCGGGCAGCGTGCTGGTGGCATGCTGCGGTGTGCTGTTTGTTGCCTGCGGGCAGGACACCGCTGCGGTGGTTCTTCCCGTAGCGAAACCGACGGAAGTCGAGCCATCTGCGGTCACTGGCGTCGAGGCATCGATGCAGCGCGGCGCGGTTTGGTTGCGTGGTGCGGCAGTCGCCGGCAAGTACGCGTTTGATCCGGCAAAAGGTGCGGATGTCGGCATGACGGCGCTGGTGCTCACCGCCGTGGAGACCATTTCGAGCCCAGAAACTGCCGAGTTCTGTAGGCCTGGGCTCACTTGGCTTGCTGCGATGCAAAAACCGGATGGAGCCATCTACGATCAACAGCTCGCTGTCTACTGCACGGCGGCGTCGCTGATGGCGTTCGCCGCTGCGCAAGATCCAGCGTGGGCGGAAACGCTGCGCAAAGGACGCGAATACTTACGTGTGGCGCAGACCGATGAAGGCGAAGGCGTGCAGCAGAGCTCTGAGAACTACGGTGGCATCGGCTATGGCGGAGCTGGGGACATCAACATGTCCACCACGCAGTGGGCCGTGGATGCGGCGCATGCAGCAGGGCTCGCGAAAGACGACGCGTACTACAAGAAAGCTCTGGTTTTCTTGCAGCGCAGCCAGAACCGCAGTGAAAGCAATGATCAGAAGCACACGCTTCCCGATGGAACCGTGGTGGTCCCAGGCAACGACGGTGGTGGCATCTACAGGCCCGGTGACAGCAAAGCCGGCGTCGAAGCGCTCAGCGACGGCCGCCGTGTGTTTCGCAGTTACGGATCCATGACTTACGCGCTGCTGAAGAGCTACTTGCTCTGCGAGCTCGACGCCAAAGACCCTCGCGTGGTGACCGCGCTCCAGTGGATCAGCAAGAACTGGCAGCTCGAATGGAACCCCGGCATGGAGTTTCGCGACAAGCCAGAGCAGCGCTACGAAGGGCTCTACTACTACTATCTCACGGTGGCGCGTGCTTTGGGAGCAGCGGAGAAGCGGGGGGTAGACCTCGCAGCTCTCAATCTGAGGGATTGGCGCAAGGATCTGTCTACAGTGCTGCTCGCGAAGCAAGCGGCTGATGGTTCTTGGGTGAACAGCAAGGACCGTTGGTGGGAAGGCTCGCCCGTGCTTTGCACGAGTTACGCCCTCATGGCGCTGGCGGAATGCCGTAGTGCTCGCTGAGAAATGGAGCGCGGTTGTCATGGCCGGCGTGTCGGTCGGTGTCTGTGGGGCCGTAACGCTGTTTGCGCCCCCGGAACAGCGACCGCCACTCGCTACGGGATTGCTGCTGTGCGTCGTGCCATTGAGGATTGCTTGGGGTACTGAGGAAACAGCGCTCAATGCGTTCAGCAAGCCGCTGACTGTTGTGAGCAGCGCCGCATCAGTTTTCCTTGTCCTCTGGCTGCTGGGTGCGACCGCAAACCAAGGGGCGCTGCTTCTCCTAGTTCTCAGTTGTTGGATGTTGTTGCTTTGGTCTCTGACTCTCCCTCTGAGGGCGCTGGGACTGCACGGATTTTCACGGTTTGTCGTGGCGGCGGCGGCCGGAACAGCGCTGCTGCTACCTGTGTGGTGGCCAGCCGGAGCAGTCCCGCTCGCTTGCATGAGCTTCACTCCGCAGGCTTGGGCGCTGGGCGTGGTTATGCACCTCGACTGGACAAGGTCACCGGGCTTCTATGAATTGATAGGTGACCGCTACTGCCCATCGCTGTCGGGTGGTGACGTGCGAACTCCGCTCATCGTAGCTGGGGTGTGCTGTGTGCTCGGTTGGGGCCTGCAGCGGCTGCGCCGGGCCTTTTTGAGGCGCCGCATGTCACCTAACCTGCAAGTGTCGCTCGCCCCGTTTCGAAATCCCAGGACACCAGCATGAAGCGCAAACTTTTCCTATCATTCCCGCAGAAAATCTTGGGTGAACCGTTGCTTTACACGCTTGGTCGGGACTTCAAGGTAGTGCCGAATATCCAAGGGGCCTCCATCAGCAAGGATGTGGCGCTCATGGCCCTCGAGATGGATGGCGAAGTTGCCGAGCTGGACCGGGCTGTGGAGTTCCTGCGGGCGAAGGGCGTGGACGTCGAAGTTCTCAAGGAGAACGCTCCGGACAAGATTTAGAGCGTATCCATAAGTTGCTTCACGCAAATGGCTTACGGATAATTTGTCGCGCAATTTGTGCGCGGAAATGCTCGAGCCCTTGCAGCATTGGGGAGCCCGTGTATGCTACCCGCCAATCCGATGGGCTTGCGCTCGTTGGGTCTGAAAATTAGGGGCGTCAGCGGTTGACGCCATGGGTCAAGTGGCCCAAAGTGTTCACAATGGGTGCCGGTTGGGGCTGGCCCTTCGCTGCAAATAGCAGCGAGTTCAGCCTTGAAGGTGCTCGAATCAGAACGGTTCGGAGAAAGGTCTCGGGTTCGTTCTGATTAACTGTCGTTTCTGAGGAGCAAGGACACACATGAGAAATTGGAATATTCTGGCTGCCCTGCTGGCGGTTGCACTCGTGGTGCCCGCAAGCTTTGCGCAATCCACTGATTCGGTCTCGAAGGATCTCCGCGAGCTCAAGGCGCGCGTGGCGGCCCTCGAAGTGGAGAACTCCGCGCTCAAGGGCGCGAACGATGGCGCAGCACTCGAAGGGCAAGTCAATGCCCTCGCCGAGCGCTTCTCGGTCGGCACCGCCGCCCCGAAGGTCACCTTCTCGGGCGAGTTCCGTGCCCGTTACGCGACTAAGTTTGTCACTGGTCCGGATGCCTGGGATATTGCCAATTTGGCGCGTATTGGCTTCGGCTACGACATCGGCAACGGCATTTCCATGCGTGTCGACATGCAGACGGATTGGAACCTTGGAACCGGCGTCGGCACAGGCGCCCTGAGCCCCTCCATCTATCAAGCCTACGGCAACTGGTCGAATTTCCTTGGCGTCGATGGCCTTGGCATGCGTCTCGGCCGTCAGGAACTGGCCTTTGGCAATCAGTTCGCATGGGGTGTGGATGATTGGAATACGGGCAACAACTCGGATCTCATCAACTTCTCCTACGGCACCGAATCTGTCGCGCTGAACTTGGTCTATGACCTCAACAGCACCGCAGGCGCTGGTGGTCATAACCAGAACTATCTGCTGTATGTCGCGATCAAGTCCCTTAAGGACATGACCGTCGAGGCCTACTATCAGTCAAGCGACCAGAATATCGTTCCCATCACCGCAGTGGGCAACCGTTACGGTGCGCACTTCGCCGGCAGCTTCGGCGGGCTTGGCCTCGATGCCAACCTCGATGTTCAGGAAGACACCGGCGGCGCTGACGACACCTTCGCGTACGAAGTCACTGCTGATTATGATGTGAGCAAGGATCTCGGCCTCTTCGCGCGCTGGTACTCCGCTGAGGACGGTTACGACTTCACTGGCAACCGTCACAGCAACACGGGCTATCGCGCTCGTTACGGCCTCGCTGACGCTTTCGTCATCGACGGGACCAACGGCAGCGACGTCTTCTCCCTCCAAGTCGGTGCAAGCTTTGCTTGCGGCAGTGGTTGGACTAGTGGCGCGACCGTCGCCTTCTTCGACCAAGACGCCGATGCGTTGAACGCAGGCACAGAAGTCGATGTTTGGGCAGAGCATGCCTGCGCCGACAACGCAACCCTGGGAGCAGGCATTGCGTTCCTTTCGCCTGATGTCGGCGACAACGACACCTTCTTGTATGTTCAAGCGCGCATCGCGTTCTGAGATGCTTGAGGTGTGAATCATCTGGCTCTGCCAGATGAAGACACGGGGCTGCCGCAAGGCAGCCCTGCTGTCGTTTTGGAGGGACACAAAGTGTCTCTCCGTTGGGACACACGCTGTGTAGGGCTCTGGGCGCGGGATATGCAGAAACGCT